>JAFQTP010000008.1 GCA_017409005.1 Clostridia bacterium | reverse complement strand
CACCATAATATTATATCTCCCCTTTACTTACGCTGGTGTAGCTCAACTGGCAGAGCAGCTGATTTGTAATCAGCAGGTTGTAGGTTCGATTCCTATCACCAGCTCCATTTTTTTAGTTTGAATAATATGGGCGAGTTCCAGAGTGGCCAAATGGAGCAGACTGTAAATCTGTTGTCTCTGACTTCGGTGGTTCGAATCCATCCTCGCCCACCAGCTAAAAACAAAAAATCCTAGACATAATTTGTCTAGGTTTTTTTGTAATTTAAATCATAGTTAAAAAATGTAAAAATAAAAGAGCACTAAATTAGTTTGTGCTCTTATTTTTCTCTTGTAGTTTTGCTTGCTTTTTTGCAAGTTTTTCTTGTTGTTTAATTTCTTTGCGATGTGTATAATTGTATCTTAATTTATTAATGCCATCTTTAATTATTTGACTTGCCTCTTCTAAAACATCTTTATCAACTTTTCTATCTTTAAATTGCTCCATTGTGTGTAATGCAATTGGTTCGCCAATAATTAGTCTGTTAGGAACAAAAGCATTTGTTTTTCTTACAAAAAATGCAGGAACAACCGGAGAATTTGTTTTTAAAGCAAACATCGCAACCCCATGTTTTAATTGATTTTCTTCACTAGAAACCAACCTTGCACCCTCTGGGAAAATACATACTGCCCTTTCTTCTTTTAAATGTTTTAAAGTTGTTTTAACTGCATTAATGTCAGTTGCAGACTGATTATCTACTGGATATGCCCCCATTCCGCGCATAATTGCTCCAAACACTTTATTTTTAAATAAAGGTGCTTTAGCCATAAATCTAAACCTACGCCTGCTGGTTAATCTTGCAGCAATAATAATTGGATCGTTTAAAGTTTGATGATTTGGAGCTAAAATAAATCTACCCTTTTTAGGCAAATTTTTCTTACCCGAAACTACACATGGATAAATTATTAAAAGTGGAATAAAAGAAATTATTAAACATATATAAAAAAACATTGTATTAGTCCTAAACCCTTTCGTTAATTTTACTATAAATAATTGCAACAACCTCGTCAATATTATAGTTGTCGGTATTAATATAAAAAGCATCTTTAGTTAGTTGCAATTTGCCAAATTCTCTATGTGTATCGCGATAATCACGTTCATTAATATCATTTAGAACTTGTTCAAATGTAACGTTCTCGCCTTTTTCAAGCAAATCTTGTAAACGTCTGTTTGCCCTAACTTCTGGAGACGCATCTAAATAAAACTTATATTTTGTATGAGGCAAAATTTCAGTAGTAATGTCTCTGCCTTCCATAACAACGTTATTATTTTTTGCAAAATCTTGTTGTAATTCTCTTACTTTATCTCTTACACACTTAAGTGCAGAACTTCTTGATGAATAATCTGATGCTATTGAAGAACGAATTCTATGATTAACACATTCGTCGTTTAAATATGTGTATTGAACATTGTTAACAAATTCAATTTTAATGTTAATTTTATCTAACACCTTTAAAACTTCTTCTTCACTAAAACCATTAATTCCATTGTCGTAACAATATAAACCAATGGCACGATAAATTGCTCCGGTATCTAAATGATATAAATTTAATAATTTAGCAAGTTTATCTGAAACAACTCCTTTTCCAGCACCACTTGGTCCATCAATTGCAATGTTAATCATGTTATTTACCTCCGTTTTTAAGTAACAAATTTAACTCTTGCTTAGTAAGTTTTCTGTATTTTCCCGTTGGCAAATTACCAAGTGGCAACGCACCAATTTTAACACGTTTTAAGGCTTTAACTTTTAACCCAACAGCTTCCATCATTTTTCTAACCTGTCTGTTTTTACCTTCATGAATAGTTATATTAAATTTATATGTTCCGCTAGGATCTTTAACTTTATTACTTATTTTGCTAGGGCTTGTTAAAAAATCGTCGATAACAACACCTTTTTCAAGTGCACTAAATTGTTCGATTGAAGGTTGTTTTGTAACAACCACTTCATAAACTTTATCAATTTCTTTGCTTGGGTGTATAAGTTTGTTTGCAAAATCTCCATCGTTAGTTAAAATCAACATTCCTTCTGTGTTGCAATCTAACCTTCCAACCGGAAAAATGCGTTCTGGTGTGCGCTCAATAAGGTCTAACACGGTGTGTCTGCCTTGCTCGTCGCTAACAGTAGTAATGTATCCTATTGGCTTATTAAGTAAAAAATACAACTTAACATTACTTGGTTTAATAACTACACCATTAAATTTTACAATGTCAGTAGGCAAAACTTGAGTTGACAAATTTGTTACAATAACATCGTTAATTGAAACTTGACCAGAGGTTATAAATTCTTCAACTTTACGCCTACTAGAAATATTACATTGTGCCAAATATTTATTAATTCTCATATCTTTTTAATTTTAATACAATTAATTTTTTTTATCAAATAAAAAACATAACACTTGCAAGTGTTATGTTAGTTTTGTTTAGATAAACCAATTTTGCATAATGCTATCTAATTTGTGTTTTAAGTTAATGTTTTTTATTTCACTAGTAGAATAAAGTGTATCGGAATAAATAATTTCGTCATTATATTTTACAGTAACTTCACCTATTTTTGTTGTTGCAGTAACCGGAGCCTCTAAATTTGGAGTTATGTTATATTCAACACTATAATTATCTAGTTCCGATTTTTTAATAATTTTACTGAATCCCTTAATTGTTACAACATTTGCTTCTTGCTTATCACCATTAACAACATTTACAGTTCCAACAAAACTATATGGTTCAATAAAAGTTTTTAATTCGTAATCTGTAAAAGCCATATTTGTTAATCTATCACACTCTTCAAACATTGGTCCACAATTTAAAACAACTGAAACAACCCTAAACCCACCACGTTCGCATGCATTAACCAAACAGCGGCCGGCATTATCAGTAAAACCTGTTTTAACACCAATACAACCTTCCTCGGTAAACACTAATTTATTTTTGTTGCGCAGATACCTAACATTAGGCTCGCCTTCATTTAAAATTTTTGTTTTAGTTGAAACAATTTCTTTAAATATTTCGTTGTTTAACGCGTAGTTTGTAATAACAGCCAAATCGTGTGCAGATGTGTAATGACCCACAGCATCTAATCCATGTGGATTTTTTAATTGCGTATTTTTAAGACCTAAATTTTGAACAAACTCATTCATAAGTTCAACAAAAGTTTCTTCGGTTCCACCAACAGCATATGCAAGTGCCGTTGCCGCATCGTTGCCGGAAGCCAAAATTAAACCATACAATAAATTCCTATAACTCATTTGTTCATTATGCCTTAAATAAATGCTAGTGCCTTCAATGCCAACTGCCTGGTCGGCAACAGTTACCACATCGTCTAAATTATCAATGTTTTCAATTGTTACTATTGCAGTAATAATTTTGGTTGTGCTTGCCATTGGTAATTGTACATCTTTATTATACTCATACAAAACCTGTCCATCTTCAGAAATTGTGCACATTGCCTTATATGTTGCGGCATTAACACTTTGAATATTATTAGTTGGTAGCAAAAAACAAACTAGCAATAACATAGTTATAATACTTATTTTTAGTGTTTTCATTATTTACTCCTTTTTTAAATTTTCTAAAATTATTTTTAAAGTTCGGTTAGTCATTTCAATTAACTTCTCGCCCGATTTATCGGTTTCAGTGTTAATGAAAGTTGTTTCACTTTTTTTAGTAACTAAAAAACCAATGGGAGAAACTGTAAAACCAGCACCTGTTCCGCCTGCAAACGGATATTCGTAAACCGCATGCTTTGTGGTTGAATTGTTTAATTCTCCACCACCAGAAACAATGCCAACATACACCTTTGAAACTGGAATAATAACACTCCCATCTTCACAAGAAATTGGCTTACCAACAACAGTGTTTACATCCACAACTTGCTTTAAATTTTGCATGGCATCGTTTAAAATATCGGAAAGTTCACCGGTTTTGTTATAATTTATGTGCTTTTTCATGTTCTCTCCTTTTTTGCAACTTATAGGCTTTTAGATATGCCCAAAAATAATCATATAAACTAAATAGTAAAGATATATAAACATAAAACTTAACTTCTGTTTGTCTAAACCCTGTTTGTACGTTTTTATATAGCTTAATATCAGTATTTTTTGACAAAATATAGGCATATGCTACCGAAATAAGCGTATTTATTGTTCCATTTATTAAACACCCGTAAAATGGGTTATCTAAAGCAATTAAAGTGTTTACCCTAATTTCAATTGGAGTTATTTTTTTTAACAAATAGGTTGTAACGTCGTTAAAAAATTGTACTTGCTTATCGTTTAAATCAATTTTAATTTTTATAACCTTATTCTTTTTTTTACTAAAGTTTAAATATTCACCTGCAATAGTTATGCTCGAAACAAAAATTGGAATTATTTTAAAAATAAAAACTTTAATTTTGCCTTCGTTGTTTAAAAGATCATATTCTAAACTTGCACTTATAAAAAGAGTTAAAGTTAAAATAAATATTATAACAATTGCCACTACTAAAAATGTTTGCATGATTTAGTATTTGCATAACAACAAAAAAAATGTATTACTTCACGTAATACATTTTTAAATTATCAATTTATTTTATGCTTGCTCTTCAGATGGTTCGTCTTCAGTTAAAGCATTTAAAAGTTCTTCTACTACTGTATTTTCAGGTTCTACACCAGCACCTTCTTCTGCTTGTTGCATAGCAAGTTCCTCAGCCTCTAATTTATCGTTATCTTCAGGCATGTGAGAATAATCGAACAATCCCGCATTTTGAGGTGTTTTAATTACTTGAATACGTTCAATAAGTTCGTCGTAATCCGGCAAATCTTCTAACGAATTTAATGTGAAACGTTTTAAAAATTCGTCGGTAGTACCAAACAACAGCGGTTTGCCAATTGCATCTTTACGTCCAACAACTTCAATTAGTTTATTTTCAATTAAGTTGTTAATTGCATAGTCGGAATTAACGCCTCTAACCTGTTCAATTTCAAGCCTTGTAATTGGCTGTTTGTAAGCAATTATTGCCGCCGTTTCTAAAACAGCTTTTGTTAATGCCTTTTCCTTTATTGGGTTTAAAACCTCAGCAACTTGCTCGGCATATTCAGAATTTGAACAAAGTTGTGCTTTTTTGTTATAAGTTATAATTTGGATTCCACTTTCGTTTTTTTCATGCTCGGATTTTAATTTTTCAATAGCCTCTTCAACCTCTTCAACCGATACACCAAGTTTATCGGAAATATCAAAATATTCAACGCCATCTCCAGCAACAAACAATATACTTTCAATTATTTTATCTAGTTTATCCATTTTCTACCTCGTCGTTTTGTTCTTCCTGCTCTTTTTTAAGAATTTCAATATCGTTAAAAGCATCGAACTGAACACATCTTATTTCTTGAAGTTTTAATAGTTCAAGTAAAGCCATAAATGTTGTAATAATTTCGTCTCGAGAAATGCTTTGCCTAAATAATTCGCTAAACATAATTTTAGGTTGAATTAACAACGCGTCTTTAATTGAAGCAATTTTTTGTGTTACAGTAAATTTTTCTTTTTCAATTTGTTTAGGCTCATTTTCAGTTTCAACTTTAGTTGCCCTAGTAAGCAACCCAGTAAAGGCATTAAGTAAAATATCTAAACTCATGTCTTTTAAAACGATTCTAAACTTGCTAGCCTCTTCCTCTGGTGCCTTATAAAACCTATCAACATTTTCAGCGAGTTTAAGTTTTTCGCTTGTTTCTTTAAATAACTTATATTCTTGCAAACGCTGAAGTAAAAGAGCCTCGGGGTCTTCTTCATCAACCTCTTCTTCCTCAATAAGTTTAGGAAGCAAGGCTTTGCTTTTTATTTCAATTAGCGTTGCAGCAACTTCAATAAATTCACTAGCTTTTTCAAGGTCAACTTCTGGCAGGTTAGACATAATTTCTAAATATTGCTCAGTAATTTTTGAAAGCTCAACTGTTTCAATTTCCATTTTACTTTGCTTAATTAAATGCAACAATAAATCTAGTGGTCCTTCAAAGTTTTCAAGTTTAAAACTTAAAGCATCACTTTCTTCTTCAGTATTAAGTTCAGCTTCGGTTAAGTTATTAACTTCCTCTGCTTTAATTTCTTCTAATTGTTCTTCCATTTTAAAAAACTATTAATCCCCATAATGTTTCAATAGGCCATGCAACCCAACTTAATAATTGAATTAACAAAATATCGCCAAAAATTAAAACTAAAATTAAAATAATGTTGCCATATTTACGCATAAAATTAACAAACTTATTATCGTACTTAGTAAGCGCAGAAATACAATTAAACCCATCTAGCGGATAAATTGGTAGTAAGTTAAAAATAAATAAGCCAATGTTTAATGTATATAAGTAATAGAAAAAATATAGTAAAAAAGCATTAAAACCATTTGTAAGTGGTAAAAAGCGTAAACAAACAAAATATAATCCACACCCAACAACTGCTAAAATTATGTTAATAATAACACCAGCAATTGATGTTAATGCCATACCCTTCCTATATTTACGAAAATTAAGCGGATTAACTTCAACCGGTTTTGCCCAGCCAAATCCAAACAAACAACAACAAACAAACCCAATAGCATCGATGTGTGCAAGCGGATTTAGTGTAACTCTGCCATTCAATTTAGGAGTAATATCTCCTTGTTTATATGCAACAAATGCGTGCCCAAATTCGTGTAACGACAACGAAAAAACCAGAACTAAAATCATGGCTAGTCCTGCACTTAACACATATGGTCCGCTCATATCAAACAAACTTGTTAGCATAGTTAATCCTTAAAAAAGATTTGCATAGCAGCAATTACGCTAACTACACTTAATTAAGTATATAATAAAAGCATAAAATAATCAAATAATTAGGCTATTTTTGCAAGTTTATTAATTTGGCAAATTTTGCAATAAAATAGGCAAATTTTTATAATTAAATAAAAAATAAAAAGGGTTTCCCCCTTTTTATTTTAGTTAATTGCCCAGTTTTTAGCCATTTTATTTAAAATATCTTTAAAGCCTTGTTTTTCTAAATTATCTGCTAAAACAATTTCAACTTCGCCAACAACCTTACCATCTTTAACAATTGTTGCATTTCCAACTTTTGAACCCAATGTTTGTGGTGCTTTAACAGAATTAATTAAATCAATTTTAATATCGTATTTTTTATTTGTACCTTTTTTTGTAACCACACTAAAATCATTTTTAAATTTACAATTGGCATAATTTACTTTGCCACCACTAACTTTTATTTGCTCGGTTAATGGAACCGAGGAATCAATAAGTTTTTTGTTTTCAAAATTAGCAAAGCCATAGTTGTATAAATCCATGCTTTCTTTAAACCTATCTTGTGCTTTATCACATTTTAAAGTTACAGCAATTAAGTTTAAATTGCCATTAGAAGCACTACTTGCTAAACAATAGCCAGCCTCGTCGGTAAAGCCAGTTTTTCCAGTTTTACAATTAGAATAATATTTAATTAATCGATTGGTATTAACTAGTTCGGTTTGTCTGCCACTTGGATGAGTGAATGTATCCATCCAAATATTAGAATATTTAACGTATAAATCATGTTTTGCAATTTCTTTTAAAATAATGCTAGTATCCATTGCTGTTGAATGTTGATTTGGCGCAGGCAAACCGGTTGCATTGGCATAAATTGTGTTATTCATGCCCAGTTCTTTTGCACGTTTATTCATTTCTAAAACAAATGCACTTTCACTGCCAGAAATAGCCTCGGATAGAGCAACAGCACTATCGTTTGCCGAAGCAACTACAACACTTTTTAGTAGTTCCGAAACTGAGTATGAACTTCCCGCATCTAAAAATGCTTGACTACCCTCCATTGAGCATGCGTGTTCACTTGCTAAAACTTGCGTGTTTAAATCAAGAGCACCGGAATCAAGTTTTTCTAAAGTTATTAAACTTGTCATTAATTTACAAATGCTTGCAACAGGTAATTTCTCTTCAGCATTTTTCGAAACTAAAATTGTTCCACTATCGCTATCTAGCAAAACATAGCTATCCGACGTAAAATTATCAAAAATTTCGCCTGAATAAGCATTAACACTAATTGTTTGATTACAATTAAGTAAAACCACCATAAATAATGTAAAGCATAATAATCCACATACAACTTTTTTCATAATAAACTCACCTTTTTGTTTATTATTTGTAAAAAATACATAAATTATGTAACAAAAAAATAGCACTAAAACTTAGTGCTATTTAAAATTAATTTTTTGTTTTTAATTAAACTTTATCGTATAATCCCCTAAAGTTAACCATAAAGCTACCACCATCTTGCCCTACAAAGTTTAACTTAATATAATTATTTCCATTATTGTTTGTGCTATTTCCACTAGCATCAAATTCGTTATTGTTTCCAAACAACAATGTTTGTGAGTAGCTTGCTGTTGAGCCATCATACGCATTTAGTTTTGCCCCACCAGTTATTGAATTTAAGTTTAGTTCAACCTCGGTTGCTGTGGCAGCCAAAGTTACATTTTTAGAACCAGAATATTTTGTGCCCGCAATAACAATATCGTAACCAATGCTAATTGTTTTACCAATTGTATCAGCACTTCCAGCAACCTCTAAAACAAGTTTTGTAGTTGGAGTGTTTGTTTTAGGCATTAAAACAATACTTCTATATTCTTTAGCACCACTCAAACCGCCAACGTTATTAGAAGTTTCAATAGCATATCTATTTAATTTAGGATATAAACTTGTGGTTGTACCATCAAATGTGTTTGCAAGTGCTTGTTCAACAATTGCAGGAACTACAATGTTGTAGCCTTTATAAAGGCGTGGCGAGTTTGCATTCTCAGTTTCAGTATAATTAGAATTTCCAGGATATGGTGCATTTACCAAGAATGCACTATCTAACTTATATCCTTTTTCGTTAAAATATGAACTATTATAAATTAAATTATCTTTATTAACTACATTTTCTCCAATAACTTTTTTAAGTATAAATTGTGAAATCTTATCTTTTAATTCACTTACATTAAATCCTAATTTAGAAATATTAGCCAATATGTTGTTATAAGCAGTTTCAGTAAATTCCCCTGTAGGTTCAATATTGCAAACAATTTGCGCTAGCGCCATTTTAACATTAGTTATATAACTATTTGACGAAATTGCATAATTCCACTTATTTTCGTCCACTTCTTCATCTTTTAACTGAAATGCATTAAGTGTGGTATACTTACCATTAACAGCTCCTGGCAAAAACATATTGTTTAAGTTAAAAAATAAATTACTAGAACTCATGTCGGTAAGCAACGATTTTTGATAACAACCCACACAGTTAATGTAAAATTCACTAGCATGAGCACATTGATTATTTATCAATAAATTGCTTGAACTAACAATAGCAGAATTACCATTATAAGAATAATCAACAGAATTGCTTTGCAATTTATATTTAACATTAAAATCATGTGTTCCTGTTGAAATATCTATTCTTTCTTCACCGTAAACAAATTCAAGTCGACAAAGTAAATCTTGTGCTAAAACCTGAAATTGTTGGTCCAACAATTGTTCAAAAGTTCTTGTTTGATTGTTTTGATTTAAAAAATTTGTTTTTTCATATTCAGCCCTAATGCCACTAAAATATGTACCCATGGTTTTTAGTTGAGGTTCGGTTACAATTGGTGTTGTGTTTCCACCACTAGTTGAACCTCCGCCAGACGTACCACCTCCTGGATTTGTTGTGCCGCCGCCAGAACTGCTGACAGAACCTCCTGATCCGGTGTTATTACCACCATCGCTACACCCTGCAAAAGTAAAAGTAGTAAAGCCCATTATTAAAGCAAGGCATAACATAAATAATCTCCCCTTTTTCATATTATGTCCCCTTTAAAATTTATTTAGTTAACTAATAATAACACACATAATTTATTTTTGTAAATAAATTATAAACAAAAAAATAGTGCTCTTTAAAAAGCACTATTTTTCGACATAATTCTTAATTTTAGGTGTAAGGCTTAACTGTTATATCAAACACAACATCATTACCAACATAATCAGTTAATTGCGAGTTATTATCGCCACCATATTTTTTAATGCTAACAATATTAAAATTGATTTGAATATAACTTGTGCCAGCATCTAAATAAATCATTTCGTTTTCGTCGTCTTTAACAAATTTGTTATTCCACAAAGTGTTTTTGTCGGTATCAGGGTCAAAACCAGAATATTTTGTAAGTGGAGTAACTTTTTCGTCTGGAAAACTTTCATATAACGAATAAGTGTATTCATATGGCAAAATTGTTCCATTTTCGCTTTGAACAGGTTTCATAAACTGATCAGCATATCCCTCTTCGTCAATACGAGTTGGATCAAAGTTAGGATCATTATAATCAAGCTGTTTCATAATATATCCGGTTTTTGAATCAAGTGTAATAATACTGCTTCCGTCCGCCTCGTCTGCGATAGCCTTCGAAATTTTTACAATGGTATCGCCAACTTTATATGTGATATCAACTTCAAGTTCAACAACAATATCTCTAGCAAAATAATTAATATATCCTGCATCACCAACACTCATTCCACCAGGATAATCGTCGGTTAATGCACGAGCAACATCAATTTGAAGTTCTAGTGATAGTGGTGCTGCACCTTCTTGAGGTTTTAAAATAATTGAATTTAAATTTAGCGCACCAGTTGTTGTAAGTTCTTGAACTTCAGTATCTTCACCATTTTGGTCTTTACTTGTAATGGTGTAAGTTTCAAAAGTCCCCTTTGAACCATTCACCCTAGAAAAATGTGGATAAATACTTGTTGTAGTTTGATCAAAAGTGTTTGCAAATGCTTGGTCAACCATTGCAGGTATAAGCAAACTATATCCTTTGTATAATCTAGGAGATTTATTATTTTCTGCCTCACTAAACGAAGCGTTTCCAGGATAAGGAGCTCCCGTCATAAAGGTTGAATCAACAACATACGATTTAGTTGTTTTAATATATGTTTGTTCAAGTAAAGCATCATCATTTTCAATTATTTTGTTTGTTGGACCATCGATTACAACATCTTTAATAAAGTCAACTATTGGTTCTTTATAGGAATCAAACAATCCCAAAGTATTAATGCTTGATAACAAATTATTATAAGCATCAGAAGCGTAAGCTGCTGTAACAGTTTTACCTGCCACAATTTGTGCAAATGCCATTTTCATTTGATTTTTATAAGAAGCAAGTAAAGAACTATCTGTTAAAGAATAATTCCATTTATTTGATGCAACTACATCGTTTTTTAATTGAAATGCATTTAATGATGTAAATTTACCATCAATTGCATTTGCTAAATACAAGTTATTTGTATCAAATAAGTAGTTATCAGTAGCTCTTGTTTTATTTAAAAATGATTGATAACAATCTAAACATTTCAAATTTAAATTTGAACTATGTTGAGAACATGTAGAACTTGACACAACTGCACTTGCATCCACATTTGCAGTTTTAGAATTATATTCATACTGAACATCAGAACCATTATTCTTAATTGTAAGTGGATACCATCTTCCAACTTCAGGATTTGTTTCTCGTGCATTACCATACACATAAGTTAATCTATAAATTAAATCTTGTGCCAAAATATCAAATTGTCTATCAAGCAAATCATTAAATAGCACTTGATTACCATTTTCGTCTTCAACAGTGTATGTGCTGTTTCCATTAGTTAAAACAACATATCCACTAAAGTATTGCGAAAAGTCAACTTCTTCAACCTCTGGTGGTTCTTCAGACGAACTGCTATCTGATGGATCTTTTGACGATGTGGAAGAATCGCTACCAGGAATATTTACGCTTGGCGAAGAACTTCCGCTTTGATATCCACCACCCTCTGGGCTACTAGAAACAGGATTTCCCACGCCACCACACGCTGTTAACGTAAGTGTTGCAAAAACAACCAAACATATTGAACATATTAACTTAAGCCAATTTTTCTTCTTCATTTGAAACCTCAAAAATTTTTTTATAAATAGAAGTTCATATTTAATAATTATATTATACATAATTAGTTTGTTTATGTAAATAAAAAGATTGCTTGAAAAACAAAAATTAAAGGTGCAAACCCAATTAGGCTTACACCTTTAATTTACAATAATTGTTACCCTTATTAGTGGCAATAAAAAACACTTTAAAAGCAAAGATAAAACACCTATAGCAACAAAAAAACAATATGTTTTAACGTGATTAACATTAGATATTTTATTACAAGTGGAATTTCCAAATTTTTTTAAGTTTAAATTTCGTTTTATAGCTATTGCTGAAATTGTTATTAGAACTAACCATACAATTAGTTCGAATGGCAAAATTACAATAATAACATTTAAAACGCCAGCAAAACCATATAACACAATTAAAACTGTTATATCAAAACCAATTAAATATCCTCTTACCATTAATAGTAAGTAAGAACAAACGCTTAAAATTGGTTTAAAGTTTAAAAAAATAATTATGCTACAATAAAATAAAAATGTGAACATATATGGGAAAAACAACCCCATTGTTCCCTTATCGCCTTTTAAAAAATCAACCAAACCAGCATCTGATAAATTAGAAAGTTCTAGTTCACCAGAATATTTAATGGCGGTGTAAACACCAAAGGCTGCACCTAGCACCAGGACTATAGCGCTAAAAAGCATAACAAATTTATACTGAGAAAAATATAAGGTTAGTTTATTTTTTAAACGATATTTGCTTCTTATGGTAGTTGATTGCATATAAATATATATTCAAATTTTTAAGTTTTATTAACTAACACATTTAAATAAAAGCAAATAATAAAACTTGGGAACAATTTTGCTTTTACAAAAAATTATAGTTTGTTAAAAATTAAAAACTAACATATATTTATTAAAATAACTACTGATTATAGAACGCGGTGTAATTCTCTTTCATTTGCTTATGGCAAATTATAACTTGGTCTAATAAAAAAGCTAAAAAGGCGCGGTTGCTAATGTGCTTATGATTATGATAAATATCTTTAAGGGTCATTTCTTTTTCGCCTGCAAATTTGTTTGCACGTTCAATAGAATGCCTTATGTTACGCTCAACATTTACAGCACTTGTACCATTTCGCCTTGCAACACACGGATAAATTTCGGTGCTTAACGAGCCCAAAACTCCATTATGTGTTAAAGCCTCTTCAATGCATTGTTTAATATAATAAAAACCAACGTGCTTAGGAAAAAAGCCTAATTGAATTAAATATTGAGTAAGATATGAATTTATAAAATTTGAATCATATTGCATTGCTTTACTTTTTTCAATATTAAATTCCAATTTTTGTTGATTATTAATAAACGCATCAGCCAAATCTGAATAGGAAATTAAAAATCTATTAATGTTGTTTACTTGCAAAGCATCGCTTCCCTCGTATCCCACAAAAAAGATATTATCAGGCGCTACCATTTTTGAACCCTTAATCACTTCCAAAAATTCCTCAGTAATTTTCACGGTTTCTCCATCAACAATAAGTAAATTTACTTGTTGCTTATGAATTGCGTAAACCAACTCAGAAAATTCGGATATGTTTTGCACTTCATAGTTGGTGTGCCAGCACATATTTTTTATTTGATATGCACGTTCGAAATTTCCTTTCGAGTAAAACACCGCATTAAGATTAACTTTTAACATTATATTAATCCTTTACGCTTAGTTTTATGTTTTGTAGTAAACTAACCCTACGACGATAAGTATATCAAACAAAAATTTAAAAATCTACAATTTTTGATTATTTTTTTACAAAATTAAGAATATTGTAAAATATTACAAATATAACTTTTATAAGTTGTAAAAACGCCTTTATTTCCTATTTTAACAAATTAACACATTTTTCATAATATTTAATTTAATATTTTTTATTGACAAATTTGTAAAATAATTTTATTCTATATTCTCACTTTTAAACATACAATGCAATTTTATAAAAATTTTTGTCGAAATTTATAATGTAACAAAAAGTAAGGGAAAACTTTTCTTTTCGTTTTTATATAAGTTTATTCATTAATCATCCAATCTAAGTAAAGCCCAAAACCCTTAGTTGGATCATTAACAAAAACATGGGTAACAGCTCCAACAATTTTACCATCTTGAATTATTGGACTTCCACTCATACCCTGAACAATACCGCCAGTTTTTGCAATTAAATCGGGATCAGTTATTTTAATTACCATACTTTTATTTTTACCACCAGACTGATAATTTGTTTTTATAAGTTCAATATCAAACTCTTCAATGTCAGTTCCATTTACACAAGTTAAAATGGTTGCCTTGCCTGGCTTAGCAGTTAATCGACCGCCAATTTTAATTTTACTTTTACCCAAACTTAATTCGCTATTATTATAAAGGTTTCCGTAAACACCAAATTCATTATTTTTTTCTACATTACCTTGAATATTTTTACCTTGTATAAAAAGCCCTAAAATTTCTCCAGGTGCACCTTTAGTTCCTTTTTTTACACCAACAACATTACATTTATAAATTTCACCGCTTGAAACCTCTAAAACCTCACCACTATCAGTATCAGTTATAGCATGACCTAAGCAACCATAACGCAAAGTTTCAGGATTAACAAAAGTTAACGTTCCAACGCCCATTGCATCTTCGCTAATCCAAATGCCCAATTTGTATGATTTTGTTTGTATATCCAACTCTGGTTTAATTGTTGTTTCAAAAACATTTCCATCACGTTTTGCTTTAACACTAATAACATTTCCACTACAATTATTTAGAACATTTTGAATATCTGTTAAGCAATTAACTTCCTCGTTGTTCAAATGCGTTATAACATCGCCTATTTTTAGCCCAGAGTTTGTTATTGGGTTTATATTACCATTTTTAGTAATAATATAGTTACTACCAACAATAATTACACCTTTAGTTTTTAAACTTAAACCAATACAATTTCCACCAAGCATAACTTCGTTAGTTTTTACAACATTTACTTTTAAATTTTTTATGTTAAATAAATTAAACAACTTAAAATTTACAACATATTCGTTAAATTCTTCGTCGTCATTTGAGCTGGCGAGCACCGCATTAGCATTAAAAAACGACGACTTTTTTGTTAAATTTGTAAACTCTTCGCTAGTTAAAAACACTCCATCTTGCAAATTAATTAATGTTGAATAAGGAAAAAACAAGCAGAATGCAACAAAAAGCAAACTTAACACAATAAAATTGAAAACTTTTGTTTTTTGACGCATAAAAAAACTACTCCTTATTTAAGAGTAGTTTAATAATTAAATTAAAATTTATTCTGGTAATTATACCCTTTAATTATAATGTTAGTTTAAATGCCGTTGCTGAATTAATAAGTTCGTTAGCACTTGCTTCAGCACTTGAATTATTAGCATCTAGGCCAAGCATTCGAGTAATTTCTTTAGTTTTACCTTTAGAATCTAAAAGTTTTATGTTTGATGTGGTGTAATTATTATCAACAGTTTTTTCAATTTTAAAATTACTATCGGCAAATGCCGCAATTTGAGCCAAATGTGTTATGCACACAACTTGGTTATATTTAGATATTGTAGCAATTTTTTTGCCAACCTCTACACCAATTAATCCACCAATTCCAGCATCAATTTCGTCAAAAATTAATGTCTTAATTCCAGACGTGTCTTGAATTACGCACTTAAACGCAAGCATAAATCTACTAAGTTCGCCGCCAGATATAATTTTTGTTAGTGGTCTAACCTCAATGCCAGGGTTTGCACTAAACATAAACTCTAGGTTATCTGCCCCATTAGCTGTTACTTTCTTTTCAATGTTTTCCAACGAATAATCATTATTAAACACAACTTCAAATTGTCCGTTTTTTATACCCAAATAAGAAAGTTCTTTTAAAAGTTTTTCTTTAATTTTATTTCCAGCATTTTTACGAAGTGTAGTTAAAGTTTCGCATAATTTATAAACGTCTGTAAGCACCACTAACTTTTGTTTGTTAAGATTGTTTAACGCCTGCTCGGAATTTTGCAAATTGTTTAACTTGGTTTTTGCAGCATCTAAATATTTAAAAACATCTTCAATACTTGAACCATATTTACGTTTTAAATCCTTAATTAAATCTAAACGTTCTTCAATACTATTTACTTCATCTTCATTATAATCAGTTTCCGAAATCAAATCTGACACCAAATCGGTTATGTCGTTAACTTCATACATAGCAGACGTAACACGATCTTTTAGTTTTGCAATTTGCTCGGAAATATCGGAAACAACGTTAAGTGAATAAGCTGCAGATTTTAGTTGATTTGAAACACCAGAATCAGAACCTTTTAAACATGCATAAGCATCAGATAAGTTTCTTGACAATTTTTCAGAGTTTGCAAAATATTTGCGCTTTTGAAGCAGTTCTTCTTCTTCACCCTCTTTTAAATCAGCAAGTTCTATTTCGTTAATTTCGTGCTCTAAAAGTTGAATATTTCTAAGTTTATCTTCACCCTCGCCACCAAGTTCAGTAATTTGGTGGTTAATGTTTTTAATCTCAGAAAGTTTTAATGCAAGGTCCTCTTTAACCGATGCAATATTATTATCTAGCGAATCAATTATTTTAATATGATTTTTAGAATCAAGCAATGCTTGATGGTCATGCTGACCATGAATATCAACCAAGTTAATAGTTAACTTTTTAAGCATACCTAAAGTAACAGCTTCGCCATTAACTCTAATTTCGTTTTTACCATTTAAATTTAAATATCGAGTTATAATTATTGTGTTTTCAGGCTCAGCATTAATTGTGTTAAAAAACTCGGTTATAACATCATTTAAACAAGGCAGTTCAAAAACAACTTCAACCTTTGCAAAATCTTTACCAGTTTTTACCAGTGTTTTATCAGCCTTGCTACCCAACACAAAATTAAGCGAATCAATTATGATGCTTTTACCGGCCCCAGTTTCACCAGTTAAAGCATTAAACCCATCGCTTAGTTTAATTACGCTTTCGTCTATTAATGCAATATTATTAATTTTTAAACTAGAAATCATAATACACCTTAAAATTACTAAACATATTTTATCAAAAAAATATCAAAATAACAATAAATAAATTATCTATATTAAAACATAAATAAAAAACACACCAAAAGGTGTGTTATTTTTATAATCTATTATTGTGCCAAAATTTCATTTAATTTTTGTTGCACCAAATAAGCATCTTCAATATCGGCTGTAATAATCATAACAGTATCTTCACCAAATGTGCACCCTAAAACCGAATTAATTGAAAGTTGGTCAACAAAGTTGCTAACCATACCAGCAGTACCTTTTAAAGTTTTAAGCACAACTAGGTTCATAGCATTTTTAATAGAAATTACACACTCTTTAAAAATATTTAAACACTTATTAGAAACAGCCTGATTAGATGAACTAACAATAGCGTATTTATACTTTTTACTATCAGTTAAAATTTTAATTAAGCCAAGTTCTTTAATATCACGACTAATTGTTGCCTGAGTAACATCATAACTAGCAGCCTTTAATTCAGCAACAAGCTCTTCTTGTGTTTCAATTTCTTTAACCGAAATTAATTCTAATATTTTTGATTGACGTGAATTTCTTGCCATAAGCCTTATCCCTTTTAAAGTAAAAATTAATTTTTATGCGTTCCAAAATTTTGAAAGCAACATAATTATACAACATGACAATTTTTTATGCAAGTGCTTTTTGCATATTTATACATTTTGATTTTTATTTTTATTCACCCGGTTTTATATTTATAAATTTGGCTTTGCATAAATATTCTGAATAATTATACAATGCCTTAATAAAGCCATTTCTAATGCATTATAACCCTCCAAAGCAAAAATAAAACAGCGGTTTTTAATAACCACTGTTTTACTTACTTTTATTTTATTTAACACATAAAATTTTAGTTAGATTAAACAAATTTACAGAGTTTGTATATTAATACAAACACAACTTTTAATATTGAATACCCCACACTACTAAGTGTTTAGCCTTTTTACCGCACACAACACATTTATCGGAAATATGTTTTTCATTTTCTAAAATACAACGAGATTTTGTTCCCCTAATCTCTTTCATTTTAAGTTCACAAGCCTCGTCGCCACACCACATTGCTTTAACAAAACCAGGTTTAGAATTCATAATTTTTTCAATTTCTTCCATTGTTGTGCACTCATAAGTTAATTCATTTCTTCTTTCAAGTGCCCTATTAAATAAATTGTTTTGTATATCATTTAATAAAGTAGAAACTTCTTTAACAATATCAGCATTTGCATTTATTGTAATTTTTTCGCGTGTATCACGTCTGGCAAGTGTTATTACACCATTATCAATATCACGTTTACCAATTTCAACCCTTACAGGAATTCCGTTTACCTCATGTTCGGCAAACTTAAACCCTGGAGATTTTTCAGATAAATCAGTAAAACTAACAATATCTGCTAAATTTAATTTTTCATTAATTTCTTTTGCCAACTTTAACACATTTTCGTCGTCGCCTATAGGAACAATTGCTACTTGACGTGGCGCAATTTTAGGAGGTAACACCAATCCATTTTCGTCGCTATGAACCATAATTAATCCACCAATCATTCTGGTTGTTACACCCCAAGATGTTTGCCAAACATAATCTAACTGATTGTTACGATTTAAATATTTGATATCATATGCTTTAGCAAATTTTTGACCAAAAAAGTGGCTAGTTCCGCTTTGCAATGCAACGCCATTATACATTAACGCTTCAACTGTGTATGTAAATTCTGCACCAGCAAATTTTTCTTTTTCGGTTTTTCTGCCAGTTATAACAGGAATTGCCAAATATTCTTCAAAAAACTTTTTATAAATATTTAACATTTTTAATGTTTCATCAATAGCCTCTTGTTCAGTTTCGTGAACAGTATGACCTTCTTGCCACAAAAATTCACGAGTTCTTAAAAATGGTCTGGTTTCTTTTTCCCATCTAACAACATTACACCATTGATTATATAATTTTGGTAAATCCCTGTAAGATTTTACTTTCAAAGCATAATAATCACTAAATAATGTTTCACTTGTTGGTCTAACCATAAGCCTTTCTTCTAACTGACTGTGTCCACCTTGAGTAACCCATGCTCCCTCTGGAGCAAACCCCTCAATAAGTTCAGCTTCTTTATTCATAAGTGATTCTGGTATAAACATTGGCATATAAACATTTTGATGCCCTGTCTGCTTAAACATTCTATCTAAAACGCTTTGCATTTTTTCCCATAAAGCATAACCATTAGGTTCTAAAATACAACAACCTTTAACACTTGAATAATCAGCTAGTTTTGCAGCTTTTACAACATCAGTATACCATCTAGCAAAATCAACTTCTCTATCTGTAATCGCTTTATTTTTCATATTATTCATCCATTCCTTCTTCTTTAAATTTATCTAACTCTTGTTTTAAAATTGTAACTTTACCTTTAGCATTATTTAGCTCTGAATAAAGTTCTTTAACAATTTTACTACCCTCTTCAAAAAGCTTTAAACTTTCTTCAAATGCAACCTCATTCTTATCAAGTTTATCAGCAATTTCTTGAAGTTTTTTTAGTTTCTCATCAATATTCATTTTAAACTCCTACAACATTTTTCTTGCCATCTTTAAAAATTAAGCTATATTGTTTACCAGATTCAATATCACTAGCCAAAGTAATTGTTTTGTTTTCATTTTCAACCTTAACATATCCCTTATTTAAAGGAATTGTTGGGTTTAACGAAATAAGCCGTGTATTTAAAACATCAAGTTTACGCTCAAAATTAGTATAAATTAAATCTGTTTTATGTTTAATACCAGCAAATAAACTATCAAGTTCTTTTTCAACCTTAAAAAGTTTAGCCTCGGAAGCATAACAAATTTTATCAATCAAATTATCCGCTACGCTTACAACTGCATTACACCTATTTATAACACAATTGTAAAAATAGTTGTAATAATTTTCAACAGCACTCAAATCATCAGCCAAATTATTAACAACACATTCAGCTGCAGCAGATGGCGTAGGAGCACGCAAATCAGAAACAAAATCGATTATTGTAAAATCGGTTTCATGCCCAACAGCTGAAACAATTGGCTTTTTGCAATTATATGTTGCGGTTGCAACAATCTCGGTGTTAAATGGTTGCAAATCTTCAATACTTCCACCACCACGAGCAACAATTACAACATCTACATTATAATCACTAAAAAAATTTATCCCATTAGCTATTTCAACCTCAGCACCAACCCCCTGAACTTTTGCTGGATAAAGCACAATGTTCACAGTTGGGTTTCGCCTGGTTGTAACATTTATAATATCCTGAATAACTGCACCTGTTGAACTAGTTACAACACCAATTCTATTCACCCTTGCGGGAAGAGGTTTTTTTCGAGCCAAATCAAAATATCCCTTACTTTCCAATTCAGCTTTTAATTTTAAAAATTTTTCATACAAAACGCCCTTACCATATGGTGCAATATGGTTAGCATTAAACGAAAGTTTACCACCTTTGGCGTAATATGAAACGCTGCCAACAGCCAAAATTACATCGCCAACGTTTGGAACATCAAACCTATTTGCATTAAAAAGAACACAAGATATTAATCCTGTTTCGTCCGTTAAATTAAAATAGGCAATATTATTAGAAATTTTATAACTACTAACTTCACCATAAATACAAATATTTTGAAGCATAACCTCTGCCTCAAAAATATTTTTTATATAATTATTAACTTGTCCAACGCTTAAATATTGTTCACTCATTATAATTAATTTTTAGCAATATTAGCAACAACGGCATTAATAAACGAATAACTTTTTTCTGTGCTATATTTTTTTGCAAGTTCAACCGCTTCGTTTGCAACAATGTTTACAGAATTTTTCTTATAATAAACAAGCTCATAAGTTGCCATAATCAAAATTGCCAAATCAACTTTAAATAATCTATCTAAAGTATAACCTTTTATATTTTTACTAACAATTTCCTTTAGTTCATCAAAATGTTCAACAATACCCTCATAAAATTCTTTAACAAAGGTTAAATTTTCTTCGTCCAATTTATTTTCTTGCAACATTTCTTCATAATAACAACCCTCTTCGGGTTTATGAAAACAAAGTTCAAAAGTTAATTTAAAAATTGTATCTCTTGCTAAAATTCTGCTCATAAAAATTTCTTCCTTATTATTTTAAACATTAGTAGTATAGCACATCTTTTATTTTTTTTCATTAAATATTAAAGTAAAATATAAATAAATTAATATATTATTTATATAACGCAAAAGAATTATAACATAAAAAAATTAGCCATTCAAGGCTAATTTTTATCTTCTTCCTCTTTAATGAAGTCAACACCCAACACATGAACATTAACTTTATCAATTTCAACATCAATCATACTAGATAAACTATTTTTAATGTTTTCTTGAACTCTATATGAAATTTCTGAAACATTATATCCATAATAAACATTTAAATAAACATCAACATTTAGTTTGCCATTATTGTTGGTTAGTTTAACACCTTCATAGTAGTTATTTCCAAACCAACGTTTTAATGCAGAACCAAAGTTTGCAACTAGCGAACTAACACCAGAAATTTCTTTAGCGGCCAAATTAACTACCGATAAAATAATATTTTTATTAAATGTAACGTTACCTTTTGTTACTTTATTTGTTGCATCAGTATTGTTGTATAACATGGTTTTCCCCTTTAAAATCGTTACATAAATAATAGCATTATTTTTTTAATTTAGCAATTATTCTACTGGGAATATTTTAATATTATCTAAGCCATATTCTGTTTGACCTTCAATAATATCAACAATTTGTGCAACCTCTGCTTCATTTAATTCGGCACTTTTAACAATTACATTAATGTTAGATGTAGAAGTTGAAACAACAACATCTTCAAAACCCTTTGCTTTAATTAACCCCTCTAAGGCAAGTTCCGTTTCCATTAAAGCAATAAGTTCCGACTTTTTATTTTCAGCAGCTGTTTTACTTTCTGCACTAGCACTAGAACTTGCAATAATTGCATCTAAATATAAAATCTCTTCATTTCTAGTGTCGGTTCTATCAGTTCTGTATGTAGTAAAAAAGTTGCCCGCAGTAACAGCAGTGTTACTTGCCTCAGTTGCAATTTTGTTGTTTAACACAATGTTTAAAACACCAGTAACAACCAGCAATAAACAAAAACCTGAAATAATAAAAAATTTCTTTTTCTTTGATAACGATTTCATTTTACCCCTCCAATCAATAATAAATTTGAATGTTATTTGTTGAAACATTTAAAAGTGCTTCAACAGCCTCTAATAAATTTAGCCTAACCTTAACATCTTTTGCGCCCTCAGCAACCACAATAACCCCTGTTATTTGTGGTGTTTTTTCGCTTAAAATTAACGGATTATTTTCGCCCGAACCCGTAACAATAACCGGGTCTGAAACCACAGTTGTATTAGTAGTAACATTTGTTCCGTTTGTGGTTGTGTTCGTTCTTTCGTCGGTACTAGTAGCAATTTTAATTTCTGGGCTACTTTCAACTGCAACCATAACTTTTATGTTTCCTACACCACTTATACCTCCTAGCACGTCCATAAGTTTATGTTCAAGCTTTTCACAATATTCCAAGCTAGTCATATAGCTTGAATATTCTTTAGTTTTACTACCCTCTGCGCTAAATGAACTGCTTAATATAAGTAATGCAACAACACTAAAAATTAGAACAATAACCGCAGTTTTAACCTGCTTGATTTTGAAGAATTTTGTAATATTATTTTCTTTTTTAGAATTGGTTTGATTGTTTTCAGCATTTTCCAACTTATCTACATGTACGCCATTTTTATTCTCTTTACTAAAAACACTAAAAAAGTTTATCAATTTTGAAAATATTGATTTTTTAGAATCTTTATTAGAGCAAACATTAATTTTATTATTTCGTTCCAAATTTTCAACATATATTTTATCAGCCATAAAAAACAATATCCTCTTTAACAACATCTACATTTATCAAAATTTTATCTAAAACAAAGTCTTTAACTTCAGACTTTGTTAAATTATTTTCAGAAACAGCATTCGAAACATCAACATAAACCGAATTAATTGTTAACACTTCTTCAAAAACATTCCCATTTATAATTACCGAAACATTACTTATTCCACCAGATTCAATCTCAGAAACAATATCTTTTTCAAGAGCATTAATTTTCTCCAAATTAGTAACGTACAAAAAATTACTATCTGTAACACCGGAACTAACCTCAACATTAAAAGCGCTCGAAACCCAATTAGAAACCGGACTAACCACAACAAACAACATAAACACCGAAAACACATGTTTAATAAACTGATTTGTTTTACCATCTG
This sequence comes from Clostridia bacterium, assembly GCA_017409005.1. Classification (GTDB taxonomy): domain Bacteria; phylum Bacillota; class Clostridia; order Christensenellales; family UBA1242; genus UBA6345. The sequence continues at coordinate 92,053 of JAFQTP010000008.1, read as the reverse complement.
GCAAAACAACATCTAAAATAACACCAATAAAAACAATTCCAACAATGTTAAGTAGCCACGACAACAATATTAAACTCAACCCCTTACACAACATTTGCTGTGGTCATAATTAGCCCAACCGACAAAACATACATAAACGCAACAGCCAAAATTAAAACAATAGGATAAATTAAAATTTTAGAACAGCCTGTAGCAAAATTACTAATCTGCGTTTCACCAATAGGCTCCAGAATGGCTGAAACTAGTTGCAACCCAAGTTTTAAAACTAATATTTGAATAACTGGCGAAATGATTGTAAACAAAACTAAAACTAAACCTACAACACCAACAGCATTTTTAATAATTACACTAGCACATAAAATTAAATCAAACCCATCTGAAATATATCCACCAATAAGCGGAACATAGCTTTTAACTGCAAACTTAGTTGCTTTAACACTAATACCATCAAACTTTCCTGCACTAACACCTTGAATTGTTAAAAAAGAAGCAAACAAAGTAAAAACAAAACCAACAATCCACTTAAATACACTCGATAAAAAACCACAAAATTTATCAAGCTTAATGTTTTTACTTAAATTACCAACAATTAAAAAAATAAAAGACACAACAAAAATTGGAAACAACACCTTTGAAAATACAACACCAACTCCTTGTGTTAAAACAGCAACAATCGGTTTATAAATTCCAACACTAGAAACACCACCAACAGCAGTTAGCAATGTTAATAAAATTGGAAAAACAATTTCCATCTGATTAGTCATGTTCGTTAATGCAGAATTAGTTAAATCAATAACTTTAGTAACGTTTGCAACCAACAACAACACCACAACTGAATAACACACGAAATGAATAATATCGTTAACACCAGAACCAATCACAGACGACTTTAAAGAGTTTAATATTGATGCAACAACAGCAATGGCAATTATTAAAAAAATTATTGGAATAAAATTTTTTATGTTTGAAAATAAAATGTTAATCAAACCATCAAGCACACTTGAAAAGTCGGTAAAGTATTCACCACCTGCAATTTTAGAAACAACTTCTTCAATATTTGATAAATCTGTAAAACTATAAGAATTATTAATTTCAGTTAAATAATAGTCTAAACCAGAAAAATCTAAAGTTGAAAGTTGTGTAAAAACATTATCTGAAAGTTCTTCTTCTAAATTCTGAAGTTGTTCATTTTTCGAACTAGCATAAATTAAATAAGATGGTTGAACATTAAAAAAACACACAACACAAACACATAAAAAAATTATAAATTTTTTCATTGAACCAAACCAATTATTGTGTTTAATAAATTAGTAATAATAGGCATTGCAACAATTAAAATAATAAGTTTACCAGCCAAAATTATTTTATCTGCTATAGAAGGATTTCCGGAATCAACGCAAACACCTGCACCGAACTCAATTAAATAACCAATACCAACAATTTTCAAAATAGTTGTAAACAAATCAGTGTTTATACCTGTTTTTACTATGATATTGTCAAAAACATGCAGTATATCGGCAAAATACCCAATTATGTAGTATAAAATTATGCACGAACCAGTTATAAGCAAAACAACTGAAAACTCTGGTTTAACCTGTTTAACTATAATAACAACTAAACATGTTACAATGCCAATCCCTAAAATTTTTAATACTTCCATACACACCTAATACAACATAAATAATTGTTTAACGGTGGCAAATAATTCACTTATCATATTAACAACCATAAACAAAACTATAACCACTCCAGCAAGCGTAGTAAGCATTGCAATTTCGTCTTTGCCAGAATATTTTAAAATTTGATTTGTTACAGCTGTTAAAATTCCTATTGCCGCAATTTTAAAAATAATTTCAATTCCCATAGTTACTCTATTAAATAAAAATAATAAAAATTAAAAGTGCACAAAGTGAGCCCAACTTTATTCCTAGTTCACCCACTTTTTCGTTTTTGGTTTTAAGTTCCAAATTATACATTTTAAATTGTTGTGAGTGTGCTTTAATGTTGTTTAACTCTCCTTCAACATCAGACATTCCAATCGAATCGAAAAATGTTTTTATTAAGTTAAGTTCTTTTTCAGACAAATATAAATTTAATTCATTAAAACTTGTTTTAAAAAAATATGTATCAATTAAACTATTGAATTCATTAGAAAATAAATATCTATTATCAGCAATTATTTTTGCAGCAACTTCTTTTTTAAATCGAATTTGATTTTCTAAAATATCACACATCTGTTCTAAATCATGAAAAATTTGAAGTTTCTTTTTATAATAACTGCTAAATAAATAACCAATATAAAACACCGCCAAACAAACAATAATTAAAAATATTAATTTCATATTAACAACAAACACAACTCATACTTTCGTTGTACACCCCTTCTAAAGTTCCCGGACCGCAACTATTATTTAAAACAACATACCTATTAAATAGTTGTTTATTTAATAGCATTGCAAATGATTTTTTATTTTTTAAATCGTTAATGTTTTTAGCATGAATTGTTGCAATAACTTTAACTCCACATGTTAAGGCTTCTTCAATAGTTTCTAAATCTGAATCTAAATTAATTTCATCTGTAACAACAACATCTGGATTTAAACTTCTAATACCATTTTGAAAAGCAAACTTTTTTGTGCTATTTAGAATAACGTCAACGTTATCACCCAAATTAATTGAATTGGAGCCACTTAGTTCTCCACGCTCGTCAACAACCAAAATACTTAAATTTAAATTACGTTTTGATAGTTGCATAATTAAATCTTTTACAAAAGTTGTTTTACCTGCACCTGGCGAAGACAATATTAAAGTTGAATAAACACAACCATTGTTAACTAAACTACCATATGCACTTAAACTGCAGTTTTTAATTAGGTGTGGTATTCTTATATTAACCGAAGTAATATTTTTTACGGTTTTAATGTTGCCATGTTCCGAAACAACTTCACCCGCAACACCAATTCTAACACCACCAATATATGGCACATAACCATTAATAAGTTGGTCGTTAATACTATATAACGAATTATTGCTAACAATTTTTATTAAACCACTAATTATTCCAGCATCGCAAATAATTGCTTCACTAGCTTTTGACGTTACTCCTATATTACTTAAATAAAAGCATTTCCCAGCAACATTAACAACAATTGGTTTATTTGCACGCAACCTAACTTCGTTAATTAAATTAAAATTAATTTCGCTTAATGCTGTAGCTAAGTTGATAGGCAATAATTGTTTAAACATATTAAACCCTCTTTATTTTGGTTTAATTATTTATATTTTTTTAAGAGTTTTATAATGAAACTAAAAACAATAAAAAATGCCAAAACAATTTTGTTTTGACATTAATTAACAAATTATTATAATTTTTACGCTTTACTATAAATTTCTTTTAAAATTAAGGCATCGTGAGCCATAAGTTCACTTGATTCACAAATGACCACTGGACTCATATCATATTCTTTTAAAACTTTTGCAAGTGGCGCAAATTCGGGACCATATTTTTCGTCAGCCAATGTTAAATGCCTAATTTCACCTTTTGAACCATATTCAATTTTACTAAAATGAATATGTACTTTTTTTGCTTTTTCAGCCCCTAATTCTTTAAACATATAATCAATAATTTTACGATAATCAGCTTCTGTTTTTAAAGTTCCTTGCGTTAATGCATTAATATGACCAAAATCTAGCGTAGGAATGAAATTATCGCTAATTTTGCACATTTCAAAAACTTCTTTATATGTTCCTATTTGAGCAGGTTTTCCCATTGTTTCAAGACAAATTAAATATTCAGAATATCCTAAAGAGTCTAATCTGTCTTTTAGCAATTTTAAGTTGTTGTTCGCTAGCTTTAATGCTTCAGAGCGTTCTAATTTTCCACAAGAAGCCGGATGCACAACTAAACGTTTTCCACCAATTAACTTAAGCTTTTCTAGAGAATTGACAACATACATAATGCTGTTTTCAATTTTATCTGGATCAGGGTTTGCGAAGTTAATGTAATAAGGAGCATGTATACTTACTTCAATATTATGTTTTCTTGCCTCATTTCCAAGTTCTACTGCAGTTTCATCACCCAAAGTTATGCCTCTACCAAAACTATATTCATAAGCAGTAAGACCTACCGATTCAAGCCATTTTGGAGCCTCAACCGACTTTTTATAGCCTGCCTCGTAAAAGGTTTTGCAGTTTCCAGATGGTCCAAATTTTATCATAATAAACTCCTTTAATCTTCAAGTAAATATGTTTTTAGTTTTAGTTTTCCATTAATTACATTAGCAACACCTAATAGTTCTCTATCTTTCTTTACAAAAACAACATTATTATCAATTTTATTGTTACTTAGTTCAACACATAAGCCATTTTTTAATTTATAAAAATCAATATCAGAAACATTAACACACGTAAATGTTTTAAACAATTCTTCTATATTAATTAGGCAATCTGAAAGGCTATTAAGTGTTAACAATTTGTTTAATTCTATCGAATTTTGTTTATTAAACAAACCAGTTTCACTTCTCTCCAAAAATGTAACCGTTGCCAACGAATTAAGTTTATATGCCAAATCCCTAATTAAACTCCTAACATAAGTTCCGCTAGAACAATTGATAACAAATTTAAATGATTTTTCGCTAAGTTGTTCTAAACATTCAAAATTAAAAATTTCAACACTACAAGCATTTAATTCTACAACCTTACCTTCACGAGCTAAATTATAAGCTTTTTCTCCATTAATATTTTTAGCACTATATATTGGTGGAATTTGCTCAATTTTACCCAAAAATGTTGTGCAAGCATTTTTCACTTCGTTAAATGTTGGAATAAAATTAGTTTTATTTATTGCATCAGTTCCTAAATCTAAACTAGCTGTTTCGTAACCAAATTCAGCAATAACAACATATTGTTTTTGTTTATTCAAAAAATAATCAAACATACGGGTTGCTTTACCAATAGCAATTGGCAAAATACCACAAGCCAAAGGGTCTAGTGTTCCCATATGCCCAACCTTTTTTAAATTAAATTGTTTTTTTATTTTTCCAACCACAGCTGCGCTAGATATGCCTTGTGGTTTATACACATTTAAAAAACCAATCATGTTAACCTAATTTTTTAACCTCTTTAATGCAAGTAGCAACAATTTTCTTTTTTGCTGTATTTAAACAACCAAACACATTACAGCCAGAGGCGAACATATGTCCACCACCGCCAAATTGTTCAGCAATTAAAGCAACATCAATTTTGCCACTACTTCTTAAACTGCAACGAAATAATCCGTTTTCTTGTTCATACATCATAATGCCAATTTCGCAGCCATTTACGTTAGTAATTTGATTAACTAATCCTGTGGTATCACTAATATCAGCACCTGTTTCTGACAAATCTTTTTTAGTAAACTTAAACATTCCAATTTTGCCATCAGCAAAAAACTCGGCGTTTGTGTAAGCACGTTTTGTAAGTTCAAATTTGGAAAGTGGCGTAAATTTAAACAACATATCGTTCGCACGTGTTAAATCAAAGCCTAAATTAATTAATTTGGCACAAACCGCATGTTCTTCACTGGTTGTGTTAGAATGAATAAAACACCCTGTATCGCTTGAAATTCCAGCATAAATTGCCTCTGCCATATGAACGTTTAGTTCTGTTAATTCTTTAACATAATAATAAATCATTAATGCAGCACTAGAAACAATTTCTACATGAGTTAATTTTGTATAATTTTCTCTAGATTTATGGTGGTCAATGCAAATTGTGTTTTCGTGTGTTGCAAAATATTTTGCATACTTACCAACACGTTTAGCATCAGGGCAATCAACTGCAACCAACAAATCATAACCTTCAACCTTATCGTCATGTTTAACTTCGTTTAAATGTTTAATAAACAGATAGTTTTCAGGAACTAACGAGTCTGAAAAAATATCGACAGTTTTATTTAACGAAACAAGTGCTTCTTTTAAAGCACTTGCCGAACCCAAACAATCACCATCAGGATTTATATGAATAAATATTGCCACTCTTTTGCTGTTTTTTAGAGCCTCAATAATATTCTTATTTATTTCCATCTTCCGCTTCCTTTCGTGATTTTTCTATTTCTTCTAATTTATTTTCAATGGTTTCACCATATGTGTAACTATCGTCTAAGTAAAATGTAAGAAATGGAACTTTTCTTAATTCAACTCTTTTGCATAGTTCTCTTCTAATAAAACCAGCCGAGTGTTTAATTTGGTTAAACACTTCGTCTTTATCTCCGCCAGGAGTAAAAATACTTACATAAACTTTGCAATACTCTAAATCAGCAGTAGTATCTACTTTAGTAACCGAAATAATTCCTGTTATTGCAGGGTTTTTCATTTCGTAAGTTAAAATTTCACTAATGGCTTTTTCAATTTCGGAATTAATTTTTAAAATTCTCATAACAACTCCTAGTTAATTTGAACTTCCTCAAACACTTCAATAATATCGCCTTCTTTAATATCGTTAAAGCCTTTTAATCTAATACCACATTCAAAACCAGATTTAACTTGTTTTGAATCGTCTTTTCCTTGTTGTAGCGATTCAATTGTGGTTGCACCAACAACATCGTTTCCACGTAGCACTCTTACCTTAGAATTACGATTTACAACACCATCTAACACATAGCAACCAGCAATGTTTCCAATTGCACTAACTTTAAATATTTTTCTAATTTCAACATGACCAATAACATTTTCTTCAAATTTTGGTGCTTGCATTCCATTAATAATTAAAGTAATTTCGTCAACAGCTTCGTAAATAATTCTGTAAAGTTTAATTTCAACATTGTTACGTTCAGCTAAAACTTTAGCCTTAGTTTCTGGTTTAATATTAAACCCAATAATAATTGCATTACTTGCTTTAGCTAAAACAACATCACTTTCTGTAATGCTACCAACTCCGCTATGAATACATTGAACCCTAACTTCGTCATTTCTAACTTTTTCAAGTGTTTGTTTAACTGCTTCAGCACTGCCTTGAACATCGGCTTTAACAATAATTTTTAACACTTTCATTTCACTATCGGCAGATTGATGTAAGAAATCTTCTAACGACATACCATTGTTTTGTTTTGCTTTTTCTTGTTGAAGTTTTGTTTGTCTTTCATATAAAATTTCTTTAGCAAGTTTTTCATCAACAACATAAGCTTGTTCGCCAGCATCAGGCACTTGATTTAATCCAACAACCGAAACTGCCATACTTGGCTCTGCTTTTTGAACATTTTTTCCAGTATAATCCATCATTGCTCTAACACGGCCACTACTTAATCCGCAAATAACATAATCACCAATTTTAAGTGTACCCTCTTTAACAATAATGGTTGCAACAATACCACGGCCACGGTCAACTTTACTTTCAACAACAGTTCCTACTGCTGGAGCGTTGTAGTTTGCTTTTAATTCTTCCATATCAGCAACAAGTAAAACCATTTCTAGTAATTTATCGATGTTTTGACCATGTTTAGCGGAAATTGGAACACAAATTGTATCGCCGCCCCATTCTTCTGGTAATACTTCGTGTTCAGTTAATTGTTGTTTAATTCTTTCAATGTTTGCTTCTGGAACATCAATTTTGTTAATTGCAACAATCATAGGAACGCCAGCAGCTTTAATATGATTAATTGCTTCAACTGTTTGTGGCATAATGCCATCGTTAGCAGCAACAACTAAAATTGCAATATCGGTAATTTGTGCACCACGAGCACGCATTGCTGTAAACGCCTCGTGTCCTGGAGTATCAATAAATGTAATTTTTCGGTCGTTAACGCTAACCGAATAAGCACCAATATGTTGTGTAATTCCACCAGCCTCGGTAGTAATTACATTAGTTTTCTTAATTGCATCAAGTAGCGATGTTTTACCATGATCAACGTGTCCCATAACTGTAACAATTGGTGGACGTTTTTGCAAATTTTCGGCTTCTTGTTTATTAACATTTTCAAGTAAAGTTTGCTCTGCTGTTTTACCAACATTTTTCTCTAATGTAATACCAAATTCACTAGTAACAAGTTCTGCAGTTTCAAAGTCGATTGGGCTGTTAATGTTTAACATCATGCCAAGCATCATAAACTTTTTAACAATTTCGGCAACAGGTTTACCAATTTTTTCAGATAAAATTTTAACTGTTAAATTATCGGTGGTAATAACTGCATTAGTAATTTCAGTTTTTTCTGGCATAGCAACTTTAGCTTGTTTTTTATTTTTAACTCTAACTCTGCCAATTCTTTCTTCGTTGTCGTCGTCGTTAAAATCAACAACACCCATTCTAATTTTAGCTTTAATATTTAAGCCTTTCTTTTCGCTATCAAAATTACGTTTAGATTTATCCTTATCCTTTTTATTATCTGGCTTTGGAACAAAACTAATAACTTCACCGCGAGGAACAAATGTGCTTTTAGGACCTAGTTGTTTAGGAGTATTGCCATTTTGATTATTTGGGTTTGCTCCCTGCATAGGTTTTCTATTAGCAAAATCTTTGCCTTGACCTTGAGGTTTATTGCGGTCATTAGCGTTAAAATTGCGTTTTTCAACCTGTTGAAATTTACCATTTTGAGCATTTTCAAACTTATTAAATGGTTTTTTATCTGAAACATTTTTATTAAAGTTTTGTCTGTTATCAAAAGTCTTTTTAACTTGCTGAGAACTTGCTTGAACACTTGCTGGTTGTTCAACAGCTTTTTCAACTTCTTTAACTTCAACTTTTGCAACCTTTTGAACAGGCTTTTCGGCACTTGCCTTCTTTTTAGCATAAACTTCCTTTAAGCCTTTGCAATATGAATCTAAAGTTTGTTTAGCCTTTTTTAAGCCTGCAGCAAAACCATTAATTTCATTTCCGGAAATTAATTGATTTAAAGATTTTAAGTTTGTAAAATCAACAACAGGTTTGTTTGTTTTTTGATTAGTTTTTTCCAATACGATTACCTCTTTTAATTTAATGTTTCAAATAAGTTTTCAACCGACAAAATTGCCTTTGCCAAATTATAATTTTTTATGGCAATAACTTTAACATTTGCCCTATCAACAAGTTCGCCTAAATTAATATTTTTTAATTTAACACACTTATGCCCTAAATTAATTATTGGATTAATGTGTTTTTCAGTTGATGTGCTACAAAAAATTACCACATCAAACTTTTTTCTAGATTTAGTTATGTTATCATAACCAAATGTAATTGAATTGCTTTTTATGCTAAAACCTAAATAAGTTTTAACTTTATTAATTATTTCCTGCAAGGAAATCCTCCTTAAGTTTGCTATAAACTTCTGGACTAACATTTGTTTGGAATGTTCGGTTTAATGCTTTAGTTTTAATGCATTTTTCAACACACTCTAAACTATTGCAAATATATGCACCCCTTCCATTTAATTTACCAGAAATATCTAACTTAATTTCGTTATCGTTTTTAACAATGCGAATTAAGTTTTTCTTATCATTTTGTGCTCTACAAGCAATACACGTTCTGGTTGGTTGTTTTTTACTTAACATAAAAATCACCTTAGTTTAAATCACCGAAAGCGTCTTCGTCGTCAAATAAATTATCAAATTCGCCTTCTTTTTCTTCTACTTCTTCAACATCGTCAAGGTTTAATGATGGAACTGCAGATTTTGCTTTAACATCAATTTTCCAGTTTGTAAGTTTTGCAGCAAGTCTTACATTTTGACCACTTTTGCCAATTGCAAGAGATAGTTTATCGTCTGGAACAACAGCCAAACTAGTTTTTTCAAGTAAGTTTGTGCTTACATGTAAAACTGTTGCTGGGCTAAGTGCTGCTGCAATAAATTCTGCAGGATTTTCGCTCCAAGGAATAATATCAATTTTTTCACCATTAAGTTCGTCTACGATTGCATTAACACGCATACCCTTATTTCCAACACAAGCACCAACAGCGTCTAGCGATGGATTAGATGTAGCAACTGCAATTTTTGTTCTGTAACCAGCTTCTCTAACAATGCTTTTAATTTCAACTTCACCAGTTTGAATTTCTGGAACTTCAAGTTCAAACAATCTTTTAACAAAACCAGGATTTGTTCTAGTTAATTGAACATAAGGCATGTTATAGGATTCTCTAACTTGTTTAACATAAACTTTAATTCTGCCATTAACAACATATTTTTCGCCTGGAATACGATCTTTAGGTCCTAAAACACCTTCAACTTGAGTAATACCTAAATCAACATAAACGTTTTCGCCTTCTACACGACGCACAACAACTGTTAAAAGTTGATCTTGTTTTGTGCTAACTTCGCTCATAATTTTTTCACGTTCAGCTTCTCTTAAGCGTTGCATAACAACTTGTTTAGCTGTTTGAGCAGCAATTCTACCAAAGTTTTTAGGGGTTTCTTCTTGTTGAACAACATCGCCAACTTTATAACTTTTCTTAATTGCTTTTGCTTCTACTAAAGACATTTCTTTATCTGGATCTAAAACTTCTTCTACAACAGTTTTATAAGAATATACTTTAATGCTATTCTTTTCAGGGTTTAATTTAACTGCTGCACTTTTAGCTTCGCCAAAATTTTTTTTGTATGCACTTGTTAGTGCTGCCTCTAAAGCATCAATAAAAAAGTCTTTGTTAATGCCCTTTTGAACTTCCAAATCGTTTAATGCTTGGAAAAAGTCTTTGTTAATCATTTTTATATTTTCTCCTTAAAATTTAATAACTGGCACAATTTGTGCAATTGATTTTTTTGGTACTTGAACCATCATGTTTTCTGGCCCGATAATAATTGTTACACTTTCGTCGTTCCAACTGCTAAGCTCACCTTCCATAACTTTTTTATTATATGGTTTTAGTGGCTCATAAAATTTAAGTTCAACATCTTTCCCCTTATATTTGTTAAACTCATATTCAGTTGTTATTGGTCTGTCTAAACCAAGTGAAGAAACATTTAACGAATAAGGAACATTGTTTGTTGGGTTAAGTTCATCTAATGGAAGGTCTAGTGCTTTAGAAACCTTTTCGCAATCGTTAATCGAAATTCCGTTAGGTCCATCAATAAACAGTTCTAAAACCATGCCATTAATTTGTTTTTTATACTCAACATCAACTAACACATAGCCTAATTCGCCAATAATTTTTTCAGCCATAGGTTTAACCACTGAAACTACCTTTTTCCCGTTCATAGTATCTCCTAAATAATAGGAGTGGGATTTCTTTATCCCACTCCTAGCATAATTATTATTAGCATTATAAGTATAACATAATACTTACATCATTTCAAGCATAAAATCACGAGTTTTTTGTGATATTATAGGCATTTTTTATAAAACAGTGTCGCTGTCAACAAGTTTAACAAAAGCCTCAGCTGTTGCAATGGCATCGTGAACAGCCCTATGTGCATTTTCAAGCGACACACCAAGGTGTGTTACAACTGTTTTTAATTTATAGTTTTTTAAACCTTTTAGTTTCTGTTTTGCAAGCACCATAGCATCAATTTGCTTGTTGTCAAAATTGTAACCTTGTGCAGCGCCCGCTAAATATAAAAACTTATAGTCGAAAGCAATGTTATATGCAACTAAAACACTATTACGTGTAAATTTATAAAAATCTTGTAAAACATCTTTAATGGTGTAACAACCAGAAACCATATCGTTAGTAATTCCAGTTAAATTTGTAATTTCGTCTGGAATTTCCTTTTCTGGTTTTATTAAACAACTAAATGTTTCTGAAAGTTTTCCGTCTTTAACTTTTACGGCACCAATTTCAATAATTTCACAAGAATTAGCATCTAAACCTGTTGTTTCAACGTCGAAAACCACACAATCGTTTTCTTGTAAAAACTTGTTATTATTTTCAACCACAACATCAAACAAAGTTGCTTGTGCAAGGCTAATATATGGCTCCGGTTTAACAAACAAGTACTCCTTGTTTTCTCCCTTTTGCTCAATTACCACTTCTTCTTTTTGTGGTAACTCACAAGTAGCAATGCTTTTAACTTTAAAGTTCATTCTACCATTAAATTCTTCTGCGTCGCCAGTTACGGCAATTGTTTGTTTTTCTTGCAATTCTTCAAACTTTTCTTTCATATCTTTTGCCGGAAAATATACGCAATTAATTTTTCCGTAGTTATCGTTAAGAACAAAACTAAAATACTCTTTTTCTTCGCCTTGTGAAGCTTTTCGTTTTGAAATATACGATTTTTTAACAATAAAATTTAAACTACCAGCAACAGTTACTCCAGAATCGCTTGGTTTTAACGATTTTGAAGCAAGTGCAATATTTTCAACGTTTTGCCCAATATAATCTTGAACATTAATAAGTTCATATGTTATGGGTTTAACTTCTGCAAATTCAGATTGAACCATGCTTTCAAAAAGTTTTGTATGTTCGTCTAAAACATCTTCTAAATCTTCTATTTCTAATTTTGTTGAAAGTTCAACCTCAAAGTTTTGAAAATAGTTTCGTTCTAAAAATGCTTTAAGCTCTAATTCAAATTTTCTATTTAACAAAAAATCTTTAAAAACTGAAACAATTTGCAATTTAACCCTTACAAGTTCCGTGGCTACATTAACCGCAATATCTCCTTTTTGCATAGTAGTTAAAATGCTTGCATAGTTTTTATTTAAATACCAATTAATTAAATCAATTACCGCATTACTATCTACTAAACTTTTTTTACTTTTAATATCAATTTTTAAATTAGGAATATTTAAAAATTTGTTAATGTATTCACAAATTCGATCTCTGCACGCATCGTTAAACTCAAAGTCATGTTTATATACAACTTTAACCACTAAAGTATTAGTGGTTTTGTCGTATGCGATATTTACAATTTTTATAAACTCAAATAAATCTGAGCAATTTTGTTTTAAATAATTAAGTAATTTATCCATGTGTTCCTTTTAAGTAAATAACTGAAGTAAATCAACCAAAATAACAAACCCAAATAAAATTATTAAACCAACCATATGAATTTTATTTTCAAGATCCCTATTTATAGGTTTTTTTCGAATCCATTCAATTAGCACAAAAACCATTTTTGCACCATCTAAAGCAGGAATTGGAAGTAAGTTAAACACTGCTAAATTTACAGCAATAAGTGGCATATATAAAAGCAAGTATAAGGCACTAACTGAGCCGGCATCGGCAATAGTACCAATAGTTGTTATTGGTCCACCAACAGCTTCTAAACCATAGTCGCCAATAATTAACTTGCCCAAAACAACCAAACATTCCCATGCTGTTTCACAACTAAATGGAACCGATTGTAGTACAGCCTCGCCAAATGGTAATCCAACATTTAATGGGTCAATTCCAAACTTATAAGATTCTTTTCCATCAACCATAGTTGCATATTTTTGAACAATCACTTCTTGTTTTTCGCCATTTCTAACAACGGTTAAAGAAATATCGGTTTCGTCTTTAATTTCTTGTGTAAGGCCTGTTAAACCACCATTAAAAAACGAAATTTTTTCGCCGTTAACATGTGTTATAACGTCGCCAACTTGCAATGTTTCAATGTGAGTATTTGAAGCTGTGTCGAGTGCGGTAACCTGAACTTGTCCATTACCAACAACACTAAGCAAAATAACACTAAAAATTATTGCCGATAAAAAGTTGAAAAATGCCCCACAAAATAAAACAATTAAACGTTTCCATGGTGCTTGAGCATTAAACGAATCTGGATTTTCATTTTCGGTATCTTCCCCCTCAAAAGCACAATAGCCTCCTAGCGGAATTAATCTAATTGAAAACACTTCGCCATTCTTTTTCTTTTTAGTAAAAATTGCTTTACCAAAGCCAATTGAAAACTCATTTATTTTAAATTTTAAAATTTTTCCAGCAGTGTAATGCCCTAACTCGTGAATGGTTATCATAAGCATTAAAATTAAAATTGCAACCATAACATAGCCAATTTTTATAAAAGCACTGCCAATACTTAGTAAGCTTGAATACAAAACTATCTCCTTATAAAGAATATTTAAGCATTAATTATTTTTATTTTAATCAACGCTTAAATATTACAAACAAGATATTATAATAAAATTAAAATGTAAATTAACATAAATGCCGAGTTAAAAATTAAACCATCAACCCTATCCATAACACCACCGTGCCCCGGAAAAATTGTTCCATAATCTTTAACACGTGCTCTACGTTTTAACCAACTAGCAAAAATATCGCCACATTGACTAATAATTGAGCCAAACACACCAAATGCAGCAACTGTCCATAGCGATGTTACACTGTTAAATACTGTTACAAAATCTTTATTAATTGAGAACAACAAATAAACAATAAATGCCGATAACACGCCACCAAATAGTCCACCAACAGCGCCACTAATTGTTTTGTTTGGGCTTATGCGTGGGCAAAGTTTTGGACCTTTAATTGCACTACCTATAAGCATTGCCAAAGTATCAGTCATGGTTGTAACCAAAAATACAGTAATTAAAATGTAATAATCAAAACCAACACCCAAAACTTGATTGCTAATACTTAAACTATTAAAGTGATTTAAAATAAACAATGTTGCAAACAAAAGTGTTGGATACACCACTATTACAGAAGTGTTAATTGCCTTTTTTAAGGCATATAAAACAATTTTGTCGGTTACTTGATATTTGCTAATTTCGCGCATAGTTTGTTTTTTTAATGCAAGAGTTAGCATAAAAGTTATAATAAAATATGCAAGCATTAATGCTAGAATTAAAAGCAAATAATATTGCCAAACCCAATTATTTGTGAACGCAAAAACAAACCCAACATACAACACTGCCGCAAACGACCCTACTAAATAAATGTTGTTAAATTGCCTACTACGTTCAAAAACGCGACCAACTTCAACTGCTCCCATAATTGCAAGCGCGCCAACTAAAATATCAAAAATATATGGTGTTAACAGCCTAGATAAAAATGCTATTACTAATGCAATCACAATATATGTGGCTGTAAGAACTCTGGTTTTCATTTGCTCTCCTTAATAGCTCCAAATCTCCTATTACGTTTTGAATAGTTAATAAGTGCCTTATATAATTCTTTAGTATTAAAATCCGGCCAAAATGTTTTAGGAAAATATAATTCCGCATAAGACATTTGCCACAACATAAAATTAGACAGACGTTGTTCACCACTTGTTCTAACAATAAAGTCTGGATCAGGAATTTCGGCAGTATACAAATAATTGCTTATTGTTTTTTCGTCTACTTCCTTAACACCCTCTTTAATTATACTGTTAACAGCCCTAACAATTTCTGGTCTGCCGCCATAATTAATGCACAAATTTAAAACCATTTTAGAGTTGTTTTTACTTTTCTCAACAGCATATTCAACAGCATCTACTAATTTTTTAGGAAACTTTGAATAATCGCCCGAAACAATAAACTTTATATCTTTTTTTAACATTGGTTCAAGTTCGGTATCAATAAAATTAGAAAACAATTCAAATAGTGTATCTAACTCTTCTTGTGGTCTGTTCCAATTTTCAGTTGAAAAACCATACATGCTAACATATTTTATACCAAGCCTTAAACAATTGTCTATAGTGGTTTTACAAGCTTTAATTCCATATTTGTGCCCGTAAGACCTTATTTTATCGCGTTTTTTCGCCCATCTACCATTACCATCAATAATAAAAGCAATGTGTCTAGGAAATTTGCTTGGTTCAAGTTGTTTTTCTAATTTTTTTTCTAATATTTTCATAAAATTTCACTCCTAAAAGAATTAGAAGCCACAAATTTAATTGTGGCACTAACATAAGCAATTGTCTGCTTACTTTTCTTTTGTAGGAATCAAATTAAATTTCCATTACTTCTTTTTCTTTTGATGCAGACATTTTATCAATTTTTTCAATTGCAGAATCTAACATTTTTTGAACGTCTTTTTCTAATGAAGCAAGTTCGTCTTCAGTTAACTCATTATTCTTTTTCATTTTTTTAAATTCGTCTAGAACATCACGACGTGCATTACGGCAACTAACTTTTGCATTTTCAGTTAGTCTGTTAACATCTTTAACAACTTCCCTTCTTCTTTCTTCTGTTAATGCAGGAAAAACTAAGCGAATAACTCTGCCATCGTCTGATGGATTTACTCCTAAGTTCGCAGCTTCAATAGCCTTTGAAACCGCTTTAACTTGAGATTGGTCCCAAACCGAAATTAACATCATTCTAGCTTCTGGAATAGAGATGTTTGCCATTTGATTAATTGGTGTCATGGTTCCATAATAATCAACTACAACTTTATCTAAAATTCTTGGGTTTGCTCTACCCACCTTAATAATAGCCAATTCTCCATTAAAAAATTCAATGGCTTTTTCAATATCTTCTTCAAAAGATAATAAACTTAAATCAACAGCCTCAGTCATAAAAACCGCCTTTTATTAAAATTTTTAATATGTATTTGCTAAAAACATAACAAATTACACTCTAAATTTATTGTACTAAAAATTTACTATAATAGCAAACAAATAAGTTTAAATCATAACTTAAAATATATAATAAAATATATTATTATGTAACTTGTTTTGTACACAAAAAAATCACTCTTGCGAGTGATTTTTAATTTTATTATTTTCCTTGAGCTTGGTTCATAACTTCTTCAGCGAAATTATCGTTTCTTTTTTCTAAGCCTTCACCCATTTCGTAACGAACAAAACGTCTAACACTAATTTTTTCACCAATTTTTAAAACTGTTTCATTAATTAAATCTGTAATTGTTTGTTCAGGATTTTTAACGAAAGGTTGTTCAAGTAAGCAACATTCTTCATAGAATTTTTTAATTCTGCCGTCAATCATTTTTTCAACGATATTAGCAGGTTTGCCTTCGTTTAATGCTTGTTGTTTTAGAATTTCTCTTTCATGTTCTAAATCTGCAGCAGGAACTTCTTCACGTTTAACATAACGTGGGTTTGCAGCAGCAATATGCATTGAGATATCTTTACAAAGTTGAGCAAATTGTTCGCTTTTAGAAGCAAAGTCCGTTTCGCAGTTAACTTCTAATAAAACACCAATTTTTCCACCCATGTGAATATATGATGTAACTAAACCTTCAGCCGCAATTCTATCTGCCTTTTTAGCAGCTTTTGCCATACCTTTTTCTCTTAACCATTCAGTTGCTTTATCAAGGTCGCCATTGCAAGCATCTAAAGCAGCTTTGCAATCCATCATACCGCAATTTGTTCTTTTGCGTAGTTTAACAATATCTTCGGTTGTTGCCATAATTATTATTCCCCTTAAAATTATTCTTTATCTTCTTTAACTTCTTCTACAACTTCTGCAACTTCTTCAGCAGGTTCTGAAGCTTCTTCTTCAACGTTAACAACAACGCCTTCTTTAGCTTCGATAACAGCATTAGCAATTACGCCAGCAATTAATGCAACTGCTCTAATAGCATCGTCGTTTCCAGGAATTACATAGTCAATTAAATCAGGGTCGCAGTTAGTATCAACTAAACCAACAATAGGAATGTTTAATGAACGAGCTTCTTTAACAGCAATGTGTTCCTTTTTAGGGTCTACAACAAACATAACATCTGGAAGTTTAGGCATATCTTTAATTCCACCTAAGTATTTTTCCAATTTGTCGCGTTCAGCTTGAAGTTTTAAAACTTCTTTTTTAGGAAGAAGGTTGAATTCGCCAACTTTTTCCATTTGATTAATTTTGTTTAATCTTTCAACTCTAGAACGAATTGTTTTAAAGTTTGTAAGAGTACCACCTAACCAACGAGAGTTAACATAGTACATACCACAACGTTTTGCTTCATCAGCAATTGCTTGTTGTGCTTGTTTTTTGGTGCCAACAAATAAAATTGTTTTTCCCTCTTTAGCAGCATCGCGAACAAAAGCATAAGCTTGTTCTACTAAAACTGCAGTGTCCTCTAGGTTAATGATATGAATGTCATTTCTAGAGGTAAAAATGTATTTACTCATTTTAGGGTTCCATTTTCTGGTTTGATGACCAAAGTGAACACCTGCTTCAAGTAATTGTTTCATTGAAATTACAGCCATTTTTATTTCCTCCTTGTTTTTATTCCTCCCCAACACGTTATAACTCTGTTAGCCACCCAAAATGGGCAACAACTAACAAATAGTGCTAGGTGTGTAATTTTCAAACGACTTATTTTAACATAATATTAATTATATTTCAACCATAAATAGTTAAAAAGTTTAATAATTTTTTTGTGTTTAAAAACAAGAAAAAAAGAGGGATATTAGCCCCTCTTTTAATATTTTAAAGTAAAGTAAAACACTTTGCCTTAAATAGCACAACTATTCAACGTTAATGCCTTCTGCTTTTAGAAGTTCGTAGTATTCTTTAAATACTTCGTCTACAACTTTTTCGTCGTCAACAATAACTAAGCAATCTTCGTCGTCAATTTCTTCGATAACAAAAACTAAAGCTTCGTCGTCGTTAACACCAACAATTTTAGTAACAGGTTTTAAAATTGCATATACTTTTTCATTCATAGGAATAACTGCAACTTGTTCAAATTCTGTTTCCTTATTGTTTTCGTCGTAAAGTTTTAAATTTTCGGTATTATTTTCGTCTAATAATAACTCAATTTGGCTTCTTTCTTCTTTACTCATTTTACTTTCCCCTTTGATTAAAGTTTAAATAGTCCTGTAAGATAATTGTTGCTGCCAATTTATCTATTACAGTTTTTCGTTTTTGTCTGGATACATCGGCCGAAATCAGCAATTTTTCGGCAGCAACTGTGGTTAAGCGTTCGTCGTAAAACACAATTTTTGCATTAGTGTAAGTTTTTAAAACTTCACAAAAGGCATAAGTTTTATCAACGCGTTCGCCACTGGTGCCATCCATGTTTTTAGGAAGCCCTACAACAACCTCCTTAACCCCATACTTTGTAATTAATTTAGAAATATACTCGCAATCCTGATTAATGCTTTTTCGCTCGTATGTTTCAAGCCCACTAGCAATAATTCCCATTAAATCGCTTAAAGCAATTCCTATTCTACGTTCGCCTAGGTCTAAGGCCATTGTTTTGTAATATGCGCTTTCCATAACAAAATAATACCATAAATTTCCTATATTTGCAAATCAAATATGCTTCAATTATAGTTTTTCAACTTGTTTTTTAACTGCTTTTTTGCCTTTTTGAACAATCTCCTCGGCTTTAGGGTTGTTTGTAACAATTAAGGCACCAGCAATTAATCCTAATGCCATACCTAATAATAAACAATCTTTCATAAAATTTCCTCCTTTGTTTTATATTATTTTTTGCATTAACAATAAAATAATACAAAAAAAGAAGGCTTTATTTTGCCTTCTTAACTTTTTTATCTTCTTTTTTCCCAAACAACGAAAGTCTTTTTCTGGTTGCTTCCATTTTTTGAGTTGCATCTTCAATTTTTTTAGTTTTTTCTTCAACCTTTAACTCTTTAGTTGCTGGTTGTTTATCTTTTTGATTTTGCGCCTTTTTAGCAATTTTTGCCTGTTTTTTTCTATAATCTTTAATAGCCTCGGTAATTGCTTCTTTTGCAAGAATGCTACAATGAATTTTGTGGTCTGGCAAACCTCCCAAATAGTCAATTATAGCCTCATTTTCAAGTTGCAATGCCTCATCTATGGTTTTACCTTTAATCATTTCAGTAGCAACCGAACTAGAAACTATTGCTGCAGCACAACCAAATGTTTTAAAACTAGCATTTTCAATAACACCATTATTGTTTATTTTTAAGTAGAGCTTCATTATGTCGCCACAAGCTTCATTACCAACAGTGCCAATTCCGTTAGCACCTTTTAGTTCGCCAACGTTTTTAGGATTTTGAAATATTTCCATAACTTTATTGTTATACATAGTTAAATTCCTTATTATTTTTTATTCTTTTTTCCAAGTGGGCTCATTGAACGCAACTCTTCAACAATATCAACAAGCTTCCTAACAACATAATCAATATCGTCTTTAGAAACATCAACACCAAACGAAAATCTAATTGCGCCATTAATATCTTCGTGTTTTAACCCCATTGCCTTTAATACATGTGATTTTGCCAAACTGCCAGAAGCACAAGCCGAACCTGTTGAAACTGCCACACCATTTAAATCAAGTTTAATTAAAATACTTTCACCTTCAATATATTTAAACGAAATGTTAACAATTCCTGGCGCTTTTTGAGCTATATTTCCATTAATTTTAATGTTAGGAATTTCATATTCAACTTTCTTAATAAAATAGTTAGTAAGTTCAATTAAACGTTTATTAACCATTTTTAAATCGCGTTTAGTATTTTCAATAGCCTTACCAAAACCAACAATTGCTGGAACGTTTGTTGTTCCACCACGTTTATTACGCTCTTGTTCGCCACCTAGCATAAATTTTTTAATTGGGGTGCCCTTTCTAACATATAAAGCACCAACACCCTTAGGGCCATGCAGCTTATGAGAAGAAATGCTCATAAGGTCGATGTTCATTTCATTAACATCAATATCTATAGCACCAATTGCTTGAACAGCATCGGTGTGGAAATATGCTTTATAATCTTTAACAATTTCGCCAATAGCACGCAAATGTTGTATGGTTCCAACTTCGTTATTAACAGCCATAATTGAAACTAAAATAGTATCAGGTCTAATTTCATGCAACAATTCTTGAATAGAAACCAAACCAGTTTCGTCAACTGGCAAATAAGAAACTTCAAAGCCATCACGTTCTAAATCGTGGCAAGTTTCTAAAATTGAATGATGTTCAATTTGAGTTGTAATAATGTGTTTACCGCGCCTTTGATTTGCATATGCAACACCTTTAATTGCCCAGTTGTTAGCTTCGGTTCCGCCACTTGTAAAATAAATTTCAGAACTGTTTGCACCAACCGCTTTAGCTACACGATCACGTGCAGTATCTACACCATTATCGGCTTCACGGCCAAAGCTATGCAAACTATTAGAATTGCCGTAAATACTAGTAAAATAAGGTAGCATTTCGTTTAAAACTTCACCACTAACTTGAGTTGTTGCTGCATTATCTAAATAAATTCTTTTTGCCATGTAAACTTCCTTTATTTATTACTTTTTAAAGTTTTTTAACCTTTATTAGTATAGTATCCTCTAAAAAAATTGTCAATACGAAATTTTATTACAATTTTAATTATTTAAATTAAAAAAATCGGTATGAAACCGATTTTAATTTAAATATTTAGTAACCATATCTAAAATTTGTTTTTCTTGTCTAAAACCAACAGCACGCTCTACTTCTTCGCCGTTTTTATAAACAATTAATGTTGGTGTTGTTAAAACGCCAACTTTTTTAACAAGTTCTGTGCTAGTGTCAACATCAATTTTAGCAATTGTTAGTTTTCCCTCTAGTGTTTTATCTGCTTTTTCTAAAACACCTGCAAGCATTTTGCATGGCATACACCAAACACCATAAAAATCAAATAACACCGTATCGTTATTTTTTAGTTCTGCTTCAAATTCTTCTGCTTTAAGTTCTTTAATCATTTTTCTTTCCTCTTTACTTAAATTTAATATTTGCAAAAATTATTTTAATAATTCATTTATTACAAATCCAGCTAAAACACAACCACACATTGATGGATAGTATGAAATGCTTCCAACAACATTACCATTTGGTGTTGCTTGATTTTTTGTAAAAACAACAGTATGTTTTTGAATACCAAGTTCTTTAAGCTTTTTTCTAAGCACTTTCGCCAATCCATCGTTATAAGTTTTATAAATATCGGCAACTTCAAAGTTAGGAATATCACACCTATTGCCCGCCCCCATTGCACTAACAATTTTAATATTGCGGTTATGGCAGGTTTCAATTAGTGTAATTTTGTTTGTTACAATATCAATTGCATCAACCACATAATCGTAGTTCTTTGAAAATATTGTGTCTATGGTTGTCTCGTCGAATTTAATTGGTAAAGCATTAACTTTTAGGTTTGGATTAATATCTAAAAGCCTATTTTTTAATACATCAACTTTTAATTTACCAATAGTTGAATTTAATGCAATAATTTGCCTATTTATATTTGATTTAGATACAACATCAAAATCAACTATGGTAAGTTCGCCTACACCGGCACGTGCAAGCATTTCGCAAGTGTAACCCCCAACGCCACCAACACCAAAAACTGCAACATGGCAATTATTAAGTTTTTGTAAACCATTTTCACCAATTAAAAGCTCGGTTCGTTCAGTAAAAGACATGTTACCCCTTAAAATATTTAACTAATTCATTTTTAGTTAATGTTGTTTGTTTGCTTTCTTTTAAATTTTTTATTGTAAACTTTCCAGATTTTAATTCGTCGTCGCCAACAACTAAAACATTTTCAGCTTTAATTTTATCGGCATATTTAAACTGAGCCTTTAAACTTCTGTCAGTTAAATTCATTTCAGCTGAAACACCATTATCACGTAGCATTTTAGTAATTTCAATAACTGGGGTTAAATCTTCGCACGCATTTGCCACATAAACATTTAGGTGTTCGTCGGAATTAACTTCTATACCCTTATTTTCAAGATAAATAAGCAAACGTTCAATTCCAATACCAAAACCAATTACAGGCATTGGTTTTCCGCCGAGTTCTTCAACCAAGTTATTATATCTGCCGCCACCACCTAAAGCATTTTGACCTAGTTTTTTATCTTCGTCAATAAACTCAAAAATTAAGTTTGTATAGTAGTCTAAACCTCTAACAAGCATTGGTTCAAATTTATAATTAACATTTGCATTTTTTAAAAGTTTTTTAAGCTTATTAAATCTTGAATTACAATCATCGCATAAATAATCGGTAATTTTAGGTGCATTTTTATTAATGGCTTTACATTCATCTACTTTACAATCTAAAATGCGAAGTGGATTTGTTTCAAAACGTTTACCGCAATCTGGGCACATATCGCCAATGTGTGGTTTAAAATATTCTTTTAAAGTTTCAACATATTTCTTTCTACATTCGGCGCAACCCAAGTTGTTAATTAACACAGTAGGATTAATTCCAAACGACCTATAAAAATCGGAAGCCATCATTAAAATTTCAGCATCTGCTTCTGGGCTGTCTACGCCAAACCATTCACTACCAAATTGTGTATGTTGACGTAATCTTCCTGCTTGTGGACGCTCGTAACGGAAACATGGAGTAATGTAGTATAGTTTTAATGGAAGTGGTTCGTTATATAAACTATTTTCAATAAAACTTCTGGCAACGCCTGCTGTTCCTTCTGGTTTTAATGTTATACTTCTGTTTCCTTTATCAACAAATGTATACATTTCTTTATTTACAATATCGGTGCTTTTACCCACTCCCCTTATAAATAATTCAGTATGTTCAAACATTGGGGTTTTAATTTCGTGTAAGTTA
The DNA here is from genome assembly GCA_017409005.1 of Clostridia bacterium. Lineage (GTDB taxonomy): Bacteria > Bacillota > Clostridia > Christensenellales > UBA1242 > UBA6345. Next base: position 68,780 of record JAFQTP010000008.1, on the reverse strand, counting down.
TAACGATGTTTTAAATCACGAACAACACGTTCTACTTCATGCCATTTATAACTCTCGCTTGGTAATACATCTTTTGTCCCTTTAGGTATGTTAATCATTTTTCCTCCAAACCATTAAAATATTTTGTTACAAAGGAGCTTGGTTCCTTTGTGTGAATTAAACATATATCGTGTAAAGCACGCGTAACAGCAACATATAATAGTTGTTTATCAAGTTCGGTGCTATATTCAACATTATTAATATTAAACATTATAACTGCATCAAACTCTAACCCTTTAGAACTGAACGCATCAATAATTACTGTTCCGTTTAAATATGTTTCATTTTCGGTTATAAGTTTAACATCTGAAAAATGTGGGCTTAAAATGTTGAATAGTTCTACACTATTAGAACTTGTTTTTGTTATAACGCCAATGTTATTATAGCCCTTTTGTTTATAATACTCAAATAATTTTTTAAACTTCGCAATCAATTGCTGTTTTGTTGAAACCTTATAAAGTTCTGGTTTGTTTCCCATACGTTTAACAGGTTCGCAATCGGTTCGGTTTAAAATTGAATTTGCTAAATTTGTTATTTGATAACTAGACCTATAACTTTTTGTTAGGTTTAATTTAATCATTTCCTTTAGTTCAAAGTTGTTAACATCGGTTAATTTATGTTCGGCATTTGAAACACTAAAAATTTGTTCGATGTGGTTAACAACGCTGTTTGTTGAATTAACGTTTAACGATTGCCCAACATCGCCAACAATGGTTTTAGGACAATTGAAAAAGCTGTTAAGTAAGAATAGTTGAATTGCATTATAATCTTGTGATTCGTCTATAACAACATGTTTAAATGAAGTGTAATCTATGCTTCCATACAAAAAGTAATTTATCATTAAAATTGCAATAATATCTTCGTGTTTAATTTTTCCTTTAATTAAAGAAAAACTTTTGTTTTTTGAGGTTAAAAACTTTTTATATAAATTAATTGGATTATTATTTACAAACATACGATAAAGTTTTGCTTGCAAGAATTCTTGTAATTTAAACTCAAGTTTATCGAAACTCGAAAAATATGTTTCAATTAAGTTTTCAATAATCCATTCAATGCGTTTATAAGGCATAACTTTTGAAAAAGATTTAAAATACATTCCTGCAATTTTACTTTCAGGAATATTATAAGCCCCAAGTTTAATGTTACTAGGTTTAAAACCAGCAACTGAAAATTTAACCAAAAATTTATATAGTTCGAGTAAAAACTCGTAACTGTTTTTTTCTTCGTCGCACGGAAATTTACCTAAAAGTTTACGTTCAACTTGTTCTTTTTTAGTTTCAAATTCAATGTTTTCGCCTAGTTCGTTTCTAATTATTTTTTCGAAAGTTGTGTTTAGTGCATTATCTTCGTTAAGTTCTGGTAAAACCTCGGAAATATAGCCTGAAAACATTTCGTTTGGCGAAAGAATTAAAACTTCGCTACTTTTTAGTTTTCCTTTAAGTTTATAAAGTAAATATGCAATGCGGTGTAATGCAATGCTAGTTTTTCCACTGCCTGCAACACCCAAAACAAGCGTGTTATATTTTTCGGAGCAACGAATAATTTGATTTTGTTCACGCTGAATTGTTGCAACAATGTTTTTCATTTTTTCATTAGTTGAACTAGAAAGTGTTTCTTGCAAAATATCATCATCAACTTTGATATCGGCGTCAAAATAATATTTTAGTTCTTGATTTTCAATTTTAAACTGACGTTTATTTAAAATTTCGCCACTAACTGGTCCGTTAATTGTGTTGTAAGAAAATTTTCCTTTATCGTAGTCGTAAAACAAACTAGCAAACGGAGCACGCCAATCGATAATATAAAAACCACCCTCAGCATTTTCTAAACTGCGGTAACCAATGTAGTTATAATATGGCTTTCCTTTACTTTCTAAAACATCAACGCGGGCAAAATATGGATTTTTTTCCATTCGCTTTAATTGAATTAACTGCTTTTCACGCTCTTCATAATCGTTTGAACGTTGATATATATCTAAAAAAGTATCGTCGGCATCAGATGCTGTTACCCATGTTTCACGCATGGCATATTTTTCGGCTTGAATTTCAGCCTTTTCTGAAGATAAAAAAGCCGATAAAGAGTTAATATTATTCTTTATCTGCTTTTTAACAACATCTAAATACTTTTTTTCTTCTTCAAAAATTTCTTTATTCATTTGCTACATTAAATCCTAATGGAAGTTTCTTCTTAGAGTTTTTAAGACCTGATTCGTTATAAACCTTTTGAACATATTCTTTGTTAATAACAACATCTAGCATTGGGTGCGAACCATCGGCATTAAACGAAATATCTTCTAATAATAACTCTAAAATTGTGTGTAAACGCCTTGCTCCAATATTTTCGTCGTTTTCATTTTCACGCTCGGCAATATAAGCAATTTCCTCTAACGCATCGTCGGTAAAAGATAGATTAATGTTATCTACACTTAGCATTTGAGCATATTGTTTAGTTAATGCATTTTTAGGTTGAGTTAGAATATTAAAAAAATCTTCTTTTGTTAAACTACTAAGTTCAACTCTAATTGGAAATCTACCTTGAAACTCAGGAATTAAATCTTCAACTTTACTAATGTGGAATGCACCTGCAGCAATAAACAAAATATAATCGGTTTTAATTACACCATATTTAGTTGTAACGTTACAACCCTCTACTAGTGGCAAAATATCACGTTGAACGCCCTCACGGCTAACATCTGGACCTTTGCTTGAATTTTTGCCAGCAATTTTATCGATTTCATCAATAAAAATAATACCTTCTTGTTCTGCTCTTCTAATTGCTTCTGCATTTAAACTATCGGTATCAATAAGTTTGTCGCTTTCTTCAGCAAGTAAAAGTTCCTTCGCTTTTTCAACAGTTACTTTTTTACGCTTTTTTTGTGCAGGAAAAATTGAGCCTAACATATTACCTAAATCAAGTTCGGCACCCATTCCAGCCATAACACCAATAGGTTTAGCATTATCTACAACCGGAATTTCAATAATTTCGTTATCTAACTTTCCAGACACAATTTCTTCTAGAATTTGATTACGTAGTTTATCTACGTCCATATCTGGATTTTCTTGTTTTCTAATTGGGTAAATTACATCTAGAATTTTATTGTTAACTTGTTCTTTAGCTTTAATGCTAACTTCGTTCATTTTTTCTTCTTTAACAAGTCTAACCGAAACATCAACTAAATCACGAATCATGCTTTCGCAATCGCGACCAACATAGCCAACTTCGGTAAATTTAGTTGCTTCAACTTTAACAAACGGAGCTTTAACAAGTTTTGCAAGACGCCTAGCAATTTCGGTTTTACCTACACCTGTAGAGCCTTTCATGATAATGTTTTTAGGTGTAATTTCGTCGCGCATTTCTTTTGGTAGTTTGCTGCGACGATAACGGTTTCTTAGTGCAACAGCAACGGCACGTTTACCCTTTGCTTGACCAATAATATATTTATCTAATTCAGAAACAATTTGCTTTGGTGATAAATCCATGTTAAATCTCCTTAACTTTATTTCAAATTTTCGCTTATAATTTCGTTTAATTTACTAAGTGCAGTATCGCTTAGTTTTTTATATTTTAACTTTTTATCTTTAATTCGCTCGCCAGAATTTGCAAGCAAGCCCATGTTACTGCCCATTGGTTGAAAGTGCTTTGCTGGTGCAGTTGCAATGTAGTTTTGTAGTGCACCAATCATTGTTTGATTTGTAAAATCAATTAAAGGTTCACCACACAAATATTTGTGCATATTTAGTGCACAAACCATACCTCCTGCAATGCTTTCAACATAGCCCTCTACACCACTTAATTGCCCAGCAACAAAAATGTTAGGGTTTGTTTTTACTTGAAAAAACTTATTTAAAACTGTTGGAGCATTAATAAAAGTGTTTCGGTGCATAACTCCATAGCGTAAAAACTCGGCATTTTTAAGAGCAGGAATTAATTTAAACACACGTTCTTGTTCTTTAAAAGTTAGATTTGTTTGAAAACCAACCATATTAAACATATCTAAATTGTTGGTTTCACGCCTTAATTGCACACACGCATAAGGATAACGTCCTGTTTTTGGGTCGGTTAAACCAACTGGTTTTAGTGGACCAAACCTAAGAGCATCTACACCACGTTTTGCTAAAACCTCAACAGGCATACAACCCTCAAAAACTTTAGAATTTTCAAAGTCTTTTAATTGCACACTTTCAGCTGTTATTAAGGCATTATAAAAAGTTTCATATTCTTCTTTATTTAGCGGACAATTAATATAATCGCCTGTTCCTTTATCATACCTGTCGGCAACAAAAGCACTATTAAAATCTATGCCATCGTAGCTAACAATTGGTGCAATTGCATCGAAGAAATATAAATATTCTTGATTAAATAATTCTTGCAAACTTTTAACTAATCCCTCGCTTGTAAGCGGACCAGTTGCAACAATGGTTGGCATGCTTAAATCAAGCGAAGTAACTTCAGCGTTAATAACATTTAAGTTAGTATAACTTTTAAGTTTTTGAGTTATAAGTTCACTAAACTTTTCCCTATCTACTGCTAAAGCACTGCCAGCTGGAACTTTTACTTGGTCGGCAACTGAAATAACTAACGAATCTAGTTTTCGAAGCTCTTCTTTAAGTAGACCACACGCACTTGTTACATCGTTAGACTTTAATGAGTTTGAACAAACAAGTTCAGCAAAGTTAACATTTTTGTGAGCAGGCGAAAATTTGTTGGGTTTCATTTCGTATAAATTTACGTTATAACCCAACTTTAGTAGTTGATAGCAAGCCTCGCTACCAGCAAGGCCTGCACCTATTACGTTAATAGTTTTTTGATTTAACATACCATTCCTTAACTACTATGCAAACTATTATGCAAAGTTATTTATTTTCGCTTGTTTGTGGTTTTTTTACGGTGTGAGTAAAATCGCAGTTAACATTAGAACATTTATAGCGTGTGTTTCCATACACTGTTTTCTTTGTTAAATATTCGCCACATTTTTTACATTTAAATTCGGTAGGAATTTCCCATGAAGTAAAATCGCAATCTGGGTAGCCAGAGCAGCCATAGAAAACCTTACCTTTTTTACTTTTTCGTTCTATAACTGGCTTACCACATTTTGGACACTTTCCAACTTCCTTAGTCATGGTTTGAATGTTTTTACATTTTGGATAGTTAGAACAAGCCAAAAACTCGCCATACTTACCAGTTCGAATAACCATTTTTCCACCACATTTATCACAAACCACATCGGTTTCTTTTGGTGGAATTTTAAATTTTACACTATCTTTATCGCAAGCATATAAAAGTTTAGAAAAGTCCTTATAAAAGTTGCCAACCATATCTTGCCAGTTAATATCGTGCATTGCAACTTCGTCGAGTTGACTTTCCATGTTAGCGGTAAATTTAACATTAATAATATCGCTAAAATACTTTTCTAAAAGTTCATTAATATGTTCGCCAAGTTCGGTTGGTTTTAAATATTTACCATCTTTTTCGGTGTATTTTCGGCTTGCCAACAAAGTTATTGTTGGTGTGTAAGTTGCCGGACGGCCAATACCCCTTTCTTCCATTTCTTTAACCAAAGTTGCTTCGGTAAAACGTTGTGGAGGTTTTGTAAATTTTTGAGCAGGATTTAATTTTTCTAAGCCAAGTTTATCGCCCTCGGATAATGGTGGAAGCTTGTCGTTTAAACCTTCTTCAACTTCTTCCTCGGAAGTAGTTTCTTTTTTACTTGCTTTTTTACCATCGGAATATGCAGCCATAAAGCCATCGAAAACAGGTGTTTTACCGCTTGCTTTAAATGTATAATTTCCGTTTTGAATTTCAGCTACAACAAGATTATGTGTTGCCTCTGCCATTTGACTTGCAACAAACTTGTTATAAATTAATTTGTAAAGTTTATAGTTGTCGCTAGATAAATATGGTTTTACCTTTTCTGGTGTACGTTCAAGAGAAATTGGTCGAATTGCTTCGTGCGCATCTTGAGCGCTATCTTTAGTTTTATAAAAATTTGGTTTGCTTGGAACATATTTTTCGCCGTAGGTTGCTAAAATGTGTTCTTTAGCCATTGCCATTGCTTCTGGCGCAACCCTAACAGAGTCGGTACGAATATAGGTAATTAAAGCAACTTTACCTTCTTCACCTAAATTAACACCTTCATAAAGTTCTTGTGCACAAAAACTAGCTTTTTTTAGGTTAAAGCCAAGTTTATTTAATGCTTCTTGTTGCATTGTTGATGTTGTGTAAGGTGCTTGTGGGTGTGTTTTTTGGGTTGTTTTTTTAACTGATTTAACTTGGAACTCTCCTTGTTTTAATTCGGCTAAAACTTTATCCATTTCTTCGCCACTTGGAACATTTGCTTTTTTATTGTTAATTTTAGTTAAACTTGCTTTAAAAATATCTTTTTTATCGGTTACTGTAGGAAACAATTCGGCATTTAATGTCCAATATTCGGTTGGAACAAATTTTTGAATTTCGTGCTCTCTATCTACAACAAGTTTAAGTGCAACACTCTGAACACGACCTGCACTTAGGCGAGGTTGTATTTTTTTACATAGAATTGGGGAAATTTTATAACCCACCAACCTATCTAGCACTCTGCGTGCTTGCTGAGCATTAACAAGTTTAATATCAATTCCTCTAGGATTTTCTAAACCCTTATTAACCGCATTTTTAGAAATTTCGTTAAAAGTAATTCGAACTGGCGAATTTTCGTCTAAACCTAAAATGTGGCATAAGTGCCAACTAATTGCTTCACCCTCACGGTCTGGGTCGGTTGCTAGATAAATTTTATCAGCTTTTTTAGCTTTTTCTTGCAACATTTTTACAGTTGCCTCTTTATCTGGCATTATTTGATATTGAGGTTTAAAGTTTTCGTAAAGGTTTACACCCAAAGTTTTTTCTGGTAAATCACGAACATGACCTTTGGTTGCAACAACTTCGTAGTTAGGACCTAAATATTTTTTTATTGTGTCTTGTTTACCAACACCTTCAATTATAACTAGGTTACTCATTATTCCTCCAATTATTTGCTATAGTAATTACCTGGTAGTTTTTTAATTACTTTTTTAAGTTCAAGCCTAATTAAGGCTGTGTTAAGTTCTTTACTATCCATTCCGGACCTAGCCAAAATTTCTTCGTAATGAACTTCGTTAACATCTATTATATCTAATATTAACTGGTCTGTTAAACTATACTGCACAAATTCTGTTTTGCTTTCTACAAAATTCTTGCCTAAAAAGTTTAGCACATCGCCAGGGCTTAATGCAATTGCACCTTGACAACTTTTTATAATTTTGTTGCAACCTGCCGAATAAATATCGGTTATTCTGCCCGGAACAACAAACAACTCCCTGCCAAACTCTAGTGCATAGTTTTTAGTGTGCATGCTTCCACTTTTTTCGGTTGCCTCTGTAATAAGCACCGCCTTACTAAGCCCAGCAATAATTCGGTTTCGAACTGGAAAATAGTAGGTTTGTGGTTTTTCGTTTGGTTTATGCTCACTAATTATTAAACCACCACTATCAACAATTTTATTTGCTAAATTTGTGTTTGTGGCAGGATAAATTTCGTTTAGTCCACTTCCTAAAACCGCAATGGTTTTTCCTTTTGCTTCTAAACAAGCTGTGTGTGCAAATGTGTCTACGCCATCGGCAAGCCCACTAACAATTGTTACGCCAGAACTTGCTAGTTCCTTAGAAAATTTTTCGGTAACTTCTTTACCATACCTACTTGCCCTACGTGTGCCAACAATTGCAACACTAACTGAGTTTAGTAAATTTATATTACCCTTTGCATATAAAACCAAAGGAGGATTATCAATTTCGGAAAGTAGTTTAGAATATGTGTTAGATTTTATTGTTACAACACTTATTCCGCCACCATATAAATTTGAAACGTAGTTGTTTAGTTTTGATAAATCAAAATTAGATTTTAGTTCTGAAATTTCTTTATCGGTTAAAACACTTTTTGCTTCTAATAAAAATAAATCAAAATTATTAATTAAGTTTTCAATGTTTGTTTCAAACACAAGTTTATATTGTTTTTTGTAAGTTATAAACCCACAAGTTGAAACATATAGTATTGATTTTTCTAAATTATTTAACATTATTAATTATTCCAATATTTTTTATCTAATGTTCTGTAAGATATTGCTTCCATTAAATGATTAAGTTCTATGTTTTCGGAGCCATCTAAATCGGCTATGGTGCGAGCAACTTTTAAAATACGACTATATGCCCTAGCACTTAATCCAAAACTATCAAATGCCAAACGTAATGTTTCTTCAGACTCAAAATCTAGTTTGCAATATTTTTTTAGTTGAACATCGTTCATTTTTGCATTACTATAATTTTTAGAAGTTTTAAAACGATTAAGTTGAATTTGTCTGGCTTTATCTACACGAAGTTTAACTTGCTCGCTACTTTCTTCGTCGGCAACACTATTTAGGTCGGAAAATTTAACATTGTCTACTTCAATATGCATATCAATGCGGTCCATAAGCGGACCAGATAATTTTGCTAAATATTTGTGTATTTGTTGAGGTGTGCACTTGCACTCTTTTTCTTTATTACCATAATTTCCACATGGACACGGATTCATGCTGGCAATTAGTGTAAAATTTGCAGGATATTCTACAGTGTTATCTAACCTTGCAACATTTATAACCCCATCTTCAAGTGGTTGCCTTAAAGTTTCGATGGAATTACGCGAATATTCTGGAAGTTCATCTAAAAACAACACTCCGTTGTGCGCAAGGCTAATTTCGCCTGGTTTTGCATTTCTGCCACCACCAGTTAAAGCAACTGTGGTTGTTGTGTGATGTGGCGACCTAAACGGACGTGAACAAATAATTCCAACCGAATTATCTAAAACGCCAGCAACACTATGAATTTTTGTAACTTCTAATGCTTCTTCAAATGTAAGTTTTGGTAGAATGCTTGGAAAGCATTTTGCAAGCAATGTTTTGCCAGAACCTGGAGGACCAACCATTAACAGATTATGCCCACCTGCTGCAGCAATTTCGAGTGCTCGTTTTGCTGCATTTTGCCCTTTAACATTTTTAAAGTTGTAAGGGCTTTCAAAGTTGTTTGCTTTTTCGTTATAATCACAAAACTCAACTGCATTAATGGTTTGCTCGCCATTTAAAAATTTTACAAGTTCAGTTAATGTTTTAACTGGATAAACACTAATGTCACTTAAATAACTTGCTTCGTTTAAATTATCGTAAGGAATTATTATGTTGTTAAATCCATTTTGTTTTGCTGAAATTAAAATTGGCAGAACACCATTAATCTTTCGAACAGTGCCATCTAACGATAGTTCACCTAAAAATACAAATTGTTTTGTGTTTTCAATTTTTATTTGATTGGTTGCCGATAAAATGCCAACTGCAATTGCAAGGTCGTAAACGGGACCATCTTTTTTTGTGTTTGCAGGAGCTAAGTTAACAGTTATTTTAGTAACTGGATAGTTTAACCCACTATTTTTAATTGCACTACGAACACGCTCTTTACTTTCTTTAATTGCTGTGCCAACAAGACCAACAATGTCGTAGCCAGGCAAACCTTGATTAATATCAATTTCCGCCCTAACTAAATAGCCATCTATTCCGTTAAGACCAAAACTTTTAACTATTGAAAGCATAATAACCTCAAATAATTTGTAGGGTTAGCAAAAATGCTAACGAAACTATATTAGCAAAAAAAATTCAAATTAACAACAAAATAATATGGCAAAAGTGAACAACATAAACTTTTGTTATTTATATATACTTATATATTATCTTTATTATATATACATATTGTGGCAACAAAAAAACCACTTGAAAACAAGTGGAATATTTTGTAATTATTCAGATTTAGTTGTTTGTTTTTCTTTAATCTTAGCAGCTTTACCTGATAATTCACGTAGGTAATAAAGTTTAGCACGTCTAACTTTACCTTTCTTTAATACCTCAATATGGTCGATACGTGGGCTGTGTAGTGGGAATGTTTTTTCAACGCCTACGCCGAATGATACACGACGAACGGTGAATGTTTCACGAACACTTGAATGTTTTTTAGCGATTACAACGCCTTCAAATGCTTGGATACGTTCCTTGCCACCTTCAACAATTTTAATGAAAACCTTAACTGTGTCACCAACAGCAAATTCAGGTAATTCAGGTTTTAAATTTTCTTTTTCAATTAAATCGATTAAATTCATGACTTACAATTCCTCCTAATATTTTATTAGTTGTTCATGATTCGTCTTAAGTAATCAGCGGACCAACCGAAGTCATTACGGAATATAATAACATAACAAAATTATTAATACAAGTATTTTTTGCAAAATATTCGCAAATATTTTAAAATTTCCCCTAAACAAAGGTATATTTAAAACGCATTTGGAATGTGGGTGATGTTTCCGTTTAAAATATCAATTACATCAAACCTAACCGGAATATCCGTAAGCTTATTTTCTTTTAAAAAACATGTTGCAACTGCCCTTATTTTGTTTTGTTTATAAGGGGTTACACTTTCTCTTGGCAAGCCAAATTTTGTGTTTGTTCGGGTTTTAACCTCAACAAAAACAATAACATTATTTTGCTTTGCAACAATATCTATTTCGCCAATTGGACATATGTAGTTAGTTTTTAAAATTTTATATTTGTTTTTTATTAAAAACTCTTTGGCTTGTGTTTCGCCTAAAACACCTAAACTATTCATTGCCACCTACAAAGTTTTTTATAAAACTATCTCTATGAATTTCGCACTTACCAAACTTTTTTAAGTTTTCAATGTGTTCTTTTGTTCCATACCCCTTATGCTTTTTAAAGTTATACTCAGGATATTTTTTATCAAGTTCAAGCATCAATCTATCACGAGTAACTTTAGCCAAAATAGATGCCGCTGCAATATTATAGCTTTTTGCGTCGCCTTTAATAATGCTTTCTTGTGGCACATTAATGCCATCTAATTTAACTGCGTCAATTAAAACAAGGTCTGGCTTTGTGTTTAAGCCACAAATTGCCTGCTTCATGCCCTGTTTTGTTGCATTTAGAATGTTTACTCGGTCAATTTCTTTTTCGCTAACAAGCTCAATTTTGTAAGCCAAAGCAGTGTTTATTATTTCATCGAATAAAGCTTCACGTTTTTTCTCGGTTAATTTTTTACTATCGTTAACACCACTAATAATTTTATTTTGTTCAAGTGGCATAATTACTGCAGCAACGCAAACTGGCCCAGCAAGCGGACCACGACCTGCTTCGTCTACGCCAGCAATTAAATTAATGTTTTCGGTTTTAAAGCCTAAATCAAAATTAAACATCTTGCTTCCTATCTTTAATTTTTAGTTTTTTAATGTCGGCTACTTTTTCAAGCGAAATTTTGCCAAGTCGGTTACTTTTAAAATCGTTAATTAATGCAAAAGCACCACGGTCGTAATCAAGCTCATTGCGTTTTAATTTATAGCCTCGGCTTTCGCAAACTTTTTCTAAAACCATAATAGGTTCGTCGTCTGGTTCAATTTGAATATTGTATCTAGATTCTAAAATGGTTTTATCGATGTTTATAATGTCGGAAATAAAATCTAAACTTAAACTTGGAATGTCTAGAACCTCTTCTTTAATTGAGCCAATATAAGCCAAATGATGCGCAACTTGGTTGTTATCGAATGCTGGCCACAAAGTGCCTGGAGTATCTAAAATTTCGATTCCGCTTGCAATTTTAACCCATTGTTTACCTTTTGTTACACCTGGGCGATTACCAGTTATGGTTTTTGCAACACCACATAAGTTGTTAATTAATGTGCTTTTACCACTGTTTGGAACCCCTAAAACCATTGCACGCAAAATGGTGTTAATACCCTTTAATTTCAACTTTTCTATTTTTGCTTTAAGTGCATTTCTAATTGCACTCTCAACTTTTTTAGCTGTTCCGCTTTCGGTTGAATTAAGCATTATGCAAGTAGACCCAAATTTAGAAAAATATTCTTGCCATTCTTTGGTTGTTTCTGGGTTTGCCATATCACATTTGTTTAAAACATAAATGATTGGTTTTTCGCCTATTATTGAATTAAGTTTTGGATTTACACAAGAAAAAGGCGCTCTAGCATCTAGAACATAAATAATTGTATCTACAACTTTAATTTCTTTTTCCATCATTCGTAGGGCTTTTGTCATATGCCCTGGAAACCATTGAATTATCATAAACTTCCTTTTATTTTTTATCTTTTAATAAATCTGGTCTATATTTTTTTGTTTCAATAATTTTTTGTTCTTGTTTCCACTTTTCAATTTCTTTATGGTTACCACTAATTAAAACATCTGGCACTTTTAACCCCATAAACTCTTGCGGACGTGTATATTGCGGATATTCTAAAAGCCCATCTGAAAAACTTTCGTCCTCGGTGCTTTCAGAATTATGCAAAACACCATCAACATATCTACTTACCGAATCAACAAGTGCCATTGCCGGAATTTCGCCACCAGTTAAAATAAAATCGCCAACACTAATTTGTTCGTTAACACAAAGTGTTATAATTCGTTCGTCCATGCCCTCGTAGTGCCCACAAATTATAACTAAATGCTTAATTGTTGTTGCCAAATTTTTTACTTTGTTTTGAGTTAATGGCGTTCCTTTAGGCGACATATAAACAACATAACTATCTTTTGTTAATACGCTTTGTAAACAATCGTATATTGGTTGAGGTGTAAGCACCATGCCAGCTCCGCCACTAAAAGCATAGTCGTCTACTTTTTTGTGTTTATTGTTTGAAAAATCACGAAAATTAACAACTTCTAGTTCGATTAAATTTTTGTTAATTGCTTTACCAATTAAACTTTCGTTTAAAGCCTCAAACATTTTTGGAAACAATGTTAAAATTGTTATTTTCATACTAAAACCTCGTCTAAAAGTTTAGCATCTACTTTAATAATTTGATTTTGGTCGTCAACATCTAAAAACAAACCTGGAATAACTGCAAAACTTTGACCTGTGCCTAACGTGTAAACATCGGTTGAACCATAGTTGTTAACTTCCATAACTGTACCAATTTCTTCTTCACCCTTAAACACACGGTAGCCAACATTATGGTTAACTTCAATAGCCTCTTCGTCGGAAACGTAGGTGTAAACTTTTGCAGTACGCATACGTTCTACTTCGTCGATAGATGTAATTTCTTTAGTTTTTAATATAAAGAAACCACCCCTATCTGTAACATTTAAAACAGTTAAAGCTCGTCCGCCAATTTCAATTTGTTTTAAATCAAAAAAAAGTTGTAAGGCACTTTGGTTGTGCTTTACTCTAAATTCACCTTTTAAGCCTTGTGGTTTTGTTAACATTCCTATTTCAATTTTATTCATAACATTATCCTTTAAAATTTGCCTAAATTTAGTTGCTTTTTGCAAGTTTGCAAAGTACTTTATATTAACTATATTTTAGCACAACAGCACCCATGTTTACAAATAAAAAAAGTGCTTAAATAAGCACCTTTTTAAAATTAAGAAATTTTAACAATAAAGCGTCTGCCCGATTTTGCACTAGCAGATTTAATTATTGTGCGAATTGAACTTGCAATTCTGCCACCCTTTCCAATAACTTTACCTAAGTCAGCTGGATCAACAACCACTTTAACAATTACAACTTTTTCGCTTTCTTGCTCAGTTGTAACTTCAACTTTATCTGGATTGTCAACTAAGGATTTAACAATATAAGATACTAATTGGTCCATTTAGACCTCCTTTATAAACTATGCTTGTTTTTTCTTTTTGTCTGACTTTGGAGCTGTTTTTTTGCCGCTAGCTTCAATAACGCCAGCTTTAACTAAAATTGTTTTAGCTGTTTCAGTTGGTTGAGCACCATTACTAATCCAAGTTTTAGCTTTTTCTACATCAATTTTGATTTCAGCAGGATCGGTTTTTGGATCGTATGTTCCAAGTTTTTCAATAACTTTGCCATCTCTTGATGTTCTTGAATCAGCAACTACAACACGGTAGAAAGGTGATTTTTTATCTCCAAGACGTGTTAATCTGATTTTAACTGCCATAATTTTTCTCCTTTTTAAATTTGTATATACAATTTTTTTAACCAAAAAAATTTAAAAACCTAAATTAATTAAAACGGCATTCTAAATTTGCCTTTGCCACTGCTCATTTGCTTCATAAGTTCCTTAGACTGATAGAAGTTTTTAAGCAAAGCATTAACCTCTTGAATAGATGTTCCACTTCCTGCAGCAATACGTTTTTTCTGACTACCCTTAATGCAATCTGGATTGCGACGTTCATATGGAGTCATGCTTTGAATTATTGCTTTATTGCGTGCAATTTGTTTTTCATCTATCATAGATGCATTAAGTTTAAACTTGTTTGCACCTGGAATCATATTTAAAATATCGGTTATGTTACCCATTTTTTTAACTTGGTCGAACTGAGCCAAATAATCTTCAAAGGTAAACGAATTTTCTCTAAATTTCTTTTCAAGTTTTTTAGCATCTTCTTCAGTTACGGCTGCTTGGGCTTTTTCAATTAACGTTAAAACATCACCCATATCTAAAATACGTGATGCCATGCGATCTGGATAAAATGGCTCGATGTCGTCCATTTTTTCGCCTACACCGCAAAACTTGATTGGTTTGCCAGTTACAGCCTTAATTGAAAGTGCTGCACCACCACGAGTATCGCCATCGAGTTTAGTTAAAATAACACCAGTAATGTCTAGTTCGTTATTAAAACTTTCGGCAACTGTTACTGCATCTTGACCAGTCATGGAATCTACAGTAAGCAAAATTTCGGTAGGATTAACTGCTTTTTTAACATTTTTAAGTTCGGTCATTAACTCTTCGTTAATGTGTAACCTACCAGCAGTATCTATAATTACGACATCGTATGCTTTCTTTTCGGCATACTTTAGTGCATTAAATGCAGTTTTTTCTGGTTTTTGAGTGCCCTCATCGTAAACTTCTACATCTACACTTTTGCCAACCACTTTTAATTGGTTAATTGCTGCTGGTCTGTAAATATCGCAAGCAACAAGCATTGGTTTTTTGCCTTGCTTTTTAAGCATTTTTGCAAGTTTGCCACACATGGTGGTTTTACCAGCACCCTGTAACCCGCACATTAAAATTATTGTTGGCGGTTTAGATGCAATTGTTAGTTTTGAGTTTGTGCTACCCATTAAAGCTGTTAATTCTTCGTTAACAATTTTAATAACTTGTTGCCCAGGTGTTAAACTTTTTAAAACACGCTCACCACTACATTTTTCAGAAATTTTTGAAACCAAGTCTTTAACAACTAAAAAGTTAACGTCAGCTTCTAGAAGCGCAATTCTAATTTCACGCATGGCATTTTTAATTTCAAGTTCGGTTAGCACACCATGCTTTGTAAGCTTTGAAAAAACGTGTGAAAGTTTTTCGCTTAATGAGCCAAATAAAGCCATATAATCTCCTTATAAATTGTTAAGTAAATTGTTAATTTGTTTAATTAACTTTTGGTCGGTTACACTTAATTTAACATTTTCGAGCACTTGTTTTGTGGTTGCGTTATTTTTAAACACATTAAGAATTTTCTCGTATTTATTTAACTGAGTGCAAACTTTGTTAACACAATCAAGCACAGCCTGACGCGAAATGCCAAAGTTTTCGGCAATTTCAGCTAAACTTAAATTATTAAAAACATAACTTTCAAAAATCTGTTTTTGTTTGTTTGTTAATAACTCGCCATAAATGTTGTAAAGCGAACTAAATAAAATTGTTTCGTCTAAAGTCATAACAACCCTTTTAGTGTAAAGCAAAATAACTTTACATATAGTATTATACTTAAAAAACACATTATGTCAATAATAAATAGTAAAATTATGTTTTAAATTATTATAAATATAATCAAACAATATAATTTTAGCCAACAAATAAGTAAAAAAACATTTAACACCACATAAAAAATGCAAGCAAGTTAGCCTGCATTTTGTTTTTTAAATTATTCCGTTAACAAATTCAACTGGGTCGAACTCGGTAATATCCTCCAAACCTTCGCCAACACCAACAAACTTAACAGGAACACCATATTGTTTTGCAATTGCAAACACAATGCCACCTTTTGCTGTTCCATCTAACTTTGTTAAAACTATGCCATCAATGCCAACACATTCGTTAAAAGTTTCAACTTGTGAAAGTGCGTTTTGACCTGTTGTTGCATCGATAACTAAATAATTTTTATAGTCGCCTTCCCATTCGCGATTAATAATTTTAGAAATCTTTTTAAGTTCTTCCATCAAATTGGTTTTGTTGTGTAAACGCCCTGCAGTGTCTACCAAAACAACATCATCGTGTTTTGCTTTTGCACTGCTAATACCATCAAACACAACTGCAGCTGGGTCGGTACCTTCGCCATATTTAACAATACGAACGCCTGCACGTTTAGACCACTCGGTTAATTGGTCGCTTGCAGCGGCACGAAAAGTGTCGCCTGCAACCATTAAAACGTTTTTGTGTTCAGATTTAAACTTGTGCGCAATTCTACCAATTGCGGTTGTTTTTCCAACACCATTAACACCAACAAAAGTTATAAGAACCGGATATTCAATTTGCTCGTCTTCAACTTCAGTTAGCATGTTAACCATAACTTCACGCAACAATTTTTTAAAATCGTCGGCAGATTTAACATGTTGTTTTTTTGCCAACTTTTTAACTTCGTCAATAATTTCTTCGGTTGCTTCGGCACCAATATCGGAACTAATTAAAACATATTCTAGTTCCTCATAAAAATCGTCGTCGAGTTCGCCAACAAAAATAGAGTTAATTTTGTTTGCAATGCTATCTTTAGTTTTTTTAAGTCCAGCAAATAATTTTGAAAATAATCCCATATTAATTTTCCTCTATATTTTTAATAGCATCGGTAAGTTTAACTGAAACTACTTTACTTACACCCTTTTCTTCCATTGTAACACCAAACAACGCATCTGCATGTTCCATTGTTGGCTTTTTGTGAGTAATTACAATAAATTGTGTAGATTCGGAATAACGTTGTAAGTAGCGAGCAAACCTTGCAACATTAGCTTCATCGAGTGCCGCTTCAATTTCGTCTAGTAAACAGAAAGGCATTGGACGAAGTCGTAAAATAGCAAACAAAATTGCAATAGCAGTAAGTGATTTTTCGCCACCAGATAAAAGTGTTATGTTACTTAATTTTTTTCCTGGAGGTTCAGCCATAATATCTACACCAGCTTCAAGCATATCTTCGGTTTGAACAAGTTGAAGCCTTGCATTTCCGCCACCAAAAAGTTCTTTAAATACAACACCAAAGTTAGCATTAATTTGGTTGAATGCTTCATCGAACCTAGCAGTCATTTCTTCAGATAAATCTTTAATAATTTGTTTTAAGTCTTCTTCAGCTTTAATTAAGTCTTGTGCTTGAACATACATACTACCATGACGCTCTTCAATTAACTTAACATCTTCAATAGCATTAACGTTAACATTACCCAATTTGTTAATTTCACGACGCAAAGTGTTAATATCAACTAGACCTTGCTTAACATCGAACTCTGGAAGTTTATAGTCTTGTGCTGTGTTATAAGTTAATTCGTACTCGGTCCAAACACGTTCTTGAAGTGTTTCGATGTCGGTATCAATTTTGCTAAGAGCAATATCTTGTGCGTGTTTTTTATCTTGAAGTTTATCAACCTCAGCAGTAAGAGCCATTCTTTCTTCTTCTAGCTTTCTTAAAGTAGCTTGACAAGTTGATTTTTGATTTGTTAATTCGTTAACTTGTGCCTTGGTTTCGTCTAGCTTTTTAATATCTAGGTTAACACTTTCAGCCTCAGCTGCTGTTGTAACCATGCTTTCAAAAGCTAAAAGTTGTGAATTGTTTTCTTGAACAGATTTTTCAAGTTCGGCACGAATTGAGTTGTTGTTAGATAATGCGAATTTTACACGCTCAATATCGCCTTCTAAACTTAAAATTTCACTTGAAACAGAAGCAATTTCAACTTTTAAATTTGTAAGTTTATTAGCATATTCGTCGCGTTTTAAACGCATTTCAGTAAATTGACTATTATTTTCTTCTAAAGTTGAAGTTGGATTATCTTCTAAATTTTCGGTGTTACTAATTTTTGCAACTTCATTAGTAATTGCCTCTATAATTTGATTTGTTTTAGCAATTTCGCCTGTTAACGAATTACTTTCTTCTTCTAGACTAAGCGAAATTGAATTATATTTTTCGTAACGCTCAGTTTCAGCAGCAAGGCTAAGTTCAACCTCGCGAAGTTCGTTGCTTTTTTGTTTAACAACTTCCGACACTGCCGAAAGTTTGTTAGATAAAACACTAACCTCTTTTAAAGTTTCGTCTTTTTCGGTTTGAAGTTTTAAAAGCGATTTGTTTGATGTTTCAATTTCGGTTTCACGAGAAAGTAGGTTTGCAACTTGCGATTTTTTACTACCACCAGTAATGCTACCTTGTGGGTTAATAACATCGCCATCTAATGTAACAATACGGAAGCCATAGTGGCTTTGTTTAGCCAAATTTACAGCTGTGTTAATTGTATCTACAACAACTGTGCCACCAAGCAAGTTTGAAACAACGTTTGCAATGTTTTTATTATATGAAATAAGTTCGCTTGCAACGCCATAAACTCCCTGAGCATTTAATAGTTTACGATAGGAGTTATCGAAATAACGTTCTTTAATTGTGTTAATTGGCAAGAATGTTACTCTACCATATTCGCGTTGTTTTAAGTAGTTAATTAACTCTTTTGCACCATCGTCGCTGTGCGTTACAACATTTTGAACAGCACTACCCAATGCCATTTCGATTGCAGCCTGATAGGTTTGCGGAACTTTAATAAGTGATGCCAAAACACCAACAATTTTATTTTTTAGGTTGCCATTACGTTCAGCATCGGTAAGCAAGCGTTTAACACTTCCGTTATACCCCTCGTATTCACGTTGCATATCTTCAAGCATTTTTTTGCGGTGCTCTAAAGATAGAATGTTAGAGTTAATATTGTTTAAAGTTGCCTCGGCATTTTTAAACTGAACATCTAACCTATTTTGTTCAGATATATGTTCGTTAATTAAGTTGTTTAATTTGTTTTTATTGTTTGAAAGATTTTCGATTGTTTGTTTGCATTCCGAAACATTTGTGCGGCTTTCAGAAAGTTTAACTTTAACGTTTGTTAAGTTACCCTCTAAGTTTTTTAATTGTTCGGAATATGTGGTTTTTTCAGCGTTTAAAGCACTAATTTGAGCCTTAACATCGCCAAGTTTACTTAGTGTTTCGAAAAGTTTACGTTGAGTTTCTTTGGCATCATCTTCACTTTTTGCAAGTTCGCCATTAATTTTTTCATATATTACCGAAACTTCATCGATTTCAGCATTAAGACTTTCTAATTTATTTTTCTTGGAATTAAGTTCGGAAACCTTGGCATTTAACTCATTGTTAAAAGCCTGGCTGTTTTGATTAATTTTGTTAAGTTCCTCGCTTAAACGTTTTGCCTCAGATTTGCGAGTTTGAATTTTTTCGTTAATTAAGTTGGTTTGACCTGCTTGCTTTTCAAGTTGAACAGTTATGTTTAAAATAATATCACGCAAATTAGAAATTTCAGAGTCGATGGTGTTAACATGGTCGAAAGTTTGATTATAATCTAAAATAACTTGATCTAACTTTCCTTGACGAAGTGCCATTTCTTCTAAAATTGCATTAATTTTTGTTTCAATTTCGGCTTTGTTTGCTGCAGCATAGTCATATTGATAAATGTAGGCATTAACTTCTAAACTTTTTAATTTTTCTTTAAGTTCAAGATATTTTTTAGCAACTTCAGCTTGATGACGAAGTGGTTTTAATTGCCTATCTAACTCGGAAACAATGTCGGTTATACGAACCAAATTATCACGTGTGCGTTCTAGTTTACGTTCTGCGTCAACCTTTTTTGCTTTAAATCCGGCAATACCAGCAGCCTCTTCAAAAATTGCACGACGATCGATTGGTTTAGAGTTAATAATTTCTTCAACTTTACCTTGACCAATAATGCTATATCCGCTTTTACCAATACCACTATCGTGTAAAATTTCGATAATATCTTTTAAACGGCAGTTTGTGTGATTAAGCATATATTCGCTATCGCCGCTGCGATATAGTTTACGAGTAATGCAAATTTCGTCGTAGTCGCTTTTGAAAATTTTATTTGAGTTATCGAACATTAAAGAAACTTCGCAAAAAGACATACTTTTGCGTTTTTCGGTTCCTTTAAAAATTACGTCTTGCATGCTGGTTCCACGAAGCATTTTACTGCTTTGCTCACCTAAAACCCATCTAATTGCATCGGCAACGTTACTTTTTCCGCAACCATTTGGGCCTACAATTGCTGTAATACCATTATCGAATGTTATTTTAATTGGGTCGGCAAACGATTTAAACCCAACCATTTCTATTTGTTTAAAATTCAAAATAATTCCTCCAAAAATTTTTAGCCATTAAGTTAAAATTAAGCATTTAAGCCATTTTTATTAATTTGTTCTAAGAATGCTTGAGCACACAACTGCTCAGCCGATTTTTTATTGTTTGCACTTGCAGTTGCAACCAAACCATCGTTAAAATATAAACCCATAGTAAACACTAATGCGTGGCTTGGGCCAGCACTTGAAATAAGTTTGTAACTTAATTTATGACTTGGATTTATGCTTGCAACTTTTTCTTGAAGCAAAGTTTTATAATCGGTGTTAACAACAAGTTCAACATTGTTAAGCACAAACTTGTTAACAAACTTTTTAGTTTCTTCAATTCCCGCATCTAAATATATTGCAGCGGTTATACTTTCAAAAACATCGGCTAAAACATTTTTTGCTATATTTTTTGTGCTTGCAACACTTGCTCCAACCGTAATTAAATTTTTCCAACCATTATCTAACACAATTTTAGATAGTGCGTTAGTTGAAACTAGGTTGCTACGTAAAACACTCATTTTTCCAACTTCTTGGTTAAAATTGAAATATAGATGTTCGGCAACTATATAGCTAAGCAAACTATCGCCTAAAAACTCCATTCGTTCGTAGTTAAATGTTGAAGATGCCGAACTATGTGATAGTGCTTTAATTATTAATTCTTTATTTTTAAAAGTGTAACCTATTTTTTGTTCTAGGATTTCAACATTATTCATTAATATCTAATTCAACCTTACTAATTTCGTCTTCAATAACTTTGCATAAATTTGCTTTATCCATGTTGTATGCAAGCAAAATGCTTTGATAAATGCTTTCGCGTTTGCTGCTGCCATGAGATTTTACAACAAGTTTTTTACAGCCAAGCAAAACAGCTCCAGCACGATTATTATAGTCCATACGCCTTTTAATGCGGTCGAATGTACCTTTCATAAACAATGCACCAACTTTAGAAGATGTGTGGCTTTTAATGTCTGTTTTAAGCAGTTTAAGCAAGTTTAAAACCGCACCTTCAGTACTCTTTAAAAGCACATTACCTGCAAAACCATCGGCAACAACTAAATCTACATTACCACTAAGAAGGTCGCGCCCCTCCATGTTACCAACAAAGTTAATTGGTAGGTTTTTAAAAATTGGGTATGTTTCGTGAAGCAGATCGTTCCCCTTCTTTTCTTCAGTGCCAATGTTTAAAAGTGCAACTCGAGGACTGTTAATGCCATAAACACATTTTAAATAAGCACTACCCATAATTGCAAAGTGTGCTAGGTTAATTGGTTTACAATCTACATTGGCTCCACTATCGGTTAATGCAACCATGCCATCTTCCCTATCGATGGTTGGAAGAATTGGGCAAAGTGCTGGGCGTGAAACACCTTTAATTCTGCCAATACGTAAAAAAGCACCTGTTAAAACCGCACCCGTAGAACCTGCACTAACAATGGCGCTAACAGTTTCGTCGTTTCTTAGCATTTCATATGCTTTATAAAGTGAACTTTCGGTTTTAGTTTTAATTGCCACTGTTGGAACGTCCATGTTTGTAATTGTGTCGGGAGCATGAACAATTTCTATGCGAGATTTATCGTAAGTTTCGGTTTTTAAAACTTCTTCAATTTCAGGTTGATTACCACATAAAACCATGGTTAAATCGGTATGAAAATTAACCGCCTTAATTGCCCCTAAAACAAGTTCGGTTGGCGAATAATCGGCGCCATTAACATCTAAAATAATTTTCGACATAATAACTCCAAGTATAATTTTTTACAACTACCATTTTAGCATAAATTATTTAATTTATTAAATTAAATAAACCAAAAAATTTTAAAATTTAAAATAAATGCTAAAAAAACGTGTTTTTTAAGCAAAAATAAGCAAAAAAAATCGCACATAAATTGTGCGAGATTTTTTATTTTATTTTTCTAAACTTAAATTATTTAGATTCTTTAGTTTCCTTGCCTACTTTTTTAACTTGAACGCCATCATAGTATCCGCATTTAGCGCAAACTCTATGAGGAGCAGTTAGTTCGTGGCAATGAGGACATTCAACAATAGAAGGTGTTGAAACTTTCCAGTTTGCTTTTCTGGAATTACGTCTTGCTTTAGAAACCTTTCCCTTTGGTACTGCCATTTAATAGCACCTCCTAACAAATTTTTTAAATCGCTTACAAAGTATAGAACAATTAAGACTGTTTGTCAATTATAAAATTAACTATTTTTCTAATTATTTAATTAAATCTTTGGTTTCGCGAGCAATAACAAGTTCTTCGTTGGTTGGAATTACGTAAACTTTAACTTTACTGTTTTCGGTTGATAATTCGCCAAAATCACCAAACACACTTGGATTTTTTTCTGCATCAAACTCAACACCTAAGAATTTAAGTGAACTTAACACAGTTTCACGAACTTGTGGGTCACGTTCGCCAATGCCACCAGTAAACACAATTGCATCTAGCCCACCCATTGCTGCAGCATAAGAACCAATATATTTAATTACGCGATAACACATAACATCGTATGCTAGTTTGCAATCTGCATTAGTTTCTAGATTTGCTTCGACATCACGCATGTCGGAATATCCGCAAAGACCAAACATACCACTTTTTTTGTTTAAATAATTAACAACTTCTTTAGCTGTCATGTTGCGTTTTTCGGCAATAAAGTTAACAACAGATGCGTCAATATCGCCAGTTCTGGTTCCCATAACTAAGCCTTCTAAAGGAGTAAATCCCATTGAAGTATCTACACTTTTACCATCTTTAACAGCACACATGCTGCTGCCGCTGCCTAGGTGGCAAGTAACAATTTTTGTTCCTTCTACTTCGCCTAAAAGTTTTGCACACTCTTGTGATACAAAGCGGTGGCTTGTGCCATGTGCACCATATTTACGAATTTTAAGTTCCTCGTAATCTTCTTTAGGTAAAGCATAACGATAAGCATAGTCTGGTAATGTTTTGTGGAAACCAATATCAAAAACTGCAACGTTTTTAATTTTTGGAGCAATTTTATAGCATGCTTCAATACCAGAAATTGCACCAGGAACATGAAGTGGAGAAAAATCTACTTTTGTTTTAAAATCTTCTAACACTTCTGGGGTTACAACAACGCTATCAAAATATGTTTCGCCAACATTAACAACCCTGTGCCCAAAACCAGAAATTTCGGTAATTTTTTTAATTACTCCAATTTCAGGATCGGTTAAAGTTGCAATAATGTGTTCCATTGCTTCCACGTGTGTTGGCATTAAATATTTGTTGGTGTATGCTTTGCCATTTGCTTTATAGGTTAAAAAGCTGCCCTCAATGCCAATACGTTCGGCATTACCTTTTGCAATAACAGATTCATCTTCCATGTTTAAAAGTTGGAATTTTAGGCTTGAACTGCCTGCGTTTAATACTAAAATTTTCATGTTAAATATTCCTTTATTTGTTAATTTTTACTTGATTATTCTATCATAAATTTTTGTTTAATTCAACAAAACTATTCACATTGCAAAGCAGTTATTGCAATTGCACGTAAAATTTCGTTTGCATCGGCGCCACGGCTTAAATCGTTAACCGGTTTTCTAAACCCTTGAGTAATTGGTCCAATACACTTAAATCCTGCAAAACGTTGCATAATTTTATATGAAATGTTTCCGCTTTGAAGGTCTGGGAAAATTAGAATGTTTGCTTTACCATCAACACTACTTCCCGGAGCTTTTTTAGCACAAACACTTGGAACAACTGCCGAATCAAATTGAAACTCGCCATCTACAATAAAGTTTGGATTTTGTGCCAAAATTAAGTTTGTTGCTTCTCTAACTTTTAATGCGCTATCGCCATCGGCACTGCCCTTTGTTGAATAACTTAAAAGTGCAACACGAGGAACCGAAATATTTGCAACAGTTGTTGCCGATTTAACTGTGTCGAAACAAATTTGTTTTAAGTGGTCGGCAGTTGGGTCGATGTTTAAACCACAATCTGATAGCACAACAACACCATTTTCGCCAAATTCTTTATTATCGGAAATCATAATCATGTAGCTAGAAATTAAAGACTCTTTAGTTTTTCCTTTAATAATTTGAAGTGCCGGACGAAGAGCATCGGCAGTGGTAAATTCGGCACCACCAACTTGCCCATCTACTAAACTAAGTTCAACCATCATGGTTGCAAAATATATTGGGTTCTTTAAAAGTTCTAAAGCACCCTCTAGGGTTACGCCTTTTTCTTTACGTTTAAGGTAAAGTGCATTTTGTAAAACCGGTGTTAAATCGGAATTAGTGATGTTTACAACTTTTAAATATTCACTTTCCTTAACATTAAATTTTTTAGTTAATTTATTGTCGGAAACAAGCAAAACCATTTTTGCAATTTTGTTTTCGGCAGCCATAATGCCCGCTTGCATTACTTGTTCGTTCATGCCAGCCTCTGGCAGTACAATTGTTTTTTGTGCATTTTGCGCTTTTGTTAATAAATCGTTTTCAAAAGCCGAATTAATACCTTTAATGTCCATAATATCTCCATTTTTTAAATAAATACGAATTTTGTTTTGCTAAAACAATAGTTATTATTATATAATGTATTATAGTAAAATAACTTAATCTAGTAAACTTAAATAGGTGATGAAGTATGAAAATTTGTGCAATTATTAGTGAATATAACCCGTTCCATTACGGCCATTTAAAACACATAACTGACGCTAAACGCCAAAGTGGCGCCGATGCTGTTATGGTTATTTTAAGTGGCAACTTTACTCAACGTGGAGAACCAACAATTTTAAATAAACACGTTAGAGCCCGCATTGCACTTGAAGCTGGTGCCGATATTGTTGTTCAAATGCCAACAGCCTATGCAACAAGTACTGCTGAAATTTTTGCACTTGCCGGAGTTAAAATTGCAAACAGTTTTGAAAATGTTACTCACCTTGCCTTTGGTTGCGAAACCGAAAACACTGCACTACTACAAGAAATTGCAAAGTTTTTAGCTGAAGAGCCAAAAGAGTATAAAACTAAACTTAAACAATATTTAGACCAAGGAAATTCTTTAGTTGTTAGCCGTGAAAAAGCAATTGACGACCTTATTAAATCGGAAAAAGTTGCATTTAGCGAAATTACAGAAGTTGGAAACATTTTAAAACAACCAAACAACATTTTGGCTATTGAATATTTAAAAGCACTAATTAAAACTAATAGTAAAATTACCCCTGTGTTTACTACTCGTGGTGATAGCGACTATGCTAGCGAAGAAGTTGTGGGAAAAAACTCGAGTGCAACAGCAATTAGAGCAAGACTTTATAAAACTGGCAAAGTAAACAAAGTTAAAAAGCTTGTTCCCGCATTCACCTATTCCCTACTTAAAGAAGAAGTTAAAACCTTTGGACTTCCTGACACACAAGTGTTTAACGATTTATGCCTATACGCCCTTAAAATGGCAAGCAAAGAAGACATTAAAAAAGTGTTTGATGTTAGCGAAGGTTTAGAAAACAGATTTTATGAAGTTAGCCGCAACACAAAAGATTTAAACGATTTACTTTTACAAGTTAAAACAAAACGTTACACCTACACTAGAATTAAACGCATTGTGCTTGGTAACCTACTAAAAATTAATGCTAAAGCAGTAAAATCAATTTACGATTTAAAAGTGTTACCATTTATTAAAGTTTTGGCATTTAAAAACGACAGCAACGAACTACTAAAAAGTGTTAGCGCCAACACAAACCTAATTATTAGAGTTAATAATGTTGAAGCTGAACAAAGCGAAATTTATAAAGAATTAGCCGCAATTGAAGACCGCGCAAACCAAGTTTACTATATGCTTTTAAGAAAAAACAATGCCATTCCAGAATATACACCTGACCTACTTACAAAAAGCATTAAGATATAATAAAAGCCACCAATTTCGGTGGCTTTTTATATGTTTTATTTTTGATAAACTAATAGTATTAAATTTGTTATTTATTACCCTTTGCTTGTTGAACTTTTGCAATAATCTTTTTAATTTTTGGCATTTGTTTAATTGTTTCTCTATAACCAATTTCAATTAAATCTTCTGACAATTCCTGACTAAAAATATATTGTCTAAAATCTTTTAAAGGCAAATTAATACGCAAATCGGCGTATTTCTTTTTTGTTTCAACTAATTTCTTTTGCATTATAAAAAACGAAAATGCAACCGAATGAATTGCTGTTTTAGGCTTAGTGTAAGGCGTAAAATCGGAAAGCAAATTAACCGACAAAACCACGTCGGCACCCATGGCTTTAACGTGGTCTTCAGGAATATTGTTTAGCACCCCACCATCAACTAATGTTCGACCATTAACTTGGCATGGAACAAACACCCCCGGAACACTTATACTTGCCCTAATTGCTGTTAAAAGCGAGCCAGAATCAAGCAAAACTTCTTCACCTGTGTTAATATCTACTGCAACTGCACCATATTTAACTGGTAAATCTTCGATATTAAAATCGGTTTTAATAATGTTTTTTACAACTTTTGTTGCTGATGCACCACTAAGAATGCCAGAAGGATTTAAGTTAACATCAAATAGTTGTGCTGTTTTTACCTTTAAAGCATGCTTTTCCATGCAACTAAGTGGAAGTCCACATGCATAAACACCACCAACTAACGAACCAATTGAAGTACCCACAATAATTTGTGGATTAATGCCGTGTTCGTTTAAAGCTTTTAAAACACCAATGTGTGCCATGCCAAGCGCACCGCCACCACCTAAAGCCAAACCAATTTTTATTTTACACATATTTGCCTCCGCAGTTTCATAAATTTTAATATATATTTATTGTTTAATAGTTATTATATTATAACTAGTTGCGTTTTGATTGAATTTTATTATTAATTATAACACATTTTAAGGGTTAACTATTTGAAAAAAAGTACAATTTTTTTATCGGTTTTTTTACTATTAATAATTATTTGTTTAATTGTTGTGCCTGAAGTTGCAATTAAAGCAAGTTTAACAGGACTTAATGTGTGGGCAACAAACATTTTGCCTGCCCTATTTCCTTTTTTCTTTTTTACTAAACTTCTTGGCGAACTTGGGTTTGTTAATAAAATCAGCGCCTCTATTGCACCAATAACAAAAAAATTATATAACACAAGTGGAATTAGCGGATATGTATATTTAATGAGCATACTTTCGGGTTATCCTGTTGGTGCAAAACTAACTAGCGACCTTTATGAAAATAAAATTATTGATTTAGGACAAGCCCACCGAATTGTTAGTTTCACTAGCACAAGCGGACCACTATTTATTTTAGGAACCGTTGCCATTGGAATGTTTACAAACAAAACTCTTGGATATGTTGTGTTAATTTCGCATTTTACTAGCGCCATAATAAATGGACTACTTTATAGAAACTATATGTTTGATAAAAACAAAGATTTATCTGATTGTAAAACCACAACTATTACACCAAGTAAAAATATGCTTGAAAACTGCATGCTCAGTTCAATTAAAAGTATTTTAATTGTGGGCGGATATATTTGCATATTTTTTATGCTAATTACATTAATTAACCAATTTAACTTATTTTACCCAATAACACTGGTTTTAAATAAAATATTTCCTAATTTAAACACAAATATAATAACTAGCACACTAAATGGAATTATTGAATTAACACGTGGTTGTTTAGATATTAGCAAACTAAACCTAAGCCCAAAACTTAGTGCAGTTATTATTAGTGGGCTTACGTCGTTTGGCGGAATTAGCATAAATTTGCAAGCACTAACCTTTTTAAAGAAAATGAACATTAATTTAAAATTTTATTTTACTCAAAAATTAACACATAGCATTATTAGCTCGTTTTTAGCTTTAGCATTGGGGTTTGTAATGCTTTAACCACAATATTGACCTAAACACCAAAATTTGGTATAATAAAATTAATATATGTGGGGTTTAAATGAGTAGTTTAAAAACAAAACTGGTTGTAGATAAAATTTTTAATCAAGCAAAACAAGGGGTTGTTAAAATTGGCGACGAAAAATACCCTTGGGTTTTTCATACCAAATTTTTTGCAGATATTGAAAATGTATCAAACACCACAAACTCTGGATACCCTGTTATTAAAATAACTAACTATGCTTTATTTTTAGATTTGATTGAAGAATATTTTTTAGTTGCAAAAAAGTTTTATAGCCGCGACGAAGAATATTTCGATTTAGAAAAAAATACTGATTTTGAAGAAAAATTGTTTTTGGACCTAATGATTAATGCCACACCTAAAGACATGCAAAATATTTTAGGATACATTAAAACCAGAACCGAAATGCTTAAAACTCCACTTGAAACTGGCAGACTTGATTTAGGCGAGTTTAATGGATTTAAAGTAACAGGAGTTGTAACTAAACGCTGGAGCAATTTAGAAAGTCCATTTAGGTTTATTCCGGAATTTTTTGACCCAGTTAGCAAAACAACATTTACCCTTCCTACCATAACATTTGGCATTGTTGATGGCGTTGCACAAGTTGGAGCCATACAAAACGAAAACCCTAACCAAACAGCACCTGCAGCTAAAAAGTTAGATAGATATTTTAGAAAAGTTAATAAAGATGTTGACCCTGAAGATATTATTTATAACATTAGCCCTAACGCACTAGTTAGTTTTACAATGTTTGTTTCGTATTTAGAAAACTTGGGTGTTAAAAAAATTGAATCCTCACCTTTTCAACCAATTAGATATAACTCACAAAAAGCTGGTAAATATGCTTATGCAAAAAGCCAAGAAGCAATTAATAAAATTGCTGATGAAATGAACAGGAACCAATTTAATGCAACAAACAAAGTTCTATACACCCTTTTAAGATATGCACATCACTTTTCAAACACTGAAGCATATTTTGACGAGAACACTCAAACAATGCACTTACACTTTAGTAACCTGCCAAGTATTAAAACTGATAATATTATTTACGATATTGCAAACATCGGTAAAAACACTAGTTTTAATTTAATTAGCACAAAAGAAAGATGATTTAAATATTTAGTAAAACAACAAAAAAGAGGTTTTAAACAAACCTCTTTTTATTTTTATGTGGTTATAAATTAAGCGTTGCCAGAGCGATTAATCCAAGTAACAATTTCTTCGGCATTTGCTGTAAATAGTTTAATTAGAATTAAAGCAAGTAATGTAATAACAACACCAATAATTGCGTTAATCATACGTTTTTTAGCTTCTTCACGTTTATCAGCACTTTCAGCTTTACTAAAGTTTACACCAAGAACAATTACAAAAATCATACCTGCTGTTCCACCAATAATTAAAATTGGGTTAAGTAAGCTATCTACAATGCCAACAATTTGCATTAAACTATCGTACCAGCCTTGACTTGTGATATCTAATGGGCATTTACCACTTGGGTTTTTTGTTGCACAAGTTGACGTGTATGTATTTGTTCCTTCCACTAGTTCGTAACAACGAGAACAAGCATAAACTGTACAATTACATACAGGACATTTTGATGGGTCAGTAATGCTACCTGGAGTAACAGTTTCAGTCTTCTTATTTTTTATTGTACATTTTGCATCACATTTTGAATGATCAGTTCCTTGAGTTGCCAACTGATTCCCTTCGCTATCAAAGCAGTTTGTACAAGAAGTAGTTTCACAACCACAGACTGTTGCTGTAACTTTTTCTTCAAATTCGCCTACTTCAACGTCTTCGTGATGGCAATGTTCGGTGTGAACATGTGCAGATTCGGCATGAACGTTTAAACTTTGGCTTGATGTAATAATTAACGAAGCAACTAATAAAATTGCAATTACAATCATGCTAAAGCTTTTAAATAATGTATTAGTTTTTCTCATAAATCCCCTCTAAAAAACAAATATTTTAGTTATTAAAATAATATCCCTTTATGCGAAATTTGTAAAATAAATTACTTAAAAAAAAAGAAAATATGTTATTAAAAAACATACTTTCTCATAAATTTGATTAATTATAATAAAATTGAACTAAACACTCTTTAAAATCGTTGTAATAAAATTTTACTTGTTTATTTTTTCCAATCATGTGCTCTAGTGGAATGGTTAAAGCATTAATAATTGTTAAATGTTCTAGTTCAATTGCTTCGAACATTGCTTCAATAATAATGCGAAGTTCTTCTTTTTGTTCGTCGTTAATTTTACTGCGCATTATAACTGATAATAGCTCGTTTAACGACATAGTTAAATTTGCAAACAAAATTTTTTCGCGAGTGTTAGGTTCCTCTTCTTCATCTTCTTCTAAAACTTCTTCCTCTTCTTCCTCTAAAAGAGTGCCATCTTCGTTGCAACCTAAAATGTTTAGAACAGCATTTTTAAATGGAACTAAAACAGATAAAGCAAAGTTAGAATAACTAATGTTGTAACCCTCTGGACTATAAAAATAGTCGTTAACAAATGTTTGAAGGTTCATTTTTTGATTATCAACTTCTAGCAAAATGCAAAAAACCAATGCAATAACTTTTTCGTCGTTTTCTGGCACGGAAAAATATCCGCCATTAACCTTGCTGCTTGTTTTTGCATTTTCAAATTCTTCTTTAAATTTAAAATCGCTTAAAACTTCGGCAAATAAGTTGTATAAAACTTCGGAATTTGCAATTGCTTTTAAAATTTTTGAAATTTTAATGTCAGATAAAATAAATCTGCCCTGAATCATTTCGTTGCAGGCATCAAAAAATGTTTTAATTTTAATGTTTTCGGTTTCAGGATATCTCATTTATTACTCCGTTAAAAATTAAGTGTTTTGTTAAATGTGGATACTATTAAAGTATAGTAAATTTAATGGATTTACGCAAACAAATTAAATTAACAAACTAAAAAGGTTTGTTTGTGGAAAAATAATTAATGTGCTATACTTTGTTTGGATTATTTAAAAAAGGGACTTTTTAAACATGGAGAAAGTTTTAGAATATACACAAGATAGCACAATTAATAAGTTAAAACTTTTATTTTTGCTTGATAAAATGGAAATTCCGCTAACCGAAAATAACATTATTGACATTTGCACAAGCCGCAATAACTGGATTAACTATATGGACTGCAAAGAAATTTTGTGGCAGTTATTAGAAGTTGGTTTTATTTATAAAAACGAGGCCGACAACGACGAATGCAGATATGGCATTACAGTTGACGGACGAAATTGTTTAAGCCACTTCTTTTTACGCATTCCACAAAGTTTGCGTGAAGAAATTTCTACTTTTATTAAAGAAAACAAATTAAACCTAAAACGCAGCCAAGAATATGTTTCAGACTATGTTAAAAACCCAGATGGCTCGCACACCGTTACACTTAAAATTAAAGAGCCTGTGTTAACTAGCCCCCTACTTGAAATTAAGTTAAAGGCCCCTAACCGCCACGCAGCAATTACCGCTTGCAAAAAGTGGAAAGAAAATGCGGCAAATATTTTTGAATATTTATATGACACAATTATTGACAATTAAAATAGTAAGGAGTTAAAAAAATGAATAGTTACAAAACAAAAGGCGTTTGCGCTAGAGAAATTAATTTCGATGTAGAAAATGGAATTGTTAAAAATGTTAAATTTGTTGGTGGTTGCATGGGCAACACAACAGGTGTTAGTAAATTGGTTGAAGGAATGAAAATTGAAGAAGTTATTTCACGTTTAGAAGGCATTAAATGCCGCCCAACAACATCTTGCCCTGACCAACTTGCACAAGCTTTAAAACAATATTTAGAACAAAATAAATAATAAAAAACCTAACAAAATTTGTTAGGTTTTATTTTTTTATTTAGATAATTTTTGAATTGCTGCTTCTAGGTTTTGTTTAATTTCTGAATACTTAACAATTTTTGCTTTTTCGGCATCAACCAAAGTTTGTGGCGCACGTGCAACAAATCCCGGATTGTTAAGCATTTTTTCTGCCCTTGCAATTTCAGAATTTGTTTTGTCAAGTTCGGCGTTTAAACGTTCAAGTTCTTTAACTGGGTCAACCATATCGCCATTAGGAATGTAAACTTTAAGTAAGTCGTTTACAACCATTGTGCAATTTTCAAGGTCGGAGCCATTAGCAATTAATTCAATTTCTTTACCACTTGCCAATTTTTTAACAATTTCTAAGTTTGCTTTAATTTCTTTATTAGAAGTTTCTACAAATAAATT
This sequence comes from Clostridia bacterium, assembly GCA_017409005.1. Classification (GTDB taxonomy): domain Bacteria; phylum Bacillota; class Clostridia; order Christensenellales; family UBA1242; genus UBA6345. Next base: position 36,262 of record JAFQTP010000008.1, on the reverse strand, counting down.
AGTTCTAACATTATCGGCAACATTCATTTCCTTTCTAACATTTCGAATGTTTCGAACAACAATCATAACTTCGTTCATAACTTTATGTGCTGAAGCAAAGTTTAGTTCCTTGTTAACTTTTGGGAACTCAGAAATCATAATGCTTTCGATGTGATTTGGAAGTTCTTGATAAATAGTTTCGGTAACAAATGGCATTACTGGGTGAAGCATTTTTAAAATTTTATCTAAAACATAAACTAAAACATTTAATGTTGTTAGTTGCTCTTCGCCCTCGGCATATAAACTAGGTTTACTTGCTTCAATATACCAATCGCAATATTTTGTCCAAATAAAGTCGTAAATTTCACCGCAAACCATACCAATATCAAACTTATCGTAAAGTTTTGTTATTGTGTTAATTGTTTGGTTAAGTTCGGTTAAAATCCATTTATCTGCAAGGCTAAGTTTAAGTTCGGTTAAAGGTTTAACTTCGAAGTTTGTTTTAGCAACATTTTCGGTTACGAAACGGCTTGCATTCCAAAGTTTGTTAATAAAGTTGCTTGCATTTTCGGCTTTATCGTAACTAAACCTTGAATCCATGCCAATGCTTGTTCCGTTTAGAAGTGAGAAACGCATTGAATCGGTGCCATATTTATTAATTAAATCGATTGGGTCGATACCATTACCCAAACTTTTACTCATTTTACGGCCTAATTCGTCGCGGATAATTCCATGAATTAAAATATCTTTAAATGGTTCTTTATCGGTGTATTCTAAGCCACTGAAAATCATTCTGGCAACCCAGAAGAAAATAATATCATATGCTGTAACCATTAAATCGGTTGGATAGAATTTTTCCATTGATTTTGTGTTTTCTGGCCAACCAAGAGTGCTAAATGGCCATAGAGCACTACTAAACCAAGTGTCTAGAGAGTCTGGGTCTTGACTTAGGTGGTTTGAACCACATTTTGGGCAAACTGTTGGATCTTCAAGTTCAACAATTTGTTCGCCACACTTATCACAAGTGAAAACTGGAATGCGGTGCCCTGACCAAAGTTGACGAGAAATGCACCAATCTTTAATATTTTCCATCCAATGGAAATAAATTTTTTCGAAACGTTTTGGGTGGAATTTAATTGTTCCATCTTTAACTTTTTCGATTGCACGTTTTGCCAAACTTTCCATTTTTACATACCATTGTTTTGTAACAATTGGTTCTAGAGTGTTATGGCAACGTTGACAATGCCCAACATTATGTGAATAATTTTCAATTTTTTCCATGTAACCTAAACTGGTTAGTTCTTCAACTAATTTTTCGCGGCAATCTAGGTTAACCATGCCCTCATACTTGCCTGCGTTTTCGTTCATGGTGCCATCTAGGTTCATAACATTAATTAGTGGCAAGTTATGTCGTTTTCCAATTTCATAGTCGTTTGGGTCGTGAGCAGGAGTAATTTTAACCATACCTGTTCCGAACTTAATATCAACATAACTATCGGCAATAATAGGAATTGGCTTGTTAACAACTGGCAAAATAACATTTGTGCCAATTAGTTTTTTATAGCGTTTATCTTTTGGGTTAACAGCAACTGCAACGTCGCCAAACATGGTTTCAGGCCTTGTGGTTGCCACAACAATAAACTTATCGGAATTTTCGATTGGATATTTAATGTGCCAAATGTGGCCTTTATCGTTTTGATAATCTACTTCGATGTCGGACAAAGCTGTTTTACATGTTGTGCACCAGTTTGTGATGCGGCTACCTTGATAAATTAAGCCTTTATGATACAAATCGTAGAAAGACTTTCTAACACTTTTGCAACGTGGTTCATCTAAAGTAAAAGCAAGCCTATCCCAATCGCACGAAATGCCAACTTTTTTAAATTGAGAAATAATTAGTCCGCCAAATTCGTCGTACCATTTTTGCATTTCTAGTTGAAATGCTTCACGACCAATATCTTCCTTTTTAATTCCTTGGCTAGCCAAACGCTCTACTACTTTAACTTCGGTTGCTAGTGCTGCGTGGTCGGTGCCCGGAAGCAACAAAGCTTCAAAACCTTGCATACGTTTGTAGCGAATAATGCTATCCATAATTGAAATGCCATATGCATGGCCAATGTGTAATTTACTTGTGATGTTTGGTGGTGGCATAACAATTGTAAAAGGCTGCTTACTTGAGTTTTCGTCAGCCTTAAAATAGCCTTTTTCCATCCAACGGTTATATATGTCTGCTTCAAATTTTGAAGGATTAAATGACTTTTCCATAATTATTAAACTTTTCCTTTATACTTGTTATTTTTATGCTATTGTTTGAAATACTAAAATTAAGAATGCGATTAACATAAACACAAGTCCGACGGCCTTTATTGTGATTAATGCTGGATCGTTATCGTCAATATCATTTCGTTTACGAATTATTCGTGTAATACGGCGTGCTAAAAATGCAGTTGCAACACCTAAAATTGCAAAACTCATGCCAATTATTACATCCATTGATTTAAGCATTGCCACCAGACCATCTAAATAAGATGTCATGAAATTGGTGAATGCATTAAGTATAATTCCCATATTATCCCCTTATGGTATAAAATTGTTTAAGTTAGTATAACAAATTATGCCTTTAATTTCAAGCCTAATAAGCCTTTATTTAATTAATTTACTAACAATTTGTTTCCCTCTTTGTTGCTTAGTTTAAATTATAAAAACCAAAATGTAACTATTAAAGTTTTTAGCAGTTCCTATAATTTTAACCTAAAATTAGCATTTTGAATAAAATATTTTAGGTATAAATTTAGGAGGTACTATGAAAAAATTTACTTACTTTGCAATTGCCTTTAGTTTGTTGCTTAGTGTAATGCTTGTGGGTTGCAGTTGTTCGCCCAAAGACAACGTTATAAGAGTTAACGAAGTAACGCACAGCATTTTTTATGCACCACTATATGTTGCAATTAACAAAGGATATATGGCAGAAGAAAACATTGAAATTGAGTTAACAAATGGTGGCGGATCAAATGTTTCGATGACCGCCCTAGTTTCAGGCTCGGCAGATATTGGGCTTATGGGACCTGAAACAAGTGTGTTTGTTGCAACCCAGGGAAAGAAAGACTTGCCTAAAGTTTTTGGTCAACTAACAAAACGTGATGGTTCATTTTTGGTTGGCAGACAAGAAATGCCAAACTTTAGTTGGAGCGACCTTGAAGGTAGCGAAATTATTGCTGGTCGCCGTGGTGGAATGCCTGCAATGACACTTGAATATGTTTTAGAACAAAACGGCTTATATGACGGACAAAACGTTACTCTTAGGTACGACATTGAGTTTAATAACACAACAACAGCATTCCAAGGCGGAACTGGCGATTATGTTACGGCTTTTGAGCCATCGGCTAGCGCCCTAGTTAGCACAGGCAATGCTCATATTGTTGCAAGTGTTGGTGAAGAAGCTGGCGAAGTTCCGTTTACATGCTTTATGGCAAACGAAAGTTATATTAATAAAAACAGAGAAACTGTTAAAGGATTTTTACGCGCGGTTTATAAAGCATACAAGTTTATTATGACTGCACCAATTAACGAAGTTGTTGATGCACTAGTTCCATCGTTTGACACAAGCACAAAAGATAGCATTAAAACCTGCATTGAAAATTACAAAGCAATTGACGCTTGGGTTGAAAACCCTGCCATGACTGAAGAATCGTATAATCGCTTAACCACCATCATGCAAAACGCTGGCGAACTAAGCGAAAATGTTGCATTTTCAACCATTGTTGATAACACAATTGCAAATGAGGTTTATGCCGAATTAAATGCCGCATAACAACAAAAAATAGAAGGAAATTTCCTTCTATTTTTTACCTCTGCCACCACGTAAAATTAAATCTATTACCTCTGGAGGATATTTTGAAATATCGTCTAGTTCACGTTCGCTTAGTGTTTTTGTAAAGCGCGACATAACTTGTGTTATTCTGCGTTTAACATAGGCTTTATGCCCACCCCTTACATTAAATCTTTTTAAAGTTCCTTTGCTTAGAGCGGCTGATTTAAAGGTTTTTGGAACTTTAGCACGCCTAATTCGAATAGGACCAGTTTGCAAAATTGACTCGCATAAAAATTTAGCATATTTATATCTTGGGTCGTATTCTATGGTTCCGTCTAATTTTTTTTGCATTAAAATTACTGGTTTATCATTTTCGTTTTCAATGGTTGTGTTTTTAATTACAAAACAAGAATCACAATAAGGTAAAATTTCAACTAAATTTTCACTATCGGTTTTATACATTTCGGCAAGAACTTGTGGGTCAAGTTCAACATTTGCCCTGCCATGACCACCTTGTTTTTTACGTTTTTCAACCATTTCAATATTTTCTTCAGGCTTGGTTTTTGTTAAGTATAACATACAAATGTTGTAGCCATATTTAAGTTTTGCAATTTTAATAAATTCACGATAGTTTTCGTCGAACTGAGCAGACTCTACCACAAACGATTTTCCACGTTCAAGCAATTCGGCTTTAAAAGCAATTTCTTCTTCTAAAGTTGGAATTGGTCCATCTGTAACAGGCAGCTGAAACCTATTAACGTATGGAACAAACTTGCCATCTGGCGACCCCAACAACCCTGCATTATAAAGGTTTGCAATAACTGTTGTTTTTCCAGAGCCAGAAGGACCAACAATAACATAGATGGTTCTGCCATCGTCAATATTTTGCATTCCACCTGCCATTGCAGAATTTTTTGCCCTAACATAGCTCATAACAGCTTCGCAATTTTGAGCATGAGTGTAAGCAACAAAATCGGAACTTATTAACTTTTTAATTGCATCTTCATTAATTTGTGCCATGTTAACCACCCTTTTACGATTATATTTTATCACATATTAAAAAAAGTTTCAATAGTAAACCTTACTATTAACACATTAATTAAAACTTGAAAATATAATGAAGTATATTAGGTTTTTAACCTAATTATTTAAAAAAACTTTGGAGCAAATATGTTAGAATTTAAAAATGTTGCTTACAAATATTACAGCAAAAACGGCGAAACTTTGGCACTTAAAAACATTAGTTTTAACATAAATAAAGGCGAACTTGTTGCCATTGTTGGACCAAGCGGCTGTGGAAAAACAACAATTTTATCGCTAATTTCGGGGCTACTTAAACCAACACAAGGAAATGTTTTGTTGAATGGCGAAAACGTAACACCAGAAAAAAGTGGTTATATGTTTCAAAAGGACCACTTGTTTGATTGGAGAACAATTGAACAAAATGTTTGCTTAGGGTTAGAAATTTTAAAAAGTAAACATAAAAACAAAACTGAAACAAATTTGTTTAAAAGAATAAAGAAAAGCAATGTTGAAAAAAAAGAAATGTTTTTAAAAAACAAAGCAGACGCTTTAATGTTACTAAAAAAATATGGTTTATGGGAATTTAAAGATAAATACCCTAACCAATTAAGCGGTGGCATGAGGCAACGTGTTGCACTTATTAGAACACTTGCATTAAAACCTGAAATATTGCTACTTGACGAACCTTTTTCTGCCCTAGACTTTCAAACAAGATTAAACCTTTGCGACGATGTTTATAACATTTTAAAAAGTGAAAATAAAACCGCTATTTTAGTTACACACGACATATCGGAAGCAATTAGCATGTCAGATAAAATTATTGTTTTAACAAGTAGGCCTGCAGAAATTAAAAACATTCACAATATTTCGTTAAAAGCAAAAACACCACTACTTAAACGTGAAGAAACGGGTTTTAGCACTCATTTTAACGAAATTTGGAAGGAGTTATCGTGAAAAATGCAAGCATAAAACCATTAAACAATAAACCTATTCACTCGAAAGAATATGCTATATATTTAAAAAAAATCAGACGAAATAAAACCATTATTTTAACAATTCAGTTAACCATTTTAATTGCAATTTTTGCTGCGTGGGAACTGCTTGCAATGTTTAATTTAATTGACACTTTTATTATGAGTTCGCCAAGCAGAATTGTTAACCAAATTGCACTTTTAACCGAAAATGGCACACTATTTTATCATATTGGTGTAACACTTATGGAAGCAATTATTGGTTTTTTAATTGCAACCCTTGGTGGAACACTTATTGCCATAATTTTATGGTGGAACGAAACTATACGTAAAATTTTAGACCCGTATATTGTTGTTTTAAATAGTTTGCCTAAAATTGCACTTGGACCAATTTTAATTATTTGGATTGGTGCAGGAACTGGCGCAATTGTTGCAATGGACGTTTTAATTATGATTGTTATAACAATTTTAAGTATGTTAAATGCATTTAACGCCTGCGACGAAAGCAAAGTGTTATTACTTAAAAGCATGGGAGCTAGCAAATGGCAAATATTAACAAAACTTGTTATACCAAACTCTATTATGGAATTTATTTCTGTTTTAAAAATTAATGTTGGTTTAACTTGGGTTGGAACAATTATGGGTGAATATTTGGTTAGTCGTGCCGGCCTTGGATATTTGATTGTGTATGGCAGCCAAGTGTTTAAACTAGACCTTGTTATGGCTAGCACCATTATTTTGTGTGTGCTTGCAGCACTAATGTATTTTATAGTTGCAAGTGTTGAAAAACTTGTTAATAAAAAACGTAATATTCATTAAAAAACAAACATCTTGAACCTACTATTCAAGATGTTTATTTTCTGCTTTATTAAGCCTTTTTATTAAGTTTGCATAGTATACCTTTTTTGTTTTAAAACAGTTTTCAACTTAAAAGCCAAAACAATGATAAAAACAATGCCCACCACACCAATAATTGGATATAAAAATTCAACTATATTATTAAAACCAAACAAGCTAACTATGTAAGCTATTACACATACAATTAAATTTCCACTAAAACAATTGCTACTTTTAAACATTAAATTTGATAACACAAACGTAACGCTTGTTATTGCTGAATATATGCTAAACCAAATGCAAACAAGTGTAATTATTCCCCACCACCAGTTGATTTCAAACGAAAGCGAAAGCATTGGCATTGATGTGTTAATGTTATTGTTTATTAAAACCAAGTTAAATAAAAACATTATTAACACTAAAATAATTGCACTAAATTTTGAAGCAACATTAATGTTTGTTTTACTATATTTTTCACCCACAGAAATAAGCATGCTTCCCGAAAGCAAAATATTTATTCCTACATATGTAAACACCGCTAAAATGCCACCACCAAATGTTGTTAAATTAGTTGCAGAAGAAAATTGATTTGTTGTTTTAAAAGTTAAAAACGCTGAAATTATTAACACAAGCATTGTTATTGGAACAAAAATGTTATTAATAGTGTTAATTACTTTAATTCCACCACTATTTTCAAGTGCTGCAAGTATAACTGTTACTACAACCAAAATTTTTGCCAGCGTTGAATTAAACACATTTAAATAAACTTCGTGCACACCCGCAAACATACCAGCCAAAATTATAAAATAGCAGACTAAAATAAAAGTGTTTATTACCTTAGAAAATTTACCAAACAAATTGCTTGTTGCATCAAAAAATGTTTTTGGTTTTGTTAAATTTCCATATAATAAAAACTTTTTAAATGCCCACGAAAACAAAAAATATGCCACAACTATGGTAACAAAACTAATAACGCCATATTTAGTAAAAAACACTTGTATTTCCTTACCACTTGCAAAACCTGCACCTATTACGCTTGCTAAAATTAAACAAGTTAAAGTGAATGATTTTTTCATAATATAAGTATATTAAATTATGTTTTAAATTATTAAAAAAGTGATGCAATTGCACCACTTTTAATTTATTTTAAAAACGACAAAAAGCGCAAATGATTTCATTGCGCTTATTTTGTCTTGTTACTAAAGATTACTCTTCAGGTCGAACGTAGGTTTGATCTAGGTTGTGTGAAGAATCGTTTAACCAACGTTCGTTTGTTTTTGTAATTACCACAGTTAGTTCAGCATCGGTTGAAGTTGGAAGTAGGTCGAATTCATATTTCTTTCCTGCAACCTGTTCAATAACTACTGGACTTTCTGGAGTTGAATTTTTACTATCGATTAATTGAATTGTTGGGTCGTAATACATTGGAGGGTTAACAATTAACACATAATGTCCACGAGAAATATCGTATAACTTTTTGGTGTCGCCATTGTTTAGAACAATGAAGTATGAAGTTCCGGTATCCATATTTTTAGCAATTACTGTAATGCGAGTATCGCTTGAAACTGTGTAACCTTCTGCAGCATTAATAACACCATTAATAGTAAATTCATATTTCTTTCTAATGAAGTAAACTTCAATAGTATGGTCGCTTGTGGTTTCGCCCCACTCAATATATTCCCTTGCCGTTCCGGTTTGTTCAATTCCGTCTACGGTAACTTTTTCAATTAAACCTTCTTCCCTAGGAACAACATCGAATCCGATGTAGTTTCCGGTTAGAACGTAAACATCTTCTGTTAAAGCTTGTTCGTTAATAACACGTTCGCTTTGTGTTCCGTCTTGAACAAAGTTACGACGTATTACATCACCATGTTTTAACGCATCTTTATCGTAATCTTCGTGAGTAACTGTTACTTTAACCACTTGATAGCTATTGTTAAAGAAGAATAATGGGTAACCTTCGTTTAAGTTGCCATCGGTATAATCAATTGCCCAAATAAAGTCGTAATCCCAATTTTCATATGTAGCTTCGGTTTTTAATTGAGCACTTGTTTTACTTTCAGCACGGCTTAAGTAGAAGCTTGAAGCATAGGAAGAGTGAGTTGTTGAGCCTGCTTTGCCAATACCTTGACTTGCTGCAAGACCCATGCTTGAACTGAAGTAGTTGTAAGCAACTAAATCAGATTCTGTTACTTCGTTTGTTGTGTAGTTAGATGTTACACCAATTACACCACCAACATTGCCAGTTGCAGTAAATTTAGACGCATTTGCATATGTAAACTTAACAGAACCAGCATTGTTACCAACCACACCACCTGCTGCTTGTGCAGTTTTGTTTGCAACCAATGTTCCTTCAAAGAATGCATTTGTTAGAACTCCTTGGTTATCGCCCACAATACCGCCAACTATTCCGCCGTTAACATTGTTAATAACATTTGAACTTGAAGAAACTTGGTCGATTGTTGCAGTGTTAATACCAACTACGCCACCACCAACGCCATTGTTTACATCAATGTTTAAATGAGTTGTAGATTTATCAAGTATTCCACCAGCAATAGAGCCTGCAATTGCACCAATATATGCTGATGTTTCGCTAAACGATTTAACAACGCCTGCATTAATTGCATCTTCTAAATTAATATCAATTAATGAAATTTCAGAACTTGTTGCTAAACCCACTAATGCGCCTGCATATTGCTTGTTAGATGTTATGTGAACTAACGCCATATTAACATCAGTTAACTCGGCATTATTTACATAAGCAAACAAACCAACAGAGTTATCGCAATAAGTGTTATATTGATTTTCGATTGTTAAACCATAAATTGTATGGTTATTACCATCAAAAATTCCTTTGAAGTTATTTACACTTGTTCCAATTGGTGTGAAGTAATGACCAAATAAATTAATATCGTTATCTAACACAAATGTTACATCTGTGCTAAAGTCTTCAACAGAATTTACTTGATTGCTTACCCAAATTAATTCCTCGGCAGATGTAATATGATATACACCATTTTCGTCTGGAACAATTTCGGTTGCACTATCTTTCCAATAATCCCAAGTTGAAACACTCCAAATAAATGGAAGATTATCATGATATGTAACACTATCTGCCAACTTATTAGTCATTCCCCAAATTTCAACAAAATCGTAACCCGAGAAAGTTGAAATTGTTGTAAGTTCGTTAATTGTTTTACTGGTTGCACCAGTTTGAGCAACATTGCCAGCATAAGAACTTACGTAATAAACATTTGAGAAATCTAACTCAACATCTGAATTAACATAACCATAAATTCCACCATATTGTCCACCAACAATTTGTCCTGCAGAATATGCGTTTTTAATTGTTGCGGTTACGCCTGTTCCAGTAGTTTTATAACCAAACAATCCACCAGCATAACTAGAACCAGAAACTCTGCCACGATTATAAACATCGGTTAAACTTCCACCAAAGTTACCTACCAATCCTCCAGCAATTTTTCCAGTGATGTTAGCATAGTTTGCTGCTTGTTTAATAATACTTGTTGAACTTGTTAAGCCAGCAATTCCACCAACATATTCAGAGCCTTCTGCGCCAATAACTGCGCCACTATTGTTTGCATTAATAATTGAGCCATTGTTAATACCAACAATTCCACCGGCATATGAACCATTGCTTGTAACTTCAATTATTGATTTAACTTTTTCTAAAGTTCCATCGTTAATGCCTACAATTCCGCCAACGTTGCCAGATGCTCTAACACCTTTAACATCGTCGCTACCTTCAAACTTGCCAGTTCCTTCAACTTGAATGTTTGTAAATGTTCCAAGGTTGTGTGCTGCAACTGCACCAACTGTTGCACCTGCCGTTGTTGAAATAACCATAACATTTGTGAAGTTTAAGTTACTTACAACTGCATTTGGCTGTGTAAAGAATCCAACCTGCGATGCAATGCTTTCGATTTTAATGTTTGTAAATGTTTTAAATTCACCTGAAATTATTCCTTTAAATTGTTTGGTTGGTTCACCTGGAACTCCAATTGGTTGGAAATAATATTCAATTAAATCGATTGCTTCAATAGAATTTCCTTCGTCGTCTAATGGATATACTTTAAAGTATTTACCCTCGTAAGTGTTTCCATTTAAGTTAACTTCGTTTGCAATTAAACCTAAGTCGTGTCCGTTTGTAATTAAATATGGATTTTCTTTTGTTCCCTCGCCTAGCAAGAACTCGCTTGGGAAGTCGGTCCAAACTTGACGACGGAATGTTAACTCAACGCTGAACGGACCAGTTACGTTACGATATTCCATTTCCCTAGTCATTAAGCTTGAACTAATAATTACTTCTTGTGTATCGTCTGGTTTACTTTCAGAAGCAACTACTCTTTCAATTGCATATGTAGGATTTGCTTGTGAAGTGAATTTTAAAATGTAACCATGTTTAATTGTTATTGTGTAAGTGCGTGGTTCTGTGAATGTTGTTGGCACCCACTCATTTGTAACTGTGTTTTGTTTATACAAAATTAACTGACCATTTTTACCCAACTTAATTTCAATGTCGTAACCTCGAAGTTCGAAGTTAGTGTAAATTGTTCGGGTTTCGTTAATTTCAAAACTTTCAATTTTGTTTGTGCTTAACACTTCATGGTCTGGACGCACTCCGTTAGTGTAATCTATGAAGTTATATGCAAGGTTTTCGCCAATATTACCTGGCGTTGAATCGATAGTTACAACGGTTCCATGGTCGATAATGCCATAACCAGTATCGTCTACAATTGGATATTCGTTAATACCATCGGATATGGTTGCATTATATGTTCCTCCAACATAAGGAGATTCTTGTGGAATGTTGATATCAATCCAAGTTTTAATAGTGATTTGTAAATCATATTGTTTAATAAACTCAGCTTGATAATGACCAATTGCTGGATAACATGCTTCAGCACTTGCATCGGTGCCATTTGCCGTGTAATCGTTTGCGATAAATGTAATGGTAAGTTCTTGAGTTGAATAATTAAGTTCGGTGTTATTACCATTAATTAAAGTTGTGTGTAATTTTCTAGTTTCGTCAACAGTGTAAACACCATCGTGAGTTTCATGAGTATAAACATAGGTGTTATAAACATTTTGTATTGAAACTGCACCACTTTCTTCGTCGGTAACTTCCTCTGTTACTTGAACCCTGCTATTAACAGTGTCTTCGGTAACATCATAAGTCATATTTGAAGTAGAGGTTGAAGCATAAGCATTATTAGGCGCCACGTTATAACGAATGTGTGTTAAGCCAATTAATCGGTAATGATCTAATTCGCTAACTTTTAATTTAACAACTTCGCCATGATTATAAATACCAGAATCGTTAATACTTCCATCTTCGTTAAGAAGTGTTATTGCTCCAACAGGAATATTAACTTGTGCACAAATTGTGTGCATTTCAAATTTATAACGGTCGATTGTAAAGTTTACATGAATTGTGTGTGGAGCCTTAACAGCTGGGAATGTATAACTATAGAATTTTAGTCTGTTATCAGGAACGCCACGTTCATCTAATTCAGGTTCAAGGATTTTTGTTTCACCCTCGATATCTACAATTTGCTCATATAAATGATAGTATGTGTCAGCTTTGAAATCAATTCGTAATGTATCGCCTTCTAACACATAAATTTCACCATCTTCGTTAATATTTACGTCTACATCTACACCATTAATTATTAAGAATGGTGTAAATCCACCAAATTCGTTAACCGAAATTTTGATTAAGTGAGAATGGAAGAATTTTAGAATTGGTAAACCATAGTTGAATAGTACACCATCTTCTGGGTCTGGATCGAAATAACGCCACATGTTTATAAAGTCGAATCCGAACTGAGTAAATGTGTCTTGTTGTAATAATGTTGTGTAATCAAATATACGAGTACGAACCGTGCTTCCAACATTATTACCTATTGATGATATTGATGGCTCTATAAAAGTATTGGCTTTAGTTAAGTATACATGTTTGCCATCGTTAGGAGCAATTGCAACACCCATATCAGAACCATTTTCGACATAACCAATAGTTACATTGTTTGCATAACCAACAATGTGTCCAGCCTCTGCAAGACTAGCATTTTCTGGAGTTGCATCGTTGCTATATGAAACAATATCACCATAACTATAAGTATATAAAATATGAATGTTTGTAGCCTTACCAACAATGCCAGCCAATGTGTTTTCAGCATAAACATTGCCAGTGTTATAAACGTTTTTAATTGCAACATGACTAGTTGTATTTGTAGCTTCAGCAACTACGCCACCAACAACATTGTTACCAACTACATGTGCACGGCTATAACTTTCAGTTAGTCCCGTGTAATTAATTATTGGTTTGTTTGTTGTTGGGTCGAATTTAAACACATAAACATCGTTATACGAATCAACATTTGATTCAATTAGTGTAGCAACTACACCACCTACGTTTGTGTTTCCTGCCACAACAGCATGTGAACCCAAACGAACTAAAGTTCCATTTTGGTTTGTTGCAACAATGCCGGCAACATTGTTTCTTCCCATTATGTTGCCATCAAACACAACACCATGAATAATTCCGTTGTTTGTTACAACTAAGCCAGCAACGTTGTTATTTCCAACAATTACTGCTTGTTCAAATTTAACATCTCTAATAACACCATTGTTTACTCGGAATAATGCAACGTTATCCATAACATTTGTTCCAATATGTAAACCAGTAATGGTGTTACCGCCACCATTTAAGTTTGCGTTAAATTCTTCAATAATTTGGTAATCAAAACCATTCATACTAAAGTTTGCAGTAATTTGATAGTAAACATTAGGATTATTATAAGTTTCGTCGCCTGAATTAATTTGGTTAATAAATGTTAAGAATGCATATGAACTACCAATTAAGTAAGGATCTTGTTTTGTTCCACTACCTTGAAGTGATGCCGATGTGTAATCGAATACTGGAGCAAAATGAACTGGTCCATTATTGGTCATGGTGTAAATATTTTCAAAGTTAAATCCTTTATAAGAATCTTGTACACCAACTAACTCAATATCGTAATCTTCATTATCTTCTATCCAACTTCCAACAGGTTTTTCGTTTGTGCCAGAATATGGTGGATTAACACCATCATCTAGTTTTCCAGTTACGAAATAACTATTTATAATTTCTGAAGGCAGTTTTTCAAAACCAACAATTACACCTACATTGTTTAGTGATGCAGTTGAAATGTTAGCATTTACATAAGACATGTTAATTATTCCGTTGTTATAGCCTACTAAACCACCAACAACGTTTATGTTGTTATTAACAATTTTCCCGTTGTAGTAAGAAGCATTAACTAAACCATTATTATTTCCAACCAAGCCACCAACATAGCAATTGTTGCTATTAATAACAAAATTTGTGTTAGAACTTACTTTAAATATTGTTGAACCATTATCAGCATAACCAATTATTGATCCTGCAACACTTTCGGTATTTAATGTAAATGTGCCATCAGTTATTTGACCATTAAACACTCTAGCGCCATCAGCATAACCAATATATCCACCAATGTTTGTTAAAGTTTCACGTTCGTAAACAACATTAACATTATTTAACTTAACATTGCTAATTAAGCCATTTACTGATTTACCTATAAATCCAATTCCGGTAGCAAATTGGGCAAGGTTGCTAATTACTACACCGTTAGAAAGTGTTATTTCATATGGATCCATGTAAATGTTTTTAATTGTGCGATGTGTTGTAGTGCGATAATCGTCTGTTCCGCTAAAGATTGTTCCATCGAAACTTGTTCCAGTATATCCACCAATTGGGCTCCAGAATTTTGTTTCTAAATCAATTGCATCAGAAATAATTTTATAGAACGCGTCTTTATAGAAGAATGAACCATTTGCATTAGTATATGAAAGGTTGCTATTAACTAAATAAATAACTCTAGCTAATTGATCTGATGTTTGAATTTGGTAAGCTCTTTCTTGAGTTGTACCATCATATTCAATACCATTTACTATTTGAATACCAGTTGTTTCGGTAAAGAAGTTTTTATTTGGCTGTTTACCATGATCATACCAAGTGTATTGAGCATAGTTTATGTATAATGTCATATCACTATTAACTCTGCTTAGTAAATAAATGAATGCATCACCAAAATCGTAAACAGTGTTATTGTTTAGTGCAAAGTTTTCTGAATTTGCAATAACTTCTAAATAAGATTTATCAACATAGTCGTCTGGACGAGTAATTGGAAGCTCATCTACAGTTAAATTAAATTCAGCTAAAGCATATCTGATTTCAGGAACCAAGCTAAATGTAATATCTTGTCCACCAATAATTGAATAGTATGAGGTTTCTCCATCAGTAATTAATGTATAAGGATCACCATCACCATCAACAGCACTATATGCTCCACCCTTAGATGTTACAACTGTTATTTTATATTCAATTAATTCTAATTTAAATTCGTAGTTTCCTGCCGAGAATGAATCAACAGTTAAAACAGTAAACACTGCTCTTTGATGATAATACCAATCTTCAGAGAAATCTAAATTTAAATGATTTGCATAATCTTCACTTGTTGCTGTGTTGTTAGAATCAATTGCCAATACCTCGTCGGTATTACCAACTTTAGTATGAGTTACCCTATCAATTTTGTAATTTGTGTTAATTACTCTTGGCCTTACTACAACAACAGCTCCTTCAACATATTTTAAGTGTGGTACACCACTTGCATCGTATGTTGTTATTGATGAAATGTTATAGTATTGTTCACCATCAATTTCCAAAGCAATAGACGAATTTACAAATCTGTTTGCACAAATATGTTTTTCGTGGTTGTTTGTGTGGTCTAGGTCAAGTTCAGTTAACACGCCATAATCTTCTGGGCTAACCGAGAATGTTACATCGTATGTGTTTACAAAGTATGCTTTATATGTTCCGGCTGTTTCAGCATTAACATAGAAGTATAAATCAAAGGTTTTTCTATCGAAAATATATTCGCCTTCTTTTAGGTTTGCCTTTGCTTCAAGCAATGCTGCTTGATATGCAGCCTCGTCATAACTTTCGTCGTAGCAACGGCTATAAGGCGCATCGATGTAAATACATTTATCGTCTTCGCTATAGCGAGTAATATCTTCTGCACCAACTTTTTGCCATTTTAATAATCCGGCTGTTGCGTTTGCCATTGCAGAAAGTTTAACTAACTCGCCATGTAAATATGTTCCATTTGTTTCAACAATAGTTGAATAATCAATATTATTTCCGGAAGCATCTTCATCTACATTTTTAACTTCGTTGTTAACGCGAGTTATTGATACATTTCCTAAATCGTAGCTATTTGCATCAACGCTAACGGCATAACGATACCATTTATAATTAAATGACAATGTGTAATCTTTTACGCCAACTTTAACTTCAACATCGGTTTCAATGTTTGTTTGATTATTATCGCCAGGAGTTGCCAATAGACTTGTGTTAGATCCATCTAAGAATGAACTATGTAAGAACATATATGTATTCATGTTTGTAGGGTTTGGATTTGGAACATTAACCAACTTCACATCTTTTAAATGTGGAATTCTAACTACACCAGTAATTCCTGAATATAATGTTTTAGTTGTATCTAAACTTTGCGATTGAACACGTGTAATATAGTGAATATCTTCTAATACTTTAGAACCATCTTCTTTTGTTACCTCTAATTTAATTGGAGGACCATAAGTATCAAATAATTCATATAAATATTCGTTTTGTTCACTATAAACATAGCCAAATGGGCCAAGTTCGAAGTTAATTGTTATATAAATTGTATGAGTGTTATCAGTTTCTTGCAAGATTGGATATTTATAGGTTGCTGTTGATAATTCGTTAAATGTCCAAATATCAACAAAATCCCAATTATCATACAATCCTGAAGTTTTATTTAATAAGTTAGCTGACGACTCTTTTGTTCCGTAAGCAGGTGTTCCGTTAACTGTGCTATCTAAAGCATAAGCATAGTTAATTGTTACATTTGCAGGTGTTGCAATATAACCAATTGAACCTAAGTTTAATGCCGCTAAATTAACATTGTTAACACCATAAATACGTTTTACAGCAGTGTTTGTTGAAGTTCCATTAATTGCACCAATTACGTTTGCAACAACAGTATTGGTTGTTGTAAACGAGCTAGGAATTGTTATGGTTCCAACTAAGGTGTTATCCGCAGTTACATTATCGGCAACTTTAATTTGAGGATACTGGTCAAGTCCTGCATAGTTATCTAAAACTTGTGCACTATTTGAATTAATGATTTCGGCAATTAAACCTGCAACATATAATTTTGTTGCACTATTTGCATTAACATTAATATCAGTAACTGTGTAGTTTTGAGAAATAAGTGCATTTTGAACGCCATTTACCCTACCAACCAAGCCACCAACATAAGCAGTGTTTAACCTATCTGCTTGAACATCAATATGTCCGATAAAGTAAGATTTTTGAATGTTAGCACCTGCTGTTGTAAGCATTTGTGCTACAGCACCACCAACAATTAATTGAGTAGAATTAAATGATTGGTCAAAATGTTTATTAACCACATCTGCATTTAATTGAACATGTTCAATTGTTCCATGATTTTCATTAACCAACATTGCTTGACTTCCAATTGCGAAGCTATTGTAGTTACCTGATTCGGTTAGAACAATGTTTTTAATTAAACCATAGTTTTTATTAAACATTGCATTACCATTTAAAACTCTGACATTTTTAACGGTGTAACCTGAGAAATCAAGTACAACATTTTCAGGAACGCTTTCAACAACACTCCAAATTGTTCCAGCAAAATCTAAATCTGCTGTTACTCTTGCAACTGGAGCATCTAGTGTTGCCATGTTTGCAACAAACCATTTAAACTCAGTTACATTAGTAATTAAATATTCTCCATTTGTTGGATTTAATGAAATGCTAGAAGTATCAATTGTGTCTTTAACATTATCTAAAACCCATAATGTTGGTGCTTCTGCTGTTTTCTCCCATGGATAGTTATAGTTATATGTTAATGGTTCGTATGTTCCAGAAACATATCTATATTCCCCTACCAAAGAAGTTGTTGCTAATGAACACTTAAAGTAAACATTATTAGTTGTTGCTGTTCCGGAAGCAACTATTCCGCCAGTGGTTGTATTTTGTGCACTAATTCCACCATTATAGTAAGAATCGGAAATTGTTAGTTGTGTAGCTGTTGATTTTCCAATCAAACCACCAACAATACCAACATA
Source organism: Clostridia bacterium (assembly GCA_017409005.1). Lineage (GTDB taxonomy): Bacteria > Bacillota > Clostridia > Christensenellales > UBA1242 > UBA6345. The sequence goes on along the minus strand of JAFQTP010000008.1, from coordinate 18,397 downwards.
TTTACCTGTAACTAATACGTTTTCTGATGCTTTTGCGCGGCTTGCTTTAATTGAAGTGTTTCCACCGCTTATCATTCCAACTAAACCACCAGCATATGAAGAAGCACATTTAAAGTTGTTTATGGTAATTGTTGAATTATATCCAACATCTTGAAGTGAGTTTGTACCACTTGCTTTACCAATAATTCCACCAATTGAAACTTCGGTATATGAATGGTCATTACGAACGTTACATTCTATATAAGTTACATTATTGTTAAACGGAACATACACAATGTTTGTGTTGTTCATGTTACCAATAATTGCCCCCATATAAATAACATCGTAGTTAAGAATTGTTGCTTTTCTAGGATCAGTTGCTTCTTTAAAGTCGTAAGCATTATCTTCGTCACGAGTAATTGTTCCGTTTGAACGATATTCTACAGAACCTGAAAGTTGCAAGTTATAGATATTAGCATTTTCGGTGTAACCGAAGAAACCAATATTTTTAACTACTTCCATTTGATAATTGCCCGCATAGAAAATGTTTTCAAATGCATACAAACTCATGTTAGAAATTGTGTAACCGTTACCATCAAAGGTTCCGGCAAATGGCCATGTGCCACTTTCGTTGTTACCAATTGGTAACCAATAATGACCAGTTAAGTCAATATTGTTAATTAATTTAAAGTACTTACCTGCACTTGGGCTTGTGCCTTGAGATGCAGCCGCTGAGTGAATGTAAGATACCCAGCCAAGTTCTTTTGCAGAACTAATTAAGTATGGAGAAGTTATTGTTCCATCGCCTGATGGACCTATGAAGTTTCCATCTACAGCCCATGTTGAACTACGGAACTCAATGTAAGCTTCAACATAGTATAAATCTTTATTGTTATATGTAAACGAAACTGTTCCATCGCCATTTTCGGTTATGGTTAAAGTTCCATCTGCCTCGGTAAAATAGTTGTATTCGTTATTTTTAACATATCTGAAATAACAATTTTCAACAATTACTTCTGAATAAGCTGAAGGTTCAGCAATAATGGTTATAACTTTACTTATTACTTTAAATGAATGATTTTTAGCATTATTTGAGAAACGTTGTTCGTCTTGAACTTTAGTAGTTCCATTATCAGTCACACTTTGTTTATCAACAACAACAAGTCCCTCACCAAAAATATTTAAATTACTATCATTAATAGAGAATACAGCAATAATTTCATAATGTTGTGTGGCAACTTTTGTAATTACAGATGTATTGTTTGTAGTAACTATATCTCCAGAATCATATGTACCTGGTTCAGCACCAATCAATGGAGAACGATTAACTTGCCAGCCATTAAAAATATAATTTTCTTGTAATGATAATGTTAGTTTAAATTGTGTCCAAATATCGTAGAAGCCAGATTTGTTTTCATATCCGGTTCCTCCAGTAACAATTGCATTGGCACCACCATAAATATCCTTCCTTAAACCATCAGCAGATAAATCTGCACTCATATATGTCTCCAACTCAAAGAATGAAAGCGACATAGGATTTGAATTATATTTATATTCGTACATTTGAATATGATTTACATGGTAAATATTGTCATCATCTGATAAATCAATTGTATTTATTTCTAATAAATATGTTTCTGGAATGCTTATATAATACTCGTGTTCTAATCCATTTATCGCACTTGTTAGTACTTTGTTTTCTAAATACGAAACATAGTTAAAACGATAATATAAATTATCACCCTCGGGAATCCATTCAAATAAACTAAATCTAAGAACCGACCCTTCTTCAATATTTAAAGTAATTTGATTTCCTGCATGCAAGTAGAAATCTGAAGAATCAGGATCGAAACTTCCTATAATTTCTGAATTATTTCCTGCCTCAGAATTATATAAAAACTCAAGTGTAAAATGAATATCTTCTATAGGATTATATTGATATTGAGTATCAAGCATAATAGTAACTATTTTTGTTTTTGCAAATAGCACCGTTATTTCGCTTGAGTTAGATTCCAAGAAAACATAACCTTCAGCTGTAAGAATGCATATTAATGGATTTGCTGGATCAGAATATCGTCCATATAGTGCAGGGTTCACACCATCTTCTTCTGGATAATCATGTGCAAATATCTCTAATGATACTGGATTATATCTTGTTATTTCATCAATATATTTAACAACATTAAATGAAACTTTTTCATCAACATATGTCCAGAATGAATTATAATGCCCTTTACTTTCGTCAAGAATATAGAAATATTCGTTGGTTTCGGTAAGCGAAGTATTTAACGATTTTACTTCTTCATTCATTTCCGAATCTAGGTTGTCAGAATTAAATGTTATGCCATCTGTAAGTATTTTATGTTGAAGATCAGAATCTACCGCATCTCCGTTCATTAATTCATAGTTAATTGTTACCAATTCACGTTGTCTGAATGCGAATACATAATCTCCAGCATTACCTTCATTCGATTTATTGATAAGATATTGTATTTTGCCCTGATCGTATAAAAATTCGGTTTCAGCAACTAATTTATACTCAACAGAATCATCTTCGGCAATTGTTTTCTTGTAAAGCCCAAAGAATTCTAAGTTTTCATATACATATTCTTTATTATCTTCGCCATAAACAGTAGATAAATCATTAAATTTTGTATATATGGTCGACATTATAATTTTGTAGTGTGTTTCTACATAATAAGCACCATCGTTTGCAATTGCTGCAGACTCAACTGGTTGATTATCTTCATTATAAATATCAAACTTTTTAAATCCAAGAGATTTATCTAAGTCAATAGAGGTGATATCTTCAAACAAATGAACATTTTCGCCTTTAGAGATTACGGCATCAAGAGTATAACGATTAATAGTTACTAACCACGTAACAATTGATACTCTATCTGTTAAGTTAGAGTTAAATCGATAAGTTGAAGAGTTGAAATATAAATCTAAATCTTTTGGTTTAAACTTGTCGCTATCAATTTTCTCTGGATCAGCCCTTAACAAATAAGAATTAACTTGCCCTTGTTCAAGTTCTTCAGTAGGAACTAAGTTTTCAATTGGAACTGTGTTTTCATCGTTTAATTGATCAGCAGTAATATTGTATCCTAAAGACTCAAATAAAACAGTTTGTGAGGTATGATATTTTGCTAAATAGATGTTTGTTGGTAATATTTCGCAAGTTATTTGATACTCTCCAAAATATCCAACAACATAATTTGTATTATCTTTTCCATCGTAAACAGGATCTCTAAATAACTCTAGATTTGTTAATGGAATTAATGTAATTCTTGGCGCTTGTGCATCGTTATCTAGTGTTTTATATTCTGATTTTCCTATCCATCCAAACCTGTGTTCAACATAATATTGAATTTCGCGGAACACACCATACATTGATGTGAAATCGTAATTTACAACTTGTTGTTGTGTTGTTGAAGTTTCTGAGTTAATTGTAAACTTATAAACCATGTTGTTTGTAAGTCTGTTATTAATAGAATTTTGTACTTCTTCAGCAAACATTGAATCTATTACATGTGCATCAACAATATAGTTTCCACCAGAACCTGTAATTTTGTAAGAACCTAAATCAGAATCTGAAACTGGATTATTAATAATTAACCCAGAGAAGTTATATCCCTCAGATGGAATACCCGAAATGGTTAGAATAACACCATCATCGTAACGAGTTTGACCAGATGGGTTTACAACTGCGTTTCCATTGTAAGAATACTCTACACTACCACCAGTTTGAGTTTTACTTATGGTTGTATAACCAGTAATGTAATTAGGATTTACAACATGATAAGTTTTAATTAATGTTGCAGTGTATGTTCCAATTACATCGTCGCCGCCAATAGTTCCAAATTGTAATGCAGTGGTTCCAAAACCATCGGCATTTGTACAAGTTGAAGTTACTAAAGTGCTACCATACGTATCGGAAACAGAAACACCAGAACCATTGTTAACAATGTTATAAAGTTTTCCCGATATAGCTTCTTCGTTCCATTCAGAAATACGATATACATTTGCATCGGCAGTAACAATTTTAATATTTAATGTTCTGCCATCGCGAACCAACACTTTAAATATAATACTTGTGTTATCCTTGTTTTCTACTAAGTCTTTAGTTGAAGCATCTAATAAAACATATTTAGCACTTGCAACTTGACTAAGTAAATTAGTTTGTTGACTACTTGCCGATAAGTTTACATATGTATCAATATCAGATTTAGCTTTATCAACAGCGATATCAATTTGTTTTAAGCGATCATACTCAGCAAAATAGCAAATTTGTTTTGAACTTGTTGTTGCATCATAATAAGCAGTGCTAAAACTTGCTGTGAATGTTAATGTTGCCCATTCAAGTTCTTCAATAGTTTGAGTTAATCCTAAAGCTGCTGAATAATATGAACCAACACCATTTGGAGTTTTACTTTCAGTTTTATTGGTGTTTGCCAAATTAATTGCTAATTGTGTACGATTAGAAGAAACAACTGAATTAGCATAACTAAAGTATTTAAATACATATTGTTGAACACCATTAGTAATTTTTGGAGTCAACTCAAAGTTAACTGATTCGCCCTCGAATGCATGATATATCCCTTCGCTAGTACGAACATCGGCAGGATTTGATGAGTTATTCCAAGTTAAAATATTGGTTGAGCCTTCATATGTAACTAAATCGGCTCCGCTTGCAGCATCTGTAGGTAAAACATTAAAGTTATAATAGAACACTCTTCTAAATAAATGCTTATATTCGCCAGCAAAACTATTGTTATTTAGTTTAATGCTAGTTACAAAATCAACAAATAAGTTTTCCGTTTCTGCACCATTAGTAAATTCAGATGCATTTGGCACTAAAAGTTTTCGACTTGAATAGCCATAAACTTTATTTTCAGACTCTAACTTGTCGGAATAAATTGTTTTATATGTTATTGTTGTACCTTCAACATAACGGAATGCCTTATTGGTTGCATTACACCCTCTAAATTCAAGAGGATCAATTGTTGTGTTGTCAATTTTTTGTTGAGCAAAAATAAGTACTGGTTGTGTGATATCATACTTAACTTGAACTTTTTGAATAAGTTCGTCGGTTTTTGTTAATGTTTGAGAACCATTTGTTTCGGTTTTTATTGAACCATCGGAATTATATTCCATTATGTATGTTTCGTTAGTTACATTAAACACCTTTTTATAAACTGCAATATATTCACCTTGTGTGCACATATTTGCGTTTCCGCTATCTTCGTCTGCATAGAATGGACGATATGACAATGAAACGTAAGAGATATTTGTAGAATCTTGATTATATGTAAATGCAAAACGTGTTCTATTATCTAGTGAATCACCAGTTGTTGTACTATTAATTATAATGTCTTCGCCGCGAACAGTTCTAATAAAACCACCCTTACCATCTTCAGTTTTATCAATGCATTTAAACACGAAATAATCAAACACATAAGACACATTAGGATTTGCTGTTGCTATTTCTTTATTAGCATATAAAGTAATAGGTTCAACATCGGCAATTTCATTTGCACTATCGGCTTTAAATGTTGCCACTCCTTCGTAGTTAGTACTGCTATTAAATGCTAACAATGTGTCAATATCGTCGTCGCTTGTAGTAGCACTATCAACAAAATAAACTTTTCTAACACCATCTTCGGTGTTACCATCAACAATTAAATCATGATCAAACGCATCAACATAATAGTATGTTTGATCTTCGAAATCGATTAAAGTTGAACTATTTGGTTTTACGTATGCAGCAGAAGCATACATTTCTACAACGCTACCAGTTCTAACAGCAAAGTAACCACTGCAATAGGTTTCTGGGTTTTGATTTGCATCGGTAAAGCTTGTTGCAAACCCAGATTTATCCATAAAGTCAAATACATTTAAGGTTACTTGAACTGTAGGATTTTCAAAGTTTTCATAATAACCTTTTAATCCTACCGAATAAGTATAATTCTTAGGTAAAACCTCGTTTACAGTTGGAGCTGTGCTACCCTGCTTTAATGCAATAATACGATAATCTAAATATGGTGTTGCTACAATTTTTGCTTCTGAACATGCCCCAACAATGCGATAATCTTGCCCATATGTATAGCCATTTGCTTCTAACAACGATTTAATGTTAGATATTTCTGTTTGAGCTTTTGTTATTTCGGTTGCATACTCAATGCCAGATTCAGAGTAATTATATAATTTTTTACCCTTTACTGGAATTTCTTTATTATCTACATTCTCTACACGTCCATTATAGTAGTATGCAAGTTCGGAATAATCGGTGGCTGTTACACCTGATGCAACAATATCGGCACCGCCATCTGATACTAACCAGAATATATAGTGTTTTTCAGCAAACACTGGAACAACTATAGTATCTTGCGTTAATACAAGATTAGCGATATTTTCAACAACTCTGTTTGTTATTTGAATTAAACCAGTGTCTGAAACTGCTGCATTAAACCAACCCAAGAAGGTATATTGGTTAATAATATTTTCAGAATTATAGTTGAATCCAACAGAATATTGACTACCACTACGATAATATGAACCATTGGTATATACAGAAGTTGTGCTAACTGAATATGAACCTGGTTCAATAACAGTTGGAAGAACTGCCGCAGTACTAATGTTATAGATTATTGGGTCTATATGTTCTAATTGATAATAGCGTTCTAATGTTAGTAACACAACTAGGTTGTTTGTGGCGTAAGGTGTTGGAGTTTCAACATCTTTTACAGAAACTACCGCCTTACCTTCCATTGTATCAATTTGCGCTGGACCATTACCTTCGATATTTTGCTCGACATTTATTGTCCAAGAGCGACGTTTAAATTGATTGTTTAGAAGTGTTAACCTATTGCCTGTTGCATTAAACGAATAATTAACATTTCTAATTTTTGTAAATCTACCAACCTTAACTAGGAATTCTGGATCGCTAACATTGTTGTCGGTATATTTAGCGGTATATGAACCACCATCGCCAAGAGTATAGGTAAATACATTGTTTGTAATTAAATTTGATTTAAATTTAATATCGGCTGTAAATGCAATTTCGGTATCGGCAAATGGATTTTCAATTGCATTTTCTTTTGCTTCGCCATTAGGTTTTGTTGTTGAATAATTAAACTCGTAAGCAACAGCCTTAACGTCGAAGTTAATAAGTTCTTCATAAATATGAAGTAAGAAATATTTTCCTGTTTGATAAGCATAGTTTCTAGTATAACCACTTTCGGCAACCTTAATAGTAACTGTTTTGTTTGCCTCGCTATAAGAAACAAAACATTGTGTGTCGCCTTGACCGTCGTCAACAGCATGTGTGTTGTTTGGATACAAATATTCTTCTTCAACAAAATCACTAAAGTTAATAACTATTGGCGAAGATGTTGCGCCATTTAAATAAAGTTCTAGTTTATTAACCTTAAATCCATCTTTTAATGTAATTGTATATACGAACGAATCTGCTTCATGATATGTTGTTCCAAAAATTGCACCCTGACGATAGTTTGCAGTTGTGTTTGATGTTGCAGAACTTTTTGTGTTTTGCGATACAGCACTATTATTACGTTCGGCAACAATTGAACTATAACCATCGAACAATGACATTCCGCCATCAGATAAATCTGAAGCAAATGCAGTTCTAACACCAACAGAAACATCTGTTACACGATATATTATAACCCTAATAACCGCAAAGTCTTTATAGGCACTTTGACCGCTAAAGTTTGTAGCAGTTTCAAAAGCCGCAGTTGTTACCGCACTGTTATCAAATGTGAATTTTAATGTGCCACTTGTTGCTGTGCTTGATAGCGTATTAACATAATACAACGAACCATTAGCACCTGTTTTAATTCGGTTTTCAGTAGGATTAGGTACTGTTCCATAACCATAGAAACCAAACACATAATTTTCGCGATAATCAGATTGATCTGGAATTTGAGTATCAAAATTATAAATACCTAAAGCACCTGCAACAAAATAGTTAACATAATATGTTTTTCCATTTGAAACATAAGATTTTGTTGTTGAACGCGCTGTTGAAATTGGTCTGGATTCTGTTCCATTTTCAACATATTCTGAAACAGATGTAATTGTGTAGTTGCTATCGCCTAATGGAGAATTTTCTACAGCATAGTAAACTTCACGTGTTTTTTCAATGAACACAAATTGATATTCTTGAGTGTAAACTAATGGATCTCCGTTTTCGTCGTAACCAACGCTTGGCAGTTTGTAGCAAATTGTTCGCCAGCCAGAAGAAAGATTTGCTGTTGGCGATGTGCTTGAAATGTAACCGCCTTTGTGATTGGTTGTAGTATCAACATTATAACCAGTTATACCTTGCACACTATAGTATTTATTATCAAAATACTCGGTGTTTAATTCATCAATTAAACCTGTGGTTCCAGACACTTTCATGCGACCACCATCTAAACGAGCATCAATAATATAAATACCATCGAAATCAAAGTATTTTTGAATGTCGGAAGTAAGTTTAAAGCGAAGATTAATATATAAACTTCCGTTAAACACACGCGAACTAACGTTAATGTTGTAATCGGAATCAACAGTAGCAGTATCTGAAGCATTAGGTTGTGCTTCATATTTAGAACCATTTGGTTGAACTCCGAATGCCTCGATACGATACATTTTTCCTGCATCAATTAATCTAGATGACATTTCTGGTGTTGCAGCATTTAAACTTGTGGTTTTAAATTCGCCATACATCTTAATTAAAATGTTTGGATGATATGAGAAAATTAATATACCAGCTTCAACATTATCGTCTGACATTCCTTCTTTAGCAAACAAATCGCTCATAACATGCGCAACATTTGCATTTTCTTCGTTTAATACATTTGTTCCTGTTTTGTTAGTGTAAACTTGTTTTTTAGTACGTGTTGCAGCGTCGGCAGCATAACCTTTTAATTGTACACTACCCGCACTTAAAGCATCGTTTGCGTAAACATTGTTTGCAGTAAAGAATTCAATGGAATTAACATCGGACGACCCAACTGTTATTTTACCAATTTCTTCTTCATCGAAACGAATATCGGTGTTAACAAATGTAATCGACTTTGTTTCAATACTATTATTGTTGGTTGAAAATTGGAAAGATGCATCAACAGCAGCATAATACATATCAAATGCTTCGGTTAAAAGCTCGGCACCAGCACTAATTTCGTATGTTTTTTTGGTGTAATACGGAATTTTAGCACCATCGGTTCCGTCAATAAAGATGCTTGCATTGTTCTCAGTATAAATTTGAATATATCTTTTTGATTCTGTGGTTAAACTTGAAGGTGCAGTTGTAACATGGTTGTAAGAATCGGTATAGCCATCTAACCCATATTTTGTTGATACATTTGCATCTGTTATAACCTCAAATTGACCATTATTATTTAGTCGTGTTTTAGTATCGTTTACGGCAAACACACGATTATTTCCGCTTAACATAACCGATGTTGTTGGAAGTGGTGTGTTATAGAAATAACGAAGTTGACTTGTTCCATCGGCAGAATCGGCTAATAATGTGCTTGGTGGGAAGTTTTTGTTTCTAACTTCTAATTTAATAGTTTTAACTTGTAACTCTAGTGTAGATTTAATTACTGGTGCTACTTTTAAGTCGTTAAGCATACTAGCAATTGAATAAGTTTGAGCATTTGAGCCCGAATCAGTTTTTCCGCTAAAGAAATCGGTATCGTTTGTTGTTGTTAAAAGTTTAGATGTATCAATACCATAATACATTGCTGTCCACCAATAGTGGTTGCGTAAAGCTTGAAGCGTTACATCGTTAGCTGTTAATGCTGAACCATCGGTGTTATATGCCAACGAAGAGTAAACATTGCTAATGTTAACTGTTTTGTAGTAAGCAGCGTTACCTGCTGATGTTGTATTTACACCCCTACTCCAGTTAAGAGCAAAGTTAATGCTACGGTCTGAGCCAGATTGATAGTCAACAAAGTTATATGCAAAATTGCGACCATATGTATTACCATATGTAACTAAGTTGTTATTATCTACTGTTCTAGTAGGAGGAAGAATAGCAAAATCTGGTGAAGTACTATTCCAAGCGTAAACAAGTGGAACATATTTATATTCAGTTCCAAAATTACCAGCAAGTTGTACACGAGTATCTACAGATAGTTGCTCGATAACATTTAAGGTAAATTCTTTGGTTAAATTTCCTTCGTTAGAACGATAAGAAATTGTGTTTTTCTCTGCGTCAACATTTATTTTTGTTGGTTCAGTTTCAGCAGTTAAAAGATTGTGTTTTAAAACAGAAATTCTAGAAATATCTGTTAATGAGTTATCTGAGTTATACTCACCTGACCAATAATAACGATAACGTCTGTTTTGTGTTGAACCATTATATGAATAGGTTAAACTGCTGTGTGTGAAATAGTATTTTGAAATAACTGAATCGGAACCACCAGCAGCATCAATTAAGTTAATTGCTGATAAATCTAAACCAAACAATGCTTGGTTAATTACATTAAATTTAACTTTAACAATTCCGTTAGATTCCAATTTAGATACATCAATATTATCGGAAGTAAGTTTAAATAATGTTTTATCTTTATTAGTATATAAATTAATATATAAATTTGATGTTAAATAATCTTTTAAAGTAGTTCTAGCATTATTTGCATCTATAACATTTGAAAGATTAATTGTAACAATAGTTTCAGTTGTGCAAACAACAAATGTAAATTTAAATTCAATTGCAGAGCCAGATTTATTAAATGTTACATTTTGAGAACCAGATTCGCCATAGCCGTTTGAAGAATTGCAAACATACATAAACGACGAATCGTCTGCTCCATTGCCCGCTTTAAAGAATTTTGAGAACGACGAACGTGCATAACCCACATAATCGTCGGCATCATCAAGTAGATTTGTATACGCATTAATAGTGCCCATATCAATGGAATATAGAACATCGTCTAAATCGTCGGAATTATAGTCTATTCCGCCTCCAGAAACTTTGGCATCTACAATGTTATATTTTAACTCATATTCGTAGTAAACAAAATCGTTTGCATCAAATGAATTTAAGTAAACTAGCGGAATAACATAGTTTGCAGCAGTTGTTTTTAAATCTAATAAACTAGAGCCTGAATATTCGGCTTTTACCACACCACCCGATGGTGCAGATGAATAAAGTTTTGCGTTGAAACCAGAAGTTCCATCGTTGCCATTAACAGCTTGAATGGAAACAGTTGTAGAACTTAAATCGGTAACATCGGCTGCAACTGCTTTTAACGAAATTTTTTCAGCAGCAATAACAGCAACTTCAATGTTTCCTGAAATGTCGGTTCCAACTATTTGAATGCGATTTGAATAAACCACATAGCGCAAACCAACCGAACTAGCAGAACCCGCATTAGAGTTAATTTGAACTCCTTTAGAATCGGAAGTTAAGGTTGAATGTTCGTCAGTAACAACTGTGCCATCGTAATTAAATCTAACAGATTCATAATCAACGCCCTCAGTTCCAACAACCCAACTAGAATCGGTTGTTAATGTTGTTCCAGCAGATTGTTTATATGGGTGCCTTACTCTAATTTCTTGCAGAACAAAAGCAGAACTTGAAACCGCGATATTAATTACATTATTAATAGCCTTAGAAGCATCAAAATATGTATCGCTATTAGCATTATCAATAACAAGTTCTTTACTAGTTACCGCATTATTAAAGTAATTTGTTGTTGGATAGTAATGCAAATTAACTGTTGTTCTGTAGAAATAGAAGAAGAACTCAACATCGGAAGTAATTGTTTGACTTACTGATTTTGATGCAATTTCGGCTATAGCAGGTTCATTTGGGTCTACATGAGTTTGTTCAGCTGCACCTGCAGGTTTTTTCTTTACATAACGTAAAGTCCAAAGTTCACCAAACTCGGAATCACGAGTAATACCAAAGTTTGCAACAGGATCGGCATTTGCAGAAGTTTTATAGTAGTATTTTATGCTATTTAATTTTTTAATTTCGGACGAAGTATTCCAATTCCAACCAACAGCATCGTGAAGTTTAGATTCTTCAACGCCATTAATTTTGTTATTGTTATAATATGCACGAATAATAACTTCATAGCAGTTACCAATTGTTGGAATAAATGGTGTTCCATGATTGTGTTGTTTTGCATACGAAATATCGGCACCAATTGTTGGCATATCCCAATCACCAAAGTTGGTGTTAGTTTCGTTTTGAATACCAGATTGATTAATTTCGTTATCGGCATTAGTATCAAAGAACAATAGTCCTGCAGAGTTAGCAATATATTTAGATTGATTATTATAATCGTTGTTAGAAGTTCCAATTTTGTTGTATTCAGCAAAATTTGCAAGACTTGAAACCGCAGGAATTGTTAATGAAGCATATTTTTTATTAATGGTTGTATCGGAAATATAAGTAATTGCATTTGGAGGATTTGCTCCATAAACCGAATAAGAATAAACAACAACTGGTGCAGCGTTGTTATCATTACCAAGTTTATAATCAAACCTTGTAATACCAGACCTTATTGTACTGCCATATGCTGAATTATCATGTTCGGAACCAACCAGTGTGCCATAGTTGTAAGAATATGCTATAACATTTGCAATTTTTGTAGATAATGTGTTTTTATGGTAAATTTTTCCAGCAATACCTGAAACAACCCTACCTGTTAAAGCACCTACGTTATAGGAACCAACAATTTTAGAGTTGCCTTCCATTAAACCTACTAAACCACCAACAACGTTATCACCTTTAATAACACCATCAAAGAAACTACGTGTTATTATTGCAGAACCTGTTGTTGCACCAACTAAGCCACCAACATTGTTATAAAGAGCGTAGTTAGAAAGTGTTACAGATTTAGAAGTTGGAATACGATCACCTGTATTTTGTGTTGGACCATAAGATGTAATTGAATTATCGGATTGTACGTCGTTAGTGCCAAAACCATAGGTAACACCACATCTGTCGATGGTTCCGTTACCTTGAAGTTGTGCTGCCAAACCACCAACGTATGCATCTTGCGAACCAGATGTGCTAAGTTTGTTACCAATTATTGTTGCGTTTTCTAGCACTAACCTTTTAATTGTTCCGGTTACTTGACCAAATAAGCCAACATATTGTTTATCGCTTTCAATATAGAAGTTTTTAATTGAGTATTTATTTCCATCAAATGTACCAGAGAATGCTGTTCCCACGCCAACTGGAGTGTGGCTAGGTTTTAGTGTGAAACCACCAGATGAATAGTTTAATGCAGCATAATCGATGTCGGTTGTAAGTTTATAGTGTTTTGCTAAATATGTTGCGTCGGTGTTGCACTTATTAAAGAAGTAAGCAAGTTGTGCTGCAGAATTAATCTCGTAAGGCGAATCTACAGAACCATCGCCACCATTAAATGCCGTTGCTGCAACATCGGAATAATCGGTGTATTGCTTAAAGTTAAATGTAATATCTCGGTCTGTAACAATATAGAATGTTACAGTAATTCTCATTGTGCGTTCGTGTCCGGTGTTTCCCGCATCAGCTGTAACAATTGTATCTAGTGCAAGTAAACCAACAGTACTATCTAAGTAATAACGAGATAAATCAGCTTCTACAACAATAGTTAATCGACCTTTAATATCGTTAATTTGTTGTTCTTGTGTTTTATCGCTTGTTGCTTTGTTTGCAACAGAATCGTCGCCAATAACTCTATAATCGTTATTGATAGTATATTTTGCATATTTATTTAAAACATTGTTATCACCCAAGAAACCAGTGTTATCTTCAGTAACTTTAATTTTTAAGTTAAAATCGTCGTAAGTATAGGCAACTAGAACTTCTTGTTCGTAGTAAGCAGTTGCCGAATTAACAACATTTAACCCTGTAATTGACTCACCGGTTATTTGATCGGTAGTTAACTCTTGAGGGCTACCTGCAGCTTGACTTGCAGTAAAACCTGATTGTTTGTTAACAACGTTACTAGGGTTTGCAACTACAGCATAAGAATCCCAATATTGTGCTGCAGAGAACTGATAACGATTTGCATTAACACCACTTAAATATTGATAAGCTGTTGCTGGGAATGTTAGTGAAAATGTTTGACCGCCCTCAATATAAGTTAACTGGTTAGATGTAGCCGGTGTTGTAAACTTTGTAACATCGGAAGCATTATCGCCAGCCATATCGGTGCGAGCATCAGGTTTTAGATTGTCGGCCCTAACAATACCCATATTTAACACAACTTTTGTTAAACGTCTAAATTTAGGTGTGTAATGTTTATTTGATGTATTTTTATTTGCAACATAATCGGCAAACTTCATTGCAGTTGTTGGATTAATTAAAATTTCAAGAGTGTTATCTGTTGATGCTGCCGCCTGAGCCGACGGTGTGAAGTTTGTGTCGTCGGCAACAACATTAGTGTCGTTTAAAATTGCCGAAGCAGTTTTTGCCGATGAAGTTTGGAACCAACCAACATTGGTTGAAATGTTTGCACTTGTGCTATATCTAGAAGTGCTAAACGGAATGGTTGATGTTCCCTTTTTAAGAATAAACTTAATTGTGTCGCCGTAATATAGTTTTACGCTGTTACTAATGTCGTATACAGTGTCGCTGGTACGAGAAATATTGCTAAATGCATCGGCAGTGCTAGCATCGTATTGGCTATCTTTATTTGTATCGGTTTCGGTTCCAAACGAAGACGCACCATTACGCTTAATTTGATAGTAATAGCTAAGGTCTACACCACCAGCTGTTGCTGTTGCACCACTCATACTTTGCAAACTTGGAGTGTTTAAAACAACACTATAAATTGTTTTTCCAGTTGTAACAGTTACATTAATAGGACGCCAACGTTTATAAGTTGAAGTATTATCAAATTTTGCAACACCAACAACTTTTTGAATTTTTGTATCAGTAGTTTCTTGAGTATATTCGTTGGTTGTTAATGCAGTAGAACTCACGAAAGAGTTATAGTAGTTAACTGTTACTACTAACACATATCTATCTCGATTTGGGATATTATCTTTATTTTCATCTTTAACACGGAAATAAAGATGTTGGTCGTTTGCTGTGGTATCGTTTAATGCAGATGTGCCAGTGGCTGCACTGCCCATACGATAGCGTGTGTCGATATAGAATGAATCAGTTTTATCACCCGAGCCAGTACTTGTTGTGTCGGCTTCTAGGCAAGTACCATCTGCAAGTTCTACATCGGTACGATAAGTTTGAATAATGCCCTTTGCTGCATTTTGAGTTGTTAAATTTACTAAACGGCCATTAGGATTGTGTATCCATAAAGTTGGACGTTCAGTGCCATTGGTAGCATACATATACCAAATCAGTTTGTTGTCCCATGCATCAGGAACTGACGTGAATGTTGTGTAAGCAGTTGTATCTGGAGTTGAAGATAAACCAGATTTAGAGTATGAATAACAATTATTTAATGTTGCACTAGATTCTTCACCAAAATTATATATTTGTGTTGTTGAAGGAGTTGAAGCAACATATGAGTAACAATTTGTTAGTGTTCCAGACATCCATCCAACAAAAACACCATGTTTAGATGATGTAGAAGGATCGTAACCTTGGTACACAGAGCCTGCTGTTCCATAGTAACTATTATTTACTATTGCACCAGTTTCAGTTGCTCCAAAAGCACCACCAATACGCCTAGTAGCAGAACTATTTGATTGCCCTGACGGCATATAAACATTGTTTAATGCAGCAATTTGATTAACAGTTCCCGTAACTAAATATCCTGTAACGCCACCAAAAAAATCATTTCCTTGTCCATTTGCTCTTGCACCAACAATGTTTAAGTTTCCTTCAACCTTTAAGCCATCTATAGCAATAGTCGATGAATTAGAGCAACGAATATCTGCAGTAACAATACCAGTAAAGTCATGATGAGTTTCCGCATTAGTATAATTATAAAAATAAACATCACAATTAACTTCTACATTTTCTAGTTTACCAGTAGTTTCTATTCTACCTAATAAAGAAACATATTCAGCAGAAGACCCATTAGGACTAGTTTGGTCTTGCATCCTAATTTGGTCGTATTCAACATAGCAATCGTCGAAAATAACATTTTTAATTGTTCCTTTAATTGAGCTAAACAACGAAACATATTGCGAACCAGATGAAACTGGCGTGTGAGAATAATCTAATTTAAGTTTTATTCCTGATATTCTAGAATGCCCAGTAGACGAGTTGAATCCCCCATCAATAACGAAATATTGAGGAAGCACTGCGCCTAAATATGAAGAATATCCTGCACTCATATGAGCGTAAGACCAATAACCCATATCAATATCTGCAGTAATAACAAAAGCAACTTTTGAAGAACTACTTGAATTTGTTTTAATGTAATTCATCATCCCCCAAAACTTACCACGAGTAGAAATTTCGTATACTGTATAACCATTATCTGTATATTGCTTATAATTAGTACTTGTAGATGTTGTAGATGGATATGAATAGCCTCCATCTGTCCCACCTACCATAGCCATGCTTACAAGTCCAGGTGCAAACTCATATGTGGATTGATTATTGTTTGTTGCACACCATGGATAATTAAAGTTAAAACCATTAGACTCTAATGTGGATTTTGTTGAAAGAGATGTTGTAACTTTTTTAGCATCTACATTATCTGATATTCCATATTTTTTATAAACACTTGCAGATGTTGTTGCTAAACTAAAACATGTGGTATGATTAACACCATTTCCTGCTATTGCTCCAAAGTAAGTATTAGTAGATGATGGTGAACCAAACGTAAATGTTTGTGTTGATGGTTGCGAGCCATAGTAATATTGATAATAATTTACAGCTAAGCAATTTTTTAAGTAGCTTGAAGAAGAACTGGTGCCAGCAATAGGTGCAACATAATCGGCCGCTGTACCAGAAACATTATAATTAGTTGTTGCAACTAAGTAAGCGCAGCCTTCCACTAGCCCACTTGAAACAGAACCAACAATACCTCCAAAATAAGTGGCATATGATGTTCTTGATGTTGAATCATTAAATGTTAAGGCATACGATGTTGAACTACTTCGAACAACACAATCAATTATTCTTCCAGTAGCATCCGTAGACACATTAGAACTAGAAGTTCCATTATAACCAGCAATCATACCAAAGTATAATGAGTTTGAACTGAATGTTGTAGTTATGTTAATGTTTGATGGTAAGATTATGTTAACATCCTTAATTAGCCCATAATTATACCTAACAATTAAGCCATAGTATGCCCAACCAGAACTATAGTCAAAATATCTAACACCGCTATCACTATCAAAAGTAACATTTAAATTGGTGATAACACCGTAATTATGACTGCCAAAGATTGATCTAAAATAATCAGTTGCAGTGCTCGTATTACGATCCAGTGTAATAGTGTTACCCGCACCATTATAATGTCCATAAAAATCATCATTAGTGCTTGCACTCATTATTCCATAATAAGAATGTGAGTTATATAGTGTAATGCTTGTAGTTTGTTTGAAATATTTGTACTGAGTTGATGTACTTGTTGTATTAGGAACACCCCATAAAAGTTCTGGTGTGCTTTGCACCAAATATGGGTCGGTAAACGTACCAGTTCCTCTAAGTTTTGATTTTCATTTTATTGTTATTGTTACAAGGCTATCAACGCGTTGCCTACTATCGTGTTCATAAACAATAAACGATACAGCGGTATCAGATGTTGTAGCCTTATTTTTACCTGTAAACGTTTTGGTACCAGAATTGAAAGTTGTATCACCTGTTGATGTACTGTAAGAGGTGTTGGACACTTTCCCAGACTGTGTTAAATAATTATATTCGCCGGCAACACCAGAAGCTGTATTAAAAGTAGCTAATATGCTATCGGCTGTATATAAAGGATCGGTTGTATCAGAAGAATCGGAATCGGAACCAGTAAAGGTTAATGAAACCGTTTGCCCGGAAACTCTGCGAGAAGTTGAACTTAATGTTGCATAGTTGTTGGTTGTGTTGGCAGTGCTGTTAATTGTTGTTGAACCAATAGACATAGTTATGCCGAAGTGGTCGAACATAGTAACAGAAGTTAATTCAACATCGTTAACTTTAACAACATATTTAACTTGATATAAGTATGCAGAAGTGTTTGTAGAATCAATCCAACGAAGTTCTGGCTTTGAAGAGTTCATTTGCCAAACATCAATCCAGTTATATGTGCTATTATAACTTGATTTTGTTGTTGGTGCAGTTGATGCTGAGATTGACGATGATGAACCACCTGAACCACCTGAACCACCAGATCCGCCAGTTCCACCTTTTCCACCAGTAGCATATCTATCTGCATTCCAGTTAACATTAACACCTGAATTACCAGAACCTCCGCCTGATCCATCAGTTCCATCTCCACCAGCCGTACCACTACCAGCAGCAGCTTTTGTGCCATTTGAT
>JAFQTP010000007.1 GCA_017409005.1 Clostridia bacterium | reverse complement strand
CTCTCTACTCGCACCATCGCCACGCCGTGTGTTTCACGTTTTTACACATTTCTACTTCCTTTTTGTGCAAATTGACCATATGTTTTAAACCATATTTTTATATTTACAATAACAAAATACGAGTAAATGTTTATTTGCCTCATGCTAAATTATTATGTTTTTGCAGTTTGTTTATATTATATATAATTATATATAGAAAATAATAATCATAATTAGTAAAGCAAAATGTTGCATTAACATAACATTTAAAATTTAACTAATTTGCTCTAAAGCCACAACTGGCACCTGTTTGTTTTGGTTAAACGCAATTTGCAAATTACTTTCGGTTAATGGATGTGGAATTGCACTTGAACCCAGTTCAATTGTGTATGCCGGAACATCTAAATTTAAACTAACCCAATCGGAAAACCCACCAACACTACCTTCGGTTTTAATTACCTGATATCCGTTAACCTTGCTAAGTTCAAGTGCAATGTTATAGTCGCGAGCAAGCGAATTTGAACTTAAAGTGTAAAAGCCATAGTAAATAACCTCACCTTTTGTGTGCCAAGAAATTGTTAAACCTGGGTTAGTTTGTTTAATATAGTTTAATAACACCTGAACTTCACGTTCACTTTCCGGATAAAATCCAATAAAATTTTCAGAGTTTGGACAAACTCTATTTTGATCACCTTTGCCCCATTCAGCATTAAAATTAACATTTAAGTCAACTCCCAACCCATTTGCTTTCCATAAATTAAAGTTGTTTGAGCCATTATTTATTAATGTTAAAACTTGTTTTTGAATTTCACACTTAACACTTTTAATCCCATCAAGCACAAGTGCAACACCATCGGGATTAACTAATGGCACAACATAAAATCCGCCTTTAGAAAATTGATTAGTTTGATACATTTCGTTTAAAAATTTAATTTCTTCAATTAAAAACAAGGTTGATAAATATTCTCGCGCATGAATGCCACCCTCCATAAACACTTGTTTTCCAGCGAAACTACCCACATGAAAAGCATAAATCGGATTATTAAAAGTGCTAAACCCAATAACTTCGGTTGTTACATTTGTTAAATTTGCAAGATTTTCAATGCTATTTATAAGTTCAGAAAACGTCATAAAAAAACTCCTAACCATATGTTAGAAGTTTTTATGAATTATTATTTTATTTTGTTAAAGGTTTTTAACTCCGGTTTTATCTACCCACAAATTGTTGTTTAAAAATATTTTATATTCTGAACCAATAAAATCGGCAAATGTTTTAACACTTTTAAAAATTTTAGCTGAATGATAATATCCAACAAACTCATGTGCGTCAAACTGAGGTGTTACATGAAAAATAACATCTAGCGTTGAACCCTCTCTGGTTTTTTCTAAAGCAAAATCAATTTTTTCGATATGTTGGGTTTCTTTAAATCCTTCAACATCGTAACCCATTTCTCCAAGTCTGGTTTTATCAGCATCAAGTTTATCAGCAAAAATTAATGTTGCAGCAACAATATCTTTTTGTTTTCCACTAACGCTATGCCATTTAATTGCTTCAAAAATAATCTTTTTTTGTTTACGAGTTAAGTCTTTACCCTTTAAAATTCGTTTTGCCTCTTTAACGCTACGTTTTGCATGGTCTTTTTTACCTTCCTTCATACCAAGGTCGTGCAAAAATGCAGCAATTTTACCAATGTTAACAACTTCGGGGCTTTCGCCAAGCAAAGTTAAAACCTCGTCTACAATTCGAACCACGTTTGTAACGTGAGTTACGCCATGCAATGCTAGTGGCTTAAAATCAAAACGGTCAATAAGTTCATAGGTTGCAATAATATTTAAATCGTTTTCAAGTTCTTCGTATGTAAACATAATATCTCCAAATAAAATTGTAGCACGACAACCCCTTTTTAACAAAACAATTTATTAAGTTTGCATAATGCATTAAATAGTTTATAATAACTAAAACCAAGCATTATTATATTTGTTTAAGGGGTTATATATGACAAAAGAAGATTATAAATTAGAAAAATCTAGAATATCATACGAACTTTTTAAAAACCATAAATATTTTAAAAAAGCACGCGCAATTGTGTTAAAAAACAATAAACTTTTAGCACTAAAAGTAACATATAAAGACACCGGCATTGTTCACTACCTTTTTCCGGGCGGAAGTGTTGACGATGGCGAAACCACAAAACAAGCCGTTATAAGAGAAACTTTAGAAGAATTTAATATTGTTGTTAAAGTTGAAAAATACTTAGGAAAACTATATTACGCTAACGAAATGGAATATAAAGGCGAAACCTTTAAAAGCAACCGCATTGACTACTACTATATTTGCAAATATTTAAAACAAGGCAATGAAACAAAATTTGGCGTTGATGGCGAATTTGATAGACCCGACCGCACCTACGAGCATGTTGAACTAACAATAAACGAAATTAAAAAGTTAACACCAAGCCAACTAAACGATATGGACGAAAAGAACTTTAATAAGTTAATTGAATATATGGAAAGCAAATAAATTTGTGTGCTAAAAAAGAGCGATTAATTTCGCTCTTTTTTATTTAGATATATGCCTTATGAAAATATTAAACATTGAGATAATGCTTGTAATTGTTCAGCAGTGAAATCAACACTGCCATCACCATTTTTGAATGCAAGTATTACGTATCTTGTATTAGTTTGTAATGTATGGGCTTCTGTTAGCCAAGCATATGCACAAGCTGCTTTTTGTTCTGTTGTAGCACTACCAGAATTAACATTTGGGAATGACATAGTTTCTTTAGACAATGGTGCAGATGCAAATTCTATCAGAGCAAAAGACAAGTTTGTTGAACCAAATATTTCTTCTAGGTTAGAAGCAAAATTTATTGTTTCTCCACCATTAACTGCAAGAACTGCTGTAATACAAGTTGCTCTACCAGCAATACCAGAATCATTAAAATCATTACTAGCACCTCCTGGTGGAGCATAGTTTCCATCAAATGTCATCTCGCTAATACTATCAACAATTTGCATTTCTGTATCATAATACATTACAGTTGTTACTTCAGGCTCTTGGTCATCTTCTCCACCAGTAGTTGTTACTTCAGGGTAAATGTCGTTTGATGTTGGATTAAATGCTTTGTTTTGAGAGAAATCAAAGCCAATATCATAATCTTGTGCAAATTTACAAGCATCTTCGAAATATTGTTTACCACTATCTAGTGTTGTTCCGTCATAAATTAACCATTCGTGCCCAAAGAAGATATAGGAAGAAACTGAATTTGCATATTCTACATTTGTATATCTTTCTACAAGCTCATCATAAACAGATGTTTGTGTTGGCTCTCTATATTCATTACCTGCACTTGTTCCTTCAAACCAATCTGCTCTTAAATCAGTTGCCACAAAAGTTAAACCATTCTTGTGGTCGGTAATATGGTCGTTATAATACAAGTAATCTGTTGTGTCTTGGTCAAAGTAGTAAGAATTTCTAGCATCATCTGCAGACAAGAAACCAATTGCACCATAGTTAGCATCTCTCATACCTTTTAGAGCTTCTTCGCTACCTGCAAAAGTATGAAGTCTTGGCATTCTATCAACGCTTAAATATGAGCCAGTAATTCTAACTACATTATTTACAAAAGTATTCCAAGCAGTTTTACCTTGTTCATAAGTAGAGCTACCATAATTAGTGCTAGAACTATCCGCGTGTAATCCAATTTTTAACCAGTCTTTCGCTACTAAAAATTCATCGGCATAAGTATTAGGAACACTTGTTAGAGAATTGTTATAAGCATATAAACTGAATTTTGCCCCATAAGTATCGTGCATTGATTTTAACCAATTAAAGAAAGGTTCGTCATAAAGACTATCGTATGAATTATTTTTAATATTTGTAAAACATTTCTCAACATCGTCAAACGAAATATGCATAAAACTAGCATTATTTAGAACAGCGCCGTCGGTTCCATCTTTACCAGCAACACCTTGTGGACCTGTTGCCCCAGTTGCACCTTGTGGACCTGTTTCACCTTGAACACCTTGTTCGCCTTGCGGACCTTGAGTTCCAGTTGCACCAGTTTCTCCCTTTAAACTATCTAGCCACTCTTGAAGTGTACCCTCAAAGCCATTATCAACCGCAAGTTCATAAGCGCTTTTGCCTGCAGCGCCAGTTGCACCTTGTGCACCCGTATCACCTTTTGGCCCAGCTTCGCCGCAACCAACAAGCATAAATGGGCTAACTGCCATAACTCCAGCAAGTGCTAGTGTAGCAAAACCTTTTTTACTTAAAACATTAAAAGGTTTTTTATTTTTATCTTTTGCCATTTTTATTCTCCCTTATTTTTTTGATTAAAACTAAAGTTTTAACACCTTAATCTAATACTACCCCCCCCCCGCAACAATTTGTCAAACTTATTTATACATATAAATAAAAAAGAGGCAGTTTTAGTTTGCCCCTTTTTGTTAAGATGATATTAATTGTTAATTAAAATATTGTTCAATAATTGTGCCTTCGTCGTTACTATCTTTTTTAACAACAACTTTATTGGTTATGTACTCTTGCATTTTTTCTACGTGCGAAATAAATCCAACAGTAAAATCAAGCCTAATTAAACTATCGAAGCAATTTAAAACATCTTCAATGTAGTCGTCGCTTAAATTGCCAAAACCTTCGTCAATAAAGAAGAAGTTAAACGATTTATTGTTGTTAACAGCAATACTTTGCGAAACACCTAAAGCAAGCCCCAAACTAAAAATAAATCGTTCGCCACCACTAAGTGTTTTTATGCTTCGAAGTGCACCACCATTAAAGTTATCTACTGCAACAAACTCGCCAGCATTTTTAGCTGAATATTTAAGCATGTATTTACCACGTGAAATGCTATAAATAAATTTGTTGGCATATTCGGAAATTAAATATAAATATTCTTCCGAAACAAAATCAACTAAAGCATTTTTAGAAATGTATGATGCTAATTTTTGAGTAAGTTTTAAATCGGTGTTAACCAAATGAAGCTCGGTTTCTAAATCGTTTTGACGAACAAGAAGTTTATTGTTGTTTTCGTAGTTGGTTTCGTTAATACCAAGCTTAACCTTTGCCTCGTTAAGTTGGGTTGTAAGGTTTGCCAAAGTTTCACGTTTTGCCTCAACCATTTTAACATCAACTGGTTCACCACCAAGTTCGTTTGTTAAAGTTTCGGTTAATGTTTCGAAATATGTTTTTTGTTTTTCGAAATTGTTTAGGTCCGCCACATGTTGCTCGTAGTTAGAATCGTTAATTTCGCTTTCAATAGCACTAACATCAAAACCTGCAGGTATTTCAGATTTTAAACCATCAATTTCGTTAGTTAAATAATTTTGTTCAACCTCTAACGCTTTTATGGTTGAATTGTTTTTTAGCACTTGTTGCATAAGTTCTACTTTTAAAGATTCGCAATTTTCAATTTGTAACACAACATCATTAATTTGTGTTGAACAATCGTTTAAACCACTTAGGCTATTAACAATTTCTTCGTTGGCTTTAGTTTCTTTATTTAATTCTAAAATTTGCTCTTTTAATTTTGAAACATCGTTTTTAATATTTGTTTCGTCTAGGTTATATGCAATTTTAGAAGCATAAAGGTCGTTGTGTTTTTTGTTTAGCTCAGTAAGTTTGCTACTTAAACTATTTTGAGTTTTAATAAGTTCTTTTTGCACAGATTGCAAATTTTCTAAACCGCAACCAAGTTCTTGAGTTAACTCATCACGCTTAACAAGTTTTTGTTTGTAACCTTGAACATACTTATTAATTTTTGCAATTAGATTTAAAATGTCGCGATGAACTCTAAAATCTTCAACTTCGTCTAGGTTGGTTTGGTTGATTCCATATTTTAAATCGTTAAGTTTTTCAACAAAACCTTCGCTTTCGCTAAGCAAAATAACTTCATTAAACTTTTTAATAAGTTTGTCGTTTTCTTTAATACTTTCGTTAACCAAATCAATTTCCGATAAGGTTTCGGCTAAACGTTTGTTAACCTTGCTTTCACGTTCGTCAATAATTAAAAGTGCGTCTAAATTTTTAGAATGTTCTTCTTTTAACTTTTTAACTTTTAAATTATTTTCTTCAATTTCTTGAAGCAACAATTTTTTCTTTTCAAGTGAAAGTTTAAACACATTAAGTTCGGTGTTAAGCAAGTTTTGTTGCTGCTTTAAATTTGATATTTCTTGCTCTAATTTTTCAAGTTTATCGGTGTTGTGCTCAAGTTCTAATTTTGCAACTTTTTGCATTTCATTAACACTATCTAATTTAATAAGTTTTTCGCGAACAGCCGAAACTTTTTGCAAATTTTCTTTATTTGAACCATAAACATCTAGCGAAACCTTTAATGCTAAATAATATGGTTCTCGTGAGTTTATGTCAGAAAGATGGCGTTTAGCGTCAGAAAGTTTAACGCTTGTGTTATATTTCTTATCTAAATCTGATAATTCAAATTGCAAAACTTCTATTTGTTTACTTTGAGTTTCAATTAATTGTTTAGCCGAATTAATTTCCTGTTCTAACTCTTTTTGGTTGGTTTCGCTTAAATTATCAAAGGTTTTTAATTGTTCGGTTAAAGCTAGTTGTTTTGCCGTTAAAACATCTAAACGAGTTTTAACTTTGCGGTTTAAATCTTCACCAAAATGTTCAAGGTTAAACAGTTTAGAAACACTCTTTTTACGTTCGGCTGGAGTATCTAATAAAAACTGGTCGAACTCGTTTTGAGGTAACGCAACACATTTTAAAAACTCTCGTTTACTAATGCCAAGCAAGGTTTCAATAGTAGAATTAACTTTATCGGTTGAATCACCTAAAGTTTGGTTTGTGGTTTTGTTAACTAGGTGTGCGCCACTTGTTAAACCACTTGGTCTAACCTTAAAGTTTCGAGAAACTTCTAAAACATTAACTTCATTATTACGTTCTAATTCAAATTCAAATTTTATATAAGCATCGGTAACATTAACATTAATTATGTTACTTAAATTGTCGCGGTCGCTTGTTCCATAAAGAGCAATAACAATGCTATCTAAAATTGTGCTTTTACCACTTCCGGTTGCACCAAAAATTCCAAAAAAATTTCCTTCCGACAACTTTTTAAAATCTACTGTTTGCGGTGTTACATAACTGTTAATTCCGCAAATGGTTAATTTACTAGGCCTCATAAACAACCTCCGCCATAAGTTCTAGGAACAAGGTGGTTAACTCGTCCTCTGGCAAACTGCCGGTTTTATGTTCAACAAATTTTTCAAAAATTTCCTTAGTGCTTAAATCTTTTTTAGTAACAACCACTTGGTCAGAAATCTTTTTAGGTTCTACACTAACGGTTATAACATTTGGATATTCTCGTTTAATTTTCTTAATATCTTGCGGATTAACAAAATCCATATCGGTAAAAATTAACCTAACAAGTTTATCGGTGTTAACCTTTAAAAAGTTTAACGCTTCTTCCATTGAAGAAACTCGTTGCGATTGCAACCTTTTAGGGTTTGTTAGTTCAACCGACTCAACTTTTTTAACTTTATGCTTAGAATCAAAATCGGCAATTAACACATGGTTTTTAACTGACACATCGTCGAAAAATTTATTTATTGTTCCACCCGAATAGTAAATATGATTTATTTTATCTATTGCAATTTGATGGTGAATGTGCCCAAGCGCTGTGTAGTCGGCTTGGCTAACCAAATTTTCACGGTCTACAAACGAAATTGCCCCACCCACAACTTCGTAGTTTGCAAATTCATCTGGATTACAATTTACTGGGTATGTTAATAAGTGGCTAACAGCAATGTTAATTGTATCTTTTCTAAAACCAGCAAGAGCAGGCTTAAACCACTCTTTTATGCTATCGCCAAGCTGTTCACCATCTTTTTTAATTTGTTTATAGCGATAGTAACTTGGAAATGGCATGGTTGCAACAACAACCTTTTCGCCAGCCTTGGTTTTAAACTCAATATGGCCAACTCCGCTTTTAACCGGAACAACATTTTTGTTTTTTAAGTTTGCAAATTTAATTTTTTCCATTGCACCAACCAAATAAATGTTGTGCATGCTTGCAAACACGTGTGCATTTGAAAGCCTACGAGGGTCGTCGTGATTGCCAGCAATAACAATAACTGGTCGGTTGCCATCGTTGCAAAGTTCCAAAAGCGTGTCGAACACAAGTTTTTCGGCATCGGCACTAGGTAAAAACGAATCGTACAAGTCGCCAGCAATAATAACCATATCAACTTGTTTTTCGTTTGCAATATTAACAATTTCGGCACAGGTTTTACGTTGCTCGTCCAGCCTTAAATAATCGTCGGTTCTGGTTCCTATGTGCCAATCGGCAGTATGTAAAATTCTCATAGTTTATTTTCCTTTTTTCAATTTAAATTATAACACATCAGCCTTTTTAAAAAAACTTAAATAACCATAATTAAATTTATTTAATTAAAATATGTAAAATTTACTAATTGATTATTTTTTAAGTTTATATTACAATTAATGGTAGTTAAACTAAGTTTTTATGATATACTTAGATTGCAACAAATTTTACAGAGGTTAACACATGGCATTTTGCAGGCTATCGGACGAATTTTTTAAAGATGGAAAAACCACACTAGAAAACAATTTTATTCTAGAGTTTTTACCAACATTAAACGAAAAAGCTTTACGAATTTATTTGTATGGTGTTTTTTTGTGTCAAAACGGAAATTCTGAAAACCCTTATGAAGAAATTTCGATTTCAACATTTGCAAAAAAACTAGAATTAGAAGAATATGATGTAACCGAATATTTATATAAACTGCAAGAATTAAACCTTGTAACTGTAATTACAACCGAACCTTTTGAAGTTGTGTTTAACTCTATGAAAACAGCAACAAAATATTTGGCAAAATATGATGTTAATAAATATAAATCGTTTAACACAAACGCTCAAAAACATTTATCACGCCAAATTGAAATTAACGAATTTAAACAATATTACGACCTAATTGAATATTACAATCTAGAACAAGAAGCTGTTGTAAGAATTATTGAATATTGTGTTAATAAAAAAGACGATAAAGTTAGTGCAAACTACATACTATCTATTTTAAGAAGCTGGGCACGCGAAGGTTTAAAAACATTAGAAGATGTTGAACTTACCATTAGAAACGAACTTCTTTACAGCGAAGATATTAAACTTGTGTTAGCAACCCTAGGCGTTAAACGTGCTTGCACTATGGAAGAACAAACCATGTTTTTAGATTGGAAAACCAATTTAGGCTTTGAATTAGATGCAATTATGCATGTTGCAAAACTTGTTAAAAAGAAAAAAGGCAACATTTTTAAACTTGATGCTCTATTAAACAAATGTTACGAATTAAACAAATTTAGCGTTAAAGAAATTGACGATTATTTTGCAATGGAAGAAGAATACTTTAAAATTGCAAAAGCCGTTTGCCGCAACCTTGGCGTGCACTACGACAACCTTTCAATTGTGGTTGAAACCTATGTTTCTAATTGGTGTAATTTAGGCTACGACTATGCTGCCCTTAACAAACTAAGCCTATATTGCTTTACTTCAAGCATTAAAAACTTGCAAGGGCTAGATTCAATTGTTAATAAAATTTACAAACTTGGAATTATTACCGCCGAAGCAATTGATATTTATATTAACGAACTAAACTGCTTTGATGGCGCAATTGAAGAAATTATTTCGGCATTTGGGCTTGGCAGACATGTTAATAAATTCGACCGCGAATATTACAACACCTGGATTAACAACTGGCACACAAACAAAGAGGTTTTAGATTATGCAGTTTCAATTAGCAAAGATAAAATGCAACCAATGCAGTTTTTAAACCGAGTGCTTTCAATTTATCACAACAAAGGCATAACCACCGTGGAAGCAGCACAAAACGAAAAACTTGATTTTGAAAGTGCTTATAAAAAGCAATCTAAAAAGCCAACCATTGAAAAACAAGAATACACAAAAGACCAACTTAATAGCCTATTTGACAACATTAATGAGGTGGAACTATGATAAACAAAGTCGAAGTTTCAAAACAATTAAGCGAATTGTTTGCAACTAAGCAAAAAAATGCAAAACTTAATGCAAACATTAATTTTGAAAAAGCTTTAAAAAACGAAAACTTTAAAACCAGTTTTTATAAAATTAGAAGTTTGCAATTTGATTTAAGCAAACTAGAGGATAGCTCTAACGAAGCAAAACAAATTTTAAAACAAATTGAAGAGGAACGAAAAACATTAAATGCAGAGTTAAAAAATTGTGGCTTTACTAAAGACGATTTAAAACCACAATATGAATGCAAAAAAT
Organism: Clostridia bacterium; assembly: GCA_017409005.1. GTDB lineage: Bacteria > Bacillota > Clostridia > Christensenellales > UBA1242 > UBA6345. The sequence goes on along the minus strand of JAFQTP010000007.1, from coordinate 110,195 downwards.
GTAACGATAAAGGTTTTATAAACAACGTTCCATGCCAATGCTACAAAACTGAACAATCAAAATTGTTTTTAAAAGAAAGTGGCATAAACAAACAATCACTTCCTCAATTTTCTAATATCAACTATTCGTTATTTGGCGACGCAAAAACACAAGAAAACATAAAACACATTTATTCTTCTGCAAAAGATTTTATTTTTGATAACACCCAAACTTTGGTTATTTTGGGTAAAACTGGTGTAGGAAAAACTTATCTTTCAGAATGTGTTTTAAACGAAGCAATTAACAACCGAGTTTTTTCCATTTTTACCACCGCTTTTAACATGAATAACAGTTTTTTAGACTATCACACTTCAAATTATTTAAACAAACAAGACATACTTTCGCCATATTTAACTTGTGATTTATTAATTATTGACGACCTTGGAAGCGAAATTATGTTTGACAATGTTACAAAAGAATATTTATATTTAATTCTTGACACCAGACAAAGAAACAATTTAAAAACCCTAATTTCTTCAAACTTAACATTAGAGCAATTGCAAAGCCATTACGACGACAGGGTTTTTAGCAGACTTATAAATAAACAAGCCGGCAATAAATTGTTTAATATGACTGGAGCAAATTTAAGATTTAAAAAATAAAAAGTAAGCAAACCGCTTACTTTTTTGTTTATTAAGTTAACCTTTTAAACTTAGTAGTGCTATAATTAAACCATATTAAATAATAAAACATAAATTTTAAGGAATAATAAATTATGAAAATTGTTGTACAGCGTGTTAAAAATGCGAAATTAGAAGTTGAAGGTAAATTAATTAGTCAAATTGGAACCGGATTAGTTTGCTTTGTTGGTTTTGGAGAAGGCGATCAAAACTTAAAATTAGATTGGTATGTTAACAAACTTTGCGGACTTCGCATTTTTGAAGACGAAAATCAAAAAATGAACTTAAATCTAACACAAGTTGATGGCGAAATTTTGCTAGTTTCTAACTTTACACTTTATGCCGATTGTTCGCATGGGTTTAGGCCAAGTTTTATAAACGCATTAAACCCACATGATGCCAATAATTTGTTTGAAAAGTTTGTTGATATGGTAAAGACACAACTTCCAAACAAAGTTAAAACTGGAGTGTTTGGTGCCGATATGCAAATAACACAGCACAACGATGGTCCTATAACCATAATTTTAGATAGCGAAAAGGAAAATAAATGAGCGTTAAAATGAACGTTATTCGGAAGCTTTTAAAATTAAAAAAAGATTCCGATATTAAAAAAAATAATAAAAAAGAGGTTGTTTCAACCTACGACATTTTAAAATTGAGTTTTGATAGCCGCGATACATTTAAAGTTATAAAAGACATTGCCTTAAAAGAAATGGTTGTTAAACAAACCACCATTGCAGGTGTTGATTGCTTAGACGTTAAACCAAATTTTAAGTTAAAATATTTTGCCGGCACACCTAAAAACCCTTATCACTTGTTTTTTTATGTTCATGGTGGTGGATTTGTTGGCGGATTTAAGGAACAAGGAGCCTACCAATTAAAGGCTATGGCAAGAAGGCTTGGCTGCAGTGCAATTTCGGTAGGATATTCACTATCGCCTGAAGCAACTTACCCAACCGCACTAAACGAACTTGTTGATGTTTATAAAGAAGTTATTAAAACCTACAACCCAAATAAAATTATTTTGGGTGGCGAATCGGCTGGCGGAAACCTTTGTTTAGCATTAATGTTAAAGCTTAAAGAACTAGGGCTACCGCAACCAAAAGTTGCAGTTATTTCGGCTGGTTTTTTAGATTTAACAAATTCTGGCGAAAGCCGAGCACAAAATGAAAACACAGATTACACTCTATCTGCCGAACAATTAAAACATATGGCATTACTTTATGTTGCAGGAAACAACGAAGCCACAAAAGAGCACTTTGAACTTCTTAAAACCCCTTTGGTTTCGCCTGTGTTTGGAAACTATGAAGGTTTGCCACCAATGTTTTTTAGTGTTTGCACCGACGAACTTTTATATTCCGACACTCTTATGGCATATAACAACTGCTTGCGCGATAACATTGAAACCGACCTACATCTAGCACAAAATTGTTTTCATGCGCACTTAAACCTTGGCGATTTTTTTGAAGAAAGCAAAGTTGCTTGCAATCAGATGGCAAAATTTGTGGCAAAAGTGTTAAACCTTAACAATGTTAGATTAATTGCCGAACGCAAAGTTAAAAAAAATAAACCACAAATAAAATAATAAATGTAAATAAAAAAAAGAAGCTAACTATTTAGCTTCTTTTTTGTTTGATTTAGTTGTTTTTTCGTTTGTTTTGTTAGCTTCAACGAGCAAATCTCTAATTTGTTTTAAAAGTTCTTGTTCGGTTGGGTTATTAAGTTTATCTTCAGCCTCTTTTTTAGCTTTAGCTTCGGCTTCAGCTTTTTGCTTTTCCTCTAAAACACGTTTCTTTTCAGCTTCGTGTTCAGCCCAAACTTCTTTAAACTTACGTCCTTCAGATTTTGCCTGTGCTTTAACAGCTTTCTTTTCTTCAATAACTTCTTTTTTACTTTCGTGTTCAATCAAATCGCCAAGTTCTTGTAATTTTTCGTGTGATAAATTAACAACTTTTACAATCATGAAAATTGTGAAAGCAATAATAAAGAAATCAATAATTGCAGCAATAAATGCACCCCAGTCGATGTAAATACTATTAGCAAGGTCGATAATTTGTGCACCATTTGCATCGGTTGTGTATGATTTAGATAAATATGTTACAGCCGAAGCCAAACCATCTTTTCCACCAACCAAAGCAATTAGCCAGTTAATTAAAGGGCGAATAATGTTGTTTGAAAGTCCGTTAACAATTGCAGTAAACGCACCACCAACAATAACGCCGACAGCTAGGTCAAGCACATTGCCACGAGTTATAAATTTTTTAAATTCTTGAAAAAGCTTCTTCATTTGTTTACTCTCCTTTTAATTTTTTAAAACAATTGTAACACATTGCCTCGTAAGTTTCGTCGCCACCAATAACAACTTCGGCACCATCGGTTACAGGTTTTCCGTTAACTATTCTAGCATTAATTATAGCTTTATGTCCACATTTACAAATACTTTTTAATTCTGTAATGCTATCACTAAGTTCAATCAAACGCTTGCTTCCTTCAAAAAGTTCGGTTTTAAAGTTTGTTTTTAACCCATAGCAAATAACCGGAACAAACTCAGCAATATCACGCAAATCTTCAATTTGTTTTGCTGTTGCAAACTGACACTCGTCTACAATAACCACATCACATTCCGATTTATTATTTAAATATAGTTCCATTAAACTTTGGTCTGGGTCGAATGTTATACACTCTGCCTTTAAACCAATTCGTGATTTTATGTAAGGAACACCATTTTCGTTATCGCGAGTATCAATGCTTGGTTTAATAAGCAACACCTTATATCCTTTTTGCAGATAGTTAAACCTGCACATTAATGCTTGCGCACTTTTCGAGCACCCCATGGCACCATGCTTAAAATACAATTTTGGCATTGCTTATCCCCCCTATTAAACTAATTTTAATAATAATAAAACAAACTAAAAGTTTTTCAAAATGTTTTAAATTTGAATTGTTGTTTTAACTTTAAATTGTTTAAATTAACCATTAAAGTTTAAGCCTCATACAATAAGTTAAATTAACGTTTTGAGGTTTTTATGACGCTTAGCTTATGCATGATTGTAAAAAATGAGGAAGATGTTTTAGAACGCTGTTTATCTAGTTGTAAAGGTCTTTTTAACGAGATTATTATTGTTGATACTGGCAGCAGCGATTCAACCAAGCAAATTGCCCACAAATTTACAAATAGCGTTTACGATTTTAAATGGATTAACGATTTTTCGGCAGCCAGAAACTATTCGTTCAACCTTGCAAAATCCGACTTTGTTATGTGGCTAGATGCCGACGATGTTATTACCCCAACCGAACTAGAAAAGTTAAAAAAATTAAAAGATAATTTAACTAGTAAAACCGATGTGGTTATGCTTAAATATGCAGTTGCATTCGACAAGCAAAACAACACAACATTTAGTTACTATCGCGAACGCATTTTAAACCGAAGTAAAAACTTTGTTTGGGAAGACCCTGTTCACGAAGTAATTACACCACGTGGAAACATTGAATATGCAAACATTCAAATTGAACACCGAAAAGTTAAACCCACAGCCGAAGGGCGTAATTTAAAAATTTACGAAGAACTTATAACCCAAAAACAGCCATTAAAACCAAGGCAAATGTTTTACTTTGCACGCGAACTTTATTTTAACAATAAAATAAATCGTGCAATAATTATGTTTAAAAAGTTTTTAAAAACACGCAATGGCTATAAAGAAAACTATATTGAAGCGTGCTTAAACCTTTCAAAATGCCACCAAATTAACAAAAACTTTTCTAGTGCAAAACAAAGTTTGTTTAATAGTTTTATGTTTGACACACCTAGGTCAGAAATTTTATGCGAACTAGGAAACATTTTTATGTTAGAAAAAAACTATAACAGCGCAATATATTACTTTAATCTTGCACTAAACAATAAACCAAATGCACAAAATGGTGGTTTTATTTTACTAGACTGCTATAACTTTATTCCATACGTTCAACTGTGCGTTTGCCACTATAATATTAAAAACTTTGAACAAGCAAAACACTACCATAACCTTGCAAAAAAATTAAAACCAAACAATTTAATAATTTTACAAAACGATAAAATTTTTAATTAAAATTATAATTATATTTGCATTTAGAACAAAAAAAATGGCGTGTAGCCATTTTTTGTATTGGTAGCGGCGGTGAGATTCGAACTTACGACCTTGCGGGTATGAACCGCACGCTATAACCAACTAAGCTACGCCGCCAAACTGGTAGTCCCAAGGGGAATCGAACCCCTGACTCCACCGTGAAAGGGTGATGTCTTAACCTCTTGACCATGGGACCATAAATGGTAGCGGGGGCAGGATTTGAACCTACGACCTTCGGGTTATGAGCCCGACGAGCTTCCGAGCTGCTCCACCCCGCGACAAACAACCTTAAAAATTAAGGCAATAACATTCTATCTAATAATGCAACTGTTGTCAATAATTTTTTCAAAATTTTTATTTTTTAGTATATAATAAATAATTATTAAACTTTCAAAATAACTTGAAAATAAGTTTTATTTAGGTTATATTATTTGTGTTCTAAAAATTAACTAAAACATTTACTATATATGCAGCGGTGTCAGAGTGAACGCTCACATTCAATTAAATGGTTTGCAAATTAAACATTTTAATTTGCTTCACTTAAAAATTGATGTTCGCTTTACCCCAAAAGTTACCGCATAAATACTCCTTAATCTTTTGGGGACCCTTTAGTATTCGACCACTCTAATCATTTGTGGTAATACTAATAAATTTATTTTAAAAAATTTTCTATATATGCAGCGGTGTCAGAGTGGTCGAATGTGCACGCTTGGAAAGCGTGTGTACGGCAACGTACCGAGGGTTCAAATCCCTCCTGCTGCGCCAATAATTTTTATAGTTTCAAATTGTTTCATTTTGGAAATATATCTGAAACTATTTTTTTAGGAGAACATCATGGACAATAAAGAAATTGAATTAAAATTTGTTATTAATAACGAAATTAAAAATAAAATTATTGCCGATTTAGAAAAGGTTGCAATAAAAACGGCAGAATCTAGATTAATTGATACTTATTACATTCCTTATTTTAAAGACTACGAAATTAATGGCGAAACAATGGAATGCTTAAGAACACGCGAAAAAGACGATAAATGCACTTTAACCTATAAAAAAATTCATAGAGAGTCAAGCCCTGTTTACTGCGACGAATATGAAACCAAAGTTGCAAGCAAGCAGCAACTTGAAAACATTTTATTTGCCATTGGTTTTGAAGTACAAATGGTTATTGATAAAACCAGAGTTAGTTATAAACTAGATAATTTTGAGTTCGATTTTGACTCGGTTAAAAACTTAGGCGAACTTATGGAAGTTGAATTAACCGACAACAATGCCAGCACCAAATCTATTTTAAACTTTGTTGCAAAATATGGATTAACCAGCTCCGATGTAACTTACGAAGGCATTCAAATTTTAATGAAAAAAGCAATGGGAATTAAATAGCACAGATAATTTAAACAAAAAAACACCGAACTTGCGGTGTTTTTATTTTTTATTAATATAAGTTATTTTAATTAACTTTTGTAACTATCTTTTCTTATAAATGAGTATTTTTAAAGTTAACTATTCTTGATTAGTTTCAGCATTTTCTGCTGTATTTTCGGCTTGCACAGCTGGTTCGGCTGATTCAACAGCATTCACTTTTACTAAATTTTCAACAACAGCCTCAGAAGTTACTGGTTCAACTTCAGTAATAGGTTGTTCTGCTTGTGGTTGCGAAACTTCAGCAGCCTCGGCACTTTCAGGTTGTGCAACAACCGAATTTGTTTCTTGCACAGGTTTTTCATCTTTAAAAATTTCTTTTGTTGTGTTTGTTCCAAAAAACTTATCAACACGTTTTAAAGTTTTATATAGCCAACCCCAACCAGCAACAGCAACGGTTAAACCAAGCCAGAATGGAACACTTGTAAATAGTCCGGCAGTATTACTGAACGAAATTCCCTTTTCGTTAATTGAAATGCTTAAAGCCACAACACTTATAGCAAAATCAATGTAAAGCAAACAAATATAACTTAAACCTTGGAAAATAATTGCACGTTTTTTAAATCTTAACACATAATTTGCAATAATTGTTGAAATAACAATTTGAACAACTATTAGTAGCGAATATTTTAAAAAGTTAAGCAAACCAGCAAAATCAGAAACCACCAATGTTTTACTTGCGGCAATTTTATTTATAATAACATATAAACAAATAATATCGGCACTAAGCAACAAGAATGCTAGTCCGCTTAAAGCCATAAACACAATGCTTGCAACTTTATATGTGTTTTGTGCTATTTTTTTAATCCATGGCAAACATAGTGTAACAGTTAATGATAATGTTGTTAAAATTCCAGCAACAACAACCATAAAACCAGAAAATTCAATAATGTTAAATCCCATTAGAACCCAAACACCAATTGAAGCTAAAAACGCAATAATTGAAATTGCGGAAAACGCATTAAGCATTTTAATTTTTTTATTTTGTTCCATAGCAACACCTCGTTTTTCTAAGTATAGCATTTAAGTTTTTAAAACAACAAATAAATTAATAATTTTAAAACAATTTAATATTAAAAAAACAAAAAAAGACCAAAATGGTCTTTTAAGCATAAACCTCGCCACCATCAGACTCAAAGTTTTGATTTTGAAGTTCAAGTTCGGCTTGTTTGTTTGCCCTATTAATTTTTACAACGGCACTATGAAGTGTGTTTTCAATGCCAGTGTGAACAGCAGCAAAAATTATAATGCAATCACGCAAATAACACAAATCATATTCTAAATCAGCTTCGGTTTTTGGAGGAAGTTCGTTTTGGTTTAACACCATAACACCTGTCATCATACGGCCAAATTGGTTAAGGTCGGTTTTATATTTTATTGCAATATAACTAATAACTTGCGAAGCCTCAACTTCGTTAAAATTTAAAAGAGTTTGATTAATTAAAAAAATATCATTTAAAAAATGCTTAGCACTTCTTAGGTGCAAAATTTTATTGTAATACTCTTCAACAACATTTTGTGCCATAAGTTTTTTACCTCACTAACTTTAGTTTAGCATAAACAAGTCAAATTATCAATTTAATTAAAAACATATAAACGTTTAACATTAGATTATTAGGTTTATTTGTTTTCATTTTTTTTATTAACATTAAAACCTTAACAATTAATATAATGAATTGGGGAGAGATTTTGGAGGATAATATGTGTTTTTGTAATAACGCTTTTAACAGCTGTTGTGTTTGTCAGAACCCTTTTAGGCGCTGTGGCTGCAACTGCGGCTGCAACCGCAACAGCTTTAACAGCCCTTGTGGTTGCAACAATGCAAACAACAATTTTAATAATGGTTTGTTTGGCTTTGGCAACAACAACTCGTGTGGCAACAGCTGGCTAGGCTTTAACTGGTTTTAATAATAAAAAGGCTTAAAGAACTTCTTTAAGCCTTTTGTTTTTATAATGTTTTGGTTAATTTATTCTAACCCCTTGTTTAGCACAAACCATGCAGTTCCACAACTGCGGTCAACTTTGATTTCGGAAATTTTTTCTACATTTTCCAGAAAAACAAGCGTGCCAAACTTTTTTAATTTTGTGTTTTCCCAAGCTTTAACTCTACTAACACCAATAGCATTGCCATAGTTAATTCTAATTTGTTCAACAATTAAAGGCGTAAGTTCAAAAAACTTAACATCTTTAACCCTTGCTTTGGCAGTTATGTTTTTACCTGTTTCCTTTAAATAAATGGTATCGCCAACTGCCACTTTGCCATATGGTGCAATTTTATTAAAACTAAACCTGCTTTCAATAGTTTTTTCGCCACTTAAAATTAGGTTAAACCACTTTTTTTGTAATATTGCAATATGAAACATTATTAATCCTTTTTAGCACGATTATTGGTGTTAATGCTGTTTCTATACACAAAATATTTACAATATAAAAATTCAAGAACAAAGTTTAACACCATAATTAGGGCTTCAACTAAAAATGCGTTGCAACCAACATTGGTAAGTGCTTGCCCACCAAACACTGTTGCTGGTGTGAACACAGCATAAAATGCTGCAACTTTTAACATTGCAATGTTAACATTGCTTGCACTTTTAAATGTGAATTCGCGGTTAAATGTAAAGTTCCAAACAACTGAAAGAAGTAGGGCAATTAAATGCGACCAACCAAACAAGTTTTCGGAATCTTTAAACACAAACAAACTAAGCAGTGTAAATGAAACAATTTGAATAGCCCCTGCCGAAATTGAAAATAACAAAAACTTTAAACTTTGCCACAAACTTTCTTTGGTTTGTTCGCTTAATTTACCTTGTTTTTGCTCAGCATTTTTTGTTTCTTCCACTGGCTGTTCGGCTTGAACTGAATTTGCTGTTTTTACTTCTGCAGTTTCAGTGGTATTATTAACTTCTTTTTCCATAATTCATTCCTTTAAAGTAATTTACACGCACATTTTAACACACAAAAAAGAAATTACACAAACAATAAAAACAAATTAGTTGGCACGAATTTAAAATTAAGTTACAATTTAACTATGATTACAAAAAACATGGATTTAACTTTAGAAATAATTGACCTTGGCATTAATGGCGAAGGCATTGCAAAGCACGAAGGTGCTGTTGTTTTTGTGCCCTTTGCACTTGTTGGCGAAGTTGTTAATGTTCACATAATTTATGCAAAATCTAAATTTTATGTGGGTAAAATTACCGAAATTATTAAACCTAGCCCACACCGCACAACCCCGCTTTGCCCACACTTTAAAAAATGTGGTGGTTGCCATTTGCAACACCTATCCTACACCGCGGCACTAAACTTTAAAACAACATTAGTTAAAAACACCCTTACCAAAATTGGTAAACTTAATGTTGAAAATTTGGTTGAGCCGTGCGTTGCAAGCACACCATATGGCTACCGAAACAAATTTAGTTTTCCGGTTGGATTTAGCAAAGTTCCGTTTGTTGGCATGTATAAAGAAAACAGCCACGAAATTGTGAAAATTGAAAACTGCCACATTCAGCAACCTTGGGCAAAACCAATTATTGATGTGTTTAATAAATTTATGCTTGAAAACAACATTTCAGTTTATAACGAACAAACAAAAACCGGACTAGTTAAACACCTTGTTTGTAGGTTAGAGCAAAACCAACTGCTAGTGTGTGTTGTAACCAACGGAAACACGCTTCCAAACCACCAGGCACTTGTTGAAGCACTTAAACCACACTTTAACACCTTTGGCTTAATGCTTAACATAAACACACTTAACAACAATGTTATTTTAACCAACCAATATAAACACCTTTATGGCATTAAAACCATTAAAATGTTTGAAAACGGCTTAAATTACGAAATAAGTTTAAACAGCTTTATGCAAGTTAACACCCAAATTGCAAGCCAAATTTATACCGAAGTGCAAAATGCGGTTAAAAACGAAGTGGTTGTTAATGCGTTTAGCGGTGCCGGATATTTAAGCGGACTTATTTGCAAAACCGCAAAACACGTTTATGGCATTGAAATTGTTGAAAGCAGCCACCAAAACGCCGAAACCTTAAAACAAGAAAACAACCTAACAAACCTAACCAACATTTTGGGAGATGTTTCCGAAAAACTTAAAACCATTAAAGACTACTCGTTTATTGTTTTAGACCCACCACGCAAAGGCTGCAGCAAACAAGTTATTGAAACAATTTTAAATGTTAAGCCTAAAAACATACTTTACATTTCGTGTGGACCTGCCACCCTTGCACGCGACCTAAACCTTTTAAGCACACACTACACCCTAAACTTTGTTAAACCTTTCGACATGTTCCCTCAAACCCATCACGTTGAAACATTGGTTAGTTTAACATTAAAAGATTAATTAAAAATTGCATAACAACAAAAAAGAACCTCGTTTGGGGTTCTTTTTTGTTGTATTTTAATTGCCACTATCGTTACCAATTTGACCAGTTAACGAAACTAGTGCTGCTTGGTTATGTTCTTTTTTAATAAATAGAAATTCAGTCCATGTTTCAGTATGCAAACTTCCTTTGTTAACTGAACCAGAACAAGTGTTCCCATCAACATAACCATAATTTCTGGTGCCTAAAACTTGCGACATTGCTGGTTGCAAAGTTCGGCTACTGCTGCTAGCACTTCCGTATGTAATTGTTGCATAGTTTGTGCAACCAGAAATATTTCCGTTATCTTGATAACCAACAATTCCACCAATGCTTCGGCTTGTTGAATAATAATAGTAGGTAACATTTCCGCGGTTAACACAACTAGAAATATTTGCGGCTCCACCATAATTAGAACCGGCAATTCCACCCATATCGCCACTTCCAATAACTGAAGCGTAGTTGGTGCACGAACTAATAATTCCTTCGTTTCTGCCAACCAATCCACCATTATTTGATGCGTCGCGATAGTTACTTGTTGAGCCATGGGTTGTGCAACTAATTAAATATCCATTGTTTTGTGCACAAACCAAACCCGAATAAACAGTGTTTCCAGTTGCATTTTCAACCATTATATTTGCATTAACAACTAAATTTTTAATAGTTCCATAATTATAAGCATACAAACCAAAATATCCGCTATTAGCACTGGTTGTAATGTTATATGAAATGGTGTTTCCATTACCATTTAAAGTGCCTCTGAATGCTGAATAAGGACTAATTGTTCCTAAACTTAACGATGTTGAAAGTTGATAATAAAAACTTCGGTTGTTTGCATTATTTAAGTGTCTAATGCAATTAATTGTGTAGGGGCTTGCTTCGGTGCCACTGCCGCCCGCAAATAAGTTATTTATTGTTCCAACTCCATAATTGAAAGTTTTTGTTTGTTGCACATTAAACCCATCTAAAAAACCAAAACTTACAATTTTTAAAGTATAATTTTGTGGTGTTGAAGAATTAAGATTTAACAAAGTGTTTAACAAACTTATTGTTGCGGTGTTTTGTTCATTTGTGTATGTGCTTATGCTATATGTGTAGGTTGAAACATTATTGCTAACATCGGTTAAGGTGTAGGTAAATTGATTAATGTATCTTGTGCTAGTAAATCCAAATGTTATATCTTGAGCATTAGTAACGCTTGTAAAAGTTAAACTTTCGCCAATTTCTGGAACAACAACAATCCAATCAACATCGTGCTCTGTTCCATCAGAATTTAACACTCTGGCAAAAACAAAGAAACCATTACCGCCAACAGGGGTGGTTGAATTAATTGTAAATTGATTTCCGTTAGTTACAATATTATACACACCAAAAGCTGTGTCTTGGTTAGTGTATCCATAAGTTACTCCAGTGGCTAAAACATTTCCGTTTATACGCAAATTAATGGTGTAAGTATATCCGCGTTGTAAATTAATTGTGTCTGAATTTGTTACAAGGTTTGTGTTGGTTCCACCAACAACTTCCCACGAATATGCGTTAGAAGTTGCTTTGGCGTTAAACACAATATTTTCGGTTGTTTCGTTTTTAACTCCAATATAATATGCTGTGTTTGCATTGCAACCAATTTCAAAATAAGCCAAAGAATAATATGTTCCGCCAGCGTTTGTTAAACTATTATCCGAATTATAAGCAATCCATTGCAAATTGTTATAATTGCTTGATGTTATAACATATGTTGCCGAGGTTGTTGGCATAAATTTAAAATAAGTGTAATTTGAACCTTGCATGGCAATTGTTTGAGCACCACTTTCAGTAAGTGTTGTAGGCTCGGAAAGTGAAAAACTAACATTTTGTGTTTCGGTTGAGGTGTTTGTTAACACAGCATAATAATTTCCTAGTGTAAATGGGTGTGTTAGCAAACTTGCAGGGCTGATTGTTCCTTTAGTTGTGTAAGCATTTAAACAAGCACAATCTAAATATATTCCGTTAATTAAAACGTTAGTGTTGTTTGTGTTTAATAATTTAACTAAGTTTAAATCGGTTATTTTTAACAAATAACTTTCGCTTGCGTTTAAACTAAATGCTTTGCTTGTTTCGGTTGAAGCCATAACTTCTGGATTAATTGTTAGGCTAGTAAACACCTTTTCGGTTTGACTAATATTTTTAACAATAATTTCGTGGTCGCCAGCCGGTAAGGTTATGTTTGCAACATTTTCGTTAAAGGTTAATGTGTTTCCATCTACTTCAACAATAACATTGCTTGCGTTAGGTATTGTTAAACTATAGTTGCTTTTGTGTGTTGCATTAAAACTAAAATAGTTGGTGCCGTTTGGTAATAGGTTTATGTTTGTAAGTTGTTCTAAGTCAACACTTTTATAAACAGGTTCACGCAAGTTTGCATGAGAAGTGTTTGTTCCAAACATAACAATTTCGCCAGTTTCTACGTCCATAACCTTTAAAGTTACGTCTTTAACTAATCTTGTGTAATTTGCTGCTTGGTTTAATGCTGAATGATTAACTTTAAAATATCCGCTAGCATAATCGCCAACACCATACCAAACACCACCATCAATGCCAGCGTCAAACGGAATTGTTGCGGCTTTAATTAATGTTGATTGTCCGTTTTCGTCTTTATAGTTTGCTAGTTGGTCGTCGCGATTTTGATAGTATGAAGCAACATTAAGTTTGCCCTCTCCATCTGCGGTGTAAGCAATGCTTGTTGTTGTTTCATTGTAAACCGCACCACCATTAAGTTCATCATACCAAGAATATATTAGGGAAGGTAGTGCGATTAATTGAGAAGCAACATCGTTAATAAGTCTAAACTCTGGAATGATATTAAGCCAACCAATAACCCACATTGCTGTATCATACGCCGTGAAAAAATAATCAGTATTTTCTTGTTCTGTCATATCAACTATTTCACCATTTTCGTATGTTTTTCCATTAAAAACATATTCGTAGCTTGTAACATAACTGCCAATATCGGTAGTTGGGTTATAGTTTGCATCGCCATAATTTAATTCTTGCTCGTTAAATAAGGCAACACCCATTGCAATATCTTTCAAATAATATTTGTCAACATTTCCGTAAGTTACAGAAACATCGTTTGTAACATACTCTTTACTTAATGTAGATGGTGCAACCACAACAATATCTGATGTAATGCTATATCTAACAATAACTTCATAATTGTTTTGTGATAAAGTAAAATTATCAGCATTTGCATTTAAATATGCGTAGTTGTATTGAAATAATGGGCTAACGTTTATAACAATATTATCAATAGTTTCAACTAGGTTTAAATTAACTTCAATATCAAAAACCATAACTGTTGAAAAATAACAACTATCCATTTGGGTTGTATTTATAAAAAATCCATACTCTTCACCCATATACATATTTGTTCCAATAGTGTTAAAATATAATTTTGGAACTATTTGAATAATGTCGTCATCAGTTGAACCAGATAAAATTAGATTTGCAGTGTTATCAGGATTTTCAACAATTTTACCTTTTGTTCCATATAAACTGGTGTAATCGTTTATTGTTTTAGTGCTATCATTTATTAAGTTATCGGAATTAGTATAATCCTCAACGCTTAATGTTGTTGTTTCTGCATGAACTTTTTTATTATTGCTTGAATTATTTATAAAAATTGTTCCGCAAGAAAGAAATATAAGCATTAAAATTATACTTATATAAACTAATTTTGATTTGCTTTTTTTAAGCATTTTTATAACCTCCTTATTAGTTAAATGAAAAAATAATGAAACCTCCTTTAATTTATTTCACACTTAAGTGATAATTTAGGTTATAAAAATGAACAAAAGGATAGACAAACGCTATCCTTTTACTGGTGTGATAATTATTCTGCAAGTAGGGCAATAAAACGAATCTGCATAATTTTGTCCTTTTAATATTGCTTGTTTTGTTAGTGGAATATAATCTCCGAAAAACCCATTAACAATTAAATGTCTATTTTCTAAAATTTTTGAACTATCTATTACTGTGAAAACCAATTTTTTTCCATTATCAGGAATTCTGCCTTCAATCATTTCTTTTTTACAAATAGGACAAATCATAATGTGCCTCCATTTTTATAACCTTAATCAATATATATCTTATTTTTGTACAAAAATCAAGTTTTGGTGCTAATTTTGAATAAATTATGTTAATTTTATACAAAAATGGCTAAGGTTATAATTATTTTTTTTAATTTTAAAATAAATTACTATTAATTGTAAAATAATATTACAAACAATTTTTGTTAAGTGTAATATAAAATAGATTTTATATGTAACGCCAAAACAAAAAAGAACCCAAACGAGGTTCTTTTTTGTTTCCATTTTTATTCTACTTGTTAAAACGAACTAAAATCTTTTTAATTCGTCGCTAACCATTTTCATATCAACGCGTCCAGCATATTGAGTTTTAAAGTGGCGCATTACGCTTGGAATTGATTTATCTGGCAAGTTTTCAATAATTTTATGAATTACTTCGGCAGTAATCATTGTTGGTAAATAGCCAGAAATTGCATCACGTTGAATTTTGATTTTGTCGGCTTCTTCAACATTGCCAACTTTTTCGTAGTTTGCAGCTTCTTCGTCTAGTTCTTTAATTGTTTTACGGATAATTCTAATCATATCCTCGTCGTTAACTTCGCCCTTTAAAAGCCTTGCTTCAATTTGAGCTTGCATATATTTGTTAATAATAACCGAATAAATATTTCTTAAATTTTGGTTACGTTCTTTCATGGCTTGAGTGTTAGCCTTTTTAATTTCTTCAATAATCATGGTTTATACTTCCTTTTTTGTGTTTAAATGTTTTAGATATTTTTTAGGGTGTTTTAAATAGTAGTCTGAAAGGTTTTCAAGTGTCATGTATCTGGTTCCGTTTTCAACCTCTAAAACCATATCGTAAACACGCTTATTTGTTGGAACTGAAGCATTTTGTTTTGCTGCCAGTTTAACAAAATATCCATTTAAATAGTCAATTTCACTTTTTTGATTGTTTTCAATTGCACGTTGACAACTTGAAACAAAGTGTCCATTTTGTTTTTTAAGCCTACGCAAAATTGTGTTTCGATAAACAAATGCCCCAATGCCTGTTTCGGTAAACCTATAGTAATCTAGAGCATCGTAGTTTTTAACACTAACGTTTAAGCTGTTAGCCAAGTTCATGCACTCAAAAATTATGTTTTTAAAAATTTTATTAACACCTGGCGCCATCATGGTTTTGCCTAGGTTCATGCCAGTTAATGCCCCTGCACTTGAAATGCAACTATTAATTATTGTGCGGCTCCAAATGTCGCCAATAATGTTGTTTGAAATTTCGGTTGGAGCAATGGTTGATAAAATGCGTTGCATAACTTCTAAATAGCCTTTTGCTTTATCGCCAAAGTTACCAATAATCATATTGCCCGGTTTTGTTACTTCCATTTTTGCTTTGGTGTGGCGTGTTGCACTCCAGTTAATAATTAAAGCAAACAACCTATCCGAACCAACAACTCTTAGCATTTCTTCAACATTCATAACGTTTTGGCTACTAATTAAAATGCCTCTGTCGCTAAGCCACTCTAGGCATTGGCTTGCAACTTCCGGAGCATCGTATGCTTTTGTTAAAACAAAAATAACATCTTTTTTTGTTGTAAAACCACCAACGCCATTAACGGCCTTAACCAAAATGTTACGGTTACCAAAAGCACCAGTAATTTCTAAACCTGTGTAGTTATCTAGCACGATATCGGAATTATAGCGTTTTGCAACTTCAACATCATACCCCTTTTCGGCAAGCATGGCACAAATTACACCACCAACCGCACCGGCACCAACAATACCAATTTTTAATTTATCCATTAAGTTTCTCCGTAAGTTAAAAATTAACTTATTTTATTATATACACTTAATTATAGCCAAATAACCAACTTTGTGTCAAACACACAATAAAAATATTTACAACACCAGTAAAAAAAGAGGGGCAAAACCCCTCTGGTTAAAACAATTTAGTTGTTAATAATTTCTTCCATTTGATTAATTATGTTTTCAAGTTCTGAAAATGCAAGTTCGTAAGGTTGGTTGGTTTCTAAATTAACACCAGCATTTTTTAAAATGGTGGTTGAAAAGTTTGAACCTCCTGCTCTTAAAAATTTAAAATATTTTTCAAGTTCTTGTTTTTCCCCGGTTAAAACTTTGCTTGCCAAACTTACTGCCGAAACCAAACCGGTTGCATATTTGTAAACATAAAAACTTGTGTAAAAGTGAGGCACAACGCTCCACCAAACATAACCAAGTTCGGTTTTTTCGCACACAGTGTTATACTTACTTCCTAATTCTTCTGCTTTAGCATTTAACACATCTTTGCTAATTGGTTTATTGTTTGCAACCAATCCGTGAGCAAATTGTTCAAACTCGGAATATTCAACCTGCGCAAAAATTGCTGCCCTAAACAAAGTTAGGTAGTTATCTAAAAAGTAAAGTTTTTCCTCTTTAGTTTTTGCGTGTTCAATTAAATATTTAAACACCAACACCTCGTTAAATGTGCTAGCAATTTCAGCTAGAAAAATTGTATATTCTGCAAGTTCATATGGCTGTGCACTTTGTGCTTTAACCGTGTGCATTGCGTGCCCAATTTCGTGGGCAACACCAACAACATCTTGTAGTGTTCCTTCAAAGTTATATAGTATTACTGGGCTAATGCCATACATATCACTTTCATAACCGCCACTACGTTTGCCATCACATGGGTAAACATCAATCCAACGATTATCAAACACGTGTTTAACCATGTTTAAATATTGTTCCCCTAATGGTTTTAGTGCTTCTAAAATTATTTGTTTGGTTTCTTCAAAAGTAAACTTTTTGTCAAAATCTTTACACATACTGACACTAAGGTCGTAGCCAAACAACTTATCTACACCTAAAGCCTTTTTTCGCAAAGCATAGTATTTGTTAATTAAAGGAATGTTTTTATGTGTTTGTTCAATTAATTTATTGTATAATTTTTTGCTAACATTTTCAGAATATAGGCTTGCTTCAAAGGTGTTTTTAAACTTACGTGCCACACTAAAAAAGTGATCGGCTTTTAAATTGTTAATATAATTAATTGCAATGGTGTTATTAAACTCTTTAAACTTTTTATTATAGTTTTCGCTGGCACTTTTACGTAAAACCCTATCGTGGCTTTCAAAATAAGTTGACGCATTTGTTTTTGTTAACGGATATGTTTTTCCGTTAGAATCAGTAACATCTTTAAACTTAAAATCTACATTTGTAAGTCCGTCAAATAAGTCGGCTGAATCGCCTGCAAAATTTTTAACACCACTAAGCAGTTTTTCTTCGGCTTCAGTTAAAATATGTTTTTTATCGCGAAGCAAATTTTTAAAATATAGCTTGTGGTTTTTAAAGTTTTTATCGGCAATTAATTCTTTAAAATATTCTTCGCTGTAGCCAAGCAATTCTGGTTCAGAAAAACTATCTTCAGCATCAAGTTCGCTTGCTAGTGCAATTACTAAATTAGTCATTTCGCTATAGGTTGCACTATCAAGGTTAATGTTTAAATTGTTTGACGCATACATATAAAGTTTATCAATTAACAAACTAACTTTTTTTGAAAATTCAAAATACTCCAGCAAACTTTGTTTACTATTTAACTTTCCTTTAAACTTTAAAAACTTACCTTT
Organism: Clostridia bacterium; assembly: GCA_017409005.1. GTDB lineage: Bacteria > Bacillota > Clostridia > Christensenellales > UBA1242 > UBA6345. Next base: position 91,963 of record JAFQTP010000007.1, on the reverse strand, counting down.
ATAGGTTTTGGCAATTTTAAAGTCGGCATACCATTCGGCATCCGACTTATAAAACTTGCTTAAATCCCAAGTGTATTTAACGTCTATTTCATTACGTTTCATAACTTACCTCTAAACATGAAATTTTTTGCTAAACTCTTTTTTAAGAACACTACCTTTAAACATAATCATGCCAACCAAAGCTGTAACGCCAGCACATATTGTTATGATGTTTAAAAGATTAAAAGTTGGAACTTTGCACAAAAGTAAAATTCCGGAAATTAATGTTAAAATAAATGTCATTATAAAAAATGCTAACAGCCCTTTATGATATTTTAATGTTTGAGCCAAAACAAACAACACTAACATTACTGCCATTGAAATTGATGGCATTGCATAGTCAACCATCCATTTTTCGCCACCAGAAACCCATTCGCAAACAAACAACAATCCAACAATTATTCCAATTTGCAAAAACAATTTTTCAAATATGCTGCGCTTACTAATTATTGTGTGATAAATTAAAACCCAACAATAAAGAACACCAATTGCAACAATTAAACTCCAAAGAGGAAGTGGCTCGGTCATTAAATTAATAATTACACAAACACCAACAGCAATAATAGATAAATATAAAAACAATTTAAATAGTATCTGTTTTGATTTGTTTTCAACAACATCTTCTTTTTCCTTAAATGGGTCTAACCCAGGTTTGTTGTTAACTTCGGTAAGTGTTCCAAAACATAGCGGACAAGTGCCATGGTTTGTATTAACATCAACATTACAATGTTCACATCTTTTCATATCACTTCTCCCAATAGTTGCTAACCAACTCAACTTTAATGCCTTGGTCGGTTAACACTTTAAAAAATTGTTTTTCTAAACCAGTTTCAACAATGCTACGGCTAAAACTTAAATTTAACTTATCTTTATAAGAACAAATGCCAAAGTTTTTAGTAATTAAATAACTTGCACCTAAATCGAACCCCATGTTTAAAACATATTTTTCCATTGATTTTGGCAAATTAATTATGCCTAAATTGCTAACACTTGAAGTTTGAATGCTATCGCCCAAAATATTGTAGGCAATTTTCATAACAAAGTTTTTAATAAATAGCGGCGTAATTCGTAAAATCCAATTACGTTCCATTCTAACATTAGAGTTGCTTGCCTTTGTTAAATAATCTTTATTCATTTTATCGGCCATTTGTTGTTTATAGTCTAGAATAATATCCTCAAATGTTAAATCTGGTTTAAAGTGGGTGTTAAGCCTAATGTAACCAGCAAAATTACGCATGGTTTCATCTTTAAAAATTTTACGCATATTTGCCGGAACAAACAATTTAATTGGCTTTTTAATTTGCCTATTTGGATTGTAAGCATCAACATAAGCCGCATAGCTATACAAAGCCGCCAAATAAGTTGTTAAAGTTACATCATATTTTTTTGCAAGTTTTTTAACTTCCTGAACACTTGCGGTTCCAACCACAAGTCCAACACCATAGTCGAAGTGAGTGCCCTCAATGTGATAAGCTTTTTCTTCTTTTGGTGGACCCTCTTTATCTTTTTTATAATATTTAACAAAATTATCTTTATCTTCGTTGTTGCTAGATGGTGCATCTGGGTCTTTAATAATACCCTCGGCATCAACTTTTTTGCCGGTTAACTTTAAGTATTGAAAAACAACACTTTTTAAAAATTCCATGGCACCAGTGCCATCGCTTAAAGCATGAAAAACAACCATTGTTATTTTGTTTTTATAGTACGATAAATTAAACAAATAATCGTTTTTATGTTTTAACCAATTAAAGTTAAATAAATCACCTTTGGTTTCTTCAACAACATAATCTTTAGGGTTTTCTTCTAAATAATACCAAAACAAACCCTTTTTTAGCCTTACGTTAAAACTAGGAAAGCGTGTTAAAACCATGTTAATGGTTTCTTGTAAAATGGTTTGATTAATATCTTCTACAAGGGTTGCACTAACACTAAACATATGTGGATTATTTTTATTTGACGAGCAAGGGAAAATTTTTGCCGCATTATCAAGTAAGAACCAATTTTTCTTTTTCATTACATCTCTCAAATTTATTTTTAATCAATTATTATTTTAACAAATTATTGTCGTTTTTAATAACGATATTTACTAACATTTAAAAAATATTGTAAGTTTTTAAATTTCTACCAACAAAAAAGGCAACCAAACATTGGTTGCCGTTGTTTTAAATTGTGTAAGCTTTAACAATTTTATCCCATTCTTCTAAGTTGGTTTGAGTGTTTTTAGGAGTTATATCTACAAACTCTTTAACCACATTTTTGCCAGTTTTTAAACTTGCTAAATAACGGTGAACACCATCAACAATGTAAATTTCGCCTTCAAACATTGCAACTTTAATTGGTTTTAAAATTTTGCCTTGTTCAAGTTTTGCAGCATGTTTATCAATTTTTTTAGCACTAAGTTTATTATATTCCTTAGTTGGCAAAAGCCTTGCATTTCCTAAACCAACTTCGCAAAGTTTTTCTAATTTTTCAAGCGATTTTAAATAAACTGTGTTTTTAATAACAAAATCGTAATTAGGAATTTGTGATTGTTCTTTTTTATAAAGTTCTAACCTTGCTTTAATTTTTTCTGGTTTTTCGCCCCTATCGGTTAAACGTTGCTTTAAAACCTTTTTATCTGCGGTTAAAAACACTGATAAAAGGTTTACTTCGTTCCCCATTTTTTCAACAATATTTTTATGCCCTAAAACAGTTACGTCTTTCATAACAACTTTAGCGTCGTTTAAACCATCAATAAACATTTTACGGCTTGTGCCATAATAGTTTTCGTTATAAATATCGTATTCCAAAATTTCGTTAGACTTAATTTTAGCCTCAAAATCAGCAACCGAAATATATTGATATTGGTTAGGTGCATCAGATTCCCTTGGTGCACGAGTGGTATAAGAGGAAATAAATTTATAACCTTCTTTTGCTAGTAACCCTTGAATCAATGTGTTTTTGCCAACGCCGCTAGAGCCCGACACAAACAAAACTAAGCCCTCTTTTTTCATAAATCCTCCACGAAAAATTTGGTTTAAATTTAAAAATAATTTAGTGCTAATAGTATACTAACAAATTAGCGTTTTTACAACCAAATTTAAGCTTTTTGACTAAAACCACCCCTTTTTAAGCAATAGAAGAGTTAATTTTGTTGGCTTTCCACATTTCGTGTTGTTTATTAAAGTTTTGTTCGTAATATTTTTGTTGCAATTTTACAAATTGTTTATATTCGTCCGCAAACTCACTTTTAGAAGTTTTTGTAATTAATTCTTTATGATTATTTAATTTTGCTCTGTTAAAATCGATTAGTTTTGTTTTGTTTGCAAGTTGTTCGGGTGTATACGTTACAACACTTTCAAACAAGTTTTGGTGTGCAGTTTTAATTTTTTTAATTAGTTCCTTTTTACTTAACTTTTTTAAACTATCCATTTCTATATCAGGATACAACCGGCTTACCGATTCCATTAAACTAAATTTGTTTGAGCTAACACCATATTTTTTTGCTTCTTTAAATTCCTCGAGGTCGCTTTCGTTTTCAACAATTACTGCTTTTATCTGATTTTCAAGTAGATACGAACTAACCTTATTATAAATTTTAACATCAAGCATTTCGGTTAACCCAGTTATAATTGTTAGTTTAACCGCATTATCTTGCCTATCAACATCAATATATCCTGCTTGAACACACAAATCAACAAACTTTTTACTTGCATCTTCAGCCTTTAATCCCACAAATTGCTCTGCAATAATAAGTTCTTTTGCTTCAGCGTTTACTGGAAACATTGTTACAACTTTTCCACTGCCATCGCACAAAAACTCAAGTGCCGGATTAATTTCGAGTTTAACATAGTTATATTCGGCATTTTTAGTTCCGCTAAAACCTAAAATTAACGAAACCGCAATTAGCACCGCCACCACGCAAACAACATAAATAATTTCTTTAAATTTACCCATAGTTCACCTAAAACAATATTTTTAGTAGTTTGGGTTTTATTTTTATTTTTATGTAAATAACTAGTTTTATATTGCTTTATAAAACAATAAAAAAAGCAAAGGTTTCCCTTTGCCTTTAGTTTTATATTTTTATTATCGTTTAATTACTTTAACAAGCAGTGGAAGCACCACAAAGAATAAAACAAGTGCAAGTGCAATTAAAATAATTAAAGAAACAACATCTGGAATATATGGGTTTAACGATTGAGTAACCATTTTAATAACTGGAGCACTTTCATAAGCGCTATCGCTTGAAATATCGCCAACAACACATTTAAATTCAACATTATATTGTCCACCACGATTTAGTGTTACTTCGTTTCCTTTAATCCATTCGCCACCAGAAATTGAATAGTAAATTTCGCCAACTTCGTCTTGATTGGTTGCCACTAGTTTGCCTGTGCCACTAAATTTACCATAGTTATCATATTCTGTTCCTTTAATAACAAACTTAACAACTGGGCTTGTTGGAACAATTTTAAATGCGTTGTGTGTTTTAAATGCGCAATTAAATTCGTCGGTGTAATCGTATAAGCTATTTCCACTAGTAGCATCAACAAATTCAACCCTATATTCGCCAACTTCTAAACTAATTTCGGTTATGTTAGATTCAGTGTTATTTACAATTCCTTTAACCAAAGCATTATCGGCATTACTATAAATGTTTGCTTTTAGGTTTGGATATTTTAAACTATTATAAAATTTTAGTTTGTTTGCCTTACAAATAACTGGAGTTGCAACATTTTGTTCGTTAGCTTTATAGTTTAAGCCATAACCTTGCAAACCAAGTTCTAGTTTAATTTTTGCTTCGTTAGTTAATCCTGCTAAATAAGTTGTGTCGGCATCAGTTATATTATTGTTAAATAATTCAACATAAAGGTTTGTGCTATAAATAATGCGTGGGAGTTTAACATCTTGAATGCTTGAAATGCGGTTAAAACTCAAATAAACTTCGCCCGAATTAATTAAACTTGCATCGAAACTTGTTAATTTGTTTTTATTTAAGTTAACAACTCTTAAATGCGTTAAGCCAGATGGAATTGTTAGTGTTGTTAATTCGTTATCGTATAATATTAATTCTTCTAAACTATTTAAATTTTTTAAATCTTCTACATCAATTTCAGAAATTTGGTTTTGTCCTAAGTTTAAAACTTTTAAGTTTTCTAAGTTTAAAACTTTTAAACCCTTAACGCTTTTAATTAAAGCATTAGTGTTGGTTAAACTAATTTCAGTAAAATCTTTAAACATTTCAACATAAAGTTGAGTTGCTGGGTCGTCGGAAGTAGTTTCAGTTTCGTGCCTTAAATCGGTTAAACCATAATAATTATTGTAAGTTTGCAATAAATATTGGTATAAGTAAACATCGTTAATACCATCTTGGTCGTTTAAAACCGGAGCACCTAAACTTGCTGGTGGAGTTGGTGTTTGCCCCTCGCCAGCACCTTCGTTCTCTCCAGTTGCACCAGGGTCCTCACCCGCACCATCTTCTAAAACTGCAACAGCATTGTTTTCAACTTTAACATTATTTTGTGTGGTTGTTGTTTCAGCCAACACATAGGTGCTAGTTGGAACACATAAAGCCATTAAAACAAAAGCCAACAAAATTAGCAAATATTTAATTTTAGAAACTTGTTTAAACATAACAACTCCTAAACTGTTTTTATTTATTACATAAATCATTCTATCATAAATTTTATTTAAATTATATATATTTTGCATAATTTTACCAAATTTATTTAGGTTTAAAAATTTTAAGGTAATAATTAATAAACAATTAAAAAATTTTGTGATATTATAATACTTAGAGTTGATTACAATCAATGAAAAAATTTTATGAGGTGAAAAATGAAACAATACATTGAAATTCAAGACATTTGGGCAAGACAAATTTTAGACTCTCGTGGAAACCCAACCCTAGAAGTTGAAGTTATGGTTGAAGGTGGATATATGGGTCGTGCTGCTGTTCCTTCAGGAGCATCTACTGGTAGTTTTGAAGCTGTTGAACTTAGAGATGGCGATAAATCTAACTACCTAGGAAAATCAGTTGAAACTGCTGTTACAAACGTTAACACATTAATTGCTGAAGAAATTGTTGGCATGAATGTTCTAGACCAAAATTTAATTGATAAAGCAATGATTAAATTAGATGGCACACCAAACAAAGGCAAACTTGGTGCAAATGCAATTTTAGGCGTTTCTTTGGCTTGTGCTAAAGCTGCTGCTGAAGCACTTGGAATGTCGTTATATTCTTACATTGGTGGCTGCAATGCTAACACCCTACCTGTTCCTATGATGAACATTTTAAATGGTGGCAAACATGCAGATAACAGTGTTAACATTCAAGAATTTATGATTATGCCAGTTAATGCAACAAGTTTTAAAGAAGCATTAAAATGGTGTACCGAAATTTTCCATAACTTAAAAAGCATTTTAAAAGCAGATGGTTATGCAACTGCTGTTGGCGACGAAGGTGGTTTTGCACCAAACTTAAAAGACGACGAAGACGCTTTAAAATATATTGTTAAAGCAATTGAAAAGGCTGGCTACAAACCTGGCGAAGATGTTAGAATTGCTATTGATGCAGCTGCAACCGAAATGTATGAAGAAGCTAAAAAACTTGGCAAAGAAGGCAACTACTACTTCTGGAAAACCGACAAAATGTTTACTCGCGACGAAATGATTTCTTATTGGGAAGAAATGGCTAGCAAATATCCAATTATTTCACTTGAAGATGGCGTTGCAGAAGAAGATTGGGACGCTTGGAAACAATTAACTGAACGTTTAGGAAACAAAATTCAACTTGTTGGCGACGACCTATTTGTTACTAACACCGAAAGACTTCAAAAAGGTATTGATTTAGGAGTTTCAAACTCAATTTTAATTAAAGTTAACCAAATTGGAACATTAACCGAAACTTTAGAGGCTATTCAAATGGCTAACCGTGCCGGATTTACAACCGTAACATCACACCGCAGTGGCGAAACCGAAGACACAACCATTGCCGACATTGCTGTTGCCGTTAACTCTGGACAAATTAAAACTGGCGCTCCTTCTAGAACCGACCGTGTTGCAAAATACAACCAACTTTTAAGAATTGAAGAAGAACTTGGCGATTCTGCAAAATATTTGGGTTTAAAGGCATTTTTTAACTTAAAATAATTAAAGAAAACAAAAAGGCGTTAATTAATTTAACGTCTTTTTTTTACTTTTAAATTCAATTTACTTGAATAAAAAACATAAATATATAATAATAAAAATAGTTAAAATTTATACCACAAATTAAGGACAACTATGGAAAAAGATTATAAAACATTAGTAGAAAATGCACCTATTTTAGAATTTGACGAAGATAGTGCCGAACAAAGCAAAAACTATTTTTTTAGTGCCGGCAAAAAACCTTTCGAGCAATTTGACAAAGTTAAAAAACTGGGAATATATAAATGCTTAATTTTCTTTCCACGTGATTTCAATAAATTAACCTCAATTTATAATAAATGCGAAAAAATTTACGATTTTAAATCGGCTAGCACATATTCGCCAGTTTATTTATACGATAACAAATTTTTAATTGCCCTTTGCCCACTTGGCGGACCAGGTGCCGCAAACTTAATGGAAGAGCTAGAGTTTGTTGGAATTAACACCTTTATTGCTTGCGGTTCGTGTGGTTGCATTGCCGAAGATGTTGATATTGAAAAATATTTTATTCCTAACTCTGCAATAAGGGACGAAGGTTTAAGCTACCACTACTTACCTGCAAGCCGCACAGTTAACACACATGCCGTTGTAAATAGTGCCATTGAAGCAGCACTTGCAGAATTTAATAAAGCCGCTGTTAATGGCATAATTTGGACGGTTGACGCAATGTATCGAGAAACACCAAACCGAACTGAACGCCGTCGTAAAGAGGGTGCCATTGGCGTAGATATGGAATGCGCGTCGCTTTCGGCTTGTGCAAAATTTAACGGACTACGTTTTGGCTCGTTACTATACTTTACCGACAGAGTTAAACCAACCGAATGGGAATGGCGCAAATACGATAAAATTGCGCTTAGAGAGGAACTTGTTACAATTTGCTTGCGAGCACTTGAACTTTTATAGTTTTTGCCACCACGGCTTAATTTTAAGCCCAAACCAATAAATCAAACAAAAAAGAGCGAAGAAATTTAACTTCGTTCTTTTTTTATTAAATAATTGCTTTTAATTACATTTCTTTTCTGTCGGCAATTGCTTTACTTAAAGTAACTTCGTCGGCATACTGAAGTGCACTACCCATGCTAATTCCTTGTGCAATACGTGTAACTTTAACATTTAATGGTTTTAAAATTTGAGCAATGTAGCTTGCAGTAACCTCGCCCTCAACATCTGGGTTAGTTGCAACAATAACCTCTTTAATTTGTCCACCACCAACACGCGAAACAAGCTCTTTAATTCTAATGTCGTTGGGGCCTTTGCCTTCAAGTGGATTAATGGTTCCGTGTAAAACATGATATAAACCATTATAGTTACGAGCTTTTTCTATTGCCATAATGTCTTTAGGTTCTTTAACCACACAAATTGTATCCGATTTTCTGGTTCGACAAATTTCGCATTCGTTTTCGTCGGTAAAATTTCCGCAAACCGAACATAATTTTATTTTGTTTTTAACCTCTAGCAAACTATCAGCAAAAAAACCAACCTCGTCGTCGTTTAAACCAATAATTGAATAAGCATAACGCTCGGCTGTTTTTCGGCCAACACCAGGAAGATAAGTGAAAGCATTTATAAGTTTTTCCATACTTTCAATATTATCTTTCATATTACATACCGCCAAGCAAGTTTGGTTTAAGTTCTTTTTCTAGTTCGTCGGCTTTTGCAAGTGCCTCGTTAACACATGCCAAAACCATATCTTCAAGCATTTCAACATCGTCAGGGTCAACTGCTGCAGGATTAATTTTTACTGCAGTAATTTTTTTGCTTCCGGTAATTTCAACAGTAACCATTCCGCCACCACTAGAAGCACTTAAAACTGTGCTTTCAAGTTTTTCTTCAGCTTCTTGTTGCTTTTTTATCATTTCTTCTTGCATTTTTTGTGCTTGGCGCATAAGGTTTTGCATATTACCTCCGCCCATTCCACCAAATCCTTTATACATAACTTTGTATCTCCTTTTTACTTAAAATTAATATCGTCGCCAAATTTTTCCCTTAAAATATCTTCAACACTTTTTTCAACTTTTTCTTCCTTATATTCAACATTAATTGAATATCCAGCTTTTATTTCGTTCATGATGTTGTTTAAAATTTTAAGATTATCTGGTTTTGTTAACGCTTTAAACTCTTGCTCGTGCGAACTTATTAAAGTTAAAACCTTACCATTTAAACTAAAGTTTGTGTTTTCGCCAAGCAAAGCAATTAGCATAACTTCGTTTTGTTTACGCAAATTAACTAGTAATTTTCCAAACAATGTTTTATCGGAATCTTGCTCTGTTGGATTTTGTAAAACAACTTCAGGCATAGCAACTGCCGCAACTTGCATTGTTTGTGGCTTTTTAACCTCTAGGGCTTCAACTCGTTTTTCAAGGCTAACGTGATTTTTAATTTCGTCGCACAAATTCAAACTTGCAACCTCTAACACAATACGTGGATTAGTTATAAGTCTAAATTCGTTATCTAATGCCGAATAGGTTTTTAAAGCCTTTAAAATAACATCGGTTTCCGAAACATTTGCTTGTTCTTTTAGTTTTTCAACAAAGGTTTCTGGATATTTTAAAATAGCATTAAAATCTTCACAAGTTTTAACAACCGCTAAATCTCTAAAATATCCTGCTAAATCTTTTGCAATTTGAGCAATGTTTTTACCTTTTTCAATAATAACATTTAGTTCGTTAAGTAAATTATGCACATCACCTTTTAAAATATGCCCTGCAAGCAAACTAAGCGCATTTTTATCGATTGCACCAACAGCATTTAAAACCGCATCGTAGGTAATATTTTTGTTTGTGTAGGCAACGCACATATCGGCAATTGAAAGTGTATCGCGCACACTACCTTCGCCAAGCCTTGCAATTAAACTAACTGCACTATCGTCAAATTTAATTCCGCTATCGTTAAAAATTCGTTTTAAGTGATTTTCTAAATCTGTTAAACCAACAAGTTTAAAATCGAACCTTAAACATCTGCTTAAAATAGTTGCAGGAAGTTTTTGAACCTCGGTTGTAGCTAAAATAAACACAACATGTTTAGGCGGTTCCTCTAAAGTTTTTAAAAGTGCATTAAATGCCGAATCGGTTAACATGTGAACCTCGTCGATAATATACACTTTAAACTTGCCATTAACTGGCGGATATTTAACTTTTTCCCTAAGTTCTCTAATTTCGTCTACACGGTTGTTACTTGCAGCGTCAATTTCTAAAATATCTAGGTTGCTTGGGTCGTTTAGTGCCACACAAGTTGGGCATTTGCCACAAGCACTACCACCAACCGGGTGTTCGCAGTTAATACTTTTTGCAAAAATTTTTGCAACACTGGTTTTACCAGTTCCCCTTGTTCCGCAAAATAAATATGCGTGCGAAATAGCATCGTTTTTAATTTGGTTTTTTAAACTGGTGGTAATGTGCTCTTGCCCAATAACACCATCGAAAGTTGTTGGTCTATATTTTCGATATAATGCTAAATACATATTAACTCCTTTCCTTTAAAAATTGCAGTTTGGTTTTTATACGATTAAGTGCATTATCAACACTTTTGGGTGTTGCACTAATTACACTTGCAATGTCATTATAGTTTAACCCTTTTAAGTAAAGTTTCAAAACCTTTAACTCATAATCAGATAAAACTTTTTTAATTTCTTTGGCAATGTTTTTAGTTCCTTCGCTAGATAAAATTAAATTTTCGGGTGTAAGTTTGTTAGATGGAACCACAAAAATTGGGCTGTCGTCTTCGTCGTCGTAGCTAACAAAGCCCTGATTGTTTAGATTAAGCGATTGGTTTAACATCGAATTTTTTAATGCGCTATCGCTTTTAATTGCATTAATAACTTGATGTTCAATTAATGTTTTTGCATAAGCCCCAAAATTATCATTTTTAGTTTCGTCGTAACTATTAATTGCTTTATATAGCCCAATCATGCCTTCTTGAATTAAATCGTCTTGGTCGCCACCCACCAAAAAATAATGGCGAGCAACAAAACTAACCAACTGCTTATAATTGTTTAGCAGTTGCTCTTGTGCTTGTTCGTTGCCACTTTTGGCAAGTGCTATTAACTTATCTTCCGATAATTTATCCATCAAATTTCCTTAAAGTTTTATCCGCGCTGACGCCTTACTTCATATAAAATTACGCCGGTTGCAACACTTGCATTAAGCGAATTAATTTTTCCGTATTGTGGAATGGTTACTGTTCCATCGCAAATTTTAAGTGTTAATTTGCCAGTTCCTCGCCCCTCGCTGCCAATAACAATGGCAATGGGCCCTGTTAAGTTTGCTTTTGTTAGGTTTTCGCCACCCAACTCGCAAGCATAAACCCAAACATTTTGTTTTTTTAGTTTTTCAATTTCGTTGTTAATGTTTGCCACACGTGCAACTTTAACATAGCTTGTAGCCCCAGCACTGGTTTTAATAACAGTTTCGTTAACCTGACAAGCCCTAGTTTTTTCAATTATTACACCATGCACGCCCATGCAATCGCAATTACGCAAAATACTTCCTAAATTGTGTGGGTCTTCAATACCATCTAAAATTAAAATAAATGGGTCCTCACCTTTTTCTTTAGCGTACTCTAAAATATCTTCGGTTGCCGAATATTTAAATTCCGAGGTGTAAGCAATTACTCCTTGGTGATGTTTTGTTACGCTTTCGTTATTTAAAATGTTTGCAGCAACAAATTGAAACCTAATTTTTCGACTTTTACATAAATCAATTAAATCGGTAATAACAGCGTCGTGCAAGTTGTTTTGAATTAAAACCCTATCAATAGTGGTTCCGTTTAAAACAAGTTCTCTAACAGCATTTCTACCCTCAACTTTCATGAGAATCTCCTTTAACACACAAATTTAAAATTTCATTTAATCGGTTATAATTTCCAATTAAATATAAATATCCAACAACAGCCTCAAACCCTGTTGCACGTTTGTAATCAATAACATTCGCATTTTTTGCAACCGAATGGGTTTTATAGTTTCTAGCACGCTTAAAAATTGCCATTTCGTCTTCCAACAAAACCTCTAAAATGTTTGTAAGAGCATCGCTTTGCCCACCCGCTTTAACATATTCGTTTGCAAGATTATGAAGTTTTCCGCTTTTAACATCAAACTTTTCAGCAAGCATGGTTCGAACAAACAATGTGTAAACACTATCACCAACAAAAGCCAAAACCTGTGGATTTAAGTTTTTGGCTTTTTGAGGTGTTAAATTTTGCAAGTTTGTAAACATTTTATCCATAATAATTTCCTAATTAAAAGTATATCACATTAATCAAGCAACTTCCAAACAAATAAAAAGCGGATAAAATTAATTTATTTATATAATTTAACTTATTTAAAATAAAAAAATGATGCCTAAGCACCATTTTTTGTTTTAATTATGCGTTATATGTAAAACCAACACTTCCTAAAGCATCTCTTATTGCCCAGTAGTTGAAATACATGTAAACATCTGTCCCTTCATAGCAATAATTGTAAGCGCTTTCGTTATTATTTTTATGTGCTGCAACATGAATATTCTTTTCATTATATTTGCCATTATAATAATAACTTAATTCTGTTTTAGCAGAATCGTTGGCATCAACATAGTAATAATAAGAAATATTGCTTACCTCTAAAACGTTATAATCGGTTCCACATTCTAAACCTTTATTTTCGCTATAATAATTAGCCATATAGTTTGAATAAGTTAAATCAAGTTTCCCATATTCAACAGCATAGGTTGTGCGTTTTCTTAAATTTTCTATCCATTCTTGTGCGTCTGAATCATAAGTGTACCACCAAGAATCTGCATTTTCAGCAAAATCGTAACTAAACAAAACTGTTCCCGTTTCAGTAATGTTATAGTAATATACATAAGCACTATTAGGGCTGTATGATTGAACACATAAAACCTCTGCACTATTTGTTCCCAATTTAACAATGTTAACTACCGAATTTTCAATAGTAATTTTGTAATTTCCAAAAGTGATGGTTTGGAAATAATATTTACTGCTATCATATTCGTTATCGAACCAATTTTTTACATCGGTAATAGTTTGTGTGCTAATTGGATTTTGTGAATTCAACTCTTTTTTAAAGTTAACATCTTCGTTGTTTGTTAATTCGTTATTAACCACGTAATTTAATTGATTAAATTGTTCTGATACTTCCAAATCTCCTAAAAGCATTTCAGCAAACGAATCGATGCCAATCATAACGTTTTGGTCAATACCTTTAGCTTGACGAGCAATTAAATATTCACCTTTAGAATCTTGCTCGATAATATATTTATTAAATGCATAGTTAATGCACTCGTTACCCTTTTCATAGGTTAAAGCATTTTCGTGATCGAAATTATCGGTGCTGTAGGTTGTAAAATCTTTATAGCCAGCAGCTTTACATTTTGTTAAAATGTTTGCTTGCAAATCAGAGTTAATGGTTGTGCCCCAATCAACCTCTTCAATATCCCAAATATAAAAACCATCTAGAGTTGAAACATCGTTATAATTCAAATAAAAATACTCGGCAGCACGCATGTTTTCAATTAAATCAGCATCAGAGAAATTTGTAAATTGTTCGTAGGTTGTATTAATTGGAAACGAGTTGTTGTAATAAGTAAAGGTTGAACTAGCAAAATTTATTGTTGCATGATGGAAATATAAATATGGTGTTTCACTATCTGGATTTTTAAATACACTATAAAATTCCATTTTTGTTGGATTATAGTTCTCGTTAAAGAACACTGTAATATCTAAGTTTTCACTTTCGTTTGTATCGGCATTTGCTTTTCTATCAAGCAAAAGTTGAAGTGAATTTTCGTTTAAAACAAATTTTGCATAATAATCGCCATCATAAAGTGTTTGATTAACAAAATAGGTGTTGTTTAAAAACGAAATATCTAAAAACTCGTTAAAATACTCAGAAAAACCATAGTAACCAGCAAAATAATTAATTTCCCACAAACAATCATTAAAAAGTTCTTCTTCGGTGTCGCTCATGTAAGCACCAACTTTGTTTTTATAACTTGTTAACGCTTGAGTTTGTGAGCCAGAATCTTCAGCTTCGGCTTGAGCTTTCTTTTGGTCTACAGCAGCATTAAAGCTGTTTGCCAATTTTTTATTATTTGTTTCCATTGCTGCACCAGTTTTGCTTAAAACTAGTTCAAGTTTTTCCTCGGCAGATATTTCGCCATCGTTATCCTTAGAAAAAATTAAACCAGCAACAACCATTGCTGCAACAAGTAAGAAACTAATTAAACAAAAAACAAGTTGAACAATTTTCTTTTTTGTCATAAGTAATCTCCTCTTAAACAATAGTTTAATATATTTATATATTACTTCAAGATTTTTAGATTGACAACTAATTACCATAAAAAAGACCTTAACGAAATGTTAAAGTCTGTTAAAATTAAATAATATATCCCTCTGGCATAACCAAATTGCAAACGCCTTGTTCAGCTTCGCAAAGCGGACACTTTTCCCACGCATGTTTGCCTTTACCAACATAACCACATGCAGGACAATACCAAAGTTCCTCGGTTTCTTTTTTATAAATTGTACCTTCGCTAAATTGTTTATAAATTTCTAAAAACACATCACGATGCCTAATTTCTACGTCCATAATATTTTTAAAAAGTTCGGCAATTTCAGTAAATCCCTCTTCCTCGGCAACATTAATAAACTCGGCATAAACTTCTGCCTCGTCGTTTTCGTCCTCAGCCAAAAGTTTTAAGTTGTTTTCAAGTTCCCACTTTTCTTTAAATGGAAATCCAGCACAAACCTCAATGTTGTTTACTTGTTTAAGTTCGGCATCTTGAATAAATGTGTAAAGCATGCGTGCATGGTTAAACTCTTGATAAGCAATTTTATCAATGGTTTGGGCAATTGCCTCATAGCCATTATACCTAAAGCCATATTCAACAAATTCATACCTGGTTCTGGCTTGACACTCGCCAGCATAAGCACGTGCTAAATTACTAAATGTTTTACTATCTTTTAATTTCATACTTTTCCTCCAAAAATGTTTTGTTAGTTTAGTATGAAACAAACTTAAAATTTTATGTAAAAAAGAACTTTAACCATTAAACGTTAAAGTCCTTAAATTTAAAATTAGTTTACATTGTAAAGTCGGCTAGTTTGTCAATATCTTCGCAAAGTTTTCTAGCATCATTAACTGCATTGCGCCACACCTCTTTACCATCTTTGCCAAACATTTCAGCAATTTTCACAACACTATCACATTGTGCACCGGTTGGAGCATTGCCATTAATTCTAAGCGATGTTACTTGAACCGCAAAATCTGTTTGCAATCCGTGTTTTTCAACAACCACCCTTGTTAAATTTAAATCGTGCAACAATAACGATTCATTGCCAAGCATCATTGCAACACCACTAGCTCTTTGATATAAAGCAGGCTTTTGTTTTACAATTTGAGTAACTAAAGCATGTTTAACGGCATTAGCACATTTAAAATATTGTTCATTACCTGGCCTTAATAAAATCGAATTTTTAAGTTTTAATTCTTCAAGCCCCGGCTCACCAAGCAACCTATCTAATTCCTCATAAACAAAATATGCCATTTTTTCATGATTTAAAGCAACCACTCTGCGGCAATCTATTAAATCTCCATTTGGCAACACATAATAGGATCGATGTGTTTCGTTTGGATATTTATATATATCTTCCAAAACTTGTTTAACTGTTAAAATTTTTAAATTTTGAAGTTTTGTTTCATAGGAAAGGTCTTCCAAATTTGGATTGTATGTGTTCATTGTGCACCCCTATTTTTTAGTGTTTAAAGTGTATCACATATTAAACCATTTTTCAATACCCAAAAGAACTAAACCAATATATATTTAATTGATTTTTAAATCTTATTTTAATATAATAAAATTGTTAAGAGGAGATGGAAAAATGAAAATTACAAAAGATATTGATTTTTCGAAAGTAAAAGACACATCTAAAAACGAAATAGTTGTTAAAAGTTGGTTACTTACTAAACAAGAACAAACCGACACCAACTCAATTATGATTAAAAATAGAGTTACATTAACCGACAAACGTTTAATTACAACAAGCACAGTTAACAACGATTCATATCAAAAAACATCGTACATGCTAGACGACATTCATGCAGTTAACTGCTTTGTTGGTCAACATAACACCCCTAGCAAACTATTTTTAAGTTTAGGAATTATTTGCTTGGTTTTAGGCCTTGCTTGTTTAGGCGTTGCCATTGGAGTGCCTTCAGTTGCAACAGGATTATATATTGCATCGCCATTTTTAATTGCAGCGTCCCTTGTGTTTTTCTTTGTTAAAAATAAAGAAGTTGGTGTAACAATTTCGCTTGAACTAGAAAACACAAAACACGTTGAAATTGCCGAATCAGAAACTTCAAACAAAGTTGATTTATCAAAAGAAAAACAAATTAAACTTTCGTTTGAACCTTGCAAAGAAGCTGTTGAAATGGCACTTGAGTTAGATGTTTTAGTTATGAATGCTAAGGACGGAATTTACGAAGTTGAAGAACAACCTAAAATCGAGCCAGAAGTTAAAGAAAAGAAAAAGAAAGAAAAACCAGCAAAGAAAACAAAACAAGAAAAAAACGCCGAAGAAGTTAAAGAAGAAAAATAATTGATTTAATAAAACAAAAAGCAACCAAACTGGTTGCTTTTATTTTTTTATTTTTAAAATTTTTTACCATTTTGTGAAACTTGAACATGAGCTGTTGCTTTTGAAACTATTTCTGAAATTTGTTCAGTAGATAAACCTGCTTCGGCTAGTTCTCTTGCCACTGCTGCAATTTTTGCTTCTGCTTGTTTTTCTAGAAGCATTTTGTTTAAGTCTTGTTCAGTAAAAGCCTCTGCTTTATATTCTAAATTAACAATACCTCTGCCTTTATCGGCATAAACCACAATTCCGCCATCACTAGAACGTTGAACATCATATTTACCCGTTACAACGTGCAATGTGTGGTTACCACGTCCTTTAATTGTATTTACCCACATATCGTCTGTGCTTGCCAAATAAACCGAATCGGTTATAGGTGTAAGCGAGCCTGATGCAACAGCAACTATTTCGCCAGTGGTTAAATCTAGCATTCCATAACTTTCGGTATATTTTCTGCCACTTAACGGAGCAACTGCCGGAAGTTGCCCTTGAATTGGCACAACTTTTCCAAACCAATTACCAATGTTGCTATGTGTGTTTTTTAAAACATTAGAATCAAGTTCAAACTCTTTGCCATTAACTTTAACAACATGTGCTGCACCATATTTTTGTTTTACTGCACCACCAATTTGTTTTAACTCGTCAACAGTGTAAATATAAACGTGTCTCCAGTAGCCCTTTTTTAAAATATGGTCCTTAGGTAAAGCAAAAAACTCGTCTGGATTCATATCAATTTTTTTAGTTCCATAACCACATCTTATTACTAAATCTGCCATAATTACCTCCAAACCACATACTTGTTATTATAATTATATCAAATGTAGTTCAAATGTCAATATGCGGCTTTCAAACAAAAAAGCAACCAAAACTGGTTGCTTTAACCCTCTTGTGGTGTTTTTCCTTCAGCTATATTTAATTCTCGGGTAATCAGCCAATCCCTCTCAAGCGTATCGTTCATTACCTCTTGAGTTTCAAAGCCATAAAATTTTGCCAATTGATTAATAGTTGAAAGTTGAGAACTAGTAACTTCTCTACCACCGATTTCTTTGTTTGGTATTTTTGCGACCATACTGCCAGAATAGCGATCAAACATAATAACAATTTTAACCCACCCCAAGTCATGAGTTAAAATTTCGTCTTCCTGAACAATATTACTAAGTAATCCTTGATGTGCTGTCAAATTAGGTCTGCACTCTAATAAGTTTGTTAAAAGCCTATTTTTAGCCATCAATGTTGCCTCACGAGGACTGTCCATGTTTTCACCATTTAAAAAAGTTGCACCATTTAATCCAAAAAAATTATAAATCGTTTCTTTAACTGTTTGTGGATTGCTAGAAAGTAATCCCTCGTAATTTCTAACATCTTTAATTTCTAAAAAGTATGCTTTTAGTTGTTCAACAATTTGTTTTATAAATGGATTATTTAAATTAAATTCTCGTAAATCTGCACAATGTTGACATAGTAAGTCAGTTAAACCCAAATGTGTTACATCTAATGGATGTCTGCAATCCAAACAGCCTCTCCCATCTGGCAAAATAAAAAATGAATAGTGGTTATAGTTTCTACCATCTTCCCTAAGTAAATAAGCATATTGTATGCCATCTGAAGAAAAGTTTGAAGACCTTGTTGCCCTGTCTATATCAAATGGTTTTAAAACACAAAGTTGCTCTTGCCATAGTAACTCGTCGTTTTTTCTAAATGGATACATATTAAACCCCGTTTTTCTATTTTACTAATTATAGCACGCTTAACAAACTTTTGCAATATTGCAACCGCACTAATGCACACTTCACAATTTGACAAAACAGCATGTTTGTGATAAAATAATAATGTTAAGCAGATTAATTTGCTTTAGGAGGTTTTTATGGAGCAACATTATCCGCATTTTGAAATGCCTGAAACTATTGCTGAAAAATCAGTTGAAAAATTAAATATGTTAGATAAGGTTTATTTACCAACATATATTATGTCTTTTAGTGGCATAATTCCTCCAACCGAAGCCGATGCCGTTTTAAACCTTATTATTAATGAATTAAGTGAATCAAAAGGAAAACCTGAAGAACTAGCTAAAAAACGTAAATACATTTCAGATTTACCTAAACTTATATATTCCCTAGAAGAAAATGTTTCGTTTGAAGAAATAACTAGAGGATTAAAAGAAGTTGAATATAGCGATTCTGACATTAGAAACATTGCAAACCTTGCAACACGTGCATGCATTGCAGTTAGAGCTGGCGAATATGAAATGTCTGTAACACCAAATTTAACACCAGCCCAAATAAAAGCTATTAAAACCTTAACCGAATTAGTTAAAAGGCAAAAACAAGATTTACAACCAAAATAATTAGAGAGCAACCGCTCTCTTTTTTGTTTAGTTTAACCAATAAAAACCTAAAGTTTGTTTAGTGTTAACAAACATAATTTTATAAGTCTTTTTTAGTTGCAACAAAATTAAATATTTTTTAAAATTGAAGTATGGAAAAAGTTACAATTGTTATTAACGGAGTGGGTGGCTGCGGCAAAGACTCACTAATTAATTGTTTAGAAGGAACATATAAAGTTCACAACAAATCGTCTATCGACCCAGTTAAAGACGTTGCAAAACATTGCGGCTGGGCTGGCGACAAATCAGATAAAACCAGAAAGTTTTTATCTGACCTAAAACGCCTTATGACCGACTATAACGAATTCCCTTTGCAATTTTTACTTGCCGAACAAGATGTGTTTTTAAATGGGGATTTTGATTTAATGTTTGTTCATATTAGAGAACCAGAAGAAATTGCCAAATTTGTTAAACACTCTAAAACCACAACAAAAACATTGTTAATTAAACCAAGAAAAGAACTTCAAGGCAAAGTTTACGGAAACACTAGCGACGACGATGTTGAAAACTATGATTACGATTTTATTTTCTATAACGACAAGCCTTTAGAAGAAGTTACACCTTTGTTTATTGAATTTATTTCAAAAAACATTTTAAATAAGTAAAAAATAAAAGTTTTACACCCTGCTTTAATGCTGTGTAAAACTTTTTTCTTTTAATATTTTAAACTTGCTCGTTTTGCCTAAATTTATAATATTCGTGCACCAAACTTTTATAGCCTAGTGTTTTTATTTTTTTATATGTTAGGTTATAGTTTTGTTTTGTAAATTTTCCACTAGATAAAAACCTAACATATTGCACTAAGTGCTTATCTATAAGTTTAAGGCTGTTTGATGTGTTAATAATTGGAAAAAACCATTTACTCCAAGTTAAATCTTTGGTGTTGTTAAGCCTATAAAATTTGTTGTTAAACACCCTTATAAGCACCTTGGCTGCGTGCAAAGTTTCTTTTTGGTTTTTAACTTTCCATCTATAAATTGCCCTTGCCTTACGCCTAATTTTATCTTTAATTTTTTTAAGTGTTACTTCCGACAAATCCACAACGCCATCATGATAGCTAAACCCCAAATATGTCCACTTTTCATGTGGTTTAGTTAAACAAACTTTTGCCGGATTAACAACCAAATTCATTTTTGTTAAACACTCTAAAATGTAATCTTTGTGTTTATTTATCTCAGTTTCGCTTTGGCCAAACACAATAATGTCGTCGGAATATCTAGCATAAGTTACATTAGCGTTATAAAAATAGTTGTCTAAATCAAGCAAATATATGTTTGCTAAAAATGTTGATGTTGGTGTTCCTGCCATAACGCCACGCTCTTCAGTTATAACCTCACCATTATAAACACTCTTGTTTAAGGTTAAAATTGTTTTTAGTAAATCATATAACCTAGCATCTTTATTAAGCACAGCTTTTAACTTTGGCAAAAGCAAATTAATATTAATGCTGTTAAAATAGTTAGAAATATCAAGTTTATAAGAAAACTTATTATCAACGCCACTTTTAATAATGTTATTAAAAGCCTGCTTAACCGTTATGTTACGCCTAAAAGCATAGGTGCTTGGACAAAACACATAATCGTATTTATAAAGACAAAACGAAATAAATTTTAAAACAATGTTTTCGTCTTCCGAAAAACTATATACTGCGCGTTTTTTTGTTGAGCCGCTTTTGTTTATAAGCGTTTTTATGGGCGCAGAAAAAACATAAGACCCTGCATCTATTTTTTGTGCTATGCTCAAATATTTTTCTTGAGCAACATATTGTTTTAAAAAAGTTTCTTCTGTTTTGTTTAAGTGCGATTTTGTTAGTTTATACTCTAAAAACTCGTTCCACTTATCTTTATTTAATAATTCGCTTAAAATATCCATAAAAAAAGAAAGGAAATTACTTTGAAAGCAATAATATTGCTACGTGGCTAAACACACACCGGCTATCTGCAAAACCATTAATTAATGCGTGCTTCACCCCACTGCAGATGTGATAATTAAAAATTCACTTTCCTTTCTATTAACATATTATCGTTTTATTACAATTTTGTCAAATCAATAAAAAAGGAAGCACATTTGCTTCCTTTTAACAATTTTTACCCATTGTGTAAGCCAAATGTAAATAATCTGGTTTATCGTTAATTTCGCCTAATCCACCAACATCGCTTGCACAAATAATTCCCATTTCACGGCAATCTTCAAAACAATCTCTTGTAAGCCCACGCATTGCCTCAATGGTTGGCTCCATCATTTTTTCGTCTGGGTCCCACATGGTGGCAATTAAATAAATTTCGGCTTTAACTTGCTCGTAAATTGGTGTAAGTCTATCAATAAACACTTTTAATTGACCGCTCATGCAATAATAGTAAACTGGTGTTGCCAAAACAATAACATTGGCATTAAGCATTTTTTCGCTTAACTCGTTCATGCCATCGTTTTGAAAACATTTGCCAAGTTTGTGGCATGCATAACAACCAATGCAATAGTTTAGTTTGTAATCACGCAAATTAACCATTTCAACATTGTGTCCTGCCTCTTGTGCGCCTTTTGCAAATTGCTTACACAACACTTCCGAGTTTCCGCCCACACGTGGTGTTGACGAAATAATTAAAACATTTTTCATTTCTAATTCCTTTATTTACCCTTCTTTTCTTTACGACGTTTGTCGTTAATAATGTCTAGGGCAGCCTCGTCAATTAAACTAATGCCCTCTTCTTTTGCAATGTTAACCATTTGGGTTAGTGCTGCTTTTAAAAACACTCGAGGTATTTTAACAAGTTTAGAGCACGCGCCTTCAGTAAATTTAACTTCAGGGTCAATGCGTTCGGCAGCATACATAACCGATTTTGGGTCGCCTTCTTTTGCAGGAATTTTTTCAGCAATAGGCTTTTTAAACTTAGAATACCAAAAGTTTGTGCTATCCCTATAACCATAGTCAACCGGAACACTAGGATAGTTGTTTTTATTAACACCATTAACAATTGAGTTATGATACTTTTCTTTCATTAAAATTTTATCAATTTTTAAAATAAAGTGTGCGCCAAACTTGCTGGTTATGCCATTAAAGTTGTTGTAAGGCGGCTCATATCCCTCTAAATTGCCAGGCTTAAACACTTCGGCACCCTCTAAACTATCGTCCCAAGTGCACTCAAACACTTGGTAACTTTCTTCAACCATCTGTGGTCGGTCTGCACCTAAATCGCTGTTAATTAAAGTAAACAAACAATCTTTCATTTTTTCTTCGGTTGTGTCACCCGGAAAACCAAGCCTTACCGCTTCTTTAAAATATTTACGCTCGTCGGTAATAAAGTTAATGGTTGCCTTTTTTGTGCGTAAAATATTTTGTGCGGTGTTTGAGCTGTTGCGGCACTCTAGAAGCATTGAATAATAGTCTTTTCCAGCAATGTAATAAGGAAAACATAATGAATATGCACCCAAATTTGTTTGTCCGTTTTCGCTAACAGTGCTAATTAAAACTGTTGGCATTGGAAAAAATGAAGAAGTTTGATAAAAATTATCAACAATTCTAAGTTCTTTTAATTTATCTTTTTTCATATTACACCTCTTAATCTTCATCACTAAATTCGGTCCATTTTGCTTGTTTAAAATTAGCATCTTTTAAAGCCTGCAAAATAAAATTAAATAGTTTTTTGCTTACATAACTAGAACAACCATATGGTTCACCATTTTCGTCAACACTATCAGTAATAGAATCGTCAACATCAACATCTAAAATATATCGTTTGTTTTCCATATCGATGGTAAGATTGTCTACTAAAAATTCATCTTCATCGTTATCCGAATCGGTATAAATCATTTCCCATTTTATCATAGCTTTCTCCTCAACTAAAAACTTTCAATAAAGCTGTCAACATCGTTATAGTTTTTTAAAATAACAATTTCTTTTTCTGTTTTGTAATTTTCAAGCACCGCCATAATTTTGGGCAAGGTGTTTGTTTTAAAGTTTTTAATAAACTCAATAAATTCGTCTTTAATTTTTGAATTGTCAAACCCTGCAGCCATGTCGGCGCGTTTTTCTTGCTTCGACCTATTAATAGCATTTTTAACACATAGTTCTGTATCAAAATCAAGCAAAACCACAGTGTCGGCAAGTTTAACCCTTTGCTCAACAGTTGAAACATAATTTCCGTCAATAATCCAACTATCGTGCAAATTGGCAAATTCGTTAACTTTTTGAACTAGTTCGTCCCTGGTTATGTGGTGTTCGTTATCTATATGATAAATTTTATCCAAGTGCAGCACAGCACAATTTAATTTTTCTTGCAATTTAAATGTCATGGTCGACTTTCCGCTCCCAGGGCAACCAATTACAATAAGTTTAGCCATAAATTCTCCTCACAATTAAAAATCTTGAAGTAAAAATTTATTAGTCCATTACCTTTTAAGTATATCAAATAATTAAATTGCAACCAACAAATTAAACCATTCTTACATTTTGTTTATTCGTTTAGCATAGTTATTCAAACTTATCAACCACCGCTCAACAGCCCTAAGCCATCATTTTGTAAACGCAACATAAACTCGACAAATTTTGTGTACAAAACTTTTATTTAATCATTGACAACACCACATCATTTTGATAAACTAACAATGCTTTTTATAGCACAATATTTTGGAGAGATACTCAAGAGGTCGAAGAGGAGGCCCTGCTAAGGCCTTAGTCCGGGCAACTGGAGCGAGGGTTCAAATCCCTCTCTCTCCGCCAACATAATGTTCACTTTTGTCTCTAACCAGAGACTGAGTGAACATTTTTCATTTTTAGAGCCATTTTAGGCTCTTTTTTGCTTTTTTAATAATTTTGATTTTGATTTTGCGAAAATCAAAAAATGTTTTAAATCGTACGAAGAAGAAGGGATTTGAACTAAATTTATATTTTAAAATGCTTGTTTTTTTTATGATAATTTGATATCATTATATCAAGATATTTTGATATCAAGGAGATAAAATGAACAAAAAGACAAAACAAGTACAGGTCAGATTTGTTCCAGATTTATATTCTGAGTTGCATGGAGAATTAATTAAGCAAGGAATTTATGTAGATGAGTTTTTTAATCACTTAGCTCAAATGATGATTTCAAATAAAACTCAGTTTAAATCAACATGTTCTGAAATTAAACAAAAAAGGGAGAAAAAGTAATGGCTAATGAAAGATATAGTGAAAATCTTGTACTAAAAGAAATGGGTGTTGAGTTGGGAGAAAACGATTTTGGATTTGTTTTTCCACAAGGAGAAGCCGATAATTTTGATAAAATAGAGAAAAGATTAAAGGAAATGGGTGGAAAACCTACTATCTGTTCATTGGACGACTATGACACTGTTGGAACAGGTCGAGCAAAACCAGAATATATAGTAACTTTTAACAACGATAGAAACACTATTATTTTAGTTGAATGCAAGAAGTCTACTAAAGATCATGAGAGTATGGAAAAGAATATGCCTCAAAAATATGCTGTAGACGGTGCCCTATTTTATGCAAAACATCTAAAAGAAGATTATAATGTTGTTGCTGTTGCAGTTAGTGGTACTTCTAAAGATAATGTTAAGGTTAATACTTTTTATTGGAAAAAAGGATTTGAAGATTATCAGGAGCTTAAAAAAGCAAAAGACACAATATTAGAGCCATTGAACTATTTAAATCTTGTAGAAGGTAAAAAACTTGAAAGAAAGTTTTCTTTACAAGAAATCAGAGAATTGTCTCAAATTATGCATGAGAAATTGAGACAAATTAAAATTTCAGAAAAGGACAAGCCTATTTTTATTGCCGGAATGCTTATTGCTTTACAAAATGCAGATTTTAGAAATACTTGGAATAATATAAATTCATTCAATAGTTTAGTAAAATTAATGATTGATTCAATTGAGGAAACTCTTGATAATAGCGATATAAAGAGAGAAAAAATAGAAGCTATAAAAAGTTCTTTTAGAAGAATTAAAAGTAATGAGAAAATTAAATCAATTCCTTTAGGTGAAAATGGTTCTTTGGCTTGGTTTATTGAGCAACTTGAGATGAGAATTTTGCCTATGATGAACCATTATGAATATACTGAAGATGCTTTAAGTATTTTCTATCACGAATTTATCAAATATAGCTCTACCGATGGAAAAGGCTTAGGAATTGTTTTAACTCCTAAACATTTGACAGACTTTATGTGTAAGTTGGGGGAAATTAATAAACAAAGTAAGGTTGTGGATATATGTTGTGGTTCGGCATCGTTTCTTGTTACCGCTATGGGTTTAATGTGTAAAGATGCAAATGCTTCTGAAATATTGGAGATAAAGAAAAATGGATTGTATGGTGTAGAACTTGATACTGATTTGTACACTTTAGCTATTACAAATATGATTATTCGTAAAGATGGAAAATCAAATATTGTATGTGGCGATTGTTTCTCCCAAGAAATATATAATAATTTAAAAAATAAGCATTTGTCTTTGGGTTTAATTAATCCGCCATATGCTCAAGAAGATAAATGTGAGTTGGAGTTTGTAGAAAGGCTTTTAAATATTCTAGAACCTAGAGGGCTAGCTGTTGCTGTTGTTCCTATGAGTTGTGCAATTGGAACAAAATTTAAAGAAGTAAGAGAGCGACTATTTAATTATCATACATTGAAAGCTGTTTTTAGCATGCCAGATGATATATTTTATCCAACTGGAACAAATGTTTGTGTTATGGTATGGGAAGCTCATAAATCTCATGACAGTTCTAAACCTACATTCTTTGGATATTGTAAAGATGATGGATTTGTTAAAAGAAAGAAAATGGGAAGAATTGATTATTACAACAAATGGGAAGATATAGAAAAAGAATGGCTTGATTTATATGAAAATAAAAAGGTCGTGGACGGTAAATCTGCTTTACAATGCGTAACACATGAAGATGAATGGCTGTGTGAAGCATATATGAAAACTGACTACTCAACTTTAACCCAATCTGATTTTCAGCAAACAGTCAATGATTATCTTGCATATTTAGTTAAAAATGGTGATGTGTATGAAGATTAAAGACTTATTTGATTATAAATATGGTGTAAATCTTGAATTGATTAATTGCCAAGAAACCAAAGATAGAGATGACAATTCTGTTAACTTTGTAGCGAGAACAAGCAATAATAACGGAGTTGTTTCAAGGGTAAAATTAATTGAAGGATTAAATCCTCAAAAAGCAGGAACATTAAGTTTAGCAACAAGTGGTTCGGTTTTGTCGTGTTTTGTTCAAACAGAAGACTATTATAGTGGAAGAGATTTGTACGTGTTAACACCTAAAATTGAGTTAACATTAGAACAAAAATTATTTTATGCGATGTGTATTTCTAAAAATAAATATAGATATAGTTATGGTAGGGCTGCAAATAAAACTTTTCCTGAAATTGAAATACCTGAATTAAATGTATGCGATAGTATAATACAAGATTATAAGGTAAAAACTATTACTACGAGAGTAAAAGAAAACAATCTATTAACAGATTATACAAATTGGAAAGAATTTAAACTTTCAAAAATTTTCAAAATGGAACGAGGATGTAGACTAACAAAAGAAGATAGGATAGTTGGACATATTCCTTTTGTAACAGCAGGATATGAAAATTATGGTGTTGTTTCCAAAATATCAAATTCTGAACAAAAAAGTTATTATAATGCAATTACTATAGATATGTTTGGAAATAGCTTTTATTATGAAAATGAATTTAAATGTGATGATAATATTCTTGTTTTAAAAAATGTAAACTTAAATAAATATAATGCAATATTTATTTCTACAATTATAACAAAAGATAAATATAAAAATTCATATGGTAGACAATATAGACAAAAAGATTATAATAATCACATAATTAAATTACCAGTAAAAAACAATCAACCCGATTGGACATTTATGGAAGATTATATAAAATCATTGCCTTATGCAGATAGAATCTAATAATAAAAGTCATATTTATTCACTTAAATGTCACAAAATATTCATATAAAATGTCAATGATTAAAAAAGTCTAAATCTCGCTTTATATCGCAGGTTTAGACTTTTTCTTTTACTCTATTTAGGTGGTGGCCATATGAACATTTGGAAACAATAGTGGTGACTATATGAACTTTTAGGTACATAAAGACATAAAATCGTCCATCCGTACCATTATGGTAAGGGTGGATTTTTTATTATAAATTTTAATTAAAATATGGTATAATAAATAGAACGCAAAGGAGAAAAAATGCATCCACTTGTAGAAATATCAAAAAGAAGATTTTATGATTTAAAAAATACAATAAAAAGACATCAATTTACAGGAGAAGATGAAATTGATGCATGTTTTAATAATTTAGAAAAATTTTCACATTTATATGTTTTATCATGTTTAATGGATAGAGGTATAAAGGCTGAAAAAGCATGGAAAATACCTTATCTATTATGCAAACACTTTAATGCTTTTGATATGGAAAAATTATCACACATATCTTATGAAAATATTAGAGATTGGTTTTTTAAATTTAAACCACACAGATATAACGAACATATGGCTAAAGTGTTTTATGATGGGGTTCAAAAAATTCATAATGATTATAATGATGATATCTCACAAATATGGAAAAACAAACCAAGTAGTGCAAGTGTTATTTATAAGTTTTTGCAATTTAGAGGATGTGGAATAAAAATTGCAACAATGGCAACTAACATACTTGTTAGAGAGTATAACATTGAATTAAGTGATTATTATTCTATCGATATTTCTCCAGATGTACATATTAAAAGAATAATGTACAGATTGGAGTTAATTTCAAATCAAGAAGATATAAATCTTGTATTATATAAAGCCCGAGAATTATATCCCGAATTCCCAGGCATAATAGATAGTTCATGTTGGGAAATAGGAAGAAATTTCTGTCATCCAACTAATCCGAATTGTTTACATTGCCCACTAAATAATTGCTGCAAATTTAATAAAAATGATATATAAATATGCGGTTCGGTTCGAGTCCCTCATGCTCCGCCAGATAAAGTCGCGTTTGAACGCTCGGTCAAATGCGACTTTTTATATTGAAATTATTGATTATGTTTTTGCAAAAGGAAATGCTGGCATAATTGTTTACTATGAAAGACCAGAACCAAAGTCATCACTAAACTATTTAACTTTGAAAAGAGATAAACAATGAAACTGGAAAGAATCCAAAATAGGTTTTTTGATAGGTATTGAAAAAAACTAAATTTAGATATATAAAACATAAGCCAGGAGTTAAAACTCTTGGCTTTTTATGCTATATAACCATAAACAAAAAACCTACTAGGATATTTCCTAATAGGTTTTAAATTTTATTAAGCTTCAACAATGTTTACATTCAAAGTGAAAGTTGTTGCATCAATAGGATTGTAATGTTCTAAATCTAGTTCTTCAATCACAATAGTAATAGTATAGTTTCCAGCAACAGCGGCATCAACGTTTGGAGCAATTCCTTGTTCAACAAAAGTTTGTCCACCGTCAAATGAATATTTAAAACTAAAAAATGGTGTTGTCATTAAATCAAGATATATATGGTATTTTCCAGAACTCAAGGTTTGTAAAGTTATATTATTTCCTTCAATTGTGATTTCATTAGTGTTTATATCACTATAATACTTCCAATCTGCCCAATTGATTACGTAATCTCCCTTTACAACAGACCATTCAAATTCTAGTTTACTTGTATCTTCAAGATAATAGTTATTTGTATCATAATCTACTGTTGCAACTGTCTTGTAAGTTCCACACTCTAAATAACCAACGGAAACTTCCTGTCTTTGACTATCATAATGTGTATAAGTTACTGGGAAGCCAACAGATCTAACTTGTGGTCTTAAACTATAACTCTGATGATATGGTATTTGAGTTTTTTCTGAAAAGTCAAAATGCCAGCTTGCATTTTCAAATGTTAGTTCTGCCTTTGGTATTGTCCATACATATTCTACTGGAATAGTTCCAATAATTTCATAATTTTCAGGACAAGTATAAGTTATTTTTGCGGTGTATGTTCCAGCGTTTGTTGCCTCGTTAGTGATGTTATTATCAATGTCTATTACAGGTTGTATGTTTAAGCATTCTGCCGCACTGTCTGGATAGTTGAACCTAACCGTTTGAGGCCAGCCAGTATAAGGCTGAATATTATCACTGCTCCAAGTAAAATCACTTGCATTAAATTTCTTTTTAGTAATTGTCCATGTGCGAGAATATTCAGCACTTTCGTAGTCAACAACTTCATAATTTTCTGTGTCATTTTGAACAATCACAGGTGTAACTGTGTATGTTCCGACATTTGAAAATGTAAGTGGATAGCTATCAACAAGCACTCCATTAACTTTTAGACCAGTTAATGTTATAATGTTTTGGTCATCTAAATTTTGAGAAAGTTCTTCAAGACTATATATAGGTGTAACTTGTGTTCCATATTCAAATTCAAAAGTATCATTTTGATAACTATTCCAAATTAAACCCATTAAAGATTGAACATTACCTTTTTCAATAGACCACTCAAATTCTTTTTCAGGAAGACCATCACCAATATAATTAAAGTTAGCAGTATCAGCTTCATATTCTACCTTTGCTGTATAGTCACCAACATTCTTTTGTCTTCTTGTATAAGGAGCTTCGTCAACATAACTTAAATTTGTAATGCCAACATCTTCTAGACTAATTTGTGAATTTTGCCATCTTGCCATCAAATTTAAATCAACCGAAATATAATCCCCATGATAGGAGTTACCGCCGTTATACTGCCAACCTCCTTCCAATTCAATAGGTTCTTTTTCAATAATAATGGTATATGTTTCACTTTCACAAGCTTCTGTTTTATAAATACCATTATTAAAGCTTTCACAGTATAATTTATATGTATATGTGCCAACTGGTAAACGACCATTCGTATCAGGCATGTTAGTTTCTACTTTATAACCAGCAGTATTTTGTTCTGTAACCTCATATAAGTGTCTTGTATCTCCATTTTCTGTTGTGGCAACGACCTCAAACATATAACTACTTCCCCAAACAAATCCATTCAAATATGTAGTTGTATAGGTGTTGGTTGCCTCATCAACACTCCACTGATCGCCAAACTGGAAATCCTCATCCAATATAAAGTCTATTGTAACAGAAACAGCATTGTTTGGCGAAGGCTCATTTGGGTCTTTACCACAAGCAGTTAACATAATCCCACAAGGAATTATTAAAGATAAAGCAAATATAAAAGTTAAAATTTTCTTCTTCATATAATTATTCCTCCTATATTCCTGCTCGTTCGCAAGCACCAGCATATTCTATTGAATAATCTGGCATTTCAGACATTTGCTTGTTAAAAGTTCTAAATGCTAGCATTTTATTTTTAACATCTGTTTTGAATTCGCCATAATATTCAACTTCTTGTTTTAGCATATACAATTTGCCATTTTCATATTTAAATTTTCTTGTGTCAAAATCAGAACTCATCTCAGTTCCATATAAACCAGTTATAGTAAATGAGTTTAACTCTTCTTCTGAATAATTATAATTAATATCAAATATGAAATATTGAATATCGTGTCCACTAAGCCAATAAATTGTTATTGTTGTTATGTTTGTTGATTTGTTATAGTTAACTTGCATTCTTGCTCTTGCCGTCCAATCTAATGTGCTTACAATATATTCGTCAACACCATTATTCACAGCATAGTCATCTCTGCTATAAATATTTTCAACTAAATAAATAAGTGCAATATTTGCTTTTATCATATCAACCATTGCTTCTTCATTATCAACTTCTTCATAGTCATTATCGTTTATATTATAACTCATTGCAAGAACTTGTGGTTTAGATTCAATACTTGAAAGATAATTTTCGCAAGCAGTTGAAACATCATTTAACATTGTAAGATATTGAGTCTTTGTTAGTTTATCATCATCTTTACCACATGCTGTTAAAGCAAATGCACAAGGTAAAATTAAGCATATTGCTAATAAAAATGTTAGAAATTTCTTTTTCATAAAACCTCCTAATACATATTTATTGTATTTGATATTTTAAGTATATCACAAATTGTTTTAAAAGGTGCTAATAAAAAACGAAACATTTTGAAAAATCGACTTTATTTAATTTAGGTGGTGGCTATATGAACATTTGGAAACAATAGTGGAGACTATATGAACTTTTAGATACATAAAGACATTAAATATTATAGCATAGATAAATTAAATTTCCATATATTACCAAAAAATTAGCGACTTTATTGCTAAACAAACCACTTAATGTTTGATTTTAAGTGAATTTAGGTAGGAAATATATGTTTGGGTTGGGTTAAAATAGTGTTTCATCAATTGCAGTGTCTTTCTCTAATATTTTGAAGAGACCCACAAAAAGTGATGCTTATTGCACTATAAAACTTGTTCAAAAGTAAAACAAACCAAGAATTTATATACAAAAAAGCACTAGGTTAATCTAGTGCTTTTGTGATTACTTTTCACTCATTTGTTAATTTGTTAAAAATTGAAGTTAATAAACTGCAGTAGGAGTATGCCTGTAATTTTATATTTTCCCACTCTGAACAAGAAATTTTATTTTCATCTGAATGATTATTACAATCTCTAGGGCATATCCTTTCATTAAATTGTTTTAGATTGTCGAAATATTTTAAATATGAACCTTTGGAGCAAATATCCAGCTTTTTGTGAGATAACTTATTTCTAGATGATACTATTGTTTTAAAATATTCCTCAATATTAAAACCTTTTGCATCTTCATCGTGCAACTCTTCAGCAATCATAGCAAAAATACGATATTTTAATTCCAAAGGAAAAAATTTTTCTTTTAAAAACTTATTAATACTAGTAATCTTTCCTTTGCTTTTATAACTATCGATAGATTCATTTATCTCTTTTTTATTATCTTCTTGATTTTTTAAAAACAAATCTAATATTTCTTGTTGTTTTGTTTCAGAAATATTTTTGAAATTTTCCATAATATATGAATTTATCACGAAATCATTTTCTGATGTTACATTTGCTAGAACACCTCTCATATTAGTTATAGATTTTTTCTTTTGTGCCATTTTACAAATAGAATTAAAAGCCTTATCAATAAAATTATCTTTATTTGCAATTGTTAACCCGTCAATTAAAGCAATATTCGTTTTTATCTTGTCAATGAGTTCCTTTTCTTTTGAGGCTGAATAAAATATGATATCTACTAATATATCATTATCTCGAATCCTTTTTATTATTTCATCGCCGACAATATTATTTGAAAGCGAATAATCAATAAAGATTATATCATACATTTCAAACCTTGGTTGTTTTAACACTTTGTTTGTTAAAATATTTGCATTTTTACAGTATTCAAAATCCACACTAATACCAACATCTTCAAGATTAACCTCTAAACTATCTTTTTGGCTGTTAAACCACTCTTCAGAATCATCAATCCACATTATTTTTAAATCTTTCATTTTTAAACCTCATCTGTATCTCAAATCCTTTTTTTCTAGTATCATCTATATCCACTTGTCCGCACATCTTTGTTTCAATGATATTTTTGATATGGTATAAGCCAACACCATTCCCTGTTGGGGTAAACCCTTTCCCAAATTCAAACAATTCTTTTTTATTATTAATCGTGTTAAAATCAAACGACTTACCATCATTTATAGCTTTAATAAAATAGTTTCCTTTAGAATCTCGACCGAGCTCAAAAAATAAGTTTTTAGACCTGTGTTTTTCTGAATTGCTTACAATATTACAAATTATAACGGAAATATCTTGAGGAGAAAAACTTATTTGACATTCCAAATTGTTTGGGTTATTTACATACACATTTAATAACTTATAATCGCCATAAGTTAGTTTACAGAATTCGTTAATAAAAGCGAATAAGTCGCCTTCAATATATTCATCTTGAGTATTAAAGCTTGCGTAACTGCTATATTTTAAGTTACCACGCATCTTCTCTATGGTATAAGAAATTGTTTTTATGTCAGGTAAAATGTTTTCAATCTTTAAATTATTTCGTGAATGCTTTTTTATCCATTTTGCGATAATATTATTAATAGTTCCTAAATTAATTTGAAACATATGCAATCTCTGCATAAATTCTTTTTGATCGATCCTCAAACTGCTATTAAGAAAACTATTCCTTTTCTTTTCACTTTTCAAATCTTTGTTTTTTAATGCAATGTCATATTTTAACGACTTATTATCTTTTTCTAAAGATTCAACTTTAAGTTCAGCTTGATCTTTTATTTTTTGTAATTCTAATTTCTGTTTTTCAAAAAATAGTTCTTCTTCCCTTTTTATATCATTGGCAACTTTGATACGTTCCGATATCAATTTATTAATTATAGGTTTCAATATCTCTATTAATAAAATAACTCGTTCATCTTCTTGTTGTAAATCTTGTCTATTTGATGTTGTTATATCAGGCAAAAAATCATCATCTAAAATATCAAAACTAATTTCACCTTCTATATAATTTCCAAATATTTGTGTGTTTTTTAAATATGGTAGAAAATTAGCCACTGCCAATTTATTTCTTATGTATACCCGTAGTTGGTTTGGTCTATAAGTATTATTTTTCATAAACAAGGGGTCATTTTTCACTGCATAATCTTTTTCTATTGCAGAATGCATTGCAATCCAACCCACCATATTATAAGGAATGACCCTCTTATTTCCAAACTTATCTACAAACTCCTTCTCTCCCGATACTCTAGGATAATCATTTTGATTTAAAATTACAGTATTTCTTAATTTCATCTCTACAGATGGAACACTAGATTTGATAACAACATTATTTTTCATATGTTTTTGTATATTATTATTGCTATTATCATACAACGCAAAGAAGTTTTTATATGCAATAGATTTTTTCACCTCATCGAATACGATTTCTTCTTTTTTTGTATTTCTATCTTTCAATGCAACGGAAATACTGCAATCTAGTGAATTTACCAAATAAAAATCCGCAAGCCTTGCCTTGAAAGCATTTATAGTTTGCACCCCTATATTCGACATGTCCACATCTGTAAGATGTAAGATTGTTCCAGATTGTTGGAAATTTAAATCCTTTTCTAATTCTGATATATCATTTCTTGCTTCAACTTTTTTTATATTTGGTATATCGTTCTCAGTTATTTTTAATAAATTTAAATTCCAAGTAGATTTCTTAAAATCTTTTTTTGTTATAATATAAAAATCTTTTGACAAATATAAAGCTGCGAGTTTACCAATTCCTTTTCTACCCATCGGGTATTTTATGGTATGATTATCAATAATATCATCCCTTTTATTTCTACCCAACAATACATATCTGTTTGCCAAATCTAAATAATCCATACCAGAACCATTATCATAAATATCAATGGTTGAATGTTCTTTATTTGTCATGTCTATTAAGATTTTAATTTCTTTTGCTTTTGCATCAATACCATTTGCAACTAATTCCGAAAGAGCATTCCATACATTTGAATATAAGTTTTTACCTAATAATTCTAAGGCCGCATAGGTAAAATTAAAATGTATTGTATTTTTATCATTCAATTGTTTTATATCCATTCTAAACTCCTTCTAAAAAATTTTTAATTTGTTCTGCTATTGCCATTGCTAAAAGTGGTGGAACTGCATTACCTATCTGCATTGCAACTTTACCCATATTACCACTAAAATTAAACCAATCCGGGAAAGATTGTATTCTAGCTCCTTCTCGTGGGCTTAATGCCCTATCATCTCTATAATGAATACATCTTAGGGCGGAGGGAGTTATAAGATTATTTGTAATTGTTGTTGATGGTTCTGTTTCTATTAATCTTGAATAAGTGTTTGCATAACCAGAAGTTAAATAATATTTTTTATCAATCTTGCCTGCTTCCACTAATTTGTTAAAATAATTTTTACCTTCTCCTTGTGGAACATTTTTAATTACTGTTCTTATTTTTTCTCCATAATCTGCGGCAACATGTTGTGTAAGAACCTTTGATTTCTTTCTCATAAGTTTCTGATAATAATTATACGGTTTTTTGTTGTATTCTGATATAGTTTGCCCAGATTGTAATTCTGGTAAATCATCTATCGCTTCTTTTATAGATAAAGTGTTTTTATTTAAAGGTGTAGGAAATATCCATTCTTTGGATATATCATTTCTAACTCCAACAATAAATACTCTTTCTCTGTTTTGAGGAACTCCAAAATTAGAAGCTTTTAATACTTGATATTTGATTTTATATCCAAATTCATTATCAATATTCTTAAATTCTTTTTCAATTTTATCTAAAATCTTTTCTCCATAGTAATCTATTTGGGGTTTCTTTGATTTTCGTCCTGTTTTACTTACTATCTCATCATATAAAATATTCCCTTTTCCATCAGTTTTGTAAAACACCTCTCTCATGGATAATATTCCGCGAACATTTTCGAATAAAAACATTTTTGGACGTATTATCTTCAATAAACGCAAATATTCTTGATACATTTTTGCTTTATCATCGTAAACTCTTTTACCTACTGTACTAAAAGATTGACAAGGAGGTCCACCTATGATTAAATCAACATTTTTACCATTTAAATATCTATGAATTTCTTTTTCTGACAAGTTTTTAATATCTTTCTCAACCATATTAATCTCAGGAAAGTTATTCCTAAAAGTTGAAGCAGCATCTTTATCAAACTCGTTTGCAAAAAGAATATCAAAAACATCACTTTTTTTGAAAGTATTGTTTTTTATAATATATTTGAATCCAAGTGTCATTCCACCTGCACCCGAAAATAAATCCACAACATTTATCATATATCTCTCCAATTATATAATAGTATCATATTTTGTTGAAAATGTATAATTCTGTAATAACTTAGTGTTTTTTACTGAAGTTGTACTAAAAGTCAATATTATTATAAATAAAAATAAGAGAATGTTTAAATGATATTTGAAAAAATTTAACAAAATTTTTTATAATAGAACAAAAAAGGTAGCAATTATGCTACCACCCAGTTTGTTGGTTATTACCAACAGTATAAAGCGGTAATTACACGCAAACCTTTATACCAATATTAGTATACTGAAGTTTTAATTACAAAGTTAATATTCTTATAAAGAAATTAACGCAATATTTAAATTCTAACAATATTTTTTTAGAATTAATTTTGCAACTGGAACGTCGGCCGCAGCCCATTCCAGGCTCATGATGTCTTTTGGAGCAAGCCATTTAATTCCTTTATGAACATTCATTTTCATTTCGGAAGATAATAGTTTACACTCATAAACTGCCATAGATAAATGAAAGTCTGGATAGTCGTGCTCTACTTGATAAAAGAAATCGCCAATTTCAACTTCGATTTCAAGTTCTTCTTGAAGTTCACGAGTTAAAGTTTGTTGTTGAGTTTCACCCTCTTCAATTTTTCCTCCTGGAAATTCCCATTTAAAAGAAACATAGTCATATTTTCCTTGGTCGCGAAGCGTGCAAAGCACTTCGCCTTTTTCGTTTTTAATAACCCCAGCAACAGTTGTAATTTGTTTCATTGTGTCTTCTCCTTTTGTTTGTTGGTTTAAATATATCACAGTTTTTTATAGTTGTAAATAGTTTTTTATAGTTTTTTATAGTTTTTTAAAAATATTTTTAGTTTTCGCAAGTTTTTATTGCTTTTAAATTTGTTTTTGATATAATAAAAATATGGATTACGAATTAGAAATTTTAAGTTTAAAAAAGAGAATAGAAGAACTTGAGAAGATAGTTTTAAAAACTGTTCAACCAATAAATATAGAAGCAAACCAACAAAGTAACCGCGACAAAACAAAATATATGTTTGAAGGAAAAGTATTTCCTAAAAACCGACTTGTGTTAGCAATTATTAAAAAATATGCTAATGAGCACAACCCTACTTTTTTGGAACTAAGCCAAGTGTTTGATAAATCATTGCAAGGTTCACTTGGTGTTGTTGAACTTTATGATGTTGCAATAAAAACCAGCGACGCAAGCAAAAGATATTTTTTAAAAGACGAAGATATTTTGGTTTTAAACAACGAAAAAGTTGTTGTTTGCACACAATGGGGAATTTTTAACATAATTAAGTTTGTTAAACGCGCACAATCTTTGGGATTTAATATTGAAACAATTTAATATTTTACAAATTTCAACAAAAAAAATAAAACGGCTAATTTGCCGTTTTTTTAATGGAGCTGATGACGGGACTTGAACCCGTGACCTCCGCCTTACCAAGACCTGGAACCGCCTAAACAGTTCAAAACCGCCTCAATCCGCCCTAAACCGCCAATAACAGAAATAAAAATAAAATTTATTTTCATAAAAACCTGTTTTTTTAAAAAATTATGTTATAATGTTTTTAGAGGTGCTTATGAAAAAAATTGAAGTAAAAAAAGATATATTTGAATACAAATTCGATAATGAATATGTTAAAAAGAAAATAAAAGACAAAGACAGAAAATGTACAAAATTATTTACATCTTTTTATAAATTTTTAAACAAAACCAAATTGTTAAAGATTTGTTCAAAGAATAAAAAAATAAAATTTTTACATGAATGCACTTTTTCCAATTATGATTTTGAGCATAAAACCTACAAAAAGGATTTAAAAACTAAACTTAAATTAAAAAAATTATTTATATATGATATTCTTCCAAAAGAGAACTTATCCTATTTTGAAAACAATTTCAAAAAATTCCGTAAAGTTTGCGATAATAACATGTTTATGACTGCCGGCTTTAATTTGCAAAAGAGTTTTGATAATCTTAAAAATGCAACTAGCGGTAGTCTACATGATTATTTGAAGTTGTCAAAAAAATTAAACTCTTTTAAATATTTTGATTTTGTTTCCATTAATATTGATAGTATAAGCGACTCTTTTCTATCTATTAGATATGAATTAACTCCAAATGAAGTTGTTCAAAAACTTATAGAAAACATTTTAGAAGAAGATGTATATGAATCTCCGGTTATTTATACAAACAATAAATGGTGGAAAATTAAAGATATAGGTGGTTCTTCGTGTTGCGATGATAGAGCAAAAAAGAACACATTACAAAATTTCTTTTTAGAACTCAAACATTCATTTATGTGTGATGTCAAAAAATTTTTAGGGAGTTTCATGTTTGATAATAAATTAACACCTCATGGACTAGAAGTTTTATCTATTGATAATTTTGAAGATTCAAATGAAATTGTTGACTTTTTACAAATAAAGCAAAACTGCTATTTACATAAAAAAGAAAAAATTATTTTTTCTTTAGTTAATAATTCATTTTTTCACCCAAATTATATTATGGACTCGATAGTTATTGTTGATGATAAAGATAAAGAAAAAAATGGAGAACACAAATGGTTCCCGGAAGTATTTTATAATTTAGCTCAAAAATTTACTATATACTATATATTAACCTCTATTAATAATGATATCACATTAAAAATAAACAAATCAAACACAAAAATTAATGATAGCATAAAGAAGGGAAAGAAAATATTATCTCTCATGAAATTAAATCGTGAAATTGATAAAGATCTGTTTTTTTATAAACGGTTAATGAACGAAATTCAAATTTCAGAAAAATCTTTAGAATCACACATAAATGGTTTTCTAGAAAATTATGAACCGTTAGAAAAACAACCAAAAGGAATAAAACATGAATTAATATATTATGATTACATATCAACTTTTTATGAATTAGATGCAAACAGAAAGTTGTTAAAAGATGTTTATTCTTTCTTTAATGAAAATATAAATAGCATTGCAAACT
Organism: Clostridia bacterium; assembly: GCA_017409005.1. Lineage (GTDB taxonomy): Bacteria > Bacillota > Clostridia > Christensenellales > UBA1242 > UBA6345. The sequence continues at coordinate 53,007 of JAFQTP010000007.1, read as the reverse complement.
ATTCAACCATGAAAAATATTTCTTGGACATTGTTTATTGCTATATTAGCATTATTGGTTTCAATTGTCGGAGTGTATTTGACTGCTGATCCGAATTGTGAAGCTTTAAATAAATTTATAGAGTTAATAAAGAACTTATTTTAAAATAAAAATCTTTATTAATCTATGATTTATACTCTCCATATGGAGGTATAAATAAATGAAAAAAGAAATTAGAAAAACAAGGCGACCTAATGGAGATGGGTCGCTTTATTATTCTGCCAATGGTTATTGGTATTTTGCAAAACGAATGTTAATTAATGGAGAAAGAAAGCGAGTAAAAACTTCTGCAAAAACAAAAATAGAAGCAATAAAAAAGTTTTATGAAAAGTATGGAGATGATAACACTTTAAGTATTGACGATAAAAACAATCTCCAAATAAATGAAGTTCTTATCTATTGGCTAATGAATGTGAAAAGATTAAGTGTCAGTTCTTCTACACTCTGCAGTAATTTAATGGTGTATAGGTTGTATATAAAGCCTTATTTTGAGAATAAAACATTAAGCATTATAAACAATAATACCTTGCTTGTATTTTTCAATCATTTATTAAATAACAAAATTCCTAAAAGTATGTTTTTAAAAACAAAGTTTGTATTAAATCAATTTGCTAGTTATCTTGTTTTAAATAATTATATAGCGTCTTATCCTTTAATCTTGAATAATATAAAATATCCAAAAAGCAGAGATGAAATTAAATATAAAGCATTACCAAAAGAAATAAGACAAGATTATATTAAAAAATTAAATAATCATCAACCACTTAAAACTTTATGCTATTTAGGTTTATATGCAGGAATGAGAATTGGAGAGATTTTATCGTTAAGGTGGAAAGATGTTGACTTTGAAAAACGGCTTACACATATTAATTCTTCATTGACCAAAGACTACAAATTTAATCAGAAAGGAGAGACAATATCCAATAAAAGAAAAATAGAAACAACAAAAACTAATTGTAGCATTAGAGCTGTTCCTATAATTGATGAGTTATATAAAATATTAATAGAATGGAAAGTTCTACAATTAGTCGCAAATGGTAAAGTTAAGGATTCTTTATTGTTTGATCACGAAAATGATTTAAGAAGTTATTCTGGCACTAGACGATTATTAAAAAGATTTAATGATAAATATGGCTTTTCAGAATATGATATTCATTTTCACACATTTAGGCACACCTTTGCCACAATGCTTTTTGAAAAAAAATCAACCCTAAAATCATACAATTGTTATTAGGACATAAATCAGTAAAAACTACTCTCGAAACTTATAATAATGTAAGTATTTATAACAAAGAAATGCTTGAGATTATAAACAATGTATTTAAATAATTATTTAATAAAGCAATGCAAATATAGAATATGTGTGTTATAATATTGCTATAGGAGAAAATATGAGGTTAAATATTGTTTCTAGTAAAGCATTGAAACTACTACAAAATATAACTTCATTAGGTAAAATTAATAAATTGCTTTTGCCTTTAAATGAAAAATTTAAGAGAGATGAACCGTACGAATATTTTGCTATAAAAGATTATTATCCACATGTTTATGAAGAGACAATAAGCTTATTGATTGAATTGTCAATAATGTTAAGAAGAGAATCTGAGCAATTAGAAAAATATGGGAAGTCTATAAACAATAAAGTTAAATATTCAAATATTGCCAAATATATATCAAACACAAAAGATATCTCTTTCTCTGATGCTTTGTCAAAAATAATCCATTCAGATAGAATTGATTTACAAATGAAAGATAAAAGTGGAAACATTGGATATGGCTATGAAATAGATAGAAATTGTGAATTTACTGGATTTGCAATGATTAAAGGAAAAGAAAAAGACGGAACAGAATATCAAGCATTAGTTGATGTTAAAAAATTATGTATAAATGCATTTATGATTGGAGCAGATAACTATTACATGATGTAATTAGGGAGGAGTTATGGAAAATATATTGGAGTTTTTAATAAGAGCAAAGAAAAATACTTATGCAAATGGAAATGCTGCGAAAGTTAACTCTTCACGCATTGGCTCAAAAGATTATCAATATGAAGAAATCATCAACAATAAAAAACTTTGCTATCACGATACTTATTTCGGTGGAGAAAAGTTTATAGGCTCAGAAGTTGTTTACATTGATGAAAAACCGATCTGGGCTATGAATTATTATGGAAATACAATCAATCCTAACCTAAGCGAAGAAGCTATGGACAATGCTTTGAGACCAGCTTTAATGCAAGTTGGATCTGATAATTTAGTATTACCATTGCGTGGACCAAGCAAGTTTGTAAATGGTGAATTTTCATATGGTTTTGAAGTTACTGGAAGTATGGAAAACTTCACAGGATTAGAGAGAATTTATAAAAATAACGAACTCGTTTATGAATTACAATGTAACGGAGGAATTATTAAGTAGGCAATTTAAAAAGGAATGTAAAAAGATACATTCCTTTTTTATTTACAGGGACCATTTGGAGCCAACTATACCGACATAGACCGACTTAGAACGCCAAAAACAGGAAAGTTAGAAATTCATCATAAAAGCAAACCTTAAAATTTTAGACCGATTTAATACGCTAGTTCAAAAATAAGTTTTGCTCCACAATTTATATGTTTTTTGAGGAAAAATTTGCAAAAAAAATAAATCCCTGTAAATACCGGAAAAGCCCGATAAATAAAGGGATTTAAGGCATTGGAGCTGATGACGGGACTTGAACCCGTGACCTCCGCCTTACCAACTTAAAATAGAATTGAAAGAACTTCAACCCTATCTAAATAATCCACTTTAAATACTAGTGTTTTTGCTAGTATTTTTTTAATAGGTACATATAAGTTTAAAACTTCTGTACCTAACTGTACCTACAAGCATATTTTTAGGTTCAATTTGTTGATTTGAAACTATCTAAAACTATTTAAATCTTTTTACTTCTACTTAAAAATTACTACCAAAAATATCCCAAAAAACTTAGCATAACAAGTTTTTTAAGTTGATTTTGGTAATACACATTTTAGGGAACAAATCGAGATAAAAATAGTTAAATTGTTCCCTAAAACATCAATACTGTATAATGATAAAAACAGCACTAGGAATTATCCTAATGCTATTTTTATTTCTTAATAAATTCAATTATGTTTTTCTTTTTGTCTGATGGTAAAGATTCTATTAATGATTTTAATTCATTGTCAATTTTGTAGTCAGCTATGTTCGAACTGAAAAATCTATCAATAGGAAATTCACAAATCTCTAAAATTTGTAATAACTTTTCAACAGTCAATACAATTCTACCACTTTCAAGCTGTGCGACATATTGTGGGCTCATACCCATTCTTTGACTAACTTCTCTTGCGGATAAATTGGCTTTATTTCTAACATAACCAATTCTTGATAAGATTTCTTTGATTTCCATAAAAACTCCTAATTATTTGTTGTTACAATAATTATAATTTAAGAATGGTTTTTCGTTAGAAAGCCACACACATAAATTTTTCTCAAAAACTCCATTTTGAATACACAGAAACATAAAATTGTGTTATAATGACCAGTGTGAGTATTCAAAGTGAATACTTTGGGAGTTTTTTATTATGCAAAAACATAAAACATGTTCATTCTTTGGTCATAGAAAAATTGAGATTACTGAAGAACTTAAACAAAAAGTAAAGGAAGTTATTGAAGATTTAATTGTTAACCACAATGTGTTAATATTCTTGTTTGGCAGTCGAAGTGATTTTGACTACCTTTGTCATTTAGTGGTTACAGAACTTAAAGAGAAATATCCAAACATTATAAGGAAGTGTTACACTTGCAGGAGCGAAACTTGCACATTAGAAAGTGAACGAGCATATTGGGAAGAAATTTATAGCCATTTTAAAAAAGAAAAAGTTACACTACTTGGAGTTGAAGAAGAAGTTGAACATAAAACAAAATACACATCTGGTCGAGCAAGTTATGTTGAAAGAAACCAAGCAATGATAAACGATAGCGATTATTGTGTCTTTTACTATGATGAAAATTATCAACCCGAAATGAGAAAATACTCAAAGCGAAGCATTGGCTACTACCAACCTAAATCCGGCACTGCTCTTGCCCATGCCTATGCAAAACAAAAGAAAAAGATAGTTATTAATGTGAGAGAACAATAATCTAGTTTCAACTTGGTTGATATTTTTTTAGATAAGTTATGGAAAATTCTTGCAAATATGTTATAATATGACAAATAAGGAGATGTCTATGAGATCAGCATTGAAAGAATTATTTAACAATGTTATAACTTTGCAATATACATTACCACATAACGATACTCCTAAAAGCATTGTGTCTACTTGTGAAGATTTCGCATTTAAGCCAAACCAGGATTCTGATGTGGCCAATATAATATATAATAGTATAGTTGATTTGGCTTATGATGATTATCAAATTGATTTAACTCAATTAAATGAACTCCAACGAAACGCATTGGAGTTTAGAGTCCGTTTCAATGTGGGAGATGATGATGCTAAATTAAAACTAGGATTTTATGGAGAAGCTTTATTAAATGTATTTTTACAAGTATTCTATGGTACAGATGTTTTAGTTGCTCGTGGAGAGTTTTTTGATTTATTATCAAATTCTGAAGTTCACGGCTACGATTGTCATCATATTATTGAAAAAGGTAATAATCTTGAATTTTGGTGTGGAGAAGTTAAATTTTATGATAAATATACAAGAGCTTTAAAAAAAATTTGGGATAATATTAATAAGGATATTACATTAGAATATCTAAATAAAAATCTTCAAACCATATTTCAAAAAAGGTATCAATCATTTGCGAGTGGTGCTTTAATAGAAAAATTTATTGAAGAGTGCAAACAAAATCCATATAGAAATTTTTATGAAGATATTAAAAGATATAACGGAAAGTTAGTGTACCCAGTTTTAGTGGTTGCAAATGAAGTCTATAATGATTATGATTTAACTATCAAATCATATATTGAAAAAATTGAGAAACTAAATCAAACAAACCCCGTAATCATTCCTCACAACATAGAAGTGGAACTATTTTTTATATTTTTACCAGTAAAGGATGCTAAAACAATTAAATTGGAGGTGTTAGAATGTATTCAGAAGAACAAGCCTCTTATTTAAATAGTAAGGCAGAAGAAATAATTAAGTTGAAATATGATTGTGATACCTTAGAAAAAGAAGGTGTTTTAATTAAGTGTGTATGTAATTTCTTTGACATAATAAAGGATTTTGATTTATCCCAAACACAATTAAAATTTTTATATAAATTCTCAAATTTAATAGGTGTTCCTCAATATTATGAAATGTTGTTAGAGCAAAAAAATAACAAATTAAAATTTGAAAACATTCATTTAAATGACTTTTCAAATATGATATATAATTCATCATTAGCAATGGAAGAAAATAAAGCTTTTCATAAGTATCAAAAAATTGTATATGAACAGTTTCATCAGGAAAATCAAAACCGTTTTTTCCTAACAGCTCCAACATCTTTTGGTAAAACATTTATAGTAACTCAAATTATTAAAAAGATGAAGTATAAGAATATAGTTTTAATTTTTCCTACTCTTTCCTTATTGGCAGAGAATTATATAAAATTGCTTAATGATGATTTCTTCTCTGATTATAAAATACATACTTTGAGTGATGAAGATGTTAATAATGATGATAAAAATCTATTTATCTATACACCTGAGCGATTTTTATCAATGACAGATAAATCAAATAGATTTAAATTTGATTTTATATTTATGGATGAAATATATAAAATAGACAACCAGTTTATTATGGATAATGAAACTGTAGGTGAAAACGAAAGAGACTTGTCTTTTAGGGTTGCATTACAACTTGTGTGTAACTTATCTAAAGATATATTATTAGCAGGACCATATATTGAAATAACAAAAAATAATACAAGTTCAATACAAAACTTTTTTAAAGACAATAGCTTTGAAGTTTTATCTTATAACAATATAGAAATAGTAAACAAAGCCATATTAAATATTGATGAAAAAAAATCTTATCATTTTGAAGGTTTGAGTTTTGAAGTTACTAGCAAACCATCAAAAAATAAGTTAAAAACATTGTTAAAAACTTTATATGAAAGTGAAAATAAATCATCTATTATTTATACTGATGCTAGGCATAAAACTGAACAAATAGCAAAATGGTTAATACAATTTAAAGAAGAGTCTAATATTAATCTCGATATTGTGAATTTGAAATTAAAAGAAAAATTTTATATCTTTTTAGACCATTTAAAGCATGCTTTTAGCGAGGATTGGATATTGTATAAATCTTTGCAAAAAGGAATAGGAATTCATCATGGATATATTCCAAAGTATATTCAAAAAGAAATAATTGAATTTTTTAATGCAGGAATACTAGATACTATAATTTCAACAACGACTATAACTGAAGGTATAAATACATCAGCAAAAAATATGATAGTTATGTCTGATAAAAAAGGTAATAAAACCTTAAAAAAATTTGATGCTCAAAATATTGCAGGAAGAGCTGGTAGATTCATGCACCATTTTAAAGGTTTTGTTTTTGCTGTTGATAATAATTTTAATCAAATCCTAAACTCAGAATCGGAAGAGTTGAAAAATTTGGAATATGATAAAAATGCCACAAAATCAGAAGTAGATGTTATGATGGCTTCCGAAAAATATTTAACTGATAACCAAAAATCAACAAAGAAGCAATTGTTACAAAAAGCTAATGAATTGGGGTTGGATTTACACATTGTAGAAAAGTTTAAGACAATTAAACTATCTGATAAAATAACACTATATGAAACTATTTTAAAGTTATCATCATATAGGAAACAACAAATAAGAAATGTTTTAAATTTTGGAAGATACTTAAATTGGGATAATTTTGAAATTTTATTGACATCTATATACCAAATAATAGAAAATGAAGATTTGAAAAACCTTATAGAAAAAAAGACGAAAAAAAATTTTTCATTTCTAACAGTAAAAGTGGCACATTATTTAAGTGATGGTTTTCATGGTGTTCTTAAATTCGAGTTGGAAAGGAAAAGTCCAGATAGCGCAGTTAAAGAGACCTCTAAATTGACATTTAATATTTTTAAGTATCACCTGGTAAAATATTTGGGATTGTTGGATGTATTGTTAAGATACAATATTGCCAAAACAGATAATTGTGATATGGATGAAATTTCATCAAATCTTACATCTTTAATTGCATTGTTAGAATATAGTTGTACAAATAGTGATGCAAAAAAAATAAGTGATTACGGGGTACCATTTAAGGTTATAAAATATTTGGACTCTAAAGATATTAATGTATTAAATAAATTTGACAAATATGAATATTTGGTTTATGAACATTTGAAAAGCAAATTTAAAATTTAACAGTTTTTAAGAGAATTGGCAATACGATTCTCTTTTTTTAAAAAAATTATAGGAAAACCTATAAAAATGATACATTTTTTGATTAAGTATGTTATAATGGATTAGAGGTGAAAAAAATCATGGAATTGTCATTGCTTTTACAACAAACTATAAGTAATAATCATTTAAATCAAACAACATTTGCCAAAGTAATAAACGCAACACAAGCTCAAGTAAGCGATTGGTTGTCTGGGAAAAGCAAACCCAATTATGACAACTTACGTTCTATTGTTGCTAATTTTAATATTGATGCAAATGTAATTCTAAATGTTGAAAATTTAAAAAAAGAGAAAAAATTTACTAATGTTGAATTATTTGCAGGTGCAGGTGGATTGGCCTTAGGGTTAGAATATGCCGGTTTTGACAATCTGTTATCTAATGATTTTGATAAGGATGCCTGCGAAACTCTTAAAATGAACAGACCTGATTGGAGTGTTTTTTGTGAACCTATTGAAGACTTGGCAAATAGAGATTTATTGTCTTTATTAAATTTAAAAGAAGGTGAACTAGATTTATTGTCAGGAGGATATCCTTGTCAATCGTTTAGTTATGCTGGGAAAAGACTTGGATTAAATGATGTTAGAGGTACAATGTTCTATTATTATGCCAAAGTCTTAGAGCAACTTAAACCTAAAATGTTCTTAGCTGAAAATGTTAAAGGCTTAGTAAATCATGATGGTGGAAAAACATTAACAACGATGATAAATGTTTTTGAAGAGATTGGATATAGAGTTCAATATAAAGTTCTTAATGCATGGGATTATGGCGTTGCCGAAAAACGAGAGCGAATTGTTATTATAGGAATTAGAAATGACCTTAATGTTGAATTTAAATATCCAGAGCCACATGATTATAAGCCTGTTCTTAGAGATGTTTTACAAAATGTTCCAGAATCAGAAGGAGCTTCTTATCCTCAGAGTAAAAAAGAAGTTTTTGATTTAGTTCCCCCAGGTGGTTGTTGGAGAGATTTGCCAGATGATGTTGCTCGTGCCTACATGAAAGGCTCATATGGATTGGGTGGTGGGAAAACGGGAATGGCAAGAAGAATTTCTTGGGATGAGCCTAGTCTTACAATATTATGCTCTCCATGTATGAAACAAACAGACAGATGCCACCCAGATGAAACAAGACCGTTTACAGTAAGAGAAAGTGCTAGAATACAATCATTCCCAGATGAGTGGTAATTTCATGGAAGTATGTTAAATAAATATAAACAAATAGGAAATGCGGTTCCTGTAAACTTTGCAAAAGAGATTGGTCTTGCAATCGCAAAAACATTAAAGGAGATTAAATTATGTCATATTTAAATTTTATAAGTGATGAGGATTTGAGAAATCATATAAAACAAACTTTAGCTACTTATTCAGAAACTATCAAAAGTATTAATTTGGCTAAATTTAACAGTAATTTAATTGACCCAATTAAATTAACTTTTGACAGCAATGTATATAATAAAGACATGGAAACTATTATAAAAGAAGAAATTGCTAGACAGAGAGATAAAACAAACACTAATGCTATAGGATATTTCCATCAAAATATTTTTAATTATTTTAAAAATTGTGAAGTTCCTAATCATGGATTTGATGTGGTTTTTACTAAAAATAATGGTGACAAGGTTTATGTTGAATTAAAAAATAAGCATAATACAATGAATTCAAGTTCATCACAAAAAACATATATGAAATTGTCTTCTAAAGCATTAGATGAACCTTCTTGTGAATGTTATTTGGTTGAAATAATAGCTAGAAAAAGTCAGAATATACCATGGTACATATCGTTAGATGGACAAAGAGTTGGAAATGAAAAAGTTAGACGAGTGTCTATAGATAAATTTTATGAAATTGTAACTGGAGACAATCAGGCGTTCTTTAAATTGTGCAAGATATTGCCCGAAATAATCAAAGATATAGTATCAAATAATGAACAATTAACAGTTGAAGAAGATACTGTTATACAAGAATTAAGAGAAAACAACAACGATTTGTTAAAAGCTTTATATTTATTAGCATTTTCAACCTATGAAGGATTTGATGAGTTTTAATGAAAGGTTTAATAATAAAAAAACCTTGGATTGAATACATATTAAACGGACAGAAAACATGGGAAATTCGTGGTAGCAACACAAAAATTCGAGGTAAAATAGAATTGATAGAAAGTGGCTCTGGGAAAATTATCGGTTCTTGTGAAATATATGATTCAAAGCAACTTTCGTTACAAGATTATCAAAATGGCATATGTAAGCATAATATTAAAGATACTAAATATTTACCTTACAATAAAACTTACGCATGGTTTATTAAAAATGCTCAAAGATACAAGGAACCTAAACCTTATAAACATCCTAAAGGAGCAATAATTTGGGTTAACTTAAACACTCAATCTTAAATGATTGGGTGTTTTTTGTAATCTTTTGTCAAAACTCCAACAATTTTGTTTTCTTTGTGATATAATGATTGAAAGGTTGTGATAAGTATGTATATTAATGATGATGGTTTGGATTTTAGAGACCCTTATGAAAGACAAATAATTTTACAACAGAGACAGGAAGAACTTGCTGAAAAACTTAAAGAAAAGAAAGAACGCAACAAGACCTATTTGAAAGGTCAACGAGGCGTTAGAAGATATTATGACTATAAAAAATTAGAGTTTTTGGTTTATGAAGACAAAGATGAATATGGGTGTCTCAATGATTATGACGATGTTGAAGAAGATGAAGAAGAACAAGTTTTTGAAAGACCTATCAAATGTATTTTCACACGAGAATTAAGAAGAAAAAAGTTATATGCTTATCTTAAATATCTTAAAGGTAGAAAGGTCTTGGTTAGAGATTTAGCTTGGAAGTTTGCTGTTACTGAGAGGACAATTCAAAGTGATTTAAAATATTTAATAGATAATGACTATATAACAAGACAAATAAATAAAACATACTTAAACAGACAAACAAAAAACTCTTACATAGTAAATTTGAAAAAAGAAAAAGATTTTGAATATACTGGAGATAAAATTGCTTATAACATTTTTGTTGCCAAAGAAAATGGTAAGTATAATATTCTAACTGATACGGATTATGATGAAAAACTTGTTGTACGTGGAAAATTTAATATAAGTGATTTTACATTTGACTTGCCTTATAGAAGAATAAAATCTACAAAAGAATGTGATAATACCACACTTGCCTTTCTTAATGTAATATTTGGAAAAGATACAAAAATTGATGGAAAGTTTTATGGAATAGTTAATTCTTATGTTTGCAAAGGGAAATATCAAGATGGTTTAACTGATAAACCTGAACGATGGGAAGAAAAGTTATATTTCTCTTTTGTTGAATTAGATAAGTGCTATACTCCAAAGAAAAACTACAGGTGGATAACTTTAAATGTTGCCCCAAGAAGAATAAAGCAATATGGAACTAACAAAGGTATACATTTCATCTCAAAAAATATTTTAGGGGTGAAATAGAAACCTAAAATTAACACTTTTGGCACAAAACTTCAAAAATTTTTTAAAAATTTTTTAGCCCGATATTCTCGGGCTTTTTTAATGTCTATTAACAAAATGTTGTAAAAAACGACATCGAAAACCGATGCAAAAACTTCAAAAAAACCTATATATATGAGGGGGAAAAGAAGATAAAATTGCACTTATTGTTAGTAGGCATTTTTCTTTGTTAACCAAAACTAAATATAGAAAGAACTAAAAGAAATCTTATCCACCGAGGTTTCTTTTTTGTTGTGAAAAAATTTATTAAAAGGAGGTATTAGTTAAAGAAAACAAAATCATAGAAAGACCAACAAAAATATTACTTGAAAGGAGAATTAATGAAATCGGATACAATAAAACCAGTAAATACCCTACGCCTTAAAGATGTAAGGCTACTAGAAAAATTACAAGAGATGTATGATATGACAAAGTTTGAAAGTGTTAATGAATTTCTTAATGCTGTATTAAAATCATACGCTTTTAAAGAAAATCGTGATGACCAGATTATTGAACTGTTAGACCAAATTGAAGACACTACTACTGCTATATGGGAAAAGGTAAAAGATGACAAGCGAACCACAAACTGATAATGTTTTTATGAAATTACAATACTACCAAACAAAAGACCATTATACCAATAATCCCGAAATGGCAACACATAGAGATTTTGTTAGTTGCCAAGATAGTTATAGTTACCTTAACTATGTTCACACAGGAGCAAGTGAAAATGTATCATCTGATTATGAGCAATATATAGCAAACAAAGAAAAATCATTTGGAGCATTTAATCAAGATGGACTACTTAATGATGAACAAAAACTAGATTTACGACACCAACTACAAACAACTCAAAGTGTTATTTGGGATATGATAATTTCTTTTAGAGAAGACTTTGGAGATGAATATTGTCGAGATTATGAACAGGCATACAAATTCTTAAAGAAAGAACTTCCTAAGTTTTTTAATAGAGCTGGACTATATGGCGACAATATTGTTTGGTATGCGGGACTTCACGAGAACACCGAGAACAAACACATTCATATCTCATTCTTTGAAAAGGAGCCATTATATTTTGACAATGGTGGAAAGTTAAAATATCACTCAGGCACTATTTCAAAAGACTTACTAATTGCAACAAAATTTACATTTGAAAAAGCACTAACCAAGCCAACAGCACAAATTCTTAAAGCAAGAAAAGATATGCTTTATTCTTATAATGCTTTAATGAGCAGAACAGATATGGCAAGAAAGTTAAAACGATTTCTTTTAAATCTTTACACTATCCTACCAAAAGACGGCAGACATTCTTACGATAGCGAAAATATGTTGAGAGTTAAAAAAGATGTTGACGGAGTAACCGAGTTTATCTTAACCAAAAACACCCAAACGAGAGAAACTTATTGGGAGTTTGAAAACGCACTTAAAAAGTTTGAAGAATGGAAAGATGAACGAAATTACAAAGAAGGTTCTAACTACAAAAAAGACCTATTTAGACGACTTGGAAATATAACAATCAACACAGCCATTGAACTTGGAAAACTGCACGAGGAACTTGAAAAGTTAGATATTAAAACAGCTCAATACAAAGCTTACAAGAAAGCAATGCGACAACGAGAATGGGATAAACTTTTGGATTTACTTGAATATTATGCGAAGTGTGATGAAATGGAAATTAAGAACTTTATATATCGTCAAAAGCAAAGCGAAGCTTATGCTAAACAGCAAGAATATTATAGAATTCAAGCCGACCGAGAAAAAGAAGAATATCGCAGAAAATATAGTGAAATTGAGTTGTAAAAAGTGTATGCAAAACGACTCATTTTTAGAGTTTTAATCAAACAGGATAAACGGAAGAAACATAGATTTTAGTTTAAAGTATCCAAAAGCCCTATAAAATAGGACTTTTTTATATGCTACAAAACTGCATCTATTGTTTTCTTCCTTATCTTTACGACAAATGGGAATACCCATTTTCGTTTTATGGCAGTAAGCTGCCGACTTCTTATGCTTAAAGCTACAGAAGATATTAGGAATAGAAAAGCAGAAAGAAGAATATTCTTTCTCAAAAATTTAGAATAGAAAATTACAATTTAATAGAACACAAAGATTTAAATTTATGAGGAGAATTAAATGATTATTAACGATAACAAACAACTTAATATTGACAATTTAATAAAAGCGGAAGTTGACCGTTTAACAACTAAATACAATAAAGATTTTCTTGATTGTGAAGACCTAATAAAGATTACAGGTCTTGGAAGAGATAATGTTAGAAATTTGATGAGAAGTAAAAATTTCCCTACCACAAAAGTTGGTAAAAGACAAGTCGTAAGTGTTCTTAACTTTGTAACTTGGATAACTTTAAATAACAATACAAGCGAGGTGAAGAATGGTTAAAAGAACTCAGTCAAAAATTAGAAGAAGTAATAATGAAGGAAGTATCTTTCAAAGGAAAAGTGATGGCAAATGGGTTGGCAGTATAACTGTTGGATATGATGATAAAGGTCAACAAAAGAAAAAGACAGTATATGGAAATAGCCAAACCGAAGTTGCTAAAAAACTTGCCGAAGTTAGTGGCAGAATTAAAAGCAATTCTTATGAACTAGTTGAAAGTAAAAGTTTTGGAGAGCTAATGACAGATTGGTTATTGGTATTCAAAAAAAGTTCAGTTACTGGAAGAACTTTTGAAGGCATTATGAGAAATTTTAGATTACACATAGAGCCACAAATTGGCAATATGAAAATTTATGATATTGATACTTTTGTAATTCAAAAAGTGATAAACAAACTTATTGATGAGAAGTATAGCAATAATACAATAAAGAAAAACAAACACATGATAAGTCAATTCTTTGAATATGCAATAGACAACAAATGGGTATCAGTTAATCCTACCCTAAAAGTACAAATACGAACAAAAGACAAAGCACCAAATAAGAAAGAAAAATACAAGGCACTACCACCCGAAGTGAGAACTAAATTTTTGGAAGCATTAAATAAAGATGAAGCTAATTTCATAAAACCACTTTGTATTTGCTTAATGTTCTCAGGACTCCGCATTGGCGAAGCACTTGCTCTAAAATGGGAAAATGTTGACTTTGTAAATAAAACATTAAAAGTTGAACAAGCAATAACGCAGGAACCAAAGTTTGATAGTGATGGCAAAGTAACAAGCCGTGTAACTATCGTAGGAGACACAAAAACCACTTGTAGTGTCCGAGAAATACCAATAGCGGACATTGTTGTTGAAACTTTAAAACAGTGGCGAGAAAAGCAAATTTTAAGACAAAACACAAATAAAGAAGTCTCTGGGGATTTAACATCTAGGACTTCTTTTATATTTGCTAATGATGATGGTTCTGTTAGAAGTTATTCAGGTACTAAAAAGATATTTGATAGGTTTAAGAAAAGAAATGATTTGAAGAAATATCACATTGGATTTCACGGATTAAGACATACATTTTCTAATATGTTATTTGAGATGAACGAAAATCCAAAGGTTATCCAACAACTTTTAGGTCATCGTGATGTAAAAACTACAATCACAGTATATAACTCTGTGGATAGCGAATATGTAAGACAGACAACAGAGAAGTTTAATGAAAAAGTTAAGGAAGAACAAATGTTAATTGACCAAAACATCAGAGAAGAAGTTATTGAAGAACGAAAGGAAAAACTTGTTAAAGATATGACTGATGATGAGTTTGACGACATGCTACAAAAACTTATGGAAGAACGTCAAGAAAGAAAGCGTAAAAGAGAAAAAGATTTTGAGATGTAACAATATGAAAAAATATTTTTTTGTGGTATAATGTAGACAAAGGAAATAGATTTTATGGGTGTATATGTTGATTTAAAAATAAATAAGCTAAGTTTGCTTACTTGGAAAAGCTTTTTCGATAGTAAAACACTTGGATTGTTTTTTACCGATGATAATTTGATTATTGACGAAATTGTCATTGATGGTGAAATCCGTAAAAGATATAGATATTCTACAACGGTAAAAGCGGCATCCGATAGATTGGATTCTATAGGATATACTATTAAAAGATTTGAACATGAGTTTAGTTGTAAAAAATATCAAGCATTAGATTATTCTAAATATTTATATGATAAAAATGTTGATTTTGAAAAGCAAGAAGAAGTTATCAAAAAAAGAGTTGATAAATATATAACAATACGAAAATGGAAAAATTCTATAACAAAATATTTAAAATTTTTATTAAACAATGATATTTATGATTTTCTCTTAAGTGATAAAGAAAAACCTCATGAACTTAATCCCAAAAATGAAAGCGATAAAATAATATACGAGTCCATCTTCAGTGCATCAGATGAATCGTTTTTTGGTTGTTATTATGAAGAATTTGATTGCATTAATACTATACGTTTTATTTTGGCGAATTGTAAACAAGAAGACGTGATGGAAATAGATATAAGTGAGATGGTTGGTTGGACATATGAAAGCATAGAACAAATGCAAATTGGAGATATTATCCCTAAAACTATAGTTTTAGTGGAAGGAAAGACCGATAAAGAAATTTTAGAATTTACACTTAAAAATATTTATCCGCATTTATATAATTTATATTACTTTATGGATTTCGAATATGTAAAGGGACAAAATAGACAAGGTGGTTGCGATGCTATTGCTCATAATATAAAAACATTTATCACATCGAAAATTGATAGTAAGTTTATAGCTGTTTTTGATAATGATACTATAGGTAATCAGTCAAAAGAAAAATTAGTTAATGAAATAGGTCAAATACCTAATAATTTTAGAATATTGACTTATCCCAATTTAAAAAATTTCAACCGTTATCCTACTATTGGAACTAATAATAAAATTATTTTTGATAATATAAATGGAAGAGCTTGTTCAATAGAATTATACTTACCTGAGAGATTTATAACAAATTCTCACAATACATATTTCCCTATTAGATGGAGTTCGTTTTGTGAATGTAAGATAGGTAGTAAAAAAATATCCGATTTTCAAGGTGTAATATCTGAAAAAGAAAAGGTATTGGAGAATTTTAAAAAATATAGGCAATCCGTTTTGAGAGGAACACAAGAATTTGAGATTGCAATTTTTAACAATATAAAAAAATTATTGGAAGAAATTGTTACAGCCTTTATTGAATAATAATTAATAATATTTTTTAATTTGTTGTTCTTAAATACTATGTACCTAAATGTACCTACGTGTACCTGAAAAGGCAGTTTTAGAAAGAATTTGACCGACTTTTGAAAAATCAAAGGTCGGTCATTTTTTTGATTTTTTATGTACCTACGGAGTATTTGTAGGTACATTTTTCATTTTTTTGTGGAAAGAATTTTGAAATTTGTAGAAAAAGAAAAACCCTTGAAAGTGCCTATTTTAAAGGGTTTTTCAAGGGTATAATATGTGGAGCTGTTGACGGGACTTGAACCCGTGACCTCTGCCTTACCAAGGCAGTGCGCTACCGACTGTGCCACAACAGCATATTAAGATATTTGGTATAATTTTTGTGCTTGGTTTTTCCTTACCAAGGCGGTGCGCTACCGACTGTGCCACATCAGCATATTAAGTTAATACCGAAAACATATAAATGCGCTTAGCGATAATTTAACCCATATATGTTTCATTATGTCAGTTATAAAAACCGACGGCAATAGTATATTAAAACAACACCTTATTGTCAAGTGTTTTATTAACAACATTTTATGAAAAAAAGAAAAAGGAGTTTTGAAACTCCTTTATTTGTTTAGTTCGGCATCAACCATTCCTTTATCCATAATAAACACACCACGATTTAGCCCAATTAAAAATCTAGTTCGTTCTGCAACAATAACATCAATACCCTCAAGGGCTGCAATAACCGAAGCCTCTTTTGAAAACAATTTAATCATTTTTTGCTTTGTTGATTCTGAAATTGTGTTATTACTCTTAATGCTTTCCGTAACCATTTTAGCAAGTTTTAAAAGTTCTTTAATTTCAATTGCCTTTGCATTCTCGGAAATTAAAGCTCGAACAATTTGCCCCTCGTTATAGTGTTGCATGTCGGCATCAATTTTTTTATGTAGCCCTTTAGGTGGTTTTCTAGCATATCGTGCCGCCATTTCTAGCGGAGTGTTACCGTACGAAGATTTTGTGCCATCGTCATAAACAAAATGAACTCCATTACACAAAAGACCTTTACCAACAAACAATTCTGGGTTAGTTGCAAAATCAACAATTGCATTGTCGCGCTTAACGCCCCTATAAACTGGAGTTAATCCACTTTTAACCAAAAGTTGATAGTGATTGCTATCAACCATAATAGGCAACGCAGTAAAACCAATTTCCTGCAAAACTTTAGTTAAAACTGGGTCAGGCTGACCTAAATTATCCACCCCACGTTTTGTTGCTTCTAAAAGTTCGGTAAAATTTGGCGAACTTAAAATTTCCGCCAATGCTTGTGAAGTGAAAATACCATTACACTTAGACCTATTGTAAACTTGCTCAGCTTTTAAAAAGCCACCTTTAACGTTTATCATATTTTTATATTATCAAACATAAAAACAAAATTCAAGATTGAATTTATAAGTTTTAAAGTTTTTTTGCACCAAACAAAAAGGATTGAAGAAAATCAATCCCTTTTTAAATTTATTTAACCATAATTATGTATGAGTCGGATATTCCAACACCTTTAACAGTAACAGTAATTGTTACACCAAAATTTGTACCCGTACCATTAGCCGTTGAAGCAATGGCAGTAACAAGTCCGCCTTGACTTACACTAACCTTAGATGGGTCACTGGAAGTCCACTCAAGTTCGTGTGTGGTTATTCCGCTTGATGTGATGTAAGGATAACTTGAAATACCTCTTGTTAAATTTGCCCTTAGTTGTAACGTGGTGCCAACGCTAATCGTGCAAGACACAATAGTTGCACCCGACACCGATGGTTTAACAATATTTACACTAGTTGCCTCTACCCTAGGAACATTTAAATAAATGCTTGCAGTTTTACCACTTAAACTTGTTGCAGTAATTGTTGCAAAACCATCTTTATGTGTTGTAACTTTTCCAGCAGAATCAACACTAATAACCTCTGAGTTAGAACTAGACCATGTAAGAGTTTGGTTATCGGCATTAGCAGGGAAAATTGTTGGGGTTATATTAAAAGTTGAAAGCCATAGTTTTGTTGGGTCTAACACATTAATAGATAAATCAATGCTTTCAACCTCAATTGTGTTTTGAACTTTTACAACAAGTGTTTCAGTTACATCATTCGCAGCATTTATTGTAACCAATGTTTCTCCCTCGGCAACACCAGTAACCAAACCAGTGTTTGAAACAGTAGCAACTTCTGGGTTCGAGCTAGACCATGTTAATTGTTTGTAAGTGGCATTATCAGGTTTAACTATTGCTGCAATTTGCATTGTTTCGGCTGGGTGAATAATTGAATATGGATAACTAACATTTAAGTGTGATACAAACACCGGATTAACTGTTATAGCACATTCAATTGTGTTTGTTTTATATTTGGCTTTTATAGTTACAGTGCCAACACCAACAGCATCAACATTGCCGTATTTGTCAACAACTGCCACGTTTGTGTCAGAACTAGACCATTCTAGCCCAGAAGCTGATAAACGAGCATTTTCTGGATACGTGTAAAAATTTAGTTTGTGAGAAGTGTTAATAGTTAGTGTTTTTTCAGTTTCGGTAAAAGAAACCTTTTCAACCATTGGGTTTAAGTTAACACTAATTCCTGCAAGTGCACATAGTGCAACTCCAATAACAACAATTGCAATAGAAATTTTTCTTAACATGTTATTCCCCTCCTTCAAACGAATTTAAAAACTCTGACGTTAAAGTTGGGTCGATGTTTCTAGATTTAAAAAACTCTTGAAGTTTTGTTCGCTTTAAATTATATCGTTTAGTTAAAATGTTTTTGGTTACAATTTTATCAATGAAAAATGTTGAAGCAAAAACAACAAGCATAACCGGAATTGCAAAAATGCAAACCCATGCAAGTGCAATATATCTAGCAATTGCAAATGTAATAAAACCAAACAGAGCAAACACAGCCGAAATAGAAATTGAAACAATTGGATACTTTGCAGTTTTTTGCATTACTTGCTTATATAAATTTTCGGAATCGTTTGGAATGCTTCCCACAATGTTTAAATCGTATGCAAACGACGACACCTCAAATTTTTCGTTTTTATATTCAAACTTTAAAACATATTCTGGAACAATACAAAGTTCAATGTCGTCAATTTTGTGCATTACTCTAACATTTTTTTCAACACTATTTTCTAACAGCTCGGTTTTTGTTTCGTTAATAATACGGTCGATTGCTTCCGAAATTTTTGTTTTGCTTGGCAGTTTAATGTTTCGCTTTTTAATTTCTTCCGCTGAAAGAATTGCACTATTCACATTTGAAAACTCTGAATATAAATCTTTATAAACTTTTTCACTTTGTCCCTCAAAAGCATTTTCTTGAAGAGGCGAACAAATTGCAATAGATTCGTTAACAACATCTTCCTCAACTTGCTTTTGCGAGTTTATTGAGAGTTTTTTATTTTTTGTTTGAGAATATGAAATATCTTCGAAATATTGATTTGATAGTGTTGCCAATTTAAACTCGGCCTTAACTAATAAATAATAACTATACCTAATTTCAACATTTTCAAATTTAGATTCTAAAATATCTATGGGCGAATTTTTTTCATTTGAAATATGTTCAATTGCATATTTAAAAAAATCTTGTTCACCCATCATGCTTTTAACAATTCTTATTTTGCTTTCATTAGCAGATTTTGAACTTAAAAATTTAATAAACGATTGCTTTTCGGCATTATCGTCTTTTGCAACCGAGCCACAATATCCGCACTTATAGGTATCGTCGCTGGTTTGTTCAAAAACTGAAGAACCACAATTAGAACATTTTAGCATTGTTAAATTGGTTTTCTTGTTTTTATCCATTCCGTTCTCCTTATGTTAATTTATAATAACACAAACTTAAAGAAAACATAAGAACTTTACCATACTTAAACATTTAAATTATTAAAAAGTATATATTTAAATATTAAACAAAATAAATTTGACTAAAGTTACTAAACACTTTAAACTTAAACCAGTTATATAATATTGGAGTTTAAAATGAAAAGACAAGATAAATTTGCCAGAGGTGTTATAATTTTCTTATTTGGATTAACAATTATTGCGTCGCTACTTTGCTTTATGATGCCACTTAAAGATGCCCACATTCCTACAGACGAAATTACATTAACTGGCAAAGCTTCTGAACCGAACCAAATAACCATTGCCGGGCACATTGATAACACAACCGGATTTACACTTAAACAAATAACCGTTGTTATTAGCACCTATAACGAAAAGGGCGCTTATATTCAAGACGAAACCGTTAAAATTAAAGTTAATTTAGAATCTAAGGAAAGTTGTGATTTTAAACACACATTTATGGCAACCGATAAAGATATTGTTGCTAAAGCAAAGCTAAAAGATATTGAATGCGAATACAACAAATTTGCTTGGTATTTAATTTTAATTCCTGGATTTATTTTAACATATTTGGTTAAACAATTATTCGCAAACCGAAAATATTATTTTGATATTGAAGATAAAAAAGTTGTTGTGTTTGCGAGTTGGCGTAAAGCAGGTGTTATTGTTGACGGCGTTTTAATTAAAGAAGGCAAACTACCAAAGTTTAAAGCAGAAGTTTCGTTATTTAATATGAAAATTGCTGGACACAAATTAAAGTTTTACACCCTAAATGGCGACATTATTCCAAGCATTAGAGCCTTAGTTGATAACAAACCTGTTGCTTACACAAAAGTAAGACAAAATCCATTTGTTAAAATGATGGACGAAGGTGTTGTTAGAGGTAAAGGCGACATTACCATGAAATCGAAATATGAAACTGATGGCGAAAAAGCCGAAAAATATAACGAACAAAGATTTAACAAATTGAAAAAAGTTGAAGATGACGAAGAAATTGAAGACCTAGACGATTTACTTGAAGAATATGAAGACAATGAAACTTTTGAAGATAATGAAAAAATAAACAAACCTACACAAGTACAAGCAGTAAAACCAAAAACATCTAATTTAGTAGCCTGCCCTTACTGTAACACAATGAATAAATCTTCAAATTTAAAATGCTCGGGCTGCGGAGCAAACTTAAAAAAATAATAAAAAAAGTTGAGTGTTTTACTCAACTTTTTTATTGTTTTATTTGTGTTTTTTATTGCAATGGACTATTAATCCGCCAATAAAAAATAAAAGACCAATAAATAATATGCTTAAACAAATAATTAAATGTATGTTTTGTTGAATTGTTACACCTAATATCCACCTAGATAAATCAGCTTTAAAAATATTAATTTCATCTATGTTAGATTGTATATTAATATTCGAAACCTTTATAAATGGCGGAACAGCATAAATAAAAATGTTACACAAAAACAAAATAATGCTAGTTTTTAAAAGCTTATTAATTTTTAAAAATCTTACGCTTAAAAGTATGTTTAAAATTGCATAAATAATTAACACTATTGGCAATGCCGGTTTTAAATACCAAAACCCAGTTGCATTATTAATTATTGTGTACGCATTAATTACAAGCAATAAAATATTTAGCATAACAAAATCGATTGTCACCGAAACAAAATCGGCATACTTTCTAACTTTTTCAAACACTTTATATTTGCAAATATATATTGGCATAAAAATTATTATTAAACCAAATAACACTGCAACTGCCGGAATAAAAAACCAGTTTCCGCCTGTGTATAAACAGCACACACCAAGCAATAAGCAAAGAGCTAAATAGTTTGATAACGGCACTAAAATTAATTTATGTTTAGTAATTAGTTTTGGCAAATTTGTAAAACTAAATGCTAAAATTAATGCCGAAAAAACAATCCAGAACCAAGTTAATGCTTTATTTATTGCTAAATCAACTATAAAGCAAGGTATTAATGCTAAGGCGTATGAAATATAGAAAAACAAACTCCAAGTAACCGATAAAGTTCTCCATTTTTTTGCTTGTGACTTTTCCGCCCTAGAAGTTTCATCGATGCTGGCAGTTATTAACTCATGTTCGGTAACCCCTAAAATTTCGGCTAATTTAGGAAGCAATGTAATATCTGGGTGTGCAACATCTTTTTCCCATTTGCTAACTGCCGATTCTGAAATAATAAGTAATTTTGATAGTTCTTTTTGAGTTAAACTTTTTTCTAATCGTTTTTGTTTTAAAAACTCTCCAAAGGTTTTATTCATAACAGCTCCTTAAATTTACACCAATTATATCACACAATCACGAAAATAAAACGTTTTAAAATAAATATGTAACTAGAAAATTTTTCAGGTGGTAACAAACAAAAAAAGTTGAGTGTTTAACTCAACTTTTTTGTATTTTAATTTGTAAATGTTATTGATATTCAGCAACATTAATCCATTTTAGTAAAAATTCTTTTTCAGATTGAACACCTTTTTCAAGTTGTGTTGCTGCAACAATTGGAATCCAACTTTGAATATATTTAATTTCAATTTCGCTTTTTTGTGAAAATAATTTTAAATATTTATTAGCAAGTTCGGTTTTGTTTTCGATAGAGAAAATTAAAAATGTGCGTGCCGCATCGGCTGAAGCGTTACCCGCTGTAACGTGTGCCCAGTCGATAACATAATAGTTGCCATCTTTATCAAAAATAATGTTAGATGGGTCAAAATCGCCATGACAAAGCTTTGTGTGGTTTTTCATTCCCTCAAGCCTTTGCATAAGTTCATATTTAACATCGTCGGCAATTTCGGTTAATTCTGAAAGTTTACGGCGAAACTTATCTTTAGTGCGATTAAGTAGTGGAACATTTTTAGACAAAACTTCAAGTTGAATATCAACAAATTTATTTAAATACTCATCTTCTTTTTCAGGGTTTTCAGCCATAAGTTCGGCCAAAGTTTTACCCTCTAAATAGTTATACACAAGTGCCCAGCGGTTGTTAACAACAGCAACTTCCTTTAATGTTGGAACACTTAAACCAGAATATTGTTCAACCCTAGCATGATTTAATGCTTCGTTTAAAACAAAAGCTTTTGGGTGAGTTTCGTTAAACAATTTAATTGCGTTGCCATCTTCTTTAAAAACTTCTTTGGTCTCGCCTTTATAAATTAAATTATCTAATTTAAAAGTCATTATTTTTTACCTCCGTAATAAGCATTTAAAAACATTTGTTTAATTTCGCTCATAAGTGGATAACGTGGGTTTGCGCCTGTGCATTGGTCGTCGAATGCCTGTTCAGTCATTTCGTCAAGTTTATCTAAAAACTCTTGTTCGTTAATGCCATAATCTTTAATAGTTGATTTAATTCCAATTTGTTCTTTTAGTTCGTTGATTTTTGCAATTAAATTATCAACTTTTTCTTGGTCGGTTTTACCTCCCAAACCTAGTGCAGTTGCAACTTCGGCATATCTTGAAAGTGTGTGTGGGTGGTCGTATTGTGGGAATGTCCCCATTTTGGTTGGTGCTTCGGCACTATTAAATTTAATAACTTCGTTAATCATAAGTGCGTTTGCAACACCATGTGGCAAGTGGTGGAATGCACCAAGTTTGTGTGCCATGCTGTGGCAAACACCAAGAAAAGCATTAGCAAATGCCATGCCTGCCATTGTTGCTGCATTAGCCATTTTTTCGCGTGCTTCAACATCGGCTTCGCCATTATTATATGCACGAGGTAAATATTCAAAAATAACTTTTAATGCTTGAATAGCAAGTGCATCGGTATAATCGGTTGCCATCATGGAAGCATAAGCTTCTAAAGCATGTGTAACAGCATCAATACCGGAAGCACTTGTTAAACCTTTTGGTGCTTTTAACATTAAGTCGCAATCTACAATTGCCATGTTAGGTAATAGTTCGTAATCGGCAAGAGGATATTTTGTTCCGGTGCTTTCGTCGGTAATAACGGCAAATGGTGTTACTTCTGAACCAGTTCCGGCAGAAGTTGGAACTGCA
Source organism: Clostridia bacterium (assembly GCA_017409005.1). Taxonomy (GTDB): domain Bacteria; phylum Bacillota; class Clostridia; order Christensenellales; family UBA1242; genus UBA6345. The sequence continues at coordinate 29,054 of JAFQTP010000007.1, read as the reverse complement.
ATAAAGTATGCCTTTTCGCCCATTTTAGGGAATGTGTAAATACGTTTACGAATATCTACAAAACGCATTGCCATATCTAAAAAGTCAACTTCTGGGTGTTCATATAAAACCCACATAATTTTGCCTGCGTCCATAGCAGAACCGCCACCAAGTGCAATAATGCAATCAGGTTTAAATTCAGCCATTTGTTTTGCCCCCTCTTTAGCACAAGCCAAAGTTGGGTCTGGTGCAACGTTAAAGAATGTTTGATGCACAATTCCTAGTTCGTCTAATTTATTAGTTACGCCTTTTGTGTAGCCGTTTTCATAAAGGAATGTGTCGGTTACAATAAACACACGTTTTTTATTTAAAACTGCTCCTAGTTCGTCTAGGGCAACAGGTAAACAACCTTTTTTAATATATACCTTTTCAGGTGCTCTAAACCACAACATATTTTCTCTCCTTTCCGCAATGGTTTTAATGTTAATTAAATGTTTAACACCAACGTTTTCTGAAACAGAGTTTCCGCCCCATGTTCCGCAACCAAGTGTAAGTGATGGCTCTAACTTAAAGTTATATAGGTCGCCAATACCACCTTGTGCTGCAGGTGTGTTAATTAAAACACGACAAGTTTTCATGGTTTTTTCAAATAAAGCAAGTTTTTCTGGTTCTTTAGCTGGGTTAATATAAATTGAAGATGTATGTCCAATTCCGCCATCTAACACAAGTTTGTGTGCCTTTAAAACAGCGTCTTCAAAATCCTCGGCTTTATACATTGCTAAAACTGGAGAAAGTTTTTCGTGCGCAAATTCTTCCGTAAGTTCAACACTTTCAACTTCGCCAATTAAAATTTTTGTTGATTCTGGCACATCAACACCTGCAAGTGCTGCAATGGTGTGCGCCTTTTGACCAACAATTTTTGCATTTAACGCACCATTAATAATAATTGTTTTTCTAACTTTTTCGGTTTCATCTTTGGTTAAAACATAACAACCACGTTCAATAAACTCTTTTTTAACTTCGTTATATTTATCCTTTAAAATAATAACCGATTGTTCTGAAGCACAAATCATGCCATTATCGAATGTTTTAGAATGAATAATTGAGTTTACTGCAAGTTTAATGTTTGCCGAACTATCAATAATTGCTGGAGTATTTCCTGCACCAACACCTAATGCTGGTTTTCCGCTTGAATATGCCGACTTAACCATGCCCGGACCACCGGTTGCCAAAATAATATCGGCATTTTGCATAAGGAAAGTTGTAAGTTCTAACGACGGAACATCAATCCAAGAAACTATGCCTTCTGGTGCGCCTGCTTTAACAGCTTCTGCAAGCAAAATTTTTGCTGTTTCAATTGTGCATTTTTTAGCACGTGGATGTGGGCTTATAATAATTCCATTACGGGTTTTTAATGAAATTAAAATTTTAAAAATTGCTGTTGATGTTGGATTGGTTGTTGGAATAACCGCGGCAATAACGCCAATTGGCTCGGCAACTTTTTTAAACCCATAAGTTTTATCTTCTTCAATAGTTCCACAAGTAATGGTGTTACGATATTTATTGTAAATATATTCGGAAGCAAAGTGGTTTTTAATAACCTTATCTTCAACAACTCCCATACCTGTTTCTTCCACAGCTAGTTTTGCAAGTGGAATGCGCATGTTGTTTGCTTTTAGTGCAACTGCTCTAAAAATTTTATCTACTTGTTCTTGCGAATAAGATGCAAATTTTTCTTGAGCCTCCCTAACACTTTTTAGCGTTTGTTCTAAGTCTGCTAGTGTTTCTACGCTTTTTCTTTCAGCCATAATTAATCACCTTTTTTGTAAAATTAGCGTAATTTATAATTCGCTATACTTTTTTATTATATCACAATTAAAAGTTTTACTTTTAATTTTTTTATAGTTTTTATAACCAAATTTAGTTAAATTTAGGGGGTTAACAAATAAAAACTAGAGGGTTTTATCCTCTAGTTAAACTTTTTTGTTAAAACAATGGTAAAAGTAAAAGCACAAAAATTATTAAAGTAAACACTTCTAAAAACCTAATAAACCTTAAAAATCTAAAAGTTTGTTTTGTTGTTTTAAAAAACATACCCCAACTTGCTAAACGCTCTAAATAATTTAAGGTTAATCTTAAAACTGGCAAATTATGAGGTGAAAAATAGTATCCTTGCTCCATTAAATAATCGCACATAATTAATTTACACGATAGGTTTTTTGTTTTACATGGACAATTTGCCTGATGTTTACACGTGCTTGGGCAACAGCCAGTGGTGCGTTCAAAATTTTTAGCCCTATGCTTTGCACATTTATTATCCTTAAAATCACACATGTTATGGTCGGCATTTTCTTTATCTAAAAAATCGCAAGCATACAACACACTGGCATTTAATTTTTTAAAAATGTTTTTATTAAACCTAACATCTAACATATATGAAAGCATTAGCAAATTATTATTTTGTTTTTGATTTAAATTGCTAACATAAATGGTTTGTTTAAATTTTATTTTGTTTTTATTACAAAACTTTACAACAGAAACCAATTTTTTATAAACGTCCATTAAAAGTTTGGTATTAAATCTTTGCACAACTTTTGTTTTTTGCAAACTTCCAACATACAACAACTGACCTAAATTAGCATAGTCAAAATCAAGTTCTAAGCAAACTTCGCTTAGCCCTTTTAATTGTTTGTTATTAAAATTTTTATTAATTAACACACAATTTAAACTTTGCGGTTTTTCTAAAAATTCAATCATTTATTTCCCTTTTAACATAACAATTATAACACATAACTTAGCTCGTAACAAAAAAAATAAGGCTTAAATTAAAGCCTTATTTAAACCATTTTTTCTTGCTGAAAAACACCAGTAAACCAACCACAATTAGCACGCTTAGTCCGCCAACAACTGGGTAAGTATATTTCCAACCAATCTCTGGCATTGCAAGGTTCATGCCATACCAACCTGCAATTAATTGAAGTGGCATAAAAATTGCAGTTATAATTGTAAAAATTTTCATTAAATGGTTTTGCCTCATATCAAACTGCGATTGACAACTATCTTTAAGTTGCGAAAGCAAATCACGCAAATACAACACCTCGTTTCGAAGTTTAGGAATTCGACGGTCTAGCACTTTAAATTTTGCCTTTTCCTCTTCGGAATCGATGGTGGCAACATGCATTTCAAAAAATTCAACCATGTTAAGAAGTTGGTCGTAGCGTTGCTTATAACTAACCAACTCTTTTCGATAAGCATTAATTTTTTTATTAATATGCTCTAAGTCTTTTTCGTTTGCAATTTTGTCTTGAAGTGTAGTAAGTTCATTTTCAATTTTTTCTAAAGTTAAATAATCCGATTCGGTTAACGAACCAATAATGCTCATAAAAAGGCTAGATGGCGTACTTTTTGTGTTTACAAGTTGTTTTAACTTTTCGGCAAGCACCAATTTATTTATTGCAATATATATTGAAAATGTTTCAAAGTTGGTATATAACCCAACCGTTTCAGAAACCGTTTTACCATCGTCGGTTTTAAATTCAAATTTAAAAGTAGCTAAATAATTATCGCCACAAGTTTCCAACTTGTTTTCGGTAATATATTTTAATGCACGATTTATTTCGTTTTCGGTTTGTTCATTTACAACACTACCCAATTGTTCTTGCGATATAATTATTGCTGTGTTTTCCCAATTATTAGTTAATTTTTTATTTTCTTCAATTACTTTTATTTTCATTTTTATCCCCTTAAATGTTAAATTTATTGTAACACATCAGTTTTAATTTAAAAAAACAAAAACACATAATTAGCCAACTTTGCATGTTTTATTTTATTTGACAAACCTACCATCATTTTTTATTATGTAATTGTTAATAATTAAAAGTTTTAAAAGGAGAAAAACATGATTATTTACACCGACGATAATGGATTTGAAAACGCGGTTAAACAAACCGAAATTACACTTGTAGATTTTTTTGCTTCGTGGTGCGGACCTTGCCGCATGCTTAACACCGAACTAATTAAATTAGATAACAGCATTAAAGAATTAAACATTGTTAAAGTAGACATCGACGAAAGTCCCGCAACAACCGAAGAATTTAAAATTGAAGTTGTTCCTACAATGTTCATTTTGAAAAACGGCAAACCTGTTAAAGAAATTAAAGGTTTTAAAACCGAAGCCGATTTAAAACAAATTTTAAAAGAAATTATGTAACTTTTTTACACAAAGGAGAAATATTATGAAATTATTTAGATGCAAACATTGCGGTAATATTATTGAATATGCAAAAAATAGTGGTGTTAAAGTTGTTTGTTGCGGCGAACCTATGGAAGAGCTTGTGGCAAACTCAACCGATGCCGCAGTTGAAAAACACGTTCCGGTTGTTACTAAAAAATGTAACACCCTAACAGTTACTGTTTCAAGCGTTGAACACCCAATGACACCAGAACACTTTATTGAATGGGTTAAAGTTGAAACTAATTTAGGCGTTTATCATAAAAACTTAAGCCCAAACACACCTCCAGTTGTTAGTTTTAATTTGCAAAAAGGCGAACAAGTTAAACTTGTTTTAGCATATTGCAACTTGCATGGACTTTGGAGGAACAACTAGTGAAAGGTTATGTTTTAAACCCAAACAAAGAATATGTTGACATTATTATTAATGGCATTTTAAAGCGTGATGGCCATTGTCCTTGTCGCAAAACGCAAGACGACACAACGCTTTGCCCTTGCGACGAGTTTGTTAAAACCGGCGATTGTAAATGTAATTTATTTATTAAAAAAGATAATAAAATTGCAAATAATAGCAACAAAAAAACCACCAGATAATGGTGGTTTTTATTTTTTATTATTTAATTAAACATTACACAACAAGTGGAATAATTACACCGCAAACAACCAAAATTAAACAAAGAACATAAAGAACTTTCCAAACCATTGGCTTATATGCAACATAGCGCCATGCAAGCACTGAAACAATTCCAATCATAACAGCGGTAGCTAAACCTTGAAGTGCGCCAACAACTCTAAAACTTACATTAATTAAAGAAAGCACCATAGAAATTGCATATAACACTGCAACCGCAACAATTGTGTACATCGAAATTTTGTTTAATCCCCAAACAGCACCAGTGGAACTTTTTGTTGTTTTTGTTGAAGTTGATTTTGAATTAGATTTTTTTGTTGCCATAATTTCACCTCCGTAAATTTACATATTCATTCTACTACAAAAATTTATTGTTGTAATTAAAAATAATATGTTTTTTGTATTAAAATATTTTTCATTATTTTTGTTTACCATATTAAAGTTTTTAAAGTAAAATTATTATATGAAAAAAGTTATTAGTTTGTTTATAAGTATAATTGTATTTAGTTTAATATTTGTTGGGTGTTCGTGCACACAAACACAAACCGCAATTAGAGCTGTGTGGTGGTGGAATGACGAACTAAACCTAAACACACAAGAAACATATCTTAACTTTGCAAAAGAAAATGGAATAAATCAAATATACTATTGTACAAACAAATTTAACGAAGAAACAGCCAACTTTATAAAATCAGCAAACACCCTAGGAATTGAAGTTTTTTGGCTTGACGGAAATTATAAATGGTTGCATAGTGCCGAACAAGAACAAAAACTTCACAATAAACTTAATAATTACGCCACTTTTAATAAAAACTATCCATCAACACAATTTGCGGGTGTACATTTAGATATTGAGCCACACCAATCTAAAAACTCTAATAGCGTTTTAAATGAAACTAATTTACCATTCAATCTAGATTTTGAAACCGAGTTAGGCAGACAAACATTGATTACCAACTTAATTAATCTGGTTATAAAACTAGATATAACTTACCCTGACATTAATTTTGCTTATGACATTCCGTTTTGGTTAAACGACCAAATTGAAATTAATGGAATTACGAAACCTGCCTACGAACACATTATTGAGCAAGCCGATGGCATTGTGGTTATGAGTTATCGCGACACCGCAACCGAAATATTTAATGTTGCAAAAGAAGAACTTGAATTTGCTAACAGCATAAGCAAAACAATTACGCTTAGTGTTGAATGTGGAAACAGCGGCAATACAATTTCATTTTATGAAGAGGGCAAACAAGTTTTGAACCAAGAACTATCCATTCTTGAAAAACTTGTTCCACCATTTACCGGAATGTGCATACACCACATTGAAAGTTGGTTTAAATTACAAGACTAAAATTTAGAAGAAAAAAATATAAAAATAAAAAAGACCTGATTGGTCTTTTTTTATCCAACAAATTCCTCAACAGATTTTAAATTAGCAACAACAATTGCACTAACAAAAAATCCTTCAGGCAAAACTTCAGTTTCTTCATAGTGTTTAACCTTCCAAAACAAATCACCATCAAATTGAAGTTCAGCTTCTGCATTAATTTTATATTGAACATTTAATTCGGGGTCAGATTCGTCTTCCTTATAAAAATGTAAACAAATATTTTTATTTTCTTCAATATTCTTCTTAGACGTAACCATTTGAACCACTGGAATTATAATTCTATTATTTTCATAAACACTTGGCTCAACAATTGTGCAATGCGGAAAATTATCTTTGCCTGACGTTGCAATCATACAAATTCCAATACCTTTTAAAATTTCAACTTGTTCGTCTGATAAAATTTTGTTACTCATATTTATTCTCCTTTTTTAACAATCTCCGTAAATGCCACCATCAATTTTAATAACTTCGTTGTTAATAAAACTTGCTTGGTCGCTTACTAAAAAGTTTACTAAGTTTGCAACATCTTGTTCAGTTCCTGCACGTTTTAGCAAAATTTTTTCTTCTTCAAGTTTAATAAATTCTTCGTCCATTCCACCAATTTCGCTTTCGGTTGCAATAAAGCCCGGAGCAATTGCATTAACATTAACATATGGTGCAAACTGAACAGCCAAGTTGTGTGTTAGCGAAATTATTGCTGCTTTGCTTGCATCGTAATCGGCACACATAGGGAAATAAGTGTTAATGCCATTGGTTGACGAAATGTTAATTATTTTACCATACTTATTTTGATACATTTTATCGCCAACATATTTACTAACCAAAAAAGTTCCAATAACATTAATATCAAAAGTTTTTCTAAAATCTTCAACCTTTTTGTCAAAAAATAGAGCGTCGATGGCAATACCTGCATTGTTTACTAACACATCTATGTGCCCATACTTATCCATGGCTTTATCAACCATGGCTTTAACTTCAGCCTCGTTAGATATATCACACTTAACAATCATGGGGTCTAACCTTAAAACTTTTAAATCTTCATAAAGGTCTTTTGCACCCTTTTCACTGGTATTATAATTTATAATAATATTGTAACCTTTAAGTGCAAGTTCTTTAGCAATGGCTTTACCAATGCCTCGTCCAGCACCTGTTATTAATGCAACTTTACGATCCATATTTCTCCTTAAAACTTTTAACTAAAAATAGTATAACATAAAGTTTAAAAATTTAAAAAAGTTTTAAAGCAGAAACAAAGGAAATAAAAAAGGTGCAAACCTTTTTTATGTTTGCACCCCTTATTTTAAATTTATGCTCGACCGTAATACTTACCATCATAAGTAGTAATAATAATTTTATCGCCTTCGTTAATAAACATTGGAACTCTAACTGTTAAGCCAGTTTCAATTTTAGCAACTTTGGTTGCTGCTGTTGCTGTGCTATCTTTAATGCCAGGTTCACATTCAACAATTGTATATTCCATTTTTTCTGGAAGTGTAATTCCTAAAAGTTCCGCACCATAGAATGTTAATTGAACTTCCATGTTTTCTAGCAAATAATCTTTATTATCGCCAAGTTGTTCTTCAGATAGTTCATATTGCTCGTAGGTTACGTTATCCATAAAGTAATATGTTCCGCCAGCCTCGTAAAGGTATTGAACAGTTTTTCTATCGATTCTAGCTTCTTCAAATTTAACGTTTGTGTTAAATGTGCGTTCTAATGTTGTGCCGGTGCGTAAGTTTTTCATTTTAGTTTTCATGAAAGCAGCACCTTTACCTGGTTTAACATGTAAGAATTCAACAATTTGATAAATGTTTCCTTCAATTAACAATGTCATACCATTTCTAATATCATTTACGTCTACCATAATAATTTGTTTTCCTTTTCTTATTAGATTTCTGTACTTATTTTATTCACTTTTTATAATTTTGTCAATCGTTAATATAACAACACTTAAATCTTTAATTAGTTAAATTTTCAGTGTTATTAACTTCTTTTTTTGTTTTACTATTTTTATTTGCCTTTTTCTTTATATTTTCAGTTTTTAATTCGATATTAACATTTTCAGTTGAAGGTTCCTCTAAATTATCTTCAACTTTTTTTGTTTCGTCAACCACAACTATGTTTGCAGTTTGTTTTTCTTTAATATATTTTGTCCATTTAACATAGCCATAAGTAGTGTTGGTTAAATAACCAAATTTTAACACTAACAAAATCCATTGCCCTGCCATAATGTTAATTGCAATTTCGATAAATGTTGCAATATACCAAGCAATCCATTGTTCGCGGTATCTAAACAAAATAAACAATCCGTTCGCAATGCCAACAGCACTACAACAAGCATCTAAGTAACACACAACTTTTTCAAGCATTGGGCTATCTGATAAAATACCCGATTCAACATCAATTAGTGTTAGTAAATATCCAACACCAATAGTCCAAACAACAATGGCACTAATTACCAACACTTCTTGCCAACCAGTAAGTTTTCTAACTTCGGTTAGTTCTTCTTGGTCCTTATCTTTATGTTTGTTCCACATAAAGAAGCTAATAATATCAACTGGAATCCAGAAGAAAATTGTTGTTGCCATGGTTGCAAACCTATAGGCACACACAATGCAAATTGCAATTTCGGTAAACTCAACAACTAAAGATACCAAAAAGTTCCATTTGCTTTGTTTTGAAATAAGAAGTTCGCATAAGATATTGCTAAAAATATCTACCAAATACAAAACCATTACAATTTTGCCATTAACACCGCCTATATCTTCTTCAGGAAAAATAAAAGCAAAAGCGAAGGCCAAAATAGTAATACCAAAAAACCAAAATTTTTCGTAGGTGGTGTAATAATTCCAAAGTCTAATAAAAAAATTTTGTTTTCTTGTTGTTTGCATAAACCCTCCTTTTTCAACATTAAAATTATAAAAAATGGCTAAATAATTGTCAAATAATATATAATCGTTTACTTTTAAAAGTTTAATTGTTAAAATATTTGATGTAAAAACAAAAGGAAAAACGATATAAATGACAAACCAATTTAACATTGACGACAAATTAATTAAATTAACCGCCGAAACCGAGCAAGAACTATCCGAAATTTTTGCGAACCTAGATAATTTATGTTTAAAAAATAGTGCTAAAATTTTGAAAGCATTTCAAGATGCACGCGTTGCAAGTTCCGATTTTGCCGAAATTACTGGCTATGGCTATTATGACGCAGGTCGTGATAAACTAGAACAAATTTACGCACAAATTTTTGGAACCGAAGATGCACTTGTTCGCCCACAAATTATGAGTGGCACACACGCACTTAGCTTAACTTTTTTTGGACTACTTAAACACGGCGACACTATGATTTCTATTAGTGGCGCACCATACGATTCACTGCTTACAATTATTGGTATTGAGGGCGACAGCAGAAATTCACTTATAAAAAACGGAATTAACTACGAACAAATTGACCTTGTTAACGACGATTTTGACACCGATAAAATTGTTGCACGTTTAAAACTTGGAAATGTTAAACTCGTTGAAATTCAACGTTCACGTGGATACTCACACCGCAAAAGTTTAAGCATTGAAAAAATTGAACGCGTTATAAAAGCAATTAGAGCTATTGATAAAAACGTTATTATTATGGTAGATAACTGCTATGGCGACTTGGTTGAGGACCGTGAACCTACCGAGGTTGGTGCCGACATTGCAGTTGGCTCGCTTATGAAAAACCTTGGTGGTGGCATTGCAAAAAGCGGCGGATATGTTGTAGGGAAAAAAGATTTAATTTGGGATATTGCCGAACACTTTACTGCCCCAGGCACTGGCAAAGATTTGGGTGCAAACTTTAACGAAAACATTTCTTATTTTAAAGGATTGTTTTTAGCACCAAGGGCTGTAACATCTAGTTTAAAAAGTATGATTTTTGCCAGCCGTATAATGGAAAAACTTGGCTTTGACGTTGACCCTAAATTTAATGAACCACGCACCGACATTATTCAAACCATTAATCTGTTTACTCCTGCAAACATGGTTAATTTCCATTTAGGCATTCAAAAGGGCTCGCCTATTGATAGTTTTGTAATTCCAGTTCCAGCACCAATGCCAGGATACCCACACGAAGAAATTATGGCCGCCGGCACCTTTACACAAGGTTCAACAATTGAACTTAGTTGCGATGGCCCAATGGTTGAACCATACACAGCCTATATGCAAGGTGGTTTAACTTATGAATATGGCAAACTTGGAATTTTAATTGCATTAAATGAAATTTTAAAAGAGCAAAACAAATAGGTTATAAAAACAAAAAAAGACCTAAATTTAGGTCTTTTTTTATTATCTAATAACCTCATATACAGCCGAAATTGTTTTAATTTTGTTAATTAAATCAACAAGCTCGGCTCTGGTTTTAATTCGAACTCCAACATTAAATACAGCATCGCCAGTTTTTGTAATTTCGCCATTAATATATGTAATATCAATTTTGTTGTCGGCAATTTTATTAGAAATTTGATTTAAAATGCCCGAAGCATTTTTAGCAATAACTTTAAATCCGGCATTATATACTTCAGATAAACTTTTTTGATTCCATGTGGTTTCAACAATACGATCAGGCTCTAAATTATGCAATGTTTGGCAATCGCGCCTATGAATGGTTACACCACGACCACGCGAAACATAACCAACAATGTCGTCGCCAGGAATTGGTTTACAGCATTTTGCAACTTTTTTAAGTAGGTCGTCGTGGCCATCAATAATAACGCCATCACTACTTTTTTGAGGCTCGTGTGCAAAAGCAAGTTTCTTTTCTTTTTTATCGCGTTGTTGTTGTTTAGAAATAAATTTACCAAGCACTTGGCTAACTGTTATTCCACCATAGCCAACAGCCGCAAAAATTTCGTCTAAACCAAGCAAATGGTGTTTAAAACCAATTTCGGCCAAAGTTTCTTTATCTTCAAGCAGTTTGCTTAACGAATAACCTTTACGTTTTGCTTGCTCCTCTAAAATATCCTTGCCAATTTTAATGTTTTCTTCGCGTTTTTCTTTTTTGAAATATTGCTTAATTTTGTTAATAGCACTGCGGCTTTTGCAAAGTTTAATCCAATCACGCGATGGACCTTTAGACGAACTTGTTAAAACCTCAACCACATCGCCAGTTACAAGTTTTGTTGTTATTGGAACCATTTTATCGTTTATTTTGGCTCCAACACATTTATTGCCAAGACCTGTGTGAATTGCATAAGCAAAATCTAGCGGAATTGAACCTTCAGGAAGTTCAACAACGTTTAAAGTAGGCGTAAACACAAAAATTTTGTTTGCATAAAAACCTGCTTTAATAATTTGCATAAACTCGTCGGTTTCAGATTCCTGCAAAATTTTATCGGTAGAAGCACTAAGTTGCTTTTTCATGTTTAAAATAGCACTATTGCCGTCCATTTTGGTGGCTTTTGACCCGTGCTCTTTATACATCCAGTGTGCTGCCATACCATATTCACAGAAAATATGCATTTCTTCGGTTCTAATTTGAATTTCGCACGGAATTTCGCCCTCTTCGGTTGGATATAGCACAGTTGTGTGCAAACTCATGTATAAGTTCTTTTTAGGCATTGAAATATAGTCTTTAATTCTGCCATCAACAGGTTTCCATAAATTATGCACAGCACCAAGCATTGTGTAACAATCTTTAATTTCTTTAACAATTATGCGGTGTGCAATAACATCAAAAACATTTTCTTTGCCTTTAGTGCTAATTTTTTTAAACACACCAAAACTGCTTTTAATTCGGCTTTGAAGCCTGCAATCAATTTTATGTTCAGCCGCAATGGTTTTTATGCGGTCTTTAATGTCGGCATTAATGTTTTTACGGCGCTTATATGTATCTTCCATGTAAGCATTAATTTCAACGTATTCTTCTGGGAAAATGTATTTAAAACACAAATCTTCAAGTGTATGTTTTAATTCGTTCATGCCAAGACGTTCGGCTAAAGGAACATAAATATCTAAAGTTTCTTTAGCAATTTTTAATTGGTCTGCCCTATTTTTTATATCTAGGGTTTGCATGTTATGAAGCCTGTCGGCAAGTTTAACAAAGGCAACACGAGCATCTTTTGCCATTGTTAAAAACATTTTACGTAAATTTTCGTTTTCCTCTAAGTGCCTACGACGAGCATGTTTAATAGGTTCAATTTTAGATGCACCTAGGCAAATGTTATAAACAACTTCGCCAAATTGTTCTTTAATTTCCTCTGGTTTACAATCGGTGTCTTCAATACAATCGTGCAAAAGTCCACTAACAACACTTGGAACATCGGCACGCATTCTTACCAAATGTTTTGCAACATTATATGGGTGAATTATATATGCTTCGCCGGTATCGCGTTTATCGTTTTTGTGTTTATCGTCGGCAAATAAAAATGCACGTTCAATTAATTTATAGTTTTCTTCACCATAAGTATTAATAATTTCAGTAATAAATTCTTGTTCCATTTTCATGGCTAAATCACTATCCTTTTTTATTTAGTTCGCTTAAAACTTCTTCAATTTCGGCAGCAACACGCGCTTGGCTTGCGGTTAATTTTCTGGCAACCTTTAAATAATCTAAAATAATGCGTGTGTCGTTAATTGTTCGTTGTTGTTTTTCTTTACTGCAACCACCAAGTGTGGTTAAATTATGAAGCCTATCGCATAGTTTAATATACAGCGCATAGTTGGTCATGTGCTCCATTTTTTTTGCTAAATATTCAGCTTTTCCACCCTCGCCACCGCTAATCCAAAGTGGTGCAAATTTAGCGGTTGAAAGTTCCATAACAATGCTTGCAACTTCCTCGCTAAAAGTTTCGCATAGTTCCCTATACGAAGTGTAGGTATCTTCTAATGTATCGTGCAAAACAGCAGCCATATAAAGCATGCTTGCATTTTTAGAAACTTTAAATTTTTTAACAAACTCAGCCACTTTAAGTGGGTGTGTTATATAAGGTGTTCCGTCGTCGCGCAATGTTCCTTTGTGTTTTTTATCGGCAAAGTTAATTGCTTTTAACACAAGTTTAGAATCAGCCCCAAAAGAATTTTCAATTTCTGAAATAAATTGCTTAGTAAGTTTCATAAATGTTTCCTTTATCCTTTCAAATATATGATATCACTTTTTTATTTGATAACAAAATTAAAAACTATATATGTTTTGTGTTACACACAAAAAACAAAGGGGGTAAACCCCTTTATTATTTCCAATATGGTTTTGCAACCACATAAATTTGGTCGGCTAATTGTTTTGGGTTTTCACGCATTCCTTTTGCCACCCAGTTGGTTAAAATGTTAAAAACTCCGCCACTTAAAAACAAATATCTGCTACACTGATATTCGTCGGCAACATTAAGGTCGGGCATAATGGTTAAAAGTGCCTCGGTAAAATACTGAAGCAATATTCCCGACATTTTAGACCTTGCAAGCGATTTTAATGGTTTATGCAAAGTGCAAATTGCCGTAATTGAAATTTCAATTGCATGCCTTGTGTTGTGTGTTAACTTTGCTTTGTTAAGGTCCTCTTTAAACAATGCAAATTTAAAATCTACCGCGGCTTTTAAAACATCGTTTGTGGTTTTATAGTATTTATAAAAGGTTATTCTGGCAACGCCTGCTTTTTTACATATTTCGGTTACAGTTATGTTTTGAAATTTTTTTTCACCAAGCAGATATATAAAAGCATCAACAATACACTCTTGCGAATAACGCGAATCGTCTCTAATTTTACGCCCCACTTACACAACTCCTTTTTTGTTAGTTTTAATTTTTAAGCCCAAAATCCTTTTGCCAAAATATTTTTAAATAAATATAATAATTATCACTAACAAATGTTAGTGCTTATATTTTAAAAGTTAATATTAGGCAAAGTCAAGTTATTAACTTTGATTTTTATAAAAAATCATGTAAAATACAATAGGCAAATTAAGGGGATTTAAAATATGTTAAGAATTATTGTTGATTCTTCGGCAAACATTTTTCAAAGCGAAGCCGAAGAACTTGGTGTTAAAATTTTACCGTTAGGCATTAATTTTAACGACGAAGAATTTTTAGACGACGTTAACATTTCGATTGACGAGTTTTACACAAAACTAACAACAACTAAAATTTTTCCTAAAACAAGCCTACTTGGCATGGAACTTATGGAAAACGAATTTGAAGACGCACGCAAAGCCGGCGACGATGTTTTACTTATGGTAATTTCTAGCCAGTTAAGTGGAACATATAATTGTGCAAAGCTTGTTAAAGAACAAGGTAATTACAACAACGTTTATATTTACGATACACTTGGCGCAACTGCTAAAAACCGCATATTAGTAGATGTTGCAATTAAAAATGGTAACAAACCACCAGAAGAAATTATTAAAATTTTAGACGAAGTGCGTGAAAACACACGAGTGTTTGCTTCGCTTGACACTTTAGAATATTTGGCTCGTGGTGGAAGGCTTAGTAAAGCTAGTGCAACCATTGGAAACATGTTGAATTTAAAACCAATTTTAAGTGTTGAAACCGATGGCACACTTGATGTGAAAGCTAAAGTTATTGGTTTAAATAAGGCAATTTCAACTGTTACTACTCTCGTTGAAAAAGAAGGTGGAATTAACACAGACTATCCTGTTTACTTCCTATATTCAATGCACAAAACTAATGGCGAAAAACTACAAGCCAAATATCCACAACTAACTAACGCAAAGCTGCTTAATTTATGCTCGGTTATTGGCGCACATATTGGGCCAGGCGTTGCAGGAATTTGTTTCGTTAAAAAAAAATAATGCATAAGTTAAATAAACACTACTTTACACAAATAAAAAAGACTAGCAAATGCTAGCCTTTTTGTTTTTAATTTAAAACTACTTTAACCTAATAAAGTTTATTTGTTTTTATTTTCTAAATATTCGTCGTAGGTGCAAAGTTTATCGAAAGTTTTTGTTCCGTTAATTTCAATAACGCGGTTTGCAACAGTGTTCATAAGTTCTTGGTCGTGGCTTGTAAACAACATGTTGCCTTTAAAGTTAATCATGCCCTTGTTAAGTGCAGTAATACTTTCAAGGTCCAAATGGTTTGTTGGTTCGTCAAATAGCAAAAAGTTTCCGCTTGTTAACATCATTTTAGCAAGCATACATCTAACTTTTTCACCACCAGATAAAACTTTTGCTTTCTTTAAACCTTCTTCGCCAGTAAACAGCATTCTGCCTAACCAACCACGCAAGAAACTTTGTTCTTGTTCTTTACTAAACTGACCCAACCATTGAACTAAGTTAAGGTCGCAATTATCAAAATATTCGTTATAGTTTTGAGGCATATAACTATAAGTTATAGTTTTTCCCCATTTAACTTCGCCAGTAAAATCCTTATCTTCGCCTGCAATAATTTTAAATAGTGCCGAAATAACTGTTCCTTTATCGGAAACAAAAGCAATTTTTTCGTTTTTGTTAACTGTAAACGAAACGTTTTCAAACATACCTTTTTTAGTTAGGTTTTCAACTTTTAAAATATCGTTACCTGCTTCACGTTCAACCCTAAAATCGATGTAAGGGTATTTACGACTGCTTGGTTTAATATCGTCGATAGTAAGTTTTTCAAGTTCTTTCTTTCTAGAAGTTGCTTGGCGACTTTTAGAAGCATTTGCCGAGAACCTTGCAATAAACTCTTGAAGTTCTTTTGCACGAGCCTCGTTTTTCTTGTTTTGTTCTTTTTGTTGACGAAGTAGTAATTGACTGGTTTCATACCAAAAATCGTAGTTGCCAACAAATGTGTTAATTTTACCATAGTCAACATCACAAATGTGTGTGCAAACGCGGTTTAAAAAGTGTCGGTTGTGCGAAACAATTATTAAAATGTTTTCAAAATCAATTAAATAATCTTCAAGCCATTTTGTTGTAACAGCATCTAGATTGTTTGTTGGTTCGTCTAAAATTAAAATGTCTGGGTTACCAAACAAGGCTTGTGCAAGCAACACTTTAACTTTTAGTTTAGGGTCTAGTTCGCCCATTAAACTATAATGAACATCGCTTGGAACACCTAAACCATTTAAAAGAGTTTGAGCATCGGCTTCGGCTTCCCAACCATTCATTTCCATAAACTCAGCCTCTAAGTCGGCCGCACGCATACCATCTTCTTCACTAAAATCTGGTTTTAAGTAAATGGCGTCTTTTTCTTCCATAACTTCAATTAAACGTTTGTGCCCCATTAAAACAGTGCGAATAACGGTTTCGTTATTAAAGGCTTCTTGGTTTTGGTTTAAAACACTCATACGTTCTTTAGGGCTTTTAACAACCTCGCCTTTATTAGGTGTAATTTCGCCAGTTAAAATTTTTAAAAAAGTACTTTTGCCTGCACCATTAGCACCAATAATTCCGTAGCAGTTGCCCTGAGTGAATTTAATATTAACATCTTCAAATAATTTTCTTCCTCCAAATTGAAGGGATACATTTATTGCTTGTAACATTTTTACTTCCTTTTATATATTGTCCAAATAAGAATACTTTAATTAACAAGGTTTGTCAAGTTAAGCCTTGGTTTTTAAGACTTTAACAATAAAAAAGAACATTAAAACTTGCTTCGTTTTAATGTTCAATAAAATTTAAACTAAATCTGGGAAGAAGTTTTTAATTTCCCTAATTGCTGTGTTAACAGCATCTGACGCATGCATAACGTTTTGTTGTGTGCTACCAATGCCATAAACATATCTAATGGTTCCTGGTGCAGGATTTGATTTATCGCCTAAAAGTTCTCTAATTTTAGGAATAATTCCATCTTCGCCTTCAACAACCAAAACAATAACTTCGTCGCTTTGCATATAGTCTTTTAAACTTGCAAACCACCCCTCGTTAACATAGTCGGCATAGTGTTTAGAAATTAATTCGTCGGTTAAAACCATTTTTTCTTCCTTAACAACATAAGCCCCAATTTGGTTTAGCATTTTAATAATGCCATCGCGGTGTTTAACAAAACCAGGTTTAATAATTAATAAACTTTTTTCCATTTATTTACCCCTTTAAAAGTTTTTATAATTTTACCACAAAACACTAAAGCAACCAATTAAATTTAAAACTAAAAAACACCTTTATGCAACTTGCCTATTGCAAACTTTTTAACCATAATGATATACTTTTGCTATGAAATACGAATTTACAAGCAAACTAGCCCTAAAAACAATGCTTGTAAAACAAATTTAAGAGATGTTAAAATCACATCTCTTTTTTTATTTTTACTTTTTAAAATGTTTTGGTTATAATTAGGTTAACAAAACAAAAAAGGAATTATGTTATGAAAACACCTGTTATTATTGATACCGACCCTGGCATTGACGATGCTGTTGCATTAATCACATCGTTTTTTGCACCTACAATTGATATTAAACTTTTGTGCTCAACTGCCGGAAACCTTGGCATTGATGTTACAACACAAAATGTTTTGCACTTATGCGAACTATACGAAAAAAATATTCCGGTTGCAAAAGGTTTACCACACCCACTGCGTCGTGAATTAATTACAACCAACCGCCATGGCAAAAACGGACTAGGCACATACGAATATGATGGCGTTAACACAACTCCAATTGAACTGCCTGCATTTGAAGCAATGCACTATGCACTTCAACTTTACCCAGGCACAACCATTTTAGTAATGGGACCACTAACCAACGTTGCAAAGCTTTTAGAAGTTTACCCAGACGACATTAACAAAATTAAAGAAATTGTGTTTATGGGTGGCACTAAAGATAATGTTTTGCAACAAGACAAACCTTACCCTGAGTTTAACATTAGCCGCGACCCAGAAGCTTGTGAACTTGTTTTAAATAGTGGTGCAAACATAACAATTATTCCTATGGACTTTGGACATTACGCATACATTGACGAAGAAGAAATTAAACGACTTCGATCAATTAACGAAACTGGCAAATTGTTTTCAATTATGTATGAAGAATATAAAGATGGCCACGTTACCGACGAAAATGCTGCCACCCACGATAGTTGTGCAACAGCATATTTAATTGAACCAACACTATTTAAATTTGAATATGTTAAAGCAAGTGTTCAATTTTTTGAAGGCAAAGGAATTTTAGTTTCCGAAGTTATGCCTTGCACAACAAACTTTAAGCTTGCAATAGATATGGATTACGATGGTTTTAAAAATCTATACTATGGTTTGCTTGGCATTGCTAAAACTCCAGACGAATAAAATAAGCTACAGCAAACCCAACACATAATGTTTATAAAAGCATGGTTTCTGACAAAAAGTTAACTTTATCAAACAAAAAAAGAGCGACAAATTATAGTCGCTCTTTTATTTTTTATATTCGAACTCATCTAAAATTTCTACAATTTCAGCCTCACCCTCAAACAAAATTTCCTTAATTGTGTCGGTTTGCTCTTGGCTTTGACTCCAATATTTATGTGCCATTTTAACGTAATCGTTATAAGATAAACCCGCCCTTATTGCGCATTCAGAAATCGCATAAAAAAGAGTTCCGGTAAGTTTAACTGCTACAGCTTGAAAAAATGTTCCGTGCCCCTTTTGATAAAATGTTTTAATTCCTTTTAAACATTGTTCCTTACTATCGGTTAAAAACATGCATCTTAATCTGCTGGGGCAGTTAGAATAACTTTGTTTTCTAACTTCTTCAAAAGCAAGTTCTCTAACAATAAAATCATACTCTTCAAGTTGTTCGCTTAAGTTTAAAACTAAATTATTTTTAGAAGCAAGTTTAAATTTTTTATTAACATAATTATATCCACTATCATATAATCGACCTTTAATTAATTTGTCTCCATCTAAAACACGTGCACCCTGATAGTTAAGTTGTTTACCAAAAACAAACCTATCGCCAACCTTATAATATCTATCGGTTGCAACTTGATACAAAATTAAATTTTTAACTTCCATATCTTATCCCCTTATAATTCAAGTTTATCATAACCACATAAAAACATTAAATAAATTTACAAGTAATAATCATTAAAACTTTTGTATAATTTAACAAACTTTTATTATTGTTTTTGGTTTAGATAAATTTAGTTGTGTGCTATACTTAACACGTTGACTTTTCGGTTAATAATTTAACACACAAAGGAAATTTATTATGCCAATTTTTTTAAATATATTATTTTTAATTATAGGTATGGCACTGCTAATTAAAGGTGCCGATTTTTTTGTTAGTGGCGCAAGCGAGGTTGCCCGCAGGTTAAAAGTTCCTGCAATGTTTGTAGGACTTACAATTGTTTCAATTGGAACAAGTTTACCAGAACTTTCGGTTAGTATTACAAGTGCCATTAGCGGAAGCATTGATATGGCGGTTGGAAACATTGTGGGTTCTAACCTATTTAATATGCTTTTAATTTTAGGCTTGGTTGCATTATTTAACCCTGTAAAAATGGAAAGCTCAACTAAAAAAATTGACCTACCCTTTTTAGTTGCTGTAACCGGAATTTTAATGTTGTTTGGTTTTGATATGTTTTTAAATGGAGAAACCGAAAATATGTTAAGCCGCACCGAAAGCATTATATTTATTGTATTATTAATCCTTTACTTATACATTTTAATTTTTAACGCGAACCGCAAACGCAAACGTCAAATTAAACAAGAAAAATATATTGCCGAAATGCAAAAACACGAAGTTGACGATTTTGTTGTGTTTGGTAAAGATATTACTAACGAACAACCAGCTCAGGAAACCGAAAAACCTTTAAAAATTTGGCAAATTATTTTATATTTAATTTTTGGACTAGCAGCAGTTGTGTTTGGTGGCGAATGTGTTTCAAGCACTGCCCAATATTTAGCACTTGCAATGGGTATGAGCGAAGCTCTGGTTGGTTTAACAATTGTGGCACTTGGCACAAGCTTACCAGAACTTGTAACATCGGTTATGGCTGCTAAAAAAGGCGAAAACGAATTGGCTTTAGGCAATGTTATTGGTTCTAATATTATGAACATTTCCTTAATTTTAGGAAGTGTGGGCGTTATTGCTCAAGCACCAATTTCAATGGCAATTGTTACCGATATGGTTATTTTATTTATTGCAACCATTATGTTTGCATTTATGTGTGTTAAATTTAAAGAACTAGGAAAAATTCAAGGTGCAATTTTAGTTGGAATGTATTTATCATACTTAACGTTTGCAATTGTTAGAAACTATTGTTTTTAATTAAAATAAAAAAGAGCGATGTTTCGCTCTTTTTTTATTTAAACATTATTAATTTAAAATCCAAGTTGCTAAATTTAGGCTTGTAGCAATGCTAATCCAAACCGGATAAATTGCAATTAACAGCCCATAAAACCAGTTGTTTTTATAAACCTGAACAATTAACCAAAATGCAAAAATTAGGTTTAACAAAATAATTATTGCACCAAGCAAAAGTTGATTAAGTGTAAAAAACACCAAACACCACAATACATTTAAAATACCATTAATAATAAACAGTACATAAACTAATGTTGGAACCTTGCTGTTTTTCTGCCATACAAAAAGTGTTATGGCTGTTAAAACATAAATAATGGTCCACACAATACCAAACACAGCACTTGGCACCCACTCGGTTGGCTTTACTAGTGTTGCATACCATTCCATGCCCAAGTTAACAAACACACTACCTAGCACTGCAACTAAAATAATTATAATGTTTGTAATAATGTTAGTTTTAATAAAATGTTTCTTCTCCATATTAAAGTATATTCTGTTACAACAAAAAAAATACCACTAGTTTTTAATTTATTAAACATAACTATTGTTTTTGCAAAAAAATAAAAGAGATTGTTTTCTCTTTTATTTTGTAATTGTTTTATTAAAAATAAATTGTTTTGCTTTTTCAAACTCTTCTTTGGTTATTTCGCCTTTTTCTAATTTCTGAGATAACTCTTCTATTGCGTTAAACACACTATCTTCAGTAATAACTTCTACAACATTATCCGCTTCAATTTCTGATTTGTTTTGAACATCTTGTTTTACTTCAGGTTTCACATTAACAATTTCAGCTTTAGATTCTAAATTTTTAACTTCATTTTTATTTTTGTTAGGAACTGCTATTAGAGCCAATAAAGTCAATGTTGTAAAAAACAAACCCATCCAAAACCAATAGTTTGCCTCACTTGCATAACCTTTGTGTTCTGCAACTTTCGCTGCCATTTTTCCAATAAAAACTGAAGCAACAATACCAACAACAAAAGCAATAATATAGCAAAACACAATAAAACCTGACCCCATAACAACTCCGATAATTTTTATTAAAATTATATTTTTTTATTATTATATTAGCGATATATTCAAAATAGCAAGTATTTTTTTAGTTTTAGTATATTAAAACCAAGGTTGGGTATTGCAATTTAAAGTGTTTTATACTACAATTGATATGTAAAATTTAAGGAGTAAAAATGGAAAATAACTTGCCACAATTTGAAGCAACGCACGAAAACATTATGTCAATAATTAATATGCTATCGGCTTACGAACAAGCAAACAAGCAAAACCCTGCACAAGTTGTTAGAAAATACACTCGTTTTTCATGTGGCGATTTAGCAGCATTAATTAAAAAATTTGTTCCAAACTCAACAGTTGTTGTAAGCATGATTTTAGCAAAAGAAGAACTTGAAAACATACCTTATCATTTTATGATTAAAGTTAAACACACTCCTACCAACACCGAATATTATTACGATATTAACGGACGCCACGAACGTGATGGGCTTGAAGAATATATTGCAACAATTTTAGGCCGCAACCCAAACGTTGAAGTAGGCATAACATCAAAAACAAACCAAAACCGCAAAATAGAATCTGGAAATCATGTTGCAATTCATTGCCAAAACGACATAATTAATCAGCCCCACATGATTACAAGCGGTTTATTTAATAAAAATATGCGATAAAAAAGAACCTAAATTAGGTTCTTTTTTTATACTTGTCTATAAATAACCGATTCATCTATAGTTGTATTAACTGGCATGCTGCTTAATTTTGTTGTCCAAACGTAAATTGTGGTTTTTAACAACCAACCATTTGTGTAGGTTAATTTATTGTATCCCAGCCCAGTGCAGTTATCAACATTTGCAACATAGTCGTTTTTTGAACTATCCCAAAAGTAAACACTACTTGCTGTTGAATCTGGCGAGCCAATTAAATTGCTAGGAGTTGCCACAATTGCCAAATTTATTTTGTAGTTTGCACTGCTTCCTGCGCTTTTATCAACATATTCATTAAATTCCGAAGAGCTATAGGCTTTTTGAAGGATATCTTTATATCCAAATCCATCAAATTCCGATGGCGCACGGAAGTTAATTACATTAAATAACCCTTTAATTTTAAGTATTCCTTTTTGGAAATTTATTGCAGTTTGTCCGCAATCGTAAATCATCGTATTTTCCATAAATAGTGTAGTATCGGTATAATCTGAACTTAAAATGCCATATTCTAAAACATGTTTTATAATACAATTTTTTAAAGTTGTATTAAGCAGGGTTCCTCGTTTACTTATATATAGCCCACGTTTTGCATTTTGAATGGTTACATAATTTAAAGTAACCGCACTAGCGGCAGCCTCGTTAACATAAGTTTCTTTAGTCGAATCAAAATTTTGACATTTTAAAGTTAAATTATTTACATCGCCAAACAACACTATTTGTCCGTTCCATCTAGAAGAATATCCATGATAATTAACAAAATAACCATTACCATAAACACGGCTTCTCACATGCGATTGTTGTAAATTTGAGGAAGCATGAATTACTGGGTCAAACGCTGAAAAAGGAGCTGTTGGGGTGTTTTGTTTTAATTCGGTTTCGTCTTGTTGCGAGCCCAAATTAACTTGAAGCACTGTGTCAATATATTGCTCGGTTCCATACTTATAACCTTCAGCAGTAAATACATTAATGCTATTAGGCACCAAAGTAAATTCGTAACTAGCAATAATAGCATTTTCATTAGTTAAATCTGGTTCGCTACAAGCGTAAACTAGCAATTTTGTTTCAGAAACAACATTGCTTGTGTTAAAAGTTAACTCTCCGTTTAACACATTTTCAAAATATGCTATTTGAGAATTTCCACTAAACCAATAAACGTCGTCTAGTTTGGCCTCATCATTTTTTATTGTGTTTAAAATAAGTTTATTTGTTTGTTGTGAATTATAGTAAGAACTAGTTCCAAAAACACGTTTACGTTCTAAACCATATTTGTTATCGTCTGAGTTATTTAAAGTTACTTTGTATGTTTCGTTGCCATATGCACTAGTCGAATCAAGTACCATTTGAATGTTTGTTAACTGACAATATTTAATTGTTGTTTTAACACTTGTTTCACCGTACTTAAATGTTATATCTGCTTTTACAGATTTTTGAACCCCTATTGTTTTGGTTACAGTAAAATATCCGCCACCATTATTTACAATGTTAAGTGTTAAACCATCTTCAGCATTAATAGTTGTTAAAATTTTTGAATAATCAATATTCTGTAAATCTATAACACCAGAAGCGTTAAGTTTAAAAACAACATTACCCGTGTCGTTTAATTTAATATTTACAACACTATTTTCAATATTAATATTTTCTTTTAAAAGTTGTAATTGAGTTGGCGACCCGACCTTTTCTAGCGTTATAGAGTTTTCTTTATTGTTAGATGTTTTTACTTTAACAACAACTTGTCCAGCACTATTAAACTCAACTAGCCCACCAGAACTTATGGTTGCTGCCGAACCTGAAACTATTTCATAACTAACTTCTTTGTTTGTGGCGTTACTTGGATAAACTAAAGC
Source organism: Clostridia bacterium (assembly GCA_017409005.1). Taxonomy (GTDB): domain Bacteria; phylum Bacillota; class Clostridia; order Christensenellales; family UBA1242; genus UBA6345. The sequence continues at coordinate 5,067 of JAFQTP010000007.1, read as the reverse complement.
ATTTAGTTGAAAACTATTGCCAATAATTTTCCCGCCACTAAAAACTGCATTATTATATGTAAAATCTACGCCTGTGCAATTTATAATTACTTCAACCGAAATAACTTTTGTAAAGTTAGTACCGCCAATTCCAATTTTAACTGAAGTTGTTCCTCCGCCAACTGCAGTTATCACTCCAGAATTTGAAATTGTTACAACATTTTTATTTAAACTTTCAAACGTAAAATGTTCTAAATCAAAAACATAGTTTGAAGGTAAAAAGTTTTCGAATAACAACTCATTAATATTATATGTTGTTCCTATTTCTTCAATTTCAATTTTAGAATCGATTAAAGCAAATTCTGTTGGTAAACCATTTGTATAGTTAATGTTGAATGTTTTATTTAATCCTGTTCCACCCAACGCTGTAACAGTTACAACTATTTGCTCGGCTTGGTTAGCAAATGTTATTAAACCATTTTCACTAATACTTGCTTTTGCACCATTATTTAAACTAAATTCAACATTTAAATTTGTTGCATCTAATGGCAACACACTATAGTTTATTTTTAAAGTTTGAGCAGCAGTTAAAATATTTGTTTGGTTATTAAATCCTTCAACCACAGCGTTAAGAGAAGTGGCATTTCGCAAAACCGTTAAATTAATAGTTGCAACATTGCCATTGCTTGCAACCGCTATTATTTTTGTGTTGCCACCTTTTAAAATAAAAAATGTTTGACTATCGGTGTTATATTCAACAATATTTGGGTTTTCAATGTTAAATGTTACGTTTAACATATCTAAACCATTATCAAACACTATTGCAAACACAGAATCTAAATAACTAACCGTTGCATCAAAATTAGCCGCATCAACTAAAATTGTTTTAGCTCCAGCAGGTGTAAAAGTGATTTTGACCGATTTGGTTACGCCACCATCTGTAGTTAAAGTAACAACGGCGTTACCAGGAGCATTAAATTCAACTAAACCAGTTTGGCTAACAGTTGCAACATTAGACTGAATAGAAAATGTAACATTATCGGTATAATCATTTGCAGGTGTTACACTATAATTAATTTGATACTCTCTTAAATTGGTTTCAACCTGCAGCCCATTATTTATAGAAATATCTTCGATTGGTCTGTTAACAAACACATTAACAGTTCCAATTTTGTTTGATGTAGTTGCACTTGTTTTAATGTAAACATCTACTGTAGCACTTCGTCCACCCACAACAATTAAGTTTCCGTTACTATCAACCTTAACAACATTTTCGTTGTTGCTTACATAATAAACATTTTTCTTGTTTGCATTTAACGGATAAATTTCCGTTTCAACTAAAAGTTGCTTGTTTTGTTGATAATCAACATTAATACTTGTTGTTAATAAGTTACCATAAATAATATATCCACCAGTGCTTGTTACTTCACATTTAGCCACATGGTTTCCATCGGTTGTTATAACCGAAAATTCAACGGTACCAGCACTTGAAAATGTTATGTTGCCATTACTATCGATGGTTGCAACGCTTTCGTTACTAGATTCAAACCTAACATTTTTATTTGTTGCATTTGTAGGTTGCACTTCATAACTAGGAAACGATAATGCTGTTTCAGCCGTTACAATGCTGGTTTCTGACACAAACACACCACTTACCGGAACAATAACATTTAAAACAAAACTATCGGTACAACCATTTGCTGTTTTTACTGATATTGTTGTTTGTCCTCCCGACAAGGCTTTAATCATTCCATCTGGCATAATTTCAGCCACTTGCGGATTAGACGATTCATATTGTAAACTTTTATCAATTGCCTCAACAGGCACAATATTTGCTCTAACAAAGAAAGTTGTGTTAACAACCATTGTTTCAATGCGTTCAATAATTTCTACCCTATGTGCTTTGTTGTCGGTTACATGAAACATACACTTTGCAACTAGGGCTTTATTATCTAAACTTTGAGCATAAATTGTTACATAACCAAAATCTTTAAATGTAACATTACCCAAACTATCAACTTCGGCAATGCTTGTGTCGGAACTTGAATAAACCACGTTTTTGTGTGTTGCACCAATTGGATTTATTTTTGCCGGGAACTGCAACGTTACATCTTGATACGTTTCTTTTTTAACAACAACCTGCTCTTGTTCGAAAAACACTTTTTCTACTGAAACATATTGTGTTTCTTGAATCACAACCGAAGTTAACTGCACCACCATAATTAGCAAAAACGGAATGCACGCAATTAAAAAAATCATTAATTTTTTCATGTTACACCTCCATTGCTAAATATAATTTTTTACTTAACAAAATTAATACTAAAACATTTATTATTGTAAACGTTAGCACGATGCTAGCAATAATTAATATTATAATAAATGGCGGAAACATGAACACACCCAAAATTCCTAAAACGCCAACTAATATAGCAATTATAAAACTAATTAAAATATGAATAGCAATGTTCGAGTTATTTTCCCTATTGGATTTAAACAAATTTGGTCTAAATAAATTCAAGTTTATTCCAAAACTTACTAATCCAACAATAAAAACTGCAACAATTAATAAAATAACTAAAGCAAACAAAATAGATATGTGTTTTTGTACAAGCACCGCAATTAAAGTTGCAAACAACGAACAACTAGCACAAACAACACCCACAACAGATTTTGCTATTAAAGGATATTTTATTCCGTGCGGGTTAGTTTTTATAATCCAAAAGTTTTCGCCCTCTTTACTAATAAACGATGCCGTTGGTGAGCAAATTATTGAAACAAAACACATTATTACAAATAGTGTTACGCCCCACATAATTGAACTACCAACCTTGCTTATTGCAAACTCTAAAATAAATCCGTTGCAAAGTGCAACCATAATTGGCATTGAAACCGCCATAACAAAATAAACAAACAAGTATGTAGAATTTCTGAATAAACTTTTAATTTCGTAATCTAAAAATGCTTTAAACGGCGAGCTACATTTTGTTTTTGATTTTATTTCTTTTGAATTATTTTTATCTGCCAACGCAATTTGAAAAATATTTTTATACGATAACAATCCTATTGTTAAACCTATACCTAACGACACTAACGATAATAATAATATAACAAAAATTGTTGTTAACATTCTATCGGCAAGCATAAATCTTGCAAAAATTCCAAATGGCAATAAAGCATTTGCCAATTTGTCTGCTAGCGAAATAATAATGTTTGAATTTGCTGAATCAAGCAATAAAATGTTTGCAATTTCAAAAATCAAATTATTGTAAATAAAAAACACAACCACGGTTAAAATTGCCATTAAAATTAATTTAAGCACTAATTTGTGTTTTAGCCAAATCAATAAAAACGTTATAGGAAAAATTAAAACATTTGCAATTCCAAACGGCAAAATTGGTAAAAGCAAAACAACAAATATAATTGAAAAATAATACCAAATTGCAACACTATTTAGAACCCCATAAATTAAAAAACATGGCACCGATAAGCATGCAAACAATAAAAACATTCGTAAATAACAATAAATTATTTTAGAAATATATATCTGACGTTTGGTTACAGGTAAATATGCTAAAATTTCTTTATCGGTATTTGCAAACAATAATTTATATAAATCGGTTATGGCATAGCTTAGTAAAAACAGCTGAAAACCTAAGCATTGCACCGATAGTAAGCCTTTAAAACTTTCAGCCCCTAGCTTTTTACACAAACTAAAAAACACCAAACCTATTATGGCACCAAACAAAACGCTTAACACATAGGTTAAACATTTTGTGCTTATCTTTTGCTCTCCCTGAGGTCGAGATGCCTTATAGTTAAGCCTTATTAAGTTATAAACATTTTTAACTTCTAAACTCATAACATTAATTTCTTTAATCTTTCACGACTACCATTTTGTTTCATGTCTAAAACTTCTAGTACTGTTCCTTTATCAATAACACAAACTTTATCGCATAATTCGCACACAGAATCGTAATTATGACTGCTAAAAATTACCATGTGTTTTTTATTTTTAGAATATTTAATTATACTTTTTTTAACTACTTCCATTCCTTGCATGTCAAGCCCTAAAAAAGGTTCGTCTAAAATCCATAATTTAGGCTCATGAACCAAGGCACCCATAATACATATTTTTTGTTTCATGCCATGCGAATATCCACTTATTTGTTTATTTAAAGCGTGTTCCATATTAAACAATTTTGAATATTTTGCAATTCGTTTTTGCCTATCAACTAACGAAACATTATATATATCAGCCATAAAGTTAACATATTCTAATCCAGTTAAACATTCGTAAACAGAATGATTATCTGGAACATATCCTATTAACGACTTTGCCTTGTTTTCATTCTTTTTTATATTGTATGTATTAATGGTAATATTTCCAGATTCAAAAGCATGTATTCCAGTAATACATTTAATTGTGGTACTTTTGCCGGCACCATTTTTACCAACTAAACCAAAAACCTCTCCATTATTAACTGTAAAAGTTATATCATGAATTGCCGGACTTTTTGCGTTTTTATAAGTTTTAAACAAAGAATCTACTTTTAACATGCATTACCTCAAACAACTTGTTATCTTTATTTTTCCATAGTTTAAAAATTTTAATTATTATAAATAATAATTAATTTAAAATTACTACAATTTTTATATATCAATTTTATCAAAAATTGTCAAACATGAAAGAGGTAATTTAAAATAAACGAAACAAGAAAGCATTTTCAAGAAAGAAATTAGATGGAGATAAGAAAAAGGGCACTTAAAACTGACTAAGTAGTATATGGACATACGCTACAGGAAGTTTTTAGTGTCTTGTGAACTAATGTTAAAGATATAAGAAGCAAATAAAGAAAATTTTAAAATAATATAATTAGATAAAGGTACAAAAAAAGAGAACAAAATTCGATTGAGCTGTATATAGACATACGCGACATAAGAATTTTGTTCTCTTTTTGAAGTAGATTTGCTAATTAGCATTTTAAAATAAAAAAAATGTTCCTCGCAGTGGGGAACATTTTTAATTACAATGTTTTAGAATACAGAACTAATTAGTCTATTCTATCTTACTACTAATTAGATTTGATT
>JAFQTP010000006.1 GCA_017409005.1 Clostridia bacterium | reverse complement strand
TTCTGAAAGACCAATCAAATAGCCTATCCAGTATGAGAATGTGTGGATAAGCATGATAATAATCAATATCCGAATCATAGAAATACGCATCCTTTCAAGGTTTATATTATGTTAATAGATATTATTATATCATTCTTTTGCTTCAATTTCATCCCCGGTATGGAAGGAATCCTGCAATTTCGGCTAAAAACCGGCTAAGATTCCTTCAGGTGGCAGGATCAGACAGCGGTTTGGAAAATCTGCACCACCGGGGGAACTTTTGCATATTATAGCATAAATGGCTTTATTTTTACTACTTTTTTGGCTTGCATAATACTATTTAAAGCATGTTTGCATAGTATTTCATTTGACTAAAAAAATAATTTTTTATATTATAATAATATAAATTATCGATTTTTTATTGGTTCCCTAACCCGATAAATAAATGTAGGAGGCGTTATGGCGGCAAGAAGAAAAACAGCATCAAGAGGATTTGTTAACAATATTATTTTAGAAAGCCTTATAAGTGGCGATAAATACGGCTATGAAATCATAAAGGAAGTTGAAGAAAAAAGTAATGGAAAAATTCAACTTAAACAACCTAGTTTATATAGCAGTTTAAAACGTTTTGAAACAAAAGGTTTTATTACCTCTTATTGGGGTGATAGCGATATTGGCGGTAGACGCCACTATTACACTATTACCGAGCTGGGCAAAAACCATTACAATAAAACAATTAACAAAGGCTACGATGTTGACGATGAGGAAGAAGACGAAATTACAGTAGAGCAAATTGAACAACTTGAAATAGCGTCTGAGCCAAAAATTTCAGAAAAACAAGAACAAACAACCACTCTTACAAAAAATACTGACGACGAAGATTATAATATTTTCGAACTTCTTGAAAATAAACAATCGCCAAAGCCTGTTTCTACTAAAAAAGAAACAACTGCAAAACCAGAAACTATAAAAGAAAATTCAATTCAAGTAGATATGTTTTCTTCCACTGCCCCACAAAACGAGGTTTATAAAGAAGAAACCGTAAACGTTAATCGCATTCAACAACTTAAACTTAACGACGAAACTCCTGCTGAAACACAGCAAACTGTTAACGAAGAAAAACACGACATTCCTTTAATTAAAGAACAATCTCAAGACTTTTTTAGTTGGGAAGATTTAAAACGTAAACAAGTTGCACTTAACAAAGAAGAACTTAACGAACAAAAATCGGAGCCTATTAAAAATCAAGTTGTTATGGACGAATACGGAATTTTAAAGGTTGGCGAACCCGCCCCTACCCGTAAAGAACAAAAAATATTTGATAATGTTGGCGCAAGAATTGATTATAAAGACCCTGTTATTAAACAAACACCTAAAGCTGAAAAGGTCGATTATTCAGCCGACGAGCTAACCGAAGAAGAACGTGAACTTAGAAATAAGAAGTTTAATGAAAAATTTAACGAAATTATAAGTCAAAAAACCAACACTACTGAACCAGCCGAGCCAGAAATTGATTATAAAAATATTTTAGGCGACCTTCTAGCAACAGATAACGAATCTGAAATAACTGAAAATAATAATTACGATTATGATTACGAGGAAGAAATTCCTGCCGAACAAATTGAAGAAGCAATTGTTCAAACTCAAAACTATAATTACAACATTCAACCTAAAAAGAATTTTGAACCAGAAGGATTTAAATTTAAACCTTTTGTTACAGAAGTAGACGAAGACAAAAAAGAAACAAACTTTATTTTAGTTAACAAAGCTCGTTTCAAATATGGCATTTTTATGTTTGTTTTAATGATTTTGCAAATTTCAACATTGCTTATTGCGTTAAAATCACAAAATTTATTATATTCCACAGATTACATATTTTATGGAATTGGTTATGGTATTGCCGTTGCCCTTTTATTAATTTGTTTAATACCATACTTTGTTTCACCAGACAAACGAAAATCAAACACGTTTAAATTATCTTATTCGCTACTGTTTGGCATATTATTGTTTTTAGCAACTTGTGCCCTAACATATGCATTATGCACTTTTGCCGGATTAAATAACTCAAATGTAACACTATTTTCAACTAAATTATTATTACCAATTATTTTAGCAATTAACTTTATTTTAACACCACTAGTTTATAAAATGGTATTGCTAGACAAAAAGGTTTATTAAATTAAAAAAGCCGTTATTACACGGCTTTTTTCTTTTTTACAGATATTTTTGAAAGTTTAGATAATATCCAACCTTCAATTTGTGGCTGATATTTTGTTGATGCAACAACTGCTGCAATTGCAAAAGCCAAAATAAATGGCCAAACAAACAATCCCCAACCAGTGAACGGAATAACATATCCACCACCAAAATAACTCATGCAAATAACACCAATTGGGCGTGTTATTAACGTAATCCAAAAGAAATGTTTAAATTTCATACTTGTAATTCCGGCAATTAAACATAAAATGTCGTCTGGAAACAATGGCAACAAAAATGCAATTATTAAAAAGAACTTTCCTCGTTGATTAATTAAATTTGCATATTTTATTGCATTTTCCTTACCCACAACCCATGTAACCAACTTTGCTCCGAAAATTCGGCCAATTAAAAACGAACCATACGACCCAATAAGAACACCTAATGTGCACAACAACGAACCAAGTAATGGTCCGTAAATGGCAACACCAGTTAAAGTTATAATCATTGCCGGAATTGGAACAAACAATACTTGAATTATTTGAATTAAAACATAAATAATCATACCCTTTTCGCCGGTAGATAAAATAAATTGTTTAAACGTTGCAATAGAAGAAAAAACTTGAAGCATATCATATTTTGAAAATAACGACCAAACAAAAACTACCACACACAAAATTATGTTAACAACTAAAAGCATACGATATGGCAATGTTTTTTTCTTAAACCTAAAAAAAGCTGATAGCAAACTGCACAATATGCTAGCAATAAGCATAACTATTTCTACAAAATTAGAATGCAAAACCTTTGGATTTGTTTGATAATTTATAAAAATTATAATGGGTAGTAACACAAGTGTTATGTAATAGATTATCTGTTTTTTTAACATTTTTACCTCTTATGTTATATTAATATATATTATTGTATTAATTAATTGGCTTTGTTATGACTTTACAAAGAAATATTATTATGATAAAATAATTAAAAATTTGGGCATATATTTAATTTAATTCTTAAATTAATTTACAAAATAGAGGGTTTATTTTGAGCAGAGTTGTACTTAAACTTGAAAATGTTACCAAAGCTTTTGAAGATAGAGTTGCGGTTAATAATGTCTCCTTTGAAATTCACGAAGGGGAAATTTTTGGTTTCCTTGGTCCTAATGGTGCCGGTAAAACCACCACTATGAGAATGATTTGTGGTTTAACAAAGCCAACACATGGCACAGTTACTGTTTGTGGCTATAATGTTCAACGCGATTTGGAAAAAGCCATGCAACTAACAGGTGGAATTATTGAAAGTCCTTTAATGTATGGATATATGAGCGGTTACGATAACTTAAAATATTATGCAAGTCTATATAAAGGAATTTCAAAACAAACCATTTTAGCTTATGGTAAAATTGTTGGATTAGAGCATCGTTTAAAAGATAAAGTTAAGCACTACTCGCTAGGTATGCGCCAACGTTTAGGCATTGCGCAAGCATTACTACACAACCCTAAACTTTTGGTTTTAGACGAACCTTTTAGTGGACTTGACCCACAAGGCGTTGTTGAAATGAGAAAGTTCTTAAAAAACCTTGCTCAAAAATATAAAATTGCTATTATGGTTAGTTCACACATGCTTGCCGAGATGGAACAATTGTGTGATACCCTTGCCGTTATTAACAATGGTCAGTTAATTGAACTTAAAACAATTCGTCAACTTAAAGAAGGAATTATTGGTTCAAAACGCATTAAATTTAAAGTTGACTACCCTAACTTTGCTGGTAAAGTAGTTATTAACGAATTTAGATATAAAGTTGACGTTGCCGGAAACAGCATTTATGTTTCTGCCGGCGAAGAAGCAGTTCCTGAAATTAGTAAACGACTACTAGATAATGGTCTTTCAATTTTCGGTGTTGAATTTATTACTAAAACACTTGAAGACATTTTCATGGAATTAATAAAACAAAAAACAAATGGAAGAATAGAGATTTTCTAAGAAAAGGAGTAAATATGGGGGTTTTTAGAATTGCCCGTGCGGAATTTATAAAAATATTTAAAAAACCTAGCGTTTATTTGATGGGTGTTATTTTGGCAGCCGTCTTAGTTCTATCTTTATTATTCTTCGCACCAACCAACAAACAAAATTACACTGTTAAAATTGAAGGAACTTCGGTTGGACAAGTGTATGACAAATTTACAAACGACGAAAATGTTTCGGGCGGTAACGACATTAAAAGAACCAAATATAATGCCATTATTGCAGATAATCTTACAAAAATTAATTTTTATGAAGTTTTAAATTCGCGCAACGAAGAACTTAAAAAAGTACATAACGAATTTACAATTGCTTGTCAAGATTTATCTAGTGCAGTTAAAACAACCGACTCTGAAAAAATTTCAAACGCTTATAAAAAAGTTAAAAACTCGATTGATAGTTATAATCAAATTTACAACAATATATCATCTTTAAGTAGCAATTGTGAGTTTTATGCACACTTTACTACCCTTTCAATTTACACAAAAGCAAAAGAAACTTTACAAGAATTAAAAACTAAAGCGTCGGTTCAAGATGCAAAAAGTTTTGTTAGTATTATTACTAACACATCTGAATATCTTGATAGTTTAGACAACATTTACAAAACCAATGTAAACTTTATTCAATCAACATTAAACTACTATGCCGACTCAATTACAGCTAAACAAAATGAATATTATAATCGCGTTGTAAACTCTCCTAACACAAACCAAACCTACTTTACAACACTTAAAAACGACTTAACACTAGAAGTTGAAACATTTTTAACAACACTTAAAAGTTTACACAACAGCAGTCATTCCTTAGCGTTTATAAACATTTCTGAATATGATGCACTTATAAACAAAATTGAAGAAGTTAAAACCACAATTGACTCGTTTAATAGTGATGCTAACGCAAATGTTGCAGAATACAAACGCCACGAAAACATTGTTAAACAATTAAGCATTTTATCACTATCTGCTGATATAAAATCATTTTCAAACAACCTAATTCCATTTAGTGTTTCAGATTCTACTTTAAAAGAGCTTAAAACCACACTTCAAAAACGTATTGAAGAATTAAAATCAGGATTAAATGAGAGCATTGAAGCAGCAAAAAAAGATTCAGCATCAAAACTACAAAAAGATATTGATAGCTTTAATTCCCTTGTTTCAAACTATCGTATACTTTCACTTAACTCTACAAACCTAGTTAACAACACCATTAACTTAGAAGCTGTTGGAGCTTTAGATTTTAATAATATAACCAACTATGTTGGTTTTGAAAGTTTTAACATTTACGAAAAACAAGAAGAACTAACAAAAACAAAGTATTTTATTGAAAGTGGCACATACAACCAAAATTATAACGACGTTTTTGCTTTTAATAAAAATAGTGGAACAAAAACAACTGCATATGATTTTATGTTTTATGGCATGGAAATTGCAACATTAATTATAACTGTTTTTGCAATATTTATGTCAGCAAGTTTAATTGCTTCTGAATATGATAGTGGAACAATTAAATTGCTTGCAATGAGGCCATTTAAACGTTGGAAAATTATTTCTGGAAAACTTCTTGCAACAATGATATTTGTGTTCTTATTTGTGCTATTTAGTTTTATTATATGCTTAGTTGCCGGAATTGCACTATTCCCATTTGATAACACATTAATTTTAGTAACATTTAATTCCACACACTCATTTGCAATTCACCCAATGATTTTGATGGCAATTAATGTTGGTTGCATACTTCTAGAAATTTTCTTCTACACAGTTATTGCCCTATCAATTTCAACAATATTCCGCTCCTACACCGCAGCAATTTCAATTTCGTGCATAATGTTTATTTTAGCATTAAGCTTAAATATTTTGTTTGGTGGAGCATATTGGTACTCGTTTATTCCGTTTATTAATGCTGATTTATTTAAATATTTTGGCGGAAGTTTCTTAACCACAAGTTCATCAGCTTTAAACAACTTATTTACACCATCACTATTAACAAATTCTAACTTCTTTATGTCGCTAGGAATTTATGGTTTAACTGTTGTAGTGTTCTTATTAATTACACACATCGTATTTAAAGTAAGAGATTTCTAAAATACAATAAAAATAAAAAATAGGATACAAAACGTATCCTATTTTTTTGTGTTTTCTTCAATTTGCTTTCTAGCAAGAGCATCACACCTATTATTAAGTTCGTTATCGGCGTGTCCCTTAACTTTAACCCACGTTACCTTATGAGGTTCAATAACTTTTAGCAATTCTTGCCATAAATCAACATTTAAAACTTGTTTTTTTCCAGCTGTTCGCCAATTATTTTTTTGCCAGTTTTCAAGCCAGCCCTCTAAAAAAGCATTTAATGTGTAAGCTGAATCGGAATAAACAGTAACATCACAAGGCTCTTTAAGAAGTTTAAATCCTTCAATAACTGCAGTAATTTCCATTCGGTTATTAGTTGTGTTATCACAAAACCCAGAAACTTCTTTTTGAACATCTTTATATTTTAAAACAATGCCATAACCACCCGGGCCTGGATTATATGAACATGCACCATCGGTATATAAATCAACTTTTTTCATAACTGACTACCCTATTTAAATTTAACATAAAAATAATATCATTTTTAAAAATTTAAACCAAACTATTTAACCCAATTTATTGACATTTGCATTAGTTTTAATTATAATTTAGAAGTCGGTTAAAACTGCACTTAATTTTAGGGGCGTGGTTCATCGGTAGAATAGGGGTCTCCAAAACCTTTGAGGAGGGTTCGATTCCTTCCGCCCCTGCCAATTTTAAAGAGATGGTTTTACCTCTCTTTTTTTATTTATCAAACAAAAAAGACAATCAAACCGATTGTCTTTTTTATTATTTAGCATATTCAACACTACGTGTTTCCCTAATAACGTTAACTTTAATTGTGCCAGGATATTCCATTTCTTTCTCAATTTTTTGAGCAATTTCCTTAGCCATAAATAAAGCCTCGTCGTCGCTTACCTCACCAGGTTTAACAGCAATTCTAACTTCACGGCCTGCTTGAATTGCATACGATTTATCAACGCCTTTAAAGCTGTTTGCAATTTCTTCAAGTTTTTGTAAACGTTTAATGTAGGTTTCTAAGCTTTCACGTCTAGCGCCTGGCCTTGAACTTGAAATAGCATCGGCAGCCTGAACAAGCATTGCCTCTAAACTTTCAAATTCACAATCGCCATGGTGAGCGGCAATACAGTGAATAACTTCTTTGCTTTCTTTATATTTTTTTGCTAAATCAACACCAATTGTAACGTGTGTTCCTTCAACTTCGTGGTCTACTGCTTTACCAATGTCGTGTAGTAGCCCACCACGTTTTGCAACATTAACATTTGCACCAAGTTCGCTAGCCATAAGCCCTGCCAAATATGAAACTTCTAGGCTATGTTTTAAAACATTTTGACCATAACTGGTTCTGTATTTTAAACGACCTAAAACTTTAATTAGTTCTGGGTGTAAGCCATTAATGCCAGCATCAAAGGCAGCAGATTCACCGGCTTCTTTAATTGTTACTTCCATATCTCTAGCAACTTTTTCAACCATTTCTTCAATTCTGGTTGGATGAATACGTCCGTCTAAAATTAATTTTTCTAACGAAATTCTTGCAATTTCACGCCTTACTGGGTCAAATGAAGATAGCACAACTGCTTCAGGTGTATCGTCAATAATTAAATCTACTCCTGTTGCATTTTCTAATGCCCTAATATTTCTACCTTCACGTCCAATAATTCTGCCCTTCATTTCATCACTTGGTAATGTTACAGATGAAACAGTAACTTCACTTGTATGGTCTGCAGCACATTTTTGAATTGCTAAAGTAATAATATCTTTAGCCTTTTTATCTGCCTCGTCTTTAGCAGTTTGTTCAATGTTTCTAACGATAACTGCAGCGTCTTTTTTTGCTTCGTCTTCAAATTTTGCAATTAACTGATTTTTTGCTTCCTCTTTTGAAAGCCCCGAAACTTTTTCAAGTTCCTCAACAATTTTCTCGGTAACTTTATTTTGTTCCATAATTGCCTTATCAATTTCTTGCTCTTTTAACTCTAATTGATTTTTCATGTTGTCAATGGCTTCAATTTTACTATCCAACATCATTTCTCTTTTTGTAATAAAGTCTTCACGTTGAACAATTCTGTTTTCAGCCTTTTGAACTTCAGCACGTCTTTCTTTAAGTTCGGCATCACATTCGTTTTTTAACTTTAAAACCTCGTCTTTAGCTTCTAAAACAGCTTCTTTTTTAACTGTTTTTGCTTCGTTTAAAGCTTCTTGAATAATGTTTGCTGCGGTTGCTTTGTTTTTATCTGCTTTCTTTTTAGATAAAACAGAATTTAAAAACATACCAGCTGGCAATGCAACTAGTGCACAAACAACACCAACAATAACGCCGACAACTGGAGTAGACAATGCTAATAAACTAAACATTGCACTTTGTGTCATTCTTATTTCTCTCCTTTTATTAAATTTTGATAGTACAATTTATTAACCCTTAAAAATAAGGAATTTATTATTATATATAAATAAACTTTTGCATTACTCAAAAGTTATATTTACTACATTTATAATTGTAATTTAATTAGTCTAATTTGTCAAACATATGCTTATAAAAAAAGTCGAACTTATATTCGACTTTTTTGTTAGATTTCATCGGTATTTACAACTTCAATTTTAGAAATTGCATCGGCAATTAATTCTTCAATATTTAGCCTTTCTTCTTCCTTTAAAACCTTTTCAAGTTTAGGTTTAATTATTGGGTGTTCTGGTAAAAACACTGTGCAACAATCTTCGTAAGGTAAAATAGAAGTTTCGTAAGTGTTAATTTTTTTACTAATTTCAATAATATCTTCTTTATCCATTGCAATAAGTGGTCTAAGCACAGGTAAATCGGCAATAACAGCGTTTGTAACAGTCATACTTTCAATGGTTTGTGAAGCAACTTGTGCCAAACTTTCACCAGTAATAATTGCTTTTAAATCGTTTTGTTTTGCAATTCTTTCTGCAATACGCATCATAATTCTGCGCATTAACGTAATCATATATTCAGGTTTGCAATGTTTATGAATTTCTTCCTGAATTTTTGTAAATGGAACAATATGTAATTTAATATTTCCAGTATATTCGCTAATAATTTTTGCAAGTGAAATAACTTTATCTTTGGCAAGTTCGCTAGTATATGGAAAACTATGAAAATGAATTGCTTGTAGAGGCATTCCACGTTTGCTCATTAAGTATCCAGCAACAGGGCTATCAATTCCACCAGAAAGTAACAACAACCCACCACCGCTAGAACCAACCGGCATGCCACCAACACACTTAACAATTGTGCTATATATGTAAGTGTTTCCATCTTCTCTAATTTCAATATAAACGCAAGTTTCTGGTTTAGTAAGGTTAACTTTTAAACTTGGTTTTTTATCTAAAATAACCCCACCCATAAGTGCTGCAAATTCAGTTGATTGAATTGGGAAAAACTTATCAGCACGTTTAACGTCTACTTTAAATGTTTGTGTTGTTATTTCAATTTGTTTTAAACAATCTTCAATGTTTTGCCTTAATGTTTTAACAACATAACAAGGGCTTAACGAATAAACACCAAAAACATGACTAACCTTTTCCATGATGTCGGTTTCATATAGTTCTTCGTATTCGGTTAAAATATATCTGCCAGAAATTTTTGTTAATTTAAGCTGATAATCTTTTAAAGCAGCAAGAATGTTATGTATAAGCATTCTTTCAAAAATATGTTTATTTTTACCTTTTAAAAAAATTTCTCCAAACCTAATTAATATTGCTTTATTCATCTTATGTCCTTTATTTTAAAATTTTAATATATCTTGTGCAAGTTTCTTTAATAACTTTTGCAGCGGTAACAACCTCGTTAGTGGTGTTAAATTCACTAAAACTTACTCTTACTGAACTTGCTATAGTGTTAGGATCTATTCCCATAGCACTTAAAATGCGGTTATCGGTGTGTTTACTTGAACAAGCCGAGCCATTGCTAATTAAAACACCCTGCTCTTCAGCCATGTGTAAAATTGTTTCGGCTTTAACCTTTAAAACCGCAAATGAAATTATGTATGGCGAACATGCGTTAGTTGAATTAATTATCACATCAAAATTATTTGTTAATTCATGCAAAAACTCTTCTTTTAATTTAGTAACACAACTAAAATTTATCTTCTGATTTTCAACAATTTTTTGTGCAGCTACATTAAATGCCAAAATTCCGCAAGTATTTTCGGTTCCGCTACGCAAACCAAATTCCTGCCCACCGCCAAACACGCTAGGTTTTAAATTAATTCCTTTTTTAACATATAAGGCTCCAACACCTTTGGGTCCATGAATTTTATGAGCACTAATTGTATATAAATCAACACCCAAATCTTTAACATTAACTGCAATCTTACCAAAAGCCTGAACACCATCGGAATGAAAAATAACATCTTTGTTTTCAGTTTTGGCAATTCTTACTAATCGTTTAATATCGTTAACAGCACCAGTTTCGTTACAAACGTGCATAACTGAAATAAACGATGCCCCTTTAATTTTTTGTTTAAAATCTTCTTCGTCTACAACACCATCTTTAGTCAAATCCACAAATTCAACATTGTATCCCTGATTTTGCAAATTTTTTGCAACATTAAAAATGGCTGGGTGTTCAGCATAGGAAAAAACCAGTTTACCGCAGTTTTTTCTAATTGAGCCGTTAACCGCCATATTGTTTGCCTCAGTTGCACCAGAAGTAAAAATTAGGTTATCAATTGTAGAACCTCCAAGCAATTTTATTAAATTTGCTCTGGCTTTGTTTAATTGTTTTAAAACATCGGAACCACTTTTATACAAAGCCGAAGCATTATAGAAGTTGTTAACACTTTGTTCGTTATATTCTTTTAACGCCTCGTCGTATATTTTGGTTGTGCTTGCATTATCTAAAAAAATCATTATTAACTTCCTTTTTACAAAACTAATTTTAACATAGTATAACAAAATTAACAATGAAAATTTTTTTAATATGGAACAAAGTTTAAAAGCGTATCTAGCGTATCGGAATATAAATAAACTTCTGGAACTTGTCCAACAATTATGCTCTCAGATATTAAAACTTGCCTAGTGGTGTTATATTTTGTACTAAGAAGAGGTAAAACCACACCAACATCGGCACTTATCTTTAAATATATTTTATGATTAGTTTGGTTAATTCCTGCGCTTTCAAATTGCGATAAAAACGAGCAATTAACCGCGCCAATTGGGTTAACCTTTAAATTAACTTTAGGTCCTCTACCCACAAATAATGGTATTCCTGTAAACGAACCAATTGGAATTGAAACCCCAGTTCTGCCATATTCTTCAATTTTAATTTCGGTTGTTTGAGCCAAATCTTTACTTAAATTATTTATTTCTAACGAGTTTGCTTGAATCATGCTAATGTTGCCCAACTCGTCTGTTATAATATTAACCAAGTCTTCGTAAACAATTGAATTTATTACAACATCGGCAATTGCACTATTCATTGCCTTTGTTGCAAGTGCCTTAGACTTTAATTCAATTGTGTCTGCTATAACAGTGTTTATGCTATTTTTAAACATTAAACAAATTAGAATAACTATTAAAATAACACTTGCCCAAATTGAAATTTTACGCTTATATTTTTTTATGGACATTGTTAGTTTTTTTACCATAGTAATTTATATGTTTAAATTATTTTTAATAAAACTAAATTAAAACTTTTTTGTTTTACTATTAAATATTAATCCAAAAATAAACGCTGAAACAACAGCACAAGTAATGCCTGCAGCAGTTGCAGTTAGTCCACCTGTAAATGCACCAATAAAGCCCATTTCTTTAACACCCTGAATTGCACCTTTTGCTAAACTACGGCCAAACCCAGTTATTGGAACCGTTGCACCAGCCTTTCCAAAATTAACCAGCGGATCGTATAAACCAGCAGCTTCTAAAACCGCACCAATACAAACAAATAAAACCAATATCCTTGAACTAGTTATTTTTGTTTTAATAATTAAAATTTGACCCAACATACAAATTAATCCACCAACTAAAAACACCTTTAAATAGGTTAAAAACATTTCCAACATTATTTCCTCCCAACCCTTTCGTCGCGTTCGATAACAACAGCATGGCAAATGCCTGGAATTGTGTCGCCTTGCTGTGTGCTAAGTGTGCTAAGCAATGCACCAGTTGCCGCAAATAAAACCTTTTTAAACACACCCTCGTCCATCTTTTTTAAAATATAAGAATTTAAAACACTTGCACTACAACCGCAACCACTTCCACCTTGAAAGGTTTTTTGATTATTGTTAAAAATCATTTGTCCACAATCGTTATAATTTTTACCAAGTTTATAACCATTATGCTCCATTAAATCCATTAAAATTTCTGAACCAAGTTTACCTAAGTCGCCAGTTACAATTAAATCGTAGTCGTCTGGTGTTGTTTTAGTATCTTGAAAATGCGAAATTAATGTACTCATTGCCGATGGTGCCATTGCTGCACCCATATTATTAACATCGTTAATACCATAATCCGTAACCTTTCCAAGTGTTGCATAAGTTATTGAATGACCATTAGAATTTAAACTTAAAACACTACTTCCGGCACCCGTAACAGTCCATTGACTTGTTGGTGGCCTTTGATTACCAAGTTCTAGCGGAAACCTATATTGACGTTCTGCCGTTGAAAAATGTGTACCTGTTGCACAAACAACATTTTTAAAATATTCACCATCAACAAATGTTGCTCCCACAGCCAAACTTTCAGCCATTGTGCTACAAGCGCCATAAATTCCTAAAAATGGCCTATCGAAATGACGCGCTGTAAACGATGTTGAAATAATTTGATTAAGCAAATCGCCTCCAACAATTAAATCGATTTTATTAATATTTAACTTTGCTTTTTCAATTGAACTACTAATTGCATATTCAAGCATTTTTCTTTCAGCATGTTCAAAAGACGATTCTCCAAATAAATCGTCTTCTAAAATGTGATGAAAATAGTCTTTAAATGGACCATGACCTTCCTTTTCGCCAACAACCGAAAAATTACCAATAATTTTGGGCTTATTTTTAAAAATTATTGTTTGCTCACCCACTTTGTTACTCATAACTCACCTTAAAAAATTAAATATATTAATCCAGTTAAAAAACTAATTACTAGACCACAAACAATAACCGGACCTGCTACCGTAAACATTTTTACACATAAGCCAAAAATAATTCCTTCTTTTTTAAACTCTACTGCTGGGCTGGTTATAGAGTTTGAAAATCCGGTTATGGGAACTATTGAACCAGCACCTGCAAAAACACCAATGCGGTCGTACCACCCAAGCCCAGTTAACAAACTGGCAATAAAAATTAAAATAACCGAAACCCATGCACTTGCTTCTTCTTGTCCCATGTTGGGGAAAAGTGCCATGAGTCCATCAGAAATACCTTGCCCAATCATACAAATTAATCCGCCAACTAAAAAAGCCCAAATTAATGTTGGAAAACTTTTTGTTTTTGGTATTTTAGATTCAACATATATGTTGTATTGTTCATTTCTGGAAATATGCTTTTCTTTTTTCATAATTTCTCTCCATTTGTTTAAGTGTTTACGTAAAATTTAAGTTTTAAACAAACAACCTTCAAGTTTTATAAATAATTTTTTGATTTTATTACAAACTAAAAAATAAAGAAAATTTTTGGAGGACAAAATGAAAAAATCGTCGGTTATTTTAACAAGTGTTGTTTGTGGTGGTTTGCTGCTTTTGGGGTGCACTACACCTTCTACCCCCGCTAATGTTGCCAAAAGTTTAGAATCAAACTTAAATTGCTTAACCACAACAATTAATAAACTAGACACTATTGATAATTCTTATTTATCTAATCCTGATATATATCCAATTACTAACAGCATAACAACGCCAGCACCCAATTCAGATAAAAAATCTATAGCAAAAGTAAGTGCAAACAATTTAAATGTTTTTATTCCTATTGAAAGTAATAAACGTAAAATTGCTAAAACCCTTGTAAATTTAGAAAGCGAACAAACAACAATTGAAACACAAGATGTTGTAATAAACAATTTCGAAACACCAGCAGATATTGCTACAAATGATACCGCAAAAGAAAAAACTACCAAAGATGTTACCAACATTGACACTGAAAATAATGAAACTGAACCTCAAACAATAATTTATTATCATGAAAGTAGGCCAATTAGGTATGCTCCGCGCTACTCAAGGCAAAACATTGAAAACGAAGATTATTTAACCAACTATATTAGCAAAGTGAAAAATTTATATGCCATTACAAACGATGCAATTGTTGCAAACAATGAACTTAACAATTACAAAGACAATGTTATTGCATATTGTGTTGAAATTAAAGATTTAAATAGTGCTATAAAAGATGGCACATTTGTTCCTTCAACCCAACAAATTGCCGCATTAAACAATTATATAGACGACATTAAAATTACAATTAAGCGAATTAAAAAATGTAATGGCGATTTATCTGACGAAGTTGATAGTATTAATAAAACTGATGTTGGTGGAATTACTGCGGGCATAGATGTTATTAACAGTAACTATTTAAGTGTTTTAAACCATTTAGATACCAGAATAACCTACCTTAAAAATGCTTTAACAACACTAGAACAAATAAAATATTTACTTCAAGAAGCTGAGAATATTATTGAAATAAACCCAGAAGTATCAGAACAAGTTGTAACTGAAGAAATAGTAAACCCAAATAACTCCGAACTAGAAATAAATGTTAATAACGAAACTTTTGAGGTTAATGATAACGAAACAAGTAGTTCTAATAATGAAAATGTAACAGATATCAATAACGAACAAATTATTGAAGATAATTTAGCTGAAGAAGACGCTGCAACCAATTCTGAAACAACCGACACCGAAAATATTATTGAAACAGAAGATACAGCCGAAACTACTTCTGAGTCAGATGTAAGCACAGCAGATGGTAGTGAAACTAGTTTAAGTAATATAGACACTTATCTAAACACCAACAACAACTTAGACACCTATTCAAATGCAGTTAATAACAATAATACAAATTTAGAAACTGAAACAGATGTAAATACTGCAATTAATAATAACAAGCTAAATAATAACTTAAATCAAGCTCCTAACGGTGTTAACGCCCCAGCAACAAACAATGGCGTTAATAATGGCTATCTCCTTCCAACCGATAGCGAAAAAATAAATGCTCCAAACGGAACATTCCAAAATGGAATTATCACGCAAAATAATTTAAATAATGGAGTTAATAATGGCGTTAATGGAAACTTTAGCGGATACGCTGGTTCTAACAACTATCCAGCAGCAAATGGCGATAACACTAGAACAAACAAAAATGTTGATACCTACGGACGTAATACAATGATTGATATGTTAAATCATGGCACAGTTAACAATGGAATTAACACACTTAGTGTTACTGAAGAAACAAGTGCTAAACCTAGCATGGTTAGTAGCGAAACCTTTATAAGCGACGAAAAAAACTCAAACAAAAATTTAGAAAACGACTGCATAAATTGTGAAAGTGTTAAAGAATGTGAAGAATGTTTAGATAGTAACGAATGTGAAAATTGTGAAGAACAATTAGAAGAATGTGAAGATTGTTTAGACATTAAAAAAAGTGCTGAACAAATAGAAACTTACGAAAACCATACAACCGAACAACAAGCACTAGAATTAGAGCAAAAAAATAATGTTGAACTAAACGAAACAATTAATGAATTAGCTGCACCAAAACAAGATAATTATAATGCTGAGCTTTTATAATTAATGAAATTTTGAATACTATTCATTGATACTATTCAAATAATAAAAAAGTGCGAATTATCGCACTTTTTTATTGATTGCATAACAGCTTTGCATAGCACTTAATTCGCATCAACCATTTTAATTTTTATCTGATTTAATATTTTACTTTCTAACCGGCTAACCTGAACTTGACTAACTCCTAAAATGTCTGCAATTTCACGTTGAGTTTTATCACGAAAATACCTTAAAATAATAATTTTTTTATCGCGAGACGGAAGCTCTTTAATTATGTTTAAAAGTAAAAAATAATCCATTTGCTTATCAATTGGCTTATCGTCAGGAATTTTTTCTATAAGCATTTGTGTGCTATCTTCCCCCTCTCCACCAACTTGCGAATATAATGATAATGGCGAAAGTGAACTTTCCATTGCATAAACAGCTTCTTGTGTCGTTATGTTAAAGTGCTCGGCAATAACTGAAATTTCTGGAGATTTATAATTTAAAGAAATATATTCTTCAATAAATTTATTTATTTGAACACTTAATTGTTTAACACTTCGCGAAACCTTAATAATTCCATTATCACGCAAATACCTTTTTATTTCGCCAGCAATCATGGGTACTGCATATGTTGAAAATTTAACATTAAAACTTTTATCAAAATTTTGTATGGCTTTTAAAAATCCTAAACTACCAATTTGATATAAATCCTCATATTCAACACCCTTATTTTTATATCGTTTAACAATGCTTTTTATTAACGGATAATTTTCGTTAACTAATTTATCTTTTGCAGCTTCGTCGTTACTTTGTGCTTTTTCAATAAGTTGTAAAGTTTCTGCAAAATCCAGCATTTTAACCTCCTACTGCAACCGAAACATCCTCCAATGTTTTAACCAAAACCACTTCTGTTCCACCATTTGGTTTAGAATTTACAGTTACACTATCCATAAAACTTTCCATAACAGTAAATCCCATTCCACTACGCTCGCTTTCTGGTTTCGAAGTAAAAAATGGTTCCTTGGCTTTTAAAACATCTTCTATTCCAACGCCAAAATCTTTAACTGATATGTAAATTTGGTTTGCGGTTAATTTAACATTTATTTCAATAATTCCAACCTTGTTAGGATATGCGTGAACAACACAATTAGTAACTGCTTCACTAACAGCAGTTTTAACATCTGTAATAGTTTCGATGCTTGGATTAAGCGGCAAGCAAAAACTTGCAACACAACTTCTAGCAAATCCTTCATTTTCACTTAAACTTAAAAATTGTAATTTTAACTCGTTTTTATATTCCATGTTAGTCTCCTTAACTAATTTTAGGCATAATTTCGTATAAGCCAGTCATTTTAAATATTTTTTCTATGTGCAAATTAGGGTTACAGATATAAATTGGAATATTTGCACTTTTTAGTTTTTTATACCTACCAATTAACACACCAATCCCTGTGCTATCCATAAATTCTAATTCAGATAAATCAATAATAACCTGTTTAAAATTAGGACTACTAAATAAAGTATCTAAACAATTTCGAGTATACGAAGCAGAATATTCGTCCAACTCGCCAACAAGCATAATATATAGTGTGTTATTATAAACTCTACTTTTGATGTTCATTGTAAGTTTTCTCCTTAAAAAATTATTAATTTATTTAATTTTAACAAATTAGAATATAAAAATTTTTACAACATTTGTAGAAAAAAAACTATTTTTCATTTTTTTTAACATATTAAAAAATGGACAAATTTAGGTGTTTTTTACATTTATATTTATAAAAGAAAGATTTATAAAAATTAAAAAAATTGGAAATATTAAAAAGGATTAAATTTTATCATTTTTTTTAATTTTTTTATTGACAAATTGATGGTGTTAGTGTAAACTTCTATTGTCAGCACTTGAGAATGATATCGGGGTGTAGCGCAGTTTGGTAGCGCACTTGATTTGGGATCAAGGGGCCGGGAGTTCGAGTCTCTTCACCCCGACCATTAACTTAAGTGTTAACATGGGCCTTTAGCTCAGTTGGTTAGAGCAACCGGCTCATAACCGGTTAGTCCGGGGTTCGAGTCCCTGAAGGCCCACCATTCCTATATTTTTATTTGGCCCGGTAGTTCAGCTGGTTAGAACGCTAGCCTGTCACGCTAGAGGTCGAGAGTTCAAGTCTCTTCCGGGTCGCCACTATTATAGGAATTAAAGCTAGGATACTTTCAATACCCTATCCTATAATAAAAAATATATTATGTGCCTCGGTA
>JAFQTP010000005.1 GCA_017409005.1 Clostridia bacterium | reverse complement strand
GGATAGGTGAATATGTTTACTCATTAACCGCCTCCAACAAAGATTTTGCTTGAGAGCAATAATTTTTAATAGAGCCTTGAAGTTCGGTTTGTTTTTGTAAAAAGTGTGTTTTTTCTTTTTTGATGTTTTGTTTTAGCCAAAATAGTGTAAACACAATCAAAACCAAAGAAGTAAAAGCACAGGCACAGCCCAATATTATTTCAGTAACAGTTGGTCTTAATAGCAAAAAACAAAAGGACATCGTCAAAAAACTTGCCATAAGCAAGCCCAGTGTTATACCAACAATAATAGACCTAGAGTGTTTAGTTTTTTCGAGTTTGCCCAAGCTGTTTACGTCGTGTTCCATATTAACTTGCAAAAATTGAAGTTCGTCTTTGTTGTTAACAAAATGGTTTCTTGAAAATTCTACAATCAAAATATTGGCGTATTGAGCATGGGGTAAGGAAGAAACAATTTTCCACCCAAAGTCTTTGTAATACTGTGTTACTTCATCGTACTTTTCTTTTTTTAGAAGAATAGCAAATGAGTCGGTGCCTAAAAAGTTATTTTTCATTAATTTCCTTTAATAGTTCGTCGCTTAATTTTATTATTTCTGGTGCATATTTGTCTTTTAATTTGTTGTGTAAAATGTTATATATAACGTATGCAAAGCCAATAACAACACAACCGAAAGCGCCAACAATAGCGCCCCAAACAAAAAGTTCCCACTCTAGTGCAAGTGCTAGTCCAAAACCAAAAATAAGTGTTCCTAAAATTCCACAAATAAGGGCAATGCAGGTTGGGATGTTTCGCACTTTGCCGTCAAGTTTTCTAAGTTTTTGCAGGGTTGCTGAGCCTTTGGAATCGGTTTGGTATTGGCTTTTAATGTGCTCAATCTCTCTTCGTTCGGCTTCGGTTGGTGCTGAATATGAAAATTCAAATTTATTTTTCATTAGTGTGCTCATTTTTAAGTTTATTTAATTCTTTTTGTCCAAGTATTATCATAATAACGCCAATGGCAATAATTATAATAGAAAAACTTCCGCCTGTTAATGCGTTTGCAAAGGCAGGGTTAAATCCGCCGCCAAATGTTTGCAAAAGCGCAGTTTGAAGTGCAAGTATGGAAACCAACGCATCGGCAAAAGAAATATTTTTAATGGATTGAATAGTGTAATCGTTGTGTTGCTTTGCTTTTATTAGGTTGTAAATTGACATGCCGAGTTTATAAAAAGCATAAGCAGCCATTGCGTAAATCATAAGTCCAGCGTACTCAAAGGATTGGTTTTGTTGAACCATTTGAAAGATTGCAGGAATAAGTGCTCCATTTAACAAAATTAAATAAATACCGCAGTTTCGGTAGGATTTAATCTGTTTGTCTAACGGGTATTCTTCGTGTTTACGCTTTCTAGAAACGCCAACAATTCCACCCCTTATGCAACTAATTACAATATAATAAACAGCCAAAGCACCATACCAAATTGATCCTGCAAGAATTGCAATTGTTCCTTGAAAAATGGCATATGCAATATTAATTATAAAAGAAAACATTGCAAATATTACGCTTCTAAAACCATAACTTTCAAGCAATTCGTTTGTAAAGTTGTGCTTTTTAAGAGAGTTAACAATGTTTTGTTTTATCTTTGGCGCATAATAAACAACTAAATAAACAAGATATGTTAATGCACTTGCGGATATTATGTAAAGTGGATAAATCCAAAACTCTGTCGAAAACCCTAGTGCCACAAGTGTAACAGTTCCGGCTATTACAATTAGTGCAAAAAATGTATACATAATTGTAAAAAACATCGTCGGATATTTAAGCCGTAAGAGTGCTTCTTTAATTTTATTCATAAACGTTCCTTTTTAATTTTACGGTAAAAGTACT
>JAFQTP010000004.1 GCA_017409005.1 Clostridia bacterium | reverse complement strand
GGTGCGGCTGGATCACCTCCTTTTAAGGAAGAGTTAAGAGCTCTAATCCAAATTTAAAACGTAACCATCTCACAAGGTTACAAACGACAAAATCAAATCTAATTAGTAGTAAGATAGAATAGACTAATTAGTTCTGTATTCTAAAACATTGTAATTAAAAATGTTCCCCACTGCGAGGAACATTTTTTTTATTTTAAAATGCTTTTTAAATTAAACAACAAAAAAGAACCTAATTTAGGTTCTTTTTTATGTTTTTGCCCTAATTTTTGTTAAATTAAGTTTTGTCTTTAATTGTTATATTAGTTAAAAACCATATCCTTGTGCTACATAATATGAATGATGTGTTTCACTGTCTATAATACATAGATTGCCTACAAGATATGAGCCTTGTGCAAGTATTTGAAAGAAAGTTTCTCCTAAACTAAAAAGATATAGAACTTGGTTTAATATGTTTGTATTCATACAACTATTTAAAGTTTCATCTGACAAATCAGTAGCTAACACATCATTTAAGTAAACTTCACAACTTTCATAGTCGTATGTCGGATTTAATTTTTCACTTTCTCTAGCTTTAAAATATAAATTTGCAACTGCAACATTTTCTTCATTTGTTTGAGTCCATTTTAGTGTTATAATTTCTTTTTCTACTTTTATAACACAACTGTCAAAGGTCATTGGTCCGCAAAATGTTTCTTGAAATGTGCCTTGATCAAATAGTGGGTAATTTGAATCGGAATACAAAACGTGAGAGGTTGTTAATTTGTAATCTTTCTCAACAACAAATTCTGGTGATTCGGCATCTTTGCCTGCTTCGCCTTGTTCTCCAGTTTCTCCGTTAGCACCCTTTAGGTTTGATATAACTTGCCAACCTGTTTCGCCATAGTACCAAACATCGCAGGTGTCGGTTTCAAAAAAGTAGTCTCCTTTGCTTCCATAGTTTGCTGCTGGGCTTTCGGTGCCATTATACCATGTTGATCCTTTAAATTGATTTAGGCTTGAGGTGTCGCAACCTGCTAGGGCAGTTGTACTAAACAACATAACGCCACCAATAATTGCACTTAAAAGTTGTTTTTTCATTTAATTTCCCCCTTTATTTGTAATTAAGTATTGAATTGTGTTTAGTTGTTCGATATTAAAGTGTAGCCTCTCTCATGTTAAAAAGTCAACAAAAAATTTAATTGTTTATATTTAAATATTATAATTGTTAAAACAATTTTTTTATTATATACTTAATTTAACTTACATAAACTAACTAAAGAGGAGTGGAGTTATATGCCTAAAATTATTAAACTAAATGGTGGTGGGGTTTTACTTTACGAGCACAACAATCAATCTAAGGCAACAGCATATAGGGTGGGTGTTTTTAGAGGTGGATATCTAGATAAAAATACTGGTATTTCGCATTTATTTGAACACATGATGTTTAAAGGAACTAAAAACTATACTAACGACCAACTTTCTGAGCAAATTAGAGAAAATTTTTCTAACCTAAACGCTTCAACTGGTGGCGAATATATGTTAATTAGGTCTTACGAAAGTAATAAAAAGTTAAAGCCAGCACTTAAAATTAGTTCTGAAATGATGCTTGAAAGTGTTTTTCCTGAGGAAGAGTTAAAAAAGGAAAAAGATGTTGTAAGGCAAGAAATTGTTCGTGCTAACGACGATATTAATCGTGTTGCTTCGCTAACACTTAATAAAATGATTTATAACTATCCCGAAATTAAATCTGACACATTAGGCGACGAGAAAAAAATGATGGCGATAACCAGAAACGAACTTCTTGATTATCAGAAAAACAATTTAGTTAAAGAAAACTTTTTTGCTTCGGTTAGTTCAAATTTGCCTGCGTTTGTAATTAAAAAGTACATAAAAGACTATTTTTATAATAAACTTCCAAGTGGAGAAAAAAACACATTTGAATCGGCCGACTTAACTATTAATGGCGATAGTAAGCTTGTGGTTGAAACAAGAGATAGGCAAAAAGTTGTTTTAATGGTGGCAATACCATGTTGTGGTTTTAACGATTTGCAACAATCATTTTACTTATCTAGATTAATGAATCATTTATCTGGGCTAAAGGGACCACTATTTAATCATTTTAGAGAAAAGAAACAACTTGTTTATTCTGTTAGTTTGCGACGTTGGAGTGGAAGGCAAGACGGCGTTTTAGTGTTTAGTATTGAAACCAGCCCCGATAAAGTTAACGAATGCTTCCATGCAATTCACGATTTTATTGAGGAAGTTAAAAAGGGCTTAACACAAAAAGAAATTGATAGGCTTAAAGAACGCTATATTGAAAGCGATGATAGGTATGTTGGGCACCCTGTAGACCATTGTGCAAATTTAGTTTACGATTATATGGATCGTAAAAAATATATTAAACCACGTGTGTGGGATAAGCTAAACAAAAAATTAACTGTTTCCGATATTAACACTGTTATTAACCAAACTTTTGGAAATATTGAAAAAGTTTTTGTTTCAATTGTTGGTTTAATTGATAAAAAAGATGTTTATCCAATTAATAAAATTATTAAAACCATTAAAGGTGAGTAAATGTTAAAAAGGGCGTAATTAACGCTCTTTTTTAATGTTTGCATAGTAGTTAATAAACAAATTAATTTAATTTGTAATGTATTTACATTTTTCATTTTTTATGCTATAATTTTGAATGTTAATTAAGTGGGATAACCACTTTTTTAAATTAATTTGCCAAAATAAAAATTTTAAACATATATGTTAATTGGCAAAAATATTTATATATTATAGGAGTTAAAAGAAAAATATCGTGATACCTCTCCCGAACTTAATGTTAAGTGTGCAATTCACGCTTACAGATGGATTATTAATTATTTCATTAATTATCTTACTTTCATTATCAGCCTTCTTCTCAGCAAGCGAAACAGCATTTTCAACTGCTAATATAATTAGAATTCGTAACTATGCCGACGAAAAAGTAAAAGGTGCTAGAAAAGCGCTTTGGGTAATGGAACACTATGACAAAACACTTTCAACAATTTTAGTGGGCAACAACTTTGTAAACATTGCTAGTACCACACTTTGTGCAATTATTTTTGGTAAGTTTATTTTAAATCCAACTTTGGCAAACATATTAAACACTGTTATTATGACAATTATTGTTTTAATTTTTGGTGAAATTTGTCCTAAAAGTTTGGCTAAGGCTAATGCTGAGAAATTTGCATTAAAGTTTGCAGGTGTTATGTTCTTTTTGGTTAAAGTTCTAACCCCAATAACATATCCGTTTTATGCTTTACAAAAAGCAATGTTAAAGCGCGTTAAAGCAGATGAAAATCCAACTGTTACTGAGGACGAACTTGAAAGCATTATTGATACCATGGAAGAAGAAGGAGTTTTGGATTCCGAAGATGCCGATTTAATTCAAGGTGTTATGGATTTAGATACTCAAACTGTTTACGACATTATGACCCCACGTATTGATGTTGTGGCCATAGATGTTAAAGCCGAAATTGAGGAACTTAAAGATAAATTTTTAGAAAGCGGATTTTCACGTATTCCAGTTTATAACGAAGATAAAGACCACATGATTGGAATTGTGCACCAAAAAGACTATTTTAAAAGTTTACTTTCTAACAAAAAGTTTTCAATTAAAAGCCTTATGACCGAGCCAATTTATGTTGCTGAAAACATGAAGGCAAATGATTTAATTAGAAAAATGCAACAAGATAAAAAACATATGGCAATTGTTATTGACGAACATGGTGGAACAAGTGGAATTGTTACATTTGAAGACGCTGTTGAGGAAATGCTTGGTGATATATACGACGAGCACGACGACGAAGTTGTTGTTAGTTACATAACAAAACAAGAAGATAATGTTTTTGATGTTAACCCAGATATTAACCTAGAAGAACTTTTCGAAACTTTAGAAATTGAGCATATGCCAGAAACCGAATACACAACTTTGGGTGGTTACTTATATGAATTGGCTGAAAATTTGCCTGAACTTAACCAAGTTTTAGAAGTTGTTACGGTTGACGAGCAAATGGACGAAAAAGGCGAATATATTACTAAAACAATTAAACTAAGTTTCACAATTTCTGAAATTGAAGATAGAAGTATTAAAAAGGTTAAATTGCTAGTTGAACCAACCGAGTTAGAACCTGAAAAACACTTAAAACATTTAAAGAAAAAAGATAGCGAAGAAGATAATAAAGAAGAGAACGAATAATCGTTCTCTTTTTTGCGTTTAGGTGTGAATTTAAAACAAATTTGAATTTAAAATTAATCAGGTTAACATATAATTAGACTTTATGTTAATTTTTTTAAATAAAATCTAATAATGTGTTATTAACAATGGTTTACATAACATAAAATTAGATTCTTTTTAATAAAAATAACATTATTTGGGTAAAATTGTTTTTAATTATATCATAAATTAAAGTTTGTCGAATTATGTAGAAAAATAAGGAAGCAAACATTAAGGGAATTTTGTTATGATTAAATTAAAAGAACTTCGCATTCAAAGCGGTTTAACTCAAAAAAAGGTTGCCGAAAAACTTGGTATTGCATATAAAAACTACAACACTTATGAACTTGGTCGTGCCATGCCAGACATTGAAACATTAATTAAAATTGCAAATTTTTATCATGTTAGCCTCGATTATTTGTGTGGTAACGATTTTCATAGGGTAGAACTTGGCTTTTTAACCGACACCAAAGAGGCAATTGTTAAAGCGGTTAAAGAATTAAACGATGTGCAAAGTGATAAGGCATTATCATATATTTGTGGTTTGCTTGGCAAAACCGACACCGATTTTAAATAAAATTAACCTAATTGGTATGCTTGAAAAACAAGTGTGCCTTTTTTTGTTTGACTTAAAAAACTTAACTAATATATACTAAAAACAAAGATATATTAACGTTTTTCACTATTTGAAAAACCAAAACACATAGGAGAAAGTATGGCTAAAAATGAAGTTGCAATTTTAGACTTTGGCTCTTCTAAAATAACAATTTTAGTTGGTGTTAAAGGTGTTAACAACACATTTAAAATAATTGCTAGTGGCAGTTGCGAATATGCTGGTTTTATGCATGGCGAATTTATTGAGCCAGAAAGCTTGGCTAGTGCCATTTCCTATGCAAAAAATCAGGCTGAAAATGTTTATGGTAAAAAAATTAAAAGGCTTTATGTTGGTGTGCCAACCGAGTTTTGTTGTAACACCTTAGAAAGCATTAGCATGAACTTAGGCTCGCGTGTGCGCATTAAAGAAAAACACATTTCAAAACTTTTCGATAGTGCAAACATTGAATATGATAATTTTGAAATTATTAACAAAACTCCAATATACTTTATGCTAGACGATGGCAACAGAGTGCTAAACCCAGTTGGTTGTTTAACTTCAACACTATCGGTGCTTTCAAGTTATATTTCGGTTGAAACCGATTTTTATAAATTTCTAGATAAAATTTTCTGTGAGGTTGGAGTTTACACCATTGAACTAATTAGTTCAGCTTTATCAGAAAGTTTATATTTAATTGAACCAGAACTTAGGCAAAATGGCGCAATTTTAGTAGATTGCGGATATATTACAACATCGGTTAATGCTGTTATTTTTGAAGGTGTAACCGATTTAAAAAGTTTTTCGCTTGGTGGCGGATATGTGGCAAGCGATTTAATGGAGGTTTTAAACATTCCGTTTGATAGTGCCGAGCAACTAAAACGTAAAGTTATTTTAAGCATCGACCCAACAGAAGACGATTATTACGAGGTTGTGGTTGACCATCAGTTACGTAAATTTCCGGTTAAAATTGTTAATGAAATTTGTTTGGCTCGTATTGATATGATTGCCGAAGCCATTAACAAATGTTTAAAGGAATTTAAAAATAAAGTGTCCGACGATGTTCAAGTTTATTTAACTGGTGGCGGAATTGCATTTATGAAGGGTGTTGTTCCTTATGTTGAACAAATTTTGAACCGAAAAGTTAACATTATTGCTCCAAGTCCACTTCAATTTAACAAACCAGATTTATCTAGTTCGTTAAGTTTAATTGACGCAGCAATAAACATTGAACAAAAATAAAAGTGTTTTTTAGTTAATAAAACCAAAAAATATTTTGCAATTTAACTTTTAAATATTTTTAATATTTATATTTTTTGTGCTAGAATAAAACTATATAATAGCGAGGTAGCCTATGTACGACGAAAATATTAGTCAAATTTGTAATATTAAAGTTATTGGTGTTGGCGGTGGCGGAAACAATGCTGTTAACCGAATGGTTAATGCAAACATTAGAAGTGCCGAATTTATTGCAGTTAACACCGATAAACAAGCGTTGCTTATGAGTAAAGCACAACATCGTGTTCAAATTGGTGAAAAACTAACTCGTGGTTTAGGTGCTGGTGCCGACCCAGAAATTGGCTCAAAAGCAGCAGAGGAAAGCCGTGAAGTTTTAAGCGAAATGTTAAAAGATACCGACCTTGTGTTTATTACTGCAGGTATGGGTGGCGGAACTGGAACAGGTGCTGCTCCAATTATTGCAAGCATTGCTAAAGAACTTGGTGCTTTAACCATTGCAGTTGTAACCAAACCATTTGTGTTTGAAGGCAAACGCCGTATGGATAACGCAGAAAAAGGTATTAAAGAACTTAAAGGTGTTGTAGATACTTTAGTTGTTATTCCAAACGACAAACTACTTAAAATTGTTCCAAAGGGAACTCCAATTATTGAGGCATTCCGCACAGCCGACGATGTTTTGCGTCAAGGTATTCAAGGAATTTCAGATTTAATTGTAACCCCAAGTTTAATTAACTTAGACTTTGCCGATGTTAAAACCATCATGAAAAACAAAGGCTTAGCACACATGGGTGTTGGCTATGGTAAAGGCGATAACCGCACAATCGAGGCTGTTCGTCAGGCAGTTTCAAGCCCGCTTTTGGAAACCACAATTGAAGGTGCAACCGGAATTATTTTAAACATTAAAGGTGGCATCGATTTAACATTAGAAGAAGTTTACGAAGCTGCAGCACTTGTTAAAGAAGTTGTAGACCCAAGTTGTAACATAATTTTTGGCTCTGGAATTGACGAGAACATGGAAGAATCGGTTGAAATTACTGTTATTGCAACAGGTTTTAGCGGAACTACATTAACCGACGACCTTAAAGGTGAGGTTAAACGCACGGTTGTTACAGATGCTGACCGTGCAGAACGTTTTGTTCACGACGATTTAAACTCAAGTGTGTTTGCTAATGCACCTGAAGCAGAAGAAGAGGAAGAAGAAGTGGAAGAACCTGCTCCTCAACCAACCAAAATGACAAGCCGTGTTGAGGTTGACGATTCAAACATTCCTCCATTCTTACGCAAAATGAAAAATAAAAGATTTTAATTATAACTTTAATTATTAAAAAACACTATTTAACAAAAATAGTGTTTTTTTTATTTTCTTTGCCAGTTTAAAAAATGGTATGAAAAAATATGATATTTTATAATTTAATGTAATGGAAGTTTACATTGAGTATGTTGTTTTAGATAACTTAATAATAAACTATGTTCTGCTTAGGTTAGTTGACTTTAGTTTAAAACTAAACGCTAAAAAAAGTTTATGTGTGTTAAGTGCGGTAATTGGAACCATTGCGGCTGTTTTGTTTCCATTTTTAAATTTTAACATAGCCTTAAACAATTTTATTTTGTTTATATTAAAGCTTTTGTTGGGATTGGTTATGGTTTTAATAATTAAAAAACCAAAAAGTTTAACATGTTTAATAACTACATTTTTTTTGTTTTTAACCTACACATTTGTGCTTGGCGGAATGTGTTTTGGTCTTATTTATATGTTAAACCTAAAAACAACTTTTAGCGGTGTGTTAATTAACGGCTTCGAAATTCCGATAAGTTTATTTTTGCTTTTAGGACTATGTTATTTAAAAATTTTGTTTGGTTTAATTAAAATAGTTAAACATAAATGCAATTATTCTAAGTTTTATTACGACGTTAAACTTTGTGTAAATAATAAGCACACAATTGTTACAGGTTTTTTAGATAGTGGAAACCAAATAAATGTTTTAAATAGTGGCATTGTTGTAATTAATTATAAAACTTTAATTAAACTATATCCCAACTTAAATTTGCAAAAACTTATTGTTGGCAATTTAAAAGAAAGTGGTTTAAAAAATGCAAAACTAATAAACATAACAAATTCAGGTGGAAACACAAAAATGTTAACATTTACACTCGACGAACTTCAAATTGTTGGTGAAAACAATAAGGTTATAAATTTAAAAAATCAAGTTGTAGGGCTTGCAAAAACAAATTTTAACGGACAATTTGATTGCTTGCTTAGTCCGGAACTTTTAATTTAGGAGGGTTTAATATGTTTAAGGAATGGATTATTAACTTATTTAAATTAATTTTTAAAAGGGACGAAAATCTGCTTTTTTATTTATGCAACGACAAGGCCTTGCCGCAAGCCTTAACTGAAGTTGAGGAACAAGAACTAATTAAAATGCTCGATTCAAACCCGGAATATGCAAAACAAAAACTTATTGAACACAATTTAAGGCTGGTTGTGTATATTGCTAAAAAATTTGAAAATGTTGAAACCGATTTAGAAGATTTAATTAGCATTGGAAGTATAGGGTTAATTAAAGCAATTAATTCGTTTAAGTCCGATAAAAACATAAAAATTGCAACCTATGCTAGTAAGTGCATCGAAAACGAAATTCTAATGCACTTGCGTAAAATTTCAAAAATAAAACAAGAGGTTAGTTTAAACGAACCATTAAAAACCGATTCCGATGGCAATGAACTTATGCTTTGCGATGTTGTGCCTAGCGACGATGCTACTCCAGAAAGCAGTTTAAACAGCAGTGTGGAAGTTAAGCTTTTGTGGCAAATAATTAATAGTTTAAATTCACGTGAGCGAGAAATTATGATTTTACGGTTTGGACTTAATGGGCAAGACGAGCAAACACAAAAAGATGTTGCAACAAGTTTAAACATTAGTCAAAGCTATATAAGTAGACTAGAGAAAAAAATTGTTAAACAAATAAAAAAAGAAATGTTGAAAATTTCTTAAAAATTTGAGATTTAATTAAATATGCGATGGCAGAATGTTTTTTAGTGTTTTACCTAAAACATAAAAAATATGCTTTGAATATTTTGTTAATTTTTGGCAAACCTAGTTTTAAACTTTAGTTTAATTCGAGGTGAGCATGGGAAACAAAGTTGAAATAACCGGAGTTAACACAGCAACTCTGCCAAAACTTACTGGAAAACAAATGGCTGAACTTATGATAAAAATTAAAGAGGGCGATAAACTTGCTCGCGATCAATTTGCCTATGCAAATATGAGGCTTGTGTTAAGTGTGGTTCAAAGGTTTAATGCACCTAAAGATAACGCTGACGATATTTTTCAGGTTGGCTGTGTTGGACTTATGAAAGCTATCGATAATTTTGATATTAGTTTAAATGTTAAGTTTTCAACCTATGCAGTGCCAATGATTATTGGTGAAATAAAACGCTTTCTTCGAGATAACAATTCAATTAGAGTTTCGCGTAGTTTGCGTGATATTGCCTATAAGGCACTAAAGGCTCGTGAAGAGCTAAGCAAAGATAGAGTTGAAGAACCACGACTTGAAGAAATTGCTGAAAAAATTGAAGTGGATTTAAAAGATGTTGCCATTGCACTCGATGCTATTTCAGCCCCAGTTAGTTTGGGCGACCCAGTTTATAACGATGGCGACGACACAATTTATTTGATGGATCAAGTATCCGACTCTAAAAATAGTGAGGAAATTTGGTTAGAAAACATTAATTTAAAAGACGCATTATCTAAACTTAATCCACGCGAAAAAGAAATTGTTCTGCTTCGTTATTACATTGGCAAAACTCAAATGGAAGTTAGCGAAGAAGTTGGCATTAGTCAAGCACAAGTTAGCAGACTCGAAAAAACTGCAATCGAGCAAATAAGAAAAAGTTTTTAAAAGTGGTTTTAAACCACTTTTTTTATTTTGATATTACCATGTTTTTTTAACAATATAAAAATGCGACAAACCACAAATTTATAAATTGGGTATTGTATTTATAGGCGTTTTATTGTATAATATGGGCGTAGTTTAAATTTCATTGCGATAAAAAGGGGGTTGTAATGGAAGAAAAAAATAAACTAGTTGCCGAAATGAGATTGGCAAAAAGAACAAAAACAATTACAACAATTGCTGAAATTGTTAAAAAGTATTGTGGCTCATTTGAAATTGATACTCAATTTTTAAATGAATATGCAACAAAAATGTCGGCGGCTCATTCTGCATGGTGTAATGCTGAAGAAGAATATGATAAAGAAGAAGACAGAACATATTACAGAGATAGACGCACAGAAGATGCCTATGATAGGTATAGGGATGCCGAAGACGAGGCGCAAAGAATTGCTTTAGACCCAAAAATTATAGACATAATGTCAAAGGTTAAATATGTTATTGACGTTATATCTAAAAAGCAAATCGATTATGCTAAAATGGCAGAATATCAAAAATATAATATGGACCTTTTTATTTCTGCTATTTCAGACAATCCTAATGCCGATTCAGATAATGAAGTTGAACATGAAAGTGCGATGTTATATCCAGAGTATAGAGGTTATGCAGATTCTTATTCCGAAGCTGTAGGGCTTGTATCTGAAACTGAACAAGATTTGGACACACTAACAACCGCAATGCTTGATTATGAAACAGATGCTGAATTGTTCCGTGCTGCTTATGACCAAAAAACTAGATATTATTGGGCAGGTTATGAAAAGGCAGTTGAAGAACGTGTGAAACAAATTAGATTAAGCGAAATGCAAAAAGGTGGTAAAAAATAATGATTAAATTAATTTCTGAACCGTTAAGACCATATTTTTAAACATATTCCGATTTAATTATTAAATATGATGATGTTTATGAGGTGGCTCAGTCAGACGACGAGTCAACTCAAAGACACATTGATTCGTTAGATCCCGAGGTAGACTTATCTCAAGACGAAACAACACAATTTTTTGGAGGCATGACTCAAGATGCTTACGATGAAGCAGGTGTTATATCTGAAAGAATAGACGAACTTATTAAAGAACTTAAAAATCCTGAAATGGTTCGTTACATTCGTGAAAGCCGTTTGGCACTTGTTAAAAAGATTGCCGAACTAGAAGCAAAACTTCCAGAAATTAAAAAATTGGAAGCAAGAGTAGAAGAAAAAACAAATAGTTATGCTAAAAAAGAAAACACATCCGAAGAAATTGCTAGCATTATGTTAAAGGTTGTCGACAAACGTTATAGGGCAGATTCTTTAAAACTTAGCGAGTTTGAAAAAGAACTTTTCGATGCAAAACACACTTTACAAGTGCTAGACCGCATGGAACGAGAGGTAACAGGACTACTTATTCCAGAAAATATGCTTGAAAAATATGTTAACGGAAAAGGAACAATATAATAAAATTTAAAGCAGGTTTAACGCCTGCTTTTTTTGTTGTTGTAATTAGTAGAGTATTAAAACATTTAATTGCACAAACCAAAATAGGGGTGGAAGGCAATATATTATGTATATATATTATTATATATAGCTAAACATTTATATAATAAAAGTGCAAAAATGCTCTAAAATCCTTTTGGTTACTTTGCACAAAAAGGAAGTAAAAAGGAGTAAAAACGTGAAACACACGGCGTGGCGATGGTGTGAGTAGAGAGGTTGGGAAAAAATAAATAAAAATT
>JAFQTP010000003.1 GCA_017409005.1 Clostridia bacterium | reverse complement strand
ATGGAAGTTTAATTGTTAGAGCACCTAAAAGGCTAAGCATGGATTATATATACTCTTTTATAAAACAAAAAGAGAAGTGGATATTAAATAAGCAGCGTGCAATACAAAATTCCAGAATGCTAAATAATGCTTATTTTAGTGGTGAACAATACATGTTTTGTGGAGATACATACACCGCTATTCCAATCGAAAAATTAAAGAAGATTGAAATATCAAATGGTAATATATATGTTCCACTTGATAACGATGATGGTAAACGAAATTTAATGCTTTATAAGTTTTATACAAACGTTACTAAAGAAATTTTAAGTAAACGAGTTGAATATTTTGCTAATTTAATGCAAGTAAATTATTCAAGTGTTAAGGTTGTTAATTCAAAAGCAAAATGGGGCAGTTGCAGTAACACGGCTGATTTACAATTTAATTTAAGGCTTAGCATGTTGCCACACAAGGTTATCGATTATGTAATTATTCATGAACTCAGCCACACAATAGAATTTAACCATAGTAAACAATTCTATTTAATAATTGAATCAATAATGCCAGACTATAAAAAGCATAGGTCAAAACTAAAGGAACTAAACTTTTTGCTACAATTGTTAAGGTAAAGCTAAACAGGGGATAAAATTATAAGTAACTAATATCCCTTATGGTAAACACAAAAACCGCTTCAATTTTTGAGGCGGTTTTATTTGTTTTATGAGTAATTTATTTGCAGAGTAGGTTTATAATAAATAAAAAACACATATATAAACTATTCGCAAAAGGATAGTTTTGCGAATAGTTTAGGCTTGAACGGTGGCTTTATTACGTTGTTTTAATTTTTTTATAATTTTTTAAGCTTTTATAATATTTTTATTTTGAAATGGTTTTTTATGTTTTTTGTTTTTAAAGCAATTTTAAAACTTTTAATTTAAATTTTTAATATTTTAAATAAAAAAACAAATCCAACTTATAATTGGATTTGTTGTGTTTTTGCTATAAATTATAGTTTGCATAGTATTTAAACTTTAATTGTTACAATTGTTTTTTAACGTGTTTTTCAATTTCTTTTAACGCATGTTTTGCAAATAAAATTGAAAATGATTTATATATTGATGTAAATGCGTAATCTTGTTCGTCAATGCTTTTATAATCTTTAATGTTATTGTTGCGTAAGAAATTTAAAATTGACATTAATGTGTTAACCGATTCGTCAACAAACAATTTATCTGGAACATTATAAAGCAAAGTTTCAAAAATTTCGAAGTACATATTTTTTTCTTTACGTTCGGTTAAAAAAATGTTTTTAATTACAATATCGTAAAAATAGAATAAGCCATTTGTTCGTTTATTTTTAGCTTTAAAGTTTTTGGTTGAAACAAGCGGATATTCAATTTCAATTTTATTTAAATCGTTGTTATAATAAATTACACCTGAAACTTTGTTTTCGTTAACGTAAGTAAAGCATGGAATAATTCTAATTAAATAATTAACTTTTTGGGTGTCAACAACTTCGTTTACAGATAAATTAATGCTATATTGTTCTTGCCAAATTAAGGTTGAATTATCAAAGTTTAGAACACATTGTTCAAAAAGTCCGTTTTTAATTTCTTCTAAAGTTAAGTGTAAATCTTTAACATTTTTATCTTTTTTGGCAAACTTTTTGTTTTGAATTTCTTTTACGTTTCGTGGCTGATTAATTTCAATATAAAGCGTTATATAATTGTTTTCGCTGTTGTTTGTGTCAAAAATAAAATCGTCATAGTAATAATATTTAAAGTTTTTTTCTTCAAACATTGGTTTATCGGCAAAATAAGAATTAACCATACTTTTTGTAATGGTTATTAAATTTTCTTTAACGTATTTATAATTAATGGTGTCGGTAACATTTAAATAATTATTAAAATTTAGCATAGTATTATTATTCCCTTAAAATTACTTTAATTATTTAAATTGTAACACAATATAAATTAAATGTCATTTTTAATTTATAACTTTAATTTCTTTGATTTTATTTTCCGAATAGTTTATAATTGTTGTGTTATGAGAAATAATAATTATTTTCAGTCGCGCGACGAAGAAAACATTTTAAAAATACGTGAATTAAGGCTTGAACTGCCAGCTTTTTGTGGTCAGTTTTTTATGGGAATTGAAAACCAAACAATGCCCTTAACTAGGCTTGGATATGCTAGAGATTTAAAAATTTTTTTTGAGTTTTTAGTTACTAACACTCAAGAGTTTTATGGTAAAAAGATTTCTGAGCTTACCCTAGACGATTTAAATCAAGTAACAAGCACCCATTTAGAAATGTTTTTAGATTATTTAACTGTTTATAAAGTAGATAAAAAAGTTTACAGAAACGGATTAAAAGGCAAAGGCCGCAAACTTAGCAGTGTGCGTGCCCTACTTAAATATTTTTTTAAGAAAGAAAAAATTGATAATAATGTTGGAACAAAAGTTGATACACCGCGTTACCGCGAAAGTGAAATTATAAGGCTTGAAGTTGACGAAGTTGTTAAAATTTTAAACATTTCGGAAGAAGGAAGTGGCATGACAACCATGGAAAAAGGGTTTCATAAACACACTAAAGAGCGTGATTTTGCCCTTCTTTCGTTATTTTTAGGAACTGGTATTCGTATTTCTGAATGTGTTGGCTTAAATGTAGACGACATCGATTTTGAAAACAATGCTTTTACCATAACTCGAAAAGGCGGAAGCCGTGTGATTTTATATTTTAATGATGAAGTTAAAGATGCTTTAGAAAAATGGATGGTTATTAGAAATAATAACAAAGAAATTCCTAAAGACGAAAAGGCATTATTTATAAGTTTACAAAATAAACGCATGGGTGTTAGGGCTGTTGAAAAGTTGGTTAAAAAATATGCTAGTTATGCCGCTCCCCTAAAAAAAATTACACCACATAAACTTAGAAGCACATATGGTACTAACTTATATCGCGAAACAAACGATATTTATGTTGTAGCATCGGTGCTTGGTCATAAAGACGTTAACACAACTCGTAAGCATTATGCTGCCATGAGCGAAGATATTAGGCGTGAAGCTGCAACAAAAGTAAAATTAAGAAAAGATTAAAAATTTACAGGATTTTCCTGTATTTTTTTAAATTATATTTTAGAACAAATGTTTGACAATGCTGTTTTTATATGTTAACATAATTTTAACTTAGTTATTAAAGGTGGTATTAATGAAAAAGTTTAATAAAGAAGAAGAATTGTTAAATTTTATTAAAGAACATCAAGAAGAATATGGCTACCCTCCAACAGTTCGTGAAATGTGCAGAGCAATTAAAGTAAGCTCAACAAGCACAATATCATACTATTTAAATAAACTTGAAGGCAGCGGTCAAATTAAAAAGAGCCCTAATAAAAATCGTGCTCTTGAAATTGTTGGCGACGACGAACCAGATAATATTATAAATTTTGCTAACTACACAAAAATTCCTATGGTTGGTAAAATTACTGCTGGCGAACCAATTTTAGCAATCGAAAACACCGAAGAATATTTTCTTGCTTCCCCAAGTTTGTTTAGAGGCGAAGGTTTATTTATTTTAACTGTTAGTGGTGAAAGTATGATTAATGCCGGCATTTATGATGGCGATAAAATTATTGTAAAACAACAAACAAGTGCTTCCAATGGCGAAATTGTTGCTGCATTAATTGATGGTTCGGCAACAGTAAAGCGTTTTTATAAAGAAGATGGCTATTATAGGCTTCAACCAGAAAACGATGCTATGGACCCAATTTATACAAACACAGTTGAAATTTTAGGTAAAGTTGTTGGTTTAATTAGAAAATTTTAAAGTGAAAAAATAAAAACATACAGACGATTCTGTATGTTTTTTATTTAACGTTTCTCTTATTTTAAGTTGTTTAAAACATGGTTAACAACATCTTGCTTTGTTGTTTCTGATAAATTATACCATGTTGCGTCAACTTGGTTTTTAAACCATGTTAATTGCCTTTTTGCATAATGACGTGTGTTAATTTTAATTTTTTCAATTGATTCTTCAAGTGTTAATTTCCCGTTTAAATGTTCAAGCATTTCTTTATAGCCAATGCCTTGCATGCATTGGTTATTTTCGGTTAAATTATACTTGCTTACAAGGTTTTCAACTTCTTGTTTTAAACCATTTTTAATCATTATATCAACACGCAAATTAATTCTAGAATATAATTCTTCTCGGTTCCAATTTAACGCTATAATAAGCGGTTTTATTAAATTTTGCGTATTAGTTTGCATAGTATTATTAATATCTGATTTTTTAGTTCCGGAAAGTTTAAAAATTTCAATTGCACGAATAACTCGCTTAACATCGTTAAAATGTATTTTTTCGGCACTAACTGGGTCAATGTTTTTAAGCATATCGTGAACTGCTTGGTTGCCTTGAGTGTTTGCAATTTCGGTTAATTCTGCCCTCAATTTTTCCGATTTATAACTATTACCATATTCGTAGTTTGTTAGCAAACTTTGAACATAAAATCCTGTTCCGCCAACAATAATAGGAATTTTATTGCTATGAATTAACCTTTCAATAATTGGCATTGCAAGTTCTTTATATTCACTAACGCTAAATTCTTTTGTAGGCTCAACAAAATCAAGTAAATGGTGCTTGATGCCTTGTTGTTCTTCTATAGTGGCTTTAGCAGTTCCAATGGTTAATTCTTTATAAATCTGCATGCAATCGGCATTAATAATTTCGGTGTTAAGAGCTTTAGCAAGCATTATTGAAACATCGGTTTTGCCACTTGCAGTTGGACCTAAAACTATAATTGTGTTAAACATGGTTACACAATCCTTTTAAACCATTTTTCAATTTCTTTGCTGGTTACTTCAATAATAACTGGCCTACCATGTGGGCAAAGCAAAACTTGGTTTGAATTATTTAACATGTTAAGTAGTTTTTGAACTTCGTCTTTAGATAATATGTCGTTCGCTTTAACGGCACTGCGACAAGCTGAGCGTTCTAAATAATCTTTTAAAATGTCAGATTTGGTTAAATTAAGGTTTGTTGAAATATCGTGCAAAACATCGTTAAAAAATTGATATAACGAAATGTCTTTAAGTAGCACTGGAACCGACGAAACTTTAAAACTATTAATTCCAAAAGATTCAAGTTCAAACCCCAAGTTTTTAAAAGTTTCAATATTATTATTTAAAAAGTCGCTTTCTAAATGATTAGTGTTAATTACATATGGCACTAATAACGATTGTGTTGCAAGGTCGTTATTTTCAAAGCTGGCTTTAAATTTATCGTAAAGCAAGCGTTCGTGTCCAGCGTGTTGGTCAATAAAATATATGCTAGAATCGTTTTCAACAATAATATATGTGTTAAAGCATATTCCAATAATTTTAACTGTGTTCAAATCAACTTTAACATCGTTAAACATATCGGCTTGGCTAAACACATGTTCGTTAGCAGCAATGTTAACTAAATTTTCCGACACAACATTGTTTTCGGCAACAAATTCTAAGCTTGAATTATCTAGATATGAATTAATTGACGAATTTAGGTTTTGTTCAATCTCTGAAAAACTAATATCCTTTAATTTTGGCTCTTCGTTATCTAAACTAGCAAATGTTACCATTTCGGTTTCGTTATTAACTTCGTCTAAATTAAATTGTTTACCTTCAGTTTCGGAAATTAATTGTAATTTTGAAACGTCAATAGCTTGTTCTTTAGGTGCAGTAATAATTTCTTCACTTTCATATTTTCTAACTTGTGTGCTAAGGTTATGTAAAACATCGCTAATTGGATTATAAAATGCACCAAAAATTAAATTATTGTTTTCAAATTTAACATCTAGTTTGTTTGGGTGAACATTTACATCAACTTTATCTAAAGGAAGTTTTACATGGCAAACAAAAAATGGAAAACAACTTTTCATAATATATGGCTCGTATGCATTAAAAATTGCAGTTGAAATTGTTTTATTGTTAATGTATCTACCATTAATTATAACTGTTTGATATGTTCTGTTTGGTTTTGTAAATGATGGTTTTCCAATATAACCTTCAACTTCTATAATGTTTTGGTAGGTATATTTAATTGGAATTAAGTTTTCAACAGCGTTTGCGCCATAAATTGTGTAAATTGCGTCTTTTAAATCGGTTGCAGTTGAATGATAAATTGTTTTACCATCAACAACATATTTTATTGCTTTTGTTGGATTTGCTAAAATTAGTCTTGAAATTAAGTTTGTTATTTCGCTTTCTTCGGTTTTTGGTTTACGTAAAAATTTTGCACGTGCAGGCACATTGTAAAACAAATCTTCTACGCTAATGCTTGTTCCGTCAACGCAACCAATTTCCGAAACCTCAACAACTTCGCCGCCCTCAATATAAATTTTTGAACCGGCTTCGTTGTTTTTAACTTTCGACATTGCGGTAATTTTAGCAACCGATGCAATACTACTAAGTGCTTCACCTCTAAAACCTAGTGTTCCAATTTTGTCTAAATCGTCTAGGCACGAAATTTTGCTGGTTGCGTGTGGCAAAAATGCTTTTGGTAAATTATCTTTATCCATGCCACAGCCGTTGTCGGTTACTCTAATTTTTTTAATTCCGCCATTAACAATTTCTACGGTTATGTGTGTAGCTCCTGCGTCAATGCTGTTTTCAACAAGTTCTTTAACAACGCTAGCAGGCTTTTCAACAACTTCGCCAGCAGCAATGCGGTTAAATATTGATTTGTCTAAAATATTAATATTTGCCATAAATTAGTCCTTTTTTAGTTTTTGAGTTAATTGTAAAATTAAATCAAATGCGTTAAGTGGTGTTAATGTTTCAACGTTAATATCACGTAAAATATTTCCTACTTCCATAACCGATTTTTGATATTTTAAATTTTCGGTTGTTTCGTTAAGTTTTGTTAATGAAGAACTTTTGTTTATTTCATTTTCTTCTAAAGTGTGCAATATTTCCTTTGCGCGCATAATAACGTCGTTAGGAAGTCCGGCAAGTTTTGCAACTTCAATACCAAAACTTTTG
Organism: Clostridia bacterium; assembly: GCA_017409005.1. GTDB lineage: Bacteria > Bacillota > Clostridia > Christensenellales > UBA1242 > UBA6345. Next base: position 216,708 of record JAFQTP010000003.1, on the reverse strand, counting down.
TTTGCTCCACCCCTAACAATTTTGCGTAAGAAAATAACTGTATCATTAAATTCTTTAACATTAATGCGGTAGTTTTTAACACCCTCTAAAATACCCTCAAGTTCGGTAAGTTCGTGGTAGTGTGTTGCAAACAATGTTTTTGCTTTTAAAGTTTTACTTAAATATTCCATAACACTCCAAGCAATGCTAAGGCCATCAAATGTGCTGGTTCCCCTACCAACTTCGTCTAAAACAATTAGGCTGTTGTTTGTTGCTTGTTTTAAGATGTTGCTAACTTCAGACATTTCAACCATAAATGTGCTTTGTCCAAACGCTAGGTCGTCGCTTGCACCAACACGTGTAAAAATTTTGTCGGTTAATGCAATGCTTGCCTTTTGTGCTGGAACAAAACTGCCAATGTGAGCCATAAGTGTAATTAACGCAACTTGACGCATATATGTGCTTTTACCTGCCATGTTTGGTCCGGTTATAATCATGGTTCTAGCATCGGCATTATCTAAATAAGTGTCGTTAGGAATAAAATCATCGTTTTTAAGTAATGCTTCAACAACTGGGTGTCTACCATTAACAATTTCAATTTTGTTTAAACTGCTTGAAACTTCTGGTTTGCAATAATTACGCTCACAAGCAACTGTTGCAAATGAAAGCAAGGCATCTAAAACGGCAATTTGTCGTGCTGTTTTTTGCATAGCACTAACATTTTCTAGCAAAGTTTCTCTAATTTCGTTAAACAACTTTTGCTCTAGTGCAATTTTTTGTTCTTCAGCATGTAAAATTTTGTTTTCCATTTCTTTTAGTTCGTCGGTAATATAACGCTCGGCATTTGCAATTGTTTGTTTGCGTTGATACCTATAAGGAACTTGTTCTATTTGTCCTTTAGAAACCTCAATGTAATATCCAAACACGCTGTTATAGCCAATTTTTAAATTTTTAATTCCGGTTTTTTCACGTTCGTCGGCTTCAAGTGTTGCAAGCCAGGTTTTTCCAACTGTTGAAATGTTGCAAATATCATCAAGTTCTTGGCTAAAACCTTTTTTAATAAATCCGCCATCTTTTAAAACAAATGGTGGGTTTTCAACAATTGCTGAATCAAGCAAGTTAAAAATTGACGAATAATCAAAAATATCACGATTAATATTTTTAATAATTGTGCTTTTAAATGATGCTAGTTTTTCTTTTATTTCAGGTAAAACAGCCAACGAGTTTTTTAATGCTACTGCGTCTTTGGGGGTTAGGTTATTGTAACTAACCTTTCCGCATAAACGTTCAATATCGTATACAGAGTTAAGTAAATTATTTAAAGCATCACGAATAACAACATTTTTTGCTAACTCTTCTACTCCGTTAAGACGTTGATTAATTAACTTTTCGTCGTTAAGGGGTTGTTCTATGTAACTACGAAGCATACGGCTACCCATGCTTGTTTGAGTTTTATCTAGTAGCCATAGTAGAGAACCACGCTTTTTCCTGTCTTTAATTGTTTCAGTTAATTCAAGGTTGCGCCTTGTGTTGCTATCTAACGACATAAACTCAGAATCGTATATATACGAAATTGTGTTGATGTGAGATAAACTACGTTTTTGTGTTTCTAGTAAATAACTAATTAACACACCGGCACTAATTATTGTTTGTTGTTTATCTGTTAATCCAACAAGTTCTTTTTTATTAATTTGATTTGTTAAAACTTTATAGTTGTCGTCGTAATCGAAACTTTGAAAAGCACGAACTTGAAAGTTAGGAATTATTTGTAGCTTACTTGCAATTAATGTATCGGAAACTTCAGCTAGTTTATCGTTACAAATTATTTCGCTTGGTCTAACTCTAACAAGCAAATCGTTAAACTGGTTAAGTGTTTGCTCGGCTAAATAGATTATTCCTGTTGAAATATCTGTGTAACTAACACCAACAATTCCGCCATCATAAAAACCAGATAAAATATAGTTGTTTTTCTTATCGTCAAGTAAGTTGCTATCAATTAAAGTTCCTGGTGTAATTACCCTAACAACATCACGTTCAACTAGTTTTACACCTTTTTTAGGCTCGGTTATTTGTTCGCAAATTGCAACCTTGTATCCTTGCTCGATAAGTCTTGCCAAATATCCATCTACCGCATGGTATGGTATGCCACACATAGGTGCACGTTCTTCAAGTCCACACATCTTGCCAGTTAATGTTAGGTCTAACGCTTTACTTGCTTTAATTGCGTCCTCAAAAAACATTTCGTAAAAGTCGCCAAGTCTATATAGCAAAATGGCGTCTTTATATTTTTCTTTTGTTATAACGTATTGTTGCATCATTGGTGATAATGCCATATACTTTCTCCTTTGTTAGTCGCAAAATTCTGCAACCAATTTATTTCTGTTAATTGAATTTATTTTAACATTTTTAAATGTTGGAAGTGTTAGGTTTTTGTTTGATGTTATAATAACATTTTTGCCGTTGTCTAGAGTTGCTAAATAGCCGTCGTCGGTTTTAGATTCAACTAAACACTCCATTGTTTTACCAATAAGTTGTTGGTTTTGTTCTTTAATTATTTGTTTGCTTAGTGCAAGTAATCGGTTAACGCGTTCGTTTTTAATTTCTTGTGGAACCTGCTCGTCCATTTTTTCAGCTATAGTTCCTGTGCGTGGCGAATACATAAAGCCAAACACTCCGCCATATTTAACTTCGTTAACCAAGTTATATGTTGCCATAAAATCTTCTTCGGTTTCGTGTGGGAAGCCAACAATTATATCGGTAGAAATAAAGTAATTAGGAACTTGTTCTTTAATTTTTTTGATTAATGTTTTATAGTGTTCAACTGTGTAGTTGCGGTTCATTAATTTTAAAATTCGATTGCTACCCGATTGTACTGGTAAATGAATAACTTTGCTTAGTTTTGGCTCGGTTGCAATGGTGTTTATTACTTCGTCGGTTAAATCTTTTGGGTGTGATGTCATAAATTTAATTCTAAAATCGCCATCTAAATTTGCCAAGGTTTTTAGTAGTTTCGCAAAATTTGTTCCGTCTTTAAAATCATTTCCGTAACTGTTAACATTTTGGCCAAGTAATGTAATGTATTTGTATCCCTCGCTAATTAAACTTTTAACCTCAGAAACAATATCGTTCATTGCGCGGCTGCGTTCGCGACCTCTTACATAAGGAACAATGCAATATGTGCAAAAGTTGTTGCAACCATACATAATATTTACCCATGCGTTATTGTTGCTGGTTCGATACATGTCTACATCTTCATTAATTTCTTTTTCAGATTCCCAAACATCGTAAATTTTTTGTTTGGTTGCGTTAAATTTAATTAAATAGTCTTTAAACATATGTAAGTTGTGTGTGCCAAACACAATGCTAACGTGTGGATATTTTTCTTTAAACAACTCTTTTCGTCCGTCTTCTTGTGCCATGCAACCACAAACGGCAACAATTAGGTTTGGGTTTTGTTTTTTTAATTTTTTTACTGCACCAATATTGCCTAGCACTTTTTGTTCGGCTGCATCGCGAATACAACAAGTGTTAAAAACAATAACATCGGCGTCTGCCATGTTAGTAGTTTCTTCGTAATTTAAACTTTTTAACATTCCTGCCAACTTTTCGCTTTCGTGTACATTCATTTGGCAACCATAAGTTTTAATATAATAATGCTTTTGCATTGCAATTCTCCTATGTAAACACTAAATAGTTTATAACCTATTTAATGCAAAATTTTACAGATTAAGTATATCACAAAAAACAACAAAAGCAACACACAATAAATTAATATTATTAAAATAATATATAATTTAGGTGTTAAGGTTATAGGCTGTTTTGGTTAAATAAACTTAGTTAAAAAGTTTTATTAGTAAAGTAAATAATTAAAAAGCAATTAACTAATACTAAATTAAGTTTAGGTGAATTATGAAACAAAAAACAAAAAAGGCATTAAAAATTAGTTTAATAGTGTTAAGTTGCATTTTTATTTTAGGGATAGTTTTAACCTTTGTTTTCATAAACAATATTATGGGAATATCTAATGTGAAATTTGACAAAAACAAATTGCTTACAATAAGCCAAGAGGTGGCGGTTTTTAGTGCTAGTAATAATGCTATTGAAAGTGATGTGAACTCTAAAACAACAATAGAAATTGAAGACTTACCTAACCATGTGATTAATGCTTTTATAAGCATTGAAGATAAAAGATTTTTTGAGCACAATGGTTTAAACTATAAGCGAATTGTTAAGGCAATGTTTAATAACTTAAAAAGCATGAGCTTTAAAGAAGGTGCAAGCACAATTAGCCAACAGCTAATTAAAAACACGCATTTAACAAACGAAAAAACAATTAGCAGAAAAATTAAAGAAATGTTGCTTACTAAAAAACTTGAAAAAGAATTTAGCAAGAAAGATATTTTAGAAACCTACTTAAATGTTATTTATTTTGGTGAAAACAGTTATGGCATTGAAAATGCAAGTAAAACCTACTTTGGGAAGTCAGCAACAGAACTAAGTTTAAATGAGGCAGCAACGCTTGCCGGTGTTATAAAATCGCCATATAACTACTCGCCTATTTACAATAAAGAAAAGTGCTTAAATAGGCGTAATTTGGTACTTGGCGAAATGCTTAAAGATGGCAAAATAACCAAGGTTCAGCACGATATTGCCGTAAACGAACCAATAAAGTTAGTTACAAATAATAAAACTGATAGTAAAAACGACCTATACATTAAAGCGTGCATTAACGAAGCAAAAGAAATTTTAAATATGACTGAAAAAGAGTTAAGGCTTAGTGGCGTTAAAATTTATAGTTATTTAAATGAAGAAGTGCAGGAAAACCTATATGATATTGCAAACAATGAAGAAAATTATCATGTAAATAGTTATGGAAATACAAACGACTCGCTACTTATTTTGATTGATAATAAAACATACGCAGTGCTAGGATATGCGGGCAAAAGTAATTACGATTTAACAAGTTTTTTAAGACAACCTGGTAGTGCAATTAAACCCGTTTTAGTTTATGCTCCTGCCCTTGAAAATGGATTAATTTCGCCCCAAACATTAATTTTAGATGAAGAGGTTAATTATGGTGGATATTCGCCTAAAAACCTTGGGAACGCAAATTATGGATATGTTTCGGTAGAAGATAGTTTGTGTGAAAGTTTAAACATTCCGGCAGTAAAAACACTAGACTATGTTGGAATTGAAAAAGCTAAAAAATTTAGTGAGAAGTTTGGAATAAAGTTTAGTAAACAAGATAATGGCTTGGCACTTGCGCTTGGTGGATTTACTGAAGGTGTTACGTTAAAAGATTTAACAAATGCTTACCTACCCTTTGCAAATGAAGGTAAATTTGATAACGCTCGGTTTATTAGTAAAATTGTAGACGAAGATGGAAAAATTATTTATGAGCATAACATACATGAACAACAAGTTATTGGCGACGACACTGCATATTTAATGACAGATATGCTTAAAACTGCGTGTAAAAAAGGAACAAGTAAAAAACTAAAAAACTTAAATTACGACGTTGCAGGTAAAACTGGAACAGTTGCAATTAAAGGAAGTAATAATAACACCGACGCATACTCTGTTGCTTACACCACAAACCATACAATGGGCGTTTGGATTGGTAATTATACAAATAAAGAAGAATTTGTTTTAGAAGGTAAAAATAATGGTGGAACATATGCTACAAACATGATTAATATGGCATTTACAAATTTATATTCAAGTAGCACACCAGAAAACTTTAAACAGCCAAGTAGCGTTAGTGAAATAGAAATTGATTTAAAAGAATATGAAAATAATCATGTAATTAAACTTGCAAGTGTTAACTGCCCTGATAGATATAAAAAGAGAGTGTTAGTTGCAAACAGGCATATGCCAACTGAAACAAGCAAATTATTTGAAGAATTAAAGGTTAATAACTTTGATGTAAAACTAAGCAATTTAACTTGCGAAATAAGTTTTGATGCCGAAGACTATTATAAATATGAAATAGTTAGGCTTGATGGCGGAACAAGTAAAACAATTAAAACAATTAGTAATAAAAATGGCAAGGTTGTTTATTATGACACAAATTTAACAAGTAATAAAAAATATGGCTATTATGTTATTATAAAAACAATTAATGAAAGTGCAAATGCAACAAGTGAAACACTTAGTATAATAACTCCTAAGCCAGAAGAAAAATTTAATAAACTGCTTGACTATAGTGATAATGTTGGTTGGCTATTTAGTTAAAAAAAAATAAAAAAAGGAACAAAAAATGTGTTCCTTTTTTAGTGTTATGCAATGTGGTATGCAAACTAATATGCAAATGTTTATTATTTGGCTTAATTAGGCGATATTATAATGCTCTCTAATTTTTTGTTCAACTTCAGCCATAACTTCAGGATTATTTTCTAAGTATAACTTAGCGTTTTCTTTCCCTTGACCAATTTTTTCGTCGTTATAACTAAACCATGCACCAGATTTTTGAATGATATCGGCATTAACTGCTAGTTCAATAATACAACTTGATTTTGAAATGCCCTTACCATACATAATATCGAATTCAGCAATTTTAAATGGAGGCGCCATTTTGTTTTTAACAACTTTAACTTTTGTGCGGTTACCAATTATTTCGGTGCCATCTTTAATAACGTCGGTTTTGCGAATATCTAAACGAACGCTGGCATAGAATTTAAGTGCTTTACCACCAGTTGTGGTTTCTGGGCTGCCAAACATTACGCCAATTTTTTCACGTAGTTGGTTAATAAACACAACGCAAGATTTGCTTTTGTTTGTAATTGCTGTTAATTTACGAAGAGCTTGACTCATAAGACGTGCTTGTGCACCCATAAAACTATCGCCCATTTCACCATCAATTTCGGCTTTTGGTGTTAATGCAGCAACAGAATCGACAACAACAATGTCTACTGCACCACTGCGTACAAGTGTTTCGCAAATTTCTAACGCTTGTTCGCCTGTGTCGGGTTGTGAAATAAATAAGTCGTTAATGTTTACACCAAGTTTTTCGGCATAGCCTGGGTCTAGAGCATGCTCGGCATCAATGAAAGCTGCTGTGCCACCCATTTTTTGTGCTTCGGCTAACACGTGCAATGCAACAGTTGTTTTACCAGAACTTTCAGGTCCGTAAATTTCAATAATTCTGCCACGTGGAACACCACCAATACCAAGAGCAATATCTAGCGAAAGGCAACCAGTTGGAATAGCTTCGATGTGAGTTTCAACATTATCGCCTAGTTTCATAATAGAACCTTTGCCAAATTGTTTTTCGATTTGTAAAATGGCTTGTTCTAGCAATTTTTCCTTGTTATTATCCATTTAAAAATTTCTCCTTAAAATTAAGTTTATAAAACATATGTTTGATAACTCTATTATACAGTAGTTTTATCAAAAAACAAATCATTTTGCTTAATATTTTTAATTAAATAAAAGAATGCGGTTTGTGTTAAACTATCAATAATTTGTTCGCGTGTGCCAAACAAAGTGTTTTTGTAAACATGAATGCCATCAATGTTTCCAACAGCAATATAGCAAAGCTTTCCTTCCCTTTCGTTTTCGGAATAATCGATAAGTCCACTTGTGGTTAAAACGATGTCGGCATTAGAAGATTCTAAAAGCCCAGCCGCCATTTCATAGGCTGTTTCAACCGATACAGTGCCATATTGTTCTATAATGGCAGGGCTAACTTTTAGCCTTGAAATTAGGCTTTTGTAACTTGAACAAACAATTGATTCGATTAATGTTTCGGACATTGTTTCGCATTGCTTAATTAAGCTTGCGCTAATGTTTCCGCCAGTAATAGTTTCGGCAACGGCTAGTTTTTTGTTGCCAATTGAAAGAAGGTCTACTGCCCTAGTAACAATGCTAACCTCTTCTTCGGCGTAAATATATTTGTTTAGACGTTCAAAAACCTTATAAATAACATCGGCAACAATGGCTTGCTCTAGGTTTTCGTTATAACGAATTACTATTGAAACTTCTAAATTATTAGGATAAGTTAAAAACAAGATTTTATATTTATTTTTAATTAAATCAGATAAAATTGAGTAAATATCTTTTTCGGAAATGCCAAAAGTTTTAATGGTTGTTGTTTTATATTTTGTTGTTAAGTTTTGTTTAATTATGTTTTCTAAATAGGTTTTAAACACATATTTTGCAACGTCTAACTCGCCTGGAATAAACACAAATGTTTTTGTTTGGTTTGAAACAATAAAACTTTGAAGTGGGCTAGATTTTACTGGTAAAAGTTCGGCTTTAGATGGAAGATAAAACTCGTTTTCGGAATCGAATAAAACTGGAATGTTTGCCTCTTGATAATATGCTTTTACCGTGCTTTCGGCAAACTCGTTTTTAATAACCGAATCATTTAAAATGTTTGCTAAAGTTTTTTTGATGTTTGCGTTACGTGAAGAAATGTTTTCGCCAATTATTATAATAAAATCAGAATCTAGATTGTTAATTTGATTTGTTATGTGGTCTGGGTGGTTTTCGCAAGTGTTTACGCATGAAATAATTTCGCCTATTTGAAGGCAATTTTTTAGTAAATATTGACTTATGTTATCTTGCTTTTTTCCAAGCAAAATATCGTTTGAAATGCGTAATATACTTGTTTTCATTAGTTATATTATAATTAAAGAAGATAAAATTGTGAAACAAAATTTGAATTAGAAAAGAAAAAACACATATTGCTATGTGTTTAATGTTTTATTTGTTTTCTTCTGCCTTATTTGAAACTACATTGGTTACTTGCACTTTTGCAGGCTCTTCAGTTAAAACAGCACGATTTTTAGCGAAATAATGAATTGCACTTACAATTGTTAAAGCTGTTACAACACCAAGTAAAACATAGTTAATAATTTGAAGTACCATAAATCCGGTTCCTGCAAACCAATTGCTTGCATAAGCTTGTGCTTGGAACATTAAAAGTGGAAGTGAAATAAATTGGAAAGTTGCTTTATATTTACCCCACATATCGGCAGCTAAAACAGTGCCACGAGAAGCAGCAATTTGACGAAGTGCCGAAACCATGAATTCGCGACTGATAATTACTATTGAAATAATTACACCATATGGAGCAGGAATTGTGCCATCAACAGTAACCAAAACAAGTGCTGCAATAACAACTAATTTATCGGCAATAGAATCAAGAAATTTGCCTAAATCGGTAATTAAATTATATTTTCTAGCAATTTTTCCGTCAATCATGTCGGTTAATGCTGCAATGCCAAAAATAATTGCTGCAATTAAATAGTTGCAAGGAATGAATGTTGCTAAATAGAAAAACACAAAAATTGGTAAAAGCGCAATTCTAATGCATGAAATTTTATTTGGTAGATTCATATAATTCTCCTTCCAAGTCGTAACCAGCGACTTGAGTAATTTTTATTTTTTTAATTTCGCCAACTTTAATTTTGTTTGTGTTTTGATTTGTTTTATAAATATAAACAACGGGATCAACATCTGGCGCACTTAAATAGCTTCTGCCAACAAACATTTCGTTGTCTTCTTCATCAATTATAACATCTAACACTGTGTTTACCAAACTTAAATTATTTGTTTCTGCAATTTTTTGTTGAGTTAAATATGCTTTTTTAACCCTTGCTTTTTTTGTGTTGGTGTTTATTTGATTTGGGAAGTTGTATGCTCGAGTTCCTTCTTCCCTTGAGTAAGCAAAAAATCCAACATTGGTAAGTTTTTGTTCGGTTAAGAACTCAAGAACTTCCGTAAAATTTTCTTTAGTTTCGCCTGGAAAACCTAAAATGAAGGTTGACCTAATTGCAATGCTAGGTATGTTTGTTTTTAAGTTGTTAACAACTTCTAAAACCCTAGATTTATCGGTTTTTCGGTTCATTTGTTTTAATATGTTTGAATTAATATGTTGAAGTGGAAGGTCGATGTATTTAACAACTTTAGGGTTGGTTTTAATTTCGTTAATTAAACTATCGTTAACAAGTTCAGGATAGCAATAAAGTAGCCTTATCCATTTTATTTGTTCAATTTTTGATAGCTCTTGAATAAGAGTTGTAAGTTTATATTCGTTATATAGGTCGAAACCATATTTCGTTACGTCTTGACCAACTAAAATTAACTCTTTAACACCTATTTCGGCCAAATGTTTTGCTTCTGAAATAAGGGTTTCTAGTGGTGTGGACGAAAATCTACCACGAATGAAAGGAATTGTGCAATAAGAGCAAAAATTGTTACAACCTTCAGAAATTTTTAAATAAGCATAATGTTTTGGTGTGCTTAATACCCTAGCAAAATTGCAAGTATTTGTGTTAGTTTCGGGAATAGGAACATCATATAAATTAAAAATTGTTTTAACAATTTCGTTGTTGTTTGCAACTTTTACAAAGCAATCTACTTCTGGCAACGAGGTTTCTAAATCGGAATAGTTCATTTGATTTAAACAACCTGTTACAATAATTTTTTCGCAATTATTAGTTTTTAGGTTTGCAGCATTTAAAATTGTTTCAATGCTTTCTACCCTTGCAGATTCAATGAAAGAACATGTGTTAATTATTATAATGTTGGCTTCGGCTAGGTTTTGAGTGGTTTTAAAACCGGCATTAGACACTAGAAAAACAATGTTTTCTAGGTCTACCCTGTTTTTATCACAGCCAAGCGAAACAAAACCAACCTTTTTGTTGAAAATATTGTCTTTTGTGGTTTTTTGCATTATAAATCTTCTCCGAATCGTTCTTCAAATTCTTGTTGAGTTATGAATACAGTTCTAATTTTTTTGGCGTCTGGAGCACTAATAAAACCTGCTGCTTCCATTTGGTCTACAATTTTTCCAGCGCGTGGGAATCCTAAACCAAATGCACGTTGAAGTTTTGAGGTTGAAACGCTACCTGTTTTAATTATTAAACGACAAGCGTCTTTTAAAAGTGGGTCGAACTCTTGATGTGTTGCTGGACCTCCGGCATTAAATCCACCCTGTTTTTTATTAAACATTGCGTCTTCAATTTCTTCGTCGAAATTAGCTTCGTTATGTTCTTTAACAAATTCAACAACTGCTTCAACTTCTTCGTTAGAAACAAATGCACCTTGAATTCTGGTTGGCTCTGGCTTGTCAATTGGCGAATAAAGCATGTCGCCTCGGCCAAGAAGCTTTTCGGCACCACCTTGGTCGAGAATGGTTTTACTATCGGCAAACGATGCAACTGCAAATGCAATACGGCTGTTAAGGTTTGCTTTAATTTTACCAGTGATAACATCAACAGATGGACGTTGTGTTGCAACAATTAAATGAATGCCTGCTGCACGGCTTTTTTGAGTTATTTTTTGAATTTTTTCTTCAATTTCTTTTTTGTTGTTTAACATTAAATCGCCAATTTCGTCGATAATAAACACAATGTATGGCAATTTTTCGTTAAGTTCAGAAATAACTTCTTCGGTGTTGTTATATTCTTCTAAGTTTCTTACTCTTGCTTGCGAGAATAATGAGAAACGACGTTCCATTTCGGAAATTACCCAGTCAAGCGCCTGCATTGCTTTTTCAGGATTGGTTATTACATTTGGAATAAGCATATGTGGTAAACCATTGTATAATGTGAATTCAACTTGTTTTGGGTCTACTAAAATAATTCTTACATCTTGAGGTGAAGCCTTGTAAAGTAAGCTAATTAAAAGCGAGTTTAAGCAAACTGATTTACCGCTACCCGTTGCACCAGCAACAAGCATGTGTGGCATTTTTTCAATTCTTGCTGTTACACAATTTCCGGTGATGTCTTTACCAAGCGCATATGTTAAAGGATATTTGCTGCCTTGGAAATTATAAGATTCTAAAATTTCGCGAAGACCAACCATGTCGATTGATTCGTTTGGAACTTCTACACCAAAGGCGTTTTTGCCTGCGATAGGAATTTCCATTCGAACATCGCCCCTAGCCTCGAGCGACATTGCAATATCTTCTACGTGTCCTAAAACTTTTTTAACTGAAACACCTTGTTGCATTTGAAGTTCGAACCTAGTTATGGCTGGGCCTTTTGTAATTGTTACAACTTTTGCAGGAATGTTAAAGCTTGATAAAGTTTCTTCTAGAACCCTTGCTTTTTCGGTGTGATCTTCACTTACAACTGATTTAGAGTTATCTACAACTTTAAGCAAATCAATTGGAGGTTTAACATATTTTGGAGGTTTGCGGTAAAGTTTTTTCTTTGGCTTTTCGCGCTCTTCCATAACATCGAACTTAACTTGTTTATATTCTTTAACTGGTTCGGTTTCTAACTTAACAGAATTTGTTTGTGTGAAGTTGTTTTCAAAAATTGAATTATCCTCAGCGTCAGGATTTTCAATGGCTGAAGTTTTGTTAGAAAATTTGTTACCATTTGAATTGTTGTAACCAAAATCGGACGAATATTGTTTTTGTGTTTTTGCAAAATTAGCAGAACTAGTTGGTTGAGTTGCGGAATTACTATTTGGAGTAAATGTTCGTTCAGGTTTTGAGAAAGTTTGCTGATAGTTGTTTTTCGTTATGCGTTCGTCATATAAATCTTGCATAACATCATAATCTTGAAAATCTGCTTTAGCTGGTTCAACAACCTCGGTTTTTGTTTCCTCTTTTAGTTTGCTTTTTCCAAATAAACCACCAGTTATATCGCTTAAATATTTTAAGTTTTCCTTATCTTTTTCGGTTAATTTACGTTCTGTTTTTGCTTGAACTTCTGGCTGTGAATGTAAAAATTTTTGTGGTTTTGTGTTTTGTTTTGCATACTTTCTGTCAAAATCCTTGAATTTATTGTCATAAGTTGGGTTTAAGTCGTTAATTTGTTTTGACCCATTATAACCATTATTTCTAATTAATTCTGGTTTTTCATTAGATAAGCCTAAAATATTTTTTGCTTTAAGTTTGTCCTCTTCGTTGGTTTCTAAAACAACTTGTGAACTTTCTGGAATATCGAAAGCTTCTTCGTCTGGAATAATTAAATCGTCGTTAGATTGTTCAGTGTTTGTAGAGTATGATTTATCAAGTTCAGGTTCATTAACAACATCTTGTTCTTGAAGTTCTGGTTGAGAATTTTCGGTTTTGTTAATTTTGGTTTTAGTGTTTTTTAGTGAAACAAATTTAACAAGTAAAATTGCTGAAATGATTATTAGTGCAATTGCTAATATTGTAACTGATGCAACGATGTGTGTAAAAACAAAATTAATTGGATAAGTTAAAATTGCACTTAGTGCCCCACCACAAGTTAATTTGTGATTATAGCATGAAGCAATGTAATTACCATAGTTTTGGTTTAAAAATTGTGAAGATGTAAGCAAGTGTAAAATAAGCACAAATATAGTAAGCCAACTAATTAAATAAACAATTTCGGAAGTTTCTAGTTTTACTTTTACATTTTTTAAAAGCATAATTCCTAAAACAATTAGCGAAATAAAAATTGCGTAGCTAAACAAACCAAATGTGCCCAACAAAAACGAATTAACAAATTTTATTATGTTAAAAATTAAGTTGATTAGAAAAACACTTGATATGCAAATTAATGCAATACCAACCTTGTTTTTTATTGATTGTTGTTTTTGATTTTTAATGCTATTGTTATTTGAGTAAACTGGCAAGGAACTTACCTCCACAAAAAATATAGTAATATTACATATTACTAACGCTACAATAAGTATAACATAAACAACAATATTTATAAATTAAAAAGTGGCTTTATTTTTTGTAATTAATTAAAAAAAGATGTAATTTCTTACATCTTAATTTGCACTTATAACTTCTGAAACTGTGGTTGCTACAAGGTTGTTATTTTTTAAATTTTCTAAAATGTTTGGAAGCGCATTTAGTGTGTGGCTTGTTGGGTGCATTAAAATTAAATCGCCACCAACAACGTTTTTAGTTGCTCTAGTTAAAACTAGTTGGTCATCTTTATCGCGCCAGTCGATAGTGTCTTTACTCCACATTATTGTTTTATAGTTTAACTCTGCTGCAACATCAAGTGTTGTGTTGTTAAATGCTCCGCTAGGTGGGGCAAATAAAGTCATGTTAATGCCTGTTAAATTTTTTACAAGAGTGTGGCAAACACTAATTTCTTCTTTGTTTTGACTATAACTAAGTTTATCGTGGTTTCGATGGAAATAACCATGGTTTCCAATTTCGTGCCCATTTTTAATAATTTGCTTTAACATTTCTGGTTCTTTTTCTACCCACTGCCCTCCAACAAAAAATGTTGTTTTAACATTGTAGGCGTTTAACACATTTAACATTTCGGTTAAATATTCGGTTCCCCAATAAACATTAATCATTAAACTAACTTTATTTGAATTTCGGTTTCCGTTGTAAATTGCAGCATTTGTGTTAGTTCCAAGCACAGTTTGCAAGTTGTTAGAAAACACTAATCCTAGCATTATAATTAGCATGCCAAAAATTATAAAATTTGAAACTCCGTGAATAATAAATTTTTCATAGAACCTTTTTTTAGATTTGTTTTTATAATTATTTGTTTTTAACATTAAGCACCTGCACAATTATTGCTTTATGTTAATGTATATGATTTTAAATTTTATAATAAAACTTGTAAATAAAAAAACACCAAAGTTTTTGGTGTTTAATTTTATTAAGCATTATTTTGAATTTGATTGTTTGTTGCAAGTGAATCAGCTTTTCTTGGGGCCCCGCAAGAAGTACATTTTGTTGTGTTAGATGGAAGCATTGAGTTGCAGTATGGGCAAATGTAATAATTTTCTTCTGTAACGTTTTCTTCTTTTGCTTTTTTAAAAATCATTCTGCTTGGTTTTGAAGAAATTTTACTTATATTACCATATGCCAAAATTTTAAATTCTTGAGCAAGTTCGAATGCATGTGCTTCGTTTAGTGTGTAATCATCGCCTGACTCTCCTTCTTTAACTTCACCAATAACGTCAACCCAAGAATATGCAACGCGATACATTGGTGTTCCGTTATAAACAACGCCAGGTTTAATAGCAACAAATTTGGCTGTATATTCCTTACCTTTAATTGAAACAATACCAAGTTTGATAAATTGTATAATTAAAACAACTTCAACAATCCAGAAAATTATGTCAAATACGCCACAAATTATAATTAGTATTAATGTTGTTTGAATTTCCGGATCGGTTTTTGCGTCGTAATCAATTTCTACTGATTTAAATGTTTCAGGATTGTATTTAATTGTTACATATTTTAAGTTATTGGCCTCTGCACGTGTGTAACGTTGAGTTGTTTTTCCATAATAATAAGTGTCATTAACAACAAATTGATATTGAACAGAATAATATTCAACGTCGTTAACAGTTATACCGCTGTTTTGAGTTCCATCTACAACATCTGCTGTAATAGTTACACCATTTTCTAAAATTTCTTTTTTTTCTGGTATTTCAAGAATAGGTGAAATCATAAAAAATATTGGCATTGCAAATACAACTGCAAACACTAGAAACATTAAGAATAAGAAAATTTTAGCATTTTTCATAATTATAAAATCCTTTTAGCTTTTTATCATAATTATTATAACAACAACCTTAAAAAAAGACAAAAAAAAGAGCAATGTTTTTGCTCTTTTTAATTTTAAGTTAAATTATTTATTGTTTACAGCAAGTAATTTTAAATCAATTCTATCTTTTTCGTCGATTTTGATTACTTCAACTTCAACAATGTCGCCAATTTTAACAACGTCTTCAACTTTTTCTACACGTTTAGAACTTAGTTTAGAAATATGAATCATTCCTTCTTTGTTCCAACCAAAGCTTACAAATGCACCAAAGTTCATAATACGTTCAACTTTAGCAGTGTAAACTTTGCCAACTTCAACAACTTCGGCAATTCCTAAAATAATTTCTTTTGCGCGATTGTTCTTTTCGTCGTCGGTGCCAGCAACACAAACACGGCCATCATCTTCAATATCAATTTTAACGCCAGTTTCGTCAATGATTTTGTTAATTGTTTTTCCGCCAGAACCAATAACGTCTTTAATTTTATCTGGGTTAATTGTGAAGGTAATAATTTTTGGAGCGTATTTGCTAAGTTCTTTTCTAGGTTCGGCAATTACTTCGGTCATTTTATTTAAAATGAATAATCTGCCCTTTCTTGCTTGTTCTAATGCTGTGCGTAGAATTGTTTCGTCGATACCTTTAATTTTGATATCCATTTGAATTGCGGTAATTCCTTTTGTTGTTCCTGCAACTTTAAAATCCATGTCGCCAAGAAAATCTTCTAAACCTTGAATGTCGGTTAAAACAGCAACTTTGCCAGATTCTACATCTTTAATTAAACCCATTGCAATACCTGCTACAGGAGCTTTAATTGGAACACCAGCGTCCATAAGTGCTAGTGTGCTGCCGCAAACACTTGCTTGGCTTGTTGAACCATTACTGCTTAAAATGTCGCTAACGGTTCTAATAGCATATGGGAATTCTTCTTCGCTTGGTAAAACTGGAAGTAATGCACGTTCTGCAAGTGCGCCATGTCCAATTTCGCGACGGCCTGGGCTTTTAATTGATTTTGCTTCGCCAGTTGAATAGCCAGGCATGTTGTAGTGATGCATATAGCGTTTTTCGCTTTCGCCATCTTCTAAACCATCTAAAATTTGAGTATCACGTAGTGAACCTAATGTTGCAGTTGTTAATGCTTGAGTTTCGCCACGAGTGAACACTGCTGAGCCATGTACACGTGGAAGTAAGCCAACTTCACACCAAATTGGACGAATTTCGTCGGTTTTACGACCATCTGGACGAACACCATCGTTAATAATTTTAGAACGCATAACTTCTTTTTTCATTTTATAAAGAACGTCTAAAATTTCGCGTGAACTATCTGGATATGTTTCAGCAAAATGTTCTAGAACTTCAGCGTCCATTTCTTCTTCGGCACGTTGACGATCGTGGCGATTGAAATGAGACATAACAGCTTGAACTTTTTCTAATGAATATTCTCTAACTGCGTTTTCAAGGTCTTCAGGAATTACATAGAAGTCAATATCTTCACGTTTAGTAACACCTAAAGCTGTTGCAACTTCTTCTTGGAATGCAACTTGTTTTTTAATTTCTTCGTGAGCAAATAAAATTGCTTGAAGCATAACTTCTTCACTAACTTCTTTAGCCCCTGCTTCAACCATTAAAATTGCTTCTTTGGTTCCAGCAACTGTTAGGTCCATTAAGCTAGCATCGCGTTGTTCTGAAGTTGGGTTAATAATATATTTTCCATCAACATAAGCAACGTCTACACTTCCGGTTGGTCCACCAAATGGAATATCGGAAATTGTTAGTGCTAAGGAGCTTGCAAACATTGCAATTGGTTCTGGTGAACAATCTGGGTTAACAGAAAGTGGTGTTGCAATTACACTAACATCGTTAAACATTCCTTTTGGGAATAGTGGACGTAGTGGGCGGTCGATTAAGCGGCTTGTTAAAATTGCTTGGTCGCTTGCTCTGCCTTCACGTTTTTTAAAGCCACCAGGAATTTTGCCTACTGCATATAGTTTTTCTTCGTAGTCTACGCCTAGTGGAAAGAAATCTTGGCCCGGACGTGGTGATTTGCTCATGGTTGTGTTAACCATAACAACTGTTTCGTCGCAACTAACAATTACGCTACCATTGCTTTGGAAAGCATATTTACCAATTGTGATGTTAACTTTGCGTCCGCCAATTTCGGTTTCAAATTTTTTTACTTCGTTCATTTTTTCCTCCTTGAACTTACCAAAATTAAAATATTACAAAACTTAGAAGTAATTAAGGTTTTAGCTTTAATTACCTAAGGTTGTTTGTTAATTAAAAAATAAAGGTGAAAAGAAATTTCCACCTTTACTTTAAGTATACTATCTGATACCTAATTTTTTCTTTAATTCACGACAAGCTTCAAGGTCTTTTCTCTCGTAATATTTAAGTAAACTTTTGCGGTTAGCAACCATTTGGATTAAACCACGACGAGAATGATTATCATTTTTGTTTGCTTTTAAGTGTTCGGTTAATTCGTTGATTCTTGCTGTTAAAATAGCAATTTGAACTGCGCAAGAACCTGTGTCAGAATCGCTTAATTGATAAGCCTTGATAACTTCTTGTTTTTTATCTTTTTTAATCATGTTTTTGTCCTCCTATAAAATTTGCTTTTTACCAAGCCAAACGTAAAACTTGAGGATACGCGTTTAACCTAGTTAAAAGTACCAATGAAATATTACCATATGTTAATTAAATTGTAAAGAATAAACTAAAAAATTATTTAAAAAATTCCTGTTTTTTAGCAATAATTTCGTCAATTCGATTAATATAGTCGTCTAAATTTTTTACGTTGGCATTGCGTTCAATTCGGTTTTGAAGACTATAGAAACGTTTTGTTATGGCATTTGCGCCAACAGCGACAACAGTTGCAACTTCTTCCATGCTATCGATGTTAAATAAACATTCTTTACCCTTAACCGAATAACCAATGTTTTCAAGGTTTCCAACCATATTTTTTTGTTTGTATAGGTAATAAGGATTATACCCGTTTTGTGTAAGAGTTTTATAAGCATAGTCAACCATTTTTACAACTTCTGGTTCGCTTCCCTTTTCACCCTCGCCTTCGCTTAGTTTGCTTGTGCGTTTAACACTTAAAGTGTGAACTGTTATGTTGTCGGGTTTAAGTTCTAGCGTTTTAGTTAAACTCTTTTTAAAAGTGTTAAAACTTTCGTTGGATAGACCAGCAATTAAATCCATGTTAATACTAAAACCATATGGTTTTGCAAGATTATATGAAGTAATAACATCTTCGGCAGTATGAGCCCTGCCAATTTCACGTAAAGTTTTGTTTGAAAACGTTTGAGGATTAATGCTAATACGTGTTACTTTATGCTTTTTTAAAACATCAAGTTTTTCTTGTGTGATTGTGTCGGGTCTGCCAGCCTCAACAGTAAATTCGCTAACAGGATATGTTAGTTCGGATAAAATTTTATCTAGCTGCTCGGCACTAAGCGCTGTTGGAGTTCCACCACCAATGTAAATTGTTTTTACAATATAATTTTTTTTGTTGATAATTTCTTTAACTGCTTTAAGTTCCTTAATTAAGGCGTTTACATAAGGTTCAACATATTGCATGCACTGAGCAATTGGCACCGAAATAAAGCTGCAATAGTAGCATTTGCTTGTGCAAAAAGGAATGTTTAAGTAAAGGTCGACTAAATTATCGTTAATTTCAATTTTGGTTTGATTTTTTGTAACTTCCCATGCGGTTTCGGCTTTTTCGCGGCTAACTTTAAATGTTTTAATAAGTTCATTTTTAGCAAGAATTGAACTGCCAAGTTCTTGTTTTAACTCGTAAAATAGTTTAGTTGGTCTGATGCCAGTTAAACTACCCCAAGGCAGCTGCTTGCCTGTTAAGTTTGATAAGAAATTATAAAGCATAATTTTTAAATGACGTTTAGTATATTTATCGGCTTTTAGCATTTGTGGTTTAGTAAAATTGAATGAATTATTTAATTCTTCAGTAAAGGTTTGGTTGTTAAATTCCCCATTAACTTGAAGTTTTGCATTTAGTGTTGAACCAACAAAACTATAAGAAATGTTGTAATTTAAGTTAAGTTCAGATATTTCTTGCTCGGAGAAAAATAGTTTTATAATAAGTAAAACCTCGTCATAAAATTTTTCGTTAGAAATGGTTAATTTCATGATTTCCTCCTAGTTAACTTTTTTAAATAGCGAAACATAATTGTAAATTTTTGAATTTGTTAGTGGGTTGTTAACGCCTTTATTTATTTCTATTTTATAGTTATCAAGTTCGTTTGTAATATCTAAAATGTTAAGTTCACTTAAAACCATTGTTACAAAAATAAATTGGTTAAATTTAAGATTTTTATAGGTTGGGTGTTGGTGTTTTAGCAAACTAAAATATTCTTGCTCGGAATATGATCCAACGTTTTTATTTGCAAGCCCCATAATTGCTTTGTGGTAAATTGCAAATTCGTTTCGGTTAACATTAAGTTCGGCAATTGCATTTGTTCCCGGAGATACATTGTGCATTAAAACTTTGGTGTTAATGCCAAACAAGTAGTTTTCGTGTAAGATATCGTTTAAGAAAACAACTTGCTTGTAATTTGAAAAATTAACCGAGTTTTTACCTAAAAATAAAAGAGTGTTAGAACCAGTTAAGTCTTTAACCGAAAAACTTTCGAAGTTAAAAATGTATTTGCTAAAGTTATTAATTGCGTATGAATATGAATTAAAATCGTTGGCAACAATAAGAGTGCCAAGCGGATTTTTAAGAAGTTCTTCAAGTTCTTCCTTGTTTACATCGCATAGCTTTGAAAAATACCCAAATTTAGGTGTGTTTAGTTGTTTTGCATAATACCCTAAACAAACTTCGGTTTTAACAGAAGTGTTAAGTTTTTCAAAGTGAATATTTTTAATTACTGCTTTTAATTTTTCGCGTTTATTAAAAGTTTCTACACTTAAATCTAGCAAAACATTTTTATTGCAATTGGTTGTAAATGATTCGTAATATTCACTTAAATTAAAGCTAATCATTTCAAAATTTTCGGCTTTAAATTTTATAAAGTTAGGATAATTTTTTAATCTTTCAGGTTTTAAATTGTTAAATGTATATTTAAAAATTGGTTTTTCATTTCCAAACCCAAAAGGTTCTAATAAATTAAGTTCTTTAACAAAATTTATATCTATATTATCTTTGTTTAAATCAAAATCGTAATATTTAACTGAATCAAAAACATCGGCAGTATATGATTTTGCTATGTTATTGTTTAGTTGATTTGCAAAGTTTTGCAAATTATGTTCTTCAATTGTTAGTCCAGCTGCACCGCTGTGCCCACCAAATTTTACAAGCAGGTTGCTTAGTTTTGAAAGTTCTTTAAAAATATCAATACCGTTTAAACTGCGCACACTGCCCTTATAAACGCCATCTACTTTTGTAAGTAAACATACTGGTCGATTAAACTTTTCGGTTAATTTGGCACAAACAATGCCCAAAACGCCAGCATGCCAATTATCGGAATATAAAACTATTGCCGAAAGGTTTGAAATACAAATATCTTTTAGTTGATTAATGCAATCTTCAAAAATGTAGTTACCAGCTTCTATGCGCTGATTATTTTGCTCTTCTAAAGATGTTAAAATATTAATTATTTCTATTGGATTTTTTTCGATAAAAAGTTTATAAGCAACAGTTGCGTCGCCCATACGACCTGCTGTGTTAAGTTTTGGAGCAATTTTAAATGCAATATCGGTGCTTGTTAGGTTTGTTAGTTTTAACGACGAAATCAGTTTTTTTACACCAACTGGAAGGTCGGCTTGATTCTCAAGCCCATGTTTAACAATTGCCCTATTTTCGGAGACTAGAGGCACAATATCGGCAACAGTTGCAAGGCTTGCAATGTTTGTGTATTTAAGTGCTTCGGTAAGCCCAGAAAGTGCTTGAACAACTTTTAAGGCAACGCCTGCGCCGCAAAGTTCATTAAATGGATAGTTTGATGGAAGTTTTGGGTCTACGCAAACACAATTAGGTATAATTTCAGGAATTTCGTGATGGTCGGTTACAACAACCTCAATGCCCTGTTCCATGGCATAAGCAATTTCTTTATGACAAGAAATGCCACAATCTACGGTAATCATAAATTCGGGGTTAAATTCGTTTATAATTTTATCGACTGTATCGATAGTTAAACCATATCCATCTAAAAATCTATTTGGTAAAAAGTAGTTAACCTTTATTCCTCTATTTTCGAAATATTTATATAAAATAGCCGTTGCACAAATACCATCGGTATCGTAATCGCCAACAATAACAATGCGTTTATTGTTGTTAATTGCATTATTTATTTTGTTAACGGCTTCTTGCATTCCTGATAGCAAAAACGGATTGTAAAAACTATTTAAACCGCTTGATAAAAAATCTTGAATTTGTTCTTTAGTTTTTATATTGCGCGAAAAAAGCAGTTTAATTGTGTTTTCGGATAATTTTAACTCCTGACTTAAACTTTTAATTTGTTTATTATTAAATTTTGTTTGTTGTAATTTGTTTGCGTATTTCATAATTTTATCTAAATAAAAAGCCTCCGCATTAATAAACGTGAAGGCTTTTAATTGTTTTATACTACAATTTTATCTTCTGGATTTGAGTTTGCAGGTTTAACATTACCTTCTTTTTTCTTTTTATCGTCGGCAAGACGTTTTTGAAGACGTTTATCTTTACTACGTTTGTAAATAAAGCTCCAAATTGTTCCTGAAACGAAAATTGAAGAATAGGTTCCAGCAAATAATCCAATTATAATTGGGAATAAGAATTCACGAATAGAATCTACACCAATAATTGCAAGTAAAAATACAGACATAATGGTTGTTAATGATGTATAAATTGTTCTGGTTAAAGTTTGACGAACTGAAATGTCAACCATTTGTGCGTTTGTTGTTTTAGAATATTCTGGGTTGCGTAAGTTTTCTCTAATTCTGTCGAAAATTACAATTGTGTTGTTAATTGAATAACCAATAATTGTTATAAGCGCTGCAATAAATGAAGAATTAATTTGAATGCGACAAATAATAACCATTGCACATGTGATTAAAACGTCGTGTAAAAGTGCTACAATTGCAGCAACACCACTAGCAAATTCGAATCTAATTGCAATGTAAATAAGCATTAAAACTGTTGCTATTGAAACTGCAAGAAGAGCGTTTTTTAATAAGTTTGAACTTGCGCTTGCACCAATACGTTGACTATCTTCTACTTCGAATTGAGCGTTTGTATTGTTTGGGTTCAATTTTGCTTCAATATCTGCTTTAACTTCGGTTATTATTTCAGACATATCGTCTTCAGACTTTCCATTAATATCTTGGAATTTAATTGAAATAGCAGCATCTTCGGTTGAACCTTCTTTTTGCATGCTATATTTAGAAATTCCGTTATCTTTTAAAATTGTTTCGATATCAGATTTATAGGTGTTATATTCTGAAGTTGAAATATCAGTTCCGAAATTAACTTTTAAAATTGTTCCACCAGTAAAATCGATGCCTAGGTTAAAGCCAATGCAAGCAAAAATTATTACTGCAACTAAAACAATTACAAGTGGTGCTGTTAAGTAATATTTCCAGTTTTTAACAATGTTAAAATCTTTTTGTAAAAAAGCATTATATTTTGCTTTAAAGGAAGTTTTGTTGTTAGATTTATTAGCCATTTTGAACCTCCTTTTTAACTTCGGTGTTTTCAAGTTGTTTTTGCTCTGGTTGTTCTTCGTCGGTTTTGTTTAGAGGTGTTCCCTTAACTAAGCCATAACCTTTATAGTTTGTGCTGTTAATGTTTAATGCCATGTTAATTAAACCGCGAGAAACAACTAGTGTTGTGAACATTGATACCACAATTGAAACAAGCAGTGTGTAAGCAAAACCACGAATTGCACCTGTGCCTAACCATGCTAGAACAAGTGCTGCAATAATTGTTGTTATGTTACTATCTAAAACAGCAATTGATGCACGTTTAAAGCCTGATTTTACTGCTGCAGGAATTTTTTTACCTGCTTTTGTTTCGTCTTTAATACGTTCAAAAATAACAATGTTTCCGTCAACTGCCATACCTAAACCTAAAATTATTCCGGCAACACCAGGAAGTGTTAGTTGAATAAATGGTAGAACTGCAAGTAAGAACATTGAAATAATTGTATAGAAAATTAATGATAAGTTTGCAATTAAACCAAGGTTTTTATAAATAACAAACATAAACACAAAAATTAAAGCTAAACCAATTACACCAGCAATAACACTATATAATAATGCGTTTTCGCCTAAGGTTGCGGTAATTACATTCTTTTCGCTAAGAGAAAGATTAACAGAATAGGTTCCACTTAAAATTTTTGTAGCAAAAGCTTCGGCTGTTGCTTGAGTGAAACTACCAGAAATAAATGTTTGACCACCTGCAATAACCTCTTTAACGGTTGGAGAACTAATAAGTGTTCCGCCCAAATAGATGTAAAGTGGACTTTGGCTTCCAGCAAGTTCGCTTGTTAGCGAATGGAACTTTGTTGCCCCTGCAGTTGTGAATGTGATTGAAACACCATGTTCGCCAGTTTCAGAATTGTACTGATATTCAGCAGCTTTTACATCTTTACCAGTTAAAACTGCATCAGCGGTTTCAGATTGTTCCTTTTTAAATTCAAGCTCGGCAGGCTCGCCAATTAAACTTAAAACTTTGTCTGGATCGTCTACATCTGGAACTTCAATACGAATTTGACTATCGCCTTGTTTTATAATGGTTGCTTCAGGATAGTCTTCTGTAATTAAGTTTGTTAAACGAGTAATGGTTGCTTCAATTTGATCGTCAAACGAACCTTCACTTTCGCTTGATTTTTCACAATCGTAAACAGCCATAACTCCACCTTTAAGGTCTAAACCTAATTGAATTCCGTTTGCGAATCCTTTAAAAGTGTAAGTTGTAAAAGGTATGTCGAAACTGAAAATAGTTAAAACAAGTCCTAATAGTGCAACAATGCCAATAAATATAAAATTACGGATTGCTCTTTTCTTTTTCATTTACTTTTTACTCCTTAAAAAAGTTGCTGATTAATTAT
This sequence comes from Clostridia bacterium, assembly GCA_017409005.1. Taxonomy (GTDB): domain Bacteria; phylum Bacillota; class Clostridia; order Christensenellales; family UBA1242; genus UBA6345. Next base: position 192,223 of record JAFQTP010000003.1, on the reverse strand, counting down.
ATATAAATATATTATATAAGTCAAACAAAACTATTTAAATTGTTGCCTACTTTTGCCATTTTAATAACATAAAATTAAATTGCTCAATTTTAAATTAAAAATAAAAAATGTTAGGAAATTCCTAACATTTTAAACAAACAATAATTTAATTTTATTTTGCATTATTTATTTCGTTTATTTACAAAGAAAATGCCACATAATGCTCCAATAATTATTGCAAAAAACATATCTACAAACAAACTTGCATTAAACGAAAATGTGCCACCAAGCAAACTAAAAATTAAGAAAGCCAAAATTGTGTAAACTAAACCAATTAAAGCACCAGTTAGAAGTCCTTTTTGCGGAAACTTTTTAAGTCCAATTAAAACACCAAACAAAATACTTATAATTTTAATTATTTGATTTACTGGCTGTATTGCAGCATCTGGAATGTTAAAAAACTTAATAAACAGTGCAAAAATTAAAATTAAAACTAAACTAATTGAAACCGAAACAAGTGAACCTTTAAAAACGTTTGATAAAAATGGACTTGAAATTTTTGCTTTAAGTTTTACCATAAACTAACCCACCCCAAAATTATTGTTAGTTTAAAATATGCGTTAGAAGTTGAATATATGATTTTTAAACAAAATTTGTTTGGTTTTAATTGTTTTAATAGTTGTTAAATAAACTAAAAAAAGTGCCGTTTAAAGCACTTTTTATTAATTATTCTTTTGTTGTTTTAGTCGACTTTTTAGCGGTTGTTTTTTTAGCAGTTGAAGCTTTTTTTGTTGTTGATTTAGGTTTTTTAGTTTCGTTTTTTTCTGTTGCTTCTGCCTTTTGCTCTTCAACCTTTTCTTCAACTTTTTCTTCGTCTTTAGCCTCTTGAGCCGCTTTTTCTGCAGCTTCTTTTTCAGCTAACTGTTTTTCAAGTTCTTCAAATTTCTTTTCAGCTTCACTTTTAGTGTCAGCAGTGATTTCGTTTCCGTTTTCGTCGGTTGTAACAACTTTTTTATCGTCAATAGCATAAATTGCATTAATATGAACATTTTGATAAGAAACTTTATCGCCCTCGCCAGTTTCGATAAGTAAAATTTTACCATCGGTTGTTTCGGTTACTTTTAGAACTTTGCCATATAAACCATAGTAGGTTTTAACCATTGCTCCTGGAACAACTTTTGAAACAAGGTCGTTACGATATGCATCTTCTTTTTTACGGCGATTAAAAGAAATAAACATTAAAACGACCAAGGCTATAACTAAAACAATTAATAGCCCATATTGAGAAAAGAAATCGGTGTTATTTAGTAAACTTTTCATTTTTATTACTCCTAATTTAAACTTTATTGAATTATAACAAAATAACAATTTTACCGCAATAAATTATTTGCCATATTTAGGTAAAAAATGTAAATTTTTAAATTTTATAATTTTTTAAATATTCTTCTTTAAATTCTTTAAAACGATTTTCCCTAATGGCTTGTTTAATTTCTTCCATAAGGTTGGTTAAAAAGTGAATGTTATGAATTGAAAGAAGTCTTGCCCCTAAAATTTCGTCAGCATTAATTAAGTGTCTGATATATGCCCTTGTGTAGTTTTTGCAAGCATAGCAAGTGCAACCTTCTTCAATTGGCGTAAAATCTTCTTTATATTTACCATTTCTAACAACAAGCTTACCAGATTTAGTAAATGCTGTGCCGTTACGTGCAATTCGAGTTGGTAAAACGCAATCGAACATATCAATTCCACGTTCAACCCCCTCTAAAATGCAGTCTGGACTGCCAACACCCATAAGATATCGTGGTACATTTGTTGGATAGTGTGGTTTTAATACATCTAACATTTCGTACATAAGTTCTTTAGGCTCTCCTACAGAAAGACCGCCAATTGCAACACCATGTTTAATGTATGGTTTTACTCGTTCCATAGCCTCTACCCTTAAATCAGCATAAAAGTTACCTTGCACAATTGGGAAAAGTGCTTGTTCTTCGTTTTTATGAAATTTGTAGCAACGGTCTAGCCAATTAATGGTGCGGTCTAAAGCTTTTTTGCTGTTACGTTTGTCGGTTCCGTAGGTTGTGCATTCGTCGAAAGCCATAATTATGTCGGCACCCAACGCTTCTTGAATTTCCATATCTTTTTCTGGGGTTATATAGTGTTTTGACCCATTTAAATGTGAACGAAACTCAACACCATCGTCGCTAATTTTTCTAAGATCTGATAAGCTGAAAACCTGAAATCCGCCACTATCGGTTAAAATTGGTCTATCCCAATTCATAAACTTATGAAGTCCGCCAGCTTTTTTAACAATTTCGTGTCCTGGACGAAGATATAAGTGGTAGGTGTTGCTTAAAATGATTTGTGAGTTGTTTTCCTTAAGTTCTTCTGGACTTAAACTTTTAACGGTGGCTTGTGTTCCAACAGGCATAAAAACTGGGGTTTCAATTATGCCATGAGGTGTTTTAAACTCGCCAATACGTGCATAGCTATTTTTATCTTGAATTATTGTTTTAAAACTAAATTTACTCATATAATTTCCTTAAATTAATAGTGTTGCATCGCCGAACGAATAGAAACGATATTTTTCTTGCACGGCGGTTTTATACATGTTAAGTGTGTTTTCAATCCCTAAAAAGGCACTAACAAGCATAATTAAAGTGCTTTCAGGTAGGTGGAAGTTGGTTACAATTCCATCAACAATTTTAAAATTATAACCCGGATAAATAAAAATGTTTGTGTCGCCGGCGCATTCTTGCATTTTGCCATATTTAGTTGCAACACTTTCAAGTGTTCGAATGCTTGTGGTGCCAACAGCAATAACACGTCTACCCTCAGCTTTTGCTTTATTAATAATTTCGGCGCTTTCTTTTGAAACGGCATAATGCTCGGTGTGCATTTTATGGTTTAAAATGTTTTCTTCGCTAACTGGCCTAAAGGTGCCCAAACCAACATGAAGTAAAACTTCGGTTATAATAACACCTTTTTGTTTTAGTTTTTCTAAAAGTTCGGTTGTGAAATGAAGACCTGCAGTTGGAGCTGCACTGCTACCATCAAACTTACAATAAACAGTGTTATAACGCGCTTTGTTTTCGCATTTTTGTTTGATGTAGTGCGGAAGTGGCATTTCGCCTACTCTATCTAAAATTTCCTCAAAAACACCATCAAATTTAAATTTGATTTCGCAAGAACCAAATTCGCCAACACTTAAAATTTCGCATTTAAGTTCTTCTGATATTATAATTTCGGTGCCAACTTTAACGCGTTTAACAGGTTTAATTAAAACTTCCCAATCGGTTAAGTTATGTCGTTTAAGTAAAAACACCTCAATATTAGCGCCAGTTTGTGCTTTTTTGCCAAAAAGCCTTGCTGGAATTACCTTAGTGTTATTAACAACTAAAACATCGCCAGGTTTAAAATAATCGATAATGTTTTTAAAAATTTTGTGTTCTATTAAGTTGCTATCTTTATGATAAACCAAAAGCCTAGATGAATCCCTAGGCTCAACTGGTGTTTGTGCAATCAGTTCTTCTGGCAAATCATAGTAGTAAGTTGATTTATTAAAAATATCCATTTATTCTTCGTCCTTAGCAACAAACATATCAATATATTTTTGTCGGTTGCCACTAATTGGTTTATTTAAATGTTTGTAAGCATTTGGAAGAGCAATACGACCACGAGGAGTTCTTGCAACAAAACCTAGTTGAAGCAAGTATGGTTCGTAAACATCTTCAATTGTGTTAGATTCTTCACCTGTTGCAGCACTTAAAGTATCTAAACCAACAGGTCCACCATTAAATTTATCAATTATGGTTAAAAGCAATTTGCGGTCGATGTAATCTAAACCAAGTTCGTCTACTTCAAGCATTTCAAGAGCATCTTTGCAAAGTTGAAGCGTTATTACACCAGTGCCTTTAATTTCGGCATAGTCGCGCACACGTTTTAAAAAGCGATTAGCAATTCTTGGTGTTCCACGGCTTCTAAGTGCAAGTTCGTCGCAAGCGGCATCATCAATTTTAATTCCTAAAATTTTTGCAGAGCGGCTAATAATGCTGCTAAGTTCTTCTTTAGAATATAGTTCTAACCTACAAACAACTCCAAACCTATCGCGTAAAGGTCCGGTTAACATTCCGGCTTTTGTTGTTGCACCAATTAATGTAAATGGTTGCAGTTTTAACCTCATTGTTCTAGCACTTGGACCCTTACCTAAAATAAAATCTAAGGCGTAGTCTTCCATGGCAGGATATAAAACTTCTTCAACTGAACGGCTAAGCCTATGAATTTCGTCGATAAACAAAACATCGTTTTTGTTTAAATTTGTTAAAATGCTAGCAAGGTCGGCAACCTTTTCAATTGCTGGACCACTAGTTATTTTTAAACTAGAGCCAAGTTCGTTTGCAATAATGTGGCTTAAAGTTGTTTTACCTAGCCCCGGTGGACCATATAAAAGAACATGGTCTAGGGCCTCGCCACGTTTTTTTGCTGCTTGAATGTAAATATTTAAGCTGTTTTTAACTTTGTCTTGACCAACATAGTCGTCCATAGATGTTGGGCGGAGTGTGTTTTCTACATCTTCGTCTTCTAAACTACGAGTGCTGGTTATAAATCTTTCGTCGTCCATACAACCTCTAATTCATGTTTTTTAATGCTTTTTGAATTATTGTTTCGGTGCTATCGCCATCTTGTGCAACCTTTTTAACAAGTTTAAGTGCATCAAACTTGCTAAGCCCCATGTTAACAAGAAGCTCTGTAGCTTCGTCGCACGCTGTGGTGCTAACTCCAGAAAACATGGCAAAATCTGAAATTGCAACTTGCGATAAATCACCAATTTTACCTTTAAGTTCAAGCACAATGCGCTCGGCCGTTTTTTTGCCAACACCTTTTGCTTGTGAAAGAGTTTTAACATCGCCAGAAGCAATGCAAGAAATTAAATCGGAAACACGAAGTGAACTTAAAATTACTAGAGCCATTTTAGGACCAACACCTGAAACCGTTATAAGTTCTAGAAAAACATTTTTTTCTTCTTTATTTAAAAAACCATATAGTAAAAAAGCATCTTCCCTAACAGCTAAATATGTGTATACTTTTGCAAACTCGCCAACAGAAGGAAGTGAACTTACTGTGTTGGTTGATACAAAAATTTCGTAGCCAACACCATTACTTTCAATTACTACACTATTTTCGGTTTTATCGTCGATTATTCCACTAATAAATGCGTACATAATTAAAATCCTCTAATATTTTTAAAAGTTATAAAATTATAACCATGTTAAAATATATTAATAACAAAGTTATTATATCTTAAATTTAGTAAAACAAAAAGCAAATTTCTACTTAATATCGGTGTTAGATAAAATTAGATTTGTTTGGCTGTGGCAAAGAGCAACTGCTAAAGCATCGGCAGCGTCGTCAGGTTTAGGTGTTTTTGTAAGGTTTAAAATTGCTTTAACCATATATTGAACTTGTTGTTTTTCTGCTCTGCCATTGCCTGTTAGGGCTTGCTTAATTTGAAGCGGTGTATACTCATAAAGTTTATTTTCGCCCATTTTTTTTGTTGCAGCAAGCAAAATTACTCCCCTTGCCATTGCAACATTAATAACTGTTTTTTGATTTGTGTGAAAAAACAATTCTTCAATGGCAAAACTATCGGGTTTATATTTGTCAATCAAATATTCAATGCCATCGTAAATTTTGTTAAGCCTTATGCTCATTTTTAAACTTTTGTCGGTTTCAATTACACCATAGTCGATTACACGTGTTGAGTTTTTTGTTTTTTCAATAACTCCAAAGCCAACAATTGCATAGCCTGGGTCAATTCCTAAAATTATCATGTTTCACCTTAAAATAGTACTTTGCAAACATTAAAAATGGGCTTTATAACCCCATTTTTATAAATTACATTGTAAGTTTACTTTAAAACAATTATTTTGTCAAACAAAAACGTGTTTATAGAACATTAGTTTGATAAATATATTTTTAGCTTTGTTTTTAAATAAAAAAACGCTTAAAGTTTTAAGCGTTTATTATTTGTTTTAGAATTATTTATTCTTCGTCGTCTTCTTCTGGAAGTTCAACATTGTGGTAAACTTCTTGAACATCGTCGTTATCTTCTAAAGCATCAACAAGTTTTAAAAAGCTACCAATTTTGTCTTCTGGTAAAGTTAAATAACTAGCTGGAATTAAATCTAATTCAGCGCCATCGGTTGGAATGTTGTTTGATTCGAAATAGTCTTTAACAGCGTCAAAATTTTCTGGTGATGTAATAACTTCGGTGTATGTATCATATGCAACAGCATCGTCGGCACCAGCTTCTAATGCGTGCATCATAATATCGTCGTCGGTTAAACCAGCACCGCGTGGAACAACAATAATTCCTTTTCTGCTAAATAAGTAAGATACGCAGTTTGTTGAGCCTAAACTTCCGCCAAATTTGTCGAACAAGTGTCTAACATCGCTTGCTGTGCGGTTTTTATTGTCGGTTAAAGCCTCAACAATTAATGCTGAACCTGCAGGACCATAACCCTCGTAAGTAATTGGTTCGTAGTTAACAGAACCAAGTTCGCCACTTGCACGTTTAATTGAACGATTAATGTTATCGTTAGGCATGTTGTTAGCACGTGCTTTAGCAATTAGGTTTTTTAACTTTGCATTTGAGTTTGGGTCTGGGCCTCCCTCTTTAACTGCAACAGCAATTTCACGGCCAATTTTTGTGAAAACTTTACCAGTTGCTGCATCGTTTTTAGCCTTAATATTTTTAATTTTGCTAAACTTATTATGTCCTGACATATATTTCTCCTTTATTTTATTTTGCTAGATTATACATTAAAATGCTTGCAGAAACTGAAGCATTTAAACTTTCTACGTTATTTTGCATTGGAATGGTTAGTGTGATATCGCTAAGCTGTTGAAGTGGCTTACTTACCCCATTACCCTCGTTTCCAATAATTAACCCAAAGTTTTCGTTTAAACTTACATCTTCTGGTTTAACACCATTTAAATTTGCCGAAACAAGTTTAAAGTTGTGGGTTTGTTTTAAATTTTTTAGTTGTTCAATTGTAAGGTTTATAAAATTAATGTTAAACACATATCCCATGCTAGACCTAATTACTTTTGGCGTGTATGGAAAAACTGAGTTTATTGAAACAATGTTTTTAAACCCAAATGCAAGGGCGCTTCTAATTATTGCCCCAAGGTTTGAAGGATCTTGCAGATTATCAATTACTAAAAACCGATTGTTAAAACTAAATTCTTGCTGTTTTGGAAGTTCAAACAATGCAAAAATTCCAGCATTTGTTATGGTTTCGGAAAGTTTTGCTGCAACTTGATTTGTTATTTTATATGTGTTAGATTCAAACTTTTTAATTATCTCTGCATGCTTTTCTAGTTTACTTTGTTCAACAAACAATCTAGAAAGTGTTGCACCAGAACTAACTAAATCGTAAATAACCTTTTCACTTTCAACAAAACATAGGTTGTTTTGTAAAATTTCCTTTTTGTTTTTAAGTTGATTAGTAAATTTTATGGTTGGGTTACTAACAGATGTTATTTCTTTAATCATAAAAAACCTTTTTTAATGAAATTAAAACCTATATAAAAATACATAGGTTTTAATGTTTAAAATGTTAAATTAATTATGCTAATTTGCTTTTTGCTTGATCGCAAAGTGCTTTGAATGCAGGTGCATCGTTTAGTGCAATATCAGCTAAAACTTTGCGGTTTAAGTTGATGTTTGCAAGTTTTAGACCGTGCATGAATTTGCTGTAAGATAGGTCGTTAATGCGGCAACCAGCATTAATACGAGCAATCCATAAACTACGGAAATCACGTTTTTTAAGACGACGACCAACGTATGCATATTGACCACTTTTCATAACAGCTTGGTTAGCTACACGATATAATGAACCACGTGCGCCACGATAGCCTTTAGCTGCTTTTAAAACTTTTTTACGATTTTTGTTTGCGTTAACTGCTCTTTTAACTCTCATTGTAATTCTCCTTTTGCTAATTATTGATTAAGCATTGCTTTAATATTTTTTTCGTCTGCTTTTGACACATAAGCTGGTTGACGTAAAGCCATTTTACGTGCAGGAGCTTTTTTAGTTAAAATGTGTCTGCGGTTTTGTTGTGAACGTTTAATTTTTCCACCTGGTTTAACACTGAAACGTTTTTTAGCAGTGCTTCTTGTTTTTTGTTTAGGCATGATAGTTTCTCCTTAAATATGTAAATTTTTATTTTTGCACTTATGTGCGGTTTACAAAGTTAAATTACTTTGTGTTTTTTGGTGATATTACCATAATTATTTGTCTGCCGTTGATGGTTGCTGGGCTAGTAACCTCGCCTTCGTCGGCAACTAAACTTGCAAATTTTTCCATGATAGGCATACCCATTTGTGGGTTTTGTAGTTGGCGACCAAACATACGAAGAACAACTTTAACTTTATCACCATTTGCTAAGAATTTTTTAACATTTTTTGCTTTAAAGTTTAAATCGTTATCGGCAATGTTCATGCTAAGTTGCATACCTTTAACTTCGGCTACTTTTTGTTTTTTCTTGGCATCTTTTTCGCGTTTAATCATATCAAAACGATATTTGCCATAGTCCATAACCTTGCATACTGGTGGTGTTGCCATTGGCGAAATTAAAACTAAGTCTAAACCTTGTTCGTCGGCAATACGTTTTGCTTCATCTAACGAAACAATTCCGTATGTAACCCCCATTTCACCATTTAACCTAACTTCGGTTGCTTTGATTTGCTCATTAATTAATAACTCTTTAATGGCCGTATCCTCCTAATAAAAATTAAAAAGTGGGTATAACTGCACCCACTTCTCACATAAAAAATAAATTAACAATAATTTAGTTTTTATTACCAAGCGAAAATCTTTCATTTGCTGGTGAGAAGTTTGTACCTCTACTTTTTACGATGCAATTATATATGAATATTTCCGCATTGTCAATAATTTTTTTGCTATTTATTAAATTAAATAAACATCTTTGTAACTTAATTCACCGCTAGAACTTAAAGTGTAAAGTGTTCCACCTTGAATGGAAATTTTGTTATAAGACGAAGAACCCGTTTTTGTTCCATAACAAAACATAACGTCATTATATTTAATTTTTGCATTGTTAACATGGTCATGTCCAAACAACATCGCCTTAGTTACACCGAGTTCTAAAACTTTGTTAAAAAAACCGACTTGGTTTTCTTGAGCACAAACTTCCTCGTTTATTTTACCCTCGCCAATTTTAGGGTTGTTTTTATATTCGGCAACAGCAATGATTTCTTCTGCAAGAGGAATGTGATAAAACAAAATATTATTTGAAGGTTGGTTATTGTTTAAATTTTTTGAGTGTTTTACTGCATGTTCATAAAAATCAACGCTTTCTTCAGTAAATCCACGAGACCTTGAATCCATAAATATAAACTCAAATCTATTGTTATCCTCAAAATTAATATTGTAATAATAGTTTCCGTATAAATTGGTTAAATTACCTGTTTTGAAAAGAGAATAGTTCGCATTCTCAAATTTAGTGCTTAGTTCCAGCATTGTGTAAGGAGTTTCGTCATCGTGATTTCCAAAAACAGCCGCCCATGGAAGTTTAAAACTTTCAATAAAATTTAAAAAAGTATCAACGTCTTTTTTACTTGCACCGTTACTAAAAAGATCACCTGATAAATACAATAAATCTGGTTTTGTTTTATAAATTAATCTTTTAATCATAGAAAAAGTAATGGGCATGCCTAATGCACCATTAATATGAAAATCAGTTAATTGCAAAATTTTTATTGAATTGGAGTTTGTGGTAATTATGCTTTCAGATTTGTTTATATTTAAAGATGATTGTTTGGCGGGTTTATAAACAATTAAAGGCATAAACCAATAGCAAACAAAAGTTAAAACAACAAAAATTGTTAAAACAACCGAAATTATTAAGTGATTAACTAAATTTTTATCTTTCATAATTTAAATATATTACTTTAACAAATCTTTGTCAAATAAACAAAAAGGCAAGCATCTAAAACTCACCTTTTTGTTTAATTATTAATTTTTATAGATGTTAATAATTATTTAATTTCTTTACTTGCAATTTCGGCATTAATAAAGTTAACAAATTCTTGTAGTTCCATTGCCCCTTTATCGCCCTCTTTGCGGTGGCGAATTGAAACTTTACCTTCAGCCATTTCTTTATCGCCAATAACAAGCATATAAGGAATTTTTTCTAGTTGTGCTTCCCTAATTTTTTTACCAATTTTTTCGTTACGATCGTCTAGTTCCACACGAATATTGTATTTTTCAAGTTCCTCTTTAACTTGTTTTGCATAGTCAAGTTGGGCATCAGAAATATTTAAAAGTTTAACTTGTACTGGTGCAAGCCATGTTGGGAATGCGCCTGCAAAGTTTTCAATTAAAACAGCAATCATACGTTCCATTGAACCATAAACTACACGGTGAATCATGATTGGTTCTTTTAAGCCGCCATCACTATCTACATAAGTTAAGTTAAAGCGTTTTGGAAGTTGCATATCTAACTGAATTGTTCCACATTGCCACTCTCTGCCAATGCAATCGGTTACGTGAATATCAATTTTAGGACCATAGAAAGCGCCATCGCCGGCATTAATTTTATAATCTAATCCCATATTTTTTAATGCGTTAGAAAGTGCTGTTTCGGCAACTTCCCATTCAGAAACTTCACCAATATGGCTTTCAGGCATTGTTGAAAGTTCAACAGTGTATTTTAAACCAAATGTAGAATAAACTTGGTCTACAAGTTGCATAACATTTTTAATTTCGTCTTCAATTTGATTTGGTAGCATGAAGATGTGAGCATCGTCTTGAGTAAAGCAACGAACACGTAGTAAACCATTTAATGTTCCGCTTGCTTCATGGCGATGTACTTTTCCTAGTTCGCCAACACGAAGTGGAAATTCTTTATATGAATGAATGTTTTGTTGATAGTAAAGCATTCCGCCTGGGCAGTTCATTGGTTTAACAGCAAAGGTTTCATCTTCACATTTAAATGTATACATATTTGCTTTGTAGTGATCCCAGTGTCCGCTAACTTCCCAAAGTTCCCTACTCATTGCCATTGGAGTTTCAATTTCGATATAGCCGGCTTTTTTGTGAACTTGACGCCAAAAATCGATTAAAGTGTTTTTAAGAGTTAATCCTTTTGGCATATAAGTTGGCATGCCTTTTGCATAATCGGAAATAAAGTATAAGCCAAGTTCTTTACCAAGTTTGCGGTGGTCGCGCTTTAAAGCCTCTTCCATCATGTGAACATATTCTTTTAAATCGTTTTTATCTAGGAACCCTAAAACATAAACACGTTGAAGCATTTTGTTCTTTTCGCTGCCACGCCAATAAGCACCATTAACTTTATCAAGTTTAAATGCAAATGAGCGAAGGAATTTTGTGTTTTCTACGTGAGGTCCACGACAAAGGTCAACAAAGTTTTCGCCTGTGTAATAAACAGTTATAACTTCGTTTTCAGGTAGTTCGTTAATAAGTTCAAGCTTATATTCGTTGCCTTCAAACATTTTTAAAGCTTCTGCTTTACTAACTTCTTTACGAACAAAATCCTCGTTATTTTTAATAATTTCGTTCATTTTTTCTTCTATTTTAGCAAAATCTTCTGGAGTGATGGCATGGTTTAAATCGATATCGTAATAAAAACCATTATCTACCGCAGGGCCAATTGTTAGTTTAACTTCTGGCCAAATTTGTTTTAGTGCTTTTGCTAAAACGTGTGCCATGCTATGGCGATACATTTGTAATTTTTCTAATTTTTCTTGTTCCATTTTTATAATCTCCTTTTTATGACTTGGGCTTAATTTAAATAAAAAAGCCCTTTGAATTTAATCAAAGGACGAATAAATATTATCCGTGGTTCCACCTTAATTGCAACTTGCGTTGCCACTTTATTTGTTTTTATCCTAAAACAATAAAAGGTTCAGTCAAAAAAGTGGTTTCAACAATTACTTTTAAGTGGGTGCTTCCAGCCAAGGCACTTTCTCTGGTACTTAAACACATAATTTCTACTTGTCTTTTTATCAACCTGAAATTTAAATTACGTTGTATCTGTACAAATTTTTTGTACGTTTAAATTATATGTTCAAATTAAAAGCAAAGTCAATACTTTTTAAACCAATAAATTTACTTTTTTGTTAAAAACATAATAAATAATTTTAAAAGTGTTGTTACTAAGCACCCCTGCGCAATGTAAATTTATTGTTTTAGGAGCTAATGTAATTAATCCACTAATTAGGCTAAGCTCTGCGCTTTCGGAATTGTTAAACATTAAAATATTGTTATTTTCGTCTGATAGCACAAATTTTGTTCCATTAAAATAAACATCAACACTTTCACGCTTTGGCTTTATAGAACTAATTAAAAATTTAAGCAGGTCTAACAAAGCTTCACTTTCTAAAAATGTTGAATTTGAATTTAAAACATATAAAAGTTGTTGCCACTTATTTTTTAATTGTTTTAGTTTAAAATGAAAAAAAGAGTCCAAGTTTATAGCGTTAATTAGTTCCAACTCATTAAAAGCAATAATGTAATCTTCCTCAAAATCAAACAAAACAAGACATTTAATAAATGCTGTTTTAAATTGGTTAGATAAATAGTTTAGGTTTATATGATTTTTAAAAAACTGCTCTTTATAAAACAAAACAATTGTTTCTGATATTAGCGGTTTTAAAAGTTTTATTACCTTTTGTTTATTTTCTGGCCTGCATGCAATTGAAAGTGTGTTTTTATTTGCTGCTAAAATAACATCGGCTTTTTGTTTTAATGTTAATTCGATATTTTTTAAATATAAATTTAAATTAGCGTTACCTATTATTGTAAATTCCCACATATTAATCCTTTTAGTTAAAAGTAGTATATGAGATTTAGTTTTATTTATTTAAAATTTTTGTTAAAATGAATTAGAAAATTAATAGATAAGGTGCATTAATGAAAAAAGAAATAATTGAGGGGTTTGAAAGCAAAGACCTAACCTGCTACGTTTGGGACGATGTTAGCAAACCTAAGGCTGTTGTGCAAATTATTCATGGTATGAAAGAGCATGCAAAACGCTATGATAACTTTGCAAGATATTTAAATAAACAAGGTTATATTGTTTTTGCTTCTGACCTACGTGGACACGGCGAAACTTGTGGCGATGTTAAGTTTTTAGGACACACAAACGGCGATATTTTTAAAGAAACAGTTTCGGACCAAATAATTTTAACTGAAAAATTAAAAAGTCGATTTGATTTGCCAGTTTATGTTATTGGTCATTCATATGGTTCGTTTATTGCACAGCGCTACACTCAAGTATGCAATTTAAGCAATAAAATTGTTTTATGCGGAAGCGCTTACACAAAAACAATGGTTATGTGGCTTGCAAACATTGTTACAAACCTAACTGCCCTATTTAAAGGAAACCACGCTAAAGCAAAATTAATTGAGCGCTTAAGTTTTGACGGATATGAAAAGAAATTTGCAAACGACAACTGGCTTACACAAGACGAAGCAATTTTTAAAGAATATAAATTAGACCCATATTGCGGAACAATGTTTCCGGTTTGCTTTTATAAAAGTTTTTTTAAAAACATTTTAAAAAATTATAAAGACTTAAAACTGATTACTCCAGAACAAAAAATTTTTATTGTTTCTGGCGAATGCGACCCGGTTGGAAATAATGGAAAGTTAGTAAAAAAACTTTACGATGTTTACAATAATAATAACATTAAATGCGAAATGAAACTTTATAAAAATGGCAGACATGAAATTTTAAATGAAACTTTTAAAGAAGATGTTTATGCTGACATTGTAAAATTTTTTGAGGAATAAAAAACAGCCAATTAAAGGCTGTTTTTATTTTTTGCATAATAGTTTGCATAACACAAAAGCAAGGATTATTTACCCTTGCTTTTATTTTTATTAAACTTAACTAAGAAAATACGAATTGCATTTAAAATTGCAAGCATACTAACACCAACATCGGCAAAAATAGCCAGATACATTGGTGCAAGATTTAAAACGCCTAAAACCATTATTGCCAGTTTTATTACCAAACAAAACACAATGTTTTGAATTGCAATTTTTCGAGTTGCTTTTGCAATTTTAACAGAATCTACAACCGAATTTAAGTCATCGGTCATAACAACAACGTCGGCAAATTCTATTGCACTATCGGAGCCATTTAATCCCATAGCATAGCCAACATGTGCCTTATTTAAAACAGGTGAGTCGTTAATTCCATCGCCAACATATCCAACAAATTTATGCTGTAATTTAAGTGTTTCAAATTCAGCAACTTTGTTTTGTGGTAGTAAATTGTGCTTAAATTCGCTTAGCCCAACCTCAAATGCAACAAACTCGGCAGTTGCTTGATTATCACCAGTTAACATAACTGATTTTATGTTGTAGGTTTTTAAATTTGCTATGGCTTGTTTAGATGTTGGTTTAATAACATCTGAAACAACAACATATCCTAAATATTCTTTATTTTTAGCAACATAAATTATTGTTCCGGCAACATTTTGCGGATTAAATTTAACCTTGTAGTCTTTAAGCAACTTTTCATTTCCGCAAATAATTTGATTACCCTCAACAGTTGCAACAACACCTTTACCCATAATTTCTTTTGCGCTAGTTATTAGGTTTTGATTAATTTTGTTATTTGCAACAATACATTTTGCAATTGGGTGGTTAGAAACGCTTTCGGCATATACCAAATATTTTAGCATTACTTTTTCGTTGTTTTCGGCATAAATTTCAGTTATTTTAAATTTTCCTAATGTTATAGTTCCGGTTTTATCGAAACAAACAGCTTTTAGTTCGTTTATGCTATCTAGTACATTTGCACCTTTAATTAAAAGTCCATTTTTAGCACTTACACCCAAACCGCAATAGTAAGTTAGCGGAATAGAAATAACTAAAGCACACGGACAAGAAATTACCAGAAACACCGCAGATTTATGAATTGCTTCAGTAATTCCACCTCCGTAAAGTGGAAATAATGCAAATAAAATTACGGCAATAAACACAACAATTGGAGTGTAATATTTGGCGAATTTTGTAATAAAATTTTCTGCTTTTGATTTGTTTTCGGTGTTATTTTCAACTAGGTCTAAAATTTTTGCAACTGTAGAATCGGCATAAACACTAGTTACTTTTGCATAAACCGCCTCGGTTAAATTAATGCAACCGGAATAAACTTTTGTGCTAGGTTCGGCAAACATTGGCATGCTTTCGCCAGTTACCATGCTGGTGTTAAAGTTAGTTTGCCCTTTAATAATTTCAACGTCGGTTGGAACTTTTTCGCCAACTTTAATTAAAATTATATCGTTTAATTGTAGGTCGTCAGGCGTTACTACACTAACCTCACCATTAACAATTTTGTTTGCACTCTCTGATTTTAAGTTAATAATGTTGCCAATTGCACTACGCGATTTTTGAACAGCATGGTTTTGAAACAATTCTCCAATTTGATAAAGCAACATTACAGCAACTGCCTCGGGCATTTCGTTTATGCAAAATGCAGCAATTGAAGCAAGGCTCATTAAAAACTTTTCGTCTAAAAACTTTCCTTTAAAAATGTTTTTAATTGCACTAAACACAACATCGTAGCCAACAATGATATATGAAACTAAATATATGCTAAACTTCCACCAAAAGCCAACTGGCAATGTTAAACCTAAAATAAATAATATTAAAGATGCGTAAACTTTAATAAAACTTAAACTAAACCAATTAATTTTGTGGGTACTTTTAACGTTTGAAACAACCTCTTCGGGTTTAGAAAAACTTTGTAAACTTGGAAGGTTGTTTAACTCTTCTTGCTTTAAAGCCTTTTCAATGTCTTGTTCGGTAACATGGTTATGAGAAACGGTGGTTAAAGAAACATTTGAGTTAACAAAATTTTTGTTTTTGCTTTTACTTTTTAATTTATCTAAATAGTTTTGTTTACTTAAACTTTTAACAATTACATTAGGAAGAACTTTTGTGGTTAATTCCTGTAAATTATTTTCAAGTTCTTGCTCAGACGAAGAATAATCTGGAATAGTTTCAACATAAAGTTTTAAATCAACAAAATTAAGTGAAGCTGATTTAATATAAGGTAATTTGTTTATGGCATTTTCAAGTTTAGACGCACAAACGGCACAATCTACACCAACTAGTTTAAAATTAACCTTCATTTTAATTCTCCTTTTCGTTGATGTGTGTTCGACAAATATTTAATAAAATGCTTATGTGTTCGTCAATTAAAAAATAGGTAACAAAATTGCCTTGTTTTGAACTAGAAACAATGTAATTATCCTTTAAAATTTTAAGTTGATGCGAAACTAACGATTGCGAACAGCCAGAGGTTTGACAAAGTTCGCTAACAGTTTTTGGTTTTTCAAGCAGCAAAAAAATTAGTTTTAAACGTGTTGAATCGCCAATAATTTTAAATAAGTTACCAACCTTTTCAATTTCGGTTTGATTAGGCATAATAAATTTTTCCATACACACATCCTTTTAGTATATGAATTTAGGTTCATATTGTGTTCATTATTAGTATATGAATTGTTGTTCATATTGTCAACCATAATAATTAATTTGATTACAAATAGTTTAAATATTAATTTTAGTTGTATATTTATACATGTTATTAAATAATTACACGTATATTAATTAAACAAAAAAGGCCCACCCTACACTTAGGATAAGCCTTTTAAATTTTTTATTAATTATTTTCAAATTGCCAGCTTGGACGAGCAAAAAAATCTACTTTAGGTTCTAGGAAATTTGGTTTATGATTTGTAGGATTTTCAACAAATTCGTAAATTGTTTTATCAATGTTATCCCAACTGAAAATTGAAGAGTCTAATTTTAGAAATTCAGCCACTTTTTCAACACTTTCTGGTGCAATTGGGTGAAGCAAGGTTAAAGCAACACGCGCCATGTGAAGTGCGTTTACTAAAATTTGTTTACCTTCAACAGTTCCTGCCATTGAATTATTATATGAAGTTAAAGTTTTGTTAATGTTGCGAATTAATGTGTCTAGTTCGTAGCAAACCATGTGGAATTTGTGGTCGTAAACAGCTTTTTCATATTTTAAAACACTGTATAAACATGCATTTTTAACTTCTTCGCTAGGTGTGCCATGTGGCATAATGCCATCATAGTCTTTTTGCCATGTGTAGCAAAGAGTACGCAAAACACGGTTAAACACGTTGGTTAGTAAGTTATATTCCCTAACAACCGGATCTTGCTCGGCTGGATTAGCATCAGGATTTAAAGGTTTTGGCATAAAGCTAGAGCTGTTGTTGCCAACATTCATACCCAAGAAATGGAACCTTAGTTGTTCAGCACTATAAAGTTTTAACAATTCGTCGGCCATTGGTGGTTTAATTGCTGAACTTGAACCCGCTTTTTTATTTAAGAACAATGTGTGTTTATTTGCAACAATTTGTGGAATTGATAGGTTTCCATCTTCAACATTTATGCTTGGATTTTTACCTTGCATTGCAAACCACATTGCGGTTTGAGCTGGCCCATAGAAATAAATATTATCTTCACCAATAAATTGGTAAACTTTTGCATCGTTACTGCACCACCACTTTTTCCATTCGTTTTGTTTGTTAAATTTATTTAAGTAAGTTCTAGTAAACGAAATTGGAGCCCATAAACTTTCTGGCCAAACCCAAAAAGTTAAATCTTTAAGTTCGGTTGTGTCTGGAGCTTTAACTCCCCATTCAATATTGCCAGTTAAACGGAAAGGAACTAATGTTTTACCAGTTCTATAACGAATGCCAGCATTGCTTAAAATTTCACAAGCCTGTTCTCTATCGGTTAACTTATTAAATATTACGGTAAACGATGGTTTGTTATCTACAATAAGTTCGTGTTCAGGTAAATTTTTAACAGATTTGAATTCTTCTAAAAACTCTTTTTTTACATAAAGTTCTGGTTTCTTTAAAAACTCGTTAATTTCTTTTGTAACGTAACTGCGAGTTGGAGTTTTTGTGTTTAAATAGTTTGTCCACTCTTTAAGTAAATCAATATAGTTTTCAAGGTTAAAATACCAGTTGCCAATTTCTTTTAAAACTGGAGTTTTGCCAGATAAAGTGCTAACCGGATTAATTAACTCTTGAGGCATGTATTGATGTCCTAAATCACATTCGTCGGCATAAGCATGTTCGGAAGAACAACCCTCAAACGGACATTTGCCCATTACTTGACGACCATTTAGAAATGTTTGTTTTTCTTCGTCGAAAAATTGTAGTGTTTTTAGTGGACTTAAATTTTCAGTTTCTAAAAGCCTATTAAACACCTCGTTAGACATTGTTTGGTGTATTTCTTTTGCGTCGCCTAAGCCAGAGGCTCCAAACAGATTTAAAGAAATGTTATAACTATTTAAAATTTGCTGCTGGATTTTATGGTATTTTTGAACGTAGTCGGAAATGCTACCTTCAAATTCTTTTTTCTCTACTACTTTACGGTAACCTTCTAATGCAGGACTACCATAGCAATCGGTTCCGGAAACATAAATAACGTTGTCGCTACCAATTCTATCACGTAAAAAACGAGCAAAAAAATCGGAATGAATAAATAGTGTTATATGTCCGCAATGAAGTGATTTATTGCCATATGGCATGCCAGATGTTACAACTGCACGTTTTGGCCATGCTGGGCGGTGTTCGCTCATTCTTTTTAATGTTTCTGATGTAATTTCCATAAAATCCTCCTTAAATTACTTTATTATAATATCACACAAGACAAAATTAAATCAACGAATATGTTTTAAAATGATACAAAACAGGGTTTATAAACCCAATTATTACCAAGCAAACTTACGTATTAAGTTAAAGTTTTAGCCAACACTAATAGTACAAAGTGATAAACTTTGTAATTTATGGGAGGTGAACGAGAAATGCCAAGTAATAAAACTACTGGAAAAGCTACCAATTCAAGGGCTAAAGCAACTAGTAAAGCAAGAGCAAGCAAAATGACAGAAACATCAAAATCAAGTATGTCAAACACAAGCTCAAAAGCAACTTCAAGCCAAAACTCAACAAGTAAGGCAACAACTAGTAAAGCCTCAACAGGTAGAGCAAGTTCGAAAGCGTCCACTAGTAAAGCTAGCACAAGCAGAGCAAAAAGCTGCAAATAGTTAGCAAAATAAAAATGCAGATAATATCAGTTATCTGCATTTTTATTGTATTGAAAATTTATATTAACTTTTAACTAACTAGGTTTACTCAACAATAACTTTACCATCTAAATTACAAATGTAACTATTTGGCAAAACTTGTTTAATATGATTTAAAATCTTTTTATTTTTTTCGTATTTTCTACCAACCAAAACACCCTCTATTGTGTTAACTGGCAAACCAAACATTAAGTAGGCAATTCGTTTATCTTCATAATTTTGCCTATTTTTTTTAAACATTTCAGCAAATTTAGGGTTTTTAATTTTCATAAAATTTAAAACTGTGTCTAACGGCACTTCTTCATTTAAAAGATTATAATAATTAAGTTGTTTGCACTCTTTATCGCGACCATTTAAAATTAGGGCTAGTTGAAGTTTGTTAGAATCTTTGGCAAGACTTGGCATAAACCTTGTTTCCATAGAACTTTCCGCTCTTAACGACCAATAACCATCTTTACGCACTTTTTCAATAAAATTATCAAATTGTTTATATGGCACCATAATTAAATCGTTATCGTATTCAACCGACATGCCAGAATAGTTTATAATATATTCTTTAAGTTTAATATTTCGTTTTATGTGCCAAAGTGAAACTGCATATGTAACTTTTTGTGGTTCTGGAGCAATTTCGTAATCTTGGCTAATCAATCCGTTTTGTGCAATATTATCTAAAATTTCTAGTTTATAACCAAAGCCATGCATATATGTGTTCTTTTTTAATGTTACAAAATCGCCTACTTTATATTTATCGTTTTTAAGAGTTTTGCCTGATAATTCATAAAATGCGTTAATTGCCCCCTCAGCAAATTTAAAAGCATCGCCTTTAAGTTGATTTTTTGCCAGATTAATATATTCTTGTTTTTCCATAATTACCTCACCCTAATTAAAGTTGTTTTTCGTAGTATAAAATAAGTTCGTTATCTTCAGTTAAACTAGTAACAAATTTTGTATAGCCAAAATGCAAATAAATTGCTAAATTTCTGGTTTCTTGAGCCTCACAGCCAATTGTTAAGGTGTTAAAGCCTTTTTCTTTAGCATAAGCCTCGGCAAGTTTAACTAGCTTAGAAATGTGCCCTTGTCCCTCAAATTGTTTATCAATTCTAAACGCATTCATGTTTGCAATGGTTTTACCATCACACAAATATGGTCTGTTTTTAACAGCACTGCATTCTGGCGAAAACAGAACCGTTATTTGACCAACAGGCTCGAAACCATTTACAGCAACAAACGTTGTTGCCATGCCGGTTTGGTTGTAGTTTATATATTGCTTTTTCCACCTAGCCCATCTATCATCGCCTAAATTGCGGCTAATATCTTTATCCCAAATGGTTTCAAGGTCTTGCATAGTTGCAATTCGATAGGAGAAGTTAGTTTCCCATTCAGACCTAAGCAAACCAAAATTTAAAACATCTAAAAATTGTCCATTTTTAAGGCGCGCCTTACGGTCGGTACCCTCGTGTTTAAAACCTAGTTTTTTTGCTAGTTTAATACTTGCGCTATTACCTTGCCAAATAAACGCTTGAATACGATTAACTTTTGAGTTTGAAAATATGTAAGAAATAATTTCAGTTAAAGCCTCGGTTGCAATTCCTTTACCCTGATAGTTTACATTAACAGCCCAACCAATTTCACAAAGTTTGTGTTCTGAAAGCACATCTTCAATAGTAACACTTCCAACAAGTTTATGTTCGGATTTTAATTCGATACCCCAAGTAAGTGTAGGATTTTTTAAATTGTTATAGTTTTCGACCCTAGTTTTTAGCGAGGTTTGATATTCAGAATTAGATTTTGGAACTGTTGGTAAAAATTTATGCAATTGTTCGTTCTGCCTAAACTCAATATAATCAGATAAATCTTGCATAGTTAATTTACGCAAGATTAAGTTTTGTGTTTCAAGTTTATTAATTTGAAAGTTCATGCCATGCTCCTAGTTGAAATTAGATTCGCTTATTAATGGAACAATATCAATTGCAGGTTCTTCATATGGATGAACCTCACGTAGAACCACTAATAGTTGTTTAACATCTTCTACATTACAAATAATTTCTAGTTTAGCCTCTTCAACAAACTCAAGTTTGTTTGCAGAGCCAATATGTGGATTTGCACTGCTATTTGGTTTAAAAGTGCCAACACCATTAACGGAATATGTGCAATGCGTGTAGTTACCAATTACTCCTGCGTTAGTCTGACAAATTGCCTCCCTAACTTCTGTTAAATTTTTAGTTGGAATTGTAACAAAAATTTTAACTTGATTGATATCTAGTTTCATATTATATCCCCTAAACTTTTATTAATTAATTATAGCACAGCAATTAAATTTGTAATAATTATTTAACAAAATCGGTTTTAAATTTAAAAAATATGTGATATAACAACCATGCGTTGTTTTTACGCAAAACTAAACAATAAGGAGAAATTTATGGAAACTTATGAAAAGATTTCAGAAAATTGCAAATTGTTGTGGCACGAAGGGTTTGAGTTATCAAACCAAAAACATACTCAAGTTAGTGGATATGTTTTTAACGATAAAAACGAACTATTAATTGTTAGAAACGACCAAACTTGGACAATTCCGGGTGGACACCCCGAACTGAATGAAACCTATTTAGAAACGCTTAATCGTGAACTTATGGAAGAAGCTTGTGTAACACTTAAAGAAGTTAACTATTTAGGTGCGGTTGAAGTAGTTGAAAATGGCAAAACTTATTATCAATTACGCTACACAGCCAAAGTAAACGAGCTTAAACCTTTTAAACAAGAATGGGAAATTGGCGAACGTAAATTTGTTAAATTAAACGATTTAGCAAACCACATAAAATGGAGCAAAGGTATTACCTTTAGCTCTCAAATAGAGTCTGCTAAAAAATTTTGGAATATTAAATAACAAATAAAAAAAAGAACGGAACATTCCGTTCTTTTTTGTTAAGTTTATTAAATTAAACTTTTAACCATGCCACCATCAACATTTAATGCAACACCTGTAATGTAGTGTGCAGGAACGCTTGATAGGAACACAACTGCACTTGCAATTTCTTCAGCTTTAGCATATCTGCCCATAGGAATGTTTGCTTTTGCAAACCAATCGATAGCAGCGTCTTTTTCCATGCCAGTTGCACCTGCAAGTTGGTCGCCAAGTTGACCATCGGCATGCCAAAGAGGAGTATCTACCGGACCAGGACAAACAGCATTAACGTTAACATTAAATGGTGCGCAATAAGTAGAATAATCTTTAGTAATCATAATATCGGCAGCTTTAATTGTATCGTAACTAATTAAACCACCAGGTTGTTTACCAAAAATTGACGCTGTGTTTACAACACTACCCCAACCATTTTTCTTGAAATGCGGAATACATAAGTTTGTTAAACGAACCGGAGCATACATCATAAGTTCGGCGTGGCTACGGAAAAGTTCTTCTGGGAATGTTTCCATATCACCCATTTTTGCTGTTCCAGCATTGTTTACTAAAACATCAATTTTACCAAAAGTTTTAGCAACATTATTTACAAATGTTTTGCAAGCATCTGCATTTGTGATATCAACTTTTTCGATATAAATATCGGCTTGTTTTAATTCTTGTTTAAGCGATTTTAAACCATCTAAATTAATATCGGCTAGTGCAAGTTTAGCACCCTCGTTTGCATATGCCACAGCAATTGCTCTGCCAATGCCAGAAGCAGCCCCTGTAACAATTACAACTCTGTTTTTTAACCCTAAATCCATATTTTACCTCCTAGATTTTGAATTACTACTTTTAGTATATCACAGTAGTAAATAAAAAATTAAATAAATGGTTGTGAATATCACTAACAGATTGGCTAAAGTGTTTGCTATAAGCAAAAAAATAAAAAAAGATAGCATAAACTGCTATCTCTTTTGGTGCCGAAGACCGGACTTGAACCGGTACGATATTGCTATCGCAGGATTTTAAGTCCTGTGCGTCTGCCTATTCCGCCACTTCGGCATAATTATTGGAGGCACCGTCCAGATTCGAACTGGAGCATAAAGGTTTTGCAGACCTTGGCCTTACCGCTTGGCTACGGTGCCATAAAACTTTAAACGCTTACGAACCTAATCGGCTATCCTATGTAATTTAATGGAGCGGAGGACGGGATTTGAACCCGCGACATTCGCCTTGGCAAGGCGACGCTCTACCGCTGAGCCACCCCCGCATAAATATCATTACAAATAAATGGTGGGAGTTATAGGGCTCGAACCTATGACCTCCTGCTTGTAAGGCAGATGCTCTCCCAACTGAGCTAAACTCCCACATAAAAATATTATTTGCAATGATGTTGCGCCAAACAATTTGTTTTGATTAACGCTCTTATAATATACCAAAGTATTAAAAAAAATGCAACACTTTTTACTAAAAAAATTAATATTTTTTTGAAATATTTTAAAAAAATTTTATATATTAAAATATATGCTTTATTTAGGGCTTTTTGCTACCAATAATTTTATGAAAATTTAATATAAATTTAAAAAACCTAGCAAATTCTGCTAGGTTTTGTGTGTTTTAAATTGGAGTTTTTATTATTCTAAACTAATAATATAGTAATAAACAGGTTGTCCGCCAGATAGAAGTGTAATATCGCAATCAGGATATTTTTCTTCTAGTTTTGCTTGTAATGCTTCGGCCTCTTCTTGTTTTAAATCTTTACCATAGAATAATGTAATGTTAACAACATCGTCGGTTTTAACTTTTTCAATTAAATCCATGGTTGTGTCGTTAACAAGCAATCCTTTTGCTAAAATGTTAGAATCGTCTAGACCAATAATATCGCCTTGGTTAAGGTCGAAACCATCCATATGTGTGGTTCTAACAGCATATGTTACTGATGCAGCTTTAACGTTTTGTTTACTGCTTGTCATGTTTTCAACGTTTTCTTGGCTTGATGCATCTGGGTTGAATGCAAGTGCTGCAGAAACTCCTTCTGGAACAGATTTTGTTGGAATAACGTGAATAATTTTAGTTGTAAGTTCTTTTGCTTGTTCGGCTGCAAAAATAATGTTTTTGTTGTTTGGTAAAACAAAAATTTCTTTAGCTTGAACTTTATCGCAAGCTTTTGCAATGTCGTCGGCACTAGGGTTCATTGTTTGTCCACCCTCAATAATTCCATCTACTAAAATATCGCGGAACACACCGGCAATACCATCGCCAGGAGCAACAGCAACCATACCAAATTGTTTTAGGTTTGCTTGTTGTTGAGTGCGCATACGTTTAAGTTCGCGGTTTTGTTCAACCATGTTTTCAATTTTAATGTTAATAATTTCGCCAAGTTCAAGTGCATAACCTAAAGCAATGTTAGGTTCGTTTGTGTGAACGTGAACTTTAACCAACTCTAAATCGCCAATACAAACAACTGAATCACCAATATTCATTAAACTTTCACGAAGTTTATCAATATCGGAAACGGTGGTTTTCTTTTTCATGTGAGAAACCATAAACTCGGTGCAATAAGCAAATTCAATGTCGCCTAAATTATCTAGATTAATAATAAAATCGTTAGAATCGGAAGACTCGGTTTCGGTTTGGGTTGATTGAGTTGTTTCTTCGATGTTAATATCAATATCTTCGCCTAAAAGCATTTTTTGCATTCCGGTAAAAATTACCATTAAGCCACGTCCACCAGCATCTACAACACCAGCCTTTTTAAGAACTGGAAGCATTTCTGGGGTTTGTTGTAAAATCGCTTCACCATCGGCTAAAATAATTTCAAAGAATTGTTCGAAGTCGCTAACCTTTTTGCAAGCTTTAAGTGCTGTTTCGGCAATAACACGAATAACTGTTAAAATTGTGCCCTCTTTAGGAACTGTTACGGCTTTATATGCAACAGTTGCACCTTCGTTAAGTGCCTTAGCAAAAATTTTGGTTGTTAACTCGCCCTCAACTTTTCCAACTTCGGTTGCAATACCTTTTAAAATTTGAGAAAGAATTACACCAGAGTTTCCTCTTGCACCACGCAATGCACCTTTACTTAGCGATTGTGAAACTGCCAAAAAAGAACTGTCGGGACAGCTGTTAATTTCCTTAACTGCACTGTTAAATGTTAAACTCATGTTTGTGCCAGTGTCGCCATCTGGAACTGGGAAAACATTAAGTGAATCTACAAATTTTTTATTATTTTCTAAAACTTTAGCACCTGCAATAACCATTTTCTTAAACAGAGTGCTACTAATAGTCTTTTGCATTAATAACTCCTTTTAAAACACGAAAAAAACACAGCAACAATAACTACTAAACTCTAACGCCAACAACGTTAACGTTTACTGAGTCGATAATCATTCCTGTGAACTGCTCTAAACCATATTTTACTGATTTTTTTAAACTATCGGCAACAGCACCAATAGAAACACCATACTTTAACACAACATAAAGGTCCACATAAATGCGGTTATTAACCGTTAAAATTTTGATACCTTTACTTAAAGTTTTTTGTTTTTTAGTAAATAAGCCTGAAAAACTATCAGTTAATTTTTGATTAACCAAATCTACAACACCATAGCAATCGCGAGCAATGTAGCCTGTTACAATGGCAATGGCTTCGTTTGAAATGGTTATATTACCATAGGCATTACTTGTTTTAACTGACATGTTTTCTCCTTTATAATAACTTAGTAAATATAACTAATATATATCATATTAATTACATAGGTAAAATTATATGCGGACAACTCTCCACATACTTATTATATATTACAATAAGGTGTTAAAAAAGTAAACAAAATTATTAACTTTTGTAAACTTTGCCTATTTTACGAGCCAAAAAAACTGACATTTGAGGTTAATTGTAATTTTTTTTAAAAAATATGGTTGCACATTATAACTTTATTTGTTATAATACATTGCAGTTTAAATTTGAACGGAGGTTATTATGCCAAGAGTATGTTATATTTGTGGAAAAGGTAAAGTTTCAGGCAACACAGTAAGCCATTCTCATATTGCAACTAAACGCACATGGAGTGCAAACCTACAAAAGAAAGCTATTGAAGTTGATGGCAAACCTGAACAACAATACATTTGCACAAGATGCCTAAAAACATTAAAAAAAGGTAACTAATTAAAAAATAAGGAGCATAACCTCCTTTTTTTTATTGTTTACCCTATTTTAAATATAGGTTAAATTATGATAGACTTTTTCTAAAGATAAGTTTTAGAAGTGGGCTTAAAAATTTTGGACATTTAATGCAATAAATTTTCAAATAAGTTACCTCCCAAAAGGTTTTTATAAATTATATGAATAATTAATATTTTAGGTTAAAAAAAGAATATGTTTAGGCATATTCTTTATTTTTTTAATCATTTTTTATTTGTTGTGTTTCTGATGGTTGTTCTAACTGAGATTTAGAAACTTCAGCTTTCTCACTATCTAGCATTGACTGCTTACGCTTAATTCGGCTCCAATTAATTAAGCCATAAGTGTCGTTAATTAAAAATGCAAACATTGTAAGCATTACATTAAACACGGCTGTTTCGCCTTGAATTACAGGAATTAACCAAAGAACTATTACAAACACATCATCGAAGCAATATGCAACAAACGACCAATCGCTTCTACGCATTGCTAAATAATTTGCCATTGCTGAAAAAGTAACCGCTAACGCACTTGTTAATGCCTGAGGTGCTTCAATTAGTGTTAAAACAAGCCAAATTAAAACGCACAAAATAATAACACCTAAAATGAATAAAATTGTTTCTAATTTTGTGATGCGACGAATTTTAACTTCTTTGCCTTGTTGGTGTTTAAACCACTGAATCATGCTAACCACATACATTGGAACAGTGAAACAAAGATGCCAAACAGCTTCGGCATAATACATTTCGGTAAAAGATAAATAAACATAGTTTAAAATACCTAAAATACAAAAAATGTATGCATACCATTTCCCTTTTGCTAAAAAGAAAGCGCCTAGCAAAATTGCTATTGAATATAAACACGAAAAGAATGACTGTTTTAAAACAATTCCTAAAACAATAAAAGCTAGTTCAAAAACAATTATAAATGTTAGTTCAAACCAATTCCACTCGCTAAAATATTCTTTTATTTTCTTAAAAACTTTAGCCATTAACTTTTGCCCTCACATTTTGTAAAAATTCGGCTTTATTTTCGGCTTTATAAACCGCACTACCCATTACAACAATATTTGCGCCGGCATCGGCAACCGCCTTAACATTGTTAAGTGTTATGCCACCATCAACTTCTATTTTTATGTTATATTCCCTAGCCTCGCAAACATTTTTAAGTTCGGCAATTTTGTTAAGCGAATTATCGATGAATGTTTGTCCGCTTTTACCTGGCTCTACACTCATAATTAAAACCAAATCTACAAGCGGCAAATATGGCTCGATATCTCTAATTTTGGTTTGTGGTTTAATGCTTAAACCAACCATTATTTTACGTTTTTTAATTTCTTGAAGCATATAAACCAAGTTTTGAGCATTAGAAAAACTTTCGTAATGCACAGTTACAATGCTTGGCTTTGCTTTTAAATAGTTTTCAAACACTTGAATTGGGTTTGCAACCATTAAATGAACATCTAGCAAAATTGAACTATTTTGGCTTACTTCCAATAGTTTTTGGCTTGATAAGCATGTTGCCTCAACAAACTTTCCATCCATAACGTCGCAATGCAAATAATCGGCACCTGCAGCCTCTAAACTTTTAACATATTCTATTAAATTTTCTTCCTTTTCAGGATTTGTTGATGGAGCAATTTTAATCATATTGTTTATCCCACTTGGTTTTTAATTGTTTAAAATGTTCAACGTAACGCAAATAACGATTTTTGTTTATCTCGCCAATTTCTACAGCATTTTTAACACCGCAGTGTTGTTCGTTGGTGTGCGAACAATTTGTAAATTTGCAAGTGTAATCGGCAAATTCTGGATAGCATGATGCAAGTTCGGAATGTTTTAAACTAAGTTCAAGCATGCTAAAACCAGGTGTGTCGGCAATTAAAATATTTTCGTCTAATACAAAAATTGTGCATTCACGAGTTGTGTGTTTGCCTCGTTCAACTTTTTTACTAAGAATGTTGGTTGCTTGATTTATTGAACTATCGATAGCATTTAATAAACTACTTTTTCCTACAGCACTTTGCCCTGCAAACACGCTTGTTTTATTTTTTAAAACTTCTTTTAATTCGGATATATTTTTATTGTTTAACGCACTTGTTAAAATAATTTGTTCAACAGCAGGCGAAAATTCAGAAACATATTCGTCAATTTCGGTTTGAGTAAGTAAATCGGTTTTGTTAAGCACCAAAATTGGCTTAATGTTGTTTAAAATAGCATTAACTATTAGTTTATCAACCAAATACAAATCAGGTTTAGGAACAGCAGAAATAACAATTAGAAGTTGGTCGATATTGGTAACTTTTGGCCTAACAA
The DNA here is from genome assembly GCA_017409005.1 of Clostridia bacterium. Classification (GTDB taxonomy): domain Bacteria; phylum Bacillota; class Clostridia; order Christensenellales; family UBA1242; genus UBA6345. The sequence continues at coordinate 163,659 of JAFQTP010000003.1, read as the reverse complement.
TTTCATTTTTGCGAGGCAAAACTTTAGTAATAACATAGTTACTACTAAAATCGTCTTTTTTAAGTTCAACATTGTCGCCCACAAGCAATCTGCCTTGTTTTTTTAGGTTTCCAAGCGGAACTGCATTAAAATTTTTGCCATCTGCCCAAACAATAAATTGATTAGCAATGCCTTTAATTATTTTACCTGTAATTGCCCTTACCTACTTTGTTAGATTTTTTAAATTTTGATTGTTTATTATTTTGTTGAATTTTAGAACTTTTTTGAAATTTATCGTTAGAACGAGTTGTTTTATTAAATTTAGTTGTTTTACTTGAACTGGAATTTTTTGCTTGATGAGTTTTAGTGTTAGTGGCACGTTTTTCCAAACCAGATTTAACAGACTTATCCTTTGTAACTTCACGTTTAACTTGTTCGGTTGAAACCTCAAATTTTGATTTTTCACCGCTAAGTTCTTTGTTTCGAAGCTGACCACAAGCACCATCTACATCGTCGCCCAAACTACGCCTAATTGTTGCACTTACACCACATTTAAGAAGTTCACGTAAAAACAAGTTGGTTTTGTTTTCGTTAACACCTTTTAAACCACGTTCCTTAACTTCGTTTAAACTAATTAGGTTAACACGGCAGTTAAGTTCAGAAAGTAATTCGGCAAGTTCTCTTGCATGAGCCGGAGTTGAGTTAACACCATCAATTAAAGTATATTCAATGTAGATTTTACGATTTGTTATGGTGTAATAGTGATTAGCTGCCTCAATAACGCTATTAATAGAAAAACTTTTAGCAACAGGCATAATTTGTTTTCGAATTTCGTTGTTTGGTGCATGAAGCGAAATTGCAAGATTAATGTTTAACCCTAAATCGGCTAATTTTTCAATTTTACTTGGAATGCCACAAGTTGAAAGTGTTATGTTTCGAACGCTAAAGTTAAAGCCATCGTCGGAAGTTGCAAGTTTTAAAAATTTAACAACATTATCAAAGTTATCAAGTGGTTCACCAGAGCCCATTAAAACAAGGTTTGTAATTTCACGTTCGGAAACAGTTCCACCTAAAAATTGGTTAACAGCAACAATTTGACCTAAAATTTCGCCCGCAGTTAAGTTACGAATAAACTTTAAACCACTTGCACAAAACGAACAATTCATTTTGCAGCCAACTTGAGTGCTAATGCAAAGTGTTTTACCATAGCTATGTTGCATTAAAACACCCTCGATAAGGTTTTCGTCGGAAAGTTTATATAAAAACTTAATGGTTTTATCTTTTGATTTAAAAGTTTTGTTAATTTTAACAGCTTGCATTAAATAACCATTTTGTTTTAATTTTTCTAAAAGTGATTTATTTAAAACTGTGTTATTGTTAAAGTTTTTACCATTTAAAATGGCATTATAAAGCTGTTTTGCTCTAAATTTTGGTTCTGAAAGCCCTTCAACAATGGTTGTAAGTTCGGTTAAATTATAATCTAATAAATTATTCATATCGTACCAATTTCCCTATAAAAAATCCTTCTGTTTTGCTTATGTGTGGGTAGAAGGTTTTAAACCCACAAGTATCTACGCACGGAACACCAAAAGTTTCAACATTTGCAATTTTAAAATTTGGGTGTTCGTTTAAAAATTTGTTTAAAATATTTTCATTTTCTTCTTTTGTTATTGTGCATGTGCTATAAATTAACGTTCCGCCAACCTGTAAATATTTAGCATTATTTTCTAAAATTTTATATTGAAGTTCGGCAATTTTTAAAATGTTTGGTTCGTCTTTAATTAGCATATCTGGTTTTTTAGAAACCACTCCTAAGCCAGAGCAAGGAACATCTAGCAAAACACAATCAAATTTATTTTCAAACTCTGAATTAAATTTAGAAGCATCTAGTTTTAAACTTTCTAAATTACTTACACCCATATTTTGTTTATAATCGTTAATTAATTTTATGCGATGTGCATGAATATCACAAGCAATAACACTGCTTTGTGCATTTAGAGTTGCGGCATAAACAGCCTTTCCGCCTGGCGCCGAACAAGCATCTAAAATTTGAGTGCCTACAACATTTTTTGCAACAATCATGCTAGGTATGCCCTGAGGAGTATATAACCCAACTAAGTCTTTATGCCTAACAAGTTCGGAATAGTCTACAAACAACGAATCTGCAGAAAACGATGGTTTATATGCAATGTTACGATTATCTAGAATTGCAATAAAATTATCTATTTCGCACTTTAATGTATTAATTCGAATGTGTGTGTCGGTTGGAAGTTCGCAAGATAAATAACTGATTGCTTCTTCATATGGCAGAGTTTTTAAAAGTAAATCTACAAACCAAATTGGCTTTGAATGTTTAACAGATAAAAACTGTTGTTTATTTTTTGAATCAGGTAAAACAAACTCAGAATTAACCATCTTTTTTAAAACTGCGTTAATAAATGAAGTGTATGGTTTAAGTTTTGAGTGTTTAGCAATTTCAACCAGTTCGTTTACAATGGCATATTTAGGAATGCTATCTACTTCCATAGCAACATAAGCTGCAAGTTTAAGCAAAGTTTTAACCTGTGCTTTTGGCGCTTTTGAATAGAATAAACTAATAAAATATCCCAACTTAACATCGTAATCCATAACACCATAAACAATTTTGGTAACTAGATTAAAATTAAGTTTTTCGGAATAGTTTTTATTTAGTTCAATTGACGCATAAGCACCACTTGAATATACATTATTTAAAATTTTAAAAGAAAGTTCAAGTTCTTTATTCATTTGCTATTTGACCTATTTTAATTTGTTTTCCGTTAAGTAAACTTTTAGCGTTCATAACCTTGCCATTTTCGGCTTGAATTTCGGTAATTTCAACAAATCCAGTTGCGCAAGCAATAATTAAACCTTGTTTTGGGCTTGCAACAACAACTTCGCCTGGCACATATGAACTAGTTAAATTAAGTTGATTTATTTTTTGTTCGGACACAAGCTGTGCTTTATACACTTTAAATCGGCCTTCAAACAAATTAATTTCAGCAACTGGCCATGGGTTTAATCCTAAAACCAGATTTTTTACCTCAATGTTTGTTTTAGAAAAATCTATAGTAGAAATTTCTTTTTTAAGCATTTTACAAACAGTGGCCTCGTCGTGGTTTTGTGGAGTATATGTAATTGTTCCATTTTCCAAACTAGAAAGTGCATCAATTAAACAATTTGCACCAATAACCGAAAGCCTATCAAACAATTCGCCCGCAGTTTCATTTTCCAAAACTTCAACCTCAGTTTTTGAAATAATGTCGCCATCGTCCATGCCAACGTCGCTTTTTAAAATGGTTATGCCGGTTGTTTTTTCGCCATTAATTACCGCCCACTGAATTGGAGCTGCTCCCCTATATTTAGGAAGCAAACTTCCATGCACATTAAACACGCCATATTTGCTTGCATCTAAAATTTCCTTACTTAAAATTTGACCATAAGCAGCAGTTACAAAAACATCGGCATTAAGGTTAACTAATTCAGTAACGCCTTCTTTTCTAATTTTTGCATATTGTAAAACTGGAATATTGTGTTTAAGTGCAAGTTGTTTAACTGGACTATAAACAACTTTTCCGTTTCTGCCAACAGGTTTATCGGGTTGAGTTACAACCGCAACAACCTCGTGATGGCTTTCAATTAGTTTAGTTAGTGTTGGAATTGCAAAATCAGGAGTTCCAAAAAATACTACTTTCATTTATTTTTTTCCTTTCTTTTCTGGTTTTTGAACCATTTTATCAATGTATAAAATGCCTTTTAAGTGGTCAATTTCGTGTGATAAAGCACACGCTAAATAACCAGTGCCAGTTATAACAAATTCGTTGCCATAGCGGTCGCAAGCTTTAACAGTTATTTGTTGTGGACGTTTAACATATCCGGTCATGTTTTTAACACTTAAACAACCCTCGATTTCGCAAGCTTCGCCAATTTCTTCTAGAATTTCTGGATTAATAAGTTCCAAAAACATGCGGTTAACTTCAACAACAACGGCTTGTTTTAAAACACCAACTTGAACAGCTGCCAAACCACAACCATTATTTTTACGCATAGTGTCTTTCATGTCGTCTAAAAGTTCCCATAAATTTTCAGAAAAATCAGTAACCTTTTTCGATTTTTTTCTAATTAATGGGTCGTCGGAATAAACTATATTTCTAATTGCCATAATACTCTCCTTAACTTAGGTTTTGCGGATTAACTTCCACAAAAACACTAACTTTGCTATTTATTACATTTGCTATTTCAAAAATTTGATTAACAAGTTCGGGCTTATTTTCTTTAATTCGCATTAGAACTTGATATCGATATTTGCGTTTAATTTTTGCATGAGGCGAACGCATTGCCTCTAAAAAATAAAAATCTGATTTATTGTTAACTCGAAGGTCTTTACATTTTAAAAACAACTCGTGTGTTAAATTTTTTGCAGGTTCGTCTTCCTCGGCAGTAACTAAAATTCTAATAATTTTAGAAAACGGAGGAAACGAAGCAGTTTCACGTAAATTAATTTCTTTGTTATAGAACCTTAAATAATCGTAACTAGAACAAAAATTATAAACATAATGTTTTGGAAAGAAAGTTTGTAAAACAACTTTTCCCTCTTTTTCAGCACGACCAGCGCGACCCGCAACCTGAGTAACAAGTTGAAAGGTTTTTTCGTTTGCTTTAAAATCGGAATAAAACAAACTTAAATCAGCATCTAAAATTCCAACAAGTGTAACACTTGGAAAATCGTGTCCTTTTGCAATCATTTGAGTGCCAACTAAAATAGCTGGTTTTGTTTTTTCAAATTCGCCTAAAATTTTAGCATGCGAACTTTTTGTTGTGGTTGTGTCGTTATCCATACGAAAAACTTTAGTGTTTGGAAACAACTCAGAAAGTTCTTGCTCAATTTTTTCGGTTCCGGTGTTGCCAAGTTTAATGCTAGATTTTTGGCAATTTGGACATTTTGTAAGTGTCTTAAATTTTTTGCCGCAATAGTGGCATTTAAGCAAATTATCTTCTTTATGATAAACAAGCGAAACATCACAATCGGAACACTTTGCCAAAAAGCCGCATTCCCTACACATTTGAAAACTTGAATAACCGCGTCTGTTTAAAAATAACATTATTTGCTCGGAATTGTTAACTGCTTTGCTCATTTCGTTAAGCAAGTGGTTGCTAAACAAACTTGTGTTACCCTCTCGAAACTCGTGGCACATATCAACAATATCCATTTTAGGAAGTGGGCGTTTGTTAATTCGTTCGTCTAAAGTTATTAAGTTATAACTTTGTTTTTGAGCATTATAAAATGTTTCAATGGTTGGAGTTGCACTGCCTAAAACTAGTGGACAATTGTTATATTTTGCTCTTAATTTTGCAACTGTAACAGTTTCATAACGTGGATTGTTTTCGGATTGATATGAACTATCGTGTTCCTCATCAATAATAATTGCGCCAAGGTTTTTAAGTGGTGCAAAAATTGCACTACGTGCACCAACCGCAATTTTGGCTTCGCCATTATAAAGCCTAAACCATTCGTCAAACTTCTCACCATCGGAAAGCCCAGAATGCAAAACTGCAACTAAGTTTCCAAACCTAGACCTAAACTGCTTAACAGTTTTAGGTGTTAAAGAAATTTCTGGCACTAACATTATTGCCGTTTGATTGTTTTTTAATGCTTCTTTAATAACTTGCATATAAACTTCGGTTTTGCCACTTCCGGTTACGCCAAATAACAAGTTAAATAAATTTTGTTTGCTTAAAATTTTTTGAATGGCAAGTTGTTGCTTTTCGGTTGGCTTAAACTCGGTGTTGATGTTGTTTTCGACTTCGGTTAATGGTGTTCTGTTTACATTTTCGGTAACGAAATCAATAAAACCTTTTTCAATTAGCTTATTAATTGTTGCACTACCAAAATTTTTATTTAAAGTAACAATGCTTTCTTGAGGTTTATTTTTAAGATAGGCACAAGCCGCAATTTGATTTTTTGAATTAGATTTAAGTTCAGAAATATGGCTTAAAGCATATTCGGTTAAAAAGCAATTTCTAATTGTTTGCTGTTTAACTTTGCCAGACCTAATTTGGCTTGGAACAATTAAATGTAAAATATCAATAATTCTTAGGTTATATTCTTTTTTAAGCTCGGAAATTAAAGTAAACATTTCTGGCAAAATTAAAGGTTGTTCGTCTAAAGGTTTAATAATTTCTTTAACCTGCGATAAATCTAAATTAGTTGATTCCTTTAAATTTAAAACATAGCCCTCAATTGTACGTTTGCCAAAAGGCAATAAAACCCTTTGCCCTAAAAAAATTGTGCAATTTTCAGGACATTTATAATCAAATATTTTATCTAGTGAATTTGCTGAAACATCAACAATAACTTCTGCAAACAATTTGGGTTTCCTTTAAAAACAAAACAATAACTTAAAATAGAAAAAATTCTATTGCAACTGGCAATAGAAGCAATAGAATTTATTCGCTAATTATTTTACCTGTGTAAACATCTTTTACTGCACGAGAAACTTCAGGACTTTCCTCTTTTTCTTCGGTTGTTAAAGTTTGTTGAAGAAGTTTTGCACGTTTACTAACAATAACTGCCAATTTATATGGATTTCCTACTTTTTTAATAAGTACATCAATAGGTGGTTCTAATAACATAATTTTTGCTTCCTTTATTTATATAATTATATTAACTACTTTATAGTATAACAGCAAAGCAATCATAAATAAAGCACTTTTTTAAAAATTTATTTAAAATTTGCAGTAAATAAAATAAAAAAGAAGAGTTTAAAACTCTTCTTGTTAAAATTAAAATTAAAAATTAAAGCAAAATTTTGTTTAACTCGGTTTCAAACATAACATTAACACCAAGTTCTTGAGCTTTGTTAAATTTGCTACCCGGATTGTTTCCAACCACAACCAAATCGGTTTTTTTACTAACCGACGAAGTTACTTTTGCACCATAGCGTTCAAGTTCGGTTGTTAATTGAGTGCGAGTAAAATGTTCAAAATCGCCAGTAATTACAATGGTTTTTCCTGTTAATTCGGAATGTGTAACTTGATTATTTTCAGGATAATTAATGTTAATTCCTAAATCAAGTAGTTCGTTAATTAAATTAATTTGTGTATCGTTATGGAAAAAATTATAAATATTTTCGGCGGTAATTAAGCCAATTTCGTCAACCTCGGTAAGTTCAGAAACAGTTGCACTCATAAGTTTTTCTAGCGAACCAAATTGTTTAGCTAAATCTTTAGCCGTACGTTCGCCAACCCCATTAATTCCAAGTGCAAAAATAAACCTATAAAACTCAGGATTTTTGCTGTTTTGAATGCTTTCTACTAAATTTTGACTTTTCTTATCTTTAAATTTATCTAAAGCAAGCAGTTGCGAGCCACTAATTTTATATAAATCGGCAACAGTTTTAACACCCAGGTTTTCACGAAGCAAACCAATGGTTTTTCCGCTAAGACCTTCTATGTTCATAGCATTACGACTTGCATAGTGATTAATGCGGTCGTCAATTTGCTCGGCACAACCAAAATAGTTTGGACAAAATAAGTTTGCACCATCTTCAACAATTTCTGAACCACAACATGGGCAATTAGTTGGTTTTTTTATATCAAAACTATTATCAGTATGTTCGGCAACACCTAAAATTTCTGGAATAACCTCGTTGCTACGGCGCACAAACACTTTGGAATTAATTTTTACATCTTTACGTAAAATATCTCCAAAATTATTTAAAGTGGCACGTTTAACTGTTGCACCAGCAAGTTCAATTGGGTCAACCTCGGCAATAGGAGTTAATTTACCAGTTCTGCCAACCTGCCAAACAACATTATTTAAAGTTGTTGTAAGTTCTTGCGCTTCAAACTTATAGGCAACAGCCCACTTAGGAAATTTTGATGTGTAACCAAGTTTATCACGAACTTTAAAATTATTAACTTTAATTACAACACCATCAATTAAAATATCTAAATTTTGTTTTATTTTGTCAATTTTATTAATTTCGGCTTCAATGCTGGCAATATCGGATTTCGCTTCCATATAATCAAACACAGGAAATCCGTTAGATTTTAAAAATTCAACAAGTTCTAAATGTGTTTCAAATTTTTTACCTTCAATGTAAGGAACACCATAGAAAAACATGCTTAAATTACGGCTACCAGTAACACGAGGGTCTAAATTTCGGATAGCACCAGCAGCAGCATTACGTGCATTTTTTAGTGGTTCAAGTGCCGTTTTATTATATTCGGCAAGAACACTAAGTTTCATCATAGCTTCACCCTGAACAACAACTTTACCTTTAAAATTAATAAACAACGGAACACTTTTAATTGTTAAAACTTGATTTGTAACATCTTCGCCAACATAGCCATTACCCCTAGTTGCAGCAGAAACAAATTTACCATTTTCGTAAGTGATGGTCATTTGTAAACCATCAAATTTATATTCCATGGTGTAAAGTTGGTTTCCGTATGCTTCGTTCACGCCATTAATCCAACTTTCAAGTTCTGAAAAATTGTTGCATTTATCTAACGAATAAAGTTTTTGTAAATGGGTGTGTTTTTTAAAACCTTCTAAAACAACATCGCCAACTTGTTTTGTTGGGCTGTCTGGCAACACAACTCCGGTTTCTTTTTCAAGCCTAACAAGTTCGTCGTAAATTGCATCATATTCACGGTCGGCAATGGTTGGGTTATCTAAAACATAATAGTTATAGTTATGTTTGTTAATTTCGGTTATTAATTGTTTTATTCTTTCAATTTTATCCATAAACCTCTCCGTTTGAATATTTATTCGTAATTTAATCTATATTTTGTTATGATATAATAACTAAAGTATAGTTATTTATTAATAACTTTATTAAATTTAAACATGTTATGTTTATATAACTAATATTGATGCTAAGCTTTCTTTAAAATTTGTAGTGGTGCCATTGAAAGCGATAACGTTTTGTTTCCAAATTTACCAAAATTAACCGTAACATCTGGCGAATTTCCGGTTAAGTTTGCCGAAACAATGGTTCCAACACCAAACTTAGGATGTAAAACCTGAGTTCCAACGGTGTAACTATCAAATTTAGACTTTTGATTATTTAATTTTTTAACCATTAAATCTTGTAAATTATTTGACACTTTTTCACTTGTTTTACTTGCATAATTATTCATTTCGTCTGAATAATTATAAGTTTGTGTACTTTTATTATATTTTGTGTAACCACCACTATGATTTGCGTAACCTTGGCTGTAGCTGCCCTGACTGCTATAACTGTTGCCACCATAACCACCATAGTTTGAATAACTGTTGCCAGCATGATTAGACATGCTGTAGCCACTTTCTTGACGCCAAGACGCAACAGGGTCTGGTTTTTTAGGTGCCAAATCCATTTCGGAAATAAACCTAGAAGCAAGCGCATAGCTACGTTCGTGATATAGGAACCTAGACTTTGTGTTTGTTATATAAACTTGCTTTTTAGCCCTTGTTATTGCAACATACATAAGTCTGCGTTCTTCTTCAATTTCTTGGTCGGATTCTAACGCACGACTAATTGGAAATAACCCTTCTTCGGCTCCCATAATGTAAACATAATCAAATTCTAAGCCCTTTGAAGCATGAATTGTGCTAACACTAACAGAATTACTTTCGTCCTCGGTTTCCTCTATGCTGTTTTGAAGCGTAATACTTTCTAGATAATCGGAAAGTTCGCAATTAGGGTTTTGTGCTTCAAACGACTTAATTGACTGCATTAATTGTGAAATGTTTAAAAGCCTATCGGCATCTTCGTCTTCTAGTTTATTATAGGCACTATTTATATTTGCCAACTTAACTACTTCGTCGGCAAAATTATAAATACCTTCTGACTTATTTGGTAAGTTGTTATAAACCAACCTTAAACTATCTAATTTATCGTTTAAAACCTTAGGAAGTTCGGCATAGTCTGTAAGCACAACATCTAGCATGCTAATGCCCTTAACTTTTGCAAGTGCTTCAATTTTATCGACACTTGCATTGCCAATGCCACGTTTAGGAAAATTAATTATACGCTTTAAACTTTCGTTATCTTTAGGGTTAACTGTAAGCCTTAAATAGGCTAGCACATTTTTAATTTCGGCACGCTCGAAAAATTTAAAAATTCCTGAAACAACATAAGGTAAATTATAGCTTAAAAGTTTTTCTTCAATTAACCTACTAAGTGCACTCATTCTAAATAAAATTGCAATTTGATTTGGTTCAACACCTCGATTAATTAAGTTATAAATTGAACCTGCAACATATTCTGCTTCTTTAACTTCGTCGTAAGCAGTAAAATAAACTGGTTTATCACCCTCTTCATTTTCGGTCCATAAAACTTTTTCAATGCGAGATGTGTTGTTTTTAATTAATTTGTTTGCAATGTTTAAAATGTTTTTTGTGCTGCGATAGTTACGCTCTAACTTGTAGCACTTAACATTTAAAAAGTCTTGCCTAAAATTCATAATGTTTTCTATGTTAGCGCCACGCCAACCATAGATACATTGGTCCTCGTCGCCAACAACAAAAATGTTTTTATGCTCACCGGCTAAACATTTTGCAATTTTATATTGAACAAGGTTTGTATCTTGAAACTCATCGATATGAATATATTTAAACCTTGTTTGATAATGCTTTAAAACATTTGGGCAAGTTTTAAAAAGTTCAAGCGTTTTAACAAGCAAATCGTCAAAATCTAAAGCATTATTGTTTTTTAGTTCTGCCTGATATTCGAAATAAACTTTTCTAATATTTTCGGCATCAGATTTATATTCGATTAATTTATAATATTCGTCAGGGTCGAAACCCAAGTTTTTTGCCGTGTCGATTTCGTGAGCAAAATCTTTAACTTTATCGGTATCAAAACCTAAAGATGTTACAATTTTTTTAATAAGTTTATCTTTATCGGACGTATCGTAAATGGTAAAAAACCTATTAAAACCATCTAAATTGGCAATGTTTTCACGCAGAATTCTAGCACACATGCTATGAAATGTTGAAATCCAAAGATCGCCAGCATTTGGGCACGCTTTAATAATACGTTCTTTCATTTCGTTAGTTGCCTTGTTTGTGAAAGTGATTGCCAAAATGTTATAAGGATTAATACCTTTATCTTTAATTAAATAACTAATACGTTCAGTAAGTAAGCGAGTTTTTCCGCTTCCTGCTCCTGCAGTTACAAGAATAGCTCCGTCGGTATCGATAGCAGGTTTAAGTTGTTCCTCATTTAAACAATCTAGCATAAAAAAACTCCTAAATTTAATCTATAAAAGTATAGCAAATTTAAGAGTTTTAATCAATTTATATACGCTTTTAAAACATAGTTTTAAATTATTGTTTTATTTAAACAAACTTAACCAATTTTTTGTGAAGTTGCATAATATTCTTCTTTAATTTTATTATATTTATCAGCCAAAGTTAAAACATAAAATTGTTTTTCAACATCACTAAGACTAGCATAAACGTTGCCATCAACCAACCTACCAATTGGATTATAAACATCTTCGGAACTGTTTAAAATTGAATAAACTTTGCTAATAAATTGCTCGTCAATTTCGTTACTAATTGTTTTAAATTCGGCTTTGCAATTAAGTTTTTGTAAAGCATTAAAATTTTTGACAAAATAACTATTAACATTCATTTCGTTTTTTGCCTTAATGCGTTCTGCATTTGAATATGCTCCTCGTTTTAACCTTTCTTTAGCAATGCTAGCCATGCTTTTTAAATTATTGCTACCCATCAATTTACTCCTGTAGTGTTAAAATTTTTATTAGTGTAACAACAAAAAGAATAATAAAAAAGCAAACAAATTATGTTTGCTTTTTACATTACAAAACAAGTGATTATTCGTGTAATTTCGACAAGAATTAAAATTTAAGTTCATATATAAAATTCCAGTCAGATTTTTTATCATAATGTCCAAACATCAAATCATTTATTAAGACAAATTTATTTGGACTATTACCAATTGTGTAATCGTCTTTTGGAATTTCGAAAATAACATAAAAATTATATGACAGATAACTATCTAACAAAATAGTTTCGTTGGTAGCCAACAATTCAAATTGAGAATTTAACATTATATCATTATCATATTTAGAACCATACACTAATTTTAAATCAAAATCACCCAAGCAAATAGGGACTTCTTTTCTTCTTAAACTAGTAACTTTCATTCTAATAACACAAAAAGTATTATCCGTATTCACAGTTTTATAGATAGGTTCATTATTTCTATTAAACTTATCAAAAATCGCATAAGACTCAGAAAGATGCCAACTTTCAATTTGTGCAGAATAATCATCATTTTTAACAATGTAAGTTTTGTCAATTTTATATTTGATTACTTTATTATCTTGGTCAATTAAATAATCGGCATTTGAATATGTGTTTAATTTAAACCCCTCTTCCAATTCGTTTTGCAAAGATTCAACTTTATTTTCGTGTATTTTAAATATTATACTAATAGTTAAAGAATATGCCAAAACTAAAAAAATTAAAATCGGTAAAACAATATTTTTAAACTTTTTCATAGTTACCCCATATATTAATAATATAATACTCTCCATTTTTGAGAGTGTCAACATATTATTCTCATAATTTGAGATAATAAAATTGAGGTATAATTATGTTTAAGGATAATTTAAAACAATTACGAATTGAAATGAATTTAACTCAATTAGAATTAGCTAAAATATTAAATGTTAGTTATAAAACTATTAGCCACTGGGAAAATGGCTATTCAGAACCAAACATAAACCAAATTATTGCACTTAAAAAATTATTTAAAGTTTCATATGAAGAAATTATTGAATAACAACAAAAAAACAAGGATAGAATATTCTACCCTTGTTTTATTTTTTTAATTAACCACGGCTATTTTTTTTGTTACGTTTAATAGCTGCTTTAGTTTTCTTTTTGCGTTTTACGCTTGGTTTTTCGTAAGCTTCGTGTTTGCGAAGGTCGCCAATGATACCATCTTTTTGACATTTACGTTTAAAACGTTTAATAGCGCTTTCAACGTTTTCGTTTTCACCAACTCTAACTGTTGACATTAATAATTCACCCACTTATTTTAAAATTCTGATAATATAATACATATTAAACACACAAAAGTCAAGAGAAAAAGCGAAAATTTGCCTATAAAATTTAACAACTTATTTAACTTCTAATTTTGCTTTAACTTCCGACAAATCAACCTTATTACCCTCATTAATTGGTGAGATGTGATAACCATCGTTTTCACTTCTTGGTACAATGTGAAAATGTAAATGCATTACACTTTGCTCTGCACTAACACCGCTGTTGTTAAACAAATTAACACCAGTAAAACCACAATTGTCTACATAGTGCTTTGAAACTAGTTGTGTAGTTTCCATAACTGCTTGCAAAGTGCTTGGGTCGCACTCTAAAACATTTGCACAATGCTTTTTAGGAATAACTAAAGTATGACCATAAAAATCGCCAGAAATATCTAGAAATGCATATGTAAGTTCGTCCTCATAAATTTTAGCACTGGGAATTTCACCTTTTAAAATTTTACAAAAAATGCAATTATCGCTCATATTAAGCCTCCTTAATAACTTCGGCAAGCATGCCAGATTTATATGGTTTAATTAGTTTTACCTTTACAATTTGATTTTCGGTTAAAGTTTCAGACACATAAACTTTAACATAGTTTTCAGTAAAACCAACAAAATAGTTTTCTTCTTGTTCTTCAACAAGCATATTAAATGTTAAACCTTCTAATTGTTTATAAAACTTAATGGCAGATTGTTCTTTAACTTCGTTAAGTTCTTTAATTCGATTTTTAACAATAACGCCACTTGGAATTTTTTCGGTTAACTTACACGCCATTGTGCCCTCACGTTTTGAATAAGGAAAAATGTGCATTGCACCAAAGTTTGCAAGCTTGCAGGTTTGTTTTGTTTCTTCAAACTCGGCATCGGTTTCACCAACAAAACCAACAATAACATCGGTTGTAATGTTTGCGTATGGATAGTATTTTCTAATAAGTTCAACTTTGTTTAAATATTCGGTTGTTGTATAGTGTCTGTTCATGCGCTTCAATGTTGCATTTGAGCCACTTTGCAAACTTAAATGAAATTGCGGACAAAAGTTTGGTGTTCGAGTTAAAAAATGCATAAAATCGTCGGTTATAACATTAACTTCTAAACTTCCCAACCTAACTCTGCATGGTAAATTACGCATTGAATAAATAAGTTCACCTAAAGCCAACTTTCCATCAATTTTATAGCTTGATAGGTCAATTCCTGTTACAACTAGTTCAGCATTAAATTTTGCAAGTTCTTCAGCCTCGGCAAGCACACTACTAAGTTCCCTTGACCTACTACGTCCACGAATGTAAGGAATTAAACAATAGGAACAAAAGTTATTGCAACCATCTTGAACTTTAATGTATGCCCTTGTTTGTGATTTTATTGGATTAATAGTTTTATGATTAAAGCTGTTAGTAAACTCAAAATGTTCAACCCTAGGGTTATTAATTAAATCTAATATATTTTCTTTTCCTTCGTTGCCAATAATTGAAATAACATTTGGTTTTTTAAATTGTTCAGGATTGTTTTCGGAAGCACAACCGCAAACAATAATTTTGGCATTAGGATTAAGTTTTGAAAGTTTTGCAATATATTGCCTAGATTTTTTTTCGCCTTCGTTAGTAACAGCGCATGTGTTAACAACAAACAAATCGGCAGGCTCATGTTTTAGTGTTACTTGCCAGCCGGCATTTTTTAAAATGTTTGCCATACAATCGATTTCATATTTATTAACTTTACACCCAAGGCTAACTAAACACGCTTTTTTAGGCTGATTTTTAACATTTTGCATAGTATTTTACACATACTCCTTAAAATGATTTAAAACAATTGCACTTAGCATTATGCTTGCGGTTTCTGCACGCAAAATACGACTGCCTAAACTAACACTAATTGCACCTTGGTTAACCAAATAATCAATTTCCGATTGTTCAAAACCACCCTCGCAACCAACAATTATTGCAATGTTTTTAGAACTACTATTTTGATTTAACGCATCGGTTAAAGATAAACTTTTTTCGGTTTCGTTAGCAAAAATTATTAGGTCGTGCTTAGAAAGCATATCGGTTAAATTAGTTAGTTTTTGTGTTGGCAAAATTTGCATTGGAATGCTTCTGCCACACTGCTTTAAACTTTGTTTTGAAATTAAACTAAGTTTATCGGATTTTGCACCTTTATCTTTATTAACGGTATATCGACTTTCAAACGGAACAAATGTTGAACAACCAAGTTCAGTTAGTTTTTGAACAACCAAACTTAAATTATCATTTTTAATTAACGCCATATAACAAGTTAAGTTTACTTTTGGGTTTGCTTGGTTAAGCTCGCGGCCATCAACTTTTAAAACTGAACTATTTTTATTAATTTCAGAAATTGTGCAAAAATAGTTAAATTCGTTTCCGCAAACAACTTTAACATTATCGCCAACTTGAAGCCTCATAACATTTTTTAAATGGTTATGCTCGTCGCCAGAAAGGGTTATTAAATTAGAATTTACATGGTCAACAAAAAATGTTTTCATACCTTAATATTTTAACACATAAATTAAATTAATTAAAATAATATAGCCATAAAAAAAGAGAACTTTTAGTTCTCTTTATTCGTTATTGTTATCGGTTGGATTTGTGTTAAATTGTTGTGGAACATCGGTATTTAAAAGTTGCCCATCGGTTTCAGGATTGAATGGACGCACCGAAACGCCATTATCACTAGTTTGCTCAGCACTTTGATTTTTAACACTTGCTTGAAAAGATGGTTGAACGTTTTGCTCTGGCATTTGCTCAGTTTGTTGAAAATTAGGTTCAGCATTTGCTTGATTATTATTTTCAGCGTTATATGTAGGCTCAGGTTGTTGCATATTAGCATTTTCTTCGGTGTAAGGAACAATTGTTACATTGTCGTTTTTATTAACTGGAGCACCTGGTTGTTTTGCTTCTTCTGCACGTTTTTTACGCTTTTCTTGACGAATATAATAACCAATGCCCGCAATTAAAAAGAAGATACTTGCCAAAATATCCATAGTTAATGCAGATTTGATATCGGCATATTGTTCAGCCATTTCAAATAATGCAGCAACACTTTCCATAAATGTTACTGTAATTCCAGCATCGGCATAAATTCCTTTAATTAAAATACCATAGCAAACAAGGAATGTTACTACAAGTTCGACTAAAGAAATTGTAATTAAAATTAAATAATCTACTTTAGAAAAGTATTTAACTTTACCAAATTTTTTGTATGCCATGCCTGCAAGATAAATAATTAAAAACGAAGCAAGTCCAGCAATAATTTCAAAATAATATAAAATGCCCCACACAACACAACCAACTAAGCCACATAAAATAGCCATAATTGTGCCAATTAACATATTTTTCTTTTCCATAAAACTTTCCCCTTTAGTTTTAGTTATTATATAACAACAAAACTTTTTGGTAAAGAAATAACAATTAATTACAAAATAAAAAAGATTAACGCAAACTGCATTAATCTAATTTATCTAAATCTTTTAAGTAACCTTTGTAACGGCTAAAATCGTCGGAATCTAACTCGTCTTTTAATTGTTCTAGAAGTTTTTTAGTTGCCTTATTTAGGCTTTTAGGAGCTTCACCAACAATTGTTACGTTAATGTTTCCGTAGCTATTAGAATTTAGATCTTTAATACCTTTACCTTTAAGTTTAAATATGGTGTTACTTTGTGTAAGCTCTGGAATTTTGATTGTTGTTGTTCCTTTGGTTAACGGAACTTCAACTTCACCACCAGCTAAAAGTGTGTAGAACGGAACATAAACTTTTAAATTTAAATCGATTCCATCACGCTCGAATAGTTTGTGTTGTTTAACATTAATGTAAATATGCAAATCACCATTTTTGCCACCACGAATACCAGCGTTGCCACCATTTGGCATAGTTAAAATTTGACCATCGTCAATACCGGCAGGAACTTTAACAGAAATAGTTTTATTAAGTTTGTTATATCCGTCGCCATTGCAATGTTCACATTTTTCAATAATTTTTTTACCGGTTCCGCCACAAGATTTGCAAACGCCAGTTCGAACAACACGACCTAGAATTGTATTTTCAGCATAAGAAACTGTGCCAGCACCATTACATTCAGAACATGTGGTAAACTTTGTGCCATTTTTAGCACCAGTACCTGAGCAGTGAGAACAACTTTCAACTTTATTTACATTAATTTCTTTGCTGCAACCAAAAACAGCTTCTTCGAACGATAAATTTAATTTAATATCAATATCTTGCCCATTAACTGCAGTTGAATTGCGTTTTCCACCGCCAAATCCGCCACTAAACATGTTAAACAAATCGTCTAAGCCACCAAAGCCAAAACCACCGCCAAATCCGCCACCAGCTCCGCCAAAAAAGTCGTTAGGGTTTGGACCAGAGGCACTACCGTAATTGTCGTAATTACTCTTTTTTGTTGGGTCGCTTAAAACCTCGTATGCCTCGTTAACTTCCTTAAATTTTTCGGCGGCACCAGGTTCTTTGTTAATATCTGGGTGATATTTTTTAGCCATGCTTCGGTATGCACTTTTAATTTCGTCTGCACTAGCATCTTTTGAAACACCTAAAATATCGTAATAATTTTTTTGTGCCACAATTTATTTCCTTTTACCATTTTAATAGTTTATTAGAGGAAAGCAAATTACTTCCCTCTAACAAATTTTATTTTAAATTAAACTTTAAGTTTGATGGTTAGTTTATTTAAAGTTTAAATTAAAAGCGTAGTTATTATTTATTATCTTTTTTATCTGGGTCTTCAACAATAATTTCGTCTTCTTGTTTAGCCCCACCATTTTGAGCTTGTTCAGCTTGTGCTTTTTCGGCAGCTGCTTGATATAGTTTTGTAACAATAGGTTCGTTCTCTTTACTTAACTCTTCCATTGCTTTTCTAATTGTGTCGGCATCGTCAGATTTAAATTGTTCTTTAGCCTTTTCAATAGATTTTTCAAGTTTTTCTTTGTCTTCTGCACTAATTTTATCGCCGTTATCTTTAAGCATTTTTTCTAAAGCAAACACTAGGTTATCTGCTTCGTTTTTAAGGTTTACAACCTCTTTACGTTTTTTATCTTCTTCTGCATGAGCTTCAGCTTCTTTAACAGCTTTATCAATTTCTTCTTCTTTTAAGTTAGAAGATGCTGTAATAGTAATTGATTGTTGTTTGTTTGTTCCTAGGTCTTTAGCACTAACAGAAACAATACCATTTGCATCAATATCGAATGTAACTTCAATTTGAGGAATTCCGCGAGGTGCTGGAGGAATATCGTTTAATTGGAAACGACCTAAGGTTTTGTTATCTTTAGCAAATTCACGTTCACCTTGTAAAACATGAATGTCAACACCAGGTTGATTATCTACTGCAGTACTAAACACTTGAGATTTTTTAGTTGGAATTGTTGTGTTACGTTCAATAAGTTTTGTGAACACTCCACCCAATGTTTCAATACCAAGTGAAAGTGGTGTTACGTCTAAAAGTAAAACGTCTTTAACATCGCCTGCAAGCACGCCACCTTGAATTGCTGCACCCATAGCAACACATTCGTCTGGATTAATACCTTTAAATGGTTCTTTACCAGTTAATTTTTTAACAGCTTCAACAACTGCAGGAATACGAGTTGAACCACCTACCATTAAAATTTTTGCAATATCGTTAAATCCTAGTTTTGCATCGCGCATAACTTGATTAACTTTATCTAAAGTTTTTTGAACTAAATATTCGGTGATTTGGTCGAATTTAGCACGAGTTAAATCAAATTCTAAGTGTTTAGGACCAGTTTCGTTTGAAGTAATAAATGGTAAACTAATTGTTGTTTTGTTAACTGCACTTAAATCAATTTTTGCTTTTTCACTTGCTTCTTTTAAACGTTGCATTGCAAGTTTATCTTTAGAAAGGTCGATACCTTCATCCTTTTTAAATTCTTCTACAAGCAAGTTCATAATTTCTTGGTCGAAATCGTCGCCACCTAAGCGGTTATCGCCAGCTGTTGCCAAAACTTCGAACACGCCATCAGCAATATCTAGAAGTGAAATATCGAATGTTCCACCACCCAAGTCGTATACTAAAATTTTTTGATTTTTGTTATCTGCTTTATCTAAACCATATGCAAGAGCTGCTGCTGTTGGTTCGTTAATAATGCGCATAACTTCTAGTCCAGCAATTTTACCAGCATCTTTAGTTGCTTGACGTTGGCTGTCTGTGAAATATGCAGGAACAGTAATAACTGCTTGAGTAACTTTTTCGCCTAAATAACTTTCAGCATCGGCTTTTAATTTTGATAACACCATTGCAGAAATTTCTTGTGGAGAATATTCTTTATCCATAATTTTAACACGATAGTTTGAACCCATTTCACGTTTAATTGAAATAACTGTGTTATCTGGGTTTGCAACTGCCTGACGTTTTGCAACTTGACCAACTAAACGTTCGCCATCTTTTTTGAATGCTACAACACTTGGGGTTGTTCTGTCGCCTTCAGCATTAACAATAACGCTAGGTTCACCACCTTCCATAACTGCAACACATGAGTTTGTTGTACCTAAGTCAATACCAATAATTTTTGCCATAATTTTTTAATCTCCTTAAATTTAAAAAATGTTTATATTTGTTTGTTTTTTTAGTTTTGCATAGCAGTTTGCATACTACTATAGTTTGTTAATTTTTACAACACTGTGCCTAATAACTTTAGAATCAGATTTAAAGCCTTCTTGCAGTTCCTCTAAAATAACTTCGTCTTCTTTAGTTTCGTCGCAATCGGTTAAAACAGCATTGTGTAAATTTGGGTCAAATTTTTGACCAGCACATTCAATTTTGTAAATGCCAAAACTTGAAAGAGCTTTAATTAATTGATTATGAATAATTTCTAGTCCAGCAAGTGCGCTTTCGTCTTTAATGGTTGCACGTGCTTGTTTAAAACTATCTAAAACCGGAAGAAGTTTTGTAACAAAGGCATAAACACCATTATTAAAACTTTGCTTTTCAACTTCAGCATTTCTGCGTTTATAATTTTCGAAGTCGGCTTGAATGCGCTGAGCAAGTTCTAAATAACCAAGTGCTTCGTCGCTTAAATCGGTGTGGCAACCGCATTCGCAATCATCGTCGCATTCGCCGCCACATTCGCAATTATGACTACATGTGCAATCTTCACCATCTTGGCAACCGCACTCACAATCAGGCGAACAACCACATTTTTTATCGTCGTCTAAATCTTGTTTTTTGCAATTATCTTTTTTTGCCATTTATTTCTCCTTATTATATTTACTAAGTTCGTCGGAAATATATTTTAATGCAGAAGCAATTTTTGCATAGTTCATTCGTTCTGGACCAAGCACACTAACGCTTGCAACAACTCCATTTCCAATGTGATAGTTTGTGTTAATTATTGAATAATCGGAATACTTTTCGTTTAAATTTTCGTCGCCTATTGTAAACACAACATCATTTGAAGAGTTATCGTCGATGTTTTCAATAATTTCTTTAATTTCTTTTTCGTTTTCGATAAGTTTAACTAGTTTTTTAACTTCGTTAACATCTTTATATTCTGGTTCGGATAATAGTTTTGTTGTGTTAGAGCTAATAAGTTTTGAAGAACGCTCCTCGGCAAACTGCTTTAAAATGCCTGTAACTGCAACAAACAAATCCTGATAAAACTTAATTTGTTTTTTAAACATTTCGTTATAATAGTCAATGTTTTCAATAATATCTGTAATTTTTTTGTTATATAGGTTTGTTGTTAAATATTTTGAAGCATCTTTACAAATTTCCTCGGTAACATCGGGGCTAAGTTCTATTGTGTTATTAATAATTCCAGCATTGGTTTGAAACAAAATTAAACCTTGCCCTGTAATTAACGGAATTATGTTTATGCCCTGAACTGTTAAATCGTTGAAACTTTTAATTCGAACATAGGTTGGAAAATTTGTTATTTGATTAATACTTTTTGCAATGTTTGTTAGCATATCGCTTAAAAATGCCGACCTTGTAACAAATTTATCTTTAATTTCGTCAATAACGTTTGAATCAAGTGCGTTATTTTGAATTATGTTGTTAACATAATACCTATAAGCTTTTGTTGTTGGAATACGCCCAGAACTTGTGTGCAGTTGTTTTAAAAAGCCCATTTCTTCTAAAGCACTAAGTTCGTTTCTAAGCGTAGCACTGCTTAAATTTTTAAAAAGTGCTTTTTGAACCTTTTCGCTTGTTATTGGGCTTGCATTTTCGATGTATCCCTCAACAGCACTTATAAGAAGTTCGTGTTTGCGTTCTGATATTTTAAACTCTTCTTTCATTACTATCCTTAATTTAGCAATATAATATTTTAAGTGTTAGCACTCTCAACTTTCAAGTGCTAACTACATTCTACTCTTATTATTATGCATAGTCAACGATTTTATGACAAAAATTAAATAAAATTTTGTAATTTTTTGTAAATAAAAAAGCGTAACAAAAGTTACGCATTATTTAAGATAATTTATTATTAAATAGAGTTTATATATAAATATTAATCAACCAATTTCAGTATAATTTGATTTAAAACATAAAACCCTTCAGTTGTTGCAAACAAATAACCATTTTCAAGTTTTATAAGACCAAGTTTTTGAAGCTCCATAACCTCTAAAGATTTTTCTTTTAGCAAATCGTATCCATATTTTTGTTTTAAGTCCTTTAAGTTAATACCCTTTGTTGTTCGCAAATTAAGCATTATACTTTCTTCAATTAATTGATTTACAGTAAGTTCTTCGTTGAATGCTTTTACACTTTTTCCTTGATTAATTAATTTAATATAGCGCTCGATGTTAGAAATGTTTCCAAAACGAAAATTTTCCACAAAACTGTGTGCAGCACAGCCAAAACCAACATATGGCACCATATTCCAGCAATTTAGGTTATGCTTGCACTCGAAGCCTGGCAAACAAAAATTGGATACTTCGTAGCGATTATATCCGTTTAGTTCGGTATGTTTAAGTAAATATTTAAACATGCCTAAAGTTTTTTCTTCAGACGGAAGTTTTAATTTTTTTTGTTGCACCAACCCACACATTGGTGTGCCTTCTTCTAAAATTAAAGTATAAGCACTTATGTGCGTTAATCCCATTCCAAAGCATTGCCTTAAAGTGGCTTTAAGTTCGTTTTGTTTTTGAGTTGGCAAACCAATCATGATATCGGCATTAATATTTTTAAAACCAACGCTTTTTAAATCGTCGATTGCTTTAAAAAAATCTTGATAAGTGTGGGTGCGACCAATAATTTTTAATACTCTGTTACTTGTGGTTTGCACACCCACAGAAACTCTGTTTACACCAGCCGAAAACCACTCGGCACTATTAGTGTAATTTATGCTATTGGGGTTGGCCTCAATTGTAATTTCGGCACCAGGTAAAACATTGTAGTTTTGTTTTATTGCATTAACAATTAAACTAACACAACCAGCAGGCAAAACGCTTGGTGTTCCGCCACCAATAAAAATTGTGTCTATAGAATATTGAGTGTATTTTTTACTTTCACGTTTAATTTCCTTGGTAAGTGCTAAAACATAGTCGTTAATATACTCTAACTTATTTTCGGAGTAAAAATTACAATATAGGCACTTTGAAACACAAAACGGAATGTGAACATAAATTCCTAAGTTCATTAATCAATTTTTAAAATGCTCATAAATGCTTCAGAAGGAATTTCTACTGAACCAATTTTGCGCATACGTTTTTTACCTTTCTTTTGTTTTTCTAATAGTTTACGTTTACGAGAAATATCGCCGCCATAACATTTTGCAAGAACGTCTTTTCTAAGTGCTTTAACTGTTTCACGAGCAATAACTTTACTGCCAATTGCAGCCTGAATTGGAATTTCGAAAAGTTGTCTTGGAATAACTTCTTTTAACTTTTCTACAATTGCACGGCTTTTATAGTAAGCACGTTCACGATGAACAATCATAGAAAGAGCATCGCAAACCTCGCCATTAAGCAAAATATCTACTTTAACAAGGTCGCTTTCCTTATACCCTAAAATTTCGTAATCGAGGCTAGCATAGCCACGAGAACATGATTTTAACTTATCGAAAAAGTCGTAAATAATTTCGTTTAATGGAATATCGTAAACCAACTGGCAACGATTTTTATCTAGATATTGCAAGTCTTTGTGTTCGCCTCGTTTTTCTTGAGCAAGTTCCATAAGATTACCCACAAATTGTGGTGGTGTAAAAATATTAACTCGAGTCATTGGTTCTTCCATAAATTCAATTTCTTGAGGTTTAGGAAGGTCGGCAGGATTGCTTACATTAATAACTTCGCCATCTACTTTATGCACTTTATAGCAAACAGATGGTGCAGTTGTAATTAAATCGAGGTCAAACTCACGTTCTAAACGCTCTTGAATAATTTCCATATGAAGTAATCCTAAGAAACCACATCTAAAACCAAAACCTAGTGCTTGGCTAACTTCTGGTTCGTATTCAAGCGATGCATCGTTTAGTTTAAGTTTTTCTAGTGCATCTTTAAGTGCATCGTAATCGGCACCATCAACACAAAATATTCCGCTAAACACAACTGGTTTAACCTCTTTATAGCCCGGCAGCGGATTTAAAGTTGGATTTGTTGCATTTGTAATTGTGTCGCCAACTTTAGTTTCGGCAACATTTTTAATGCTTGCGCAAATGTAGCCAACATCGCCAGCACGCAAAACGTTTTGACTAACAGGTTTTGGTTCGAAAACACCAACCTCAGTTACATCATATTCTTTACCAGTAATATAAAATTTAATTCTATCGCCAGCTTTAACCTGACCGTCGAAAATGCGAACTAAGCAAACTGCCCCTTTAAAGTTATCATAATAACTATCAAAAATTAAAGCACGTAGTGTTGCATTTTCGTTGCCTTTAGGAGCTGGAACATATTTAACAATTTGTTCTAGCACTTGGTTAATGTTTGTGCCATCTTTAGCACTAACAGCCGGAGCAATGCTAGAATCGATGCCTATAATTTCTTCAATTTCCTCGCGTGCTGTTTCAATATCGGCACTTGGAAGATCAATTTTGTTAATAACAGGCAAAATTTCAAGGTTATTATCGATTGCAAGATATGCGTTTGCAAGTGTTTGAGCTTCAACACCTTGTGTTGCATCTACAATTAAAATTGCGCCCTCACACGCAGCCAAACTACGCGAAACTTCGTAGGTAAAGTCAACGTGCCCCGGAGTATCTATTAAATTAAGTTCATACTGCTCGCCATTATAAACATACTTCATTTTAGTTGGAGTAAGTTTAATGGTAATGCCACGCTCACGCTCGATATCCATAGAATCTAGCACTTGCTCACTAAGTTCACGTTTAGTTAGTGTGCCAGTGTGTTCAATTAATCTATCGGCAAGAGTGCTTTTTCCGTGGTCGATGTGCGCAACAATACAAAAGTTACGAATTTTATCTTGTCTAGTCAAAGTTAATACCTCGTGAAAGTTATAGTTAATTATTATATTTAAACTAATTTAGTATAATAGAAAATAAGAAAAAAAACAAATTTATTGTTTAACATTTTAATTTTGGAAACCACATTTACAAATTATAAATATAGTTGCAAATTAACCCTTTTTGACATAAACAGCCTCAAAATTGCTCTAAAAATGACACAAAACCAGCAAAATGATATAATAAATTTGCAAAAAAATAATATTTTTGTTAAAATTTACATATCAAAATGTAAAATATTAGAAATATTTTTAAGGATTAAAAATGGATATATTTGAAAGTTGGCTTGTTAATAAAACAATTACCAGATTTGGTTTTGTTACTGAAACCGAACCAGAAAATAGTGTTGGAGCCTATGAAAATGCAATTAAATTAAATGCCCCAATTATGATTTGCGTGCAAAGTTTAGACGACGAAAATTTGGTTTGTTTTTCATATAAAAACGTTGCCAAATTAACCGATGGAACAGGCTATGTTCAAACACTTAGTTTAGACGAAGTTAAAAAACTTAAAATTAAAAACACAAAATATAATGTTTTAAGTTTTGAAGATGCACTTAAAACCATTGCAGGCAAAGTTCCAGTTTTAATTAATATTTATAACGACGGCTCAGTTGGCAAAATTGAAAGCAACATTTATAAAGTTTTAAAAGACTACCCTGGCGAATATGCAATTGTTTCTACTAACCCATACACTGTTGAATGGTTTAAAAACAACGCACCAGATGTGTTGCGCGGTATTAAAAGTGGCAAATTTACCGATAAATTTTATGGTAGCATTAAAACCAAAAAATTAACCAAACTTAAATTTAACAAAATTGCCGAACCAGATTTTATTGTTTATAATGCTTGCGACCTACCAAGCAAAGCCGTTAACAAATATAACGTGCTTCCAATTATTGCATACGACATTGCAAACGAACATGATTATTTAAATGTTGTTAAGTATTGCGACAATGTTATAAGCAACGGCTTTACACCAGAAATTTAATTTAAACTTACATAATTTAAAACATAAATAACTCCCAAAACTGGGAGTTATTTTTTGCATAATATAAATACTTTATAAGGATTTAAAACTAAAGAATTAAATTTTTTGCCAAATTGTTTTATATAACAATTTTGTTATTAAATATTTTCGGCTAGGAACATATTTTTAAATTTTTCGTTAGTTTCAAATAGTTGTTCAAACGTTCCGTTATCGATAATTTTTCCTTCATCTAAAAAGAAAATTTTATCAACATTTTTAATGGTTGAAAGCCTGTGAGCAACAATGACAATGGTGCTTTTACCCTTTAAGTTATCGATGCTACGTTTAATGTTTTCTTGAGCAAAGTTATCAAGGCTAGATGTGCTTTCGTCGAAAATAATAATGCTTGAATTTCGAAGAAGTGCCCTAGCAATTGCTAAGCGTTGTTTTTGACCACCGCTAAGTTTAACACCGCTTTCACCAACTTTTGTGTTAATACCCTTTGGAAGTGTTGCAATAAAATCGTCGAACGAAGCGTCTTTAATTGCTTTGTTAATTTCTTCGTCGGTTGCATCTTTTTTTGCAAGAAGTAGGTTTTCCTTGATGGTCATATCAAATATGTATGGGAATTGGTTTACAAGCGAAATTGAATTACGTAAACAATTTTTACTTAAATCGTTAATGTTTACGCCATCAATTAAAACCTGCCCACCATCTACCTCATACATTTTGCTCATTAAATTTAAAATTGTAGATTTTCCACTACCACTTTTACCAACAAACGCTACTGTTGTGTTTGGCTTAATTTTAAAATTTAAATCTTCAAAAATTTTGTTTGTTGCAACAATTTTTCGTTGTTTTTTAACTTTGTGTTTTTTAGGTTTAGAATCTTCCTCTTCGTCGTCTTGTTTTTCGTAGTCGTTATAAGAATAACAAACATTTTCAAACTCAATTTCACCCTTAACATTTTCTAGTTCTATACCACCAAAACGCTCGCAAACAAACTCAGGGTCGTTAAACAAAGCAAACATACGATCGGAACAAATTTTAATTTCAGAAAACTTGTTAGAAATGTTGCCAAGTTGCCAAATTAAGCCATATAAATCGCCATTATTTGAGTAAATAATCATAAACGATGCAAATGTTAAAAGTGCT
Source organism: Clostridia bacterium (assembly GCA_017409005.1). Lineage (GTDB taxonomy): Bacteria > Bacillota > Clostridia > Christensenellales > UBA1242 > UBA6345. The sequence goes on along the minus strand of JAFQTP010000003.1, from coordinate 137,023 downwards.
TTATCGACTAACACAACACCTAAAACCAACATTAAAATTGAAACAGTTTCAATAATAAAGTTTCTTGAACTCCAGAATGTCATATCGGTCATATCGGTTTTATAGTTAACACGTTTATAATCGTCGTAATATTTTTTAGAAACTTCGCTTAATTTATCTTCTAAACCAATTGCTTTAATATCTTTTTCTGAACGAACAATTTCGGTTGTTAAAGAATTAATTTTATCGCTTGCTTTACGTGTTTTTCTGCGGTTTTTGCGGAAAACCTTAACACGATTCATTTCTAAAATCATGCAAGTAGCAAGCAAAGCAAAAATAACTAAACCAATGTAAATATTTAATGTTGAAATGTAAACAATGATAACAAGAGAAGATAAAATTTCGGTTATCATATCTACAATGTCAGCCATGTTATTAACCAACCTTTCTGGATCAGACACAATTCGTTGCACAAATGTGCCGGTTTCGTGGTTAGAATAGGTTTGAGAGTTTAACTTAAACGCTTGTTTTGCAAGGTCTAGGTTAAGCTCAGCCATAATGCTGGTTGCATATTTTTGATAGATAATGCCACTAGTGTACCAGCAAATTCTGCGAACAACCGAACAGCCCAGTAACACTAAAAATGTGGTTACAGCAGAAACATATTCGGCTAAAGTTACAAGCTCAATTGCCCTTGCAAACAACAAAGTTATAAAAATACTCATAACTGCTGCAAGAACATAAACAGCAATGTATAGGAATATTCCAAATTTGTAGTGATTTAAATAATTGGAAATACCTATTTTATTTTTATTATTTTTTAACATAAAAAAACCTCCGTAAATTTTTAGCATACGAAGGTTTTATAAATTCCACAAAATTAGAGTGATAAAAAATATCACTTTTAAAAAGAACCATTCGTATGGCAAATTAAATTATTTTTTGTAACTGCGTTAACTTTTAAAATGCTCATACTTATGTTCCTCCTTTTTTATTTTTTGCATTTTTTGCTTAACAACACCATTAAAATACACCATTAAAAAGTGGTTGTCAACACTTTTTTAAAAAAATTTTGAAAAAACTTTGAAATAAAGCCATTTTTTATAAATAAACTAAAGTATATTAAATAATAAACACACGCACACGTGTGCGTTAAAAATAACACACGTTAATTAAAAAAACACAACAATTATTTGTTGCGTTCTTTTTTTCGAATCATATTTTTTTCTTTACCGTTACTAAGAGGTTTATAGTAAACCCTATCTTTAAGTTCAGCTGGCAAATATGTTTGTTTAACATAACCGCCATAATCGTGCGGATATTTATATTTGCCTGTTTTATCGTTATAACCTGCTGGGTGATTTTTTAAATTGTTAGGCACTGGTGCGTCAATAAAGTTTTTAGCATCTTCTTTGGCTGCACTCATGGCAAGATAAACCGAATTGCTTTTTTCCGCCTCACAAATGTAAATTATGGCGTGAGACAAAGCAAGTTCGCATTCTGGCATGCCAAGTTCTTTAACTGCCTCTAATGCGCTAATAGCAATTAAAAGAGCGTTGCTATCGGCCATGCCAACATCTTCGGAAGCATGTGCAATCATGCGGCGAGCAATAATTTTAGGGTCGCAACCACTAAGCAAAAGTTTTTGTGAATAATATAGCGCAGCATCGGCATCGGAGCCCCTTAAACTTTTACAGAATGCACTTAAAACATCGTAGAACGTGTTTTCATCTAGGCTAATAGCCTTTTTTTGAATACACTCTTCAGCTGTTTGTTTATCAATAACAATAACACCATCGGCATTTGCAGGTGTTGTTTTAACCGCAAGTTCTAAAGCATTATAAGCGTTTCGAACATCGCCTGAGCATGCCCATGCCAAATGCTCTAAAGCATCTGGTTGCATATCTATTTTAAGTTCGCCATAGCCACGTTCTTTATCGGTTAATGCCCTATTTAAAGCTGTTATTATATTTTGCTTAGATAGTGGTTTAAACTCGAAAACTCGGCAACGGCTAACAATTGCACGTGTCATGTTTATATATGGATTTTCAGTTGTTGAACCAATAAATGTTATGCTACCCTCTTCAACTGCTTGCAATACGCAATCAGACTGAGCCTTGTTCCACCTGTGGCATTCGTCTAAAAGTAAAAAAGTGCGAGTACCATAAAGTTTTAAAGCATTGCGTGCTTCTTCAATAATTTGTTTGGCATCGCCAACACCAGAACTAACTGCATTAAGTTTTCGAAACTGACCTTTACAGGTGTTTGCAATTATGTTAGCAATGGTTGTTTTTCCAGTTGCTGGAGGTCCATAAAAAATGCAACTACCAATGCTACCGCTTGTTATTGCTCGAACTAAAAAACTATTTTTATAAATTAAATGCTCTTGCCCAATAAACTCAGAAAGCGAACTAGGTCGCATACGGTCGGCTAAAGGAGCAAATTGTTTCATGTTGTCTGTAAATAAATCGTACATAATTTCCTCTTAAGTTAATTTTAGCACAACTAAATAATTTTATCAATGTTATAAACTTTTGTTTTATTTGTTTTTATTGCTGGAACATTGTTATAAACCACCCCATTATAAACAACATTACAATTATCGATGTTGTTATTAATTAATAACTTTATGTTTCGATATGAAACATAACTTTTACCCAAATAAAACTGAGGTTTGTAAAAAAACAATTCGTTTACACCAACGCCAATGCCAAGCACTTGTGTTAATAAAAAATTGTAAAGGTTAAGATATTGCTTACGCTTTAATAAATTGGTTATTTCATGTGTGTAATAGTGTTTAAATTGCCGTTTAACATTAAGCAAATTAAAAAATGGAACAAAATTAAAATTATTTAAATATTCCGACACAATTTTATTTGGTAAAACATTGTTAATTAAGTTATTAATAACTTTGTTTTTAGTTTCAACTTTAAGTGAAAACATTGGCAAAAAATTAAACAAATTATTTGTGCCAAGTTTAGAAATTTTAATAAAACCACCAATATGTTCAAGCAAATATGTTTTGTTAACTAAAACTTTATTTTTTGAATAAATTAACGAGTTTATTTTTAGGTTAAAAATGTTTGAAATTGACTGATTATAATTTTTAATTAAAACAGCATTTGTGTTTAGTGTTTTAACTATTTTTTGATTTAAAAGTTTAGATGTTTGCTTAGTTTTAGTTGTGCTATGCAAAATTTGTGGATAACCATTAAAAAACCTAAGTATAAAGCCAAAACTGCACGTTTGCATAACACTTAAATTTAACACTTTTGTATGTTTTATGTGGCTATAATATTTTCTTTTGGTTAACTTTACGTTATCTGTTTTATAAAGCACACTAAACTTGGCAGCCTCGCCCCAAAACGCAACGATAATATTATTTACATTTTTAAAACTAAACAAAAGTTTATTTGCTATTTTTGTAATAACAACTCTACCACCAAACTTGTTTTTAATTAGTTTTACACCATATTTAAAATAAGCAATTTTATAATTTTTTAAAAGTTTGCCATAAACATATAGGTTTACACCGCTTAGCACAAATCTGTTTTTAAATTTACTTTTAAAAACTAGTTTTGTTTGTTTTAACATTTTGTTAATTTTATTTGAGTGTTTACGCTGTTTTGTTTTTAAAAGTATTAATAATAAAAGTATAGAAAAAATTAAAGTTAAATTTAAGAATGTGTTCATGTTAAATTATTTAACTTTAACAAAAATTTAAACAAAAAAAATAAACATATAATTATCTTATATGTTTATTTAGTCAGACATTAAATAAGCCGAGTTCTGTATTAAGTGGTCATCTATCTAGACACGGTATCACTAGCGTGTTCAAGCGATGTATCGAAAAACTAAGCGAGCAACTTTTAAATGTTTTTCTTATCTTGCACCGGGTAGTGTTTACAGCAAATGTTAGTTACCTAACAAGTTGGTGAGCTCTTACCTCGCCCTTTCACCCTTACTTAATTAAAAGCGGTTTATTTCTGTTGCACTTTACCTTGAGTCGCCTCAGCCAGACGTTATCTGGTACCCTTGCTCTGCGGTGCTCGGACTTTCCTCATGAAAATTCATGCGACCACATAAATATCTAACCATATATATTATACTACAAAACCATCAGTTTTGCAATACAACACCAAAATAAATTTTGTAGGAAGTTCTAAAACTTACCACCCTTATTTGCCCCATTAGATAGCGTAAAAACATCGGTTAAACCAACATTTTTACTACTTTCTAGCACAATTTTACCAAATTGTTTGCTAACTTGTTTAGCATCGTCTAAACTTACTGAATTATTTAAATCAACACATAAATCGGTGTCGTATAAATAAATTTGAGTTTTTTCTGGTTTAAAGAAAATAGGATTTTTCTTTAATGGTTGCACCATTGCTTTTTCGCCATTAATTTGTGATATAAAGCAAGGCGTGTTGTTAACACTTACAACCGAACTAGTTGTTATAACTTTGCTATATGGAACAATAAAACTTGTGTTAACAGTTACACCACGCATATATTTAATTGTTTTAGTGTTTGAATCTATAATAAAATCGGTTAATTCTTCACGTTCGCCATCTAAATTTTTAAATGTATTTTTTTCACGGACAACAACGCAAGGAGTTTCGTTTATACTTACTAAATAAGCAACTTTTTCGGTGGTTGAAACTGCATTTGCATTTTGCTCTACAGCCGAAAACCTTAAAACACCATTACTTGAAGTAATGTTATAACTACAACCATTTACTATATATGAAATGTTTAAGTTGGGAATTGTTGAAATTTCGACTGATGCCTGTGATGTTAAAAAACTAGCATCTACACCAGCATTTTTTGTAATTGCATTAATTAGCGTATTTCCTTTAAGAGATGTATCGGAAACACTGGCATAATTTTCGATTTTATTTGAACTTGTGTTAACAGTGGTTAAATAATCAAAAATACGTTTAAACCTTATGTTTAAAGATTCAAGCGAAGCACCAAAAAAATCGGTAACTAAATCTAGGTCCATAAGCTCCGGATTTTTTTCAAGTTCGGAATTATATGCTATTTGTGCTGTTCTAAATTTATCGTAGTTATCGGAAAAAATCATGAAACTCTCCCAAACAAAGTTAACTTAACTTGCACATATATTTTACAACAAATTAGCACAATAGTCAATAGTAGTAGTTTGTTATAATTATATAACTATATTAATTATAAAACTATATTTAAAAACAAGAAAAAAACAAACCAATTAGGTTTGTTTTAACGTTTTTGTTAATTAACTAGGAATATTCGTTTTTAGAAATATGTTTACGCATGGTTTCTAAAGCCTTTTTTTCTAAACGTGAAATATAACTTCGGCTTATTTTTAATTTTTGTGCAACTTCACGTTGAGTTAATGCCGGCATACCATTTAAACCATAACGTAAGCAGATTATAACATATTCCCGTTTAGTTAAAACTTGTTTTAGTTTTGAAGCAAGTTTTTCAGATATTACTGAGTTGTTTACCATTTCTTCAACATTATCGCTTTCAAACATAATATCAATAATTGCCAGTTCGTTATCTTCGTTATCGGTGCCTAAAGCCTCTTCAATAGAAATTGTGTTTTTGTGCTTTTTGTTAACACGTAAAAGCATTAAAATTTCGTTTTCAATGCATTTACTTGCATAAGTTGAAAACTGCGTTCCGTGGTTTGGTTTAAATGTTTTTATGGCTTTAATAAGCCCCAAACTACCCACCGAAATTAAATCGTCGGCTTCATCGGCTCCATTAAATTTTTTTACAATGTGTGCAACAAGCCTTAAATTGTGTTCAATTAAAGTTTTATAAGCTTCTTCATCGTTATGCTGGTGATATGCAATTAAATATTTTTCTTCTTCTTTAGCGGTTAGCGGTTTTTCGAAACTTGAATTGTTTTTTACATATGACGAAAAAAACATTAGTTTTTGTAAAAACGTTATGTAACTTTCAAAAATCATTATTAACCCCTACAAAAAAATTTAAGTTTAAAAACTTTAAAAATGTATATGTAGGAATTTGTCGAATTTTGCTAGTCCAACAAAAAATGTTTAGCAAAAAATGCTAAACATTATTATCTGAAATAACAAACAAATTAAAATTATATTTTGCGTTTATAATTGTGTTTGTTACTTCTAAAATTAGTTTTTGTTTTGAAAAGTTAAGTGGGTCTACCCTAAAAGTTATTAATCCTTTTAACCTTGCACTATATTTTTTTAATTCTAAATCGGATAAATTTGAAAAACACATAACCGAGTTTAAAACTTGTTTAAAGAAACCTTCAAAATCTGCTGCATATTGTGTTGAAAGAGGTTTAACTGCTCCGCCATCAGCAGCGTGATTTTTTAAAACACCTAAAACCTGATTAACTTCAAAATTTTGTCCGCCACGATTAACATCTAATAAATTAAGTTCTTGAAACGTTGAGCTTTGAGTTAACAATGACTCAAGAACACTGCAATAATATAGGTACTTTTTCATGTTACTTGCCCTCCAGTTGTAAACTTTTTGTTAGTTCCGGCGAAGAAATTACAAGTTGTTCTTCGGTTGGTAAATAAACCGAAAAATATTTTTGATAAGGAATATCTTGTTTAGTTGAATAGTGGCGTTCTTCAAGTCGTTTTGCCCTAATATCGGAAATTTGAGGATAATTTTCTTGAATAAAACGTAGAACCTTGTTATATGGGTCTGGCTTGCAGTTAATGCGTTCAACAACATACTTGCCATCGGCATTCATAGCTTCTGCCATAGCTACAAGCCCCCTATAGCAACATTGCCAAATTTGAGCATGCTCTGCTCGGTTTAACGAAAGTTCGTCGTTAAGTTCGATGGTATCAATTAAAATACCTTTATTATTTAAATCATAGTTAACACGCATATAGCCACAAACTTGGTTGTTGCTATTAAAAATTAACATTAAATTATCGCGCTTATCGTGCACAAAACCAATTAACGCCGATTCGTTTTTACCATTAACTCTAAAACAACTGCCTAGTGCCTGACCACAAGTTATTGCAGTTGCTGAAGAAATTGGAGGCCAAACATAGGTGTATGGAGCATTTGCTGTGTCGTCGTCTACGTAAGGCATAAAATATTTTAATCTAACTGGCTCGGTGCTTACTTTGCTAAGTGCTTCTTGCTTAGCTTCTAAAACCTTGGCTTCGGTTATTAACCTATCGTAACGCGAAACAACATCGTAGTTTAAATTAAATTGTTTTTTTACTTTAGAAAGTGCCGTTTGAAGTTCTGGGTTTTCGGTGTGATAACAGCTTGAAAACATGTAGTCTAACACTAAATTAACATCTATTCCAGTAACCTTTAACTCGGCATAAATTTGTGGATTAACATTTTCATGGCGGTCTGGATTAGAAAGTTCTAGTTTATGTTTATAATAACTTAAAATATCGTGATATTTAGTTAAAACCGTGTGAGCAACTTCCTCAAAATTTGGATTCGTATAACAATGTGAAATAAATTTATAAAGTTGTTTATAGTAATAAACTTGTTTACGACCTTTAATTTGAGCAACGCCGTTATCATAAATAATTTTGTTATCTTTATCGTGCTTATATTCCATAACATAATCTACAACATGGTTTGTTCCAGCCGGTAAATTTAGTTTTGAAATAAAAGTTGGAAATTTGTTACCAAAATGCTTTTGCATATTATCAAACAACATAAGAACTCTGGATTGCTGAGTTTGGTCTGGTTCTAAACCACCTAAAGTTGCAAACAACCTAATAAGTTGAACTTGGTCGGGATAATATAAATTTTTAAACCAAGGTTTGTTTTCAAGCACACTAATTCCAGTACTTTCGGTTTCAAAATATTTTTTAATTTGTTCGGGACTTGTTCCAATTGCTTCCATAAAATAGCCTTCTGGCAAACTTTTTCGCTGTGCAGTGTTAGAAAGTGTTTTTTGAGTTTCTCCCCAGTTGAACACAATGTTTAAGTTGCCATTGGTTGCAAGCCTAGAAACTTTTGTTGCATTAACGCCATTTAAAATGTTAAATGTTCCATCTTTACGCAAATAGCATAGTGTTGCGTTTGTTTTGTTCTCGCCCACCGACATAACAATTAGCCCATCTGAATAGCAACCAACCGAATCGAGCATGTGTCCATGTGGAAGCACATAGTTAACTTTTTTTGCATTTGGTGTAACGTAAGTAATGTTGTTAATTTCCGAACCAACAAATGCATCGGGTTGAATGCTAGATAGTGTGTGTGGAAGTGTTATGCTTTTTAAACCTTTAACACTAGAAAATGCACCACTAGAAATTGTTTTATAACCCTCTTTTAATTCGTAGTGTTCGGGTGCTAGTTGACTATTTGAGCACTCAACTAAAAAGCGAAGTTCGTTAAATATTTTTAAATTAGATGTTTCATATGATGTTGTTGAAGTGTCAAACGGAACACCTCCTACTAATGCTTTTTCAGAAAGTGCAACAAACTTGCCGTTTGAATTTGGTGTTGGGTTTAAAACATAACTAACCGGTTCAACTTTTAACCACACACCTTCAGACCTTTGAGTTATCATTTGCCCATTTGAAAGTGAAACATAAAGGTGTGCAATTTGACTATCAATCCTAACATATTTATCGCCATTAAAATAGTATTCGTCAAACTGCTTAATGTAAGTTGTTTCGTCGTTAGAATCTAGTTTTGAATATAGCGAGAATTTTCGACCTGTTTTATAAAATTGTTCCGACACGCCAGACTCGTTAATGTTAGATAACATATAGTCTAGTTCGTTTTGAAGATTTTGTGATACAGCACTTTGCGGATATGAACCACAAGTAATTCTTATAACATCTTTATAATCTTTAATTGCTGTTGGTGGTATTTCGGAAATTGATGAAAACGTTAATGCCGGACGCAAAGCGTTTGCTGTGCTTGTTGTTTTGCATTCAATCATGTCGCCATCGTAATCGACACTATAAACTTGTTTGTTAGGTGCAACACTACTAGACCAAACACAAGCATAATTGTTTAAATTTTTTGTTGAATATCTTGTGCCAGTTAAAATAACAGCGTCGGTTAAGCCACAACTTTTTTGTGTTTGACTGAATGGTAAAAAATAATCAGATTCACCCTTTTCATATGAAGTTGCTGGCAAAACTGTTATGTGATTAGATAAATCAGTAGTTAAATTATCAAACAAAAAAGACTTGTTAGAGTTTACCGCTTTAACAATGTCGAAAGTTTTATTTTGAATATATTTAATTATTTGATTAAAAAACTTTGCCAATTTAACCACCTAGTTATTAATTATATTATAATATAAACTAACACCAATTTCAATAGTTAACTTTTTTAAATAAATGGCAGTAGTTACAATAATAAAACCACAAAAATAATTAAAATAAAACAAAGTTTTTTTAATTAAAAAAAATGTTTATAGCCTGCTATGCAAACAAACAAAAAACCACCAATTTTAGGTGGTTTTTTAAGTTTTGCATAACACCAATGTTAGTTGTTTATTTGCTTACGTAAAATATCGCCAGGCATAAGTTTTAGTTTGGTTTTTAAAAACAATTTTTGTTGAACCCCTAAAGCATCTAAAACTTCTTCGCCCTTTTCGTTTAACATTGGAGTTACTTCAATAAGTTTATTAAATGTGGCATTTGGGCTTAGAACTTCTAATATATCGCCAACCTTAAAACGATTTCGTTGTTCAATTAAAACACGACCATCTTTGTTCTCGGAAAGAACAACAGCCATAAACTCGTGTGTTTGAACAGGTGTTGACGACGACAAACATTCCTTATTGTTGCTTCCAAAATAAAAGCCTGTTGTGTAGTTACGATGGCTAGTTTTGTTAAGTTCTTCTAACAGCGGTGCAACCGATTTTTTACTACCTAATTGGTTTAACGCACGCCTATAAGCATTTACAACAGTTGCAACATAGTAAACACTTTTCATACGGCCTTCAATTTTAAAACTGGTAACACCAGCATCAATAAGTTCTTGCAAATGATTTAACATGTTTAAATCTTTACTATTTAAAATGTAGGTTCCACGGCTATCCTCATAAATAGGATATTCTTCGTTGTCGCGGCTTTTTTCGTGAATAGTATATTCCCAACGGCAAGCTTGAACACAAGCACCTTTGTTAGAATCGCGATTGGTTAAATAGTTGCTAAGCAAGCATCTGCCAGAATAAGAAATACACATTGCTCCATGAACAAAAGTTTCAATTTCAACATCTGCTGGAATATAATCGCGAATTTCCTTAATTTCTTTAACGCTAAGTTCCCTTGCCAAAACCAAGCGTTTAACACCCATATCGGTAAAAAATTTAGCAGAATATTTGTTAGTTATGTTGGCTTGCGTGCTAACGTGAACATCTAGGTTTGGGCAAACTTTTCTAATTAAACTAATAATGCCAACATCAGCAACAATAACAGCGTCTACGCCAATTTCGTAAAGATATTTAATATAGTTTTCCATATCTAAAAAATCTTCGTTATGCGCTATAATATTAACCGTAACATAAGCTTTTTTACCTAGTTTATGAGCATATTCTACACTTTCTTTTAAGTTTTCATCGGTAAAATTGCCCGCATATGCCCTAAGACCAAATTTTGTACCAGCAAAATAACAAGCATCGGCACCATAGTAAAATGCAGTTTTTAATTTATCCATGTTTCCTGCAGGAGCAAGTAGTTCTAACATAAGTTAATTTCCTTTTAAGTTATTTAAGTTTTGCAATCATTACACCATCGCCAATTTTAAGTTCGGAATATTCCGAAAAACTTGGGTCAGACTTAATTTCAGCTAAAAATTTACGTAAATTTACAACAATGGTGCGTTTACGGTGTGGAATTACCCCCTCCCAAAACACCATTCCTTTAAAATGAACATTATCGGCAAACAAAATGCCGCCATCAGAAAGTAATTTTTTTAAAATTGGCAAATATTTTATATATTGACCTTTAGGTCCGTCTAGAAAAATAAAATCAAATTTTTTGCCTTGTTTTTCAAGTTCAAGTAGCCCATTTAAAGCGTCGTCAAAAATCATTTCTACCCTATCAGTTAAATTGGCTTCGGCAAAATGTTGTTTTGCAAGATTATAGTTACTTTCAAAATTTTCGATTGTTGTTAAATTACAATTTGTTGCATTTAAAATTAGCGTGCCGGAATAGCCAATAGCTGTGCCAATTTCTAAAACTGTTGTTGGTTTAAAATTATAAATTGTGTTAAACAAAAGTTTTGCAGTATCCTCTAGAAGCACCGGAATAAAATTAGCTCTGGCATAGGTTAAAATTTGTTTCATTTCGTTATTAAGTGTTCTTTCGTATTTTTTTTCGGCTTCACTATTAAGTTTTGTTAATTCTTTTAAATTACTCATAACATGTTAATTATAGCAAAACAAAACAAAAAAGTGTAAGTTTTCTTACACCTTTTTTAATTTTTATTATTTAGTTTCTAAAATAATTGGAATAACCATTGGACGGCATTTTATTTGACGTGCAAAGAAACCAGTTAAGTTCTTTTTAATGTTTGTTTTAATTTCTGACCAATCGTGTGATTTGAAGTCGGTTTGGCTAATTGTGTTTATAACAACATTTTTAGCTTCTTCCATAACATCAAACTCAGAATCCGATTTATAAATGAAACCACGTGAAATAATGTCTGGTTTGCTTGTTAACGCACCAGTTAACATACTAATGGTAATAACAACAACACAAACCCCCTCTTCGCTAAGTTGCATTCTATCACGTAAAATTGAACTACCAACTTCACTAACACCAACACCATCAATAAGAAGTGAACCACAAGGAACAACTCCTGTTTTTTGCATTGTGTTTTTAGTAATGGTAATTTGGTCGCCAAGGTCTGGAAGTAATATGTTTTGTTTTGGCATACCCATTGCTTCAGCCAAATTAGCATGTGCTTTTAAGTGCCTATATTCGCCATGAACAGGCATAAAGAATTTAGGTTTTAATAAAGCGTGCAATGTTTTAAGTTCTTCTTGATAAGCATGGCCTGATGTGTGAACTTCGGCTAACGATTCGTAAATAACTTCAGCACCTTTTTTATAAAGCAAGTTAATAACATTGTTAATTGCTTTTTCGTTGCCAGGAATAGTTGAACTAGAAAGAATAATTAAATCGTTTTCACCAATTTCAATTTTGTTAAAATCGCCTTCAGCCATACGAGTTAGTGCACTGCGTGCCTCGCCTTGTGTTCCAGTTGATAAAATACAAATTTCGTTATCAGGATATTTATCTACTCTGGTAATATCAACAACATTTTCACGATTAAATTTTAGATCGCCTAATTTACTTGCAGTTTCGCAAACGTTAATCATGCTTCGGCCACTAAAAGCAATTTTACGTCCGTATTTTTCGGCAATGTTAAGTAGTTGTTGAACACGATAAATGTTACTTGCAAAAGTTGCAACAATAATACGTTTTTGTTTGTTTTGTGAGAAAATTGCGTCAATGGTTTTACCAACTTTTGCTTCGCTAATACTAAAGCCTGGGCGTTCAGCATTAGTTGAATCGGCAGTAAGAAGTAAAACTCCCTTTTTGCTAATTTCGCTAAGTCGTGCTAAGTCCATACCCTCGCCATCGATTGGAGTGTAATCCACTTTAAAATCGCCTGTGTGGAAATAAACACCAGCAGGTGTTGTAATAGCAAACCCAACAGCGCCACCAATTGAGTGAGTAACTTTAACAAATTCAATTGAGAACACGCCAAGTTTAATAACGGTTTTTGGTTTAACCGAAACAAGTTTTGCTTTAATTTTTTTGTGTTCTTTTAATTTGTTTTCGATTAATGCACAAGTAAGTCTTGTTGCATAAATTGGAACATTAACGTTTTGTAAAACGTAAGGAACAGCACCAATGTGATCCTCGTGCCCATGGGTTATAATCATACCCTTAATTTTATCTTTATTTTGAAGTAGATAGTTTGAGTCTGGAATTATTAAATCAATGCCAGGCATGTCGTCTGATGGAAAAGTTAAACCAGCGTCAATAATAATCATATCGTTGCCATACTCAACCGCCATCATGTTTTTACCAATTTCGCCCACACCACCTAAAAATGAAAATTTAAGCCCAGGTGCAGTTTTAGGACCTGCAAACTTAGCAGGTTTTTTACGAAATTTGGATTTAGATGTTTTTGTTTGAACACCACTATCTGGTTGTTCAACTTGAACTTCGTCTAAATTTGAGTCCATAATTTCTCCTTATATTATTAAATTTTACTTATAAAACATTTTAAAATTTAGATTTAACACAATAAAAAACCATAAGGTCAAATTGCCTTAAATAACCAAAAATTTATCTTAAAAATGTATATTTTAAAGCAAGTTGCCTTGCTAAAGTAATCAAAATATTAATACTAATATATACTAAAAAACAAAACTTGTAAATAGTTTTTGAGTTAAAACAAAGGTTTAAAGTTTATTAAATAATATATTTAAGCCCACCTAAACCATCGGTTTCTTCTAACCTTTTAGGTGTTACAACTTGCTCGCTATCTACATAAAAACGCATACCTTGGCTTAAGTAGAACATAACCATGTTGTAAATTAAAATAATTAATGCCGAAAGTGGCAATGTTACAATTATGCTTGCACCAAATGTGCATGCAGCAGCAACAACATTTAAAATTATTATTGTAAAAATGGTTAAAACTGCAGTTGAAAAACTACGATAAAAACGCCTAAACACTGCTTTTACACCACGTTTTAAGCCTTCCCAAACACCACAATCGAAAACAACAATGGCAGGAATCCAACCACTAAAAAATGTTATTTTTAAACTATAAAGTAAAATTGCAACTAAAATTATGCTAATTGGAGCAAGTAAAAGTAGTCCCTCGCTTAAAACCAACCATTTAATTAAATAATACATTGCAACAATAAACAACGCATTAATTGGTAAAATTGTTAAAAGCGCACATAATTGATATTTTAAGTTTGTTTTAAAGCAAGCAACTAAACTATGTGAAAAACCATATTTAATGTTGCTGCCCATGTAGTAATATACAACATTAATTGAAGCAAATTTATAAAATCCGCTTAAAAAAGACCTTACTATAATAATAATAAACAAAAACAAAGCAATATATAACCAAAGTTCGGAAATATTTGCAGAAATAATTTCAAAAAAGTTTTCAACTAAAATAACTGAGTTATACAAAAATTCGTATATATTAAAACTGCGTGAAAAATTAATAAACAAATCTTTAAATTGAGTTGAAAAACCTTGTTCTATTAAAACTTTTAGAATTGGCAAACTGCACGCATATGCTAAGCCAATTACACAAAGTGTTGTTAGAACCATATAAGCAAGTATTTTCCAAACAAGATGGAAGTTTGATAAAACAAGTTTAAAAATGTTTTTATACATCATAGAGGTTTAGTTTCCTTTTAGTAGTAATACCTTTTTATGTTGTCGTAACGAGAAAGGCGTGAAAATTCGAAATACATTGTGAATGCCAAAACTGGATAGTACATAAACAAAATTAAAAGCGACACAATGTTTGCAACCACAACAAAGCCAAATAGTTTGCCCAAAACAACTAAAGGCAAAACAATTAAAAATGGAAGTGCAACAAGCACCATAACCTTATAAAACTTTTTGTTTAATAAATCGTTTGCATCAGAAAAACTTGTGCCAACCGAATAGCCACAAATAATGGTATCTACAAGCGCAATTAATCCGTATGCAAGCAAATAACCACTAAATATCATAACACCTACTGTTATAACCACATTTACAACATATAGTGCCACACCAGGTGTGCTGCCAAGTGCACCAAACACAATGTGAACAATAAACACAATTAGTGCAAGTGCAAATTTTAAAACAACATAACCTAGCAAAAATATGCCAACATAAGCAAGCACAATTAAAACAGTGTTGTTAATCAAGTTTAAAGTGTTCGAAAGTGCAAGTTTTCCGCTTTTAAAATGATTTTCCATATTTCCAAAAAACGCAGAAAAAATTAAAACAATTAATATTATTGCAAGTGTACAGTTTAAAACACCAACCCAATTAACACCAAACAAATGTGATAAAATATCGGCAAAATTGTTAATGGTTAGGTTTTTATAGTCAATAATAAAATTTATTATCATAAACGGATTTAGCAAACTACCCATAAAACACGCAGGCAAAACTGCAAACCCCAAAACAAATATTAAGTTTTTAGCCATGTAGGTTAATGTATCACGTAATGTTTTCATAATAACTAATTGTATTATATATTAATTTTTTAATTTTACCAAATTATTTATTTAATAATTATATCAACTTTTGTTTCCAATTCATAAAACCTATCAAAAAAAGACAAGCTGTTTAGCTTGTCTTTAAAAAAATTATTCAGTTATATTTTCGTTAGAATTTTGTAAACTAATTTCAGTTTTAGATTTATTTAATGTTTTATTTTGTGTTTCGGCGGGTTGCTTACTGGTAATATTTTGTGAATTATTTTCAGTGTTTTCAGCAGATAAATTTAAACTATTATTGTTAGAAATACCCGGCAAATTAATTGTTAGTGAATCGGCTTTTGATGGAATTAAAACTCCAACCAAAACTAACACACCACAAATTGCCGAAACCACATTTGAAACAATTTCGGAATTAAACGTAATGTTAAATGCTCCTAAAATTGTTTGTACAACAAGCATAACAGCCCCACTTAAACTAACCCAAAAACCTGTTGTTTTAATTTTTGTCATTATTTTCCTCCAATGTAACTTCGTGCTTAGTAATAAGCCTATCTACACAAGTTAAAGTTCGAGAAACATCTTCTTTAACCTGAACCATATTATCGGCTAGCGTTGCAACATTTTCGTCGATTTTATTTACCTTGTTTAAGGTTTTGTTAAGTTCGGTTATGGTATCTTGATATTTGCTTTCGCGAGTGCGAGAATCTTTTAGTTGATAAATTAAAAGTCCCATAAACAAAACCGCCCAAAGCCCATTATTCATGGCAAGATTTAAAATTTCTTCCCACATTAACTAAATTCCTCGAGCAATTTAATGTAATTAGAGCCCATACGTTTTTTAAACTCGTCGTCGGCTAAAATCCATTTAATTTCGTCGGCAGACAAATTATATAGCATTTGTTTAGCTGTTGAATAAAGTTGGTCGGCTTTAACCTTTTCAACAATGTTTTGACCATACTTGCCATAAATTTCAACAAGGTTTGTTGCACCATCTTTTTCGGCTTGTTCAAGCTTTGATTTTAACTCGTCAACATCTTTATTAAACTCGGCTTCTTTTAGTGCAATTTCGTTATTATACTTTGTAACTTCGCTTTGTTTGTTGTTAAGTTCTTCGGTTAAATCGTTAATTTTTTCCTGAAGTTTAACAGCATATGACACATTAAAATTGTTTAAAGCGTTTTGTTTTTGAGCACTAAGTGCATTTAGTTCAAAGTTAATTGCGTTAATTTGAGTGTTTAACTCGTCGTCTAACTGTTTATAGTCGGCAATTTTTTCTTGGTCGAAAGCACCTAGTTGATTAATTATAATACTGCTTCGTGCAAGACCACGTTTAAGTGCTTGTGCTTCAGCATTATTTTTTGCTTCGTAATAATAAGAATTAAGTTTTTGTTTTGTTGAATCTGCACTATTAATTACGCTTTGTTTATTACTTTCAAGTGCATCGGATTTTAATTTATATTCGTCGTTAATGCCCTGAATGCCACTTTGTTTATATTCTTTTAAAAGTTCTTCGCTGTTTTGTTTAATTTCAGACTCAGTTGGCATTTTAAACTCCATTTTTTGAAGTTCAACTTTTTGAGGTTCTGACTGATTTTGGTTTGAAGTAACATTAAACGAATTTGAAACTTGGTCGAGTTTAGCATAAAACTCTTTTAGTTTATCTTTAGTTTTTTCGTTTGAATTTATAGACTGAACTTTTTTAGTAATTTCGTCTGGTATTTTATAACTGGTCATTTGTAATCCCCCTAATAATAATTGTGATAAATTTATGTTTTTAATTTTTGTTAACAAGTTTTTATTAATCCTCAAAAAACCTACTCTCCATTTTCTAAAAATAACGTCTCATCAAAATTTAAAACTATTTCACCATCTGTTACATAACACCCAGAAGTTGCATTGTTATATTCGGTAACACTACTAAAAGTTGTTAACTTATTTACAAAGTTAATTTGCGCTGTTACAACCTTTAATCCAGTTGTTTGTTTCATATAAAATTTAAATGAATTAGCAGTTGTTTTAACACCTATTGTGTGTTCAGTTTTACCAACACTAACACAATCTAAAACACTAGAAGTTAAGCCATTTTCAGTTAAATTGCATAGTACTATAAAATTGTTTAAATTAGAGTCGGATAGTACAAAATAAATGTTGTTATCGGCAAAATTAACAACTTCTAAAATTTTAAAAACATCGCTAACACCTTTAACACTTATCCCCTCGAAACTTTCAAGCAATTCGCAATTAGAATTAAACAATGTTAAACTTAATGTTGAGTTTTTGGCGTCTACAATAATAAAACTAGCACCTAACACATTGCACGCAATAAGTTTACACTTGCTTGAAAATTGTTTAGATAAAGTTATAACGCTTGAGCCATTTTTAATAACGTAGTTAACGCCATTAAGTTCACATAAAACATAATAATTTTCAGCATTATTACAGCAACTTAAATAAGCATAGTTTAAAGTTATACCCATATTTTTATGAAAACTATTTATAACTTCTGTTGGCGTAGTTTCGTTGAATAAAGTAAACGAATTGTTAGTGGCTGTAACCACCATAAAATTGTTGGTTTTAGGAATTAAAAACAAACTAGTTTTGTTAATCATTTTATAATTACCTAAAATTTGAGCTACGCATTCAAGTGGAAAGGTTGTGTTAGAAAACACAAATTTTAGGCTAGATTCTTTGTTAATTACTAGGCTAAAGCTTGCACTAGAAAAATTATTTTTAACAAATTCGGTTTTACCATTTACCAAAATTTTTAAATCAGCATGGTTCGATAATGTAAGATTAAAAAACACTTTACCATTTGCCACAATAAAAACATCAAAACTAGTGTTAACTTCGGTTAACGCAACTGGAACGCAATTACTGCAAAAATCGAAGTTAACAACTTGATTATTTCGATATAAATCGTTAACTCGATTATATGCAAGTTTACCATAGTTAATCATACTAACCCCACAACCACTGTTGGGCTTGAAATTGTGCACTCTTTTTGGGAAGTTTCGAAATCGATTGCAACTAAATTGCCTTTAACCAAAGTGTTTAGTTTTATTAAATTGTTTTTAGGAACTGCATTAAAGGTTTTGTTAACCCTTTCGGTTCGGATAGTAATTTTTACTGGAATGTTTGATTTTAAATAAATTGTTTTAATAATTTTTTGTTTTTCAGGATAGCCTAAATCGCCCAATGGAGATGTCCAACATTTAGGCAAAACAAAAGAATGTAATGCGCCAAATGCACCAACTTCGCCTAGCATGTATTTGCCATTTGAATAGTAAAAAGCAATAACTTTGTTAACTTTATCGTCGGCAACTGCATTTAGGTGCCTAACATCTACCCCACGCAAAATGTTTAAAGTGTTCGTGTTTAAATCTAGTTCAAGTAAAACGTTGTTATTATAACTACCCACCTCGCAACCAATTTGTTTACCATCGTTAAAATTAAGATTGCAAGCCAAATAATATTTTCCATTTGAGTAGCAACTTTGAACAAAAGGATTTTGAGTGTTTTCTAGCAGTTTGTTAATGTTTAAGTTTAGTTTTGTGGTTGAATAACCATCAAAAACATAAATGCCATTTTGAGTAAGCATTAAAATTTTATCGCCACAAACACACACGCTGTTACCATAAATTTTGCCACTTGAAACAAATAGTTGATTTGCACTAAACTCGGTTTGCTGTGCATAGGCTGTAATTTTAGAAATTCCATAATCACGAAAAACATAAACATAATCGTTAAAACTAACAATTTTGTTAACCATGCCACGTTCGTCGTTAAACTTAATAAAACCGGCTTCATTTAATGAAACATTCCAGTTAGTAGGATTAAGATCGTCAGAAAACCAAACTGCGTTATGGTCGTTATGAGTAATTGCAAACAGACGTTCGTAATGAAGACACATGCTTTTAATTTGTGGAGCATTTTCAATTTTTGTTGCATAACTAGATGTTAAATTAAACACCCACATACCCTCTTCAGAACAAATTAAAACAGAATCTTCGCCATTTAAATTATAATTTAAAACAACTGGCACCGAACTAAGATTAATATTTAAAATTTGTTTAACATATTCGGTGTTGGTGCAAATATCGTAAACATAAAAATCGCCTGAAGTTGTTTGAAAAATTAAGTAATTACTATAAAATAAACCCTCTTGACCTAAAATTTGCTCATACTTTTTTCGAAATAACCAACTAGCCTTAAACTCAAACTTATCTTCAAAATTAACAACACGTTCAGTTTTATCGCCAAGTGTGTAGGTTGCCGGAAGTTTCAAGTTTGATATACCTAGCCCTGTGGTTAATGCACCGCTAACAAAACTAAAGTTATAAGTATTGTTTGAGTAAGTAACAGGCAAAATATACTGGTCGAAATCGGCATTTATCCCATTAAAAAAGTTTGCATAATTAAGTTTTTTATAGGTAACATTTTTGCCAGATAGTAACTTTTTTTCAACCATATTAAACCCATAACCTTTGTTTAATTTTTACTTCCCTACGTGGACGAAGAATGTTTGAAAGTGAGTTTTTAAAGCGATTATCCCAAATTGCAGCATCATCGTAGTTTGCATATAAAAAGTTATATTCAGCAACAACACCATAAGCAAGCACGCGCTCGTTTAATTTAAAATTTGCAAAGTCGATTGTAGAGTTAACTGAATTAATTGCGCTTGGCTGATATGCAAATTCAATTTCAAGTGTGCCAGTGGCAGTTTCTAGCCTATCTGGTTTGCAACTAAATTCAACACTTGCACCATTTAATTTAACACTTAAAACATCAACCACCACATTACTAGACAAGTTTGAATAATAAACAACACCAGTGGTTGTTGTAATTTTTGTTTTAGATTTTAATGTTACATATTCACTAGCAACCTGATTAACAACCAAATTAAGACAACTTATTAGTGTATTTATTTCGGCTGTTTCGTCGGCGGTGGCAGATGTGCTGCCATCTAGCAAAGTTGTGTTTAATAGATGGGTTAAACCCAAATAGTTTACTGCATATTTTAAAACATTTTTTGTAATCACATTGCCTCCTTTTTACACCCATAAAGTTTTGTAGGCATTTCCGTTAAATTCGCCTGAACCCTTTTGAGCATAAGAATAAATTTCGTTTAATTGATAGTTAATTTTATCGGTTAAATTGTTTTTTTGTTGCATTTTTAATTTTTGATTGTTGCGTTCAATTTCAAGCAACACTTGCTCTACTTGTTCCGATTTTAGAACATAGTTTATTGCACGAGCATCTAAACTAGAATATGGCAAAGTTAAGCACAAGGTGTTAGCATAACTTTTGTTGTGAATTTCGAACTTATTTGTTTTTTTGTTATACATAACAAAATAGTTTTTATTAATTTGTTTAAGCCTGTTAACAATGTTAAAAACATCGTGATTAATTTTTATTTTCATGTTTTATCCTTAAAAAAATAATTTTAAGGTGCAAAACTTGCACCTTAAAACCATAATTAATTATTAAGCAGTTGTAATTCCGGTTAATTTTGCTTGACCGTTTGGTTTATCACAAATTAAATCGGCATATTTTACAAGTGTTGCAGTGTAAGTTGGTTTACCTGCAGTTTGACGAATAATTCTACCATCGTCGCCCTCTAACCATTGCCAATCGCATAATTGATGCAAAGTAAATTCTTTAGTATTAAGTAAGTACATAGTGTCGGAATCGATAAATCTATCGGAAATTAAAGGAATGCCATTATATGAAATAGCTTTATAGCCACCATTTAATTCCATAACATCAACGTTGCGTTTATAGGTGCTTAAATGTTCTTGATATGCACGTTTAACACCGCTTGAACAAGTAATAAAATCAATAACCGAGCCAGTAACTTCTTCAAGTTCGTCGATAGCGGTTTGAATTTTGGTTTCAGATAATTCACCAACACCTTCTTTTACATATGCGTTCATCCAAGGATGATCGGCACGGTTAACACCATAAAGTGTTCCGCCTTGTTCAAAAATTTTGCCAAGACCAGTAATTTCAAGTTCGTATGAACCTTGAACCACAATAAAATCTTCAAGTGGATCTAGCATGGTGCCAAAAGTTTTATCGAAATAAACTTGATTATTTAATCTGTCTACTTTAGTAACCTTAATATGATTACAATTTGCTTTATAATCTTCGTCGCTAGTGTTATAAATTGAAACAATCATACCTTCCATAAATTTTTTTGCGTCTGGTGTTTTAATGTAATTAGTGCCTGCTGTGTGGCTAAAATTTGTTGTAAGTTTACCACTGCCATCGCCATAAAGCATGCGACTCAAGTTAAAGTTGCTTGCTTTAATTAAACCTTCCATTTCAGCATTTAGTAAGTTAACAAATGCACCGGCATTATTTTCGCTTGCACGAATAGCTTTATCGGAAATTTCGATTGTTCCATAAAGGTTTTTAAGCGAACTTACAAATTGAACATAACTGTTTCCGTTTGCTTGCGGCAAGTTGCCATCTTCTGTTCCAGCACCAATGCCACCATTAATGCCAAACGGAGCAAGTTTTCTGATTTCCTTTCCCCACACATCGGAAGAACTTTGTTTAATTTTTGAAAGTAGTGGGTTTGAATTAATGTTTAATTGGTCGGAAACCACACCCAAGTAAACTGTTTTTAAAGCATTTTCTGCTGTTTGTAATGTAACCATTATTTTCTCCTATTTTTTAAATAATTTTTCTGCCATTACTTTTGCCTCGGATAAATTAGATGGTTTTGCTTGAGGAGTTAAGCCCACGCCACCAGTTTTTGTTGTGTTTATTACCTGAGGCGATTGTTTTTGGCGTAAGTTAGAAAGATATGTGTTAATAATTTGTTGTTTAATTTGCTCGTTATTTAAAACATACTTTTCTAAAAAGTCTGGGTCGGACGCAAGTTCCTCGCCAGGTTTATATAGCCCAGCTTTAACCTGATTAAAGGCTAAATTTAGGGAGTTTGGCTGACTAGCCAAAACTTTATCCGAAATTAAAACTTCAATAATTTGCTGAGCATAGTTTTGTGCAGATGGGTTTTGGGTTAAAAATGTTTTAACCTGTTCGTTCCAATCTGGTTTTTCGAAACAGGGTTCTAAATTTGGTTCTAAAGTTTTTTGTTCCCTAAAACTAGAATTTTCCCGTTCTACCTCGCTTAGTTTTTGACATTTGCGCGTAAATTCGGACTGCAAGTTTACATAGGCCTCCTCTAAACTTTTTACGTCCTTAAATTTATTTAAAGAGCCCAAAGTGTTATCCGCCGCACTTAAAACCAAACTTTCCTCCGAAACGTTGCTGGATAGTTCACTTTTTGGTTGTTCTTTATTCATGATTTACCTCCGTTATATTTTGATTTTGTGTTAAATTTAAAAATTGTTTATGCTGCCTTATGTGGTTAAGCATAAGCTTTGATATGTTAGAATTGTTTTTAACTTCATTTTCAAAATCGGCACCAAGCATAAAACAAATATGTTCGTTAATGTGCAAGTTGTGATCGTCGATTTCGCTTGGCATGTTAATTAAACCCTTAGAAACTAGTTCAAGTTGTTCCTTACCTGCACGTTTAATTTGCAGAGTTTTTTGATCTTGGCTATTTTCCCAAACCCCAAAACCAAGTTGTTCAAGAAGTTTGTGTCTAACCGAATTTGTTAGTTTTCCTGTTTCGTCGTGTAATAATCCGGCATTAAAAATTTCGAAAATCATGTTACGTTTTTGAGCCAAACTTTCGTTAAGTTCGTTTTCGGTTTCAAACACAACATCGTCGGAATTAATGTCGGCACTATTCCAATAAAACATTTCAACTTGTCCATTATTATCAATAAGTTTAGAACTAGTTTGTCCGTTAACAAATTGTTTATAAATCCTTAAAATTTGTTTACTAATTTCTTTTACAGCTTGTCTAATTTGCTCAGCACTAGAAATAAGCCTTGTTTCGTCTTGTTCAATAAGAAGTTGCAAAGCAACACCACTAACATTATTTGTTAAACTAGAATTTCTAAGCAAATCACTAACACCACTTAAAGTTAAAAATTCGTTAAGCAATCTGTCTTCTTCTAAACTAAAATCGGTTGGAACACTGCCAGAATTAAGCAACCTTGGAACTGGGCTTCCTTGCCTATAAATTAAAACTTTACCAGGTGCCATACCCTCTTCCTCTAAATTATCGGTATCAACCGAGCCATCTTCAACTGCCATAACACCCATGCTAATTCGGTTTAAAAATTCGTGTTTACGATTTTTTACGGCGTTGTAGCTACGCTGAACCGGAATGCATCGCTCAACAATACTGCTACCCCAAAAGGTGCTTGGGTTAACAATTGAACATTGGCAAATAAACGGATAGCCTCGCTTGTTTTCGGCTTTATTTATGTAAGGAAGTTCGCCCATGTAAACAAGCTTGTTTCCAGCAACAATAATAAGCCTACCAAGCGGATATTTTGTTGTTGGAGCTTCGTATTTTTCAATGACCAATGCAGAATTATGTTTAATTGTTTTACCAGCCTTGCTAACCTTACTAAAGTAGCCCAAACCACCAGTTATGTTTGCGTTATCAAGAGTAAACACATCAATATCGTGCCCCTCAACTTCAACGCCCCACAAATCTTTAATGGTATCTACATGAAACGCTTTAACATGCATAATGCTTTTAGCATCGTCAAGCGTAGAATATGTGTTGCTATCTGGAAAAATTTCGAAAGGGCTAACAACATTAATTTGAACGTCGCCCTCGTTAAATTGCTGACCGTTTTCGTCTACGCCAACAACTTCGCCTTTGCAATTATTCCAAGTAACTTTATAAAATGCAGTTCCACAAACTTCGCTCCAAACTGTTGCCTCGGCAATTAATTTACTTAGGTTTAATTTGTGGCTGGTTGCTTTTAAAATGTTTTTGCTAACTTTTGCACAATTAATATCGTTTGCCGAATCGGTAAACGGAACAACAGTCATTGCTGGCCTAACCTTGCTAAGTTTGCTAAGCCTTTGCTCTACAATTGGCGCAATGTGGTTGTATACCTCACGCTCTTGCCAAAAAAATTGTTTTTCAAAATCTACAACATCGTTATTAGAATTAATGGCACAATATTGGTTACCAACAAAAAAGTTGATGTTTAGTTGCCAATTTGCTTCAAACTTCTTACGTTCTTGTTGCCTTTGAGTAAAATCCTCAATAATTTGTTTAACAATATCTTCATTCGAAACCACTTCTTGTTTATTTAGCTTTGCCATTTAAACCTCCTTTTTGATAAATGTTTTTAATGCTTTTTGGTGTTAAAACCTTGTTAAATTGTTTATTAATTTCTGCAATGCAATTTGTGCAAAAGTTTAAGTTGTGTTTTTTACTATCTGTGCAAATAAGGCTAAAACTAGCCATGTTTTTACAGCCAGAAATATCACATTTAATTTTGTTTGGTTGGTTAACTATTTCCACAATCAATCTCCTTTAATAATTTTAAAATATTTTGTTTTTCTTGTTCTAACTGCTCGTTAGTTAAATTTTTATAGTCGGTTTGTTTTTCTGATAAAAGCATGTTAATTGCACTTAAATCTGGCGGATAATATTTTGTTGAAACTTTCTTCTTAACTAGCCTTAATTCGTCTTCCTGCATGCCATATTCACACACACTTTCTTCAACCTTATATCCGGTTGCTTTTTTAATTAAAGTTTGTTTAAGTTTTTCGTTAAGTTCCATAACGTTTAACCTTTAGGTTTCGAATTAACCTATCCTTATCTTTTTGAACCAAACTTTTTTCAAGTTTTTTAAGTGGAACATCAGGTCGATGCTGAATGTAATATCTAAGTTCGTCTAATGCATGATCGTCTTTTTTTACAGGATTATCGGAATCCGACCAAAAGTAGCCTTTAATTTCTTTAATTAAATTTGTGCAAGTTTTAAAAATAAAAAGTTTTGCTGTTCCTTCAGCATTTTTTAAGTAACTTTTAACACGTTGAATGCCTGAAAATAAGTCTTTGTTAACTTTGGTGTTAACCGAAATTCCAAGTTCGTAAAAAAGTTCAGCTACGCTTTTAACGCCAGATAATGTTTTCTGATTTGCCGCACTATCAATAAGTGCATAATAATTTCCATTAGGCATGGTTTTCCAGTTTAATTGCTTACACTTTTCTCTTATTTTTTTACTATGATAAATAATATCTTTTTTTGCCTCGTAATGCTCGGCAACAACATAAACATTACCATCGTAATCAACAGCATACCAATGGCAACTAAGCGGATTATTTAATCCGGGGTCTATGCTTAAACAATCTTGCCAATCGTTAGGAATGTTAAATGGCTCAATAACGTGAATGTTTTCGTCAAACTCAGAATAAACCATTCCGCCAAAACTAGAAAACTTGCCATATTTTCTGGCATTTAATTCGTCAGAATT
Source organism: Clostridia bacterium (assembly GCA_017409005.1). Lineage (GTDB taxonomy): Bacteria > Bacillota > Clostridia > Christensenellales > UBA1242 > UBA6345. The sequence goes on along the minus strand of JAFQTP010000003.1, from coordinate 111,480 downwards.
TAGCGACTGCGAAAAACTTTCGATTTCTGCTTTATTTAAAAACGGATTATCTTCCCACGACATAAACTGACACCAAACATCTTTAGAATTATGTTCATTTAAATAAATTTCGTTATAAACCCAAGTTAAGCCTTTAAGAGGTGTCATTGTTCCAAAAATTTGACCACACTTATCTAGCACACGCATTTTGCATTCTAAATAAACATCGTATGGTGGTTCTTCATCGAACCAAACAAAATCAAGGCTGGTACCCTGAAATTTTTCACGACCTTGGTCGCAACTTTTAAAACCAATTTTACTAGTTCCGCCCATTGCATTTTTAACAATAATGGTATCTATAATTCCTAAATATGGTGCTTCTTTTTTGCCTTGGTTCATAACAATGTCAACAATTAAATCAGGATTTAAATAATATAGAATTTTGCTTTGCGCAACATCACGCTGAACCTGGCTAGACAAGCTAACCACCCAACACGACACATTGGGTTTGTTTGGTTTATATGGATGTGTGCCAGTTGCAAGCCAAATTGTTTCAACCGCACCGCACTCGGTTTTGCCACTTCGGTTTCCACCAAACACCCACCTATTTTTTTGAGTACATTTATGAAACTCTAGTTGCTTTTTATGGACCAACTTACCGGTGTTATATGTAGACAATTTATTATTTTGTTTACGCCGCGAAATTTCTTTAGTAATTTCATCTAGTTTTTTAACTAGCTCGGCTTTTAATGCAATATTTTTCATAATTCTCCTAAATAACTCAAAGTTTTTGTTTGTAAATTTTTTCTAAAAAAACATAATTAGTTTATACTATTAATATGAAAGAAAAAGTTTACAATTTATTAATAATTTTAGTGCTATGCATGGCTATTATGCAAAGTTTGTTTTGTTCCTTAATTAAGCCACAAAATAACAATGTGTATTTAGCTCAAACACCAAGTTACGCGCAAATAAAAAACTCAAACACTTATTTATATAAAAGTGCTGAGTTTAACGATGTTAATAACAAATGGTGCCTACTTGAAAACACCTATTTTGTTAAAATATTAAATAACTATAATTCAAGTTGTTATAAGGTTGAATATAATGGAATTACTGGTTTTGTTAAAAAAGACGAAGTAACTTTAATTAACGAAACACCCATTACCCCCTACCCAAGTTCAATTACGTTTTCGATTGGTCAAACCAACTGCTATATGCGATTAACTCCGCAAATAAAAGATGTTACCGATAACACAATTTGTGTTATTCCTGCCAACACAACGGGGCTAAAATATATTGGCAAAATTATTGGCGAAGAAGCTGTTGATTTTAAAGGCTCGGTTTGGTATTTAACCGAATATAATGGAAACATTGGTTATGTTTATTCTGGTTACACAACAAGCATTAATGCCATAGCCGAAAATGTTGAACAAGTTAGTTTATTTACTGAAAACGACTTTTCAAAAATAAACCCTTTAACAAATTCCTCGTGCATTGCATTAATTGTTATAACCCTAACGCCTTGTTTGTTTATTTTGTTTTTACTATACTCACCAAAAAAAGTTGAAAAACATAAGGTAAAACCAAATTCCCTTACTCCATCAAACAAAGACTATGCAAATTTTTATGACGAAAATTTGTAAGAGTGTTTAATAAAACGAACTAATAGCGCCAGAACTAAAATCGTTTAAAACAAGTTTTAAAAGTTTATATTGTTGCTTAGAATTTTGATGTTTACAGTAGTTTGCTGCACTTGCATTAAGTGTTTGATAGTAGGTGTTTTTAATCCAGTTTTCGTTTTGTAAATATTTGCTTAATTTATCTGCATTAAAACCAAAATTATCTAAATTATTTGCAAAGTTTGCAATAGCAATTTCTTTACGTCTAAAATAGGTTCGCTCAGAAATTTTAAGCAGTTCAATAATTTTTTTGTAGTTAACATTATTGGCATAACATAAAACCAAAAGTTTTTTATCTTTTTCAGAAAGAGCATTAAGTGCTTTTTCGGTTATTACTTTTAAATTAATAATTTTAATTTTTCGCTCGGTTAATTCAATTATTTTATTAGAATCTAGCAGCGTTGCATTATAAACTGAATTATTAAATGTACTGTTAATTCCAATACGTTTAATTAAATTATCGATTGAGTTTGCCATGGTTTGCAAATGCCTATAAACACTTAAAAGCGTTTTGCCCCACAGCTCGTTTTGTAAATTTCGTTTCATACATTGCCCTCCTTTATGAAACTGACCTTATTTTAATCTGCAAATTTTACGTAAGTCAAAATTGTATGACACATTTTTGTAAAAAATTGTAAAAATTGTAAAAAATTGCTTGGCGAAGATTAAATTATTGAATTTTATCGAACATCTGTTCTATAATAACACCCATAAACTGACAACAGCATGTCATATTAACATAAAAATTATACAAATTAAAAATTTTTTTCAGATTTAAAAACAGAGGGTTTTTTTAATAGAATTTTTAAGTATTATTTGTTATACTTTAGTATATTAGAATAATATAGGGATATTTCAAATGAAGAAGTTTATTTTTGGTGCATTATTAATAGTTTCGTGTGTGTTTACTTCAGTAAAACAACCTGTTTTTGCTGAATCGAGTCAAACATCTACAATAACCGAAGTTTTAACTTTTACTGAAAACCAAAACCAACACAATGTTGGTTCTATTTTAGGGTTTGCAGTTAATGGAAACTCGATTTATTATATTAACGAAACACTAAACAAATTTGATACCACCACAAAACTAAACTACACATTACCCTACGAAAATGTTACAGAAATTAAACAAACACAAAACTTTGTTGTGTTTACCTCTAATTCAAACCTAATTATTTTAAAAAACGGAAATCAAATTAATGTTCCTGGCCTTAATGTTAGTTGTAACTTTTTTAACGTGTTTGAAAAAGACAATTGTTTACACATTGCCTATGTTGAGGGTTCAAAACTACACTATGTTAAAATTAATTCAGAACTTATTATTGATATTCAACGTGAAAGCAGTTTAGGATCACAAGAACTTGTTGCAACTTGCTTAAACGACACATATATTTATTTAATTGCTAAAAACGGAACAAACTATGGACTACTTAAAGTTGACACCTTAACCCTAACACAAACACAACTTTCGTTTAATTTTAGTTGCTCACATATTGAAATGTTTGAGCAAGATGGCGAAACATACTTTTTGTTAACAACAAGGCTTAACCAAGCACTAACCGTTGCCCATGAAGCAACCGATTTTGTTGAAAACATTACAACAAAATTAACCGATGTTACGGCACACGAAAGTTTTAGTTTAGGCGAAGTTGATAAATTTTCGGACGTTAAATACTATAATGGTTTAATTTATGTTGCCGACGAAACAAACAAAAGCATTCAAACATTTAAACTTGTTAATAATGAACTAAAACCTAACAGCATTATTATTGCGTCAAAATGCTACGAAAACGCTTATTTTAACAATGTTAACGATTTTCAAATTGCAAATAGTAATAACCTGCTAGTTTCCGACACTGGCAACAACCGCATTCAAAAACTTGGCGAAGAAACAAAAATTTTAAGCACCTATAACCAAACAAACTTAGAAGAACCAAAATTTTATTTAACAAGCAATAATCAATATTTTTGGTTTTATTTTAATGGCAAGTTAATAAAACAATCGGAAACAACAAACCTTGAGTTTAATGTTGGACAAAGCATTTCAGATGTTAAGTTAGATAGTAAAAACAATGTTTATTATTTAGATTATAACTTAAATAAATTAATTAAAATTGCAAACAACAAAAACACTTTAGTTGGTGTTTTAGACAACTTTAGTTTAACCGAAACATCTAAATTAGAAATTTTAAATAATGGCTATGTTATTTTAACAGGCAATACTTTTAATGTTTATAACACAAGTTTTAGTTTAGTTAGTTCGTTAACACTTAGCACAACTATTATAGATTTTACTAGCGATTATTATGGTAACCTATATGCGCTAACACCCGACGGAATTATTAAACTTTCAAACGAAAACAACGTTTTAAGCCAAGGTGCAACACTTTCTTATAACACCACTAACCTAACACTAATTAGGCTAGATAAAGTTAGTGGCAGTTTTGTTGCTTACGATAACTCAAACTCTAAGTTTATTAAAATAACAAATTTAAGTTTTGTTAACGGATTAAGTAATTTTGAGCACAGCATTAACGCAACAGAAATTACACCACTTGAAACTATTTTAAAAAGTGGAAATGTTTTAGCCGACACCTACATTTCGGAATATCCATTTAATACAGGGCTTAAACAAGAACTTATAAAAGACACTAAAGTTTTTGTGTTAGACGAAGACGAAAACAGCTATTACATTATGTATAACAACAATAACACACTTGAATATGGCTATATTTTAAAAAATGCACTTGAAGTTAAAACATTTAGTATAAACCAAGCCAATAAAGTTACAGTTATTAATAAAAACATTAAACTATATACACTTCCAACAATTTTAAGAGATAACAATTTCAGTTTTGCCTACACCACTTGCCAACTAAACTCTGAACTTAATGTTGTTAACTTTAATTTAGTTAGCATTGATAACTCGGAATATTTTGCAGTGTTAACAAACGAAAATAAAATTTTATATGTTAACTCAAGCGATGTTACCCTATCAGACACAACAGAAATTTCAGCTCTGCCAGACCTTAATGCCGAACTAATTGTTGCCGATAATACTAAAATTAATTTATATGCTTCAAACACTAGCACATCGGAAATAATTTTAGAATTAGACGCTAGCCAAAAGGTTTATGTAGAAAATTTTGACACAACTAAAGAATATACTTACATTACAGTTATTAAAGCCGATAAAACACAAGTTTCTGGCTATGTGTTAACCAAAAACCTAAAGCTTTTAGATAACAACCCAAACCTAACTAGTGCATATGTTTTGCTTGCTGTGGCCTTTGTTATTGGAATTGCTTCAATTATTGTGTATGTTAAATACAAAAGAAGTAACGATTAATTTAAATAAAAAAATAAACTACCATTTATCATGGTAGTTTTTTTATTAAGTTTAATCATATTTAAGTGCTATGCATACACTTAAAATTACGCCAAATTAAGGCACAATTATTAATTTGCATAGTAGTTTTGAGTGGCATTATAATTAATTGTTTCAACCAGTGCATCGGATTCAACTTTTGTAATTTTTGAAAGTGAAATTTCGAATGCAACTTTTTCAAGCACTTGGTCGCCAATCTTTTTTTGATAAACGCGGCTTTGAATTCTGCCCACCATGTTAAGTTTATCGCCCACACTTAGGTTTTTAACAAACTTAGCGTTTCTACCCCACGCAATGCAAGGCAAATAATCACTTTTGTTGTAACTACGATTAACAGCAATTAGAACATCGGTAATTTCGCGTTTAAATGGTGTTGTTCGGTAAATTGGTTCTTTACAAACAAAGCCAGTTAGTTCAATTTGATTAGGGTTTAAAGTTTCGTCAAACGGCAAAAGCTCTCTAATAAACACAGTAAGCATTAATTTGCTTTTTTCGCCCTCTAACTTATTATAACTTCTAAACTGCCCGGCACCTGCAAGTTTTGAGCCTATTTCTATTTGTTGTTCTTTAAGTAAGCGTTCGCTAATGGTTATGGGAATTAGGTCGCTTGCATCACTAAGTCTTTTAACTTCTAAATTAAATTCGTAAAACCCTTCACCAAAAACCTCGTAGCTAAATTGTGGTTTGCTTGCAACAATTCCTGCAATGTAAACCTTGTTGTTGTTCATTTGTTCAAAGTTCATTTTATCCTCCATTTACTTTTGTCTTTGAATACCTAAATTATCAACGTAATAGTTATCTTTATAAATTAAATCGCCAACTGAAGTAACTTGGTAGCCCTTATTTTTTAACGTGGTTAACATAAGTGGCAAAGCTTCTAAAATATTATCTGAATTATTATGACACAATATTATACTTCCGTTTGTTACTTTGCTTGCTACACGTGTATTAATTTCAGTTGCAGAAAGCCCCTTCCAATCTAAGGTGTCAACATCCCACTGAATTGTGGTTAAGTTTAGGCTTTCGGCAACAGAAATAACCGAATTGTTATAACTTCCGTAAGGAGCGCGGAACAAGTTAACCTCGTTACCAGTTATGTTTGTAATTAGGTTAACTGATGTGGATAGTTCTAATTCCATTTCCGCCTCGCTAAGGTTAACAAAATCGGCGTGCGTGTTGCTATGTGTGCCAATTTCAAGCCCAGCATCGTTAATTGCTTTAACCATGTCGGGATATTCTTCAACCCAAAACCCAACCAAAAAAAATGTGGCTTTAACATTATATTCTTTTAAGGTTTCAATAATTTTTAAAGTTTTATCGGCACCCCAAGCTGAATCGAATGTTATGGCAACTTTTTTTGTTAGTGTGTCTACAGAATAAACCGGAACTTTGCGTGGCGCATATCCAAAAAACACAGTTGCAGCTTTTCCTGTTCCGAAATTTATGGCAAGCAACACAGCACACAAACACACAAGTAAAACACATTTTATAGTTTTTGATTTAACAACTAAAAATCGCATATTACACCTCTAAATATTACTTCATTTTTTTAATTTTAAAAACTTAAACTCATGCACACTTTTGACACTTTTTGCCGAAATTTAGCCAATTTGTTTGTTTTATAAAACACCACCAAATTTTATTAATTCAATTACTTATTTATACTTTTAACATTTAAAAAATATTACAAAAAAAGATACCCAAAATAAATTTAGGTATCTTAAAAAATTTTTGTTTTATTCTATTCAGCAATAACATACGGAACAACCGATAATGTTTCGGCACCATTTTTAACACCAACAACACATTTACCAGTTCCTAATCTGTTTTCTAGGCTTAGTTTTTTACTTTCAATATAAACTAGGTTTTTATTTTCAAGTGTTGCAACATAGTTATAGGCTTTATTTAATTCATAAGCAGCTAAAAGTTTTATGTCTAGCTTTTTGCCATAAATAATTTTAACGCCCTTTCTTGCCCTGCTTGTTACAGCAACCTCGGTTTCTTTAATAACTTTTGCATAACCATTTGAAGTAAACACACTATAAGCAAGTGCTCCGCCTAAAACGCAACTAACAACATAATCGCCTTTGTTTAGTTCCATTCCTTTAACACCACCACTAACACGACCAAAGCAAGCAACATCGTCTTTAATAATGTTAACAGCCATACCATCGTGCGAGAACATTAAAAGTGTTTTTTCGCGGTTATCGTAGTTAACAAAAATAAGTTCGTCTTTTTCTTTAAGTTTAATTGCAGAAACACTTTGTTTTGCTGTGTTATATTCCGATTGTTTAGAAATTTTAATTAAGCCAAGTTTTGTAGCAAAAATTAACTCAATTTCTTCGTCGTTTTCGTCGAAATCAAACATAGCCACAACGCGTTCGTTAGCAGCATAGTTTTTAATTAAACTTTTAACTGGTGTTCCTTTATCTTTAAGTTTTGAAAGTGGAATTTGGTTTACTTTAACTTTGTGGCAGTTGCCAAGGTTTGTAAATAAATAAACAATTTTTGTATTTGGCATTACAACATCTAGTTTGTTAACTTCAAACACATTTGGGTTTGCACTTAAAGTTTTTGTTCCCATGTTAAAGCTTTTTTTGTTAACAACTTTAATTGTGTCGCCCTCGGTGTAAATAACATGAACTTCTTCGGCTGGTGCTTCTTCAATTTTAATTTCGTTAACACCATCATCCCAATCGTCGCCATCAATAATTTGAGTTTTACGTGGAGTGCCATATGCCTTTTTAATTTCGTTTAGTTCACGTTTAACAACATTCATAAGTTTTCTATCACTCGATAAAATTGCTTTTAACTCGGCAATTAACTTAATTAAACCTTCAAGTTCGTTAATTAATTTGTTAACTTCTAGGCTAGTAAGTCTTGCAAGCCTCATATCTAAAATGGCTTGTGCTTGAATATCAGACAAATAGAATGTTTCCATTAGACGTTGTTTTGCCTCAGTAGTTGATTTACTTGTTTTAATGATTTTAATAACATCATCAATGTTTTTAATTGCAATTAAAAGTCCGTCTAAAATATGTTTACGTTTTTCAGCAGCATCTAAATCGAATTTAGTGCGATTATAAACAACTTTGCGTTGATATTCAACATAATATCTAATAATGTCAATTAAGCCAAGTTGACGTGGCTTTCCATCAGCAATGGCAACCATGTTTGCATTAAAGTTTGTTTGCAAATCGCTTTTCAAATATAAATAGTTAATAATTGCTTTAATGTTTGCATCTTTTTTAAGTTTAATAACAGCCCTTGTACCTTGCCTATCAGATTCGTCTACAATATCGGCAATGAAACTTAAGCAACTTGTAGGGTCTTGCTCTTTAAGTTTTGCAATGCGTTGAAGCATTGTTGCTTTGTTAACACCAAACGGAATTTCAGTTATAACAATGTTTTTCTTTCCGCCATCACTTGTTTCAATGTTAAGTTTAGCACGGCAAACAATTTTACCTTTACCTTTTCCATATACATCGCTAAAGTCGGAACTAGACAAAATGTAGCCACCAGTTGAAAAATCAGGACCTGGCATAATTTTTAATAGTTCTTCTAAAGTAATTTTAGGATTATCGATGTATGCAGTTACACAATTAATTGTTTCAGATAAGTTATGTGTTGGAATGTTTGTTGCAAGCCCTACCGCAATACCGGTTGAACCATTAACCAGTAGGTTTGGAAATCTACCGGGTAACATGTCTGGTTCTTTACGGCTATCGTCGAAGTTAAAACTCCAACTAACTGTGTTCTTTTCAATATCGCGAAGTAATTCCAAACTAATTGGACTTAATCTAGCTTCGGTGTAACGCATAGCCGCAGCGCCATCGCCATCAACCGAGCCAAAGTTTCCATGACCATCTACTAAACACATGCCCATGTTAAAGTCCTGAGCAAGCCTTACCATTGTTTGATAAATACTGCTATCGCCATGTGGGTGGTATCTACCCATGCAGGTACCAACAATGGTTGCACTTTTACGATATGGTTTATCTGGTGTAACACCAACCTCAAGCATAGAATATAAAACTCTGCGTTGAACTGGTTTTAAACCATCTTCTACTCTTGGAAGTGCCCTATCTAGAATAACATATTCGGAATATGGCATCATGCTTTCGTGAATAACTTGTTCAACACTTTTAGTAACAATTCCGCTACCATCGTTTCCAGATAAAAGCGATGTGTAGGCTGGGTCTTGTTTCTTTTTAGAAACTGTGCCTCTAGGTTTAATTACTGGTGCTTCTTCGCCATCGACGGAGGCATTTGAAACGTCCATAACTTCTTGTTCTTGTTCGGCAGGTTGTTCTTCAGACAAAACACTTGCATTAAGTGTTATTGCCGATTTACGAGCCGTGGTTGCTTTAGCCGATTTAACTTTTGTTAGTTCGTTTTTAATACTTGATAAATCTGAACTAATATTTGCTTTAGCAGTGGTTTTTTCCTCTTTAGCAGGCTCAACTTGCTTTTTAGTTGAGGATTTTTTAGTTTTTACAGGCTCTTCAACCTTAACCTCTACTTCTTTTACAGGTTCAGATTTTTTTGTTTTACGTTTAGGTTTATCGCTATTAAACAAACTGATTTGGTTTTCAATAATTCCCAAATCCTCCATTTCTTCCGGAGTAAAATTATCATCTTTTCGTTTAGCCATTATTTTCTCCAATGTGTTCAAATTCTGATTCTTTATTAAAGTTTGCGTTTTCGCTTATATATTCTTTTCTAGCTTCAATATTATCACCCATAAAGGTTGTAATCATACGTTCGGCTTCAGCAATGTCGTCTAGAGTTACTTGAACTAAAACTCTACGCTCTGGGTCCATGGTGGTGTTCCAAAGTTGTTCGGCTGTCATTTCGCCTAAACCTTTATAGCGTTGAATTTGATATCCTGCACCGCACTTTTTAATTGTTGCTTGAAGTTTATCGTCGTCGTAAACATACTCGCTAAAATTCTTTTTATAAACTCTGTAAAGCGGAGCAACGCCAACATAAACATGTCCTTCAGTAATAAGTTCACGCATGTAACGATAAAAGAATGTAAGTAAAATTGCACGAATGTGTGCACCATCTTGGTCGGCATCGGCAAGAATAATAACTTTGTTGTATTTTAAATTTTCAATTTTAAAATCGCCTGCAATACCAGCACCTAATGCACTAATAATGGTTCTAATTTCTTCGTTATCTAAAACTTGATTTAAACGTTTTTTCTCAACATTTAATGGTTTTCCTTTAAGTGGCAAAATTGCTTGATAGTGCCTATCGCGTGCTTGTTTTGCACTTCCACCAGCCGAATCACCCTCTACAATAATTAGTTCGTTAATTAAAGCATTTTTACCTGTGCAACCACTAAGTTTGCCAACCAAACTGTAGGTGTCGGCACTAGTTGCTTTACGTGCAGTTTCCTTAGCGTGTTTTGCAGCAAGCCTAACTTTTGCAGCACCTTTTGCTTTGTTAATAATTTCGGTTATGGTAGCCTTGCTTGATTTTGCTTTAGCATAATCCATTAAACCTTCATACACAAGTTTTTCAACTTCTGGCCTAACTTCTGGGTTTCCAAGTTTTGTTTTTGTTTGCCCCTCAAACTGAACATTTTTAAGTTTTAAAGCAATTACGCAAGTTAAACCTTCTCTAAAATCTTCACCCATTAGGTTTTGTTCTTTTTCTTTAAGAAGCCCCATTTCCCTAGCAATATCGTTAAAAGCACGTGTAATTGCTGTTTTTAAACCAACTTCGTGTGTGCCACCCTCGGTTGTTGGAATGTTGTTAACAAAACTGAAAAAGTTTTCGTTATAGTTATCTACGTGTTGAATTGCACAGCCCATTGAAAGTAAATCTGATTTACCCTCTACGTAAATTGGTTCTTTATAAACAGGGTTTGTTCCGTCGTTTAAATATTTAATAAAATCACGCAATCCATTTTTATAGTTATAAATTCTGGTGCGATAACCTGTGCTTGTTTCGCTTAAAACATTTTCGTCAATTAAAACAAACTCAACACCACCATTTAAAAATGCAAGTTCCTTTAAGCGTTTGTTAATTGTGTCGAAATCAAACTTTGCATCACCAAAAATACGTGTGTCAGGTAAAAATGTTACTTCGGTTCCGCTTTCTCTAGTTTTACCAATTGCTTTAAGTGGTCCTTTAGGAACGCCGCCAATAACCTTTTTACCTTTTTCAACAGCACTAAATTGCATTGCATATTTAATGCCATCTTTGCAAACAGTTACTTTAAGCCATTCGCTAAGTGCGTTGGTAACACTTGCACCAACACCATGAAGTCCGCCAGAATAAGCATAGTTAGAGTTGTTAAATTTTCCACCAGCATGAAGTTGAGTGAAAACAACTTCAACACCACTAACTTTTAATTTTGGGTGTTTATCTACTGGAATGCCACGACCATCGTCCATAACTGTTATGGAATTATCTTTGTGCATTGTAACAGTTAACCTAAAACCATGACCGTTAGAAAGTTCGTCTACACCATTATCAACAATTTCCCAAAGTAGATGGTGCATGCCTTTTACGCCAGTTGTTCCAATATACATACCCGGACGCAACCTAACAGCATCTAAACCATCTAAAACAATAATATCCTTACTATTATAGTTACTCAAAATTAGCCTCCAAAAATATTCATTACGTTTTAGTATAGCATACCAAAACAAAAAGTAAAATGTTTTTTGTGATTTTATATATTATATAATATTAACTTATTTAGCCACTTTTAGCGTGTTTAAAAGTATGAAAAAGCAGAATAAAAATTTAACAACTTGCATATTTATGCATCAATATTCATAATAATTAATTTGATAATAAAAAAATAATTTAACAAAAAAACACATATATTAATAAAAAAAAGATTTCGAGGTTTAAATGAACACAATAGTTTTATGTGGTGGCGGAACTGCCGGACATGTTATGCCAAACATTGCTCTAATAAGCCACCTTAAAAAGCATTTTAAAAATATTTATTACATAGGCAGCCACAATGGCATTGAAAAAGACATTTTGGCTGAGCATAAAGAAATTAAATATTTTCCAATAACATCTGTTAAACTAATTAGAGGTTTAACATTAAAAAACTTGACAATCCCCTTCAAACTTATTAAAGGTTATAACCAATCTAAAAAAATATTAAAAGAGCTAAAACCTGACATAATTTTTAGCAAAGGTGGTTATGTTTCGGTTCCGGTTACGTTTGCTGCAAAAAGTTTAGGAATTCCAGTTGTTGCACACGAAAGCGATTTTAATTTGGGGCTAGCAAATAAGTTAATATTAAAAACATGTAAAAAAATGTGTTGCAGTTTTGAGGAAACAGCAAAAAGCATAGGTAATAAAGGAGTGTTTACCTTAAGCCCAATTAGAAACGTATTATTTTTAGGAAACGCGCAAAAAGCAAAACAAGCTTGCAAATTTAACAACAACAAACAAACAATTTTAGTTATTGGCGGAAGTTTAGGTGCTAAAGCAATTAACGAAGCAATGTTTAAAATTGCAGATATTATTACAAAAGAATTTAATGTTATTCACATTGTTGGCAAAGGAAACATAAACAATAAATTAAAAATATTAAACTACCACCAAATTGAGTTTTTAAGCAACATTCAAGACTATTTTGCACTTTGCGACCTTGTTGTTAGCCGTGCCGGAAGCAATGCTATTAACGAATTTTTAGTGTTAAACAAACCAATGCTTTTAATTCCGCTACCTAAAGGTAATTCGCGTGGCGACCAAATTTTAAATGCTCAAAATTTTACTGAAAAAGGTTTTGCACTAACACTTTTACAAGAAGACTTGACTGAGCAAAATTTACTAAACAAAATTAACGAGTTAAAACAAAATGCAACAAAAATACGACAAAACCAAGCCAAATTTAAAGGCAAAAACGGAACTGAAAACATTTTAAACGTTATTTTAAGTTCGGCAAATAATAAGCAAAAATAAAAGCACTATTTTGTGCTTTTTTTATTATTTTTAAGTTTTTTAACTACTTTTGTAAGTGTTAAAACAATGCCAATTTTTTTTGATATAATGCCTTAAAATTAGCGAGGTGTTATATGAAAAAAAATTTAAAAAACATTGTTTCAATTGGCGTGTTAATTACAATTTTATGTGTGTTAATTATAAGCGTTACAACCCTATCTAACGCAAACAACCTACGCACAAGCCAAAATGAAAATAAAACTCAAATAAACGAAACAACCGAAAGCACGTTTAACTATGTAAACTCTAAAACAAGCCTTAATAAAAATGTTAATTTTGAAAACAATTTTGGCGGAAGCAACAACGACCAAGTTTATGATGTTTTTAAACTAAACAACTACTATATAATTGGCACAAGCCAAAGCACAAACTACTATTTTAATAATGTAAAACAAAACTCGGTGTTTGTGCTAATTTGCGATTATTTGGGTAACCCAATAAAAAATTTTACTTATGAATGCAGCAGCAATATAACTTACATAACCAGCAAGGTTTTTAAAAATTCGATTTTAATTTTAATAAATGCAAATGGAACAAAACTTTTAGAATATAATTTAACTGAAAATAATTTTGAAGTAAAATATTCAAATTTAAACACTGCCAACAATTTAATTGTTTCAAACGAGCCAATTGTTGTGTATGCAAATTCGAGCCAAACTTTATTTACTTTTGTTGAATCAAACCTAACTTATACCCTACCTAAAAAAATAAGCAGCATTGTTATGGCATGCGAGTATTTAAATGGAACACTTGTTATGTTTAACTTTACAAACGGATTTGAAATTGCCCTATTAACAACAAATAACCTAACAACAATTAAAAGCTTTGAAAACCAAACCTTAAACAACATTAACATAACCAACAAAAATTTTGTTTTAGATGTTACAAGTGGCACACAACAAAAAATTTTATTACTAGATTTAGCTTTTAACCTACAAAACGAACTAACAATTAATTCAAGTGAAAAAACAAAACTAATGTTTTTAAACAATATGCACTACTTATTTTATTTAAACAACAACACCTTAAGCCTAACCTTGTTTTGCAACCATGCCGATAAACTGCTTGAAGTGCAAATTGAAAACAATGTTAAAAATTACGACATATTGTTATTAAATAATAACTTTGTTGTGTTAAGCAAAAAACAAGATAACAGTTTAAGTTTACAAAGCGTTAACATAGTTGGTCAAACATTAAGCAAAACACAAATTGCCATTAATCAAAACATAAACATTATATCTGCAACCGAAAACAATCAAAGCAACATTTTTATTGTTGGAAACTTTGATTCGGTTAATCAAATAATTTCAAACAACTACGGAAAAACCGACGTGTTTGTTTGCGAACTTAAAGTTTAAAAGTTGGGCTAAGCCCCAACTTATTTTTTAAATTATTATCGAACATATGTTTGATTTTGAAAACCAGTTATGATATAATGTTTTTGCAATTAAAATTTACAAAATAAACCAATAAATAAAACATTAAAAGGTATAATTATGCATTTAGATATCATTTTTGGAATACTGCTTACCCTAAACCGACAAAAGCAATGCACCGCAAAATATTTGGCAAATAAGTTTGAAATTAGCGTAAGAACAGTTTATAGGTATTTATCAATTTTAGATAGCAATAACATTCCAATAACCACAAAACGAGGCAAAAATGGCGGAATTATATTAAATAATTGTGTTAAAATGAATAATTTGTTTTTTACCGCAGCCGAAAAGGTTGCTTTGCTTAACATGACACACACAATTCAAAGCCTTAACCTAAGGCAAAGCATTCAAACAAAATTGCTAAATATGTAAGTAAAAAAAATTGCAAAATTTTGTATGTATTTTTATGTTACATTGTGCATATTTATGCTAAACAATTAATTTTTTAACATTAAATTTTAAATAGTAAAAAAGTTAAAAATATAACTCAAACAGCAATTTTAAATACAAGAAAAATAAACAGCATAAGCCGTTTATTTTTTTACACCATCTGCCCCACTAAACAATACTCCACTTGAAAAGGTGTAGGTTTTATTTTTTAAATTTTCAAAATTATTATAACCATTTTTAATAATTAAATTTATTAGTTTTTTATAATCAAGACCAACCGGTTTAAACAAATAGAACGCAAGCGAACCTGGAATTGTGTTAAGTTCGTTTAAGTAAATTACACCATTAGAAATAATAAAATCAAACCTAACAACACCCTTTAACCCTAAACTTGAATAAACATATTTTGCAGTTTGAACAATTTTGCTTTTAACCGACTCAGAAATTGGTGCCGGAATTATTCTGGATACCCCCTCCATTGAACCAGTTTTATTTATGTATTTATTATTAAAACTTAAAATTGATTCGTTTTTAATTGGCTGTTCAAGTTCGGAAACAATTAAATTATTTCCATCTTGAATAAGCGCTATATTAACTTCAGTTATATCTGGCAAAAACTCTTCTATAAGAGCTTTAGTTGCAAGCGAAAAACTTAAAACCAGTGCCTCGCGCAGTTCCGCCCTACTATTGCAAACTTTAATGCCAATGCTACTGCCAAGCGTTGCAGGTTTAACAATAACAGGAAAATTAATTTTCTGTAAAACATGGTCAATTTCTGCTTCAGGATTATTTTTAAAATTGTAATCGTGCAAAATTGCACAACTTGCAGTGTTTATACCCAAACCAAGTAAACAGTTTTTAAACAACGTTTTATCGAGGCAAAGAGCACTTTCAGCAAAATCAGCAACACCATGCGGGATTTTACATAAATTAAGCATTGCCATAACTTTTCCATCTTCGCCGTTAACACCATGCAAAATTGGCAACGCAAAACCAACCTCAAATTTTGGCTTAAAACCAAATATTGTTTTATAGTGTAAATAATTACTGCCCGGAACTAATGCAACTTCTTTAAGTTTATTATAATCAAGATTAATGTAAAACTGCATATCAGTTAAAGGTTTTCCAACATACCATTTATAATTTTTAGCAAGATACACCGGAATAACATTATAAAAATTAACATCAATATGCTTTATAGCTTGCAGCGCCGAAATTATTGAAATATCGTGTTCGGAACTAACACCACCAAACAAAACGATTAAATTTTCTTTCATACTTTACCTCTACATTATATAAGAATCGGTTAAATCGTTTTCAATTAAAATAATTGTTTTTTCTGTTATGTTATTTGTTGCATATTTATATGCTTCAGAAAATGAATTAAATAGTTTCGGCTTTACGCCACCAGCATTTATAATACCACTACTAATTGCCTCAAAATTAACATTATTAACAACTATAACTTCATCTAGCCCACAAAGCAATTTGCCAAAATTATAATTCTCTGAAAACTGCGACTGCCCAAGTTCAACCATTCCGCAAGTTATAATAATTTTTCTATAAGCAAATTGTTTCAATGCTTCAACTGCAACTTTTGCACCAAGTGGATTACTATTAAAACTATCATCAATTATAAACAAATTGGTATTAACCTGCTTCAGTTCTAACCTGTGTTCTACAGGCGTTAAAGTTATTGCAGCATCTTCTAATTCTTCAACATCAACACCTAAATTATATGCCACAACCATTGCAAGCATAATGTTTATTGTGTTAAACGAGCCTAATAGTTTAGTTTTAATATTAAACTTTTTGCCATCAATAAAACCCCCAAAGGCTGTGCCTTCCACAAAACATTCTGGCTTATTAGCAACACAAAAAGCATTAGAACCAACAAAGTTAACGCCATAATTTTTAAGCGGCGAACGAGCAAAATAGTTTTTACAAACTTCGTTTGTTAAATTTGTTACAAACATTGCATTTGGTTTAGAAAATTCAACAATTTGATATTTGGTTTTTATAATGTTTTCGAAAGTTTTAAAAGTTTTTAAATGTTGCTTTCCAACACTTGTAACAACACAAACATCTGGACTAACAATTTTACATAGTTTTTTAATATCATTTTTATGGTCGGCACCCATTTCTAAAATTAAAATTTGATGGTGTGGTTTTAAATGTTCTAAAATAGTTTTGGTTACACCCATGGGTGTGTTGAACGAATTTGGCGAACATAAAACACTAAATTTTTTGCTAAGCATTGTTTTTAAAAAATTTTTAGTGCTAGTTTTGCCATAGCTGCCAGTAATTGCAACAACAATTAAATGCTTGTAGGTTTTTAGTTTTTGCTTAGCCTTTATAATAAAAGACATTTGAATTACTTTTTCGTAAGGATAATTAATAACCGACGCACAGCACAAAATTACAGGCGATAGCAAATTTAATGCTATAAATAAAATTAGCATAATTGGATTTAAAATATAAGACAATAGCAGCACAAAGCACCCTAAAGCACTAAATAAAATTATAAATGTAACATTTAAACGTTTAATTCTAAAAGTTTCAACTAATGGCTTCTTTAATTTCTGACTAGAAACAACATTATAAAGCAACACTAAATAAACTAAACACATTACAATTGGTATGTAATAAAAAATAAAAGTAAGTTTCCATATTTTAAATAATGCTAAAATAACACAAACAATAACACAATCGAGAATAATAAAAAAACTAAGTTCGTTTTTATTTTTAGTTTTAAATGAAAACACCCACTTTAATGTTGGAAAAATATAGTAGTGGTTCTGCTGCAAAATTGCCATCGTTTTATTGTTACAAAACATTTGCACAAACGCAAACACAACCGACACAATTATAAAACTAACAATATTAAATAAATGACTAAAAATGGCTACACTCCTAAATTATTTACTTGTTTGCATAATAGTTTGCATAGTAGCATTTTAGTTATGTAATAATAACCAACTTAAACTACATTTAAAAAGTTTTTAATTTCAAACAACACAAGTTGTTTGTTTTCCAAAAAACAAAAATGCCCTAAACCCTTAAACACTTTTAATTTTGAATTTTTAATTTGTTTATTAAACGTTTTTGCCATATATATTGGAGTTGCACAATCGTTTTTACCCCACAACAAAAGCGTGTTACATTTAATTTGTTTTAAATACTTTTTTTCGTTAAAGTTAACAACATTTATAAAAGTTTGTTTTTGAATTGAATTTAAATTTTTATAATCAGCACTACCAAACTTGTTTAAATTAAAATTAAATAACTTAGTTTTGTTTAAAAATTTTAAAAGTTTATATTTACATATTTTAAGTTTATTAAAAAAGTTAAACCTTGGTTTAATTCCTGCACCGCCAATAATAATTAAATTTTTAATTTTTAAACTAAATTTTGTTGCAAGCAAAACAGCAACTCGTGCACCAAACGAATGACAAACAACAGTTAAATTTAAAATATTTAAAGTTTTAAGTAACCTATAAACTTCTAAAGCATAGTTGTAAACAGTAAGCGGATAATTTGGCTTTTCACTTTTACCAAATCCGCAAAAATCTACACTTAAAGTTTTATAAAAACCTTTTAAATTTTCGGCATAAAAAAAGAAACTATTTAAATCTGCACCCCAACCGTGTAAAAATAAAACAGTTTCTTCCCCATTACCTTTAAGGCAATAATTAATTTTCATTATTAAGTTCCAATTTAAAAATTTTTGCATGCGAATTTAAACCATAATAGTTTTTTCGCTCGCTAATTTCAGTAAAGCCAGCACCCAAATATAAACTAATTGCTTTAAAGTTTTCGTGCTCTACTTCTAAAATTATTTCAGTTACACCACAATTTTTAAGTTCGGTTATTAACTGATTTAAAATAAGTTTACCATAACCGTTACCCTGCTCAGCTTTAACCACACCAACCTTAATTATATCGGCCGAGTTAAAAACAATGGTTGCGCCAGCATAAGCAATTAAATTGTTATTATTAAACAAACCCAAGTATAGCCTATTTGCTTCAGTTAATTCTTGCAAACAAGATTGTTCGTTAAACGGATTTGAAAACAATTCACGTTCTAAATTTGTTAGTGCTTGCACATCTGTTTTGTTAAGTTTTTTAATCTCCATTTTATTAATCCTTTAAATTACGTTCGGCTTGTGATAGTTGAGCGTAAGTTGGAGCAAACGAATCGTTAGTAAACTTTTTGTTTTCAACTAGTTTTGTAAAATGATTTAACATAATTAAATTATAATCTTCAATTACGTTAGTATTTTTATATGAATCAAGTTCCGAAATATGTTCACAACCAGCAACATATAGTGTTTTTCCGTCAACTTTTTCAAGCACATCACAATTATTTACAACTTCAATTTCTGAAACCTTACCATTGTTGATGGCGGCAAAGTAAACTTGAGTAGATGTGTTTTTAAGAGCAACGCAACCATTTTTAATTTTGCTAGAAACAATTTCAAAATAGTTTGCCGAAACAATTGGCAAATTAAGAGCAAAACTAAAAGCTTTAATTGTTGCCATACCAATTCTAATGCCAGTAAACGAACCCGGTCCAGTAACAGCTGCCAAATGCGTTATATCGTTAATGGTTAGGTTGTTATCACATAAAAATTGCTGAAGTTCAAAAAGCAACGCCTCGCTATGGCGTTTTGTTTCAGGAATTTCAACACACGACATATTCCCTTCATTATTAAGTGCCAAAACAGCACTTTGTTTTGTTGTGTCAATGCAAAGTAATTTCATGAAGTTACCTCTATTTGTTTTCGTTATAATAAAATTCAAATTCTCGTTCGGTTTCGCCCAGTTTATTAATTTTAATTAAAATATAGTTGCTAGGAATTAACCCGTTAATTTTTTGATACCACTCAACCACATTAATCGCGTTTTGATTGTTAAAATAATCGGTTACACCAAACTCAACAGCCTCGTTTTCGTTTTCAATACGATACATATCAAAATGGTTAAGTTCAAACCTTTTGGTTTTATATTCCTTTAAAAGCGTAAAAGTGGGGCTTGTTACTGCCTCTTTAACACCAAGTGCTTTAAACAAGCTTTTAGTAAAAGTTGTTTTGCCGGCACCCAAATCGCCAGACAACAATATAACAGTTCCACCAGACAATGTTTTAGCAAATTTTTTAGCCAAAACAGCTGTTTGTTTTAAATTTTTTACCACACATTTTTGCATGATTAATCCTTCTTTAATTTTAAAATAATTTTGTTAAACAACCATGGATAAACAAAAGTTGCAATAATTGCCGAAATCAAAACATTAAAAGCAATCATAAAAGGCGCACCAACCGGAATTAAACTTAAAAGCAAATACGTTCCAAATGTTATAACAAAGCCAATTGCAACTTTTAAAAGTTTTTGAAGTTTAGTAAGCTCAATGTTTAAAACACACTTTAAACTTAACAAATATCCTAGTGTTACACCAACCGCCATTCCGGCGTATCTAAACACTTTTATTGTTGCCGAATAAGATAAACCAATTTCAAAAAAACCAACAACAATAACCGCAATTAGCATAACAATTGAAACACAAGTAAGAACTAATTGTAAGTTTATTTTTTGTTTAAACTTATCTGGCAATTTTACTTCAATAAATTTAATTAAAAGAACAACTAAAGCACCCAGCAGCAAGCCAGCTAAAACATCGGTTAAATAGTGCTGCCCTAAATAAATTCTGGTAAAACCAACAGTAAAACAAATTAAAATTGCAACAATTAAACTACAAAGCTTAACCTTTTTAGAATTTTGTTTATTACTAAAAACATCGTAAACAATAAATGCTGAAATTGCACTAACTGATTGGCTGTGCCCACTAGGAAAACTAAGCCCACTTGCTGGAAGTTTGTTTTCAATGCTTGAACTAGCCATCCAAGGACGTGGACGCCTTACTATAAGTTTTAAAACACCATTAAGCATAACCGAAGCAACATAGCAAAATGCAAACTTAAACGCATGATTATAGCTTAAACACCAATAAAAAATTAAAAACACACAAACAAAAAAAATCTCTTCACCAAAGCGAGTTAAAGAACTAAACAACCAATCTAAAAACGGAGTTGAAATATTTTGAACAGCTTCAACAATTTTTAAATCCAAGATAAACTTTCCTTTATGCGATTATTTTTTTCTATAAAATAATAGCAAAATTTGATATTTTTTGCAAAGTTTTTATGTATTTAAGCATTACTTATTGCAATAATTAAATATGCAAACAAAATTAGCAAAAAATTTAGATAACATTTTTAAATATTTAATATTTTTTTTAATAAGTTTTATTTGGTGCAACTACTATAAACAAAGCCTTGCTGTTTGCTTAATAGCATCAATTATTGTTGCAAGTATTTTAAGTTTTGTTACAAGCAAAATTTTTTATGCAAAACAAAATAAAAAAACTATTGCAATTCAAGAACAAAAAGAAATAAACAACATTGCAACTCAATTAATGTTTTATAGTAAGCCAGAACAAATTGACTACTTTTTTAATGTGTTAAGTTTCTCTAACACCAACCTAAAAAAAAGTAAAAACCACATTGTTTTAAACGAAACAATTATTATACCCTTGTTTAGTTTTTGTTTGGAAGTTTCTAATTATTTAAAAGTTGCAAATAAATATAAAAATAATAGCGTAATAATTTTAACAAACAAACTATCAAACGAACTAGAAAACTTGCTAAACACAATTGAAGAAAGCAATGTTAAAGTTTTAACAATTAATGATGTTTATTTTAAAATTATTAAGCCAACCCAGATTTTACCTAAACAAATTGTTAAACTTAAAAGTGCTAAAAAACTAAAGGTGAAAGAATTGGTTTATGTTGCATTCAACAAAAAAAATGCTAAAAGTTATTTTTTTAGCGGGCTGTTGCTTTTATTTTTAAGTTTAATTTATAGATTTAGTTTATACTATAAAATAACCGGAACAATTTTACTTTTGTTTAGTTTGTTTTCTTACTTTAACACAAGATTTAATAGCGCTAATAATAACGATGTGTTTAACACCAAAAAAAACACGGAATAACCGTGTTTTTTATTTGTTTGCATAATAGTTTGCATAATAGTAAATTTTAAACTATAGGTAGTGTTTAAAACCCTTTTTATTTGTGCGTTTATAAAGCACAATTTTGCTACCAACAACACTAATTGGTTCAGCCGATGTTGTTAAAACCAACTGGTCGCAAACTTCACGTGGAGTAAGTTCGCAGTTTTGTTGAACTTTAATTTTTATAAGTTCGTGCGCAGTTAAATTATCTAGCACTTGTTTAACAACATTTTCGGTAATGCCATCTTTACCAACAAACACAAGGTCTGGAATATTGTTAGAATAGCCACGAAGTGTTGCACGTTCTTTAGTAGAAATCATAATTATCTCCTTTTAATTAAATCATATATTCAAATTCAACATGACACATTTTAACAGTGTCGCCCTCTTGCATGCCAGCATCTAAAAGTGCATCAATAATGCCCTCGTCTTTAATACGTTTTTGGAAATACGAGAACGAAGCAATATCGTTAAGAACAACATTAAATGCAATTTCGTCAATTAAATCGCCAACAACTTCAAAGTAGCCTTCATTAATTTGAATAACTTCAAATGTTTTACGAGAACGTTTATCAATGTTAGTTTCTTCAATTTCCATTTTAACAATTTCAGGTTGTTTTTCAACAATACTTGAAACATATTTAATTAAATCGTCTAGCCCCATAAACGCTGCAGCACTAACTTTAAACACATGGTTTTCTGGTCCAATTTGTTTAATAAGTTCGTCTAAATATTCGTCCCTAATTTCTGGGTCGATTAAATCAATTTTGTTAAGCGCAACAACTTGTGGAATATTTGAAACATATTCAGAATATTTTTTTAATTCGTCGTTAATTTTTAAATAATCTTGATATGGGTCGCGGCCTTCACTTCCGGCAGCATCGATAACATGAATTAAAACACGGGTGCGCTCAATATGTCTTAAAAAGTCGTGTCCTAAACCAACTCCATCGCTTGCACCTTCAATAAGCCCAGGAATGTCTGCCCAAACCATGCTTGAATTATAGGCTTTAACAACACCAATGTTTGGCGATAATGTTGTAAAGTGATAATTTGCAATTTTAGGTTTTGCATTTGAAACTGCTTTAAGAAGGCTGCTTTTACCAACATTTGGATAACCTATTAAACCCACATCGGCAATTGTTTTAAGTTCTAAAATAAGTTCAAATGGTTTTGTTTGTTCGCCCATTTCAGCAAACCTTGGTGCTTGCCTTGTTGCTGTGGCAAATTTACTGTTACCACGACCACCACGACCACCTTTAAGCGCTAAAAATTCTTCGCCAGATTCAGTTAAATCGGCAATAACCTTGTTAGTTTCAGCATTTTTAATAACTGTTCCAATTGGCACTAAAATGGTTAAGTCGGCAGCAGCTTTGCCATCGCACATATTATTTCCACCATCTTCGCCGTTGCCAGCTTTAAAATGCTTAGCATATCTAAATTCACTTAAGTTTGTAAGTTCTGGTGTGGTTTTAAAAATGATTGAACCACCACGGCCGCCATCGCCACCTTGTGGACCACCATTAGGAACAAACTTTTCGCGTCTGAAATAAACTTTTCCGTTTCCGCCATTACCTGCTTTGCAAGTAATTTTTACTTTATCTAAAAACATGGTTTTATCCTTTTTTATTATAGTGTTTGCAATAATCTTTTAAAATACAATTTGCACATTGTGGATTAATTGCTTTGCAATTATATCTGCCAAAAAGCAAAATTAAGTGATGTAGTTTTCCCCACAAATCTTTTTTTGATTTAAACAAATTTGTTAACTGGCGCTCACACTCTTCTTCGGTTTTAGCATTAGTTAAACCTAATCTGTTGCTCACCCTAAAAATGTGCGTATCCACCGGAATTGCCGGCGTGTTAAATGCCACAATTAACATAACATTGGCAGTTTTTCTACCAACACCTGGTAAACTAACTAAACTATTAAAATCACTAGGAACTTGCTCATTAAATTTTTCACACAGCATTTTTGCACAAGCAATAAGATTTTTTGCTTTATTGTGATAAAATCCGCATGGGTGAATTAGTTCTTCAAGTTCAGCTTGACTAAGTGATGCAAACTGCCTTGGCGTGTTGTATTTTTTAAACAAAACACGTGTTACTTGGTTAACTCGCTTATCGGTGCACTGAGCACTTAAAATAACGGCAACAAGCAACTCAAAATTAGAAGAATATTCAAGTTCGGTTTCCGGATTTTTTATAAAATTATCAAGAAGTTCAATAATTTTTAATGCTTTTTTGCTATCCATATTGCAATTATACCAAAATATATTAAACTAATAAACCAAATTTTTCAAGTATTATTTTATTTAACATAGTTAAATATTAATAATTTCATAAGAAACACCATTTTTAGAAATATTAATTTTAAAAAAATGATTAAAGCTTTTATAATTTCCAACAATTAGTAAATATCTGGCTTTAGAAACATCTTTTAAGTAAAACTTAACCGAAACCGAACACGAACTGCCAAGACCTTTTGGCGTTGAAACCACCATTGCATTAACACCTTTTTGCTTTAGTGCACGCTCAAACTTTAAAGTTTCGTTTCTGTTTAAAAACACTGCTAGTACATACATAACAAACTACTCCGTTTAACAAAAATTTTGCTCTTTCTATATACTATTAAAAAGAACAAATTTATGTCATAGGCGGATAAACTACAATGATTTATTTAGATAACGCTGCAACAACACGAAAAAAACCTATTAGAACTATTTTTGAAGTTATTAAAGCACTAACACTGTTTAATGCCAATCCATCACGCGGAAGCCATAAGCTTAGCATTAAAGCAGGGCTAAAAGTTTTAGATTGTCGTGAGCACATTAAAAAATTTGTAAATGCACCTCAAAACGCAAATGTTGTGTATACCTATAACTGCACAGAAGCAATTAACTATGCCCTGCTTGGCACACTAAAACAAAATGACCATGTTATTATTACAACATTCGAACATAATGCAGTTTTACGAACTATTAATAGTTTAAAAGAAAAAAATGTAACATACTCAGTAGTTACACCAAATTGTTATAATAACATAACTATAGAGCAAATTAAACCTTTAGTTAAACCAAACACAAAATTAATTGTTGTAAACCACACAAGCAATGTTACAGGCACAACAACAAATTTAAAACCAATTGGCGAGTTTTGTAAGACTAACGGAATCTTGTTTTTAGTTGACGGAGCACAAAGTGCTGGGCATGAAAAAATTGATATGGAAAATTACAATATAAATTTTTTAGCACTAGCTGGGCACAAAGGTTTGTTTGGAACTCAAGGCATAGGCGCTTTGGTTATTAACAACACCGAGCCAAATCCAATTAAGTTTGGCGGAAGCGGAACCGAAAGTGAAAACCCAAACATGCCAAACTACTACCCTGACAAACTTGAAGCAGGAACCATTAACCTTGTTGGAATAATGGCATTAGATGGCGGAATTAGTTTTGTTGAAAAGCACCAAGAAAAAATTAATAAAAAAACTTTAAAACTTGCAACCAAATTATATGGTTACTTAAATCAAAACAAAAACATTACACTATACACAAGTTGCATTAAAAGCGGAGTTATTAGTTTTAATTTAAAAAATAAAAGCGCAAGCGATGTTGTTAATTATTTAAGCGAACACAATGTTTGCGTTAGAGGCGGATTACATTGTGCACCACTAGCACATAAAAATTTAAAAACACTAAACACCGGAACAATTAGAGTATCGATAAGTTATTTTAATAAACTAACCGAAATTAACAAATTAATTAAACTATTAAAAAAGATTGCTTAACACCATTAAGCAATCTTTTATTTAAAATACAAAGTTACTACAATTAATTAAACCAAACCCTTCAGTGTTTTTATCGGCACCAAGTTTAATTGTGTTGTTAAGCAATATGTGTTTAATATCGTTTGGTTTTAAATTTCCATTTTTAGAAATTAACAAACTACAAATGCCAGCAACAATTGGTGTAGCAACACTTGTTCCGCTCATGGTCATATAATGTTGTTTTGTTAACTGAAAACTGCAGGCTCCCCTTATGTTAACACCAGGAGCAACAACATCAGGCTTATAATTTCCCAGAGCAGGACCACGGCTAGAAAACTCGGCAACCTCAAAATTGTTAACATTAAAACTATCGCCAATTCTGTTATCATTAATTGCACCAACAGTAATTATTTTACTGCTTGCACCTGGCGACTTAATAGTATCAAATTCTGGCCCACTATTACCTGCTGCAGCAACCACAGTTAAACCATTATTCCACAGAGCTTCAGCTCCCAAAATAAGCGGGTCGCTTTTTGTTAAAACCATGCTACCAAAACTCATGCAAACAACTTTTATGTTGTATTTTTGCTTATTATCTAAAATCCACTGCATCGCCTTTAAAATATTAATAACACCCGTTTCGCCGTTTTTATCTAGTGCTTTTATGACAATAACATTAGCGTTTGCGTCAATACCTGCATATTTACCATTACTAACAACACCTGAACCAGCAAGCATGTTTGTAACAAATGTTCCATGACCGTTATCGTCGTACGGAATAGTTTTGTTGTTTATAAAATCAACAAAATTAACCAACCGACTATGCGGAACACACATATCAATACACGGACTAAAACCAGTATCAATAACAACACAACAAAAATCATGAGCCAAGTTTGAAGAGCCTAGTTCAATAACTTGTTTAGCAACATTAATTTGTGTTTGAACTTTTAAACTGCTTGTTATATAACTAACTGCATTTAACGATGCAACCTTGCTAATTTCTAAGGGTGTTAGCTTAACACCGAACGCATTAATAAATGGAAACTCGTGCACATTATTTAATTTATGTAACCTCTTAAATAAAAACCTACTTTGCAAAAAATTGTTTGCATAAACAACACAATCAAGATGTGCAGAGTTATTATTCATTGTTTCAACAATCTGTAAAATTGTTGGGTCAATTTTATTAATCATTGTTAATAATTCCTAATAGTTCGTTTAACTTTTGTTGCTGATTATCATTTAAAAACGGCGTTAGTGTTTGTTTAATATTTTCTAAACTTTCTGAGTTT
Organism: Clostridia bacterium; assembly: GCA_017409005.1. Classification (GTDB taxonomy): domain Bacteria; phylum Bacillota; class Clostridia; order Christensenellales; family UBA1242; genus UBA6345. The sequence goes on along the minus strand of JAFQTP010000003.1, from coordinate 84,492 downwards.
AAGTTTCCACTTTGTTTTTGCTTTTTGCTTTCTTTTAAAAATTCTTGCATTAGTTCTTGCTGGCTTAAATTTTCATATTTTTTTAATTGTTCCTCAACTGATTTAACTTGCTCTGGATTTTCAATTTTTTGTTTTTCTAATTCGTCTATGCCGCTTGGTTCAAATTCACTAAACTTCATTTTCCCCTCCAAATATTCACTAATTATATATATGCAAACATATAATATATTGACATTTATTTTAGGTGAGCAAAAATGAATAACAAACAAAACAATTTTGGTTACGCGCCAACAACTTACTACCCTTATGGCGAACTACCATTAAAATATACCAAGCAAGGACAAGAACAACTAAAACGTGATATTAAAGAAGGACACACCAATGCCTTCACAAAACCTGTTTTAAGCAACAACTCAGAAGCAAAAAGTAAAAGCGATAATGAAAATACTAAAAACGCACCAAACAACTTTAGTGGATTTAATTTAAATGAAAATGTTGATTTTAACACAGTGCTTCCCTTACTTAATAATTTAGGCGGTGGCAAAAACGAGCTTATTGGAAAACTTATTCCGCTAATTAATGGTGGTGGCAATTTAAAAATTAACGACTTACTTAAAATTTTTACAAGCCTTAACAAAACAAAAACAGCAAGTGCTACAACTGATGTTTTTAGTAGCTCGAGCGAAATTGATAATTATAAAAAAGTTGATTAGCTCATTAAATTTAATAAAAAACACTTGCCAATTTTACAAACTAAGCCAAGTTTAAAAATAAAAAAACGATTGATTATAAAAATCAATCGTTTAGTTTTTATGTTAAAATATGCTTTAGTTTTGTTCGCCAGATTTAATCATTTCGTAAAACAAAAGTAAATTTTCAAAAACAACTGCATCGTTAAAATTACGAATATCTAAACCAATTAGTTTTTGAATTTTATCTAATCTATAAATTAATGTGTTGCGATGCATAAACCCAACCTTGCTTGCTGTTGAAATATTTAAACTATTTTCAAAAAATAAGGTTGCTGTTTTAACAAGGTCTTCATCGGATAACAGCGAATTAACCGATTTTACTGCAAACACTTTTTTATATTCGTTAATAAGTTCTGGTCCGCAATTATAAAAAATATTTTTGCTTGAAAACAAGTTTAAGCATTTATCTCTAAGTTCAGTGTTTTCTATATTTTTTGCCATGTGTAAAAATCCCTCTTAATCAATTATTGAACCAAATTTTAAGGTTACAACCCTACCTTTAAATTGTTTTGCAATTTTGGTATTTGAAACTGCAACAATGCTGGTGCATTCGTTTTGGTCGATAAGCACATTAATCATTTTAGATAGTTTTAGTGCATCGGCCTCTGCAAAATTTTCAAAAATATCGTCGCAAATTAAAAAATCTAGTTTACGTAAATTTAGCCTTGCAATTGCAACGCGCATTCTATCAAAATCGCTTAAGTCTTTAAGCTTTCTATCTTTAAGGCCTTCTAACCCATACGATAAAATAATTCCGTTAACTTTGCTGTTAATATCATCTTTATCGAGCTTTCTAATTTTTAAAACATAAGCCAAGTTTTGTGCAACAGTCTTTTTTTCTAAAAATGCACTAAGTGCACTAATATATCCAAGACTTACGTCAGTTTTTAGGTTTAATTTTTTTACATCAATGTTTTTAATTAGAACATCGCCACTAGTAACTTTTTCAAGCCCAGCAATAACCCTAATTAAACTGCTTTTTCCACTTTCTTTTTCACCGAACAAAACAACGTGTTCGCCAGTTTCAATTTTTAGATTGATGTTGTTTAAAGTATTAAATTCTTTTGTGTATTTTAAATAAACATTATTAACACTTAACATAAAAATTTCCTTTGTTCAAATTAACTAAAACTAAACCTGTGTATATTATACTAAAATTTAAATGTTTCTACAACTTAAAAACCACTTTTGTTTTGTTAATTTTTAACTATAACAAATGTTAATTATTAGTTGTTTTTTAATTGTTTAATAAAAAAAGGCTTAACTAAAGTTAAGCCCTTAAATATTAAATTTTAGTAAGTAACTTCAATTAAACCATAGTTTTTATCGTTACGTTTGTAAATAATGTTTACATTGCCAGTTTCAGCATTTAAGAACACATAGAAGTTATGGTCTAATGCTTCCATATAAGCTTCGGCATCTTCAACAGTAAGTGGATCTAGTTCAAACTTTTTAGTTTTAACTAGTTTAGGTGTTGATTTTGGTTCCTCAACAGCATCTATAAACATAAATTCGTTGGTTAGGAAGGCATCCTTTTTAAGTTTTGTTTTAAACTTAGAACCTTGTTTAACAATTTGTTTTTCAATTTTTGGAAGAGCCAAATCGATGTTGTTATACATATTGTCGCTTGAAACTTCAGAACGGAAAAACATGCCTTTAGAGTTAATTGTTAGTTCTAGTTTGTTTTGCTTTGCTTGCTCAATGCAGTTAACTTTAACAGTAACATCATCGTCAAAATATTTTTCTAGTTTATTAAGTTTTTTTTCTAATATTTCTTTAAATTTTTCAGAAATATTATAATTTTTTGCGGTGTAAGATATTTTCATATTTTGCCTCCTGTTTTTATATATTAATTGTAACAAATTTTAACCTATCACGCAAACAATGTTATTCATGTTTTTATAAATTTAGTAGGTTTATAAATTAAACAAAGAAAGAGCCTAAATTATTTAGACTCTTTAATTTATTATTTCTTTTTATCAAAACTTAAAACCAAATTGTTATCTTTTGCACTAATAACAACAACTGCACCTGGCTCTAATTTGTTTTCTAAAATATATTCAGCAATGCGGTCTTCAATTTCTTGTTCAATTAATCTACGAAGCGGCCTTGCACCATATTCTGGATTATACCCTTTTTCAATTAAATATTTAAGTGCACTTTCGGTAACTTTTAGGCTTGCGCCTTGCTTGTTTAAACGTTTATTTAAATTTGAAATAAATATTTTTGCAATTTGCGCAATTTGTTCGTACGATAAAGCATGGAACACAGTTACAACATCAATTCGGTTAATAAACTCTGGCTTAAATTTACGACGAAGTGCATTTAATAAAACTTCTTTCATTTGTTCGTGGTCTACGCTTGTTGATTCGTTTGAAACATCAAAGCCAAGTTTTGTTTGCTTTTTAGGAAGTTCTGAAACGCCAACATTTGAAGTTAAAATTATAATAGTATTTTTAAAACTTACGGTTCTGCCTTGACTATCGGTTAATCTACCATCGTCTAAAATTTGAAGCAGCATATTAAACACATCTGGGTGTGCTTTTTCAATTTCGTCGAATAAAACAACTGAATAAGGTTTGTGCCTTACTTGTTCAGTTAATTGTCCGCCTTCGTCGAAACCAACATATCCTGGAGGCGAACCAATTAGTTTAGACACACTATGTTTTTCCATATATTCGCTCATATCTAGCCTAATAACATTGTTTTCGTTATCAAACATTGCTTCGGCTAAAGCTTTGCATAGTTCGGTTTTACCAACACCGGTTTGACCTAGGAACATAAAACTTCCAATTGGCCTGTTGTTTTCCTTTAAACCAATTCTAGCACGCCTAATTGCCTTGCTAACAGCAGTAATTGCTTCGTCTTGACCAATAACACGTTTGTGCAAAATTGATTCAAGATTTAGAAGTCTTTGTTTTTCGCTTTCGGTAACTTTAGTTACAGGAATACCAGTCCATTTACTAATAACAGCACAAATATCGTTTTCGGTGATGGTTGCGCTAGCGTTAGTTGCAACAAGCTTTTCTTCTAATACTTTTTTGCGGTTAACAGCATCACGAATTTTATCTCTGAAATTTGCAGCTTTTTCAAAGTTATCGGAAATTAGTGCTTCTTTTTTCTCAACTTCATATTTTGCAATTTCTTCTTCAAGTGCAGCAAGTTCGGCAGGTTTTTGGTTTACATGAACTTTTGCTTTACTGCTTGCTTCGTCAATTAAGTCGATAGCCTTATCTGGAAGGCTTCTGTCCATAATGTAGCGGTCGCTTAATTTTGCTGCCGCTTCAATTGCTTCGTCGGTTATTTTAACTTTATGGAATGCTTCGTAACTATCACGCAAACCTTTTAAAATTTTAATAGTATCATCAACTGATGGCGGATTTACCATAATTGGCTGAAACCTACGTTCTAACGCTTTATCTTTTTCAATAAACTTACGATATTCATCGGTGGTGGTTGCACCAATGGTTTGAAACTCGCCACGAGCAAGATATGGTTTTAACATATCGGCAGGATTAATTTCGCCTTTATCAGAACCAACTTGCATAAGTGTGTGAATTTCATCGATAAACACAATTATATCGCGATTTTGAGTTATAACATTAATTAAGTTTTTAAGTCTTTCTTCTAACTCGCCTCTATATTTTGTGCCAGCCATAAGCCCACCAAGTTCAAGCGAGAATATGGTTTTGTTTTTAAGCAGTTCTGGAACTTCACCTTTGGCAATTCGAAGTGCCAAACCATAAACAACTGCACTTTTACCAACACCAGCTTCGCCAATTAACACCGGATTATTTTTAGTTTTACGACACAAAATTTCAATAATTCGTTCGGTTTCTTCATCACGCCCAATAATAGGGTCAATTTTATTTGCTCTAGCCCTTGCAGTTAAGTCTTGCCCCATTTCTAAAAGGTCTTTAGGCAAACCACTTCCCACGTTGTTAAAACTAGAATTATAACCTGCATTAACATTGCCTTGATAATCGCCACCATTAGCATATGGATTATTATTTGAATAAGTGTTATGTTGTGGTGTTGAATATCCAAAATCAAAATTAGAATTAAGTTGGCTATTATAGTTTGTTGAAGTTTCGGCTTTTAACACCTGTAAAATTGTATTTTTAAGGTCGTTAATGTTAACTTTAAAACTTCGTTTTAAAATATTTACAGCATAACTATCGTCTTGAAGTAGCAACGACACAAGCAAATGCTCGGTTCCAACAAAGTTGTGTCCAATTTGCATTGCAAACTGGTTGGCTAAAACAAAAGCCTCTTTAGTTCGTGGTGTAAAATCGATTGAACTTTGCAAAATTAAATTGCTTTGTTTAGGTTTACTTTTAGCAAAAACCTCTTCAATTTTGTTATGATTTACGCCATAATTACCAAGGATTTTGCTAGCAACACTATCTTTAACCGATGCAAGTCCATAAAGTAAATGCTCGGTTCCAATTTGATAGTTAGAATATAAAAGTGCAATTTTTCCTGCATTTTGTATTGCACGATTTACACTTTCAGTAAGTCTAATTCCGTATGCCATGTTATTCTCCTTTAAATTTTAGTAAATTCGGTTATTTTTAATAACCCTGCCAATATATTCGGCTCTAAATTTATCACGTTCAATTTCGGTTAACGCTTTTTGGCTTAGTTTGTTAATTTTGGTTGGGCTAATGTTTTTAAGTAATTCCGAAACAACCGAACAATCTTTTAGTTTAATTAAATCAATATCGGCACCAAGTTTAACCTTAGATAATAGTTCAGTAGCCTCAGAAGTTGAAATTTTGTAGCAATTACTTAAAACTCCATATGCACGTAAAACTTCGTCGGTAAGCAAATCTTTGTTATTATCTAACAAAAGTTTTCTTGCTCTAATTTCGAGGTCGCAAATTTTAAGAGCTGTGCTTTCAACTAATTGTACTATTTCTTCCTCGGTTTTGCCTAACGAAAATTGGTTAGAAATTTGAAATAAATAGCCACTAGCCGAACTACCTTCTCCATATGCACCCCTAACACATAAACCAAACGACGAAACAGCATTAACCATTTCTTGAACATTGTTTGTAAGTGTTATTCCTGGTAAAAACATCATAACCGAAGCCCTAAGCCCGGTGCCAACATTTGTTGGGCATGCAGTTAAAAACCCAAGTTCGTCGTCGTATGCAAAATTTAAACTTGCGCCAAGTTCTTGGTCGATATCGGAAATAATATCGTAAGCACGTTTAAGATTTAACCCCTCTAAAAAGCACTGTTCTCTAATGTGGTCTTCTTCGTTAACCATAATTGAAACTGTGTTATCAGCACTTATGGCAACACCAGAAATATCGGAATTATTAATAAGTTCGCTAGAAATTAAGTGGTCTTCTAGCATTTCCTCTAAAACATCTGATTTTAAGTTTTTACATTTATACAAATTAAAATTTGAAATATCACTTAAAGCATTAAAAACACTTGTTAAAACATTGTTTGCACTTTCTAAATCGGTGTTGTTTGTAAATGCTTGGTTTTTTAAATTGCGGGCAAGCCTAATTCTAGAACCAACAATAATGTTACTATTCATTATTTGCCTCCTTTAATGCAATAATTTTTTTCTTAATTTCGCTTGCAAGTTCGTAGTTTTCTTCATTTACTGCATTTTTAAGTTCAACTTCTAGTTTTTTAATTTGTTTTTCAGAATCAGATAGCCCTGTTTGGTCGTTAAGTTTTTTACCAACATGAGTAAGCGATGGTTGAATTTTTTGTAAACTTTGTTTAATAATGCTATTAAAAGTTTTATAACATTCAGCACAACCAAGCAAACCAGTTTCCCTAAAATCTGAAAGTGTGAAACCGCAACTATCGCAAGTTGGTTCTTCGTAACTATCAAAAAAGCCAAATGGCGAAAGCGCTGGGTTTAAAAATTCGTTAAACGAAAAAAGTTTGTTCCCTTTTGCACAATTTTCGCATAAATGTGTTTCGGTAACCTGCCCATTAACATTAACGGTGCTATGAAACGTTGCGTTGTTTTGTTTACATTTATCACAAAGCATAATTATTCCTCCTTACACTTTTCTAGTAAAATGTTAGTTAAAATTTTTGCCCTTAACTTATCTTCATTGTTAATTGGGCTGGATAATGTTTTATTAGATATTGCAACAGCAATTATTTTATATTCGCTTTTCGATATAAAGTTGTTAGTAAGCAAATTATCTAAAATCATTAAAGCGTTGTTATAATCAATTGAATTGCCAATATAGTTATTAATTAAATTAGAAATATGGTTGGTTTTAGAATTGTTTGAAAATTTAACAATTTTAATATATCCACCACCACCGCGTTTGCTTTCAATATCAAACCCACGCATTGGCGTAAACCTAGTTGTTAACACATAGTTAATTTGGCTTGGAGCACAATTAAAAAAATTTGCAAGTTCGTTACGACTTAAATTAATTTCACCATCGTCAAGTTGCTGCAAAATAAACTCTTCAATAATATCGCTTATTGTTTTCAAACCACTAACCTCCTAACTGTTTTATAAGATAAACAAAGCAAACTTGATTTTTATTTGACTTTCTTTGACCTTTCAATATAATTATAACCAAATTTTTTAAATTTACAACAGTTTTATGATAAATTTTTTAATTAAAAAACAAAAAAACAACACCTGTTGTTAGGCGTTGTTATATTTTTAATAATATTATTTAGTTAATTAAGCATTAAAATTCTTTAAAAAGGCGAAAAGCACAAATAAACCGATAATCCAATAAATAGCTGTCATTGTAATTTCCTCCTCATTTTTAAAATTATAGCATAAATTAGCCCAACAATCAATAGCAAAATTTACTATAGTTAGTTTTTAGTTGCAATGTTAAATTTGTTGCAATTTAAAACTAAATTTTTAAGGCTTGGCTGTTCAATATTACACAAAAGCATAAGTTCTGAGTTCTCTATATTAAATGCCTTATAACTATTTAATAAAGCCATTTTTAAGATGTTTGCATAGCTTTGTTCATAATTAAAAATACCATTTGATAGCATATAAACAAGTTTAAGTTCTTCAAACAAATCGTCCCTAACATTTAGCATTATGTTTAGGTTATATTTTTGCATTGTAACAATTTGTGGAACCCCATTTCCAGCAATTAAATCGTTAGACAAATCTAAACATATGGTTGCACTATAGTAACCAAGTTTTTCCAAATCTTCTTTTTCAAGCCTAGTGGCAGATAAAATTATTGGTTCTAAATCTAGCACGCCATATTCCTCTAAAACATCTATTGGCGATTTTTTAAAAGCAACATCAAACTCACCCATTTCTTCAAGGGTGCTACCTGCTTTAACAACAGGTTTTACTTTGTTTTGTTTACAAAACGGAATAATTATTTCGTCAAAATAATTAACATAGTTAATAACATTATTTAAATAAATTATGTTAATTTTATTGTTATGTTTAAACTTTTGAAGTTGCAAGTTTAAATCATTTAAACTTAAATTATCTAAATTAAAAACATTAAAACGCCCATTATCGGTTCCGTTAACACAAAGTGTAAGTGGGTTTGGAATTAGTAGTGGACTTGAAACACCATTAACATTAGCATTAATATTTTTTGTTTCAATTTTTAAACTTTCTTTATTTAAAACATTTATAAGCATTTGTTTTACCTCTAAAATAGTATAGCATAAAGTTTTATAGTTAAAAATAAAAACCACCAAATTTGGTGGTTTAGAATTTATTTAACTGATTTTCCAGACTTTGTTAAAGTTTCTGATGAAACTTTTTCTTTTCTTATTAAATCTTTTAGTTCGTAATCAAAAAATTCTTGAGCAGTAATAGTTTGAATATTAAAAAACCTAGAAATTAGCTTCTAGGTTTTTTGTAATAACTTATTGCAATTGTTCTATCGCCAAATTGCGATAACATAAGTGGGTTTATGCCACCTTTTAAAATAACACGCTCGGAATCAGCTTCTAAAACATATTCTTCTAAAGCATTGGCTTCGTCAGTGTTTTTGCCACACATAATTGCTAAAGGCACTTCGTTAGAGTTTTGTTTTGCTTTTTCAAGTAAAACATTAATTATATTCTTTTTTCCCCTAACATTGTTTAAAACTTTAAGTTCGCCACCCACCACTTCTAAAACTGGCCTAACACCAATCATGCCACCAACCAATGTTAATTTTTGTTTTATGTTTGCATTGGTAGATGGAATAATGTAGGTTTTAATTTGACGTTTAATTTTGTTAACAAATTTAGTAACTTCGGTAATGCTTTCGCCACGCGAATTTACAATGCCTGCCTCATACACAATTAACCCATAGCCTAAACTATAGTTGTTGCAGTTAACAATTTCAATTTTTTGTTCTGGAAACTTGGTTGCAAGTTCCTTTAAAATTGGATTAACAAATTTATAAGTTAAATCATATTTAGCATTTGCAGTTAAATAAATTAAATCTTGCCCAGTTAACAAGGCTTCGGTAAATTTTGTTTTAATTAGTTTTGTGTAGTTTGGTTCGTCTAATGCAATGTTAGAGTTTGCATAGTACTCGTCAAAATTAAACTTACTTGCGTTATAAAGGCACTTTTTGCCGTTAAAATTTACAGGCAAATTTAGAACCTCTACACCAACTTTTTTTAGTATTTTTAAGTTTAAATCACAAGTTGAACTTGCAAAAATAACACTCATATAAAAACCTCTTATTTCATAATTGGGAATAAAATTACATCACGAATGTTTTGTTGATTATAAAGCATAACAAGCAATCTATCAATACCCATACCAAGACCACTCATTGGAGGCATACCATGTTCCATAGCAAGCAAGAAATCTTCGTCGATATCCATTGCTTCCTCATCTCCCATTGCTTTTGCTTTAGCTTGTTCCTCTAAAGTTTCTCGTTGAATATCTGGGTCTACAAGTTCAGAATAAGCTTTGCAAAGTTCTTCACCATTAACTAGGAATTGGAACATTTCGATAATGCGTGGGTCTTTATCGCTACGACGTGCTAGTGGAACTAAGCATGCTGGATAGTTATAAAGAATTGTAGGTTCAATAATGTCTGGACGCATTTTACGTTTGTAAACATAATCGATAATTGCACCACAAGTTTTTAAATAATCAACTTCGTCGGCATCAAATAAACCAGTTTCTAAAACTTTTTTGCGAAGTTCTTCAACATCTGGATAATCTAAAACGTTAAATTTTAGAATGCTGTTAATTTTTTCAACGTAGTTAATACGATTAAATTCTTCTGGTAAAACAATTGTTTTGTCGCCAACAACAATTTCTGGTTTGCCAAGCATGTATGTTACAAGTTCACGAATAAACTTTGTGTAGAATTTAATGTTATCTTCAAAGTTCCAGTAGCTGCAATACCACTCTACTTGAGTAAACTCTTGTAAGTGAGAAGCGTCCATACCCTCGTTACGGAAGCATTTTGCAACTTCAAACACACGTGGAAAACCACCAGCAACAACTTGTTTTAAGTAAACTTCTGGAGCAATACGTAGGTTGCACTCTTTATCTAAAGCATTGTGGTGTGTAAAGAATGGTTTTGCACTTGCGCCACAAACAGCACCTTGTAAAATTGGAGTTTCAACTTCTAGGAATCCGTTTTCTTGTAAATAGTTTCTAATAAAAGCAACTAAACGGCTGCGTCCAACTAAAACCTTGCGGCTTTCTTCGTTCATAACAAGGTCTAGGTAACGTTGACGATAACGTGTTTCGATATCTGTTAAACCATGGAATTTTTCTGGAAGTGGTTTTTTAGCTTTTGAAAGCAAATTAAAACTTTCGGCTTGAACAGTAAGCTCGTTAGTTTTTGTGTGATAAATTGTTCCAGTAAAACCAACATAGTCGCCAATGTCAACAAAATTGTTAAACCATTTATATTCATCTTCAGGAATTTGGTTAACACTTAGGCTAACTTGAAGTTTGTTAAACACATCGGTAATTTGAACAAACATAAATTTACCAAATGTACGTCTAAATGTCATACGACCAGCAACCGAAACTCTGTCGCCATCGTTCATTTCTCTAACTTTAGTAATGTTATGAGTTTCCCCAAAACGCTCTGCATAAGGATTAATTCCCTCTTCTTTTAAGTCATCAATCTTCTTTTGTCTAATATCTGTTTCCTTATATAAATTTTCAGTAGTATTTTGATCCATAATTTTCTCCGATTAATCTCGATTTTTTGCTTTTTCTAGTTTACTAGAAAATAGCGTGCAAGTCAATGCAAAAGTTTATTAAAATTATAAAAAGCACCAAACAAATTGTTTAATGCTTTAATTTAATATCTGAAATTATAAATTTTGATGGCGGAATAAACCTTTTTTACATAATTTTTAGTTTCGGCAACCGGAATGTTTGTAAGTTGATTATTAGTTGAATATTGCGAATTTTCTAGCCAACTGTTAACATTGTTAAACCCTGCATTATATGCCGCCACCGCGCAAGTTACATTGCCGTTATACATATTTAGCAAATAGTTTAAATAGTAGCACCCAAACCTGATGTTGGTGTCGGGTGTAAAAAGCATTTCTTCGGTGTAATTAGCAACATTTAGTTTAGTTGCAATTTCGGTTGCAGTTGATGGCATTAGTTGCATAAGACCTTTTGCTCCAACTGCACTAACTGCATTTTTATTAAACCCACTTTCAGTGTTAATAACAGCACAAACCAAACTTGGTTCAAGATTAAACACATTACAATATTTTTGAATAACATTTTTATGTTTTACTGGATACATTACATACCAAAATAAAATTGCACTTAACCCCAAAAGTAACACAACCGCCGTTATAACACTAACAACAATAATATTTTTTTTCATACTATTAGGTTATGCTTGTTTTTTATGAATATACTAATGCACAAAAAAATAAGCCTTAGCAAATAGCCATAAGCTTATTTTTTATAGTTTAATTATTTTGCTTCAAACCAATCAGAACCATAACTAACATTAACCTCTAGTTTAACTGGCAGATTAACAACGTTTTCCATTTCTTCGGTTAAAATAGTTTTAATTTGCTCAAGTTCGTTTGGTTCGCAATCAACAATAAGTTCGTCGTGAATTTGCAAGATTAACTTACTTTTCAAATTTTCGCTATTAATTCTATTAAAAACTTTAATCATGGCAAGTTTAATAATGTCGGAAGCGGTACCTTGCAGTGGCATATTCATGGCAGCACGCTCGCCCAATTGACGAATGTTGAAGTTTGAACTTTTAATTTCAGGAATAAACCTAACACGTCCAAAATATGTTTTGCTATAGCCGTTTTCTTTGCAGAACGCAACATTTTGTTCCATATAGTTTTTAACTGACGGATATTCTTCAAAATATCTATCAATATAGTCTTTTGCAACTTTACGTGTTGAGCCAATGTTTTGGCTTAAACCATAATCGGAAATACCATAAATTATGCCAAAGTTAATAGCTTTAGCGTCCCTACGCATTTGGCTGGTTACATCGGTAAGTTTTACCCCAAACACTTGGCTTGCGGTTGTTGCATGAATATCCTTATGTTCGTTATAGGCTTTAACCAGTTGCGGATCGGCACTAAACGAAGCAAGTAACCTAAGTTCAATTTGGCTATAATCTGCCGAAACAATGTAACCTTTTGGGTTTGAAGGAATAAATATTTTTCTTAGCCCTTTACCCTCGTCGGTTCTAACTGGAATATTTTGCAAGTTTGGCTCGGAACTGCTTAGCCTGCCAGTTGAAGTTAGTGTTTGGTTAAAGGTTGTGTAAATTTTTCCGGTTTGTTTATTAATTAAGCCCTCAAATGCTTTAACATAAGTTGTGTAAAGTTTGCTTATTTGCCTATACCTAATAATTTTTTCAATTATTGGGTGGTCATTTTTCAAATTATTTAAAACATCAATTCCGGTGCTTTTCTTTTTGTTGTTGCCCATATAAAGGTTAAGTTTATCAAATAAAACCTCGCCTAGTTGCTTTGGCGAATTAATGTTAAACTGCATTCCGGCAAGTTCGAAAATTTCGTTAGTTAACTCGGTTAACTCTGCAGAATATTTTTCGTCCAGTTTATATAGTTCGTTTTGGTCAATTTTAAAGCCATTGTTTTCCATGTTATATAGCACATAGGTTAACGGAAGTTCCATATTAAACATAACGTCGTTAAGGTTAAGTTCTTCTAGTTTTTTAGAATATACTTCTTCCAAATACTTTAAGTTATAACTTAATAACTTATTATTAATTGCATTTTCAGTTAAAACATCGGTTAAACCAATGGTTGCTTTATTGTTGTTGTTAACCAAATATCTAGCAATTAAAACATCAAATTTAACGCCATTTAAAGCCACATTGTGGTCGTGTAACTTGTGCAAAATTGACTTATAATCAAACAAACATTTTGAAACTAAAGAGTCTTCTAAAACTGGTTTTAGTTGTTGTAAAACATCGTTTAATTCAATTGGTGTTGAAAGCAAATCAAATTTTTGCTCTAAATTAAATTCAGTGTTTCCAACAGTTAAACTAAATGTTCCGTCAAGGCTTAGGTAAAAGTGTTTTTCTTGGTTAATTAGTTTAATAATGTCATTAACTTGGTTTAGGTTTGTTATGCTAACTTGATTAACATCGGCACTAACCTCGTCGACTTCAATTTGTGTAAATAATTCTGGCTTTTTTAATAGCGAATTAAATTGATAGCGCATAAAAAATTTGTGAACTTCGTTACTAAAAGGAAATTGATATTCAAAATTTTTAAGTTCGTAGTTTAGTTCGCAATCGGTTTTAATGGTTGCAAGAGTTTTACTAAGAAACGCTGTTTCACGATTGGTTTCAAGTTTTTCTTTTAGTTTACCAGAAATATTGTTTAAATTTTCGTAAACGCCTTCAAGAGTTACAAACTTATCAAGTAAGCCAAGTGCTGTTTTTTCGCCAACACCAGCAACACCAGGAATGTTATCGGAAGCATCGCCCATAAGTGCTTTTAAATCGATAATTTGATATGGTTTTAAACCATAATCGTTAAACAGTTGGTCTGGATTATAATTAATTGTTTCGGAAACACCTTTGCGTGTAAACATTACCCAAGTGTTATCGTTAATTAACTGAAAACTATCTTTATCGCCTGTTACAATAATATTTTCGGTGTTAAACTTTTTGGTTAAAGTTCCAATAATGTCGTCGGCTTCAATACCCTCTTTTTCAATATAGGTTATGCCCATACTTTTTAGCAAATCGCGTAAAATAGGAAATTGACTTTTTAATTCTGGCGGAGTTGGCTTTCTTGTTCCCTTATATTCAGCAAATAAATCTTTTCTGAAAGTTTGTTTACCATAATCTAGCGCAACACAAATATATTTGGGTTTTATTTCGTTAATAATTTTAACCAAAATTGTGGTAAATCCAAAAACGCCATTGCTAACAACCCCCTCGGAATTTGCAAGTTGCGGAAGCGCATAAAACGCACGATTTATTAAACTGTTTCCATCAATAATAACAAATTTTTCCATACAATTATTTCCTTTTGCATAGTAGTACACAAACTTAATATATTTGCCTTTATTTAGCAATATTTGCAAGTTTAAATAAACTTATTTAAACATTATATCGTAAAAATTTTCTGGCACATATTTGTTTAACTTATTAACAAACCTATCTTGAGTTTTATAATATCTAAACCCTAAACTTTTTGCAAGTTTATTAGACCCAATATTATTAGAAAAACAAGAATATTCTATTCTGGTTATGCCCTTATTTTGTAATTGGGTAATTAAAAGTTGCATAACTTGTTTGCCATAACCTTTACCAAAATAATCCTTACCAAAACACAAACCAATATCTGAAATTTCGTTGTTTGTTTTTAATGCAAAAATAAAACCACAAACATTTAAAGGGTTGCCATCTTTTTCAAAAATAAAATAAGCCAATCCATCTTTAAATAAATCACACCACTTATCAATTTTAGATGTTGTTTCCTCTAAAGTTTTACTAACACGCCATAACATATGTTTTGCACATTCTTCAAAAACAAAAATGTTTTTATGTGCCGATTCGGCAAACATGATTGATGCTTTTTTCAATATTAAATTTTGTGTTTCTAATAAATCTGGTAATATCATAACTTACAAATTATTTTACCACAAAAAAAGAGTTTACACCACAAAACAAACCTTTATAATTTACTAACAAACAAAAATTTGATAATATGTTTTTAAATAAATTTTATATTAAAACTTTTGGAGAAAACTATGAACACCAATTTACAATATATAAAACTTGAACAATCACATGTAACACCAGAACAATTAAAACAAATTGTTAGTGTTGAACAAGCCGACGGAATTGAAAACGCATACTCAATTGAACAAATTAAAAACATTTACATAGAAAAAGAAACTAACGTTAATTTTGTGTGCATAGATAGTAGTTCTAACCAAATTATTGCACATATTGCAACGAACCCACTATCGAAACGCCGCAATGGCAGCATTTTTGTTATTAACCTTGTTGTTAGCCCCGAATATAGAAGGCTAGGAATTGCACAAAATTTACTATTTACTGCAGCCCAACACTATGCCACACTTGGCACAACACTGCCAATATCAATTACTGTTGATAAAGATAATTTACCAGCAATTAACCTATATAAAAAGGTTGGCTTTGAAATTGTTGAACCAATTTGTTCTGCCGATGAAGATGACGAACAATATATTTTAGTAAGCTCACTTGAAAACTTGCATAACAAAATGAAAAGTTTAAACAACTCAAAAACAAAATAGTTGTAATTAAAACAGCATTACCGAAATAAACATTAATATGGAAAACATTAAAATTAGCAAAATTTGTGGATTATGCGAAGGTTGTAAAAACGTTATTGAAACCACAAAAGCACAACTTAATAAAGGCAAAAACGTTACGCTTTTTAAGGAAGTTGTTCACAATAAAAATGCAAACAAATTTTTAAATGATTTGGGTGCTAAAATTAAAACTGAACTAACTGAATTAAATAGCAATGAACTAGTAATTATTCGTGCTCACGGCGAGCCACCTAAAACGTTTGAATACTTAAATGAAAATAGAATAAAGTTTAAGGATTGCACCTGCCCTAATGTAAAAAAAATACATAATTCAACTCAAGAATTTATGCTTAAAGGCTATAAAATTATTATTGTTGGAAAACAAAAACACCCTGAAGTGGTAGGAACTCAAGGTTGGTGTTTGGGTGGAGCAATTGTTATTGAAACCGAAAACGATTTAGAACAATTAAATGAAATTAAAAATGACAAATTACATTTGGTTTGTCAAACAACATTTAACTCAAGCAAGTTCGATGAATTAGAACAAAAAATTACAGAAATAGCAAAACAAAACAACTGCGAATTAAGTGTGAATAAAACAATTTGCAATGCACAAAAACTAATTAATTTATATGCAGTTGAACTGGCAAAAGAAAGCGATATTATGATTGTTGTTGGTGGCAAAAACTCAAGTAATTCGGTTGAACTATTTAAAAATGTTAGTTACTACTGCCCTAGCATTTTTATTGAAGATATTTACACTTATGCACAAGAACTTGAAGCTAACAGCATTAAAATTAACAAAACCACACGCATAGGAATAACTGCCGGAGCTTCAACATTAAAAGAAGAATTAATTGAACTAAAAAAACTTATTGAAAGCGATTTAAATAAAATCAACTAAAAACCAAGCACGTTAAAATTGCTTGTTTTTTATTACGACCGTACGACACGAAGTGTCCCGCCTAAAAAACTTTTATTAATATTACAAACAAAAAAAATAGTATACCACATTGTGTATACTAACTTTGGTGTCGAAGGGGCGACGCGTTAAGCAAAGTTGCCAGTGGCAAGTTTGTAGCCTAAGCCGGGAGCACTTTAGGTGCGGTCTGGGTCCGACAGGACGACACGAAGTATCCCGCCTAAAAAACTTTTACTAATATTACAAACAAAAAAATAGTATACCACATTGTGTATACTAACTTTGGTGCCGAAGGCGGGAGTCGAACCCGCACGATGTTGCCATCGCTGGATTTTGAGTCCAGTGCGTCTGCCAGTTTCACCACTTCGGCATATTTAATTGCAAAATAATAATAACACATTAATTATTAATTTGCAATTTTATTTTTTAATTAATTTAACTATTTTTGTATATATTTATCGCCTTGAATAATGTTATGGTAATTAAGCGCATTATTAATTGCATTTAAAATTATTTTTTTGTGTGCATTCCATTTAGGCTCTACCAAAATATTTTTAGGAGCATCGCCAGTAATTCTACAAATAACAATGTTTGGGTTTAAATGCGAAATTATGTAGCACACTTTGTTAACATAAATATCTAACTCAAGCGGAACATATTGCCCCTTTAAATAAAGTTGCTCAAGCATTGTGTTTTTAATTATATATGTTGAATGAATTTTTACACCCATAATTGGTAATGAATTAATTAGATTAACTGTGTTTGCAATATCTTCATTTTCTTCAAACGGCAACCCAACCATAATGTGCGTAACAACATCTATGCCATACTTATTTAAAAGTTTAACTGCATCTATAAATTCTTGGTTTGTATATCCTCTGTTAAACTTATTTGCAACCACCTGGTTTGCAGTTTGAAACCCTAATTCAACATAAACATAATAATTGCTGGCATAGGTTTTTAAAAGTTTAACAATATCTTCGGTAATACAATCAGGCCTAGTTGCAATGGCTAATGCCACAATACGTTCGTCAATTAAAGCCGAATCATATTTTTGTTTTAATTCTTTAACACTAGCATATGTGTTAGAAAAATTTTGAAAATATGCAATAAATTTGTTAGCCCTAGTTCCCTTATAACTTTGTAAATGATTTTTAACTTGTGTTGATATTGCTAGATTTGTTAAATTTTCGCCACTACCACGTTCGCCACAAAATGAACAACCACCACAACCTTTTGTTCCATCACGGTTTGGGCAAGTAAAACCACCATCTATACAAATTTTAAGTGTACGTTCGCCAAACTTATTTTTTAGCCATTTGTTAAAATGATTATACCTTTCCATAACACACCTTAAACCTTTAAATTAGAATAGCACACAACCAAAAGTTTTGTAAAATTATAAAATAAATATTTAATTTTGTTATTTCTTTTTTAACAAATTAATAAACAGATAATATATTAAAAAAGAGCGCTATTTACGCTCTTTTTCGCTTGTTTGCATAGTAGGTTAATCTAAACTTAATTTTTTTGCTAGATTATAGTTTTTAAAGTTTTCGTCAGATGTAACCTCTTTAATAACTTTAATATATGGTGGAACAACAATTTCTTCGTTTTCGTTATTAAGTTCAATTTCCATAATTGCTTTAGTGCTACTAAATGGATAGGTATCAATTTCAATATATTGGTTTTTATAAACCAAACAATATCTGGTTTTTCTTATTTGCTTTAAATTTGTGTTAGCCTCTAAAAGCAACGATAAATATTCGTCTTTGGTAATACGTTTTTCAACTTCAACACGCTTAATATCAGTTATTTTTTGTTTTGTTGTTTTTGTATAAATAAAACTGCTTCCATCACCACGTTGCCTAATTCTAATTTCCTCGCCGTTATTACTTGATAAATAAGTTTGAATTATTTCAACTTTTTTAACATTGTGTTCTTTTAGCACATCTAAATTAGGATAATCAATTAAAAACTTGCGTTCAATTTCGTGAGGCTCTGGTTCTCCTAAAAAGTTTGAAATTTCAAAAATTAGACGTTTAATTTTATCTTCAAAATTGCTTGAGTTATCAATAACTCTTAAATGTGGGTGTCCTGTCCAAGCGTTTAATGTTCGGCTATCAGCTTTTCGTGCCTCTTCCAAATTCTCACTTCTGGCACCATTGTTTGCTTTAGTGTAAAATTCTTCGGCGCCATTTGCTGCAGTAACCAAATGGAACACAGCATCGTAACTATCACGCATTTCAATTTCGGTTAAGCCCATCATTTTAATAAGTTGTTTAAAATCGAAATTACTCATGTAGGCTTTGTTATCAATCGTTCCCCTATCACACACAATTAAAATTTTGTTTGCATCAACAAACTTACGTGCTGCTTGCTCAAACAACTTTTCTTTTTCTAATTGATTTTTTAAAATTGCCAATTGAAATTCTAAATCAGATTGCAACCTATTTCTAGTAATTCCAGCCAAAATTATTTCAGTTGCCGATTCAGGAACAAACACAACAGCATAACCCTTTTTAGTAAATTCAGTTTGAATCCAGCTAAGCGCTGTTGATTTTCCAGCACATGGACCACCAGTTATAACAATTTTTGTAACTTCTTTATTTTGCTTTGTGCTGTAATCTAGCAAATCGTTAATTGAAATGTTAAAAACTTTGCTTAAACCTTTTAGTTGCATTAGTGCTGGTTTAGCCTCGCCAGTTTCCCACTTTGAAACCGCTTTATTACTAACACCAACAAGCGCACCAAGTTCGGCTTGCGAAAGTCCCTTTTGCTTTCGCAAATTAAATATATATTCGCCAAATTCGTAATCCCTCATAAACACCTCTCTACCACTTATTATAATTAAATTTAAAAATTTAACAAGCAGTTCAATGTCGAATGGCGGTAGATTTTCGAGCATGCAAATAAAAAAATAAAAACCGAAAAATTTTCGGTTTTTTAATGCTGATATGCTAAACTTATTTTCATCAACATTCTTTTCCACGTTGCATCATAAGGTTAAGTTCGTTAACAGTAAAGTTGGTTGTGTTTAATTCTCCACACACTCCCCATTGCATGGTTGTTAAGCCACCCCTAGAGCACACTTGACTATTTGAAACTTCAAACCCAAGTTTTTTATAGAACGGAATTGCCGAATTTACACTATCAAGTTCAACAATTTTACATTTTGACGAAATAGCAATGTCCTTAATAAAATTAATTACAGCAGTTCCAACACCAATTCCACAAAACCCTTTTACTGTTTGAATACCATCTATACTAAGCACACCTTTTTGTTCGTCTACATGATAAAAACAATTATTAACTAGTTCATATGACTGCCCATTATTTTTTGTTATTAACGCCTTAACATGACCAAGTCTGGAATTTCCGGTTGCAACAAGCACTATCGATTGTTTTGCTGCTTCACGGCTAAGTTTTTGCAATTCGGTTTTACATTTAGTGGTGTAAAAAACAAACCCAGTTGGCTTAGTTTTAGAAGATGCAGCATATCTAACATTGCCATACTTTAAATATTCGTTCATATACTTTTCAGCAATGCTTTCTTTGTTTGCAACAATTTTACCTAAAACACGCTCTGTTAACGAAGTTTTCATAAATTACCACCATTTTAAAAACAAAAAATGCCAAATCATTAGCATTTTTGCCGTTATTTTTTTGCCTTTTAAATAATTACAAATGTATTATATATTAGCAATTAGCAAAATTCAATAGGCAATTTTAAAAAAATTACAAAATTTTAAATTATGTTATTATTAACTAAAAAAACACGGAATTTATCCGTGTTTTTTATTAAACATTTTAAATTAGCCTTGTTCCTTTAATGCCTTCAGCAAATCCACAAGGTTGAGTGCAAACATAACCTGGGAATGTGCAGCGTGAACCTTTTAAAAATTTTGCAAGTTCTTTTGCCATTGGGCTTTTTTGCTCTTTAAGTGCTTTGTAATATTTATTTAAAACCATATCGGTTATGGTGTTAATTTCTAGTTGTGCACATGTACACTTACGCTCATATAGTTTAAGCATAAAGTGCTGAAGTGTTCCTGTTTCGTTAATTGTAACAATGGTTCCAATTGGAACATCTTCGGCATTCTTTTTCATATCGGCAAGCCATTCCTTAACCAATTTTGGTTCGTCGCGAATAATTTGTGGAATATAATATTCTGGGTTTTTAGGTAAATCTTCAATAGTATAATCTAGTGTGCGGTGGCGTTGTGCTTGTGCAAACTCCGCCAAACTTGCTTTGTAACTTGTGGCATAAATGGTTGAATCAAAATGGTCTTTAACCTTACAAAAATTGTTAATTAATGTTAAACCACTAACTTTAAAGCTTGCCATCATTTTTCCATGATTACTTAAAACTTCGTCAAAATATGGCAATTTTTCAAGTTCCAAGCAAAATTCTTGCATTTCTGGCAAAAGTTTTTCAAAAAACCTTGTGTGTTCAGATTTTTCAAGTTCATATTTAAAATATCCGTGCAAATAATTTAGTTGCCTATATGAAACTGTGTGCACCATAATTATTCCACGGCCATAAACCGAGTTAAGTGCCCTGGCATTTTCTTGTGCAAGTTTTAAGCATTTGTTTTTTGTAAAAAACTTAGGATATTTTTCGGAATATTTATCACTAATTTTTTTAGTTAAAATTTCAAGCCACTTATTATATATAACCTGTTGTTCTTCCGATAGTGGCAACTGGGTGTAACGTCCAGATTTTTCGCTGGTGTTATACCACCCTTGATTGTTAAGTGTTATTGCAAGCGCTTTACTAATGCCCTCAAGTTCTAATGTTACAAACACATGGTCGTAAACGCTGTGGTGCCCATTGTTTTTTGTTTGAGCAATTCTAGCCAAAGTTTTTTCGCGTGGTTCGTTACGTAAATCGTCGTAAGTGTTTTTCATGTAGCAAACACCGGCATACTTACCACACATATCTTCTAAAGCGTCTTTTTTATCTAATTTTTTAACAAACAATTTTCGTCCGTTTTTTTCTTTAACCTCGTGGGTTTCAGCAATTAAATTAATTTTCATAACACACCTCAACCGAAATTTATTAAACTAAAAAAATGTTAACAAACTAAACTTTTTTAGTCAAATAACGTGCTGGCTTTTGGTGCATATTTTACAAATTTGTAAGTTATTACAATTTTATAAAACTTTGCTAGACAAAATGTAAAAAGTTTAATATATTATTATTGTAGGTAAGGTATCCCTTACACAAATAACTTGGACCTAGGCAACTAGTTCCTTTTTTATTTGCCTAAAATTAAATTTTGTTCCTCTCTACTAAAACCATTTAGTGCTAAATTAATGGCTTGTGCAACAACAAAACTTGTTTTATATACGCTTGCTTCAACATCTTTAACAGTTAAAACAAGGTTATTAAATCGATTTTTAAGCATACTATTAAAAATGCCTATATATTCTTGTTTTTGCGGTGTTTGCATAGCAGTTTGCATAACACTGTTAATTGCACTTTCAACAAAACTTTTTGCCTGAACAACAAGTGGAACACCAATGGTTATAACGCGCGAATTAATAGTGTGTTTATTAACATGTTTTCTATTATTGCCAACACCAGAACCTGGTTTAAAACCACCATTTGAAAATTGAAAATGCGTAACCAAATTTTCGTATGAAACAGCACACAAAGTATCAAGCAAAATAACAACTTCAGGCTTAACTACCCTAACGGCACTTTTAATTAAATCGGCACTTTCAATGCCTGTGGCGCCAAACACATTTGTGGTTAACACACTAACCTGACACTTCGCATCAATTAAGCCACGTGTTGCAATTACTAAACCAGCGCACCTGGTTCCAAAACTATCGGCACTAATATGACGGTTACCAAGTCCAACCACCAAAACATTTTTTGCAGAACCAACAAACCTTTTTAGCGTTTTTGATAGTTCATAAATAAAATAATCTTGCTCTAAATTTGTTTGAAACATTAAATTTGGTGCATTAAATAAAACATGATTAACATCATTTTCTGTAAACTTTTGTTTTGTTATTTGATGGCATAAGTTAATTTTTTTGCCCTTTACCACACTAGCGCTTTCGCTTTCACAAATTAATTCAATCATAATAACCCCGTTAAAATAGTATGAATATTATTAATTAAATTATTTAATGCAAATTTTAATAGTTTTTAAATACTAAATTTTATAAACAAAATTATAAAATATTGTCGAATTATGTTTTATTTTAAAGAATATACAAAATATTTTAAAAAACTTTAAATAAGTGTGTTGAAATGCACATATTTACTAATTTATAATTTCAAAAAAAGCTTGGGAGGTAACATTTATGAACACTTGCACAAAAACGCATAATTTATCTAAACTTATTTTAGAATATATTGTTCTACTTGTTAAAAGCGAAAATTTACATAATAAACTAGAGGAACTTTGTTTAAATGCAACCAACAAAACTAGTGCGTTTATTAACAACCAAATAATTAAATTAAACAATGCACTAAACAAAGTTTTTGTAGACCTTATGAAACTGCAATGGATTATTGAACTAGTTGCAATTTAAGGCATAAATCAAACAAAATTAGCAACGCATATCAACAACAAAAAAACACCCAACTTGTGGGTGTTTTTTTATATTTAAATTATTCTGCTTTTTTAGCTGCAGCTTTTTTGGTTGCTGTTTTTTTAGCAGGTTTTTCTTCTGCTTCAGCTTTTTTTGTTGTAGCTTTTTTTGCAGGTGCTTTTTTAGCAGGTTTTTCTTCGGTTGTTTCAGCCTTTTTTGTTGTAGCTTTTTTAGTTGTTGTTTTTTTAGCAGGTTTTTCTTCAACTACTTCTTTAACAACTTCTTTTTTAGCTTCAACTTTTTTAGGTGCTTCGGCAACTTTAGTTTCAGTTGTGTTAGCTTCGCCTTTAGCTTTTGCTAAAGCAGAAGTTAGTCTAGCAACTTTTCTAGAAGCATTGTTTTTATGAAGAACGCCTTTAGATTCAGCACTGTCAATCAAGCTAATAGTTTCTTTAAGTTTAGCCTCAGCTTCAACTAATTTACCTTCAGCAACTAAAGCACGGAATTTTTTTGTATATGTTGCAATGGTTGCTTTAACTAATTTGTTTTCTGCTTTTTGGCGATTAATAACTTTAATACGTTTTTTTGCTGATTTAATGTTTGCCACTTGTTTTCTCCTTAAAAAATTGTTGATATTTTTGAAATCTGCACTATTTTAGCACATTAATTATATTAAAGCAAGAAAAATTTTATAAAAGTTGCTTTTTAATTACTTTTAAGTTGGCATTTTCAGCCACATTTTTTGCTTTTAATTATCTTTGTTTTTTATTTAGAATTTAAAATTTTTAAAACCAAATAGTCAACGGCAAGGTCGTTAGATATTGCACTAGTTTTAAGTTCGAAATCTAGTTGTTCCATAATGTTAATTATGTTTTTTAGCTGCACTTTAGTAAACATTTTGCTTTGCTTATAGGCAACTGTTATGGCATAGTCTTTAACCCCAAGCATTGTGCCAAGTTCACTTTTAGAAAGGTTTGAAACTGCCACATAAAACAATCTTCTAAAATGAGCGTAAATTAGCGGAACCAGTGTTCGATATACGTCTTTTTTAGCTTTTAGTGCCTCTAAAATTTCGAACACCTTGTCTTTGTTTTTCTTGGCCAAATTTTCGGTTAATTCAAAAATTTGAAACTCTAACGTTTTATTAACTAAAAGTTTAACATCGCCCTCTTCAATAAGTTTTTTATCGGCAACAAAACTAACGAGTTTGCTAACCTCTTTAACAATTTTGCTTAGGTCGTAAACACAATATTCATTTAATGTTTTAAGTGCAGGTTTTGTTATGTTTGTGCTCGTTGCTTTTAGTTCGCTTAAAACAAATTTATCTACAATATCTTCCGAAAGCCTGTTGCAGTCAACCACCTCAAACTTATTTAGTTGTGCTTTTAAATCGTTATTATCACCCGCAACCACAACCAACACACTTTGAGGGTTCGGATTTTTTAAATATTCGGTTAACTTTGGCAAATTTGAAACACTGGTTTTAATGTGTAAATAAACAGCCACAAGTTTTTTATCGTCGAAAACCGGCATTGTGTTTAATGCTTTAACAACATCGTCAAAATCAACACTTTCGCCTAAAAATTTTTGAAAATTTAGGTCGGCAATACCAATTTTTAATGCATTAAAAATTAGTTCTACGCTTTTGTTTAACAAAAACTCGTCGGAACCACTAAGCAAATAATTATTAAAAATGTTTGATTTTAAAGAATTTTTTAATTCAACATATTTCATAATTTAAGTATAACCAATTTTATTTTTTAAGTAAAGTTAAGTTAAATGGGTAAAATTAAATTTTACAAATTAACATAGTTTTGTGCAGTAATTAACATTGCTATATTATTGTTAACATTGTTATAAACCACATAATTATAGTAAATATTTTCAAAAGTTAAATTGTTTATCTGAGTTTTTGAAACGCCATCGTTAAGCATTAGCACTAGGTTTGAATTAAACACAAAACTTAAACCAATGTTTTGTTCGTTAAAATACTTAAAATTAATTTCAATTCCAAAAACCTCGGCACCATTTTTAACCGCATTAACATATGTTAATTTGCTAAACTCACTATATGCAACACTAGAAAAACTATCTTCAATAATTAGTTCGTTAATATCATATTTTTTAATTAGCGAAACAATTTGACTGTTATATTTTGTTGAATAGTTGTTAACAACCAAAGTGTTAATTTTATTAACGTTTAAATTATTAAGCTTTTCAATTATTTGCCTTTCGCTTGCAGTTTCGTTAATAATTAAAACTCGGTTATTTTGCGTTGTTGTTAAAAACACATAGTTTCCATAATATGTTTCAGACGAATATCCGGCATTGCTGTTAAATTTTGCCGGAACATTAAGTAAAACCGCACCACTAACAATAGTAAAAATTAAAATACTGCTAGCAATGGTTTTAAACTTTTTACTAACCAATGCAAAACCAATAAAGTAACAAGCAAATAGGCTTAAAGCAACAAGTAAATAACTAAACCTAAATAGTTCAAAATTTAAAACTGCGATGTTTGCAAACATATTTGCAAGCAGTTTAATAAAATGCAAAATTGTGTTTGGAACAAACAATACATAGTTAATTAATGGAATAATTAACCCTAAAAAAGAAATTATAAACAAACAGCAAAAACAAATTGAAAACACCGGCAACACAATTAAGTTTGAAAACACTGAAATTAAACTAATTTGTTTAAAGTGCTGAGCCGTAATGCACAACACCCCTAAATTAACACTAAGCGAAACAGAAAGTGCACTAGCCAATTTTTTAGGACACTTAATTTTTGAAAGTAATAATATAATTGGTTTGTTTAGTGTTGCAATGCTAAGCACACAAACAAAACTTAACTGAAATCCCGTGCCAAATAGTTGCATTGGATTAATTAACAACACAACTATTGCAGCAAGCGACAATGAACTAAGAATGTCATATTCCTTACCATAAGTTTTAGAAAGAAGTAAAACCATGCTCATAACAACTGCCCTTACAACACTTGGCGTAAAGTTACACAAATAAGCATATAGAACTAAAACAACAAAAGCAATTATGTTAAGTGCATGTTTATTGCATCTTAAAAGCTTTAAAATTGCAACAATCATCGCAACTAAAAAACCAATATGCAAACCAGAAACTGCAAGTATGTGTGCAATGCCTGCATAGCTAAACACATTATAGGTACTAGCACTCATATTTTCTTTTTCACCAAATAGCACCGAATAAGCAATGCTTGCATTATCAGAATTTAAAAACTGGAATAAGTTATTTTTAATTTTAGTTTTAATTGCATCTTTAACAAGGTTACCACCCAAAACAACTTCTATGTTATCAACTGAACAGGTGGCACTATAGTTAATGTTGTTTGTTAGGTCTGAAATATTACCAAAACTTTTTGTGTTGGTTGTAAGTTTAACATCGGCTTTAATTTTATCACCAGCATAAATGCTAACATTGCTTCCGTAATTATAAACAACAAGTTCGGTAGTTCCATTAACTTTGTTGCCATTAACCAAAACATTATTTAAGTTTATAATGCTTGTGCTACTATAATTTTTAACATTATCAACAACACCAGTAACGCAAACATTTTCATTGTTATAGTTTTGAACGTTTGCAGACAAAAACAACATGCTACTTCCCATGCCAAAGCAAGTTGTAATTAAACATAGCACCAAAGTTACAAACCACACCGAACCGGTTTTATGTTTTATAATTAAATAAATTATAAATGCAATTATAAGTGCCAAACTTAGCAACAACAAAACAAGCAACACCAAACTTAGTGCTGAGGTGTTTAGTGTGTGGTTGGTTATAATAACAATGCCAGCTATTAAACTAATTGCCGCAATAAATAGCGGCCTAACGTTAAACATTTTCATTTGTAAAATCAACTTTAGTATAACTTAATTAATTTAAAACTTAAACAAATTAAAACCAATAAATCGAATAAATTGATTTTAATAAAACAAACTAAATTAAATTGGAGGTTTTAAATGGAAGAACTAAAAAGTAACACAACGCAAGCTAAGGGCGAATATACTTGCCTATATTGCGGAACTCACCTAGATTTAGATAAATTACAAACTCTTCCACCATGCCCAAATTGTGGTGGCGGAAAGTTTAAAAAAGAAGAATAATAAAATAAAAAAAGGAAGAATTAACTTCCTTTTTTATTTGCATTAATAGTTATGGTTTTATAACAATATTAATAATAGCACGCTTCAAACACATCGTTTAAAACATCGGAATAAACGCGTTTATTAATGCTTCCAATTTCTTCTGGCGTAACATTAGAAAGCATAATTTTATTATTAATAATTTGCACCAAATTTAAATTATAAAATTTAATGTTTCCAACCACACTAACATTTTTAGTGTTTAATTTAGATAGTTCAATTTTAACTAGCAAATTATCGTGATTAATTGTTTTATAGTAATAAGCGTCTTCGCCAACACTCATTTTGTAACCTAACGACCTTAGCTTTGCATTAAAACTAATATCGTTAATTGCAACACCATTAAACTCGTTTGTAAATGTGTTTGAATAGTTATAGTTATTTGCAACAAACACTTGTTTGTTAAGTTGCTTAAATGGTTCAAATTTTGGTTTTGGAAGTTGCAGCATTGATAGTTCTACCGGATGCACAAGTGCAATTTTAACGTCGTGATTTTCTTCTGAAATAATGTCGTTAACATTCCCGTAAATTTTAATTAAACTATCTTTTGTGTCGTAACTTCCCCACACTAAAGTTTGAGCAATTTTGCTTAAAATTGGATTTGATAAAATGTTTGCAACAAAGGTGGCAACATTCCACGTACGCTTTGTTTGATACGCATCTTTAAATTTATCTATTTGATGCCTAATTTCGTTAGTTAAATCGTTAAAATATTTTAAAGCGTCGGCAGTATCAACAAAACTTGGGTTTCCAATGTTTACATAGTTAAATGTTGATAAGTTTTTAACTTTAACACTTAAATTATCGTCAATTTCAAATAGCAAATTTTCGCCATTGCAAACAATTTTTTTAGTACCCTTTTCACTAAGCCCATAGTTACTAACCATTTCGTCTAAATAATCAAGCGCCGAAATGCCATTGTTTTTAGCTAAAAGTTCTAGGAAATTATAGTAAAAGTTTTTATTGTTGCTTTCTAAATAAAGTTGTTTAATTAAACTTATTACTTTAGGTGTGTTTGTTTCAACCAAGCAACCTAAAACAAAGTTTGCCAGCTCAACATTGCCTAAGCAAGTTGGAGTTAAATCAACAAGTTCAGAAGTAATAAAATCTGAACACATTGTGCAAATTAATGCAACAACCCACTTATTATCCCAAGTAATTTTATTTTCTAAACTATTAAACAAATTTCTGCCTAAAGTGTTAAGTTCGGTATCTGGGAAAAAGTTTTTTAAATAAGCATACTTTTTTATAACCATTGGTGAAGATATATTTTTAAAAATGTTAAAAATGTAAGTTAAAACCTTATCGGTTAATTTTACACCATTTTTAAAGTAAACCAAATATTTAATGCTTAAACCAGGCTCAACTTCAATATCTAAATTCAAATCCACAAAATCAATAAAATCTTTAATGGTTTCAAACTTAACATTTTTACTTAGTTCAATTTCGTCTTTAAGCACAGCTTTAAGTTCGTCGTTTTTAATATTTTCGTAAAGTTCTGGCAATGTGTTTTTAACATCTTGCGAAAAACTTAAATAAAAATTAAGAGCAATTTTTTGTTTATCACCAGTTTGTTTTAAAATATAGTTTTTAAGTTCTGAAAGTCCAGTTGTTTTATCTTCTAAAAAAACTTCATATAGTTCGTCTTTGCTAAAATAGTTTCCGGTAACTAAATTTTCGATTAACCTAACCGCACCTTTACTTGCAAATAAGTTTAAATAAATTGCATAGCCAATTTTGTAATTTTCTTCGGTGTTAATATAGTTTAAATAACTTGCTTCGTTATTTGAAATAATACCCTTTAAAAATTCTTTGCTTGGCCTTAACCACTTATAGCATGGTTCAGACTTTTGACTTGAATAAATATAAAACAAAAAAGGAATAATTTTAAAATTATCAATTTCCGAAAATTTAACTGCCTCAATAAATCTGTCAAAATAGTGTTCGGCAAATTCATATTTAAATTCGGAACTAACATAGTAGGCATCGCCAATATGATTAACAAATGTACGATTAAAAAATTTAACAATGTCGTTATAGTGAAAGCTATAAAGTAAAATTTGAACTAAGTAACTTAAATAAAACTTATAATCTTTTAACTGATAAAGCATATCGGAAACTTCAAACAAATCGGAATCGTTAAACTTAACATCTTTAATTTTTAAACAAACATCAGCGTTGTTAGGAACATTAAAAGAAAAATTAATTAAATCGTCGCCAATTAAATTAATTTCCTCATAACCAACTTTAGCATTTGAAAAAATGTTTAATATAGATTTGTTAATTGTATCTTTTGTAATGTAATATGGCATGCTTATCACCTTTAAAATTTTTATAACTAATTTTAGCACATAAGCACTATTTTACAAAACACTTAAACCTTAAAATTGCAAAACAAAAAAAGCAATCGGATTTTAAGATTGCTTATTTATTGTTCACGTCTAAAACACTTAAAACTTCTGTTTCGGTTAACACCTTTTTTAGTTTGTTTCCCTCAAGCAAATAAAACAATGTGTAATTACCCGAGTTTATATATTTAAGCATTTTATAAACCGGAGTGTTAGAACTAACAACATACGTTTTAACGGGCATCGGTTTCGAAATTTTCTTTTTAAAATTTTGAACATGCGTTCGCTCAAAATAAATGTTGGCATCATTTCCAAAACACGAACTAAACAAAAAAAATGAAATAAAAAAGAAAGTTAAATTAACCTTACTAAAAACCGAAATAAAAAACATTACAGCAAAAATAGCACTAAAAATAAAACCTGACACTTTCATAATTTTATATGCTTTAATGCGTTTAAGTTTTTCCGATAGCAAACAAACAACAACACGTCCACCATCAAGTGGAAACACCGGAAGCAAATTAAAAAACCCCAATGTTAAATTTGAAATAACAAAAAATTGAGTGTAAGCATAACTAACCGGAACCACCCACCAAAAACAAATACATACAACAGCTAAAACCAAATTTAGCACAGGTCCAGCACACGCAATTACAATTTCATGCTTAGGTAAAATTGTTTGATTTTTTCCGCCCAAACCCACGCCATATGGCATAAACATAACCTTATTTAACACGTAACCAAGTCTTTTTGCCACAAAATAGTGTGCAAACTCGTGTAAACATAAAACCGAAAAATATATTAAAAACTCTTCAAACCAACCAAAATATATTAAAACAAACGAAAGTATTATAAACAAAGGATGAAATTTTATTGATAACTTTCCCATACAATTTCATTCTTAACAACACTAATATTTGTTTGTTTTATACCATCTTCATAAATTGAAAATTTAACAGTTGAGCCTAGTTTAACTGTTGCAATATCTTTTCCCTTTTTAACAGCTTCACCATTTAAAACACCAACAATATAAATGTTTTCAATTCTACTAACAATATTTTTAGAGTGAGCAATTTCAATATATTTTTCGCCATTTGGCAAAACACCAATTTCTTTAATTATTCCATCTTCCGGAGCAATTACCATAATGTTAGAATCTATTTGGTAGTTAAGCTCGCCATTAATGTTAGTAATTTCACTGCACTTAATTGGAGTTATAAATTTTAAGTTGTTTTTGTTTACGTTTTCAAGTGTAACACTTGTAAACATTATTCCACCCTCGTCGTTAAAAAGTGGATTAATTGGATTATAAATTTTTGCACAAGTTTCACTTATCACGCTGGAAAAACTAGTTGTTTTAAGTGTTGCACAGCAAAGCATTATAGCAACAACTAACACTGCCGATGTAATATAATTTTTTTTAACAACCACTTTAGAATATGTGTGTTTTATATTTCGTTTTGTTAATGATATCAGTTTTATTTTTTTCATGTTTTATCACCTAAAACAATAATATGAAAATTTAAAACTTAATATGCTTAAACAAACTTCTATTCTATAATTGCACTTAAATTTTTTAATCTACGACTTACTAAATATGCACTAAAAACAAACTGCCCATATTCGTTTATTGTTATGTTAACATCTAGGTCATCGTAACTAACATCCATATAATTTTTTAATGTGTTAATTAAATCGCTTTTTAAAACATTAATTATTTTTAGTGGATTTTCTTCTTTATCAGATACTAAAATATTTTTTAATCGTGCTTCACTTTTAACAAGTTCCATTAAACATACTTCCTCATTTTTTTTCTAATACCGCCTAGCACACCTTTATATTTTTTTGTGCAATCATAAAAATTACGCTCACCTAAATGTAAGTTTTTTGCAATTAAATTAAACGGCTGAAAACTATCGCAATTTTTTGTTGCACCGCCAATGTTTAAAGCCAAACTAATGTTGTCGTCCTCTGGCACAACACCAATTAAATCGGCATTCAAATAATCCTTAATTGTATTTTCATTAAACATCTCTCCATTTAAAATTAAATCACCCCTAACCCGATTTACTAAAATTTTAATAGAACTTAAATTATAACTATTTAACAAACTTAAAACCTTGTCGGCATCACGAATAGCAGATATGTGCGGAGTTGTTACCACAATTGCTTCGTCGGCACATTTAACTGCTCTATGAAACCCAACTTCAATTCCTGCCGGGCAATCAATTATAATATAATCAAACATACTTTCAATTTGCGATATTATAAAATTAATTTGTTCGCTATTAATATTAAAATTATTAACCGAATGCACACTTGGCAAAACGTAAAGTGTAGGATTAAAAAAATCTTGAATAAGTGCTTGCTTTGCACGACACTTACCTTTTAAAACATCAATCACATCGTAAACAACTCGATTTTCAACCCCCATAACAACATCTAGGTTGTTAAGACCAAAATCAACATCTAAAATTAACACTTTTAAATTTAAGTTTGCAAGTGCAACACCTAGGTTTGTGGTTATTGTGGTTTTGCCAACGCCACCCTTACCTGAAGTTATAACAATTTTTCTTGCCATAGATTACCTCTAAACTTTTTAAACATTTAAAGTTTAATTTTAAATTTTTAAGAAGTAAAACAATATTAAATTTAATTGCCCCATCAAAAAATAAATGTAACATAATAATTTGTTTTTCAACAAAATCATGTTTTTTATTAATAATGTTGCACAGCCACTTATGTTTACAAAAGTAAAGTAAAAAAGAACTTAAAAGCAAATTACACCTTTAAGTTCTAAAAATTAATTATTTAATTAAATTATATTAACCTTTTAGTTCTTTACTAATTCGAAGCAGTAACGATTGGTTGTTAAGTAAATTACCAGCACCCATAATAACCGAACTATCTGGTTCAACATCTACATATACTGGCAAATTAAGAGTTTTAGATAAGTATTTATCAATTCCGCTAATGTTTGCTACACCGCCACAAATGTAAATACCAAATTTATTTATATCACTTAAAACCTCGCTGCTACACATGTTTAACAGCGCTTCGCACGCTTCGGAAATTTTATTAAATGCACCAGCAATAATTGGTAAAATATCTTGTGAAAAAATTCTAATTTCTTTACGACGTTTAGTGTCAAGTTCAAGACCAACAACATTAATTGCACTAATATCGTTGGTTAAAAGCGAACCAATACTATTTTTTATGGTTTCTAAGGTATTGTCGCCTAAAATTACTTGATATTCTTGTTTAATAAAATCGGAAATATTTGCATCAATTTGAAGCCCACCAATATTTATTGTTGCGCCCCTAATTATGTGATTATTGTTAATAATTGAAATATCGGTTACACCACCACCAATGTTTACAACCATGTGCGAATTTGGGTCGTTTTCCTCTACTTCCATGCCAATTAAAGCACAAACACCAGCCGGTATTAACGCAGTTGAGGTTATGTTTAATGCATAAGCTAAATCGCGTATTTTATTTTTTTCTTCTTTAGTTAACCCACACGCATGAATAAACACAACTCTGCGTTTTGGCTTACCAAAGCCAGTTGGAGCAACTTTTTTCAAAAACTCTTTAAGCATTAATTTTGCAAGTTGAAAATTGTAAATTACACCTTCAACAATAGGAAAAACAACCTCAATGCTATTGTTTGTTTTGCCAACAAGTTTTTTTGCTTCGCTGCCAACACACTTAACAACCCTTTTATTGTTAATTGTTTCAATAGCAATGCAAGAAGGTTCTTTTAATGCAACCCCCAAGCCTGCAACATATATAACTGTGTTTGACGTGCCAAGTTCAACGGCTAAATTAAATGCTGACATATTACCTCGCTTTACTTTATTATTCTAGCAAAATAATTTGAAATTAAAAAACAAAAACCACACTATTTTGTGTGGTTTTTATTAGTTTTTAATTATAGAATTTCTAAGTTTTTGTTATATGCACGTTTAAAATCAATAGTTGAAAGTTTTGCTTGTCTAATTTCAAGTGGAACTTCGCCTTTAGTAATTGTTTTCATAATTACGCTATCGCCTAAAATATCACAACTAATATCAATTACATTACCAAACTTAGTGCAATCTAAACTTGATGCAATTTGCAAAATAACAGCAAGTTTTTTTACAGCATTTAAATCTTCTTCGGTAACCAAATCTTTATATTTTACCCAATCAGATAAATTAAAGTTATCTGGGTCGCGTAAAATTGAAGTAAATGCAGCCAAAACAAGTTCTTGATGGCTAACGCCATAAATTTGTGAATTTAAAATAATATTAAATCCAATTTTTTCTGGACTATCGTTAGTAACACGTAATCCTGCAGCATACATATAACTTGCAACACGTAAAACCCTAACATAACTACGATTAAGTTTATGTAAAACTTTTAATTGTTTAAACAAAATCATACTTAAATCGTAAACATGTTCGGCATTGTTTGGTTTTTTATCGTAAAATTCGTTTAACACTTGAAGACTATAACCTAAGTTATCGCTAATTGGTTTTTCAAGAGTTAATGGTAAAACAGTGTTAAGTAAAATACCCTCAGTTAAGCCAGTTTTGCTAATTGATAAACTTTCTTTGTTAACATTAGATGTAATTGCCGAAATAATTGCAAGCCCTGCTGGCAAGTTTTTAGTGTCTTCAGCCGAAACACCTTTAATTTTAGAGTTTTTAGTAATTTCCATACCAGAAACAACGTCGTAAACTTTGTTAACATCTTGCATTGTTAAACTATAGTTGTGTTCAACAGCAAGTGGATATTTTTTAGCACGACGGCTAACTTCCCCTAAACTTAAATAAACATCACCTGTTCCAATAACTTCAAATTCTTCGTCTAAATTAAAAATCCAACCATTATCTTTAAGTTCAGAATAAACAAAATTTTTTGCTTCGTCCATTAATTGCTTTGTTGGCATTCCTGCAAATTTTTCAGAAAGGTTAACTGAACCATAAGGTAAAACTAAAGTGTTTAAAATGTTACGGCGGTTATAAAGCAAAATTTCGGTTTGATAGTTTGTTACATTAACAATTAAAGCTTTTGGTTTGTTAAACGAGTTAATAACTGCTGTGTAAATATATCCAATTTCTTGTTCAGGAGTTAAAATGTTAAATTTTAGATTAGTAATGCTAAAAATTTCATTTAAAAATCCGTTTTGATTTTTTGCTTCGTCAATTTTGCTGGTTGCAACACAAATTGTTTCGGTAATACCTTCGGCATCAATCATCTTTTTAAACACTGCTAAAATGCAAACAACTTCTTTAATAATGGTAGATTTAATAATGCTTTCGTCATTAAAATCTTTCATTAAATTAATTGGCACATCAACATGGTCGTAAACTAAAAATGATTTGTTTTTAATTACATCAGCAAAAATCAATTTAACTTTTGTTGTGTCTAGTTCTATAATTGCTATTTTATCCAATTTGAACACTCCTTAATTTTGTTTGTGCACTTTTTAGTTCGTTTCCACCACAAATCAAAACTTAAAAGTTAACTATAAAATTTCATAAATATAGTAAAAGCCAAATTTTCAACTTTTACGTTTATAATATATCATAAATAAATTATTTTGTATAGATACTTTTTGCATTTTTAAGTAAAAAAATTAACTTGTAAAATTTTTACAAATTAATTTTATTCTAATTTAAAATTTAATTATTTAAGTTTAATTGCACCTACTGGGCAAGTTGCAACACACGCTCCGCAAGAAATACATTTGTTTGGGTCTACAACAGCAACACCATTCTTAATTGTTATTGCTTCAACTGGGCAAGTTGCTGCACATGCACCACAGCCAACGCAAACTTTTTTATCTACTACTGATGCCATAATTTTCTCCTTAAAATTTAATTACTAAATTATAGCACATGGGTTTTATTTTAGCAATTGTTTAATTTAGATTTAATTAGTAAACCATTAGCGCAAAAACACAAATAAACAAAGTAAAACATTTTTTAAAATTTTAACAAATGCACTACTATGCAAACTACTATGCACACATTAAAAAACTTGCTTTATTAAGTCGTTTTAAGATTGTTTATATAATTTCAATTATTACCTATTTTAATTTTTGCTTAAACACTTTTTGCGGAACATATTTAATTTTTTTATTTAACTTTTGTTTAACTAAACACACAATAACACTAACCGCTTGCTCTATTCCAACCACAAGCAAAAACACTCCAAACAAAATTTGCAAAACTTCGTTTTTAGTGTTTACGGCAAGCAAACTTGCACCAATGCTAGATAGCACACCAGTTATAATTATTGGAATGCCTATTTTAAAATTTACCAACTTGTTTTTTATGTGAATTATTAAGCTGAAAATTGCGCATGGCAAAAACGCAAGCAAATTAATTGCTTGAGCACTACCCTGAGCAACACTTAAAAAAATTGTTAAAATTGGAATTAGAAGTGTTCCACCGCCCATACCCATTCCGGCAATAACCCCACTAACAATTCCGGCAATAATAAACCATAACCAATTTAAATCCATTTTTCCTCCGTTAAACTAAAAGTTTAATTGCTCCTGCAATAATAACCAAACTGAACACAACTTTTAAAATTGTGTTGTTTATATTTTTTAGCAGTAACGCCCCTGCAACACCACCAAAAATAAATCCAAGTGTTACATAACCTGCTGTTAACCACTGCAAAGTTCCTTTTAGCATATACACCACAAAACTAGCAACGCTAAGTGGAAGCATTATTAAAATTGCTGTTGCATGAGCTTTCTTTTCGGGCAACTTTAAAATGGACGTTAAAGTTGGAACACAAATCATTCCACCACCTCCGCCCCAAAAGCCATTAACAAACCCAATAAACACGCCAATTAAAAGCAACCACAACACTTTTAAAACATTGTTTTGTTTTTTGTTTAAATAAAAAACGTTTTTACTTTTTATACTTTTATTTAAATTTTGCTTAAGTTTATAGTCGTAAATTAAGTTTGCTTGATTAATGTTTGTTTTTAACAGCTTTTGTCTTATTTTTTTACGAGGTTGAATTATTGATGTTGGTTTAACAATTAAAAGTTGTGTTTTAACATTATTGCCTAATTTAAAAACTTTTTTATTAATTTCCCCTTTAATTTTTGCATTAATTGTAAATGTTTTAAACTTGAACAATTTATGTTTTAACGTTTTATTTGCCCTTATTAAACTTTTTTTAATTAGTAATTTTTGCTTCATAACATTATTTTGTGTAAAAGTTAATTTGCTATGACTAAAATTTTAAAAACCGAACATACTAAAAGCAATTACCAAAAATTTCCAAAATTTTGTTTGTTTTAAGCTTTAACTAAAATAGGCGTTTAATTATTATATAATTAAAATTAGTTGCCTATAAGCGCAATATTTTATATAATACTAATTGTTTATAAATATAACATAAAGCATAAAATTAAAAAGCATGGTGAATTATGAAAACTAGAAATAAAAAACATCAATTTAAAAGATTTTTAGTGGGTGGGATGCTAGCGTTAAGCGTGTTTAGCACCTCTTTTTTAGTGTCGAATTTTGAAAAACAAAATTTTGAACCTGTTTTCGCTAATTATCAAGCAGTTGAATCGTCTATTGCAAATAGTGATTTTTCTTCTTACTCAACATCTACAACCCCATATAGTCCTAACAACTGGACATTTAATAATCCTTTAAATAACGACAGCATTAAAAATGGCGTAATTAACGTTTACGACACAACTTTTGCCGATAATAAAAGCGATTATGAACTATCTGAAAACCCTAACTACCCTGCAGGCAACCCAACATCTGGGTCTTCCGATGCATTATATAAACACTTAATGATTAACAGCTATGCTGGTTTTGGTCGTGCCGGATATTCAAGCGGAAGTTTTACACTTGATGCAAACAGCTACTACTCTGTTTCTGTTACACTTAGAACCAACGACCAAGCAAAAGCCGCAATTTATGTTAGCGGACTATCGGATTCAGATGTTAAAGCAGAAATTACAAACATTTCTACCTTTGACACATGGGAAACCTACACCCTATTTATTGAAACAAACCAATTTACTTCTGAAAATGCAAACCTAGAACTTTGGCTTGGAAGTAAAGAAGTTAACGACACTTGCGAAGGTGCCGTGTTCTTTAACAAAGTTGTTTTA
Source organism: Clostridia bacterium (assembly GCA_017409005.1). Taxonomy (GTDB): domain Bacteria; phylum Bacillota; class Clostridia; order Christensenellales; family UBA1242; genus UBA6345. The sequence goes on along the minus strand of JAFQTP010000003.1, from coordinate 46,857 downwards.
ACAAAATATAGTAAAACAACATTTGATAAAAACATTGCAAACTCAGATGTTAACACAACAAAAGTTGTTTCGTTATTTAACCCAACTTATGTTACTGATGCATTTAAAAACTCTAGTTTTAACGACTCTCCTGCTCCGGGTGATGCAAACATTATTCCAGGTTGGACAACCATTGAAAGTGCTCATAACGACACCCAAATGCTAAAAGTTATTACAACCGACAACTACAACCCAGAAATCGACACTGAAACAGGCATTGCAAACCCTGGCACAAACTATCAAAACACAGATAACAGCATCTTGTTTATGTATAATAAAGAAAGCGGTTATCAAGGAATAAAATCAAACGAATTTACAATTGAACAAAACGAACTTTACATGATTTCGGTTTGGGCTAAATCGGATTGTGCAACCGGAAATGGTGCAACCATTATGCTTGAACAAGTTAACGAAGACGAAGAAGACGAAGATTTTACTGCTAAAACTGCTAGCGTTACAACCTCAACTAGTGTTACAACAAATGCTTCAACTAATGGTTGGACACAATATAAACTTTTTGTTGAAGGACACCCATTACAAAACACCAAAGCAACTCTTCAAATTTGGCTAGGAACAAAAGAATCGGCTACTAACGGATATGTTTTTGTTGACGATATTAGCGTTCAAAAAATTAGTTATGCCACTTACTCAACTGGAACAACCGATTCAAGCAACCATGCAACATATTCCTACAATTCAGAAAACACACAATTTACAATTATAAACGGAAACTTTAACATTGCTCAAAAACCAGAAGACACCCTAACCTACCCACTAACTGTTGCCAACTGGACACAAACTAAAGAAGATAGTTACGACGACGACCAAAATTTAACCGGTGTAATTAACACAAACAGCAGTCAATTTGCTCTTTTAACAAACCAAATTAACAACAAAAACTTAGGTGTAACAGTTACAAACCCTGGTCTAACACCTGTTCAACAAATTAACGATGCAACACTTGAAAACTCAAGCAACAATGTGTTAATGATTGGCAACACCATTGAAACTTCTCAAAGTTATAAATCGGATAATTTTTCATTAACTGCTTCAAACTACTATAAAATTTCAATGCTTGTTAACACACAATTCTCTACACCTGTTAGCAACAATAATGCCGGTGTTGAAATCACACTTGCAAACACTTCATTCACTGCCCTAAACGTTAAAAACATTAACACCGATGGCGAATGGAAAAAAGTAACCTACTATGTTCATGTTGGAGCAAGCAACACCGAGTTTAATTTAACACTTGCACTAAACAACATTCAAGGTTTTGCATTCTTCGACGATGTTCAAGTGTTTGAATCAAGCGAAACTGAATTTAATGCAAACAAAAACGGCTTAGAATATAAAACCAATTTAGACATTGAAACATTTGATAGTTTTGATTTACACGAAACATCAGACACCTATCCTTTAACACAACTATATAACTGGACAGCAACAAACAATGCTGAAACAAATGGCGTTGAATATGGTGCACTAGACACAAGTAAAAACACATCTAATGTGTTTGCAGGAATTAACAATCCTCAAGCAGTTACAGGAAACAGCGTGTTAGCAATTCATTCTAACACCGACACACACTTTACCATGACAGCTAATCAAAAAATTGATATTAGCATGGATTCTTATTACGAAATTAGTGTAAAAGTTAAAACAGTAAACATCAGTCAAGAAAATAAAAAATATGACGAAGATGGCAACTTAATTAGTTATGGTGCATTTATTTCACTTAATGGCTATGAAAGTTCGTTTACTGCAATTAACACCGAACGCGACGAAATTGATGGTTATGCAACCTACACTTTCCTAATTAAACCAACTGCCGATGCTCAAACATTTATTGAACTAGGTCTTGGTTCTGAAAATAATTTAGCAAGCGGATATGTGTTCTTCGACGATGTTCAAGTTAACACCCTTGAAGAAGCCGCATATAACGAAAAAGTTGCTGCTGCAAATGTTAGAACTTTGGTTTTAGGCGACCAAGCCGTTGAAACCGACAAAGAAGAAACCGGAACAGAATTTAGCGGAAGCCAATTTGACTGGGTATTGGTTCCTTCACTACTAACAAGTTTGGCAATTATTATTGCAATTGTTGGTGCAACTGTTAGAAGATTTAAATTTACTAAAAAGCCAAAAATTAAAACAAAATATGACCGCAGAAAAACTGTTGAAGTTGACCTAAGCAAGCGCGAACGCATTGAACTTAGAAACGAAATTATTAAAGAATTAAACAGCGAATATAGCGACATTGATGGCGAAATTAATGCTTTAGTTAAACAATTTGAGTTTGAAAAAGCCGAAGCTAAACGCTTACAAGAAGAAAAACTTAGAGCATATGAACAAATTAAACAAACAATTATTCTTGACCGCGAAAAAGCAACCAGAGAATATAACGATAAGCTAAATGCTACTGAAACATTAACCGAAAAAGACAAAGCTAAGTATGAAAAAGAATTTAAAACATACATGGCAAAACTTGATAAACGCGCTTCCCTTGAAGCTAAAAAGGTTAACAAGAAAGATAACACACTTGAACTTCTTGAAGCAAAACATGCTGCCAGATTAAAAGCATTACAAGAACGTAAACGTTACATTGAAGAAGAAATTGCAAGAATCGAACGCGAAATTGAAGAAATTGCTAAGCAAGAAGAAATTATGTGGAACGAATATCGTAAGGCTAAAGAAGAAGCTAAAAAACAAAAACTTGCATATCTTGCAGAACGCAGAAAAGAAAAAGAAGAAGCTAAAGCAAGAAAACGTGCAAGTAAACAAGACGAAACTTTAGAAGAAACAACCTCAACCGAAGTTGAAACTGAAAACTCTGAACAAGCAGTTGAAAACACCGAGGAAAATAAACAAGAAGAAAACACTTCTACTGAAGTTGAAATTGTTGAACCTGACGATAAAAAAGAATAATTGAAAATAAAAATTAAAACAAAAAAATCCATCTAGTTTAGATGGATTTTTTATTTTTAATAAACTGTTAATTAATCTAAAAGCTTTGTGTAAGCCACTCGTTTTTTGTGTTTTATGTGTTCAAATTTGTTCAAGTTTCGTTCAGTAGTTTCGTTATAAAGCATTGGTGTTGTGTTAACACGTTTAATTTTATTTTTTCTAAAACCAACAATTAATTTACTTGCAATTAAATCTTCAATACCCATATTTTTATATTCCGGTTTAACGCAAACAAACAAAATTTCGGCATAATTTGGTTTTTTAAATGCTTTAGCAAGTTTAAATGCTTGCATAGAAACCAATTTACCTTTACTTTGGTTTAGCTCTTTAGCAATGCCTGGAATAGCAAGTCCAAGCCCAACAACCTTATCTGAATTATCAACAATAACACTAATAAAATCTAAATTAATTAAAAACCTAAACATATTAATTAATTTTTCTTTAAACTTAGGTGTTATTGGAACCGCACCATAAACAGGAATATAACACTCATTAATCAAGTCGAAAACTTGTGATTTATATTTTTTAATTAAATAATTAGCACTTTTTGTTTTAACATTTTTAAAGTTATCGTTATCAAGTTTAAGTTTAAAACCATCGGCACTAAAAATTTTAGTTTCCGAAAAAACCGCCTCTTGAGTGTAACCACACTTTTCGAGCAACTTTTTGTAGTAAGGAAAATTATATTGAGTAACCAAATTACCCTCTTTGTTAAAATCGGAAATTTGTATACCAATGCGCTCAAGGTCGTTAAAGCCCATTGGACCATGCACACAATTCATATTATTTTCTTTTGCCCAATTTTCAACTTTTGTAAGCAACGCTTGCGCAACCTCAAAACTATTAATACAATCGAACCTAGTAAACCTAACACGCTTTTGGTCGGTTTTTTCGTTATATAAATTATGTATTATAGCACCCACTCTGCCAACAGTTATGCCATTTTGCTTTGCCAAATAAAAAACACTTTTTTCGTCGGGATTGCAATTTTTAAAAATTGATAGTTCTAAAATTTTAAAATCTGGAACATAATATGAGCAATCTTTATAAAGTTTTATTGGAAAATCAACAAACTCGTGTTGCTGTTTGGTGGTTTTAACTTCAATAATATCAATCATTTTATCACCTTTCAAATAGTTTAACTTTTTTTAATACAATCGTCAAACAATACAAAAAATGAAATTTATTTTATGTTATTTAAGTTTTAAAATTTGACCAATAAAAAGTTTTTCAGTTTTTAAATTATTAAGTAAAATTACATCTTGTTTATTTAAATTATATCTGGCACAAATGCCGTTTAATGTATCTAAAACACCCACAACAAAAACATTGCTATTTTTAGGTTTGAATAGTGTTATGCAATCTGAATAAACACTCGAAACAAAGCCATTTTTATTAAGTGCACTTTTAACCAAATTAGAGTTGCCAAAATAAACAAATTCTCGCCTTAAATTTGCCAAAACCTTAAACTGCATGTTTTGTTTTTTATGCGGAATTAATACACTTTGTGGCACAATGTTTTGTGTTATATTATTAAACTTTTTTAGTTCTAAAACCGACACATCAAACTTTTTTGCAACATCTTCTAGAGTTTCAAAATTGCCAATAACATATTCTAAATTCATAACTCACTTCCCTTTTACTATATATATGTTAAAAGTGAAAAAGTTTTGAATAATTATGTTTATTTGTAAAGTTTTGTTACTTTTATTAATAAACATATAAAAAACGATTGGAGGGTTTGCCATAAAATCATTATTTAAAGCAGTTGCTGTTATCACAATTTTTTCAGTTGCAACAAGATTACTTGGTTTTCTATTTAAAATATTTTTATCTCGAACACTTCCAACCGAACAACTAGGAATTTACTCAATTGTTATTTCGGTTTTTATGGTGTTTGTAACCATTTTAAATTCCGGTTTACCACTAGCAGTATCAAAAAGTGCAATAGTTAATAAAAATAACCAACAAAAAAATTATGGCTCAATTACAAGTTCATTAATTATTAGTCTTATTTTATGCATTGTAATAACACTTGTTATTTTAGTTGCAAAACCATTTTTAAGTTCTTATTTCGAAAGCGAAAACGCATACCTACTTTTACTACTAATGTTGCCCGCAGTTTTATTTACAGGTGTTTATACTCCGTTTAAAGGATACCTTTGGGGCAACGAAAAATTTTTTCAAGTAAGCATTGTAGAATTTATTGAACAAATTATTAGAATTGTTTGTTACTTTGTTTGCATTTCATTATTTAGTTTTTCAGATAGTTTATTCCCTGCCGGAATTTCACTAAGTGTTGCTTGTGTTTTAAGCACACTAATTGGAATTGTGTTTTTTTACACTTCAAAAGGCAGGCTTAAAAGCCCAAAACATTGCTTTAAACCAATTTTAAAGTCTGCCGCACCAATTACTTTGGTTAGGTTGTTTACCAGCCTCACGCAGCCATTTATGGCATTTTTGTTACCACTAAGATTAGTTAGTGCAGGTTTTACTAACGAACAAGCTTTAAGCCAGTTAGGAATTGCAATGGGCATGACTCTACCATTAATTTCAATACCTTCTACCCTAATTGGCTCGCTTGCTACAGCAATTGTGCCAAATCTAACCGAACTGAATAACAAAAAAGATACTCTTCAACTAAAAAAACAAATTGCTGTAGCAATTAACTTTACACTTTGTTGCTCGTTTATTGTAATACCTTTTTTTATTGCGCTGGGCGAACCGGTATGTTTATTTTTATATGATAACATTACTGCCGGAACATATTTAAAAAATGCTTGTTGGTTAATTGTTCCAATGGGACTATCGCAAATTACAACATCAATTTTAAATAGCTTAAACCTAGAAACAAAAACTTTTAAATATTACATATATAGTTGTGTAATTTTAATTTTATCAATAATCGTTTTACCCAAATATGTTGGAATTTATGCCCTAATGTTTGGCATGGGACTTAGCATGCTTTTAGTGGCAATTTTAAACATTATTAAAATAAATAAAACATTAAATGCTAATAAAACTTATTTAGGAATTATTACAAAACTAATTTTTATAACATTTCCTACAATGTTTTTAACAAAATGGATATATAACTTAATTGTTTTGTTTTTACCTAAATTTATGTCGATAGCAATAACCGGAATTATAAGTGTAATAGCATTCACAATTTTAATGGCATTATTTAACATTATTGATGTAACACATTTTAAAAGTATTTATAAAGTAAAAATAAAAAATAAGAAAAAAGCACAGGCATAAGCCTTGTGCTTTTTGGTTTACCAATAAGTAATTTCAACAAGTTTAAACGAAACAGGCTTATAATCATACCAACCTAATGACGTTGCTTTAAAACTCCATGTTTCACCCGCAGCCAAATTATTCATATTATCTGTTATTGTTCCTAAATTTCTTTCGTTTTCATCATAAACAGAAAATTCTATTTGTACATAAGAATAATCCGAATTTGTATTATTTTGTACCGAACCAGTTATATCCGCTTCAAATCCTCCCATAAGAGAATTATATTGACAAGTCATTTTTGCATCTACTAATTCAACGTCTCCACCAGACCCAGGAACAAATACTCCTACTAATACACCTACAACAATAACAATTAAAACTATCCATAACCACGATAATTTCTTTGATTTATTTTCTTCCATAACCCCTCACTTATTTAAATTCTATATAGGTGCAGTATACTGCACCTATATATTACAAAATCTGATTTAAAATGTCAATAAATAAGTGCAATTTATTTCACTTAAATAAACTTTATTTTTCGTAAATAATATAGGTGGAGTGTAATATGAATTTAAATAGAGCTTTCGCATTAAGATTAGCTGATTTACTATCAGAGAAAAAGATGTCAAAATATAAATTAGAAAAAGAAACCGGACTTACTCATTCTGCACTAAGATATATTTTTAATGAGGTAAATGTTGATGTAAAATTTTCGACCATTGTTAAAGTTTGTTCAGCATTAAATATTTCTCTTACTGAATTTTTTAATAGCCCCTTATTTAATTTGAATAATCTTGAATTAGAATAACTTTCACATAAAAAGCACAGGCATAAGCCTTGTGCTTTTTGTTTTAATTTAATGTAAATTAGTATAAATTTATTTATTTTAACAAAAATATTAATATGGCATTCACATTAATAACCAGAAGTTTAATAATATATTTAATTGTGTTTTTGCTGCTTAGGTTAATGGGAAAACGACAAATTGGAGAAATGCAACCTTTTGAACTAGTTATAACACTTATTATAGCCGACCTTGCAACCATACCCATGGCTGAAACGGCGTTACCACTTATTCACGGAATTATACCAATAATTACACTAGCATTAATACATTTTATTTTAACATTTTTAAGCATGAAAAGTGTTTATTTACGAAAACTTATTAACGGCAAACCAGTTATTGTTGTAAACCCAAACGGCATTGACCACAAAAGTTTAAAACGTCTTAACATGAATGTTAACGACCTTATGGAAAATTTGCGTGGTTGTGGTTATTTTAACTTAGAAGAAGTTTTATATGCAATAATGCAAACAAATGGCACATTAACTGTTTTGCCACGTTCAGCATATGCCCCACTTAATGCAAGCAATGTGGGAATTAAAGTAGAAAACGCTAGCCTTCCAATAATTTTAATTAGCGAAGGTAAAGTTGTTAAAGAGAACATGGAAATTGCACAAATAAACAACAACTTTTTAGTTAAACAACTAGGAAAAGTAAGTTTAAAAATATCTGATATATTTTTTATTTCCATTAACACTGAAGGCAAAATGTATATTCAACCTAAAACTGGTGAGTTTAAGGTTATTGAAACTAACTACCAAGGAGATGGCAAGTGGTGAAAAGAATTATAATAATTATAGTTTTATTTGTTACATTAATTGGGTTAGCAACCTTTGAAGTTATTGCAGTTAACAACCTTATTACAAACCTAGAAGAAATGGCTACAAATTTACAAAGTGAAATTACTGATAATAAAGAAAATGTTGAAACCACACTAACTAGTGTTAAAGAAGTTAAAAATTATTGGGATAGTTTTGAAGACGACCTATGCCTTATGTTTAATCATAAAGATTTAAGCACTATAACCGACACCCTAAGCCGACTTTATAGTTACGTTGGCAACAACGATTATGATAACGCTATTGCCGAAGTAAACTTACTTAAAGAATATGCCGAAAAAAATAGACATATAATGGGATTTAACATTCAAAACTTATTATAAAAAATAAAAAAACGTTATAATTTTATAACGTTTTTTTGATTGATTATTTTAATTATTCTTGGTTAGCCGATTCACTTTCATTAACAGATTCGTCGTTGTTAAACACAACTTTACGATACATTTTATCGTCAATAAAACCAATTGTTGTTTGATATGCTAAGAAAACTGTTAAAACAAAAGACAAAGCAATTGAATAAAGTGTGCTTGGTTCAAAGTTTAAAACTTGAACAACAATTGTTCCAACAAAGCATGCAAAAACTAAAATCGCACAAACTAGGTTTAAAATTGTGTAGGTGTTAAATTTGTGCTTAGCATCTACTTGAATGGTTGTGCCAACAATGGTGTAGGTTCCGCTTGATTCAATACCAATTTTAGCGGCTTTAAACATATATTGTTGTCTGTAAGCAATTATAATCCAGAACACAGCAATTAAAGCAGTTGTTCCGTTAAATAGATAAGTGTAAAAATCGGCAACTTGTGTAACTGCAGAATAAACAACTAAAGCAATTGCTGCAAGCAAACCAATTGCAAACATAACCATATAAAATGTTGCAAACTTAATGCGTCTGTTAACTAAATTCAAATTATCTTGTTCTAAAACTACATCAGAAATATACATATATTCCCTCCAATTTTTAAATTACAACTTAATTATAACACAATTAAATTAATTAAGGTAGGATTTTAAGTACTTTCCTGTAATACTTTTTGAATTTTTACAAACTTCTTCAGGAGTTCCAGTTGCAACAATTGTTCCGCCTTGGTCGCCACCCTCTGGGCCTAAATCGATAATATAATCAGCCATTTTAATAACATCTAGGTTGTGTTCAATAATTACAATGGTGTTACCATTTGCAACAAGTTTGTTTAAAAGTTTAACAAGTTTATCAACATCGTACATGCTAAGCCCTGTTGTTGGCTCGTCTAAAATATAAAGTGATTTTCCGGTGCTTCGTTTGCTAAGTTCGGTTGCAAGTTTAACCCTTTGTGCTTCGCCTCCGCTAAGTTCGGTTGCTGGCTGACCTAGTTTTATATAACCCAAACCAACTTCGTTTAAAGTTTCAAGTTTGTTTCTAATTTTAGGCACATTTTCAAAAAACTCAACCGCTTCCGAAATTGTCATGTCTAGCACATCGTAAATGCTTTTACCTTTATATTTAACCTCAAGGGTTTCTTTATTATAACGTTTTCCACCACATACATCACAAGTTACATAAACATCTGGCAAAAAAAACATTTCAATTTTATTAATTCCGGCTCCAGAGCAATTTTCACATCTGCCACCTGAAATGTTAAAACTAAACCTGCCAGCATTATAACCACGTTCTTTAGCGTCAACTGTTTTACTAAACAATTCCCTAATATCGTTAAACACATTTGTGTAGGTTGCTGGGTTACTGCGTGGAGTACGACCTATTGGGCTTTGGTCGATGTTTATAACTTTATCTAATTTATCTAAATTTTTAATTTCTTTAAACTTACCCTCTGGCAAACTGCTACGGTTTAAAGTGTTGCTTGCAGTTGGATATAAAATTTCGTTAATTAAACTACTTTTTCCACTACCAGAAACACCAGTAACTGCAGTAATAACACCAATAGGAATATTTACATTAATATTTTTTAAGTTGTTTTGCTTTGCACCTTTAATTTCAATAAAGCCATTTTTAATTTCACGTCGAACCGATGGTGTATTAATTTTAAGTTCGCCACTTAAATATTTTCCGGTTATGCTTTTAGGCGACGCAATTAAATCTGACACTCCGCCTTGTGCAACAATTTCGCCACCATGAACTCCGGCGTATGGTCCAATATCAATAATGTGGTCGGCAGCCCTAATTGTATCTTCATCGTGCTCAACAACTATAACCGTGTTATCTAAGTCCCTCAAATTTTTTAGAGTTTCAAGAAGCCTATCGTTATCACGTTGATGTAAACCAATGCTAGGTTCGTCTAGAATATATAAAACACCAGTTAGACCACTGCCAATTTGTGTAGCAAGCCTAATTCGTTGCGCTTCACCACCACTTAGTGTGCCGGCTGAACGGCTTAATGTTAAATAGTTTAAGCCAACATTAATTAAAAAGTTTAAACGTGCTTTAATTTCTTTTAAAATTGGTTCAGCAATTTGTTTTTGAGTTTCGTTTAAAGTAAGCGAATCAATAAATTCTTTAATTTTTACAACCGATAAATCGGTTAATTCAATAATGTTTAAGTTATTAATTTTAACATTAAGTGCGTCGGGTTTAAGCCTATTTCCGTGGCATAAATCGCAATCAACTTCTGTTAAATATTTTCCTATTTCGTTTTTAGCAAATTCAGAGTTTGTTTCACGATAACGGCGCTCTAGGTTTGGAATAATTCCCTCGAACTTCATTTTTGTTGTAACCATTTCGCCTTTAAACCTATAGGTTACATCAAGTTTTTCGCCGTTAGTGCCATATAGAACCATGTTAAGCATTGGCTTAGGTAAATCTTTAACCGGAGTAGAAATATCAACTTTAAAATAATTTGCAACTGCCCTATAAAACATGTTGCCCATGCCAGTATCGTAAGCCCATCCACTTGCATTAATTGCACCACGCATTAGGCTAAGATTAGGGTCTTTTATAATTTTATTTTCGTCAATAACTTGCCTAAACCCTAAACCACTGCAACGTGGACAAGCCCCAAACGGAGTGTTAAAACTAAATAGCCTTGGTGCAATTTCTTCAATGCTATATCCGCACTCTGGACAGCTATGATTAGTGCTATAAAGGGTTTCAGCCCCATTTGCCTCAACAATAACAACACCATTTGTTAGTTTTAAAGCATTTTCTAAACTTTCAGATAATCTAGTGTTTAAATCAGGTTTAATAACCAATCTATCAATTACCAAATAAATGTTGTGTTTTATGTTTTTATCTAAAGTTATTGGCTCGTCGAGCATATAGTCTTGTCCATCAATTTTAGCACGCAAATATCCATCTTTAAGCCAAGAAGCAAGTTCTTTATCGAACCTACCCTTTTTACCCCTAACCACAGGAGCGGTTATAATTATTTTTGTTCCTACTTCAAGTTGCATTATTTGATTAATAATATCGTCGATGGTTTGAGTTGAAATTGGCTTGTGGCAATTAGGACAATATGGTGTTCCTAAATGAGCATATAAAAGTCTTAAATAATCGTAAATTTCGGTAACAGTGCCAACCGTGCTTCGTGGGTTGTGTGAAGTTGTTTTTTGGTCGATGGAAATGCTTGGGCTAAGGCCATCAATAACATCAACATCTGGCTTGCTCATTTGACCTAAAAACATTCTGGCATAGCTAGATAAACTTTCAATGTAGCGTCGTTGCCCCTCGGCAAAAATTGTGTCGAATGCAAGTGTGCTTTTCCCGCTACCAGAAACACCTGTTAAAACAACCAACTTCCCACGCGGAATGGTTACATCAATGTTTTTTAAGTTATTTTCTCGGGCACCTTTAATAACAATATCTTTAAGCATAATTAATCCTTTTTGTTTGATTGTTTTTTAAGTTCGGTAATTTGATTACGCAAAATAATTGCTTGTTCAAAGTCTAAATTATTGCTTGCAATTTTCATAAGTGCAGTTAACTTATTAATTTCTGAAGCAATATCCTTTTTATCAATTTTTTGTTTTGCTGTTTCCTTTTTAGTAATTTCTAAAGTGTTTTTAACTGGTTTTATAATAGTTTTAGGGGTAATTCCGTGCGCTTCGTTATATGCCTTTTGAATTTCACGACGACGGTTAGTTTCAGTTATAGCAACTCGCATACTATCGGTAATATGGTCGGCATACATAATTACTTTTGCATCAGCATTACGTGCAGCACGTCCAACAGTTTGAATAAGAGCCCAACTGCTGCGTAAAAATCCTTCTTTGTCGGCATCTAAAATTGCAACAAGTTTAACCTCTGGAATATCTAAACCCTCTCGAAGCAAATTAATTCCAATTAAAACATCAAACTCTTTTAACCTTAACGAGTTAATTATTTCAACACGCTCTAAAGTATCTATATCGGAATGCAAATATCTAACTTTAATTTTTCGTTCACTTAAATATCCAGTTAAATCTTCAGCCATTTTTTTAGTTAAAGTAGTAACTAAAACACGCCCATCATTTTCAATTGTTTTATAAATTTCGGTAATTAAATCGTCTATTTGACCATTAATTTTTCGAACATCAATTTGAGGGTCAAGTAGCCCTGTTGGCCTGATAATTTGCTCAACAACTTGGTCGGAATGTTGCATTTCAAACGGACCAGGTGTTGCCGAAACAAACACAACTTGGTTAAGTTTGCTTTCGAACTCTTTAAAATTAAGAGGCCTATTATCGTAAGCTGCAGGCAACCTAAAACCATAATCAACAAGATTTGTTTTTCGTGCTAAATCGCCAGCAAACATACCTCTAACTTGTGGAATTGTCATGTGGCTTTCGTCTATAAACATAACAAAATTCTTTTTAAAATAATCAAGCAAAGTATAAGGTGGTTCGCCTGGTTTTCGACCATCAAAATAACGCGAATAGTTTTCAATTCCAGAGCAATATCCAACCTCTTTCATCATTTCTAAATCGTAAAAAACACGTTCTTTAATTCGCTGTGCTTCAATAAGTTTACCTTGCTCTTCAAACTCTTTAACCCTAGCCAAACAATCTTGCCTAATTTGTTCGTAGGCAGCTTCTAGTTTTTCAGACGTTACCGCATAGTGGCTTGCAGGCAAAATAAATGCATGATTAAGAGTTGCAATTCGTTTACCAGTTACAACCTCAATTTCCGAAATACTTTCGATTTCGTCGCCCCAAAACTCGAATCTAAGTGCAACTTCGCTGCTAGACGCAGGAATAACATCCAAAACATCACCCTTGCTTCTAAACGTTCCCCTCTTAAAATCAAGTTCGTTACGCATGTATTGAAGTGATAATAATTTTTTAATTACTTGATTTCGTTCAACCTTATCACCAGGGCGTAAACTGATACACATGCTTGAGTAGTTTTCTGGCTCTCCTAAGCCATAAATACAACTAACCGACGCAACAACAATTACATCGTTACGTTCAAATAAACTACAAGTTGCCGAATGCCTTAGTTTATCGATTTCGTCGTTAATACTCATATCTTTTTCAATATAAGTATCAGAACTAACAATGTAGGCTTCTGGCTGATAATAATCGTAATAACTAACAAAATATTCAACTCGGTTGTGCGGAAAAAACTCCCTAAACTCGTTACAAAGCTGGGCTGCCAAAGTTTTGTTATGTGCCATTACAAGTGCCGGCCTATTAAGTTTGTTAATAATGTTTGCCATGGTAAAAGTTTTACCACTACCTGTAACACCAAGCAAGGTTTGATATTTTAAACCATCTTCAATACCCTCAACAATTTTATTAATTGCTTCGGGTTGATCGCCTGTTGGTGCATAAGAACTAACTAATTTAAATTTTTCCATTAAACCTTCTAACTAATTATTTCAAAAAAACAAAATATCAAACTAATTATAATTAATTTAATAATTATTGTAAATACAGAAATAAAAAATAAATCGAATAAAACATTTGTTCGATTTATTATAGCATATTGTTTTTAAGTTGTATATTTATTAAGTTAAGTTTAACTAAAAATTGCTTTTAAAATTAGGGTTACAGCAAACGAAATACAAGCTAAAATTATAGTTCTGGTTACAATTATATAAACATTTTTTTTTGCATTTTTACGCTCACGCTCAAACCCTTCTCCTTTTGTTTTTAGCGAAATACAATAAACAAGTTTTCCGTTTTTATCGGAATTAACTAAATCGATATAATTCTCTAAAACCAAAGCATTTAAAATTTGATCGAGTTCAATGTTATTAATTTCATATTTTGGTTGCAAATAATTTAAAATATCGTCTGGTTCAATTAAACAACTTTTTTTGCCAGAACAACAATCAAACAAATATTGCATAACCCTTTTTTCTTTTCCGTTTAGCATTAATTATTTCCTTTTATTTAAATAACATTACAGCCAAAAATGCACCTAAAAAAGCCATTATTCCGCTTGCCAAAGTTGTTATTACAAGCATTTGATTAAACCTAAAAGCACTTTTTGATTCACGGCTAGAATCTTCAAGCGTTATGCGGCCTTTTGGCAAAACACACAAACAATAAGTATCGTTTTCGGCATATTTAATATCAATATAGCCACCCGCTTTTAAATATTCTAAGTTTTGTTCTAAAGACTCTTTAGTTGCTTTATATTTATTAGGAAATTTTTCTATTAAACTATTGTAGTCAATTACTTTATACGTTTCTTCTTCACACAAAGCATTTAAAACTTTTAGTGTAACAGCTGTTTTTTTATCTAACATAACTAATCCTTTTAATATTTTAATTTTATCAAAAAGTGTGTTACCTTGTAAACAAAGTTAAACCCAAAAGTTATTTTATGTTTTATATAAAACTTTTTATATCAAATTTAAACAAAAAATAACCGCAAAGTTGCGGTTATTTTTATTTTTTAATTAATTATTTTTTGCTTTTTGGACCTTTTTTGTTACCTTTTTTAACTTGAGAAGTAATTACAAAGTAAGCAACAACACCAACTAAAATTAAAGCAGAAATTACAATTAAAATTGTTCCAACAACTGGTTTAACAGTTTCGGTTTCAGTTTCGTTTTCAGCTACAACAATGTTGTAGGATTTTGTAACTTTGTTACCTGCTTTATCGGTAGCAACAATTCTTAACTCATATGTTCCAGATTTTTCAAATTTCCATCTGTATGAATTCTTTTTGTCGTCATCGTTTTTATATTCGTTAGTTACAACTGAACTTGATGCGTCATATAAATTAACAGTAACAGAATAGTCTGCTTCAGATTGTGATGTTGGAGTTGTAATTGCTGTAACACCTTCAACACCATCTAGGCTAATCATGTTTAAGTTAAATTCATAATAATCGCCAATGTTTGCTGTTGTAATTAAATCTTCGTCAGCGTCGTCCCATTCAACTTCAGGAGCATCGGTATCACCTACATGAACTTCTTGGCTAACTTCAGTTGAATTTCCAGCAGCGTCGGTAGCAATATATTTAATTGTGTAAGTTCCTTGAGATTCAGCAATAAATCTGTAACGATCAATTGTAACGCTTCCAGAAGCATCTTCGCCAATTACGAAATATTTAATGTTTCCGCTTCCGTCTGTAACTGGAGTTCCGTCGCTATTAATTTCGTGGTTAGTAGCTTTAACGCTAGTAACTTCATTGCTGTTTTTGTCGTAAACTTTAACAGTTAAAGTAATGTCTGAAACGCTTGTTTGGTCGTAGTCGTTTGCAGGGTTTTTAGAATCACGATATCCATCATAAAGTTGAACAACACCAGGAGCATAAACTGTTACTTGATTATCTTCTTCGTTCCATGCAACGTTTGTTAAAATATGGTCTTTTTCAAGTTCGATTGTTGGTTTAATTGAATCTTGAGCAGTAATTGTATAAGATTTGCTTTCGGTGTAGTTTCCAGCAGAATCCCAACCATAGTATTTAATTACATAGTCGCCAGCAACGGTTGGAGTAAATCCAACAGTACCAGTTGTGTTAAGTGATGGACCTTCAACAAGTTCCCAATAGGTTCCGGCAACGCCATCAACACGTTGGTCGTAAGGAACGTTTGTTGTAATGTCGGTTAAAATTTCGCCTTTATCAGTTAATGTTGCAGCAGGAATTTCAATAAATTTACCAACTTCAACTGCACTGGTAAATGGATCATAGCTACTTAAAACAATTGTTGGTTTTTCAGTATCTTGAACTCTAATACCATAAGACTTAGAAACAATGTTTCCACCAGCATCTTTTGCTGTATAGGTAATTGTGTAAACACCACTATAGTCTGCAGTAAATGTTCCGTTTTGAACAGTGTAAATATTGTTTGTAATTACTTTATTTACATCACGTTCAACAATTTTAACATAAGAAGAGTTTTTAACTGTTACTGTTTTACCATATGGGTTTTTAACTGTTACAGAAATGTTAAGGTTTGTATCTTCTGCATCTTCAATAACAAAGTTAGGAAGTTTTACAACATCTTTTTGTTTAAATGCAGGAGCACCAGAAATAAATCCATATTCGTCAATTGAACCAGAAAGGTCGTTTTGGGTTACTAAATCAGAATAGAATGTGCCTGCACTTGCAAATGTTGGAGCAGAAGGATCGGTTGTATTAATTAAAGTAACTTCCCTAGTAATTTTTGCATAAGGAACATAACTTAAATCGTTAGCATTTGCTTGAGCATAATCGTTGTAAGCAACAGCATGAATATAAATTTTTTCAGCAGCTGCATTTCCAACTAGAACATCAGCCAATTCTAAAACCAATTTACCTTCATCGTTAAGTTCGGTAATTTCGTTTGCAGTATCAAAAGTATCTTTATCAAAAGAATAATATACTTTAGTTTCAACACGTGTATCAAACTTATCGGTTGCACTTGGTTGATTAATTGTTAATGTTGCATTTTTCTTAGCATAACTTGCAATTGCTGAGAAGTTTAATGTTGGAACTAAATAGTTAGAGTTTTCATCTAAAAGTTGATCTACTGAAGATAAAACTTTAATGTTATAGCCGTCCATATAATAATTTCCAGCTTCGTCTTTAACTTCATAACGAATTGTATAATCGCCAGCAGCTGTAAAGGTGTGCTCTGCCCATTCGTTTGCAGGATAAGCAACGCGAGTTTCAGTTCCGTTTTCGTTAACAACCTTTTTAATTTCAGTAATTAAACCGGTTGAAGATTTTACACTTCTGGTAAATGTTAATTTGCTATAGTCTGAATAGTTGTCAGTTGCATAAACTGCAGGAATTTTAACTGTAGCTTTGCCTTGTGCATTTAAAACTACAACTGAAGGAATATTGTATTTTGTGTTTCCAAGTGCATTTTTAAGTGCAGTTTCACGTTCTTCTTCGTCAGCGTTAACATAATTAGCTGAATCGTATAAAACAGCCTCGCCAGTGTCAATAGTATTGTTTTTATTTAAGTCGTTATAAACTTTATTAATTGTTGTAACACCATTTGTTGTTGTGTAGGTGTAGTTGTTTGCAACAAGCCATTCAGGACGTTCGTTATCTTTAACATCTTGAATAATAAAGTTACTTTCTTGAGTTGATAAACCAAACAAAGGAATGCTTGCTTTGTAAGTTACTTTATAATCACCTTTTAGTGTTGGGGTAAATTTATAATCTTTAACAGGCATTTTTGTGCCAGTTTCAATATGAGTAACTTCAATTTTTACATAAGCCTCAAGTTCAACGCTAGAATTGTTTTTATCAAACACTTTAACTTGTGGAAGTGTTGTTTCTTTTCCAAGTGTTGCACTTGTTGGTTTTGAACTTTTATAGCTAAAGTTTAAGTTGATGTCTGAAGATTTAAAGTTATCTTTAACAACAAAACTATCGGTTTTATAGTCTTGAACATAGCCATTAGCATAATAACGATAAATAATTTCGTAAACACCTGCTTCACTTGGTGTGAAGTTAAATGTTTTGCTTGTTGAGTTGTAAGCTAGTTCAGTTGTTTCAGAACTATTATCTTTGTTTGCTACTGAAACTTTTAAACCAGTTTTTGCTGCTGTTGAAACTAAAGCGTCTGCATCAATTTCTTCACCATCTTCTAAAACTGATGGTAGAGGAATTTTAACTTCGGTGTTAGTTTTAACTGTTGCAGGAATAATGTGTTCAGAGTTAGTTGGTAGACTAATAGAATAATCGCTTCCTTTAACTAAAACCTTTAATTCTTCGGTAACAGTTTTAACTTTGCCTTCGGTAGTAGCTTCATATTTAACAGTGTAGTAACCTTTTAGGGTTGGAACAAAGAAATATTTGCCAGTTTCGGTGCCAGTAGTAACTTTGTTACCGCGAGGGTCGGTTACAACAATTTTTACATCAGCAGTTGTTGCAACAGGAAGATATACTTTTTCTCCTACCTCTCCTTCGCCTTCAAATCCACTTACTTGAATCAAATCGCCTTCTAGTAAAGTTTGTTCTGAATAGTCAGCTTTAACCTTAAATTGAGCATGAGCACCAAAGGTTGTTGCTGTAACAGATGCTAAAATAAGTGGAACAATGTATTTACCTTTCATAATGTGGGAGTCTCCTTAAAGTAATATATAATATTAAAACTAACTAATTTTATCTTTTTTAGTATTAATTGTCAACGAAATATAACAACAAATAAGTGCTTTAAGCAACTAATTATTTTAAAGTTTTTAAAAGTTTTTATTCCGAAAAAACAATTAAGCACATTTTTTTGTAAATTACAATTTTAATATGTAGCAAATTTTCCAAATTATGTAAAAATTTTGTAAAATTTTTCCAATTAATTTTTAGTTTTAATATGTTTTACAATATTTAAAACCAGCAATAAGCCAAATTTATTTAAAAAATTTTTAATTTTTAACACAAATTTTATAACCTTGCATACTATGAAGTATAAAAGCAAATCCGTAAAAACAAACATTAAATTACATATTAATTCCGGATTGCTTTAAACTTTTTAGGAGGCTAGAAAAATATGTTTTTCGGAATGAATAATAACATGGGCGGCGGCTGCGGTGGTGGCTGCAATGGTGGCCACGACAACAATTGCTGCTGCTTACTTTTAATTTTATTACTATGCGGTTGCGGCGGCAATGGCGGTTTTGGTGGTGATTGCTGCTGGAACATTATTTTAATTTTATTAATTTTAAATTGCTGCGGTTGCGGATGTGGAAACACACACTACAACAACTAATTTAGCAAGTAAACTTTAAAATCATTTAACCTAAAATAACAAAAAAGTCGGATTATAGTCCGACTTTTTATTTTTTGTTTATTTAACTATTTTGAGCGGATCATTTCTAGCACTTTTTGTTTAAGTTCTTCAATGTTAATACCCTCTTCTGCCGAAATGTAAACAGTGTTTTCTTTTTTCATGCCTGGAACTTCAACAAATCCCGGAAGCAAGTCAATTTTGTTAAACACAGTTAACACAGGTGCTTTTGCTCCAATTTTTTTAAGAACACTATCTACAACCTGCATTTGTTTTTTATAGTGTGAATCAGATATATCTACCACATGCAAAAGTATGTCGGCATATTTAGTTTCTTCTAATGTAGAACTAAACGCGTCTATAAACTCGTGTGGAAGTTTGTTAATAAATCCAACTGTGTCTACAAGCAAAATTTCTTTATTATAGTCTAACCACAAATTACGAGTGGTTGTATCAAGTGTTGCAAAAAGTTCGTCTTTAGCATAAAGTTTTTCACGAGTAAGCAAATTCATAAGTGTACTTTTTCCACTATTGGTGTAACCAACAATTGCAACAGTTTTCTTTTTGGAATATTTGCGGCTTTGACGATTAATTTCGCGTGTGCGTTTAACTGTTCGAAGTTGTTTTTCTAGTTTTTGAATTTTTTCTAGAACAACACGTTTGTTAAGTTCAAGTTTAGTTTCGCCTGGTCCACGCATGCCAACACCACCTCCAAACCTACCATCAGTTCCCATTAAACCAGCTAAACGTGGAAGTGAGTTTTTAAGTTGTGCAAGTTCAACTTGTAGTTTACCCTCGCTTGTTGCGGCACGTGTTGCAAAAATATCTAGAATTAACATACTGCGGTCAATAACTTTAACACCCAAAGCAAGTTCTAGGTTGTTAATTTTGCTACCATTTAATGGATTATCGAAAATAACTAAATCTGCACCATCTAATTTAACTGCCCTAGCAACTTCGTCTAGTTTACCTTCGCCAATAACATATTTAGGGTCTGGTTTAGGGCGTTTTTGCCAAATTTTGTTAACAACCAAAATGCCAGCTGTTGTTGCAAGACCTTCTAATTCTTTTAAATCGGTAACAATGTCGTCGTCTTTATCAATTTCAGCCATAACCAAAACTGCACGTTGTTGGCGTTTATAGCCATTAAACAAGTTAATTGGTTGTTTTTTCTCTTTACGGTCGTAGGTTCCAATGCGTTCAAGCAAACCATATTTGTTAATGTATAAAACATTTGGAACGTACACAATATCCACGTCTTTTCCATTTAAAAAACCCACATGTGCCCCAACCATGCCAGTAACTGAAACACCAATTGCACACACACAATCGAACTTATAGTTAATAAGTGCAACACGGTCTAAAGCTGTTAGGTTGCTATCGCCATTAGGAACTGTGTGAATTAACCTAAGCCCACTAAGTCCGCCATCAACTTTTTCTAGGCTAGTAAAATCAACTTTGTCTTTCTCTGAAACAAAAATATCTTTAACCACGCCCTTACGATTAATTAACACATCTACCTGAAGCCCAGTTTTGTTTGTTATTTGAACCATAAGTTTAAGTAAGTCCATATCAACAAAATCGTACTTGGAAAGCAAAATGTTATAATATTCGGTTAGTTTACTTTTTAAATCTGTGTTAAGCCTTAAATCTATTTTCATAAGACCTCCTAATTTTTAAACAAGTTCAGGCATAGCTTGTGAAACAGCTAGCACTAAATTGTTTATTTCTTCGTTTGTTAAATTAATTAAGTTTGCATTATAGTTTTTAATTGCCTTTAAGTTTTTAGCAATTTCGTTAATACGGCTACCCAGAACTAGCCCCGCTACTTTTTGTGGTTGCTCACCATTTGTAACAGAATTAAATAATTGTATGTTTGCATTAAAGTAGCTAGTTAAACTATTACAAAAATCTTCAAAATTGTTTAAGTTTTCAAAGCTTACACCATCTGTAAATAAATAAGAATAAGCATAAATGCCAAGGTCGTCATTTGAAACTACAAGTGCAGAATTTGCAACCGCGTAGTTATAAGCCTTTTCAATTTTGCCTTGTTTTGTAAGTGCTAAAACATATCTGTTTTTTAAGTAATTATCTTCACTATAAAGTGTGCTTTTAACCAAGTTTGAAACTTTTTTTGTTAAATTGCTTGCATCAACTTTTAAAGTAAAGGTTGTGTAATTTTCGTTTTCACTAAAAATTTCGTAATACTTTTCCACCCTTTCCCAATCTTCGCTTTTAATACTTAGGTTAACAAGTGAATAAAGTTGATTATAATCTTTAGTTTTTTCGTAGCTGCGCTCCATGTAGTAGGTTGCTGCTTTGTTAGCACCCACACCATAAAACCAATTGCTAACATTTAATGGAAAGAAAAAGTGCATTATGCTAAAAATTGCAACAAGTAAAAACAACATTGCTAAAAGTGTAAATAATATTGGTTTTATAATGTTATTTTTTACATTCATCACTTTCTCCTTTAATTTATTCAACTAAAGTATATCAAATAACCATTAAAAAACAAACTTATTTAAATTTAAAATTGTTAAATTATACTTTAATTGTGTTAAAATTTATTATTTTTTGTAAGTAAAAATAAAAAAGCGGAAATTTATTTTCCGCCAAGTTTTCAAATTGTTTTCTTCGCCATAATTTCGTTGCTAACGGGGTCAATTACAACAGCAAAAGTTTTCTCGTTTCTGCCAACAAAATTAACATACCAAAAATAGTTATTTTTATCAACATCTGGGTCGTTAATAATTTTTATGTAACATTCGGCATAAAATTCGTCGTTTTCAATAAATCCAGCGAGTTCGTTTTTTAACTCTACACACGCAAGTTTTAGCGCATTAGTTGCATTAACATTCCAGTTTGAAGTAACACTTTTAACCTCAACACTTTCAACAAATTCGCCTGCAATAATTTTTGCAGAAATAACCTCGTTTGAATTTATAATTGTTTTAACATCGCACACAAAACTACCATCATATGGGTTTTGCTCTAAAATGCCATCATATCTAGTAGTTCCAACAGTTAAAACATAGTTAACTGTTTCCGGAAGAGCCACTTCGGTTTTAAACACAAAAGTTAACACACCAAATTCAACCGCACTTGTAGCCAGCCCATTAACAACATAATCTTTTTCGCGCAAGCCACTAATTAAACTAACTTTTAAATTGTCCGATTCTCCAACATACATATTTTCTCTAACCTCAGCAATGTTAGCCTTGGCAAAATCGTAAAGTTTGTTAGTGCCAGCACAACCAACCAAAGTTAACGCCGAAAACAAAATTAACATACACACTTTTAATATTTTTTTCATTTTAAACCTCGAAAAATAAGTTAACCATGTGTATGCTTTTATTCTTGGCAATATGCAAAAAGTAGAAGCAAGTTTGCCTCTACTTTTATTTTAATTATACATGTTATCTAAATCGTTTATACGCTCAATGTGCCTATCGCCTTCAAACTGAGTTGTTAAAAAAGTTTTTAGAATTTTGTTTAATTTTAAATTACACATTTTAGGATATCCTTTGTATCCACCACTTAAAACAAGAACATTTGCGTTGTTATGAAATCTGCCAAAATAAGCAGTTTTTGGCATGTTGCATAGTACTGCCCGAATACCTTTGCAACGGTTTGCTGCAATGCTAGCACCCACACCTGTTCCGCACAAATAAATACCAAAATTGTTTTCGGCTTTAACAAGTTCGTTTGCTTGTTTAATATATGTTACATACGAATCAGTTTTATCATATTCAGTTGCACCAACCCATTTAAATTCGTAGCCATGTTTTGTAAGCCAAGCGGCAATATATTTCATTTTTTCAACACCATTGTGGTCGTTTGCTAAATAAATCATTTTAGTTCTCCTTTTTTAATAAGTTCAACAATTTCATTACATATAAAATCTAAAATTTTTGCACATTTTTCATATACAACCAAATCTTGCCCATAAGGATCTGGCAAATCTATTCCGCCACTAAAATCGGATAGCGCATATGTGGTTGCAACATTTTTAACATATTCTTTATGATTTTTAGTAATTGCAATTAAAATCGTGCCACTAGTTACCATTTTTTTTGTTAACTGCTTTGCATTACTTACCCTTGCAACAATTCCCATATTTTTTAAAGCTTTAATTGTGTTAGGGCTTGTTTTAGTGTTTGGTTCAGCCATAATGCCTGCACTAGAAACTTCAACATCTTCAATTGCGTTTTGTTTTAATTTATGTTTTAAAATTGCAGCAGCCATTGGACTTCGACAAGTGTTGCCTGTGCACACAAAAATAATTTTTTGCATAAAACTTCCCTTAAATTTTTTACACTTTATTTTAACACAATTAATAAATTTAAAAAAATCGTTTTATATATTAATTAAAATTTGTTAAAATATTTTTAATATGATAACACAAGAAAAAATGTATGATATGTTTTATAATAATCAAGAACTTGTTGAGTTTATAAACCAAAAGCATCAAGATGCAGCAATAACAAACGAGCAAGTTTTAAAAGAAATGCTTTCTAACGACGTTTACGCCGAATTTTTGCTTGCCAAAAATAATAAATTAAATAAACAAACAATTTTAGAACATTTAAACATGCACCCTAACTATTTTTGGCTTAAAACCGAGCCACTTAATTTGGTTTTATTTTTAAAGCACGTTAAGAAAAAGCAACTTGCCCTAACCTCGCACAAATACTTTTTTAGAAAAACAACCATAATTTCGTCGCTATTATACTACCTTTACCAACTAGACACAAAAACAAACGCTAGCGACAAAGTTATTTCAGAAATTGCCGAAATTGCCGACGAAAACATTAATCAAGCATTAAAGCTTTTAATTAAAAATGGCTTAGTAAAATAAAAGAACACTTTTTAACAAGTGTTCTTTTTTTACTAGTTTAATTTTAAATTATATTTTAAATCTTTAATTTTACGATTTAAACCATTTTTAGTTGAAGCCTCGCAAGGCACAGCTTTTAAATAATCTACAGCACTAGTTTTATATTTATCATATTCAGAAAGTGCAAATTCAACATCTGTAGGTTTCGTGCTTAAAAATCCGCCCTTTAACGCACCTTGCTCAGTAAAATCTAGTAGCACAACAGCCAAATTATCAAACACAACAAAGTCGGTTTCGCCTTTTAATTTTGTTGCATAGCATTTGTGCCCTATTTGGTTATAAACAAAAACACGCAACGCTTCAAACTTTAAATAAGTTGAAACTGGTTCAGCAACAAAATATGTGTGTTCAATTGCTTTGTTGCCCTCAAGTAAAACATTATCTAAATAAAAATCAGCTAAAAGTTGCTCAACCTCTTTTAAATTTAATTGAACATATTCGTTATAAATTTCGTCGTAATTTCCGGAATAATCTTGCAAAGTTCTAAACACTTTAACCTTGTTAGCCTCTTCAAACATGCTATATAAACAATCGTAAAGTTCTTCACGTGTTAAATATTCGGTTTGACTTAATTTTTCAATCATAATTAACTCCTTAAAAACAATTAAATTTTATCACAAAAACTCAAATTGCCCTATCGTTTTTTAAGCACACACAAAAAAAGTTTAATATTGACGATTGTGTTAAATATGGTATAATTTAATTAGAGAATTTAGTTTAGAGGTAATGCATTTGGCAGAATTTGTTTTTAATGGTATTGTGCTAAACAGAAAAGACAGCATTGAAAATTTAATGATTAAACAATTAACTTCTAAATATGGCAATGTTACAAAGGAACTTGATTCAACCGAATTTGTAAAAGTTTTAATGAGTGCAAACTTTACAAACTCGCTAGACTTAACCATTTTAAAACTTAAAAAATTTAGTTTTGATTTAAGTAATGAAACAAATTTAGAACTAATTAAACCATATTTAGTAACCTGCATGGAACACAGCATTTTAAAGTTAAACAAACAAATTAAAGCAAGTAAAATAAACAATGCCTCGTTTTATCGTGCAGCTGGTGCAAACAACAACCAAACCATTAATGAAGAATTTATTGATGCTAGAGCGTTTTATGACGAATGTGATTTTTTAATAAATTACCTAACAAACGCAGTTGTGTGTGGCGAAATAATTTATTTGGCAGAACACCAAGCAATTTACACCCTTAAACAAAATAAAACACAACTTGAAAACGAAACAACCATTATTGTTGATAAGTATATAAGAAAAAACCTTAACATGGAAGAAATTTTAAATGCCAAAACCAAAGAGCAACTATCCGAAGTTTTAAAGCATTATAAAAAAGGCACTCCAACATTAAATTAATAAAACAAAAAAACAAGGCCACTCGCCTTGTTTTTTATTTGTTTTAAGCCTTGAAAACAACTTTATTATTTTACCCACTTACCTACTATGCAAACAATAAAAAAACCTTGAATAAATCAAGGTTTTTAAAATATTAACGTTTGCTATATTGTGGAGCTTTTCTAGCTTTCTTAAGACCTGGTTTTTTACGTTCTTTAGCACGTGCATCACGTGTTAAGAATCCTGCTTTTTTAACTTGGTCTTTAAGTTGTTCGTCTGCTTTAACTAAAGCACGAGCAATTGCTTGACGAATAGCGCCAGCTTGACCACTTAATCCACCGCCATGAACGTTAACAACAATGTCATATTTGCCAGTTGTTTCAGTTAATGTTAATGGTTGGTTAACGATTAATTGAAGTGTTCCTAAACCAAAATATTCTTCTAAAGATTTTTTGTTAATTGTAATGTTACCATTTCCATTAGTAAGTCTAACTCTAGCAATAGAATTTTTACGACGGCCAGTAGCTGTGAATTCAACTGCTTTAGATGCTGGAATAGATTTTTTAGCTGCCATTATTTAACTCCTCCTACTAATTTATATGGTTTTGGTTGTTGAGCACTATGTGGATGTTCAGCACCTTTATAAACTTTTAATTTTTTAAACATTTCTTTGCCTAAAGTGTTTTTAGGAAGCATGCCTTTAACTGCTTTTTCTAAAACGAAATCGCTTTTAGAAGCCATAAGTTCTTTGTAAGCAGTTTTCTTAAGTCCACCAGGATATCCTGAATGACGATAGTAAAATTTATCTGTTAATTTGTTTCCGGTTAAAACCATTTTATCTGTGTTGATTACAACAACGTAATCACCTGCATCGCAGTGAGGGGTGAAAGTTGGTTTGTGTTTGCCACGAAGAATGTTAGCAATTTGGCTTGCTGCACGGCCTAAAGGCATATCAGCAACGTCAACTAATAACCACTCGCTCTTTACAGTTTGAGCGTTTGCCATAACTGTTTTCATATATGTTAATCTCCTAATTATAATTTCAAAAATATTTTTCATAGTTTTAGGTTCGCTTAATTTTGTGGGGCTAGTACAAAAAAAAGTGCAACCCTTAAACATTGCAAGTAAAGTATAAATAATTATTACTTGTTTGTCAAGGCTATTTTAGCACTTTTTTCTATTATTTATTTAATATTATATTAAGCGTCAATGTTGTTTTTACGTCTGAAATCGGCACGTCCACGTTGTGTGTGGTCTAAAATAATTTTTCTTAAACGTAAACTTTGTGGTGTAACTTCTAAAAGTTCGTCGTCGTTTAAAAATTCTAAACATTCCTCTAATGTTAAAGCCTTAACAGGTTCTAACCTTAAAGCATCGTCGCTTGCACAACTGCGCATGTTTGAAAGTTGTTTGCGTTTGCAAACGTTAACCACAATATCGTCGCCTTTAGGGTTTGTGCCCACAATCATACCTTGGTAAACTTTTGTTCCAGGTGTAATTAACAAACGTCCACGTTCTTGTGTGTTAAATAGTCCATATTGCACAGCTTCGCCAGTTTCATAAGCAACAAGTGCACCATAATTACGGCGGTCAATATGTCCTTTAAACGGAGCATATTCTTCAAAAATAGAGCTCATTACACCCTCACCCCTGGTATCGGTTAAAAATTGACTTTTATAACCAAACAAACCACGTGAAGGAATTAAAAATTCTAACCTTGTTCTAACACCCATGTTTGTAAGTGCCACAAGTTCGCCTTTACGTTCGCCCATGGCAACCATAATGTTTCCCACACATTCTTCAGGAACATCAATAACCAACCTATCAATTGGTTCACATTTAACGCCATCAATTTCTTTAATTAAAACTTTTGGCATGCTAACTTGAAATTCGTAGCCATCACGACGCATGTTTTCAATTAAAATTGAAATATGCATTTCTCCACGTCCCAACACCCTAAAACTATCGGCACTATCGGTTTCAAAAACTTTTAAACTAAGGTCTTTAACACTTTCTTTAATTAATCTATCGCGCAAGTGCCTGCTGGTGCAATATTTACCCTCTTTACCAGCAAACGGACTATTGTTTACACTAAATGTCATTTCAACACTTGGCTCACTAATTTTAACAAACGGAATTGCTTCAACTTTTGCTTTGTCGCAAACAGTATCGCCAATAGTAACTTCGGTGCTGCCTGCGATGCAAACAATGTCGCCAGCAACAGCCTCTGGGCTTGGAACTTGCTTTAACCCTTCAAACAAAAACAAGTTACTAATTTTAAATGTTGAACTAACATTTTCGTCGTGATAGTTAACAACCTGAATAGTTTGTCCAACTTTAACTGTTCCACGTTCAATTTTACCTACTGCAAGTTTACCTAAATAATCGTTTTGTTCGGTTGAACTAACAAGCATTTGAAATGGCTCGTTTGTATTTCCAGCTGGTGCAGGAATATAATCAATAATTTTTTGCAAAAGTGGCTTCATATCGGTGCCAACATTGTTATAATCTAGGGTTGCAACACCATTTCTAGCCGATGCAAAAACAAATGGGCTGTTAAGTTGTTCTTCTGTTGCATCAAGTTCTAAAAATAGTTCTAAAACTTCGTCTATAACTTCTTTTACTCTGGCATCTTTTTTATCAATTTTGTTAATTACAACAATAACTTTATGGTCTAGTTCTAACGCCTTTTTTAAAACAAAACGAGTTTGTGGCATTGGTCCTTCAAAACTATCTACAACCAGCAAAACGCCATCAACCATTTTTAAAACCCTTTCAACTTCGCCACCAAAATCGGCGTGACCTGGGGTGTCTACAACGTTAATTTTTGTCCCGTTAAACATGCAAGCAGCATTTTTGCTTAAAATGGTAATTCCACGTTCACGTTCTAAATCGTTTCTATCCATAACCCTATCGGCTACTTGTTGGTTTTCTCTAAAAACACCACCTTGTTTAAGCAGTTCGTTAACTAAACTTGTTTTGCCGTGGTCTACGTGTGCAATAATTGCAACATTTCTAATATCCATTAATTCTCCTAAATTTATGCGATTAAATTAAGTTAAAACAGCTTTCGCATAAACATTTTTAATTAAAACGCTAGTAATTTTAGCACATTGTCTAAAAAAAATAAAGTACCTTATAAAAAAATATTTAACATTTATAAAAATTATAAAATGCTAAATATTATATGGTTTTGCTATTAAACTTTTTACTTTTCGTTAAGCCATGGCAAACATCTATTCTGTTTCGCCACTATTTTCAGAACCTGCAGGTGTTTGTGTAGAGCCTTCCTCCCCACTTTCTGGGTTTACACTTGCGCCACTTTCTAACCTAGTAATTTCAAACTCAATTGTAAATTTGCTTCTAATTGGTTTTTTAACATCTTCTTTTCCAACAACAAACGAAATTGTTTTAGTTTGGTTTGGCTCAAGCACATAATTTTCAAATAGCTCGGTTTTAACATTATCAATTAAAATTTGCATTTTTGCGTTTTTACCAGGCCCACTAATGTCTAGTTTTAAATTTGTTTTATAGTGCCCCATGTTTGCAATAACAAACTCTAGGGTTATTTCTTCTTCGTCGCCTTTAAACAAAAGATTTTTATTTACAAACTCGTGTGTGTGCTCACCCTTAGATGTGTGTTCATAGGTAAAATAAGAATATGGTGCACCATTATCGGCATTTTTAACGTTTATTGTAACACTACCAAGCACATTATCGGCTTTTAAGTAAATATAGGAATTCATGTTTGGAGTGTAAAGAATAATAAAATAGAAAGCAGTTATAATTGCTGCCATAACAAATAGTGCTATTGAAAGTATTATTGTGTTTTTCCATTTACGCTGTAACATAACTTTATTTTAATATATTTTTATCGTTTTACAAAGTAAATAATTATAAAAAACAGCCTAAAGTTATAGGCTGTTTTATTTTTCTATTTTTCTTCGTAGTTATCTAAAATTTTATTAATATCCATAATATCGGAAATTGTAATAATTCCCAAAGGTGGTTCAAGTAATGTTCCCGACTTAGTTATTAAAATAACCAAAAGTTTGCGGTTTTCGGTAAACAAATTTAAAACTTTATCTAGCGTAATTTTTTCGTTTGCAATTGTGTAGTAGTTATCGTTTGTAAATTCACGTAAAACTTCTTCAATAGTGGTTTTTTCTAGAAAACTATTAATATCTTGTTTTTCGTAAATTTTCTTTCCTATAACCTCGGCAATTTTACCAGCATTTGCAACACCAATAAGCATACCTTCTTTAAAAATAGGAATGTTACTAAAACCACTTTTATAGCCATATTCCATAACTTCTTTTAACGAAACGTTGTATTCAATGGTACTAATAACTTTGTTACAAATGTTGCTTTTAACTGCTAGTGGTGGTGTACAAATTAATTCGGCAATTTTTTCATATTCCTCAACAACCTCGTCGTGTGGTTCTGCAATAGCCAAATCGGGGTCGCTGTTATGAACAATGGCGTTTCTAAGCCTACCATAATCAATTAAAGCATCTTCATATTTTGCAACAATGCTGTTTGTTCGAGCAGCCTTTCTAACTGCTTCGGTATAGCTAATACTGCGCTTCATGTCGCCTTGAATGCGTAGAGCTGAATCAATTTGATTATAGGTTCTAATAAAACGTTTTGAGTTGTTAGTTGAAGTCATTAAACATTATTCCTTTATATAATCTTACAAAATTAGTTTACCATATGTTTGGCTAATTAACAAAACTTTTTAATATAAAATTATATTGCAAAGTTTTTAATAATGTTAAAAAAAGTGGTATTACCCACTTTATTGCATAAAAAAACCGCACGGCTATAATTGAAAACACTTGAAACTTACCCTAATAGAAACCAAATCTCCTCTAAAGCTACCTTATGGCACATACTTAAATCCATTTAATGCTGCTGCCTTCCGGCCCTGACATGATTCACAGCAAAGTATTGCATAAGACCTTAAAATCAACAATCCGGTTAAAACTAAAAATAAGCTCAGTTATTTCCGCATATAGTTTGTTAGCCCCACATATAGCGTTTGGGTTTAGGACGCCGCTACTGCCCTGCCTAGTGCGGTATTATTAGTATATCATTATTAGCAAAAAATATCAAGGCAAAGTTAAATAAAACGACACAATTTTAGAAATTTGTGTCGTTTTTAACTTTATCTTTAAGCATTGCAACCATTTTAGATGGCATTGCTTCAATAACTTTGGTGCGAAGTTCAATTAAATTATATTCTTCTGAAATTTGGTATTGAATTAACGGAATTTTAACCGTTTGCATTGCCTTTATAACATTTGGGTGAAGTTTTTTCATTTGCTGTTCAACTGGACTTGCACTAAATAAATCGATTGCTAAAATTGGTTCCATGGTGGTACGCAAAAACACACAAACATCTATATACTGGCTTAAAATTGTGTTATATAACACCTTATCATTTTTAGGTTGCACCAAATTATCTACACCAACTTTTGGGTAAGCAACAAACTCGGCAGGCAAAACCTTGGTTAAGCTTTTTAAAAACGAAACCTCTTCTGGTTTTAAATAACACTTTTTAATTTCTACATAAACAGTTTTAGGAATATCTTTTGTAATCATGCCACGATCATTGCCATATTTTCGTTTTAAAAACACAACAATAACTGCCGC
Source organism: Clostridia bacterium (assembly GCA_017409005.1). Taxonomy (GTDB): domain Bacteria; phylum Bacillota; class Clostridia; order Christensenellales; family UBA1242; genus UBA6345. Next base: position 15,933 of record JAFQTP010000003.1, on the reverse strand, counting down.
AACACCAAAAATTAAAAATATTATAACTAGCGGAATAACAACATCTGCCGCACTTAAAAGTAAGTTCATACGCATCTCCTTAACTAAATGCTATAAGTATTTTAGCACAGAAGCACAAGGTTGTAAATACCGAAAATAACTAAACAACCAACAAAAAAACAAACCCAAAAGAGTTTGCTTTATAAATTTATCTGTTTTCAATTTGCCAATCGATTTCTGTTTTACCAAGTTGCTTTAAAATTTCGTTAGTTTGTTTAAAACAGCCGTTTCCAAACCACCCACCTTGGTTTGCGCTCATTGGGCTTGGGTGTGCTGCCGTTAAAACATAGTGTTTGTTTTTATTAATGTTTTTACCAATAGCCTTGGCATTTGCTCCCCACAACAAAAACACAACCGGGTCTGGTCTTTCGTTTAATTTATTAATTATTGCAGTGGTAATTTCTTCCCAACCTTTACCCTTGTGGCTGTTTGGTTTATTATATTCAACAGTTAGCACACTATTTAACATTAAAACGCCTTGTTTTGCCCATTTTGTTAAGTTACCATTGTTAGGAATATAGCAACCTAGTTCGTCGTTAAGTTCTTTAAAAATGTTACGCAAACTTGGCGGAATTGCAACATCACCCTCCACCGAAAAACTAAGCCCATGCGCTTGGTTTGGTTGATGATATGGGTCCTGCCCAATAATTACAACTTTAACATCGTTAAACTTAACTTTGTTAATAGCATTAAAAACATTTTCTGGTTTTGGGTAAATAGTTTTTGAATTATACTCCTCATTTAACCAACCGCACAAATTCTTAAAATGAGAACTTTCTAGGTTCTCTTTTAAAATTTCATACCAACTTTTAGAAATTACAAACATAATAAAATCCTTTTAATTTTCTAGATTTAGTTTAACATAAACAATATATATTTAAAAATCATTTAGTTAATTTAAACTAAGTTTGTAAGTTTGCTATTGTAAATAAAATTATTTCATGTTACACTTTAATTAACATAAAGGGAGTGGGTTATGGGAAATAAGAAAAAACTGAAACGTTATACCGGACAAAACTTTCATGGAGGCGTTATAAAGTTTAAAGGAAGCGGAACTTGAGTAGTTCCTAAACAAAATGCCGAATATCAAACTTATGCACCAGTGGCTGCAAAAGTTGCAAAACTTTTAACACCAAAACGCCAACAAGCAATTAATAACATCGACGAACTAAAAAAATATAAAAAAGTTGCTGAAAACTGGTGTGATTATACCTGGAAACAAACCCAAATTGCAAGCCAACCTAAAGAAGCTCGAGGCGAATTAATAACCACTCCACCACCATCAACATTTTATATGCCAGCAAGCAAATTAACAAAAAATGGTGATATTAGCGAAATTGTTGCTAAACAAACCTTAGAAAAAATTTCAGACACATTTAACTTAGAAGACGATCAACCTTTTATGCTTGGTAACACACTAATTCAAAAACTTATTAACGCACCAAAAACCGTTGTTGCCGAAACATATATTAATGGCGTTGGCAAACACGACCGACCTTGCTTTGTAATTAGAAAACTTTTAAGTTGTAAAATTGATGGCAACACCTATATGCTTGTTGCCGACGAAAAATACTATCAAAACTCGCCAACTGTTGCAATGCCCCTAACACTACTTGTTGGTGGCGAACCAAAAGGTATTTGCCAAATTGCCCGAATTGATAGCATTGGACACCTTGGCGAAGATGCAGCAAAACAACTTGGAATTCAACTTAAAAACCCAACTATAGTTCCCGACTATTTAAAAGAAAAATTTGAATCTACACACCACAACGCAGTGGTAACACACAAGAAAAAAGGCAAAACCACAAGGTTTCAGGCCGTTAAAAAAATTGCAGGCACACACCATATTCACATACGCGACGAAAACTTTGAACTTATGTATGCCCTTTGCCACATGGCAGTTAACTGCTTGCAAGTTTACCGAAACACCCCATCAAAGTTTTTAAGATTTAATGCTAAAGAAGTTTCGGAAGGCGACATTTATTTAGAAGACTACAAACACATTAACGAACACAGCACATCAATGCACTATCAACTTCAACTTATGAGTTTGTTAAACGAATTAAAAAGCAACGATGTTATTGGCAATAGCTCGGTTATTAACACCGAAACATTACAACAATTTTTTGCTAGAACATTTAAAATTACTAACTTCGAAAACGACAACAACTTGACTCAGTTCCTAGACGAAATGCGAACATTTAAACCAACCGAACTAGTTAAACTTATTGACCCTGCAAAAGTTGTTGGACCAAGAAAATATTTAAAACTTCCGGGCAAAGTACATAAAAACTTTATTAGAATGCTTAACCGCATTATCGACTACGACTATATTAAAGCACACCAAGATGAATATGCCGAATTTTTAAAACTATATAGGCAAATGTTTGCAAACAACCCAAACAGTTCGGAAAACGGTGGACCATTAACAATGCCAAGTGGCGGAAGCACATCGGCAACAGATACACCGCCAAGCGGATACGGCAATGGTAAAGGAACTAAATAATTTTATTTAAAACAAAAAGCAGAAGTTACTTCTGCTTTTATTTTTTATTTTGTTAACAAAGTTTCAATTTCTTGAACAACTTGATTTGTTTCAAATGGGTCGCCCTCAGCCATAATTCTAATTACACTTTCAGTACCGCTCGGACGCACAACAATCCGCGTGTTTTGGTGCTTTTTGCTTAGTTTGCATAGCTGTTTGCGTAGTACTAAATTGCTATCAAAAGTTTTTCGAACATCACTACTTACTTTAACATTTTTAATTATTTGCGGAACCTTTTTTAAATGGAGTAAAAACTCGTTTAAATTTAAATTTTCAAGTTTAACAATTTTTAGTAAATATAAAGCATTAATTAAAGCATCACAGGTTGTGTTTAGTTGCGAAACACAAATGTGCCCACTACTTTCACCACCCAAACTATAATTATTTTTCAACATTTCTTCAATCACATTTCTATCGCCAACATCGGTTCGAATTAGATTTATTCCAACCTCGTTAAAACTTTCTTCTACTCCGCTATTTGTCATAATGGTTCCAACAACACACCTAGAATTTAATTTGTTTTTGTTAAGTAGATAACAGCCCAACACAAAAAGCATGTCGTCGCCGTTTAACACCCTACCACCTTTTAACACAACAATTAACCTATCGGCATCACCATCAAACGCAAAACCAAAATCGCATTTGTGCAGTTTAACTTCATGTGTTAATTTGTTTACATTAAGTGCACCACAATCTACATTAATTTTTTCGCCACAACAATCGTTGTTAATTAAAATTACATTTGCGTTTAATTTTTTAAAAACTTGCTCTGCAATTTTATAGTTCGACCCAAATGCAGTATCTAATGCAACATTAACACCACTTAAATTGCAACCAACCTCACTAGTTAAAAAGTTAACATATTTTTCTACAAGTTCTAAACTAGTTTCAATTTTTCCTTTTTGTTTTGTGGCAGGCAAATTTAAATCGATATATTTTTCAATTTCAAGCTCGTCGGCAGTTGTAAATTTATAACCCAAATTGTTAATTAGTTTAATTCCGTTCATATTTGGTGCATTATGCGATGCCGTTATCATAACTCCTGCCCCAACATCTAGTTTGCCTGATAAATATGAAACGCAACCAGTTGGAACAATTCCAATAAGTTTAACGTTAACACCATAGTCGCAAAGCCCACAAGCAACTGCATGTGTAATTAAATCGGCACTAACTCTAGTATCATTGCCTATAATTACTGATTTTGTTTTTTTGTGCTTTGTTAAAAACGTTGCCAAACTTTTACCAACACTATATGCAAGCAAAAAATTTAATTCGTCGTTAACAACGCCTCTAATGCCATCAGTTCCAAAATATTTAGCCATATAAACTCCTAAAAAATGCAATAGTTGTTTATATGATTTTGTTTTTAATAAGGTTAAAATACAATTAAAAAAAGAGGTGTAAAACCTCTTTAATTTATATTAATCGTTGTTTGTAATATAGCTATTTGCATTGGTTGCTGCAATTGCACCATCGGCACAAGCAGTAATAATTTGACGAAGTTCTTTAACTCTAACATCGCCACAAGCAAAAACCCCTGGTTGGTTAGTTTCTAAATTTTCGTCGGTTGCAATATATCCGTGTTCGTCTAAATGAATAGAGTTTCTTACCACTTTAGTATCTGGTGTACGACCAATTGCAATAAACACACCATCAACATTAAGTGTAACTTCTTTGCCATCGTCATTTAAAAATTTAACGGCTTCAACTTGGTTTTCACCAATAATTTCAAGCACACAAGAGTTTTGATTTACAACAATGTTTTGTTTATCGGCTTTTTGTGCTTCAAATTCCTTTAAAACACCCTCTTGGCAAGTAAATGTTGGCAAGTTGTTAATAACAGTAACTTTTTTGCAAATGTTGCTTAAATAAACAGCATCTTCAACCGCACTATTTCCGCCACCAACCAAAACAACCTCTTTATCTTTAAAAATTGCACCATCGCAAACTGCGCAATAGCAAATGCCACGACCAATAAATTTTTCTTCGCCTGCAACACCTAAAGTTCTGGCTTTAGCACCCATGCTTAAAATAACGGTGTTACCAAACACTTCTTGTTCGCCATCTACAATAATTAGGTTGTTCATAGGAGCAAAATTAACGTTAGTAACCTCGCCATAAATTGTTTCTGCACCAAGTTCGGTTGCTTGTTCGTGCATTTTCATTGCTAAATCCATTCCGCTAATGTTAATAAAGCCTGGATAGTTTTTAATTTCGGCTGTTAAACTAGCTTGTCCACCAATCATGCCCTTTTCTATAATAGCAACACTAAGTCCACTGCGTAAAGCATAAACTGCAGCAGTAAGTCCGCCAGGACCAGCACCAATAATTACAACATCATATTTAACCATAATATTTTTCCTTTTATAAATTACTAAACAAAGTATAACAAATTAATTTTTAATAATCAAATAACTAAACTACTTAGTTTTCTTTTTACTTTTTATTTGAACAATATATCTATTACCCATTTTATCCATAATAAAATTTCTATATTCATTAAACGCTTCGTCTTTACGCATAATTAAGCCATCGTTTTTGCCTGGACAAATAAGCAGACAATCCTCGTTTTCAATAATTTGAAAAATGTTTGCATATTCAAAACTTTGAGTGCTTGTTTGACCATCGGCATAACTAGTTATTGTTAAATTATTTGAAAACAAATATTCAACTTCAATGTTTCGGCTTTTTAAATTTTTTTGCATTGTTAGTTTTAAAAACCAGTTACATAAAATTACAAATAAAACAAGCACTAACACTGCCGCCACAAGCAAGCAAATGCCCATAGCAATTTTTTGCATAAATAAGCAAACAACACCAATTGCCGCAATAATAACTGAAAAAATTGCACTAACAATTCTGGTTTGAACAATCATGTTCTTTTGGCTAAGCAATAATAATTCTAAATCATATATAGTTCGGTTTTTATACATTAATTTCCTCCTAAACCATTTAAATAGTTTGCACAAGCAACTGCCGTTGAAAATGCTATTTGCAAGTTATATCCGCCACTAAGTCCATCAACATCTAGCACCTCGCCAATAAAAAACAAATTTTCAACCTTTTTACACTCCATGGTTTTAGGATTAATTTCTTTAACACTAACACCACCCCTAGTTATGGTTGCACGTTCTAAATTATCAAAGTTATCAATTTCAAATCGTAGTGTTTTTAACGCCTCTGCAATTTTATTTAATTCGTCATTAGAAATGTTTGCACATTGTTTATTTTCTAAAACATCGCATTTTGCAAGTATAAATTTTGCAAGTTTTTGGTTTATTAAACCATTTAGTGCATGAAATACAAATTTTGTTGCATTATTTTTAAAATATGTTTTTAAAGTTTGTTTAATTTGCTCAGAACTTAAGTTTGGCAATAAATCGAAACTTAAAACATTTCCGGCAATTGAATGTTTTTCTGTTTTTGCCGAAAGCGTAAACACGTTAGGGCCTGAAACACCAAAGCTTGTAAACAAAAACTCGCCTAAGTTAGTTGCAACAACCTTATTCCCCTCTAAAATGCTAAGTTTGCAATTAAGTGGGGTTCCTTCTAGGTTTGTTGGCGTGTTTTTAAGCCTAATTCCGCACAAACTTGCCCTTGGCTTAATAGTATCCACATTAAAGCTATTTGCCACGTTATAGCCAAAACCAGTGCTTCCGGTGGTTGGATATGTTACTCCGCCGGTTGCAATAATTAACGCATCAAAAAAATATGTTCCGTTGCATGTTTTAACTTCAAAAACACCATCTTGTTTACTCACACTTAAAACTTCGGTTTCAAGTTTAACATCAGCATTAAAACTTGCCAGAGCATCAAAACAATTTTTAATTGTTTGGGCTTTGTTAGTTTTAGGAAAAATTCGGTTATTATCTTCTTGCATAGTTTCAATTTTGTTATTATTTAAAAATTCAACCAAATTATTAGGCGAAAACGTGTTTATTGCACTAAACAAAAAATTTTTATTGTGTGGCACGTTTTCTAAAAACTGCTCAGGTTGCTTTAGGTTTGTAACATTACACCTACCATGCCCTGTTATTAAAAGTTTTTTAAGCGTATCGGCATTTTTTTCAAGTACTACAACTTGATGTTTTAATGCGTTTAAATTTGCCGCACAAAACATTCCTGCAGCGCCACCGCCAACAATTCCTATTCTCATTTTAACCTCTAAACTAAGTATACTATTTTAGATTTAAAACACAAAGTTAATTAAATTAAAAAAAGAGTTAAAAACTCTTTTTATTTACTAAATAATTCGCTGTTTAACACCGATTTTAGCATTTTATTATTTAAATTTAATAATGGATTAAAATTAACAAGTGCTACTGCAAATTTATAATTTTCGTTTGATGTGTCGCGGTTAGCATACTCGAAGTATTTTTCATCAATTCTAATTACATATGGAATTAAATTTGCAGGCGGATTTTCTTCTACAAAATCAGGCGAATATGTGTTAACAACTTTTTCAAACTTATTAATTAAATTAGAAATTTGAAACATTGCACTTCTTTTTTCACCTAAATCATCAAAAAAATCGGTCAACTTACAAGTTCCACTAATTGTGGTTTGAGTGTGTTCGTCGGAATAATACGTGCGTTCAGTAATTATAACTGAGTTTTCTAAACTTTCGCCATCAAATTTTATAATGGTCTTTTCGTTTGAAACAGCACCCACATTAATTTTTCCGTTGTAATAGCGTTTAATTAATTCAACTTTTTCCATAAAGTCCTACTTAAAATTTTTCTTGTTTACGTTCTTCCTCTAAACAAATTATTTGTGGAAGTGTGTTAATTGGCTTACCATATTTGCTATAAATGCTTGCAACATCTAAAGTAGTTAAAGAATTATAGTTAATATCTAACTTTTTGCAAACTTGTTTAATTTTTTCTTCCGATTCAGCCTCAAACTCTACATACGTTGGAATAAGTGGCCAAAAATCGATATCTATTTCAACACCATCTAGCATATATCTAATTCTACGATTTTCTTGCTTCGACCTTGCCTTGTAGCCAAGTTTATTAAGAATTTCATTAGTAGTGTTAAAATCGGAAACCACTATTTCACATTCTTTAGTTCCGTCTATTTTATGCGAGCCAACTTCCTTAATAGTTAAGGTTGTTTCTTCGCCATTGGTTCTAAGCCTAATCCAACTATTTTCTTGAACTGGAGTAAAATCGTAACAATTTCTAATTTGCAACCAATCACCTTTAAATTGTGCACCACTATTTTTTAGTTTGGTAATAAATTTTTTAACATCAACTTCTAATAACCTTGCTTCAAATTCTATGTGCATAACACTCTCCACTATTTTGTTTTTATTTTATTAATTAATAAAAGTGTAACAAAATAAATTAGATATAGCAAATTTAAACTTGCCACAACTATAATTAAAATTAAGTATAGGTTTATAAACACAATTTGTTTAAAAGCCATTAAAACCGCTATGGTTGCCACAAATAAAACAAACAAGACGTTAATTGTTATTAGAGTAATTAAAATAATTGAAGACAATTTATTAGATTTATTCATAATAAACCTCCAAAGCTTTAATTGCATCTAAAGTGCCAAGGGTGTTAATTTGTCCGTTTAATACGTCTAAACCATAACTCGATAGTTGCCCATTTGTTATAAGTGAACCAATTTGATAATTTACACCATTTTGCACAAGAACATAATTATTTTGTGCCTCTAAACAAATATAATCGCTCCAAAAATCGTAGTAAGACGAACCAAGCGCAGTACCAACATAATATTTTTCTTTGTTATAGTCAGTTTTAAAATTTACTGCCGAAAAACAATTGTTTAGTTTACCATATAAAAAGCCACCAAGTCCGCCACTAAAAGCAAAAGCATATTCATGGTTAGTTACTACTTCAATTTCGCATTCAACACCACAATTTAAAATTTCAGGCATAATAGTTTTATTATCTTCGGTAACCCAATAGGTTGAATGGGCAAAAATTCCAGCACAATAAGCCACAATGTTTTTAGTTGAAACACTTAAATTGCCTGTGTTTTTGCAATGATTAATTTCGCTATAATTATAAGCAACAATTCCACCCAAAAATGCTGTTCCTTGTGCATTTAAACTAGCATTGTTTGAAACCACACTTAAATTTGCTGTGTTACCGCAATTTTTAACACTTCCCCAGTTGTTAAGTGCAATGCCCGAAAGCGATGGGTTCCATTCGTTATGTTCGGAGGTTTGCATAAGTGTGGCACTATTTACGCAACCATCAATAGTTGAATTTATTTGGTTATTAACGCAAATTCCAGCCACATCAGCCTCTGATGCACCAACATTGCCAGATAGTTTGCAATTGTTAATTGTTCCATCATTATCGGCACAAATGCCTGCAACAAATGTTTCACCTCCACCATTTGCATTAACTTGCGCATTTAAATCAATAACACAATTTTCAATGATTCCAGTGTTTTTGTTTGCAACAGCACTAACATTTAAAACCTCTTTAACTAACGTTGTTGTGTTTAATGTTATGTTTTCGGCAGCCACATTAACATTAGAAACCACACCACTATTTGTTTGACTTAGCAAACTAAAACTTGTTGTAATGTTTTTTTGAATAGCTGGGTAAGTTATGTTTAAGTTTTTAAGCGTCCCCTTATTATCTTGCAAAAGTTGATTATCGGATAAGCTTTTAACACTTATTTTATAACCAGCACCATCTAATGTTCCACTAAAAATTGAATTGCCCTTAAAGTTGTTAAGTTCGATGTTTGAAGCCAAAACATAGTTTCCGCTTGAATTTAGTGCACTATATAGCTGTGCTTGGCTATAAATTTTAAACGGACTATTTGCGGTTGCAAGTCCTGTAAAAATGTTGAACATAAATAAACTGCTTACAAACAAAACCATACACACCAAACTTAGTGCCATTCCCCACTTATAGTTTTTCTTTTGAACACTAGTTAGTGGTTTAAAACCAACCTTAATTTTGTTTGTTTCAACATTAACAGTTTGTTTGTTGTATGCATAAATTTTAGTTAAGTTTTCAACCATTTCATTTGTTAAACTAACACAAGAAAAATGTTTTTTAACTTTTTGGTCGTCGTGCAAAATTGCAAGCATTTCAAGTGGCGAAACAACTGCATTTTGTTTTGTGTAAAGCCTTAAACTTTTGCCAGCAGCACTTTTAAATTTTTTATAAATTTCAACGTTTTCGTTAACCAAATTATAGTTTGAAATCTTTAAAAGTTCGGTTTCAAATTTTTTAATTATGTTGTTTGCGTTATATAAATAACACAGGCTTAAAAGCGGAAATCTGCCAAACAGCAAGTTTTTACTTTTATCGGTAAGCGCAGAAAAAAGAGCCAAGTTATCTTGCTTTATTGAATCTAATATTTTGTTACACGAAACCTGGTTCATTTTTTACTCCTTAATTTATTTTTTGGTTTTAACTTTTCGGTCTAACGCCCACTTGTCTAAAATTTCGAAAATATATTCTTCATTAACATCGTTATCTTCAACAATTTTTTTAAGAAGTTTATTTGAAGCGTTATAACTATCAACAAGTTTATCAATGCTACTTTTTTCTTCAACAATTGCTTCATAAATGCTAATGTTTTTATCGTGAATTTCTTTAATTTTGTCGCTGCTGTTTTTTAATGTTTCGGCAACATCTTTATTAATATATTCGCTAACCTTTTGAACTCCCACATTATAATTTTCCAAGTTTTTTTCTAGCCCACGAATATCGTATGTTTTACGTTTTTCTTCAATAATAACATTAAGTTTTTCAATTTGGTTTTCAGCTTTTTGTTGAAGTTCGTTAACAGCATTAAGTTTGCCCTCGATTTGCGAAACCAAACTAACAACGCTTTCAACACCACTAACATACTTGTTTGTAGCACCTAAAAACCTATCAACTTGATTTGCCAAAGTTTTTGCTTTGTCGGCTTGAGTTGATAGTTCTTTATAAATTTGGTCTAGTTTGTTTTGCAAACCACCATCAAAACTGCTGTTTAAATTTGCAATGTCCGATTTAACGCTTTCAAACGAACTTGAAAATTCACGCAAGTTTGCTTCAATAGGACCAATTAAATCTCTATATTCCTTAAATGTGGTAATAAGCATTTTAATATCTTCTTCCATACCTATTTTCTACCTTTTTTAAAATTTTGTTTTGTTTGGTTTAAACTTTCTTTTAAACTTGCAACGTCTTTATTTAATGTTTCTAAAATAAATTTGGTTGCAACACTATTTTGTTTTACATCTAAAAAGTAATTAACAATATCAACATTTAAATTATTATTGTTGTTTTTGCTAATGGTTTCAATTAGGTCAATAAGCATTTGGTCGCCAGAAAGAGTAAATTGTTGTTTAGCTTCGGTTAACATACCAAATTCCCAAAACTTAATTCCGGCTTCCCTATAATTACCAACACTAATATGTTTTTCATAAATATCAATGGTTCGCATTGCGTTAATTCGGTTTACATCGTTTTTAATTTTGCTTGCCGCAAACCTTGCATTATCAAATTGCTCTAGTTTAACAAACTCTTCAACCCTACTAATTGCTTCACGCTCGGTAAACTCAACTTTTTTAACAATGTTGTTTAGTTCTCCAACAGCATCTGTGGCATTAAGAACTTTAAAATTTTGCTTAAAAAAGTTTTCGAACTGACTAACTAAATTTTGTTCAAACACAAACAAGTTTTGCTTTGCCCTAGTTAACCCAACATAAAATAAATTATAGTAATATCTAAACACCGAATTTTCGTCGGCTTGTTTGTGATTAACTTTATTTCGTTGCAACGATTGCCATTTATCTAAGTTTGCACTAAGCAAATTATATGCCACAACCGTGTCGCGTTCTAAGCCTTTAATTTCGCTAACAGTTAAAACTTCTTGTTGTTTTATAATTTTGGTAAGTTCTTGTTTTTGTTTTTCATCAGAAACAACAAAGGTAAAATTATCAAATTTACTATTTGCAATCTTATTTGCAAAACCAGCACTATTAACATAAACCGCTGTGGTTTTAATACCATTATCTACACTTTGCCCATTAAGCACAAAGTTGTGCGTTCCAAACTCTTGCTTGTTAATAACATTAAGTTCTTCAATTATGTGTTGAATTTTTGCGCTATTACGATAGTTGTGCTTTAACTCTAAAACATCGGTAACATCTTTGTTGAATAATAAATTTTTTAAATATCCAAAGTTAAAATATGATGGATTAATCATTTGCAATGCATCGCCCACGCAAAACATTTTTAAACTTAGTTTTTTAAACAAACATAAATTTGCTTGTGTGTAATCTTGCACTTCGTCGATAATTGAAAGCGAATATTCAAAATAGTTTCCCAAAACATCAATCAGTTTTTTAGAAGCCAAGTTATTATCAAGTATGCCATTTTGCTCTAGGTGCTTTTTATAATCAAGTGCAATTTGGTAAATTGTTTCACATTCTTGCCTACTAAAACTATTTTGCCTAGCCTCAACATAAGCACTAAGAGGCATAATTTCCGGCTTTTGTTCTAAGTTGTAAAAACCAAAAATCATACCATAAATTTCTTTATAAATAATTTCTTTAGATAGCATTGACAGTTTGTTAAAAGCTTTTTCTATTTGATGGTTTGTTAAGTTTTTTGAATAGGTGTTAATAAAATAATTTTGATTTGCAAAAACTGGTTTAGTGTTAAACTTTTTTTCATATAAATCTTCAATTAATAAATAATCAACTTTATTGGTTAAATAGTTAACAACGTGTTCTAATTTTGCAATTATTTGATTATCATCTTCACTAAAAAAGTAAATGCCAAGTTTGTTTTCAAGTGCTTTTTTGTGGTTATCGTCTAAAAATATAATTTTATTTTGTTTATAATCGGAAAGCACTTTTTCTAAGTTTCGTTTATATTCTTCAACTTTTAATTTGGTATCAATTAATAGTCCCCTACTAAATGTTGTGTAAAGCACTTTTCCGCTATAATTTTTGCATGCGGTAAAAATAATTTTATCTATGCAAATGTTTGTTTTTCCACTTCCGGCAACACCTTGCACAAGCACATTTTTATCAATGGTTTCAACAATTTGTTTTTGTGTTTGGTTAAGTTTTGGTAAGTTAACACAAGCCATGTTTGAAACCAAATAAAGTTTTAAAAAATCGTGCTGTTTAACCGCATGTTTAAATTTTTTTATTGTTATGTTAACAACTGGGTTAAGCGCAACATATTCGTTAATGGTGTGCTCGGTTTGAGCATCAACATTAGCATTAACATAATCAAAAAACACGATGTCGGTTGGGTTTAGTTCGCCACCCAACTGAAAACCAAACTTAAACATAAAACTAAATGCTTTGTCGGCAGTTTCAACTAAAAAACAATCAACTAAATTAAACTTTTGATTTTCATTTAAAGTAACATCAGCTATGTTTTGTAAAACACACTCAGCAACTTTACTAAGCAAATAGTCGATGTTTAAAATATATTTTGTTTCAGCAATAAATTTTTCAGTTTTATAAAAAAGACTTTTACTAGAAAGCACCGTTTGTGTGGTATTAACTTTTAAGTTTAAAATATCCTTTTTCATGTTATCCTTTAAAATTTATATAACTTTTTATAAAATATTTCCATTTAAAAATTCGGAATATAAAATTTCTGATTTATCTAATTTTATAATTTTATTGTCTTCTTTAAAATATGTTTTAACAACAAAGTTGTTTTTCATTTTTTTATGTTGTTCTTTTTTCTGTTTTTCAATTTCGGTTTTAAGTTTATTATCAAAAAATTCTAGCACTTTTTGCTTTAAGTTTTCTAGTGCCTTTGCTTTGTTTTGAAACTGGCTTCGCTCGTCCTCGCACACAACACTAATTCCTGTTGGCACATGGGTTGCCCTAATTGAACTATCGGTAGTGTTAACATGTTGCCCACCAGCACTGCTACTTCGTGTTGCTTTAAATTCAACATCGTTTTCGGTAAAGTTTGCACTTTGGTTTGCGCTTAACACACTATAAACAAAAACTTGACAACTGCACTGCTGTCCACCCTTTAAAACAGCACTATGCACCCCAACTTCGCATTCAAACAACTTATATGCGTTTAGTCCGGACACACTAATTTTAACACTGTTGTTATCATTATTTTTAAAACTAAAAGTTAAATTGTTTTTAGCACAAAACAATTCGTAACCTTTTAAAATATCGTTATATAAAACATTTGTAGTGGGTTGACTATTTGAAAACACTTCAACAACAACATTTTCAGGTTTAGCATCAATTAAATTAAGTTGCTTAATAACTTCTTGAACACCAATTTTAATATTTTCAAAACCCGAATTAATCTCAGCAACATAAACTTCTTTTTCTTCGTCAGAAATTTCGTTTAAAAGTTTTTTTAGTTCGATAATTTCAGTAATTTTAGCATTTACATTATTGTATTCTAAAATTAGTGGCTCAAGTTTGTTTTTTTCTTTTTCGTAACTTAAAAACAGCTTTTTATCTAACAAAACCTCTTCATAGGTTAACAGATTGCAAAGTTTATTATATTGCTCAAGTAAGTTAGTTAATGTTTTTCCATAATTATTACTAAACATTTCAATAAATTTATTAAAACTTTGCATAACGTTTCTCCTTTTTGGGTTTATTAATAACAATATTAGTCATTATTGTTTTCTTTTAAGAACAGCTGTTTGTTTTTATAGAAAAAATTAAAATATGTTTTTGGATTTTCAAGTTCCCACCATTTTTTTAGTTCTACTGGTGTAGAATCCAAGTCGTAAATTTTAGCACCGCTTAGTGCAAGCAAAAATGGCGAATGAGTTGCAATAATAAACTGGCACCCACAATATTTTGCCATTTCTTCTAAAAATTTAACAAGTTCTAATTGCATTTTAGGCGACAAACTATTTTCAGGTTCGTCTAAGCAATATAAAGTGTTATCCTGCAAATTAGCATAAAAATAGTTAAGTGCAGTTTCGCCATTACTATTAAGCCTAACTTCCTGACCAGCCAAATTTCTAATAAATTTGCGTCTGCTTAAAGTTTTACGCCTAGCCTGAACTTGATCTCTAACTTTTTCGTAGTCTTGAAGCCCTTGCATTTTAATTGTATCGCCAAACTTTAAATCTGCATGATACTGCTTAACCTTATCTTTTTCTTCTGAAATTTCAAAGTTATTACTTCTAACAGCAAGCATATAATCAAAAATATCGTCGCTAGTAATAATACGGCTATTTTCAGGAATTTCTTGTAAGAAGCCCTCGTCGTCGTAACCAAATTCAAAACCACAATGGTCAACATATAAATCAAAAGTTTCACTTGAGTTATATGGAGCCATGCGTTTAAGTTCTAGTTTAGAAGCAATTAAATTAAGAAGTGTACTTTTGCCAGAACCATTGCCACCATATAAAATAGTTATTTTATCAAAATCAACTTGGTGTAATTCTTTCCTAGAAAAAACTCCGCACGGATACGGATTATCAATGTATCCTAGCGGTCCACCATTTTGGTCCATTTTTATTTCAATAATTGTTTCCTCTTGGTCAATAGGTAAAACAAATTTATCTAAAAACATCGCTTTCCCTTAAAATAATTTAGTAATATTAAGTTAATTATAACAATCAAGTAAAAATTTTCAAAGTAATTAAGAAAACAAAAAAAGATAGGTATTAAAACCTATCTTTTCTATTTGGCTCCCCGAACAGGGGCGACGCGTTAATGAAAGTTGCCAGTGGCAAGTTTCTAGCCAAAGCCGGGAGAAACTTGTTTGCGATCTGGTCGACAGAACGAACCGTGGGTTCGAATCTATGTACACTAACCCAATTTTAAAATAAAAAAACCTAGGTAATTAACCTAGGCTTATTTGGCTCCCCGAACAGGATTCGAACCTGTAACCTATCGGTTAACAGCCGAGTGCTCCACCGTTGAGCTATCGAGGAATAACAACAATATTATATGCATTAACCCCACAAAAGTCAACACTTTTTTTCAAATAAATTACAAAAATTTTTAATAAATTTAAAGTTAAAATTTAGACACTTCCCCACTACTATGCAACAACGAGTTTTTTGGCTATATAAAGCCATAATTAAATGGTTTACATAATATAAAAATAACAAATAAAATAATTAAATTAATACAATCGTTTTAATAAGAATTTATAAATATAATTACCATATATTACATTAAAACATCATAATCACATTTTGTAATTATCTTTATCTTCGCCAAAAAGGAAAAAAAAGAAGAACCTTGTGGTTCTTCAATAATGGAAAGCTGGCAGCTACCTATATTTCCAGTTCGTTACCAAACTAGTATTCTTGGCGTTAGAGGTCTTCACTTCTGTGTTCGGAATGGGAACAGGTGTTTCCCCTCTGCTATTGCCACCAGCAATGGT
>JAFQTP010000002.1 GCA_017409005.1 Clostridia bacterium | reverse complement strand
ACCAGAACCGGATTGAATCTTTCCATAATTATAACAATACGAGATGGTCCCCTCATTGTCTTTAGCAATGCCTCCAGCACTACCGCCAGAATAACCAGCACCACCGCCAGAACCACCTGATCCTCCGTAGCCACCCTCTCCGGAGTTTTGAGTGCCTCCACCAGCCTGATCGCGACCTAATCCGCCACTACCACCACTTCCACCAGAACCGGCTGATCCATATGTTGACGCAGATCTTGCCGTTACACTGCCGAAATTTATACTTCTATAAATAATTCCGCCACTATAATTAAACATACAAATTCCGCCACAATCTCCTAAATATGGAGAACTAGAATTTGAAATAGAAGAATTATTGTAGCAATCTTTTATACTTCCACCACTATAATTACGTAAAACTAAACCAGCAACCCACATGTTTCCAGACGAGCTAGTTTGTTTGGTAGTTGAATTAGTGTTTGCACATTGATAAACAGCCCCACTATTATCTTTTACCAACCCACCAAAGTCGGAAGTACTAGAAGTTGATGTTGCTTTTGATTGATACGCATAAACACCATCTTTTTTAGCCAACACTGAAGAAGAATTATTTTGCTCTTCAGTTTCTTTTTGTTCAACATATCCAACTTGGCACTGCCCAATAGTGGCGCCTATGGCATTATAATAAACCAAGCAAGAACTTAATTCGTATTGCTGTGCCTCCTCGGATAACTCTTGTATTTTTTTGTTTTTTTCTAGAATAGACCTAATCGCGCTATTTCCTTGATCTTCGTTAGAATCGATATATTCATCCTGAAATTTTGCAAGATCCTTTTTAGCTTGAGACATTTGACTTGATAAAGATAGTCTTTGTTCGTCTGTGGTTGACACCCTCATAGCATCTTCAATTGCATTAATTCTTTGCTCAAAGCCGTTTAAACCAACCTCTATTTTTAAGTTTGACAAACTATAATATGCATCACTACTTGCTAAATACACAGTGCATTCGTCAACTAGAACTGCATTTCCATCTGATGAGCGTTCGCCAACTTTGGTTTTTCTAACAATTTCTTGTTTTGATTTTTGAACTTCTTCTTCAGAAAGATTTACGAAATATTCCGCAGATTTTTGAGAGGTGTTTACAGCCCACTCAAAAGTTTCTGAATAGTCAGAAAAATCAACTGAAACAACATTATCAGTTTCAGATTTAGCATTATCCGCATCAGTGTTAGAAGATAATAATTGAGTTGAATTATTATTAGAATCGCTATTTGAAGAGTCCTTTTCAGTTTCTTCGCTAGATGAATCAATAATAACAGGAGATGAAACCAAACCATTTTTTACGTTTATTTCGTCAATTTCATCATTCAAAGCACGAATTTGATTGTTTAAATCTCCAACAATAACCGACTTTTCAGCAAATTCACTAGAACCAAGTCTAATACCAATAACAGTTCCATAGTTAACATGTGCCAAATAACCAGTTTCCTCGTCGATACGAGTTGAGGCATCTAAAATAAAGTTTTCAACACGAGAATCTTTGCTTATGGTTTTAAATAATTGTTCTGAAGTTTTAACTTTTTTATCGTTACCATGTAAAATACCATCGAAGTTTTCTTCAACAACATCATTTAAACGAGTCGCATCAATATCGGCCATAATTTTAAAGTGGCGACGATCCACGCCATAACCAGCAACACGAGAACGACGAGAATAGAAACTAACATTTTCAAGGTCGTCGCAGTTGTAAATTAAGTATGGGTTTGCCTCGGTACCATTACCACCATAAGCATCAACGAAACTAATGGTTCCTTTATTCCCTGAAATTACAAACACGGATAAAACAGCGCTTAGAAGAAGCACTAAACCCATGACGATTGAATTGATTAAATTTTGATATGGATGTTTAACTCTAAAATTTGGTTTTTTATTTCGCATTGGTAAACTTTCCTTTGTGTCCACTTTAAAATGCTAATTTTGAAGTGTTATTTTTTGCATCATAATTTAAACAAACTAAAGCCAATTTTTATTTGTTTTTAGTTTGAACAAATAATGAAATTTTAAAGCAAAAATATTTATTTAATATTTATATAATATTATTGCCTGCAAATAGTATAATTGAAATACCTTAATTAGTCAACAAAGAACACCGACAAATTTCGTTAAAATTATACAAAGTTTTATTTGTTAAAATCATGAAAATTGCACACTAAAAACTAATCAAAAAGAGCAATGGAACTAAACAAACAAGAAAAATTAAGTTAATAAAACAGAAAAAGTTACAGCAAAAACAAAGAATTAGAAAAATAAAAAACTAATTAGGCTAAAATAAAAACCAAAAACAAATTATAAGTCACAATTAAAAACACAAGAAAAATAAAAACAATAAGTTGCAAACAATACCATTCAACACAAATTAAAAATGGGACACGTTGCACTGGTATGCAACAACCCACATAAAAACAACCGACATAAAAATGCACCTTAAAATATGAAGAACAATCACATAATTAGTAGCAAGCACCTGAAAACTTCTGCAAAGAACAAAAAAATAAATTTAAATTTTTGAAACATAAAAAATAACAAAACAAGAAATTAGCAACCAAGCAATTATTAAGCAAACATAAACTTAACACAAAGGCAAATGAAACACAGACTAAAAATAAGCTAAACAAAAAAAGTTAGATGTTATTTTGAACCGCCCGCCCAAACGATTGTAATGCTAAGAAAAACAAAAATAAAAGTTGATTTAAATTACAGTAACACAAAACCAAATTGGTTATTATTTAATAACATTTAACACTAAAAGAAAGTTCGAAATTTAGACAATTGAAAAGGTTATGTATTAATAACTTTTTTAAATTCTTAAATATTGATAAGAACACTAAATTTGACAAACACAAACAAATATAATATTTGTTATTAAATAATAACGTGGTTAGTTATTGTTTAATAACGTCTTTTCAAAAAATAAACATTAGACTTTTGTTATAACTATATAACCTTTATAGTTATTGTTTAATAACATGTTAAATAAAAAAACTAAAAAGTTGAACGCAGTTGAATCATTAAAATTAAACAAAAAACAACACTCACAGAATTAGAAAAGTTATTAAAAAAGCACACAAAAATGCATCTGACACTACAGATATTTTAAATAAATAATTATGCAAGTTTATTTATATTCTTGTATTTTTATGCATACATGTTGATAAAATTTTAATTGTCATAAACTATACACTTTTTGTCATAAACAAATTATATAAATATAACATTGGTTTTTATAGCAGTTTTTACACGTTTTTACAGCACAATTTATTATTATTAAACAATGTTATATCATATATGTTAAATAAATAAACATACACATATGATTGCTCAATTGTATATTTATACATTAATTAAAACCATAAAATGCACGCATGGTTTTTATAAAAAACAATAAATTTACTAAAAAAATTAGCACATTAAACATATGCCACACTCCCCTAAAAAAAGCACAGCAACAATATAATAACTTTATCAGTAAAACAATCCACCATCACGCAAAAGTATGTTAAACACAAAAAAAAGTGCTAGGTAAATTACCCAACACTTTTTATTTTCCATCTATAATATTTTATTATTTTGCTTGATAAATTTTTACAATTATTATTGCAATTTCATTTTAAAAATTTGCAAGTTATTTAACGTATATCACACGACCACAATGCTCACAAACAATGTAACCGTCTGCCTTAATTTTGTTTACTTTTCCCATTGGAATCATCATTCGACATCCACCACAATTGCCGTTGTTTAATGTTACAAAAACAGGATAAATATTATCGTGTTTAACAGCCTTATATTTTGCTAAAAGTTTAGCATCTACACCACCCTCTAATGCAAGCATTTCTTTTTTAATAGCATCTATTTGAGGATTAATTGTGTTAACTAAAGCTTCGTATTTCTCTTTGCTTTCTTTATGTTTAGTTCTTGCTTTTATAACACCATTTTTTGTGTTTTCAAACTCTTTTAAAATGTTTTTAATGTTTACAAGTTGAATGTTTAAGTTGCGTTCAATCATGTAAAGATTACTTGAAACTAAATTAATTTTGTTGAAAATTTCGTCCATTTCTTCAGTTGTTAATTCGTCGGAATTTTTAGCTGTTAGTTCTTTAATTGCTAAAACATTTTTATCGTATTCTTTCTTTAAAGAAACATATTCTTCCATCATTTTTTTAGCTTGATTTTCAAGTGCCACACTTTTGTTTTGAGCATCTTTAACATATTGAATCATTTGATTCATAACAGCCTTTTCACTTGAAGAAGAAATCTTTTTTTCAAGTTGTTGAAGTTTTCCATCAAGTTCTTGATACTTTAAAATTTGTTCCATACTATCTCCTATTGTTTGCTCTATCTATTTCTTTATTATTATTAATAATTTTTTGCATAATATCATCACGTAATTCGACATTTTTAATGCCAGATAATCTGTTTGCAAGTTTTTCATTTTCCGCCTTTAGCATTAAAACAAATTCAGGATTATAATCAACTAAATTTGATTTTCCAAATTTAATTGCACGCTCTGACAAATGTTGTTTTGTTTCAGTTTTTTTAACTTTTAATATGTTATAAAACTTTCCTTTATCTTGCACAACCTTATCGGTTATTATATAAAAATTGTTATCCAATAAATATTGACGTAACTTTACTACATTATTTTGAGGTTGTAAAACCAAGTTGTTTAAATTAATTGGCGACGCTTTTAAAATTTCAATAATTTCAAAACCACCCATTCCAGCAATAACAACTAAATCTAGATTATCTGACTCAGTTAAAGTTTTGCAACCATCGCCTACTCGAACACTAAAATTTTTGTAATTTAATGACTCGAGTAAAACCTTTGCTTTTTCAACACTTGGTGCACTAATATCGGATGCAATTAAAAATTGTGTTGTTTTCTTTTTAGCTAGTTCTGCTAAAACCTTGCCGTGGTCGCAACCAACATCGGCAACGCGTTTAGCTCGACCACAAAGTTTTACTATTTCGTTTAATCTATAACTTAACATATTATATTAATCCACAAAATCTTCTAATTTTTTACTACGGTTAGGATTACGAAGTTTGCGTAATGCCTTAGCTTCAATTTGACGAATACGTTCACGAGTTACATTAAACTCTTTACCAACTTCCTCTAAAGTGCGAGGATGATTGTCGTCTAAGCCATAACGTAAACGAATAACTTTTTGTTCCCTTGGAGTTAAAGTTTCGATAACCGCTAAAAGTTGAGCTTTTAAAATATCTTGTGCTGCACTTTCAGCTGGCGATTTAAAACTATCGTCCTCAACAAAATCACCAATTTTACTTTCGTCTTCTTCGCCAACTGGACTTTCCAAACTAACTGGGTCTTGAGCAATTTTTTGAATTTCGTTAACACGTTGTTCACTAATACCCATACGCTCAGCAACTTCGCTGCTTGTTGGGTCGCGTCCAAGTTCCTGCATTAATTGTTTTGAAACACGTGATAGTTTATGAATTGTTTCAACCATGTGAACAGGAATACGAATTGTTCTGGCTTGATCGGCAATTGCACGAGTTATTGCTTGACGAATCCACCATGTTGCATATGTAGAAAAACGGAAACCCTTTGTGTAGTCGAACTTTTCAACTGCTTTAACTAAACCCAAGTTACCTTCTTGAATTAAATCAAGAAATTGCATTGAACTGCGGTTTACATATTTTTTTGCAATTGAAACAACAAGTTTTAAGTTACGTTCAATAAGTTCCGATTTTGCACGCTCATCGTGTTCTAAAATTCGTTTTGCAAGCTCAACCTCTTGCTCACTAGTTAAAAGTTGAACTGTTCCAATATCTTTTAAATACATTTTTACCGGGTCGTCAACTTTAACATTGCTAATAATTTCTTTTAAATCTTCGTCTTTAACAACAACATCTTCGGCAGGAATAACTTTAATTCCTTCGTCTTCAAACATCGATATAATTCCAGCCATAATTTCTGGAGTAAGTTCGTGTTTAACAAGTTTGTTTGCAAGGTCTTCTTCGTTAATTTCGTTTGTCTTTTTTGCAATTTGAATTAAATTGTTAACGTCATTTTCTAATTGTTTATCCATTATTATCCTCTAATAAATATTTTAAATAATTCCTAAACAAAGCCAGTTTTATAGGCTTTGCATAGCACTTATTTTTTACGTAATTGATTTTGTTTTAATATTATTTGCGAAAGTTGTTTAGATAATTCTTTGCGTTTATCAATATCACTTTCAAGTGCAATTTTATTTGCTATTTCTTTCTGTTTAATTTCAAGTCCACTTCTAATTAACAGTTTAACACAATCGTTATAATAGCCTTCGTTATTAATAGAATCGGTAAAATTAAAGTTTACAATATCGTTAATTATTGGATTGCTTTCAACATTAAACAAATCGAACACGTGGCTAACTATTGGAGTTTTTCCATTTTGTTTACAATCGTAAATGTAATCGTAAAGTTTTTGAATATCGGAATCAAGCAAATTATCTTTAACATCGTCGTTTAAAGTTGCATAGTCTTTTTTATGAAGCAACGCCCCCATAACAAATTTAACAGCTTTAACATAGGCATTTTCTTTTGTTATAACATTTTCTTCTTTGTCTTTTTGCTCAGTATCTTCAACTTTAACATTATCAATGTTTTCTAAATCGCGTCTTAGCACGTCCATTGAAATATTACTTAAACTTTTTACAAGCTCTAAATAAACATTTTGTTCGGTATTACTTTGTAATTTTTTAATAATATTTAACGCAGAAACAACAAACAAATTACGTTCCTCAGCACGTTTTAGGTTGTATTTTGAAGCATACTCCCGAATTAAATATTCAACCCAATATTTAGCATCGGCAATCAACTCACGATAACTTTCAACACCATTCGCTAAAACATATTCGTCAGGGTCGATTCCGGCAGGCATTGATGCAACATAAACATCTAAACCAGCACTAACCAAAATATCTAAACTTCTAAGTGTAGCCTTTTTACCTGCCCCATCTCCATCGAAACACACCACAACTTTGTTACAATATTTTTTAAGTTGTTTTGCATGGTTTGGAGTTAACGCAGTTCCCAAGCATGCAACAGCATTTTTTACCCCAGACTTATGAACAGAAATAACGTCCATTTGTCCTTCAACAATAATAATTTCTTTAAGTTCCTCGGTTCGACGCAGTTTTTTAATTAAATTAATTCCATAAACACATTCGTTTTTCTGAAACACTGGAGTTTCGCCTGTGTTACGATATTTTGGATTGCTGTTGGGGTCTAAGACCCTAGCACTAAAACCAACAACATTATCGTTTGAATTAATTATTGGAAAAATTAAACGTTTAGCGTAAACATCGTAATATCCACCACGCTGGTTTTTATCTATAATGCCAGCTTTTTGCATAATTTCGAACGAGTAACCTCTTTTACGTAAATGGTCAACAACCTCGTTCCAACCAAGCGAATATCCTAAACCAAACGCCCTAACAACTTCGTTATTAAGCCTACGTTTAGAAATATATTCTAAAGCGGGCTTAGCATCTGGCAACGATAAGTTTTTAACATAATGAAGTGCCGCTTCACGAAGAACTGCATAAATTTGTTCACGTTCTTTTTTTCGTTCGGCATCTTTACCATCACCACCAAAATCTGGCACAGCTAAGCCAGCATTTTCGGCAAGAATTTTTAATGCGTCGTAAAAATCGCAACCTTCCATATGCTGAACAAATTTAAATACGTCGCCACTAACACCGCAACCAAAACAATGATAATATTGTTCAACTTCGTTAACAGCAAAACTTGGAGTTTTTTCGTAGTGGAACGGACAATTTGACCACCAAGTTTTTCCCTTTTTGTTAAGGGTTTGATATTTGGAAACTACCGAAACAATATCGTTAGCGTCTTTAACTTTTTGTTTAAACTCTTCAAAACTATCCAAAAATAAACCCTCCTTATGTTAGTTATAATTTTATTACAAAATTTGACTATCTCAATTAAGTTATACAATTTTAAACTTTAATTTCCTCTTTTTTATGAATAATTTTTTAAAATTTTAATTTTTTCCTTTATTTTTAATGTTTTTATAGTTTTGCATAGTAATATTTTATTTGTTTTAATGTTCAAATTTGACACAAAAAGCAGGGATAATTCCCTGCTTTAAAAAAATTTTTAATTTTTTTGCAATAAAAAAACAAACCTATTAATTATAACAAACAACAAAAAACAAGCGACACGAAGTCGCAATTGTTATCGCTTTATAAATTTCACATTCTAGAAAAAAGCAAGACCAAATGGTCTTGCTTAAAATTGTAAACAATTTTCAAAAACTATGTTTTTGTTTTCTAGAGTTACTTTCCACATCTGATTGCTGCTTGAGCTGCTGCTAAACGAGCAATAGGAACACGGAATGGAGAACATGAAACATAAGTGATGCCTGTGCGGTGAGCAAATTCAACACTTAGTGGGTCGGCACCTTGTTCGCCACAGATACCGCATTTGAAGTTTTTATCAACTGCGCGTGCGTTTTTAACTGTGTGTTGCATTAAGTATCCAACACCTTTTTCATCAATTCTAACAAATGGGTCATATTCAAGAACACGTTTATCGTAGTAGTCGCCAATAAATTTACCAGCGTCATCACGGCTGAAACCATATGTCATTTGTGTTAAATCGTTTGTACCAAATGAGAAAAATTGTGCCTCTTTAGCAATTTCTGCAGATGTGATTGCTGCACGAGGAATTTCAATCATTGTACCAATTTTGTATTCTAATTGGATACCAGCTTTAGCAATTAATTCGTCAGCTGTGGTTTTAATAATGTTTTTAACATATAAGAATTCTTTAACATCACCAATAAGTGGAACCATGATTTCTGGGTGAACATCAATTTTATGTTTTTTAACGCATTCAATAGCAGCTTCGATAACAGCTGTTGTTTGCATTTTTGCAATTTCTGGCATAACAATTGATAGACGGCAACCACGGAAGCCCATCATTGGGTTGAATTCGCTTAAGCCATCAACAACGTCTTTAATTTGTTGATATGTTTTTCCTAAATCTTTAGCTAAATCTTTTTGTTCAGCTTCGGTGTGAGGTAGGAATTCATGTAGAGGAGGATCCAAGAAACGAATTGTTACAGGAAGACCATTCATAACTTTAAACATTGAAACAAAGTCGCCTTTTTGCATTGGAAGAATTTTGTTTAATGCTTTTTCTCTAGCTTCAGCATCTGTAGCAATAATCATTTCACGAACAGCTTTAATACGGTTTGCTTCGAAGAACATGTGTTCTGTACGGCATAAACCAATACCAGTAGCACCTAGAGATAGAGCACGTTCTGCATCACGTTCGTTATCAGCATTTGCTCTAACTTTAACTTTTGCAAGTTCGTCTGCCCAAGACATAATTGTAGCAAAATCGCCAGTAATTTCTGCATCGGCAGTTTTGATTTGTTCAGCATAGATATTACCAGTTGAACCATCGATAGCAATATAGTCGCCTTCTTTTAAAGTTTTGCCATCTAAAGCAATTTCTTTTTTAGCTTCTCTAACGCTTAATTTTTTGCAACCTGCAACGCAAGCTGTACCCATACCACGAGCAACAACTGCTGCGTGAGATGTCATACCACCTGTAGCAGTTAAAACACCTTGTGCTGCTGCCATACCCTCAATATCTTCTGGGCTGGTTTCGTTTCTAACTAAAACAACCTTTTTACCTGCTTTAGCCATTTCTTTTGCAACTTCTGGAGTTAATGCAATTTGACCGCAAGCTGCGCCAGGGCTAGCTGCTAAACCAGTTGCAACAACTTTTGCTTTCTTTAATGCTGCTGCATCAAATGTTGGGTGAAGTAAAGCATCTAGGCTCTTTGGTTCAATTTTTAGAAGAGCTTCTTTCTTAGAAATCATGCCTTCGTTAACTAAATCGATAGCAATTTTAAGTGCTGCAGCTGCAGTACGTTTTCCGTTACGAGTTTGTAACATATATAATTTACCATTTTCAATAGTAAATTCCATATCTTGCATATCTTTATAGTGTTTTTCTAATTTATTGCAGATTGCAACAAATTGATTGTATAATGCTTCGTTTTGTTCTTTAAGGTGTGTAATTGGGCTTGGTGTTCTAATACCAGCAACAACGTCTTCACCTTGTGCATTCATTAAGTATTCGCCATATAGTGCTTTTTCGCCAGTAGCTGGGTTACGAGTGAATGCAACACCAGTTCCGCTAGTTTCACCCATGTTACCAAATACCATGCTTTGAACGTTTACAGCTGTACCCCATTCACGAGGAATATCGTTCATACGGCGATAAACTTCTGCACGAGGGTTGTTCCAAGAACGGAAAACTGCTTTAACAGCTTCGAACAATTGAATTTTTGGATCTTGTGGGAATTCTTGTTTTAATTCTTTTTTATAGATTGATTTAAATTCTTTAACTAATTTCTTTAAATCGTCAGCTGTAAGGTCGGTATCTTTTTCATAACCTTTAGCATCTTTCATTTTGTCCATAGCTGCTTCAAATTTTAAGCGATCTACGCCCATAACAACGTCGGCAAACATTGTAATAAATCTGCGGTAGCTATCGTAAGCAAAACGAGTATTGTTTGTAAGTTCAGCTAAACCTTCAACAACTTCGTCGTTTAAACCAAGGTTTAAAATTGTATCCATCATGCCAGGCATACTAGCTCTTGCTCCAGAACGAACTGAAACAAGTAATGGATTTTGTTTGCTTCCAAATGTTTTTCCTGTGATTTTTTCTGTTTTTACAAGAGCAACTTCAATTTGTTTAATAATGTCATCAGAAATTGTTTCGTTGTCTTTGTAATATTTGTTACAAGCTTCGGTTGTAACAGTAAAGCCTTGAGGAACTGGTAAACCAATGTTGGTCATTTCTGCTAAGTTAGCACCTTTTCCACCAAGTAGGTTACGCATTTTAGCGTTGCCTTCTTTAAATAGATAAACGTATTTTTTAGCCATTAAAATCTCCTATTTTTTTATAATTTTTTTGACATCAAGGTTATTATAGAACAACCGACAAAATTTGCCAACTATTTTAACTTAAAAAAATAACTTTTACGGCTTAAATTTAGCAAAAAAAGAACACTGCCGAAACAGTGTTTTTGTTATATTAACGATTTTAAATTAGTGGCCAACCTTAAATTTAGGTTTTGTTTTAAAATTTGTTTTAAAGCTTCTAAAACTTCTGTTTTTTGCTTTAAAGTTGACAACTTGTTAAGTGGAGTTTCGCTTATTAACTTAAGCACAGCAAATTGTTGCCTTGTTAATTTTTTAGAGTTAATGCTAGCACATGCCGAACACTCTAACTCGCCCATTTCTAGATTTATGTAAACATCTCCCACAAACTTAAGTCCACATTCCGAGCAAACATCGAAACTAAGACCATAGCCAACTTTGTTTAAAGTTTCAAGCATAATTTTAAGCAGAAGTATGTTTTCGTCAGATTTTCCAAACTCTAATTCCTTTAAAAAATTAATTAACGTTAAAAACCATCGTTCGTCGGGCTGCTTTTGCATAATTATGCATGAAATTTCTAAAAGTAAAAACCCAACAACCGATTTTGAATAGTTTGAAATTATATTGTAAAAACTTTCAATTTGAGAACATTCGGTTATAGTTAAAAAACCATTATTGTTGCTTGCAACAAACTCGGCAAAACAAAAAGGCATTGCCGCAAATTTAAGTTTTGCTTTTTCTTGCTTCACACCCTTTAGCGTTGCAGTTATTTTACCTAGTTCTAAACTAAAAATTGTTAAAAGTTTATCTTTTTCTTTATAGTCTACACTTTTTAAAACAATTCCAGTAAACTTAATTTGTTCCATCCTTTTTGTTATCCTTTAAAGCACGATATAGCATGTAGTAGCTAACCTCACCTGTTTTACTAAACAATTTAAAACACGCATCTTCAAAACTTTTCATACAACACCTCTTTTTAGTATTATATGAAAATTTAAAGTAATTATTTATCTAAGTCTTTGGTGTTGTAGCCAAGATCGGCAATTACGGTTTGCTTGTTGCGCCAACCAGCCTTTACTTTTACAAATAAATTTAAAAAAACTTTTTTATCAACAAGTTTTTCAATGTCAATTCGAGCCTTAGTTCCAATTTCTTTAATCATGGAACCATTTTTGCCAATAATTATTTGCTTATGTGATTCTTTTTCACAAATAATATCGGCATCAATGTTAATTTTGGCGTTATTTTCGTCATAATTAACAACTTCAACAGCAATTCCATGTGGAATTTCGTCTTGAAGCAACCATAGTGTTTTTTCACGAACCAACTCGGAAATCATAAATCTTACCGATTTATCGGTGTATTCGTCTTCTGAAAAATATTTTACATTGTCGGTTAAATATTTTTTAATTTCGTTAACAACAACATCAATATTTCTACCCTTAAACGAAGAAACCGGAATAATGCTTTTAACATAATCTAATTTGTTTAATTCAGCCAGTTGTGGATAAAGTTTTTCGTAGTTAGTTAAGTCGGTTTTAGTAATAATTAGCATTAAGTTTTGAGTGCCCTTAAACGAACTTATAAAATCGAAATCTTTAGGTTTTATGCCCTTTCCACCATCTACGCAAAGTAGCACAACATCTACACCCGCTTTAGCACTTTTTACGCTTTTTTGCATAAACTCATCAAGTTTATTGTTAGCAGTGTTAATGCCCGGCGTATCAGTAAAAACAATTTGACTGTCGGCATCGTTATAAATGCCAATAATGTTGTTTCTGGTTGTTTGTGGCTTTGGCGAAACAATTGAAACTTTTGTTTGCAAAATTGCATTTAAAAGTGTGCTTTTCCCTGCATTTGGACGACCCATAATTGCAACAAATCCGCTTTTAAAACTCATAAATTTCTCCTAATTTTGTGTGTATATTTAAATTATTTTATGTATATTTATACATTAATTCAAGCTTATTTCTGATAAAATTTTTTCTTCTTGTTCACGCATTAATTTTTTATCGGATTCAACCATATGGTCGTAGCCTAGTAAGTGTAAAAAACCATGAACTGTTAAATAGCAAATTTCCCTAGTTTTTGTTGTTCCATATTTTCTTGATTGCTCTAAACACCTAGGAACACAAACAACAATATCACCTAAAACAATATTACCTGTTTCCGGATTAATATCGTAAGGATATGCCTTTTTGGAAATTTTTTTATCAATAATTTCAGCATGCTCACTAAGCAGTGTTGGATACGATAAAACGTCGGTTACTTTATTAATATTTCTGGTTTGCTTGTTTAATTTTTTAATTTGCAAACGCGAAACAAAACTAACATTAATTTCGATATCGGAACATGAAAGTTTTAAAACTTTTTCAGCCGAATTAAGTGCATTAATAATATTTAACAAATACTTATTTGCTTTTCTCTCGTTTTTAAAATTAATTAACATACTACCCTTCTATTTTAAAATTCACCTGAAGATATGTTGTAACATAATAGTTACCATTGCTTTCAGATATAATCGTGTTTTCATTTGCAACATTTAAACCTTTAGGTAATTTTGAATATGCCAGCTTAACACTTTGTTTTATAAGTTCAGCCTTGTTATCTTCAAAATTTTTAGTTATTGTTTCTGCCTTAGTTTCATAAAAAATTGTTCGGTTTAGTTTAATTGGCAAAAACATGTTTTTAAACACATAATCATTATACACACTTTTTTCATAATTTTCAAACTTTAGTTGTGGTGTACTTGAAAATAATTGAACGCCACCAAACTCATAGCTTGACCACACAAGTTTTTTGCCGGTTTTAACGTATTTAACATCTTTTGTTTTAAATTCAACATTTCCGGTTATCCACACAGTTGCATCTATTTTTGCAAGCGGTTTAAGTTTGGTAATTTCCCCATTAGTTAATACTTGTTTGGGGCTTACTAAAATATCTCCTTTTTTTACCACATCGCCTACACTAACATGGCTAACGCCTTGACCCACTTCAATTGAGTTTATTACCATATTATACTCAGCACAAATAGGTGAAATATCGGTAGATTGTTTCTCTATTTTTTCTTTTATGTTAACAATTAAATTTGTTCCTTTTTTAACCACCGAAACTAAACTAATGTTTTCGTTGTTTTGTTTTAAATATTTTTCAATTTCTTCGTTGCTTTTTGTGTTTATTTGCCAGGTTTTTACGTTAAAATTGTTTAAACTTTTAACAATTTCATCTTCAGATATATTTTCAAGCCCTAAAACATTAATTTTTAAAGTTGTTTTACTTACAATTAAACATATTAGCGTTACAACAATTACTCCGATATATAATCCCATGTTTTTAATCAAGTTATTAACAAAAAAACCTAGATTAAAAGTGCGCTTAATTTTTAGTTTAAAGTTATTAAACAGGTTTAATTTTTTAGCCTTAAAATAGTCGAGAAACTTAATGCCAAACTCGCAAGTTTTATAGTTTGGACGCGAGCAATCGAAAACTTTAATGCCATGTTTATTAAAATTGTTAAATAACCTGTTAAGGTTTAATCCTTCTAAAGAAATATAATAACTATAGCCTTTCATAATCTACCTTGAAAACGAAATATTTTTTATTTTGCCATGTACCATAACATCGTGCGGACCAAGTTCGGCAATTTTTAGATTTTCGCCAACAACCATTACTTCGTTGCCCTTAATTTTAAACACAATCTGTTCGGCAGAATATGTAATAATTTTTGTAAAGTTTTGAGCAGCTATTACAGAATTTCCAATTAGTTCTACTTTAAATTCGCCAAGCAATGTTAGCATATCGGAATCGATATGTTTTTTTATTTCAGATAAAATCATAGTTCACCACTACATATTGTATTTTATAAACTATGTATATTATTTAACATTACATTTTATACAACCACACAATTATAAAACAAAAAAATCAAGAGATTTACTCTTGATTTTCGTCGTCTGACTTCTTTTTAAAAACATCTGCAACCATCATAACTTTCATGCGTTTACTTAAATTTGTAAACTCTTCGGCAACCGATTCGTCTTCTTCAAAACTATCGATACTAACTTGAGCATAAGGCGAACTATTTGAGTTTGAATCGTTAAGTTCTTCTTCGTTCATTTGATGTAAAATTGAAGAGGCTGTTTCGTGTGTATTATCACGACACTCGTCGCAATTGTCAAAAACGTGAACATGTTTTTGCTTAACACCCAAAATGATTGCCGCCTCTTCGGCAGCCTCGTCCCTGCCAACCTCATACTTGGAAACTTCTTTCATTTCGAACTTAGACTTTTTAGCATTCTGTTCGTCTTGCTGTTCAAGCGATTTAATGTAGTTTTCGGATTTTATGGAAATTTCTTCCATAACCGACCTAAGTTCTTTTTTTGCTTCTTCTTGTGCCTTTTCTAGTTGTTTTTGTTTGTTTTGCTCCGCCTTTTGTTCTGCTTTTTCAGATTTTGCATCTGATTTTGAAACTTCTGGCTTTTTTGCCTCTGGTTTTTCGGCAGGTTTTTCAGATTGAGATTCTTTTTCCGCTTTAATTTTTTTAGAATTTTCTAAATAAATAACTACAAAAGCACCAACAAACAAAATAGCAAAAATTAAAATTATGATTTCTGTTTTACCCATATAAAATTAATCCTTATCGGTAGTGTTGCGTTTTCTCCTTTCGCCACCACTTAAAGAATTACGCATATTTGTATCTGCTAAAATATTTTGCATTTTATAGTAATCTAAAACACCAATTTGTCCATTTGAAAAAGCTGTAGAAATTGCTTTTGGCACCTCACTTTCCGCGTTTAGCAAGTTTGCGCGCATTTCTTGGGTTTTTGCACGCATTTCTTGTTCGGCAGCAATTGCCATTGCACGACGTTCCTCCGCCTTTGCTTGAGCAATTTGCATATCGGCTTCAGCACGTTCGGCTTGAAGTTTTGCACCAATGTTGCGGCCAACATCAATATCGGCAATATCGATACTTAAAATGTTAAATGCTGTGCCACTATCTAAACCTTTATCTAGAACTGTTTTACTAATTAAATCTGGATTTTCTAAAACAGCCTCGTGGGTTTCGGCAGAGCCAACTGTAGTTACAATACCTTCGCCAACACGTGCAATAATTGTATCTTCGCCTGCACCACCAATTAATTTATTTATGTTGCTTTGAACTGTTACACGAGCCTTAACCCTAAGTTCAATACCATCTTTTGCAACAGCAGAAATTTCGGGAGTGGTTATAACAACCGGATTAACACTTTGTTTAACCGCAGCTAAAATATCACGGTTTGCAAGGTCAATGGCTTTTGCCGTTTCAACCGAAAGTTCAATTTTTGCACCATGAGCAGTTATTAATGCATCAACAACACGCTCAACATTTCCGCCTGCCATATAGTGAGTTTCAAGGTCGTCGATTGTAAGTTGAACACCCGCTTTTTTTGCATTAATAAAGCAATCTACAAGCATGCCAACTTCAATATGTCTTAACTTCATACCAATTAAACGAAGTGCCGAAATATGTGCACCTGAAACCATCGCCCTAATCCAAACATTAATTGGAACCACACCAACAAAAACCGCAATTGCAATAACCAGCACGCCAAGAATGGTCAACCAAACATATAGCGCCGTGGAACTTGCATTTAACATACTTAACATAGTTTATCTCCTTTTCGCTATTTTAAGTTATTTTGTTTTTCCATTTTCTCCACTTGCAATTTTAACAAAAATTTTATCTGCCTTAACTTCTACAATTTTAATTTTTTGACCTTTTGGAATATAGTCGCCATATGTACTAGCCTCATACATTTCACCATTAAACTCAAATTTTCCAACAGGTCGAAACTCGGTGGTTGCAAAAGTTACTTTACCAAGCAATGTTTTAATTAATTGTTTATTATCTTTTCCGTAATTTACTGGAACACTTGTTTTTGTTTCGATTATTGGACTATATTTTATTAATCCAGTCTTAGCAGAAATAAACATTAAAATAATTGCTAAAACAACTAACGACGCAACACTTAAAACCATAATTAAAAACTGTGTTAAAGTTGCACCCATAATCATTCTGGCAACAATTCCGCCAACCGACAAAACGCTGCCACTAATCCCGAAAAAACCGAAACCGGGAATGAACACTTCAATTATAAGAAGCAGAACGCCAAAAAGCATTGCAACCATTGGTATTACACCATAGCCGTTAAATAAATTAACAACTTCTTCCCACATAACTTATCCTCCACAAGTTATAAAACTTTAAATTACAAACTAAGTATAACATAACATTTATAAAAAATAAATACCTAATTTTAAATTTGTTTAATATATATATAATTATTATATAAATATATATAAACGTTTGTTTAGTAACTATAATATACGTTAAAGTTACATTTTATTTTAAGTTTATTAGACAACAAAAAAAGACCACGTAAGTGGCCTTTTAACAATTAATTATAGAGCATTTTTCATATCGTCAACAACATCTTGTAAGTCGCTGAAAATTTGACGGATATCTTCGTTATCGCTGTAAATACCTTCACCTTTAGAATTTTCGTTTTCAATTAGGTTTTCGATATCACGAATTAATTTTAGTTTTTCGCTCATGTTATCGTTTGTTGTGAAGTCTAATTGATTATATCTTGATGTAATATCTCTTAAAGCTTCAGATAAATCATATTCACCAGCTGGTTCGTCGTAATATTCGTCCTCAATGTAATCATCTAGATTATCGTTTGTAGGTTTTGCTGAAGCAACTGGTTCGTCATCGAAGTATGAATCAAAATCTTCCTCTTCTTCTTTAGCAGGTGCTGGAGTTGGTTGAGGTGCTGGAGCCACTGGAGCAGCAGGTGCTGGTTGAGCATAAACTGGTTGTTGATAAACCG
Organism: Clostridia bacterium; assembly: GCA_017409005.1. GTDB lineage: Bacteria > Bacillota > Clostridia > Christensenellales > UBA1242 > UBA6345. Next base: position 551,662 of record JAFQTP010000002.1, on the reverse strand, counting down.
GTTGAGCATAAACAACTTGTTGAGCTGGTACTGCTTGACGCACTACACGGCGTGTTGCTGGAACAGGTTCTTCGTAATATTCTTCTTCAACTTCTTCATAAACAGGAGCAGTTTTAACAACACGTTTTGTTGTTGTTTTAACAGGAGCTGCTTTAGATGCTGCAGCTTTTTTAGGTGCTGCTGTTTTCTTTGTTTTTGGTGTGTATGTTTGAGCACTACGGTTAATTGTGCGTAGGTAAACATGTTCGTCAAACATATGAGCATTAAGTTCTTGATATTCGGTGTTAACATCAATTGTTGTTTTACCACAAGATTTAAGTTCTACTAAAAGTGGAATTAAATCGCCATCACCAGCAACAATACAAAAACTATCGATATCTGGTTTTGTGTAGTTAATTCTTACTGCATCAACTAAAATACGATTGTCTAATTGACTAAAACGTTTTTTAAGACGCATAAAAGGTGCTGTTTCGTAACCATAGTTGGTAATAAAATCGTTTAAGTATAAGTGTTTTCTATCGTTATAACCATAGAACTTACAATAAACAACTTCGCCACCATTGTTTAATTGGTCGAAAAGTTCTTCTACTGATTCTTTACTTAGTTTAACGTTGTCTACGTCGATAAGTAGTGCAATTCTTCTGTTTCTTGCCATTTTATTTTTCCCCTTGAATTAATTATTTTTTTCTCGTTTTGAATAAAACAAATATTGCTGAGCATAACCCGAAAGGTTGCCATACGTTTTAACAAACTCGTTTCTAATTTGAACAGCTTGTTTGTTTTTTGCACTAGGATTAAAATCGGAATAAACTTTTTTAATCCATGTGTCGGTTGGAAACACATCGGTTTTGTAAAAGCCATAAAGTAAAATGCAATCGGCCACCTTATTGCCTACACCCTTAAGTTCAGTTAAATATTTATTTGCTTGCTCGCTTGGCATAGTTTTAATTGCTTGAATATTAAAACCGCTTGCAAGTTTTTGAATTGAACTAAACAAATATTCGTCACGGTAACCACACTTAATATCGGTAAAAAATTGTTTAGGAATTGTGCTTAATTTTTGTAGTGTTGGAAAAGCAAAATATCCATCGCATTTTTCACCATAACATTCACAAATTGTTTCAATAATTTTTTTAATTCGTGGTATGTTATTATTTTGTGAAATTAAGAAGGAAATTATTGTTTCAATTGGGTCTTGCCTTAAAATTCTAATTCCCTCTCCAAACGAAATTGCATTTTTAACAAACGCATTACCATTTAGTTCTTGCTTTATTTTAGCATAATCGGTTAATAAATCAAAGTAATTTATAAAATATTTTACATCGTCGCAAACAATTTTAGTGCCATCTTTTTGACAAATTAAGGTTGCTTTGTGGTTTAAACTATACACTTCATACCCAAAAGCCGTTTGTTTAAACCTGAACACTTGCCCACATTCAAGCGTTTGTTTGGCATTAAAATCTGGCGAAGCAGGTATAAAAATTTCGTTGTTTTTTACAATATATTCCAAAGGCATAAATCCTTTTTAAATTAAAATAAAAATAGTGAATTTCAGATTATTAACAAAACCTAAAAAGTTGCTTTAAATCTGTAAATTCTCACGTTTTTATAATAGCATAAATTACCAAAATTTTAAAGTGTTTTTCTGCTATTTTTTAAATAAAAAAATCGCTTAATTTTTAAGCGATTTTTAACTTACTATTTTTTATCTGGGTTTACAACACTTACTTTTTTAGTATCGCGGTTAACGTGGCTAAATTTAACAACGCCATCGGTTAAAGCATATAGTGTGTAATCTTTTCCGCAGCCAACATTTTCCCCTGGATGAACTTTGGTTCCACGTTGACGAATAATGATGTTACCAGCAACAACTGCTTGGCCATCAGATTTTTTAACACCTAATCTTTTAGATTGGCTTTCACGTCCGTTTTTGGAACTACCTAATCCTTTTTTGTGGGCAAATAGTTGTATATTAATAAACATAATCTATTACCTCCAATTTAATGTACCTTGAGTAACCACTTTGTAAATCTTTAATGCTTTCAAGCATTGTTAAAAACAAAACTTGAGCACTATCTAATTTTTCGTTAATTGGCAACTCAATTAAAATGTATCCGTCGGTAGTATTTTTAATGGTTGGTTTTAAGTTTAAAACATTTTTTAAACCCAACGCCCCACTTTGCAAAATACTTGAAACTGACGCACACAAAATGTCTTTTCCACTTTCGGCATAACCCGTATGCCCTGTGGCTTCAATTTTAAAAAATTTATTATTGTTTTTATAGAATTTAATTTTTGTCATTTTAAACTACTTAATAGAAACAATTTTTAAAGTTGTGTAAGGTTGTCTATGACCTTGTGTGCGACGATAATTCTTTTTAGCTTTATATTTAAATACAACTAATTTTTTATCTTTGCCATGTTCAACAACTTCTGCTTCTACAACAGATTTACTAGCAGCATCACCAGCTTTAACTTTGTCGCCATCAACAATCATTAAAACTTTTAGATTAACTTTATCGCCAACATTAGCTTCAAGTTTTTCAACATTAACTAGTTCGTCTACAGAAACTTTATATTGTTTTCCGCCTGTTTCAACTACTGCGTACATGAAATTTACCTCCTCTCTCCAGACTCACCGTTATAGGCGGTTCGAATTCGAACGCTTAAAAAAATGCCCAATCCGAGTGGAACACCAATAATTTACCATAAGTAAACTATTTTGTCAATTAACAAATTAAAAATATTATAATAATATTTAACAATTTAAACGGCAATTTTAGAATAAATTTTTTTATTTTGCCCTACACTAACTAAAAACATTAGTGAGGTAAAAATATGGATAAATGTTCTAAACTATTAAACGAACTGCATAAAGCGTGCCGCGCTGCAATTGTTGGCATAGACAACATTAAAGACGAAATTGGAAATAATAAGGATTTGTTAGAACTTATTAAAAAGCAAAACAACTACTACGAAAGTTACATTAAAGACCTAAAAAAACTTGCCGTAGATTATGATTTTACACCAGACGACATTAGTTGTTTTATGAAAGCAAATAGTTTTATGGTTTCAAAAATGGAAACCATGATGGATAAGTCGGACCAAAAAGTTGCCGAAATTATGATTAATGGCACCAAAATGGGAATTAGCCAAATGGACGAACTAATTCATGAATATGAAGACTGCGACGAAAAATTAATCAACTACGCAAAATCTTTTAAAGAAAAACTTGAAAACTTTTTAAATTCGTTAAAAGGGTTTGTGTAAAAAAAAGAGCAACTTTGCTCTTTATTTTTTTACCCAAACAAGTGTTACACCACTATTAAAACCTTGTAAATGCGGATGCAAAATAAGTTCGGGTTCTAGTTTAACAAGTTCGGAATAGTGCTTATGATTATCGCTCCACTGCTCACCTTTAACAAAATCGATAATTTGTTTACCACTTTTTAAAACCCTTAGCTGCCTTGCAACCTCTTTTTTTATTTCGCCACCTTGACCATGCGAACCATAACCATGAATTGCAATAATTACATTAACATCGCTAAGTTTGCTAACTTCAATTTCGTGCACAAGCATAAAGGTTGCCACATCAGGATAAACACCCTCTTTTAAATTAATAACCTTAATCATGTTTCACCTGAAAATAACTTACCTTTTTAATTCCGTATTTTTTTTGAGAAAGCAGTTCAAAACCAGAATAATCGTAAGAAGGCTTATCGTTTGCATGTTCAAAAATTAATAATCCATTTTCGGATAGCAAACTAAGTTTTAAAATTAACTGCATTGCTTGCTCGCCATAGGTTGTTGCATATGGTGGGTCAAGAAAAATAAAATCAAATTTATAACCTTTTGAAGCTAAAGTTTTTAAGCATTTATTATAATCGCCCTGCAATATAACTGCATTTTCTTTAAGAAGTGCGTTATTTTTTTTGATTATGTTTATGCTTTTATCGTTATTATCACAAATAACAACCTCTTTTGAACCTCTGCTTAAACACTCAAAGCCAAAATTGCCAGTGCCACCAAACAAATCTAGAACCACCGAATCTGGCAAATCGAACTGAATTTTACTGCAAATTGCCTCTTTAACCATATCAGATGTTGGCCTAATGTTATCTGCCTCGAAACTATTTAAAATTTTACCTTTATATTTACCTGCTATAATTCTCATACAAAAAGTTTAACACATATTTAAAACTTTTAAAACTTTTTAACCTAAACTTATTTTATTAAAACACGATTCATACGGTCAGACCTAAACTTTAATAAAATTTCATATGGACTAGTGTCAAGTGCTTTAGCATAAGCATAAGGCGTAAGTTCTTGCCCACCGCTTCTGCCAAGCAAAACAACTTCGTCGGAAACAGCACAATTAATATTTGAAACATCAACCATACAAACGTCCATGCAAATGTTACCAATAACTGGTGCCCACTCTCCATTAATTAACACTTTAAAATTATTACTAAGCCTTCTATCAAACCCATCGGCATAACCAATTGGCAAAACAGCAATAGTCATGTTTTTATGCGCAATAAATGTGCGGTCGTAACCAACACTTTCTCCCCTTTTTACCCTATGAATAAACACAATTTTGCTAGTTATATTCAAAACAGGTTTTAGCAAAAGTTTGTAGTCTAATTGCCAACCATATAAGTTAAACCCACACCTAACCATGCCATGATGATAGCTAGGAAACATTAATGTTGCAAAACTATTTGCCGCATGAACTATTACTTTAGAAGGATTAACAAACTTTGTATACTGTAAAAAGTTTGAATGTTGCTTAACCATAAACTCAACATCGTTAAGTTTGGTTGCAAAGTGCGTAAACACACCTTCTAAAATTAAATTTGTGTGTTCTGAAACAACTTTTAGCATTTGCTTAAACTCTGTAACACTTGAAACACCAATTCGGTTTAATCCGGTGTTAATTTTAATGTGAAGTTTAAGTTGTTTTCCGCAAAGAATTTCTATAAATTGATAAAGTTCAGTTAAACTACTAACTGCAACCGAAACATTATTTTCGGAACACCAAATTAAACTAGAAATGTTAACAACTCCAACAATTAAAATTCCGGTTTTTTTATTAAATTTTCTAATTTGACTTGCTTCAAATGCACTTGCAACACCAAAAAAGTTAACACCACGCAATGCCTTGCAAACATCTTTAACACCATGACCATAGGCATTTGCTTTAACCATTGCACAAACTTTAACATTTTTACCAACTAACTTTTTTATTTGTTTAAAGTTAGATTTTAAGTAAGATAAATTTACTATGTAATTATTAAAATTTTCCATAGTAACATATATTAAAGTAAACTTTTTTATGTTACAAACTGAAATTATAAAAATTTAATTACTTGCATATTTATGCAGTTTTGCAAATTTTAATTCGCCACACCTCACTACTATGCAAAACAACAAAAAAGTGCGGACTTAACCGCACATTTTATTACTTTGCATAGCACTTAAACACGCAAAATATAATTTATATTTATTACTATTTTACCATAACAAAAAGCATATCAGATAAACTATCTAAACGCTCGCCTAGCACAACTTTAAAACCAATTTTTTCAGCCGACTCGCGAAGCCACTCACGTGAAACATAGTAAACACCATCACGGTTAACACCGCGTTCTACCTGTTCAGCGGTGTGTTCACGGTTTAATGCTTGAGCCTCTAGCGCATATTTAACATCTTCGTCGGTTAAACCGTTTAAATTGTTCCAGAAAGCATCTTTACTGCTATCGTAATAACGGTCTTGAATTTTTTGACGAATTTCGGCTTTAGGTGCTTTAGGGTCGATAAAAGTATCACCAATAACTAGATAAGCACCCTTTTGCATGCGTTTATATAAATTGCTTAAAAATTCAAATTTTGTTTCGATTGGGTCTTGAATATATTTAAAGGAATAAGCAAGCAAAACCAAATTACAATTTTTTAAGTTATAGTTATCTAATTTTGTTAAATCACCATTAACAAAAGTAACATTTTTAATTCGGTTTTTCTTAGATTTATCTTTACCAATACCTGTCATTTTTTCACGCAAATCTACTGCAACAATGCTGGTACGTGGATTTTCTTTAGCAAGCCTAATACTTGTTTGACCGCTGCCAGAACCAAATTCGATTAAATATTCTGGGTGCGCAAATTTTACAACTTTAGAAATTTCGTTTTGCATATTAACATATGCTTGTGTATGCCCAATAAAAAATTCAAACTCTTCATCGCTATTAAATAAAAATTTATCTTTTTCCATTACTACCCTCTATTTTTTAGTACTTCCGAAACCGCCAGTTCTAACAGCATCGGTTGCAACATCATCGTCGGTTACCAAATATTTAGCAAACCAAGCATGACCAATTTTATCGCCTTTATTAATAACAATATCGGCGCCACTATGATTATAAAGCATAAAGCCTAGATTACCATCATTAGAAATGTTATCTGCATAATCACTTTCGATAACTGCAACACCTTGAGCAAGCATTAAGCCACGTTTTCCTTGCCCACTAGAAGTTGCCAAATATAAAACCTCATCATCTTCAAAATAAGCTTTTAAATTAGAAAAAATCAGTTTTGTTTCGCCATCAGGAATTGTTTCAGTAATAGGAGAATAAATATCATAACAAACCGAAGTTCTTGTTGCCCTAACAGGAAGTTTAATTTCTTCAGCCTTTACCCCATACTTTAACATATCGTCTCTAACAACCGCAAATTTTCTCATATGCAACCTCCAAATATTTAACTTTAACCATTTTACCATATTTTTAAATTTTAGTAAAAACAATTAAATGTGTTTAGCCTAAATATTTATGTTAAATAAATATACAATATTTTAAAAACAACGTTGACAAATTGCTAAAATTGGTATAACATTTAATTGCGTTTAAAACGCATGTGGACCTTTAGCTCAGTTGGTAGAGCAACTGACTCTTAATCAGTGGGCCCAGGGTTCGAGTCCCTGAAGGTCCACCACTAAACTTTAAAGATAGGAATTGGCCTATCTTTTTTGTTTTTTACATTACGCTAATTAGTTTTAAATTTTTAAATTTTATATTACAATTGTTTATGAGGTAAAATTATGAAAGCAATTATGTTTGATTTTGATGGAACATTAACTAAAAAAGCACCTAACATTTGGCGTAAAATTTGGACAGCGTTAGGCTATGATTTAACTGATAAAACTTGCGAATACTATACCCAGTTTAAAGATTTTTTCGATAAAAAAATAGAGTATCAGGAATGGTGCAACCAAACATGCGAAAGTTTTAAAAGAAAAACACTAAACAAAAGTTTAATGCCTTCACTTATCGCCGATATAGAACTTATGGACGGATTTGAAGAATTTATTAAAACTTTAAAACACAACCACATTAGTTTACACATTGTTAGCGGAAACTTTGTTGAAGTTATTGAAATGGTTTTAGGTAAAAATGTAAAATATTTTGATAGTATTAACGCTAACACCCTAGAGTTTGATGATAATGACAATTTGATTAACATTAAAGGAACCAACTACGATTTTGAAGGAAAAGCACAATTTTTAATTGAGTATAAAGAAAAATATAATTTAAACACCGAAGACATTTGCTTTGTGGGTAATGGCGAAAATGACGAATATGCACACCTTTCTGGTTGCAAAACAATATGCATTAACCCAGAAAATACCAACGGCAATAACAAAACCATGTGGCATACCACACTAAACAATGTTAACAACCTAAATCTGCTTTTAGAAGAATTGTTAAAATAAAAAATAGAGGACTCCCTCTATTTTTTTGTTCGCAATATTTAAATAATATTGTTTAATTATTTACGTTTAAGAAGTTTTAGTTCTGCTTTTTGATTTTCAGTTATCCTAAAACTTTCCACACACTTTTGAATAGTTTTATTAAACGTAAAATCGTTTAACTCACAATTTTTAAACACTGCAAAAGTTTTGCTATAATACTTAACAAAACAAACCGATAGTGCCCAAGCAACTGCCATGTTAACATAATAAAAATCTGATTTTACATTTACAAGTTTTTCTAAAACAACATCAATAAAATCGTCAGTTAAAAAATACGTTAAGTAACATATAATTGAAAACCGTTTTTCAAATTCGGATTCGCTAGAAAAATATGTTTCTAAAAATTTATAAACGTCGGTTTTATTTTTTGCAAAAAATTTTAGAGTTGCAACAACCGAATCACATTCAGACCAATCGGAAATTACTGGAATAAACTTTTTAAGACATTCAAATTTCAGCTCAACATTTAATTTAGAATATCCAATAACAAAACCTTGAAGCAAAACCTCTTCGTAAAACTTCATTGGGTTTGATTTTAAAAACTCTTCAGCATTAGTTTTAGAAATTGTTTTTGCTAGCCTACGCAAATTAGGAATTGAAACACCTATCATGGGGTGTTTATTTTTTACTATTGCCGAAGCAAATGTTTTAAGTTTTTCGCTTGCTAAATCATTAAGTTGTATTCTTACATTTTTAATTAAATTATTCATAACAAAAGTTTAACACAAGAAACCAAAAAGCAAAAACTTTTAAAACAAAAAAAGACGGCTTAACACTAAAACCGCCTTTCGGAATGAATATATGATTAACAATGGTTTTAATCCACTGATTAACCCAAGCGTTAAAGAAGAATGCAAATAACTCCGCCCTTCCCCTCGTTTACAATGCGACCCAAAGTTTTTCTAATTTTCTTTTGAACTTCGGTAGGCATTGAAACAAGTTTGTTTTGAAGACCTTCGTTAACTAGCGAGTTTAAACTTTTGCCAAACATTTTTGTTTCCCAAATTTGCTCAGGATTGTTTTCAAACTCAGACAATAAATATTTTACAAGTTCTTCCGATTGTTGTTCACTACCCACAACTGGATTAACCTCGGTGTTAATATCAACTTTCATAATGTGCAAGCTTGACGCACTAGCTTTTAACTTAACTCCAAATTTGCCGCCCTGTTTAACAATTTGAGGTTCTTCAAGTTTAAGGTCTTCCAGGTTCGGATACACAACACCATAGCCAGTTTCGTTAACTTGCTGCAAGGCATCTTTAAATTTATCGTACTGAACCTTTGCCTCGGTTAACTGTTTAATGTAGCTAATTAAATGATAATCGGAAACGATGTTGCAACCACACTCATCACTTAACACTTTATAGAATAATTCTGGTTTCGGAACAACATTAATTTCAACCCTGCCATCACCAGCAAAAACTGAAACTTGATTAATTTCTTCAAAATTTTCACTATTTTGAAATAGTGAAATTTCATTATCAAAATCACCTATTTTAGTGTTGTTGTTGACACTTTCTGAAACGTTTTTGACAATTTCTTGCACATATTTGTTATTAAACGGCAATGCGCTTAACCATTTAGGCATTTTTACATCAATCATTACAAGTGGAAATTCTGCTAACACATTTGCAAAAATTTGACCAATATCTTCTTCAGTTAACTTGTTAATATCCATAGCTAAAACATTAGTAGAATATTTTTCAGATAAGTCTTGTTTTAACTTTTGACAAGTTTCGGAGTAAGGATTTTTTGAGTTAATTACAACAACAAATGGCTTGCCACATTTTTTAAGTTCGGAATATACTTTTTCTTCGGCTTTAACATAATTTGGTCTATCTAAATCAGTAATGGTTCCATCGGTTGTTAATAACACTCCAATTGTTGAATGATTGGTTATAACCTTGTTGGTTCCAATTTCAGCAGCTTCAGCAAATGGCAAGTCGGTGCTGCTCCACGGTGTTTTAACCATGCGCGGCTTGTTATCTTCTATGTGCCCTACTGCACCATCAACCAAATAACCAACACAATCGATTAACCTAACATTCATGTTAATGTTTTCATTAACAGTAATGCCCACTGCATTGTTTGGAATAAATTTTGGTTGCGTAGTCATAATACTTTTACCATCACCACTTTGTGGAATTTCGTCGATGGCACGTTCTTTTAAATTAACATCGGTAATGTTTGGAATAACCAATGTATTTAAAACATTTCTAATAAAAGTTGATTTACCTGTTCGAACAGGTCCAACAACTCCAACATAAATATCTCCGTTTGTGCGTTTAGCAATATCGGAATAGATATTGTAGCTATTCATAGTTCCCTCCAACGTATTATTACAAAAGTGTATGATAGCAGATTTTAATTTATGCAAACAATGTAAAACAAAAAAAGAAAGTTTAACATAATTAAACTCTCTTTAATTTTATTAAATTATAATCTAAAATCCTTATTCTGTTTTGGTGTTATTAATTTCTGAAGTTTGTGTTTTATTTTCTTCAGCATTATCAGATTTTGAATTAGCTTCTAAATCTGTTTTAGTTTGTTTATTTAAACTTGATTTTTGTTTACGCTTTTCTTTGTTTGCATGAATGCGTTCGATATCTTTTTGAACTGCCGCATTTAAATCTACCACGTTTTCGTTTTTGTTAATTAGCCTTTTAATGTTTGACCTATGCGCCCAAATTATTAGTGCCACAACAATGTATAATAAAATTAATGCAACAAAGTTTTGTTCTATTATAAGCATAACAGTGTCAACTATTAAATAAGCAATTGCAATAAGCAAACTGCTTAAACTTCCAATTCTAATAATTAACAATAGCACAATATAACATGCAAGTAAAATTGCACCAATTATTGGATGTGCAACAAACGCAATACCACTTGCGGTTGCAACACCTTTTCCACCTTTAAATTTAAAGAAGATTGGAAACATGTGTCCAATAACTGCACTAACTCCACCAATATAAATTGCTGCACGAGCAACCAATCCGCCATCAGAGCCACCAAACAACAAGTATCCGGCAAGTGCTGCAATTACTCCTTTAAGTGCATCTAGCACAAATGTGCATGCTCCAAAAACAACTCCGTGCGTTCTAAGCATATTCATTGTTCCAGGATTTCCGCTATCATGTTTAGTTATGTCATCTTTTTGAGTTTTAGATAAAACTTTTGCAAATAAAACACTACCTAATAAGTATGAACAAAGTATAAGCGAAACATATTTAACAATAGTAACTAACATATTACACGTCCTTCTCTTTTTTACTATTAACCAATAATCTTATTGGAGTTCCCTTAAAATCAACAGCATTTCTGATACAATTTTCTAAATATCTTAAATATGAAAAATGCATTAAATCTTTATCGTTAACAAACAACACAAATGTTGGAGGATTTGTTGAAGGTTGAGTTATATAATAAATTTTCAATCTTCTTCCATTTTTTGTTGGAGGTTCGTTTGTTAAAACTGCGTTTTGTAAAATATCGTTTAATGTTCCGGTTGTTATACGGCGTGAAGCGTTATCTAACACTTTGTTAACACTATCCATAAGTTTGTTTATTCTTAAGCCTGTTAACGCACTGCCATATAAAGCCTCGAAATAATCCATAAACTTTAAGTCTTCGGCAAGTTTTTCGTTAAACTTGTTCATGGAATAAGTATCTTTTTCAATAGCATCCCATTTATTCATTAAAATAACGCTTGGCTTTCCTTCTTCATGAATAAAGCCTGCAATTCGAACATCTTGCTCGCTAAGCCCCTCAACACTATCTACAACCAAAACAACAACATCTGCACGTCTAATCGCCTCGAAACTTCTGATTACGCTATATTGCTCAACCGAATCTTTATCGATTTTGCTTTTACGCCTAATGCCAGCAGTATCAATAAGCAAATATTCTTGCCCATTATATTTAAATGGCGAATCGATTGCATCACGTGTGGTGCCAGCAACATTTGAAACCATAACACGATTTTCGCCAAGAAGTTTGTTTACTAGGCTGCTTTTGCCTGCATTTGGTTTACCAACAATTGCAACTTTTATTTTATTATCGTCAACCGACGAATCTACTTTAGTTTTAAATTTTGAAACAATAACATCTAAAAGGTCGCCAATGCCTTTGTTTAATTCGGAAGAAATAGCAATTGGTTCGCCCAAACCCAAATTATAAAATTCGTAGGTTTTTTCAAGTTCGTTATTATCAATTTTGTTAACAACTAAAACAATTGGAACTTTGTATTTACGTAAGAAATTTGCAGCATCATAATCTGCAGGCATTAAGCCTTGTTTGCCATCTACAAATAGTAGCACTACTTGTGCAAGTTCTACAGCAAGTTCAGCTTGCCTAGTTATGTTTTGTTGAAACTCGTCTTTATTTTTTACGTCTAATCCACCAGTATCTACAATAGTAAAAGCATGCCCACACCATTCTGCATCGGCATAAATACGATCGCGTGTAACACCAGGCATATCTTTAACAATGCTAATTTTTTTACCTGCGATTCTATTAAAAAATGTGCTTTTACCAACGTTTGGTCGGCCAACAACAGCAACAAGTGGTTTTTCCAACTCGCACCTTCCTATTTTAGTCTAGTTAGAGTTTACTAAAAAACCCATTTTTAATCAAGTTTAATAACACTATTAACATAAAATTATTACAAAAAAGGACTATTTGTTATAGTCCTTTTTTTGTTTAATTATTGCTATTTTTTTGAGTTTTTACCATTTTTTTGTTGTTTATTGTATTTTATATCTTTTACAATTAAAATCACAATTGCAACAGCAGTTATAAAACCAACAACACTAACAACAATTGTTAAAATAATTGCCGTGGAATTGCTTTGCTCTGTTAACCTATTAAAATGTTCGTTAACTGTTGGAGTTGCCTCGGTTTCGGTTCCTCCAATGGTAATTTCGCCACTTTCTTCATTAACAGTGGTGTTAAATAGTGCCGTGTTAATAACGTCTACTAAAGGTTCAACACTTTTTAAAACAAGCTCTTTTTCTATTAAATAGGTGCCCATTTCAAATAAAAGTGATTTGTTATATAAACCTTGATTATAGTGCCCTTTGGCATAGTAAATATCGGCAAACAACCACGGATATTTTTCTTCGGCAACACTAAGCAGATACATTGCAAATTCCAAATTTTCGTCCATGTTTGGATTTGCCTGTCCAACCACAATTCTAATTTTACTATATTCTTCACCATCAACTTCAGTAGCGTAATATTTTCGACTAACACCATCGCGATGAATATCAAACAATGCATCTGGCGAATATGCGTTTAGCAAACTTTTTGCTGTTACTTGGCTACGCGAATATGCCAAAGTGTCGTGCGGAATGTGCAGTGTTTCGTCGAGAACAACATTAATGCCAAGAGATTGAAAACTTTTTTTTAGTTCCTTTGCAACATCGTGAATTCCACCTGCACCGTAAATGCTATCGTAACCATCGGACGGAGTAAAACTTTCGTCGTTGTGTGTTAAATATAAACAAATGGTTCGGTCGGTTGCCGAAATTTGGTTTGGATTTGGATTCACCGAAACATTTGGCTTATCTAAAAATCTTACAAATTTTGCAATTGCTGTGTGATTTTGCGGATTTGTGCTTACAATTTCATACATTTTAAAATCTTTAGAAATATAATTATCTAACACTTGCACATCGCTTCGTTCAAACAAATATTGTCCCTGTTCGGTGTAAACTATAAACGGATTATTAACATCTTCTAGTTCCTCATCCTCAGCATGCACTAAACCTATTGAATTTGGAATAAGACAAACCATTAAAACTAGCACACAGAAAAACAAAAACTTTTTCATAACCCACTCCTTTTTAAAGACCCCATTAAAGAAATAATAATTTTAAACAATGCTAGCACTGCAACACCAACAAGCATTAAGTTAAAAAGCTCTAAATTTGCAAAATTGATATATCCCAGCCCACGTTCAACAAACAAATTACACAAGTTTAAAAGTAAAAATGAAAGCATTAAAAAACTTATAACAAACTTTATGTTTTTTAACGATATTACGCAAATAAGCATAACAAGTGTAAAAACCGGATATGGATTTAACGTTAAAATATAATCGGAATTAATAAATGTTATAACAATGTAAAAAAGCGACACAAACAAACTAAAAGTAAGCAAGTTAATTTTTTCGGTTTTATTAAAATCTTTAGCAAAATAAATCACCAAAACAAGCGCCGAAATTACAATTATTATATTAACCGAAAGTTTGCCAAAATCGATTGGACTTATAAAATAACCAAGCATTGTAAATGCACAAAAAACAAGTGCAAAAAATTTTTGCATTTTGTTTGACTCAAAACAAAGTTCATATATTAACACAACGCCTAAAAACATAAACCCTATTGGCATAATTAACCTCTTAGGTTTACTTTGTGAAAAAAAAGATTAAAATATGCACCACCAAACTGAAAAACAAAAAAGTACTTAAATGTTGAATTTTGTCATATATTATTAAAAACTTAAGTTAAGGTTTTATATGGAGATAACGTTTTGCGACCTACGAGCAAAAGAAGTTGTTAACATTTGCGATGGAAAGTTGCTTGGAAACATTGTTGATATTGTGTTTGATTCGTGCTCGGCAAGAATAACTGGAATAGTTGTTCCTGGCGAGAAAACTTTTTTTAGTTTTTTAAAAAACAATTGCGATGTGTTTATACCCTTTAACCGAATTTGCAAAATTGGCAAAGATGTTATTTTAGTTGAATTAAATCCGGTTAACACTCAAAACGTTAAAACCAACGCTTACGAAGAACCTAATTGCACAACTTGCGCCGAAAACAATTGTGAATGCCAACAAAACCAAAACACAACATTTAACGAATATCACTCCTCATAAACACAAAATGTTGTTTTTGTTTGCAGTCTACAACATTTGCATGATATAATAACCACAGCAAATTTAAGGAAGAATTAAACATGAAATGTATTTACTGTGGCTGCAAAGACAGCAAAGTTATTGATTCTAGATATATTGACGAAAACAACCAAATTAGACGCAGACGCGAATGTTTAAACCCAGACTGCCAAAAGCGTTTTAACACCTATGAAACTGTTGAAATGCTGCCAATTATGGTTGTTAAAAACGACGAAAGCCGCCAGAGTTTTAATCCTCTAAAAATTAAACAAGGCATTATGCGCGCTTGTGAAAAACGCCCTGTTTCAGTTGCTCAAATAGACGAAATGGTTAATGACATTGAAAAGCAAATTCAAAACAGTTTAAAACAAGAAATAAAATCGTCGGAAATTGGCGAAATGATTATGGAAAAACTTAAAAGCATTGATGAAGTTGCTTACATTAGATTTGCTTCGGTTTACAGAAAATTTACTGATGTAACACACTTTATGGATTTTATTAAAGAATTTGAAGATATGTTAACCAACAAAAAATAAACCATTAATTTCACTACTATGCAAACACAAAAAACCAAGGAAATTCTTTGGTTTTTTATTAATTTGCATAGTACCCAACATTTAATTAATTTTATATGCTATTTGCTTGATGTTTATAATATACTTTTATTAGTTTTGCGATTCGTCTAGATATGTGGTTAGTGTATCGGCAGCATGAAATAAACAAGCAATTGGAAATTTATAGTAAGCATTAGCATATGTTGAAGAACCACTTTTTGCTCGCATATCGAAACCACCCATATGCCAATTTATTGCAATTGCCTCTTCCCTAGTTAGCCTTAAAAAACCATTAATTATATAAACAGATTTTTCGCCATGACCATAAGGCAAATCTTCGTCAAATGTGTAGTATGGTTGTTTAACCCAAGTGCCAGTTTCGTCTTTAACATTACGATAATCAACTTTATAACAATTAACTTTGCACACATCGTGAAGCAGTGCAATTATTGCTATGCTTTCGTTAGATATAACCTGCTCGTAATTTTCGCCATACTCAGATTTAATCATGTTTAAATAACGCTTATAAACTTTTACGCTATGTTCACACAAACCACCCTCGTAACTAGAATGAAACCTAGTGCTTGCTGGTGCTGTGAAAAAATCGGATTGCAAAAGCCATTTTAAAAGTTCTTTGCTGCCCTCACGTGTTATGTGTTTTTCGTATATTTCAATAAATTCGTCTTTAATATCTGCCATAATTCACCATTTTAATATTTTTAATATTCTAACATAAAGTAGTCCGAATGGGAAATTAATTTATTAGCATTTAAATATATAAATTTAAATATATAATTATATATTTAGGTTTATTGTTTGACTTTGTTTTGTTTTAAAAATAAAATATGAGAGATGGTTGTAAACCAATAGAAATTAAACACAGGATAAAGTTTTGGCAAAAAATTTTTTTAATAAAATAAAAGAAAGTTTTATTTCAATATTTCCAATTGTTGCTTTGGTTGTTATTTTAGGTGTTTCAATTACGCCACTTTCAGGTTACGACCTTGGCAAATTTGCAATTTCGGCTGTGCTACTTGTTGTGGGCATGGCATTATTTACCGTGGGTGCCGATAGTGCCATGTTTACAATTGGAAGCAGTATTGGCGGAAATTTAAGCAAATCACGCAAACTTTTTACTCTTTTAATTTTTTCCTTTTTACTTGGACTTATTATTACCCTTGCCGAGCCAGATTTATCGGTGCTAGCAGGTCAAGTTTCGTCGATTAACAAATGGTTGTTTATTTTTGCAGTTTCGCTTGGAGTTGGCGTATTTTTAGCACTTGCCGTTTTAAGAATTATTTTCCAAATAAAATTACGCACCGTTTTAGTTATTTCTTATGTTATAGTTTTTGTGCTAATGCTTTTAGTTAACCCCGCTTACCTACCTGTGTCAATTGACTCGGGCGCTGTTACAACCGGACCTATTTCGGTTCCATTTATTTTAGCGTTTGCTTCAGGTATTAGCGCTGTTAGAAGTGGACGTAGCGAAGAAGAGGATAGTTTTGGACTTATTGCCCTAACCAGTGTTGGTCCGCTTATTACAACTCTTTTTATGTGTTTATTTGTAAATTCCGATATTGAAGCAACTCAAACAGTTATAACACAAACACAAAGCGGAACATTTTTAGATATTTTACAAAATTTTGGACTTTCGTTTATTGATAATTTGGGCGAAATAGCTTTAGTTTTAACCCCTATTGTTGTTTTCTTTTTTATTTATAATGCAATATTTTTAAAATATCCTAAAAGCCAAATTTTAAAGATAATTATTGGACTTTTATATACTTACTTTGGTATTGTTATTTTCTTAACAGGTGTTACAACCGGATTTTTACCAATTGGAAGTGTTATTGGATATCAATTAGCAAATTCGGAATTTAATTGGTTACTTATTCCAATTGCTGCACTAATGGGACTTTTAGTTGTTTTTGCCGAGCCTGCCGTGCATGTTTTAAATAAAAAAGTTGAAGATATTACACATGGTGTTATTAGTAAAAATGTTATGATGATAACCATGGCAATTGGTGTTGCACTAAGTTTGGTGCTAGCCATTGTTAGAGTTTTATATAATTTTAATTACCTAACTTTAATTTTGCCATTATACATTGTTACATTAATTTGTTCATGCTTCTGCACACCAATATTCACTGCCCTAGCATTTGATAGTGGTGGCGTTGCATCGGGAACAATGTCAACAAGTTTTATTTTGCCATTTGTTATGGGTATTTGCGTAGCTAAAGATATTAATATTATGACTGGTTCGTTTGGAACAATTGCTCTAATTGCTTGCTTGCCTATTTTAGCCATTTCAATTTTAGGTTTAATTTACAGACTAATTACACACTATCAAAAAGCAAAAGAAAAACCTAAAGCTAAAAAACCTATTGAAATTATTGAATTTGAATTTGGAGACGATGACTAATGAAAAAGCAAAAAATGAAATGCCCATTTGAAGTTATGATTGTTATTGTTAACCGTGGCGAGGGCGAAAATGTTATTGAACTTTTAGAAAATAACCACATTAATCAGGTTTTAAAGTTGCAAGGACGAGGCACAGCAAAATCGGAAATGGCTGACATTTTTGGATTTGGTGTTGTTGAGCGTGATATTATTGCCTGCTTTATTGATGAAGACCGAAGCAAAGCGCTTGTTGAACTAATATACACCGACCTACACTTAAATGTTGAACACTCGGGGCTGGTGTTTACCTTACAACCAAGCAGTGCCACACTTGAACTGCTTGAATCTTTAAATATAGAGGTGCAAAATGGCAAAAATTAATTATGATAAAGTTAAAGAAGTTAATAAATCGGTTGCAAAAACAAAAAACAAAGAGTTTGATTTAATTGTTGTTGTTATTAACCGTGGTTTTTCAGATTACATTGTTGATGCTGCTCGTGATGCAGGAGCAAGTGGTGGAACAATTATTAATGGTCGTGGAACCGGCGTTCATGAAAACGACTCGGTTTTAGGTGTTAAAATTCACCCAGAAAAAGAACTGGTTTTAATTTTGGTATATCGAGATAAACGCAATGAAATTATGAAGAAAATTTGCGAGGCCTCTAACCTAAATGACGAAGGTCGTGGACTATGTTTTAGCATGCCTGTTAGCGACATTGCTGGAATTAACCACCTAATTAATAAGAATAAAAAGAAAAAATAGTTTAAATAAAATAAAAAAGAAGCGTTATAATTAACACTTCTTTTTTTGTTTTACACCAATTTTTTAACGTTATACATTGCGTTTAAAACTAGCCAATTTTGTGGGAAATAGGAATTAATTGTCCAGTAACTAACCCCACCCAGATTATAATCAGACACAAATTGTAATCTGGTTTTAACACTGTTTGCATCGTCGAACCACACTTCGTGTTGTTGGTTTGGAGTGTAATAATTAAAATATGGTGCTTGTTCAGATGTGCTGTAGTTTATAAACGAACCAACTTCACGTGCCAAATTTACTGCACCGGTGTTTGAAATTGCCGAAGCTGCCGTGCCCTCTACATACGGAACATTCCAATCGTAGCCATAGTTTGGCATACCCATTAAAATTTTTTGACTAGGAATTTGAGTTACGGCATAATCTAACACCCTTTTCACTTCTGGTGCCGGAGCAACAGCACGTGGTGCACTATAGGTGTAACCCCACTCGTAGGTCATAATTATAACATGGTCGGAAACCCTGCCATGAAAAGCATAGTCGTGAGCCTCGTATAAAATACCCTCTTGATTGCTTGAAGTTTTTGGCGCAACTGCAGTTGTTAAAATAAAACCCTGCGGTTTAATTGCCAAACTTAATGCCTGCAAAAATTGATTGTAAAGTTCCCTATCTTCAGGATATAAATACTCGAAATCGATGTCAACCCCATAGTAATTTTTTTGTTGCATAGTGGTTAAAATGTTGTTAATTAAATTGGCTTGATTAACCGGGCTAGACAAAACTTGATGTGCAAGTTCGCTTGAAAACGATGCCCCCTCTTCAATGTTAGTTACAACCATCATTGGAGCAACATTATTTTGCCTTGCAAGTTCAATTAAAACGGTGTCGTTATTTAAATTGTTTAAGTTACCATTTGGGTACACTTCATAACTAAAAATACTTAAGTATGTAAGACTTGGCAAGGTTTTACTTAAAACCTCGCGGCTAATGTTTGGAAAACAATAGCCATTAACCTCAATTTCACGTTTGTTTGTGGCAAGTTTGGGAATGTTTATAACACTGCCAATGGTTAAATTTAGCGGATTGGTTATTTGTGGGTTTGCCTTTGTTAGGTCTGATAAACTAACATTATATTGTTTTGCAATTTTAAAAAGTGTGTCGCCACTAACAACTGTGTGGGTTGAGTTTTCAAGCATTATTACAAGTGTTTGCCCAACAACTAAATTATTAACAGCGTTTTCGGTTAATTCGTTGTCGGCAATAATTTTTTCGGCAGACACATTAAACATTTCGGCAATTTTATAAATTGTGTCGCCTTGTTTTACAACATATATTTCCAAATTGTTCACCTCAAAAAATAAATCTAAAAATTATATATGAAAACAGCCATATTTTAGTTAAAAAAATAAAACACCCAATTTGGTGTTTTACTTTTGTTTTTATTATTTAATCTTCTGAGTCGGAATTAACGTTGTCGTAATTATCTAAAAAACTGATTAATTTATTGTTTTGTTTATAACCTAAAATGGTTGTTAAATTAACCGAACATAAACTTCTAAAAATGTTTATATCAATATTTTTGTTTATCTCACGCAAACGTGCAATAAGTTCCTTAACTTCTTGCCTTTTTCCAGAAATTTTTCCTTGTGCCAAACCATCGGTAAATTTGCAAGCGCATTGTAAAAATTTAAGTTCATTAAAAGTTTGCCAATGTTTAATATCGGCTTCTTTAACGTAATATAGTGGCCTAATTAATTCCATTCCTGGGTGATTAGTTGATTTTAGTTTAGGCATCATAGTTTTATATTCGGCACCATAAAACATTGAAATTAAAACCGTTTCTATAACGTCGTCGAAGTGGTGCCCCAGTGCAATTTTGTTGCAACCCAACTCTTGTGCTTTTTTATATAAATACCCTCTACGCATTCTGGCACATAAATAGCATGGCGAATTAGTTATTTCGGTAACAGCAGTAAAAATGTTTGTTTCAAAAATTTCAGCGTTAATACCTAAAAGTTTTAAATTACTTTCAATAAGCTCGCGGTTTGGCTTTGCATAGCCTGGGTCCATAACAATAAACTTTAAACCAAAATCAAATTTACCATGTTTTTTAAGTTCTTGCATGCATTTTGCAAGCAACATACTATCCTTGCCACCGCTAATACAAACAGCAATGTTATCGTTAGGTTTAATTAGTTCAAAATCAACAACCGCACGAATAAAACGCTTCCAAATGTTATTACGATATTTTTTAATTATTGTTCTTTCTATTTCTTGCAATCTTTCCATACAGCAATTTTAGCATAGTTTGGTTTTAATTAAAAGAGTTATTTAAAAAAAGAAAACCACACATGTGATTTTCTTTAATGTTTTATTTATAAACAGCCAAAACCAATCAAACTATCTAATAACTTTAACAGTGCCATCGGCACTAATTTCAATTTTATCGCCAGTTTGAACATAAGCTAAAAACTCGTCGCCAAGTTTATCGATTGCAATAATTGAACTATTTTCCCAGTTTCTAGCAAGAATTATGCCGGAAGCTGCAAGTGAATCAATTTCCTCGGAAAATAGCATTGCGCTTGGGTTGATGCCCATTGCACAAATTGCTTGAATAACCAATCCGCCAGTGGTTGAACCAATGGTTTTTGGCAAGCATAAAATTTGACCAGTTAGGTTTTGTTTGTAAATATCTGGATTGTTTTGGTCGGAGCTTAAAACTTGTTTAGCATTTTTAAGTGCACTTGATTGAAATGTTGCAAGTGTGTTTACACCTTGACGTGAAACAATTGCTGTTCCGGTTAACTCTCCGCCACCAATAACGCGGCCTTTAAAAACTTTTTCCATTATTTAACCTCCTTGCCAACAATAACATTTAAAATATCTTCATCTTTTAAATAACGAGCCTTAGAATAGGTGCGAAGTTTATTAGAAGAAGTTAAAATTGGTTTTTTACCTGCAATTGGATTGTTTGTATACATTAGCGGGCAAATGCTTGAAACTTTTGCACCAGTTTTAACAAGTTGTTTATATAAATCGGTTTGTTCAAACTTTTGTCTTACTTGTGGGCTTGTTGTTAAAATTGTGGTTAAAGCAACTTTTTTACGTCCGGTTTCTTGCAATCCAGCAATGATGTTGTTTGCCCAATTTACCAATTGATTATAACTTAAGTGTGGGCAACCAATAAATGCACGCTCTGGTTTTGCCTCTTTGTTTTTCCAAAGAACCGGATAGCTTTTATAAACACGCTCTAACTCTTCGTCATCAATAACATAAACCTTAGCGTTTTTATTAATTAATTGTTCGCCATAGTTAACAGCTTCTGGTGTTAGATTTTCAATATGATATAATCCAACTGCGCCATTAGATGCTGTTGCAGCACCAAAATCTTTTAAATAACTTTTAACATCGTCGTTAAGTTCGGTTCCTAAAAATTTATCTAGACCTTTAACATAAGGAACATCTTCCATAACCTTTAAACCAATTGCGCTACCTAAAATTTGAGCTTCTGGTTTTTTTGTTGTTTTAACTTCAATAATCCAATTTGCTTGGCGACCTTCGTCGGTTAATAATCCAAAGTAAGGAACTTTGCCCATAATTGCTCCAAATAAGTCAATCATGCCAGAGTTACGGTTACAACGTGCTCCAATAACCGAGTTTGCGTAAACAACTGCACTGCTTTCTGCCCAAGTTAACACATCGCCATATTTTGGAATGTTGCCAACCTCGTCCATATAGCAAGTGCAAGTAAAACTATCTTTAGTTTTTAAACCAATTTTTCTAAGTTGTTCCTCATATCGTTTTTGTTGTCCATACATAATTTTGCTAAAAATTAATTTATCTAAAATTGTGCATTTAACGTTGTCGTAATCTATTGGACGTGGGTCTACAGTAAAAGGTTTTTCAGCCTTAATGCCTGCATCAATAATTTCGTCCATAATTCTAAACAATGGTTTAATTAAACTAATACCAAACGATGTAACCAAATGCCCATCGTGAGTAACAGGAACTAATTTATCGGCACCAAACACATCGCCAAATTCAACTAAAGTTCTTAAAATTTTTGCTTTAGTTTCGCCTTGAGAGCCGTTTAAAATTTCCTGCTCTTCTTTTGTTAATTTCATGCTATTCCCCCTTAATATAATTTGAAATTAAAAACAAAATTTGTTTTATTAACTATATTTTAACACTACTTAAAAAACTAGCCAAACAAATTAATATATTTGTTTTATTTACGCCAACATTAAAAAACTTTTGTTTATTATAAGTTTTTAATTTTTAACACCCAAAACCAAACTTTTACCCTACTATGCAAACTATTATGCAAACAAATAAAAAATGGCTTAATTTACAGCCATTTTTAACATATTGTTATAACTATTATTCATTTAAAAACTCAAGTGTTTTGTTAACAACTTCTTTTAGCGAACAACAAGGTTTTTTACCTGTTTTTAATTTATAAAGCATATCTAAATATAAACACTTTTCGCTTGAATTTGGTCTGCCATAAACCACTCTGCCCGAGTGCAACCAATAGCCAAACTCAACGTTGGTTGTAAGCCCTGGCCTATCAGGCATATCGCGGTCTACCCAAAACAAAATTGCTGTTGCCTCAGATATTCCTTTAAGTTCCCATTTAAGTTGGTTTTCGTAAGAATTTTTAACTTTTAAATCGGTGTAATCTGGGTTATAAACAACACCATCGTAACCAGCAAGTTCTAAAAGTTTAACAACTTGTTTGCGCCAATCGTTTGCTCTATCTTGTGCAGTTGTGCCAGCCAAGAAAATTGATTTTTGACCTTTAATAATTTTTTCGTTTGAATAGTAAACTTTCATGCTTACTCCTTGGCAGCCTTTCTAATTTCGTATAAAACAAGTTGCAAATTTTCCATTTTTACTTTATCGAAGCCTTTAGAAATTTGTTTTTCAAACTCAACATCTTCTTTACTTTTTTCTTTTTTCATTTGAAGTTGTTTTAGCATGTTGCGCATCATAACACCATAAACTCCGGTTAACCTTCCCATGTTAAAACCACCTTGCAAATAGTAAGTTGGAATATCTTTTATTTTGTTTTTGTTTGCCAAATATTCGCCAGTTTCGTTTTTAGGGCTATCCATTCCCACACCTGCAACACATTTAATTTTATAGCGGCGTTTTGCTTTTTTAAATCCACTAATAACTCCACCCATAATCCAACCTAAAAAAACAATTTCACTACCCTTTTTTAAGTTCTTTTTAGCCTCTTCCAATGTGTAGTTTGGAATGCTTGTTTCAAGTGTTAAAAGTTTTGCATATTTTGCAGTAAAACCAGTGTTAGAAACATATACAATTGCGTCCATAATAATTTCCTTTTAAATAAACTAAAGTTAGTATAGCACAAAAAACAAATTAGCTTAATTAAAATTACAGCACAAAACAAAAAAACACCAAATTTATGGTGTTTTTTATTTTTGTTTTGGCGTTAAATTGCTAGATGTTACATTTTGTTTTGGTGTTAGTGGACTTTCGATTATTAAACCTTTACTTTGTAAATAGTTTATAACCATTTGGGTGTTTAGCCTGCCATTATCTATGTTTGTTTGAATATAGTTTGAAGATGGTATGTTTGCAAGTTCTTTTGGACTATCGTCAATTACAACATAGTTATTACACTTGCTTGCATAGTCTAAATGAAAATAATCGAATAAACTAAATTTGTGTTCTGTTTCGTAAATATCTTTGCCACGTTTTGCATCATAAAGCATAAGTGAAATTCGTTCGCCCCTAGTAAACTTTCCAATTGGCAACTTAATTAACGGAATTTCTTTATTTAAACCATGTTCCCAAAGGTTCCACCTGCATTTAAGCCAACGAACACGTTGCTTAGAAATTATCACAATTTCTGGCTTAAAACCATTATGTTGCAAATTTTCGCATAAAAAATTAACCGCACTTACACTATCGGCACTTAAATCTTGCGACACAACTTTTTTTATTTCGCTTTGACTATTATCCCAAAGGGTTCCATCAATATCTAAAAATATAAAATACTTTTCCATAGCAAATATATTCTAATATAATTTATATTAAAATTCAATACCCATTTTTAATAAAATAATAATAAAAAATTTATATAAAAAAGTTTAAAAAACTTGTTGACATAACCCACTTACAATGATATTATAATAGAGCATTTACTTGATACTGGTTATGTGCGCCGGCCACCACCATTGCCCACATAACTTAACTAGTAAGTGCATCTTGGGGGTATAGCTCAGCTGGCTAGAGCACCTGCCTTGCAAGCAGGGGGTCGGCGGTTCGAATCCGCCTATCTCCACCAATATTATGTCTTTAAGATTTATTCTTAAATCTCCCCTTAAAAGTGCAAGTTTTAATCAACTTGTTAACCATGCGATTTAATTCGCAACTAAATATAGGAATGTAGCTCAGTCGGTTAGAGCACCACCCTGATAAGGTGGGGGTCGGTGGTTCGAGTCCACTCATTCCTACCAAAATAAAGTAGTCAAACGACTACTTTTTTATTTTAATACTTCCTTTAACAAACTTTATTAAATAAAAAAAGAACTCGTTAAACGAGTTCAGCATCCTGTAATGAGCGTCCTCACCCAGCCTCATGGCATTTCAGCCAAGGTTTGTAATAGGAGCTACCTTTACAAACAGCCACATCATGTATGACTAATATAATAATAACATACAATCAAGCAAAAGTAAAATATATACTTTTTATATTTACACTTCCAATAAAAAAGTGGCTGCAATGGCACATCTTAAAAGATAAACCATAACAATTGCCACTTTAAGAAAGTGCCACGAGTGTTTACATAAGTAAAACTCAAGTGTGTGGGGGCTACAAGGCTAAAAACCGAGCCAATCACTTTCATATTTAAATATTATCAGTAATTTATAGTTTTGTCAATATTTAATAAAAACACCCTAAACTGGGTGTTTTTATTATTTCTAATTATTTTTTGCAGGTGCAAGGTTTGCCTTCGTTGCAACCGCAGGTACAATTTGGGTCGCCACAAATGCAAGTGCTTTCTTTTTTAGGTTTGCATTCTTTGTTTTCTTTATGTTCAGATTTGCAACCACAAGCTTGTTTTTTATCTTCTTTTTTATCGTGGCAATGGCATTCTTTTTCCTCGTGGCAAGTGCACTCTTCACCATCTTGACAGCCACATTCGCAATTTTCGTCGCATTCGCAATCGTCTTCACAACCACAATGGCAATGCTCGTCTTCGCAGCCGCAACCATCTTCGCAAACAATCATGTCTAATAAATTTTCAACGTCGTCTTCCATACGTTCGGTCCAATATTCAACAAGTTCAACAAATTCTTGCATTTGTTCTTGTGTAACATCTAATTTAGCAACTTTTTCTAAAACTGCTAAACCAAAAGTTTTTGCATCAACCTCAACAGTATCTTCAATTAATTCTAAAATATCCATGTGTTTAACCCTCCATAACTACCATTAGTATAACAAAAAAATTAACATTTTAAAAATAAACAAGCATAAAAAAAGGAATTCAAATGAATTCCTTTAAATTAAAAGTAAAATAGTTCTTCAAATTTTACATTTAAAGCAACGCAAATTAAAAGTGCAAGTTTAGCAGACGGATTAAACTGCCCTTTTTCGATGGCAATTATGGTTTGGCGAGTTGTTCCAACCAAATTTGCAAGTTCTTCTTGCGAAATTTTTTGGTTGGTTCTAACCGCCTTTATATTATTTTTTAAAATTAGTTCTTTATCCATTAAATCCACCACCCTTGCACATTAGAAACAATGTATAACACAATCATAGCAACACACACCAACCCATGTAAAACCGAACCAAACAAAACAGGCCATGGACGTTTTGCCATAAAATATGTTAAGTATACTTTACATTTATATTATATTAAACCTCGAAACAAATGTAAAGTATTGTTTACATTTTATTAAAAAATATTTTTTATTGATAATAAATTTTATTTGTTGTTTTATTGTTTATAGTATAGAATTAGGTATATGGAAAACATTTCAAGTGAAAGAGAACAATATTTTGAAGAAAAAAGTAGGTTTGCCTACAATCTTTATAAGCAAGGTAAATTTTTTAGAAAAGCCCGTGCAATAATTAAAGATGGCGACTCTTTTTTAGTTTTGCATGTTCCGGAAAAGGATATTTACGGAATTTCTGGCGGTGGCATTAACGACGGCGAAACTGCAACAAATGGGTGTAAACGTGAAGTGCTAGAAGAAATGGGCATTAAGGTTAAACCTGAAAAACTATTGTTTAAGCATTATTACAGAGGCAGCATGGAATATAACGGAACAAAGTTCTACCCTAAATGTGTTGAGTTTTATTATTTGTGCAAACCTATAAAAGTTGTTAAGCAAGAACACCTTGGCATTAGTGGCGAATTTATTGCCGACGTTGAAATTGCAAAACTAACAAAAGAAGAATTTTTAACTAAAATAAAATTTAAATATGGTGTTGTTGAAAAACTTCGCGAAGCTTTACAAGACATTTAAAAAAGAGGCTAAATTTAGCCTCTTTTTGTTTATTTGCATAGTAGCTGATTAGTTTGCGTTTAACATGGTTGAAAGCAACTTGCAAGTGCTTTTAATTTGTTTAAGTTGCTCTGGTGTTTTTAGGTTTTTAATTGCATATTCTTGAATAGGCTTTATGTTTTTTAACACCTTACCAAACTTTTCAAGCATCCACTTGTGCCTTGGCATTAACCAAACATGAAAATGGCTCCCTGCCTTTTCTTCTAGCACAATATTAAACTCCTCGGCAACACCATTTGAACGCATTATGTTTAAACATTTTGTTATAAGAGCTCCTAAATCTGAAACTTCTTGCATTGTTAATTCAGTAAATTTTTCAATGTGTCTATTAGAAGTTAAAATAATAAAACCATTAATTGGAAGTTCGATATCTTGCGAAACACTAAAACTATTATTTTTATAAATTATTCCACACGGATTTATTGCCGGATTATTGTTTAATGCGCAACCCAAGCAACCATTTATTTCGTGGTTCACACCTATAAAATCTGTAATTACCATTATTGTATCCGCCTTGTTAAATAGTTATTTCTAAAAGAATTTGTTCGCCACTTTCAACAAAATTAAAATCGGTGGCACCAGCATTTTTTAACGAATAAGCAAAACCATTAACTTCACTATTTCCAAGCATTGCATCGGCAAACGAACCTGCAATCATGTTATTTAATTTTGCAGCATCGCCAAACTCAATAAACTTGTTAATTGTGGTAAGCAAACTATTTACTTCGTCGGTTTTCAAATTGTTAATTTCTAAAGATTTACTTGTGTAACTATATTCAAACGCGTTTGCACCTTTGGTTATGGTAATGGTGCTTGAAATGTAAACATTGTTTGGTAAGTAGTTAGAAATTAAGTTAAATGGAAAACCAGACATATTTTCTTTTAGCGGAGTTAAATCAACTTTAACAACCACATTATAATCTACAGCATTATCAACCAAATTAGAAAACTGAACTTGAACAAGACTAATTGTTAAAGTTGTGTCGCCAATGGTTACACCAGTTGGATTTTCTTGATTTTTTAAAATCATGCTTATAAGTGCTGCCACTTGTTTATCGGATAGCTGTAAACTAACAGATAAATTGTTTGAAATGCTATCAGAAATTTTGTAACCTTCGGCTTCGGAATAAGTTACAACGTCGGCATTAAATGACGTGTTAACCGAAACTTGCGTAGATTGTAAATCGTCCGATAAAAATTTGTTTGTGTAAGCTTCGTTTTCGTTAACCTCTTCGGTTAATGTTTTTACCTGTGAAATAACATCAAATAAATTAACATCAAATTTTATTTTCACAAAGGCAATTAGCGCAACTGCAATTATTGCAACAAGCATAACCAAACCAACAATTGTGCTAATTAAGCTAACTATTAATGATTTTCTTTTAGCCATAAAACCACTCCCCCTATTTTTTATAAGTATAGCACAGCAAATTGATTTGTGAAAACTCAGTTATAAAAAAATTTAAAAACATTGTTGACAAACGCTTTTAGACGCATATAATAAATAATGTAAACAAATTACAAATTTGAAAGGGAAAGTTATGTTCTACACATTAAATCAACAACAACAAAATAAATTTTACTTAATTGTCCAGTAACAATTTGTTTTTTGTTGTCTATTTATAAAAACAGAACTTTATTTTAGAAACGGTTAAACAAATTGACCGTTTCTTTTTTTATTTTAAATTTAAGATTTAGGAGTTAAATTATGAAAAGTGTTACAGAAAAATTATTTGGCATAAATGTTTGCACCGACGACGTGTTAAAAAAACATATGCCAAGCAAATGGTATAAAAACTACTTAAAAACAAAAGAAGACGGCTTGCCTCTTAGCAAAACAATTGCAAGCCATGTTGCACACGCCATGAAAACATGGGCAATTAAAAATGGTGCAACACACTATTCACATTGGTTTGCCCCATTAACTGGCAAAACAGCTGAAAAGCAAGTTGCATTTATAGAACCAACAAAAAAAGGTAAAGTTGTTGAAGAGTTTAGCGCAAAATCGTTAATAAAAGGCGAAACTGACGCTTCAAGCTTTCCTAATGGTGGAGAACGACTAACCTTTGAAGCACGTGGCTACACTGTTTGGGACTATACATCTCCGGCATTTATTAAAGATGATAAATCTGGAAACAAAACTTTATTTATTCCAACCGCATTTTGTTCGTTTGTTGGCACTGCACTCGACGAGAAAACACCACTGCTTAGAGCACTTGAAAGTTTAAATAAAGAATCTACCAGAATTTTGCACGCACTAGGTTACACCAATGTTAAACGTGTTATTTGCAACATTGGTGGTGAACAAGAATATTTTTTAATTAAAAGCAAACATTTTAACAATCGCTTAGACTTAAAAATTGCTAACCGCACACTACTAGGTTCTGCCCCAATTAAAAACCAAGAAATTAGTTCACACTATTTTGGAATTATTGAAGACGAAATTAGTGCATTTATGAATGAGGTTAATATAGAACTTTGGAAACTTGGAATTATGGCAAAACTACAACACAATGAAGTTGCTCCATGCCAACACGAACTTGTTCCTATTTTTGCACCAGCAAACATTTCTGCCGACCAAAATCAACTAATTATGGAAACCATTAGCAAAACTGCAAAAAGGCATGGTATGGAAGCACTATTCCACGAAAAACCATTTAATTACATTAACGGAAGTGGCAAGCACATTAACTGGTCAATTTCAACCGATACTGGAATTAATTTGTTAGACTCAAACATTGCTGATAAAAATTTATTTTTAATTTTCTTTAGTTCAATGATTAAAGCAATTGATAAATATTATAAAGTTATAAGGTGTAGCACTGCCCATCATGGCAACGATTTTAGACTTGGTGGCGACGAGGCTCCGCCAACATTAATATCTGTTTTTGTTGGCGAAAACATTGAACACATGTTTAAAGGCAAAATTGAAACTAGCAACAAAAAATCGGTTTTAGACGTTGGGGTTAAAAGCATGTTAAAGCCAGATAAAGATTTTTGCGACCGCAACCGAACAAGCCCTTTTGCTTACACAACCAACAAGTTTGAATTTAGAATGGTGGGATCAAGCCAAAACCTAAGCTGGCCTTGTACTTGCATTTGCACAATTATGGCTAAAGTGTTAAACGAGGCTGCAAACAAACTTGAAGCAGCTTCAGATAAAACACTTGAGGTTAAAAAACTAATTAAAGAAAATTACGAAAATCATAAACGTATTATTTTTGATGGTAATGGTTATGATAAGTCATGGAAAATTGAAGCAGAAAAACGTGGTCTTATTGAATATGCAAACACAACCGATTGCTTTGATATTTACTCTAGTGAAGATGTTATTGACTTGTTTGAAAGTACAAAAGTGTTAAATAAAAGCGAACTGCTTTTAAGAAAAGCAACAATTAAAAAAGCGTATGCCGAAGCAGTTAAAATTGAAGCATTAACGCTATGTCAAATGGTTTACGAAAATGTTATTCCTAGCATTAATAAATATATTTTAGAACTTGCAAATTCAGTTAAAAATTATGCTGGTGGAAAACACGATTCAAGAAATAAATTATTAGAAATATTAACAACCGCAATTAACGAATTAAGTGTGCTTAGCGATAAGTTAAACAATCTTATAAACAAAATTGACACAACAAACATTACAGACAAAACACTTAAAACATTAACTGATGTTAACACCCTAATAAACAACATTAGAACTAACTATGATAAAATTGAACACTTTATTCCAAACAACTTAAAACCATTCCCAACCTACAACGACATGCTATTTAACTAGGTTTATTGTCATTAGTTTGACGTGTTATGACAATAACTAGCATATTTGCCACAAAAAAAGAACCAAAATATTAATTTTGGTTCTTTTTGTTTATGCCTATTTAATTTTAATAAAACTTGATATTTTTATAAATTTTCAAGATTGATTACTTTTGTTGCAACGTCTTTAACAAACTGCTTGCTGTGGCTAACAAAAATAACAGTACCTTTAAACTCAGCAATTGCTTGTTGAAGCCTATCTATTGCAAACACATCTAGGTGGTTTGTTGGTTCGTCGAGAATTAACAAGTTGCAAGGCTTTAAAACAAGTGTACAAATTTTAATTTTGCTTTGCTCGCCACCACTTAATTGTTTAATTTGTTTACGGCAATGAACACTATTTAAACCGCATTTACTAAGTGCAGTTCTAACATCTTTTTCGTTTAGCTTTGGAAACTGCTGACAAACATAATTTAGTGGTGTGCCCTCAAATAAATGGAAGTCGTTTTCTTGTTCGTAGTAGCCCACCACAATGTTACGCGAAATTGTGCTAGTTCCATCAATTTTAGGAATGGCACCAATAATTGTTTTTAAAAGTGTACTTTTACCAATTCCGTTAAAACCAGTTATAGCAACCCTGTCGCCATTTTCAACCTCGAAACTAATTGGTTTTAAAAGTGGTTTACCATTGTAACCAACGCTTAGTTTTTCAACTTTTAAAACAAGGTTACCAGCAAACTCTTTATATTTAAAACTAAAAGTAGGTTTAATTTGTTCGCTTGGTGGTGTTATTACTTCCATGCGATTTAACATTTTTTCACGCGAGTGTGCCATACCTGCAGTTGCTGCACGTGCTTTATTTCGAGCAATGTAATCTTCCATCTTTTTAATTTCACGTTGTTGTTGCTCGTAGTTTTTTTCATGTTGAATACGTTTTGCTTCCTTTGTTGCCATGCACTTATCGTAGTTGCCAACATATTTGTTAATTTTATTATTATCTACATCACAAATGTGTGTTACAACATTGTTTAAAAATTGTGTATCGTGGCTAACAATTATAAACGCTTTATCGGAAGCATTTATAAATTTTGTAAGCCATTCAATATGGTTAACATCTAAAAAGTTTGTTGGTTCGTCAAGCACCATAACATCTGGACTTTCTAGAAGTAATTTTGCAAGCATTACTTTTGCACGTTGCCCACCGCTTAATGTTTTTACCTGTGTGTTTAAGCCAAATGCTGTTATGCCTAAACCCGCAGCCACTTTTTCGATTTCACTATCGATTGAATAAAAATTGTTTGAGGTTAAGTATTCAAACAAATCGCCACTTTTATTAAGTAACATTTCAAGTTTGCCCGGGTTTGTTTCTGATGCAAGTTGGTCGTTAACTTCGTTAAGCTTTTTCTCGGCATCAAACAACACTTTAAATGCACCACACAAATATTCTTTAATTGTGTCTTCCCCTTTAACTTCGGCATGTTGGTCTAAATATTCAACTCTGTATCGTGGATTTTTATAAAAGGTTCCTTTATCAAGTAAAACCTCGCCCATTATAATTTTTAGAAGCGTACTTTTACCTGCACCATTAACACCTGTTAATCCAATTTTTTCGTTCGGGTTTAATACAAACGAAGTATCTTCAAACAAAGTTTTATCGCCAAAGTCTTGTGAGAAATTATTTATTTCAATAATTCCCATTAAATTCCTCCTAACTTAAAAATAACATTTGAACCAAAAAATTGGTTCAAATATTACTTTAAATTAAAACATCTATAAATTTTTGAATTTTTTGTTGAACTAAGTTATCCCCTAAAACTGCACAAATTGAGAATAAGTCTGGCGAATTAGTTCTGCCAGTTATTGCAAGCCTAATTAGTGTGCACGCATCGGCGGTGTTGCCCACATAGTTTTCTGGATTTGCTTTATAAAGTTTATTGTCGGTTGCAAAACCATGTCGTTCGGCAACTTCTTTTATTTTATTAAACCACACATCTTTTTCGTCGGCACTAGAATAAACTTTTGAATAATCGAAAATAAATTCGTTGGCAACCTCTGGTGTGATTTTTGTAAAATCATAATCGTAATCAGATAAACTGGTTGGATTAAAGTAACCAAACATATAGTTAAAGTAAGTTGGAACCTCACTCCATTTAGCAATATCTTTACGAGGTTTTGCTGTTCCACGATCGATTGAGAATGTTTTAATTGCAAATTCTTTATTGGTTTTTAAAACCATTGCAAATTCAGCTGGATTTACACTTGGAGCCTTATAATCGGCACCTAAACGCACCTTGCTTTCTTCTTCAAAATCGTAGTTAAATTCCTCTGCCCAATCTAGTGTGCGGCTATAAACCTCTTCGGCTGTCATTTTAGAAATAATATTTTTAGAAACATCTTCTAATTTAACAATGTCGAAAAATGGACTAGATGTTCCAATTTTTTTAGCACTAAATGGAAAATCGTTAACATTTGCATCTGGATTTTTAGCACGCCAATCTTCAAAATTACTGTTCATAATGTTCAGTAAATATTCGGTAACAGCTTCTTGTGGTAAACCTGCTTGAATGTAGAAACGCATATCAGCTTCAGGGTCTTTAGACTTAGAAATTTTGCGTTTATTACCATTTTCGCCAATTTTACAAAGAACTGGTGTGTGAATATATTTTAGTGGTGTAAATCCTAATGCTTCAAAAATTTCAACGTGTTGTGGCCATGTTGAAATCCATTCTTCACCCCTAACAACAGTGGTTGTACGCATTAAATGGTCGTCTACAGCATGTGCAAAAGCATATGGCGGAATTCCGTTATCTTTAATTAAAACAACATCTTTACAGTTTGCACCAACTTCTCTAACACCTCTAACAACATCGTTAACTTTAACTTTGTCGCCCTCTTTCCCGTTAGATTTTAAGCGAATACAGAACTTTTTGCCCGCTTTTAAATTAGCCTCAATTTCAGACAAAGTAAGTTTGCGACAAGGGTCTTTTTCAACAACTTGTTTACCTTCGGTTAATTGTTGTTCGCGATTTTCTAGAACCTCTTGTTTCCCTTCTGGTTTTTCACAAAAACATGGAAAGGCTTTGCCTTCGGCAACAAGTTTTTTAGCATAAGTTTGATAAATTTCAGTTCTGTCGCTTTGACGATATGGACCATATTTACCATTGTTAGTACGGTCGATTGTGAAACCTTCGTCTGGCACAATACCATAATATGCCAATGTTTTTAGTGCAACAATATCGCTTCCCACAATTTCACGTTTTTTATCGGTATCTTCTAATCTAAACAAAAATTGTCCGTTAGGAGTGCTTTTTGCAATGCGATAGTCTAAATTTGCACCAAAAAAGTGCCCAATGTGCATATATCCTGTTGGACTTGGAGCAAACCTAGTAATTTCGGTGCCCTCAGGTAAATTCCTTGCTGGATATTGCTTTTCCCAATCTTCTGGAGTTTTTGTTATATTTGGATATAGTAAATCTGCAATTTTTTTATAGTCGTTCATGATAATTATCCTTGTTAAGTATTAGCATTTTAGAAAAAGTAAAAGCAACCAGTTTAATCTAGTTGCTTTTAACTTAAAATCTTTTAATTGTTAGCAGCCTCTAAATAATCAGCTAAAGAATCAATAAAGTTATATACATTATTTGTTTCAAAGTTAATTAAAACCCTAGCATTTGCTGCATCAACAACATCTAAATCGTCAAGATATGTGCTGGTTTTATAATCGATGCCATTAATACCAAAACGATAGTCGTTAAAGCCATCTTTTGCAACTTTTGAATAAACTTTTTTATAAAGTTCAAAATGTTGTGCGAAGGTGTTTAATGCAACTTCAAGTTGTTGAACTTTGTTTTTATTTGTTTCATAGTTTGAGTTTGTTGGGTCGTTTAAAGTTGCTTTAAAGTTTTCGCCAACTTGTGCGGTTCTGTTAATAAGTTCGTAGTTACTTTCAGTATTAACAACTGCACAAATTTCGTTTAAACGGCTGTCTGAATATTTAAAAATATCAAAGTGATTATCGGTTTTTGTTAAATCGTCTAATTTAACAGTTGAGTTTTTAGCAAGAGCATCTAAATAGTCGTAATAAATGAAGTTTGCAAGTTGTAAAACACCATCGTCGTAAACGCGTTGAGCATAAGAGCCATCAACTGAAACGTTTGCAAAGAAATATTTAACATGCAAGTTTCTGAAATAGTTTACAAAATTTAATGTTTTATCAATTAAACAGTTATATGAATAATTAAATGCATCTAGGCTTGCACCAATAATTTCGCTTTCTAAGCCAAATAGCCTAATTTCACGTTCTAAATCTTTTTTAGAAGCATCAAATTTTTCAAGTTCACGTTGTAAAGTTTTTAATCTGTCGTATAATTCGGTAAGTTCTTTTGGGTCTGGATTTTTAGACTCGATGTGTGTATAGAATAGTGAACTCCAGTTAGCGTAATAGTTAAATGCCATTGTTAAAGTTCTGGCATAAACAGATTCAAGTTTTTCGTATCTGGTTTTAAGTTGTGTGCTAACTGTTGCATTGCTATCGGTAACGGTTATGCCGTTATCTGTGCAATATTGATATTTTGTAATGTTAGCAATTGCTGTTTCTAAATTAATTTCGTCGTTATCGGCATAAGTTACATTTAAAACTTGATAGTTACCAAGTGTTTTAAAATACCAATTTTCGCCACTAGCTTCAGGTGAAACATATGCAGAAACGGTTTGACTATATAAAGTTGTAATTTCCTCAACTGTACGTTCTACTTTTCCGCAACCAAATAAGAACATCATTCCAATTAAAGGTAATGCAAGTAATGAATATAGTTTTTTCATGTTATACACCTACCTCCCAATTATTTGATACTCTGAAGAAGTGATTTAAAACTAAACGAACACGATTAAAGTAAGTTAAATTATATTTTGCTTGAAGTTCGTTATAAACTGGAACTTCAGTTGAAGTTTCAGGATCGATTTCGGTTGTAACTTCAAAAAGATCGTGTTTTTGTTTGTTGCTTAATTTGAAAATGCTTTGATTTCCTTCTAATGAAGCGTTATAGTTGTTTGCAAGTGTTGCATATGCTTCAACAACTTTAGCAAGTCTTGCAGTATAATCGCTGTTTTTTAATCCACTTGTTTCGTAATTATAGTTATATAAAACGTTTGCAACATCAGCAGAATAAACAATGAATAATGAATTATCGTTAAACACAACTGCATTGCTAGCGTTTTTGGTAAACACTTTATAACTTGCAAGTTTTGCAGTGTTTTCGGTTTTAGAAGCTTCTGCCCATTCAGCAATTGAGTTTAAAACAACATCATACATTACAGTTTGTTTATCGAATGTTAAATTTCCATCAAAAACATACTCTACAACAAAATCTTTTAAACCTAAAGTTAAATCAGCATAAGAATCAACTACTTTAAAATATTGTGTGTAAAGTCTTTCATAAATTGAACAAACTTGGTTTAACACGGTTGGTTGATTTTCAGTTGTTAAACTTTCTAAAAGTTTTTCAAGTTCGTTATCTTGTAAAGATGCAAAACCATTATAGTTTGACCTTAATGTGTTAATTAAACCATTAATTTCTTTAACATCTTCGTTATCAACGTTTTCTGCCAATTGAACGTATGAATAATAATAGTCAAACGCGTCGTCAATGGCTTCATACATTTCGTTAAAACCTAAGTATTTATTAAGATTAGATTTTGTAGTGATAGTTGCATATGTGTTGGCACGACCATTAGCTTCCTCGTTATTAATTGTGTAAGGATTTGTTGAATCGTTTATACTTGAAAATCCGCCAAACATAAATAATCGGTAATAAGCAACTTGTCCTTCAATTTTTTCTTGAGAATCACTACTAGAAAAATCTCCAACAAGATATTTATTATTTTTATCCTTTAGGTAATCCCTTGTTTGAACTTCGCCCCTAGCGGTAATGAAAGATTTTTCATTGCTATCTTGAAGTGTGGTTAAATTTTGGAAAATTTCTAACTCGTTGGTAGGTTTAAACCAAATTAACCAAACGCCTAAAACAGTTAACCCTAAAATTACAAGCGTAACAACAATTCGCAATATAATTTTTGTTCTAGTGCTCATTTTATCCCCCTTAACATTAAGACAATTTATATATAATTAAATATATCTATCTAAATAATATAACAATTTAAGTTGCAGTGTCAATACAAATTTAGATTTAGCTGTAATTAACTTCCACTAAAACTAACCCAACCGCACCTGCAGTTTTGCCAGCAAACTTACGGTTTTTATGTTCAATAATTTCTAAAAAGCTTTCGGTTATTTTTCCCCTAGCAATATCAAACGCTGTGCCCATAATAACCCTAATCATATTTTTTAAAAAACCATTGCCTATAAAATATGCCGTGTAAACCTCGCCAGACTTTACCAACCTAACATTAGATATAGTTCGAACCTTTGATTCAACTTGAGTGTCGGTTGAACTAAGCGACGTAAAATCGAATGTGCCAACCAAACTTTTTAATTCCGATTCTAGCTTTTGCATATCTAAGGTGTAACCCACTCTTGTTGCAAACTTGTTTAAATATGGTTTGTCAATGCGTGACAAATAAAAATTATAAGCATAAGTTTTTTGTTTTGCACTAAACCTAGCATTAAAATCGTCAGGAACATATTTAACACTAAGCACCCTAACATCACTAGGCAAAATTGTGTTTAGGTAGCCTAGCAAACTATATTCCTTAAACTTTTTATCAGCAACAAAATTAACAGTTTGCCCAAGTGCACTAACACCCGCGTCGGTACGACCAGAAGCATAGGTTTTAACACTAACACCAAAAACTTGTTTTAGTGCTTCTTCTAAAACGCCTTGCACAGTTTTTAAATTTGGTTGAATTTGATAGCCACAATAATTTGCTCCATCATAACAAATTGTTAACAAGTAATTCAAATTAATTCACCTCGAAAATTGTTACAAAACCATTTTACAACATTATTAATATATTTGCTAGAATTTGACTAAAATTTTATTTAATAATATACTAAAAAAGATGTAAGAATAACTAAAACAATTACAATAAATTTACATCAAAATTTTTTTAAACAATTATTGGAGGATAGTTAATGAGCAAAATAACTGTTGACGGAAACACAGCCACAACCTTAGTTGCCTACCATTTAAGTGAGGCTGCAACAATATATCCAATTACACCTTCTAGCACAATGGCAGAACTTGCCGATAGCATGGCAAACGATGGTGTTAAAAATATTTTTGGCAACACTTTAAAGGTTGTTGAAATGCAATCAGAAGCTGGTGCTGCTGGAGCATTACACGGAGCCCTTAGTGGTGGTGCACTTGCAACCACATTTACTGCAAGCCAAGGTTTGCTACTAATGGTTCCTAACATGTATAAAATTGCAGGCGAGCTTTTACCTTGTGTTATGCACGTTAGTGCACGCAGTTTAGCAACACATGCCCTTTCAATTTTTGGCGACCACTCAGATGTTATGGCTTGCCGCCAAACAGGTTTTGCAATGCTTGCTTCCGGCTCGGTGCAAGAAGCACACGACCTAGCACTTGTGGCGCATATTGCAACTCTTAACTCGTCGGTTCCGTTTATGCACTTTTTTGATGGCTTTAGAACCAGCCACGAAATTAACACAATTGAACAAATTAACCTAGAAAAAATTAAAGAAATTTATCCTTTTGAAAAAGTTTCGGAATTTAAAAAACGTGCATTAAATTCAAGCACTCCACACCAACAAGGCACTGCTCAAAATCCAGATATTTTCTTTCAAAACCGAGAAGCTTGCAACTCGCACTACAATCTAGTTCCAACCATAGTTGAAAAGGCTATGGAAGATTTTTACAGACTTTTTGGCAGAAAGTATGCACTTTTTGACTATTGTGGCGATAAAAACGCAACAGATGTAATTATTTTAATGGGAAGCGGAGCTAATACAGCCGAAACCACAATTAACTATTTAAATAAAACCAAAGGCACAAAATATGGTGTTTTAAAAGTTAGATTGTTTAGACCATTTAATGCACAAGCACTAGTTAAAGCTTTGCCTAAAACAGTTAAACGAATTGCAGTTTTAGACCGCACCAAAGAGCCTGGAAGCATTGGTGAACCACTTTACCAAGATGTGGTTACTGCCCTAAGCGAAATGGGAATTGGTGCAAAAGTTATTGGTGGCAGATATGGACTTGGCAGTAAAGAATTTACACCAAGCATGGTGGGTGCAGTTTTTGAAAATTTAGAAAGTAAAAAACCAATAAATCACTTTACTGTTGGAATCGACGACGACGTTACAAATTTAAGTTTAAAAATTAATAATATAATTCACCCTACCGACAATAATGTTACTGCTTGTAAATTTTATGGATATGGTGGCGACGGAACTGTTAGTGCAAACAAAAGCAGCATTAAAATTATTGGTAACAACACTACCCTAAACGGACAAGCATATTTTGAATATGATAGCAAAAAAAGTGGCAATGCAACAATAAGCCACTTGCGTTTTGGCAAAGACGAAATTAACGAAAGTTATTTGCTTGATAACATTGATTTTGTTGCAGTTCACAACCAAACCTATATTAAAAAATATAATATTTTAAAAGGGTTAAAACAAAACGGAACACTGCTACTTAACACACAATACAATTTAAACGAACTTGAAATTTTAATGCCTGCAAGTTTAAAACGCGACATTGCAAATTTAAACATTAACTTTTACACCATTGACGCTTATAGCATTGCTAAAGAGTTGG
The DNA here is from genome assembly GCA_017409005.1 of Clostridia bacterium. Taxonomy (GTDB): domain Bacteria; phylum Bacillota; class Clostridia; order Christensenellales; family UBA1242; genus UBA6345. The sequence continues at coordinate 512,196 of JAFQTP010000002.1, read as the reverse complement.
GGCTTGGAAACAAAATTAATTTAATTATGCAAAGTGCATTCTTTAAATTAATTAACATTTTACCTTTTGAAACTGCAAAATCTGAAATGAAAAAAATGGCAGAAAAAAGTTATGGACATAAAGGCGAAAAAGTTTTAAATTCAAACTTTAAAGCAATTGAAAGTGCTGAAGATAAAATTAACAAAATTAACTACCCAAGCACTTGGAAAACTGCAAACGAAACATGTGCAACTTGCACTAAAAAATGCACTAAGTATTATGAAGAATTTGTAAGCCCAATTGAAAAACTTGAAGGCGACAAACTGCCGGTTAGTGCATTTACCCCTAACGGAAATGTTCCAACTGGAACAAGCCAATATGAAAAACGCGGAATTGCCACAATGCTTCCTTGCTGGAACAGCGACAAATGTATTCAATGCAACATGTGTGCGTTTGCCTGCCCTCATGCAGTTATCAGACCAAAACTTATAGACGAAAAAGATTTGGTTAACGCGCCAGACACTTTAAAAGTTTTGAATGCAATTGCCGAACCTGGCAAAAAGTTTGTGCTAGATTTTAGCCCTCTTGATTGTACTGGTTGCGGAGTTTGCGAAAGCGTTTGCCCTACAAAAGGCAAAGCACTTAGCATGCTTGATGCAACTAATCAGCTTGAAATTGAAACTAAAAACCACGAATATTTAGAAAATATTAAAATAGTTAAAAGCAACTTGTTTAAAAACAACACAGTTAAAGGTGTTGGTTTTGAAAAACCATACTTTGAATTTAGCGGTGCTTGTGCCGGTTGTGGCGAAACACCTTATTTAAAAGTTATTAGCCAACTTTATGGCGACCACATGGTTATTGCAAACGCAACTGGTTGCTCAAGCATTTATGGTGGAAGTGCACCAACCTGCCCTTACACCTTCGACGAAAATGGCGGACCAGCCTGGGCAAACAGCTTATTTGAAGATAATGCCGAGTTTGGTTATGGAATTAAATTAGGTTTAAAAGTTAAACAAGAACAACTAAAAACTTATTTAAATGATGTTTTAAATGATAAATTTAGCGAAAATGTTAAAACATTAATTAATGAATATTTAACTAAAACAACCACAAACGAACAACGTGATTTACGCACTCAAATTTTAAAAGCATTAAATTTAGAAAGCAAAATTAACCCTACACTTGTTAAACAAATTGAAAATTTAAGCGACGCATTTATTAACCAAAGTTTATGGATTGTTGGTGGCGATGGTTGGGCTTACGATATTGGTTATGGCGGATTAGACCATGTGCTTGCAAGCGGAGAAAATGTTAACATTTTAGTGCTAGACACCGAGGTTTATAGTAACACTGGCGGTCAAGCAAGTAAAAGCACCCCAACTGGTGCTGTTGCAAAATTTGCCTCAGGCGGAAAAACCAGACCTAAAAAAGACCTTGCATTAATTGCAACAATGTATAAAGATGTGTATGTGGCAAAAGTTAGCATGGGTGCCGATATGAATCACTTTTTAAAATGTGTGCGTGAAGCTGAAGCATATGATGGTGTTAGTTTAATTATTGCTTACTCTCCTTGCATTAACCACGGAATTAACATGAGCGACAGCCAATTAGAACAAAAGAAAGCTGTTGAATGTGGTTATTGGAACTTGTGGCATTATAACCCAACATTACTTGAAAATGGCGAAAATCCATACGTTCTAGATAGCGGCGAACCAACTAAAGACTATATAGAATTTTTACAAGGCGAAACACGCTATTCTGCACTACTAAAAAAGAACCCAGAAAAAGCAACCGAACTTTTTGAAAAAGCAAAACGCGACGCTAAAGAAAGGTTTGAAGATATTAAACAATTTTCTAATACAAACGAAAAAGAACAAGATTAATTTAAATCATAAAAATTAATAATGAAACAAAAAAACGGCTTAAATTAAGCCGTTTTTTAAATGTTTGCATAATAGTTTGCATAGTAGTAAAAATTTATAAAAAATTTTACAATTTTATGAATAATAAAATGTTAACTACACAACATAATATTAGTAAAGCAGTTAAATAAAATTTGTTATTATTTATACTCTTTACTATTATGCCTGAGGGAGTTAATTAAACGGTACTTTTAGTTTAATTGCTCTCTCTTTTTTTATTGTTTTCAAAAAAGTTTTTTAAAATTTCTAGAACCTTATTAATATCTTTTTCTCTAACAACTTGGTTTTTAATTTCGGTGCAATTATGATAACCTTTTAAATACCACAAAATGTGTTTACGCATCTCTTTAACAACTAAATGCTCGGGATAATGTTCACGCAAAATTGATATGTGTTTTTTAATATCTTCAAATTTATTTACCTCAACTTTCTTACCTGTTAGTTCGGCAAAAATTTCAGGATTGCCAAGTGCACCGCGACCAACCATTACAGCATCTACACCAGTTTTAAGCATTGCGTTATAACTTTCAACATCTACAACATCACCATTTCCAATAACCGGAATGTTAACTGCTTGTTTAACTTGTTTAATAAGTTCTAAATCAGATTTACCCGCATAAAATTGCTCACGAGTACGGCCATGAATTGTTATGGCACTGGCACCTGCACGTTCACACATTTTTGCAAATTCAACTGCATTAATGTTATTGTTCCAACCTGCCCTAAACTTTACGGTTATAGGTTTTGTGCTTGCCTTTACGCATTCAGAAACAATTTGCTCGGCAAGTTCAATATTTTGCATTAAGGCACTGCCTTCACCATTTTTAACAATTTTTGGTGCTGGGCAACCCATATTAATATCAATAATATCAAACTTGTTAAGATATTTACTTTTTACAATGCTTGCCATAATTTTAGGGTCGGAGCCAAAAATTTGAGCAACTTTAATTGATTCGTTGGGTGCAGTTATAAGTAAATCGGCAGTTTTTTTATTTTTATATTTTAATGCTTTTGCGCTAACCATTTCGCCAACAGCATAGTCGGCTCCGTAACTTATTGCAAGGCTACGAAAACCCACATCGGTAACCCCAGCCATTGGTGCAAGTATTAAATTATTTTTAAGTTCTATATTGCCAATTTTCATAGTTATATTTTAGTATAATTGCAATGTTTTGTAAATGCATTTAATTGCTAAATAACAATAAAAAAAGTTCCAAATAATTGGAACTTTTAAAAATGTTTATTAAATTAATTAAGCGTTAATTACTATTTTTTATTAACTGCTTCTTTAATTGCTTTGCTTGGTTTGTAAGCAACAGCTTTACAAGCAGGAACTTTAATAACCTCTTTAGTTCTTGGGTTAATGCTTTCTCTTGCTGCACGTGTTTTAACAACAAATTTACCAAAGCCAGCTAAAGCAACTTCGTTGCCTTTTGCTAGGTCTGCAATAACAGCATCTAACAATTCATCAACAACAGCGCCAACTTCTTTTTGAGTTAAACCTGTTTTGTCAGCAACAACTTTTACTAATTCAATTTTATTCATAAACATTTTCTCCTTTATGTTTTCTAAGTTAATTATACCATACTTAGCACCATATGCAAAACAATTTTAAACATTTTTATTTTTTAAACTTCCCTTTATTTGGGAGTTTTTTAGCATTAAAAAGTAGTTAACTAATCATACTTTTTAGTGTTTTACCAGGTTTAAAACTTGGCACATTACATGCAGGAATTAAGTTAACACGTTTGGTTTGCGGATTAAAACTTCGACGTGCTACACGATGCTTTACTTCAAATTTTCCAAATCCAACAAGGTTAATGTTGTCGCCATGTTTTAGAGTGTGTTGAATTATTTGTGTAATGGCATTTAAGCACAGTTCGCAATCTTTTTTAGTTAGTTTACTTTTTTTAGAAATTTCGGTTACAAATTCAGATTTATTCATAGTTTATCTCCTTTTTTCTAAAATTATTAACTAAAAAAATTATCTTTAAACATTTATGTTTTGTTTAATATGTTTTTATGTTTAAAAACCTGCGTTTCCTGCACATTAAAGCTTTTAAACAAAATAATTAGTGCAACATAGCTAATTAGCCCTACACCTGCCGAAATAACGCAATAAAGCCAAATATTGCAATTTATTAGGGCAAACCTAAGCACATACATAATGCTTCCACTAATTACCGCAGCTGAAATTGGGGCAACCAAAATTTTTGAAAAACTAAACGAAAGTTGCACGTGTTTTTTAATGTAAATTAAATTAATTATGCACGCAACACTTAAAAAAATTAGATTTGAAAGTGTTACGCCAAAAATGTTAATTTTGGGGTTACCTACTAAAATAAAAATAAACAGCATTCTAACCACTAACCCACATATCATAGCAAAAAATGGCACAATTGGCTTGTTTATACTTTGCAAAATTGATGTAAAAGTTTGCAGAAAAGCATAATATAAAATGCTTACAGAACTAAGCATTAAAAGTTTATAGGCAAATGTAAATTCATCGATAACCAAATCACTTAAACCATGTGAATATAAAATCGAAATTATGTCTGGTGCATAAATTAAAAATACTAAAAAACATGGTAAAGCAATAATCCAAGTTATTTTAATAAAAAACGAAGTTTTAAACTTTACTTCTTTTTCGTTATTCTGGGCATAAATTCCACTTAAATTTGGAACAATTGCAGTTGCAAGCGAACCACACAACAAAACTGGCAGATTAATTAATGTGTTAACAATTCCATTACTAATGCCATATAGGTTTGTTGCCTGCAAACTAGAAAAGCCTGCATTTGTTAAAATATTTATAATTAAAAAACTATCTAAAAAGCCCGTAATTGGCAAAATTATGGCACTAAGCGTTGCTGGGGAGGCGTAACTAGCAATTTTTTTAAAAGCCTCAAAATTTGTTAAATTTGGCGTTTTAGGAATTTCTATTTTGTATATATATTGTTTTTTGTAAACCATATAGTGCACAACAATAAAAATTAGTGCACAAAACTCGGAAATAGTTACGCCCAAAATGGCTCCGAACACAGCAAAAGTTATTCCTTTATATAAAAATAAGTTTGCCAAAACTAAACCAGCAACCAGTTTAACTATTTGCTCAAGAACATTGTTTACAAGTGAAGGAATCATATTTTCCTGCCCTTGAAAATAGCCCCTAACAACGGCTATAACCGACGCAAAACAAATTGATGGTGCAATTGCAAAGTAGCCAACTTTAGCGTTAATATTACCCTGCAAAATGGCAATTTGCTCAGAAAAAACAACAAGCAACAAAGCAAACAGTAAACTAACAACAAAAACAAGCACTAATGCAACTTTAAAAATTTTTTGCTCGTTAAATTTATTATGATTGTTTCGCTCCATACTAACAAGTCTGCTAACTGCCAAGCTAACACCAGAACTAATTAAAACTAGCAGTAAACTATAAAGCGGAAAAACAAGATAATATAATCCCATTCCGTTTGTTCCTAAAATATTTGTTAACGGAATTTTATATAGTGCACCAACAATCTTAGCAATTAACCCACCAACAGCCAAAATTATTGCACCAACCAAAACCGATTGGCGTTTCATTTTTTTCTTCATTTATTCAACTTGCTTTGCCATAAAGTTGGCAATGGTTTGAAGTGTTTTTACATCTGACATACTAAAACTGCCATCTTCTGCACTATTATAAAATGCAACAATTCCGCCAACAATATCGGAATTTGCCAAAATTGGAACAATTATTTGGCTTGAGTAGGTGTTTTCGTCGTTAACAAACAGTTCGAGCATTTTAGAGCCATCTGCACTATTAAATAAAAAGCTTTTTCGTTCTTCTAAAAGCTCTTCAAGCGACGAGCTTACTTGTTTGCCTGAATAGTTTTTTAGTTTTGAACTTACTGCAATAACACTATCTTTATCTAAAACAATTATGTTAATGTTTAAAACTGAGTTAACAACATCGCAAAAAGTTTGTGCAAATTCGGAAATATCGATAATTGGTGAATATTTTGTTAAAGTTAATTCACCGCTTTTGTTTATGTAAATTTGAACCGGAGTTCCCTCCTTTAAACGCATTGTTCGCCTTATTTCCTTAGGAATTACAATTCGACCTAATTCGTCTATTCTTCTAACAATTCCAGTATCTTTCATTTCTCCTCCCAAAAATGTAAATTGCTTATAGTTTTATTATTTGAAAGATACTTTTTATTATGCAAAACAAAATAAAAAAGCACCCTAACATAAGGTGCTTTTTAATATTTTAACTTTTAAAAACTATTTAGTTGTTTTTTTAGTTGTGGTTGTTTTTTTAGTTGTTGAAGTTTTAGCAGCAGTTTTTGTGCCAGTGCTAGCTTTTTTTGTGGTTGTGCCAGCTTTGGTTGTTGTTGCTTTTTTAGCAGCAGGTTTTTTAGCAGGAGCAGGTTTAACTTCTTCTGCAGGAGCTTCTGCTTTTACTTCTTCTTTAACTTCAGCAGGTTTATTTTCGTCTACAACAATACCTTCTTCTACAGGAATTTCTGTGAAAGTATCTGCAACTGGAGCAGGTTTAACTTGTTCAGATGTTAATGAATAATCTGTTACAACAACTGGACGAACAATTTCACTATAGAAAACAACGTTTGCAGCATAGAAATAAACTGTGATAATTGCAACTAAAACAATTGCAACAAGCATTACAGCGCAGCCTAAAACAACTGCCCAAACTGCTTGAGTTTCAAACATTGCTGTTGCAAATAGCATACCAATAAGTGCTGCTACGCCAACTAAAGCATAGAATAAATAGAAAATAACTTTGTAAGCAAACATTGCTGTTTTGTTTTTGTGCATTTTTCTTGCAGCAACGTTTAATGTGTCGGTTACGTTAACAATTCTTTCTTCGTTTAAAACAAATAAACTTAAAGAATAGAATGCAATAACCAAAACGCCAGGAATAATGAATAGTAGTGTGCCAACCACAACACCAACTGCCATAATAATTCCTAGTAAAATTGCTTGTGAAAATTCCTTTTGAACAAAAAGAACTTTTAAGCTTGGGTTTTCACCCTTTAATAATTGTTGCATGTAGTTAATAAAACCTAAAGTTAAATAACCAAAGCATGCAATGGAAATAGCCCAACCAGCATAAGGAATGAAGCATAGTGCAATTAATGGTGCAACATAAATTAGAGAAGCTAAAAATGCTTTACCCCAAACACCTTTTAATTTACCTGCTGATAATCTAATTAGGTCTAGGCCGTTTTTACTTAATCTTTCCATAAAACTTTCCCCCATTTCTAATTATAATTAGTATATAACATTTTATTTTTTTATCCAACTAAATTGGATATGTTTTGCAAGTTTTAACTATTAGTTTATTTAGTAGAAGCATAATTTAATTTTGTTATGCCCCTACTAATAAACCATAATTATCCAGAATAGCCTGAATGAAAACCATTTTGAATAGTTAATGTAATTGTTTTTAATATTGTTGATTCGCCATCAACGGTGTAAACAACATTAAAGCTAATACTATTTAATGCAACTAATCCTGGGTATGTTGTAAACAATCCATTAAAGTTCATAACAATAGAAGAAATTTCTTGTTCGCCTGCTTGTGTTGTTGCAAAACTTGAATGTGTTACAGTTGTAAAGCCCGGCATATCAAATACAATACAATTTCTAAGTTCGCTTAATGTTGGAATGCCATTACCGCTAACGCCAACATTATCTAGCACTTCGAAACTAATTGTTACGCCTGTTCCAATAACTTTAACACCTGATAGCGCTGGATTGCTTCCACTACCTAATGTTACGGTTTCGGTGTAAGATTGAACAACTGTTGGGTTTGATACTGAATATTCTGCAGCATCTACAATATAAGAACTTTGTAGGTTTGTAATACCAGCATTTGCTTTAATTAGTAAGCTAAAGTTGTGAGTAATTGTATAAACCACACCTTCATTAGTAAATGTTAAGGTTGCCGTAAATGGCAATGAAACATTTAATAAAATTTGATTTGGCAATAACATAATTTTAGAAACATTTGTTATTTTATAAGTATTTAAATCGTTTTCATCAGTGGTTGTAAATACATCAATAAATCTAATATATTCAGCATAATCGGCATCTGCATTAGTTTCTGTTAATGTTAGGTTTACATTATAATAATCAGCCTCTGCCGAACTTGTTGCTGCACCATTATTTGAAAGCGCAAACACTTTTGTATCAAACAACGAAGAAGTTCCGCTTGCACCAACAATAATTGGTGTTTCGGTAGTTGTAAGTTCTGTTTCTACACCATCTGCCTTATTATAGGTTAAGCCTACATTTGGAGTTAATGTAATTGTTAAATACTCTTCAAATATTTGATTTTGAGCGCTATCAACGCTAATTGTGTTTTTAAATTTAACTGTAATTGTAGATTTTAATTGATTTAAATCTGGAACAAATGTAAAGTTATATTTTCTTTCTGTTCCGTCGTCCATGGTTTCGTAGTGTAACCACGACTGAACAAGTTCATATTCATCTAAAGCTAAATCTTCTTGTAAAATTTCAATTTCGCTACTATAAACTGGAACTTCGCCTTCAACAGATGTTGTTAGGTTGTGAACAAATTTTGTTTCATCTGTATCATCGAATTCAAAATTATGACTAGCTGTTCTTGGATGGATATAAACTTTATATGTTTTTGAAATGCTTCCTGCTGTTACTTCAATTTGAACGCTTCTAATTTCAGCACCAGCTTCTTGGAAGTATACGTTTGGAATTAAATAAGTTCCATCTTCTCTTACTTCAATTGATGCAAAGTCAGACGATTTATTATCAATGAAACGATAACTTAAACCAATGTTATCTAATAAATAATATTTATATCTGCCTGTGCCTCTTTGAACAAACGCATATCTTGCTGTTTTATTAATTGACTCAGTATAATATAGGTTTTCTTCTTCGTAACTACGTAATAAGAAGCCATAATTGAAGTAATCATTTAGGTTATATTCTGTAACATAAACAGTATCAGTACCAACAACTTTTGTTTTATTTAAATCTATACCATATGTTGTTGTAACTTCGGTTAAAGTGTCGGTTGTTTGTTGAGCAAATTCAAATTTATTAATAATTTCGCCACCATTACCAATTTGAACTTTTACACCCTCGCTAAACTCATATTCTCCAGCAAACTGAAGTTTTAAATAAACTGTTTGTGTTGATGTGGCTCCAGTTTTACCTGGTAATTGAACGTCTACTTTTAATAGCATAGCATTCTTTTCGCCAATTTGTTTTGGAGGAATTATATATAAAATACCTCTTTCTTTATCGATAGTGTAATATTGTTCTGGACGAGAAATTTCTTCCCATGTATCGGTTGAAGCAACTGCTCTACCCATTTTACCTGATACCGAATAGTTAATGCTAGAATATAATGCACTTAGATTAGAATAAATTTTTGTTGGATCGGTTGTGAATGTTACACCAGTTTCAGGTGTAAATGTAAACAAGCTTAATAAGTCAAACGCATTAACATTATAGAAAATATCGTCTGAGTTATCGTCAACTTTACCCAACCATGTGTATCTGTTTTGAAGATTTGTTACTGAATTAATTTGTGTTTGGTTAAATGTTGCGCCATCGGTTACTAAAACACCTTGTCCACCAGTTAAAACTATGTTTCCTTCGCCATCGTAACCATTGTTATAAACATCTAATAATTGTTGTGTCATGTTAATTGCATTAGCTTCGGTAGTATGGTTGGCACTTGTATAAGCAATTTGCGAAATACTTGGGCTAATTCTAAACCTAACAACTTTTCCTGATGGTTTAACAACTTTTGCATCGTTAAAGTTAATTTCAGAAGATGTTTTTAATCCGCTAATTTTACCAGTTAAATCGTAATAAACCGGAATTTCTATCATTTGAACAGCTGGAACGCCTTTGAAGAAAATGTAATATCTACCAGAGTCAACATATAGTTGATAGTAAACTGGAGTTTGTGAATTAGCATGAGCATCGATATTTAACACAATATTAACATTGGTAAAATCTTTTACTGCTGTTTCTTGTTTAGCAACAACTTTTGCGGTTTTTCCACTTTGTGAAATTTCTAAACTATTAGCAAAACTCAACTCAACCGTTGAACCTGCAAACACAGGCAAGTAGTTTTCGGTTGAATACTCTACTTTATCGGCATTTGTTCCGCCTGCAAGGTTTGGAACAATAACTAAGCTAATAACTGCTTCGTATGGTTCTACGCCACCCACCCAAGTAAATGTAACTTTAATAAATACTTTTTCATCGGTGTTAACAGCAGCAACCGTAACGTTTAAGTTATCTTTACTTACGTTGGCACCAACTAAAGCGTATGGTGTGTTTGCAATTGTATTTCCGTATGCGTCGGAGTGTTCAGCTGTGAAAGTAACAGTACCTTCAGCGTTACCATTATCCTCAGCAAGCTTTAATGGATTATTGCTATAATCGGTTGGTTTAAATACTCCATCAATAGAATTTAAAGTTACTAATTTGCCACTTGGCATTTCAGCACCAGCCGCAGCTGTGATAGAGTAAGCATTGCCAGTTATATATGCACTGTTTAGTTTAATGTTTGGAACTAATGTTATTTCAAATGTAAATTCATAAGTTAATTCGCCAGTTTTAGTTACAGTAAATACTAAATTACGAGCATAACCAATATTGCTTGAAATAAACTTAAATCCAACAACTTTTTCTTCTGAATCAACAGTTTGTGTTACTTCAGAAATTGTTACACCAAGATAGTTTTCAACCGGGTTTGCTGTTGTTTTATATTCTACCCCATCAACTTGAGTTAAATCGATTGAAATACCTGCATAGTTGTCGTTAGAAATTTTTAACCATGTTGTGTCGGTTTGTGAAACGATTTGAGTTTCAACACCAGCAACTAACTCGGTTACAACATTTTTACCTTCAGAAGTTTTGTTTACTTTTACTTGTAGGTTTGGAAGCAACTTAATGTTTAGCGTTGCTTGCGAATCTGGATTTCCATCAACGCTATAAGTGTGCCATACGCCAAAGGAAACAATTGTTTCACTTTCTACATCGGCAAATTCAACAAGTAGTTGATTTCCGGAATAATCAATAATTTGGTTAACATCATTTAAATCTTGACCATCAACTTTTGCAACAACAGATGAATAACTATTGTATTTTATAACGAATTTAAATCCGTCTGGAGTTGAAGTTGCTGAAATATAATCTAAAATGTTAACTGAGTTTCCAGCATAAGCTTCAACAGCCGCGCTGTTTCCATCATTAATTGAAATTGCAGGAATGTTTAATGAAGCAAATAATTCAAATTCGTAATCGGTGTAAGCACCATTAAATAGTGTTATTCTTACTTTTATTATTTGACTACCTGCACCTGGGTTTCCGAATGTTATTTTACTACCAGTAGTGCTAGCATATCCTGCTCCCTCTACAACACTAAATGTTACAAGTGTTTCATTATCGGATAGTAAAACTTTTTCAGTTAAACTTTCTTCAGTTGAAGTTAATAAATATAGGTTTGGAGTGTTAGCATCTAAACTAAAGCCATAAATATATTCAGCAGCACCAAACATTCTGTAAACTTCGTAACGACGGTGTGTGTTAATAAAGTTTGTAAACAAATCAATTGTTGAACCAGCGGTTACTTTTTCAGGACCTGTTACAATTGGATAGTTAACCTTTAATTGATATGTTGGTAGAAGTGTAAAGAAGTAATCAAAGGTTTCGCCATCTTTATTTACTGAAGTTTTAATTGCTAATTTATAGTAAGCATCTTGATTAACCGAATTTTTAATATTAAGAACTAATGTTTGTAATCCGGATTCATTGCTTGTTGTAACAATTGCTACATTATAATCAGATACAACCTCTAAATATTTACCAGTTGTGTAATCTAGACGATATAAAACGTAACTAATAAATGTGGAATTTAATAATTCAACACCATCGTCGCCGCTTAAACTTAAAATGTTTGTTTCAGGTGTTAATGAACTATCAAATAAAGTAATGTTATATTCGCCAAGGTCAATCTGTCCATCAGAATCTTTATCAACATTAATTTTAGAATAAACATGACCTATTGCGGCATTTTCTATTTCTTGTCCATTAAGAACTAATGAACTAGAATCATATGTTTCATTTTCAATATTAACAGCTTTAATTGCAAAATCTACACTGGCTTTAACTTCAACGTAGAATGTTGCAACATAGGTTTCGTTTCCTGTTGTTATTGCATCTGCAACTACTGCGCCCTCTAAGAAATTAATTCTAATTGGCAACATAATGTTGTTTGTAATTGCCCTTGTTCTTAGTTCGCCCATGTTAATTGCATTTTTATCGGTAGAAGTAGTAAACAATGTGTTAAATATAGCAAGTTCACTAGCAGATAATAAATCTTCGTCGAAACTTAAACGAATTAATTTTGTTAACATTGTTTCCATATTGTCAGAAGAAATGTAAACAGATTCGGCTAAGTTTTTAATTTTAATAAATTGATCTGGGCTAGTTGCATATTCGGAATAGAAATTCTTTGTAACACCTGAATTTATAGATATCTTTTTAGCCTCGGGATTTTGAATTTCGGTGTTAATTTCAATTTGATACCCTGGAGTAATTAATACAGCTAAACTTGAATTGTTTATTTCGGTTATTAAATATTGAGAATCTTCTAATGTGTAGTACATTCCAATTTTAACAACTTTGTTACTTAAAACCTCTTTAGGAGTTAAATATTTACCAGATGTAATGGTTGCATATGGACTTGTTGCCGAAACCTTACCTTCTTCGTCGATAAACACAAACGATGTTTGTAATTCGGTTTCGCCTTGTTTTGCTTTGTAGAAACTTGATAAATCAATTTTTCCACCATCGGCATTTGTTGTTCTTGTTTCAATGTTTCCAGTGTATGCAACACCATCTTTTTCTTTGCTTAAAGTAATAGAACTTCTAACAAATAAATTATACATTGCTGTTTTATCGCCAAAAGGATCGGTAATTGTTATAGTTGCTGAACTTGAAGTTGAAATATGCTCAGCATAAACAACTAATTGGAACCTAGACTTACCACCTACTGTAACCTTTTTAGGCATTGCAGTGTAAGTTTTTTGTCCGCCTTCGTTTTTAAAGTAAATTGGGGAATTTGCTGTATCGTTAATTACAAATGTACACCAGCCAGCAAGTTCGCCATCGTCGTCTAAAATTGCATTAACTAACTTATAGGCTTGTTTTCCTTCAACTTTAACATGGTCGTTATTTTTCCATTCGTAAACATCACGCTTAGCAGTGCTTGTGCCATAGTCAGCAAGTAAATCGTAACCATCTGCTAATGTTCCATCGTTTCCGCCACCATCTAAAACAAAGGCTGCACTTTCGCCCGCTTGGTTAACAACTAAACTATCGGCCGATTCAATAACAAATGGTGAATACATTTCAAATTGAACTGCACTTTGTTTTAACACTAGGTTAATAACTGCACTTTCAGTTTCAATATAGCCTGTGTTTGTTTGATATAGTTTAATTGTGCAAGTTGCCTTAATAAACACGCCTAATGGAGTTCCCTTTTTAATGTTGAACACCGTTTTAGAAGTTGCAAGTTCAGGGTTTTCTGGATCAGTTTCTGGAATTTCAGAAATTGTAATGAAATCTTCAACTTTCATGCTTGAATCAATTGCGCCACTAATTTGAGTTCCATCAATTTGCAATCCATCTAGATGATCAAATTCTAATTTCCAACTAGCACTAAACTTATCGGTAGCATTAGGATTGGTCATCATTTTTACGTAATCTTCAACATATGATTCAGAACCATAGCAAGAGTCAATTTTAGAATTGAATTTATCGCCATCTTTATGTTGAATATCTAATGAATAATTAGTTTTAATTGCAAAGTCGGTTGATTTTGCTTCGGTATCGCGCCATTTAATTCCAGGGTCGGAACTATCGGTAAGTTCTTCAATAACTGGTGAAAGAACATAATAATCTTTGGAAGTTCCCTCTTCATCGGTTGTTGCGTTTACATAGAAACTTGAAATATCAGCATAGTTAACAATCATGTTAACGGTTGAGCGTGTTGAACTAAATGTGTTATATAACACCCCTGTTGGGAATGCTCTATAGTCGAACGCTTCAGCAACATAACCAGCAGATGCTGTTTTGTTAATTACCGCTAAAATTGTTAAATTATAGCATGCCATGGTTGTATCGTAGTTGTTTTCGTAAATAGAAACATCTGGCGAATCTGTGTTGAAACTTAATAAACCATAGTTATAAGCATAGTTTGTTGCCCATTTTAAATTAGTTTGATAATCAACTAATGTGTTTGAATATTTTGGACTTTGAGCATTAAACTCGCCTGCTTCGGTAAGTTCATATGGTGTTACTTTAAAGTTATAGAACGAACCTGCAAGTAATTGAACAGTTTCTGTATTACCCGTGCCTGTTTCAGGAACATTTCTTAAAGTATAAGTTCCGGCATCGTTAATTGTATAGAAATTCAATTTTTCTAAGTAATAGTTAATTGAAATGTTAATTGTGTTTGCCGAACGCCTAATAACTTGATAGTTTCCATTAAACGCAGGGTCGTCTTCTGGAACACCTTCTGTATCTAATGCCTTACCATTGTGATCGGTTTTAATAACTGCAGCAAACACTTCTAGTGGGCTGCCATCGGTTACGTTAATTGCTTCTAAATAATTTTTTCCAGCAACTTTATAAGAAATTTCGTATGCTTCAATTACTCCGGCTTCACCATGAGTCATGGTTAGCAATGTTGGAGTTCCTGAATTAGATAAATTAGCTTTAAAGAATGATGTTGCAGTACCATCTGGCAACTTTGTTTTTGCACTTTCACTTGTTGCAAAGAACTTAACAGTTGTGTATGTTGGTGCTTGATTTCCCATTCCAGTTAAAATATAACGAGAACTATTTAATTCTTGACGATAACTTTTACCATCAACGTCTTCGGTGTTAATAACCATGTCGGTAGCAAGTGCTGTGGCACCTGTGTCGTAAAGTTTAAACTCGCTAACATCATTAATTAAAATTTGAACTGGAACATCGGCATGAGGATCGCCCATAGTATAGTCGCCAGTTTGACTTGATGGAACATAGAAACGTAATCTAACTGCACGTTGCTTATCGGTTTCTTTAATAGAGTTAATGCAACGAACTTTCCAAATTGGAGTATCTTTACTAACTGGGTTTTCGATTTCAAACACATAATTATTTGGTTCAAAATCGTAATTAGGATAAGGATCTTCTTCTCCCTCGGCAACATTTTTATTCATGATTGCCATAACGCGAATTTCTTTTAATCTGTGCTCTAAATCAGAACTAGTAAACTCATCGCTAGTTGGTTTTAAAGATACATCGAAAATTGTTTTTAAATCTGCCACATCGTATTGTTGAACTTCATCAAATAAGTTAAAGTCAACTTTACGTCCGCTTGTTTCATAACTAGACTGAACATCGGCAATTTCAATTTGTTCGATGTTAAATAATGTTCTTGATTCAACAAATAAATAAAAATATGCTGCTTCTTCGTGTACACGGTTATCTTCAATTTTTATGTATTTTTCGCCGTTAGCATTTGTTTTTGTTATTGCTTCAATAAACGCTGCACCACTTTCGTAGTTAACAGTTGATGCATTAATTGAATCGTAATTAACACGAGTATCTGTTTTTAAATAATCTTGGAATTCTGCAACATAGTTGCTAAGGTCGGTTAAAAATTGTTGACGACCATCGCTTGTCATTTCGCCATTTTCATAATATTTAGCATCGGACTTATCAACATATTGTTCTTGCATGTCGTAAGTTCTAAGCGCTTTGGCTGTTACAATAACCGGAGCCTGTGTGCTTTCTAATGCTCTTGCCCTATACTCGATATATTTATAAGGAATTAAGGCTGTTCCGTGATCGCAAGTTGTAGTTGTGAATTTAACGCCATTTGCATTTTTAAACGGACCAGTGTGTTCGTGCTCGATGTATTTAGGACAATAGAAACCAGTTGTTTGTGTTCCCTCATCTAAAATTTGAAGTTTAGAAGTGTTTGCACTTTTAATTTGAATGTTTTTATATGCAACATTTAAATCTATGTCGCTACCTGTGTTTGGATTTAAAGCTTTTGTTGGATTTGTGAAAACATATAAACTAAAATCGCTTGCACCAGCATCTAGAATGTTTTGTTCGTCTTCAGTATCAAAATCTGATGCAATAACCAAACCATCGTTAGGAATTGGAACATCAACTAAAATTTTTAAATTAGTTTGCGAAACAACTAATTGAGTTTTAGCTTGAATAACAACTTCACCACCAACATTGTTTCCGTTAGCATCTTTTTTAAGTTTAATGTTAAAAGGCTCTCCTGCTTTAACGGTTTTTGGGAATTCAACAACATTGGCTCCCTCGGCATAAACCAAGTTTAACTCAACATCTAGTTGATTTGCATTTTCTGGTAAAAAGTTTACTGTTGCTTGAAAATCTTCAACCACCCTAACTTTATCGGTTTCCCATGAAAGCGATTCTATGCTAATTTCCGGATGTGAAAAAGCACCAGAAATTGCTGCAACAGCAGTTGCAACACCAATTAAACCAAATAAGGCACCAAAAATTATACCAACAATTTTTAAAGCTTTTTTCATTAGTTACTCCAAACTTTATTAATTAAAAACACTATTACATTTATTTTTGCAAAATAGTTAAAGTAATATGTAGAAATTATTTAATTTTTATATTTTTCATTTTTCATTGCTTGCATGTTTTCCTAAAGTAAAACAAATAAAGCGCTAACTTTTATTTAATTTTATATAAATAAAATTAGCCTTATTACAATTTTATATGAAAGCACGCATATTTGTCAAACTTATATAACTACTAAACGTTTAATTAAACATTGTTTTTTGTTGCTAATTTAATTAAATAAAAAGCAACCTATTTGGCTGCTTTTTTGTTTTAATTAGGATAGTTATTAAAAGTTTGATTTGTTGCTATTTTAAAATCTGAAACATTTGCAACATCGGTTGGCTTATTATAGTACACTAAGTAGGTTGTTGAACTAGCAAAAGTTCCTGTAAAATTGTGATTTAAAGTAATGTTGCTTGCACTTAATCCACTTGCCGCATTATATATAAACCCAGCAAATGTAACAGTTGAACTATTAACGTTGTTAACAATCATAGATAAATTAATATTGCTAACCTCTGGCAAACCATTGTTAACAGCAGTTTTGTAAATCAAACCACCTATTTGATGCTTTGTTTGTGTGCAATTAAATTCTAGTGTTAAATTAACGTTTGTAAGTTTTCCATAGTTTTCTAAAATTACACCGCCTGCTCTAGTAAATCCACTAAGTTTTGCACCGCCCATAATTCCATTTACTTCGCCATGATTAACATGAGTTATTGTGCTTACTAAAACACCAGCAACTTTAGTGCTTGCAAAGTTTGCCGACAAGGTAACATTATTTAAAGAAACATTAGAAATTAAGCCATAATTGTGTGCTGCAACAAGTGTTGCGCTAACCGAAGCTAATTCTAAATTGTTTGTTAAATTTATAGTTAAATTATTAAATGTTATGTTTGAAATAGTACCATGGTTTACTTCAGAAATCAGGCTAAAACATGGGTCTAAATTAACAACCGACGCAACCGAACTCGATTCAATATTAACACTTCCAGAAATAACTAAATTTTTAACCACTGCATTGTTATTTATAGTACTAAATAAGTGAGTATTTAAACCAGAAATTGTTTTGTTATTAAAATCAATTTCGCCACTAAAACTAATGCAATTATTGGCAGTAAAACTAGAAAAATCTAAATCAGACATAACAACATAATTTTTAGTAGAATTAATATTTATAAAATCAGATAAAGAGTTTATGTAGTAAACCTCTTTGTTAATAATTTCAACACTAAGTTCGTCAACTTGAACTCCGTTTATGTTTGCATGAATTTTAGCAGTTCCTGTTGCAATAATGTTTAAAGTTGTTCCGTTAACACTAACAACATTGTTGTTTGAAGATGTGAAAGTTATTTTGTCGGTAGTTGGCAAATTTGAATGTGCAGTTTCAATAAAATAAGAAATAGTATAAGCCGAGGTTTCAAACATGTTTAATTTTAAAGAATTTTTACTAAACTTTAGTTTTGTTACTGGGTTTAACATTCTTACTTTTAATGTAAAATTAAGTTCAAAACTATCGAATTTAAGTTTAAAATTATGGCTTCCTTCCGACGAATAATTAAGTTTTATTTCATTTTTAAAACCATTAACTAAACTTTCATTTTCATAGCATAAAACACCATTAGAAAGTTGCTGAGTGCTGCTATAAACATAGCTTGACAAATAATAATCGGTGTTAGTTTCTATTGTTATTTCTTGCCCATTTGATATAGCATTACTATTTAAATATGCACATATATGCGATGGAACATATGAAACATTAACATTTATAATTTGTGTAACATTTTCACATGTTAAAACAACTTGTGCACTCCCCTCCGAAAGTGCAGTTATAACATTTTCGTTAATGTTAATTATGTTATTCGATGTGCTAACCTCAACACTTGTGTTATAAGCATAACTTGGAATTACTGAATAAGAAATAGTAAACTTATTAGGTTTTAAATTATCTCCATTTAAATATAAATCAACTTGGCTACTTTCCACTATAATTTCTGAAACTTTAAGTGGTTCAACCTTGATTATAATTTCTTTAGAGTAACCACCAATATCGTTAGAACTAATTGTTAATTTACTTTCACCAACAGAATTTGCAATGATTCTGTTTCCGTAAAGAATAATTGCATCTCCGGACACCTCATAATTAAGTGCGTTTGGTTTTGTGTTAACACCTTTAGCCGAAACATTAACATCAGCATAAACTATTGCATTATTTGAAATAGCTTCTTGCATATTATTTTTGTTTGGCAAATATATAGTATAAACGCCTAAATTTGGTACTATTTCTGAATTGTTATTAACTAAACTAATGTTAACATCTTTAATTATATTATAAGTTGTGTAGGTTTTTGTTTCGCTAATAGCATAAGACCCAATAAAACTTGTAAAGTTGTAGTTTACAACTAAATTAGTTTGTCCAGCAGTTGACACAACTATTTCAAACACATTATCTGAAACATATGTATAATCGCAATTTTCTATTGTTACATTATTATAATTATCTAACCCGGTTAGAATTGTTAAAGTATAAGCAATGTTTGAATATAAATAATCAACTTCTTCGCCATTTAATTCAACTTTAAAATTTAATGTTTCTGGTTGGTGTTTTACAACAACATTTATTGTTTTATATGTAATGCCAGTTTTTGTTAATGCGCTAATTGATAAAACACACTCTCCTGCATTATTACCTACAATAAATGTTCCATTTGGATTAATGCTAATTAAATTATTAGAACATAAATAAGTTAATTCTAAATTATAGTCAACCGGCAAAACAGAACATGAAATTGTGCCTGTTTCGTTTGTAAACAGTGTTATTGTATCAGTTATGGTTTTGTTATTAATTTTTACGTTATTTATACTTTCAGCATAAACATGATTTGTAACCGCAACATTAAAACTAGTTTTTAAAGTTTCAGTTTTAGATTTTAACACTTTAACAGTTACCATAGTTTCGCCAACAGCATTTGCTGTAATTAAACCAGTTTGATAGTTATAACTAACAACATCTTCGTTAGAATATGTAACTAAAACATCTTGATTATATTCAACAGGATTAATTATTAAATCGTTTATGCAAGTATCGTTTAAATTTATTGTTATGTGGCTGTTTTGAATGCTAACACTAGTTGCATAAATTGGTTTAGTTTCTACGTTAAACGTTATGCTATAAGTTTTATATGTGTTTACATCAATTAAAATTGATGCAGTTAATGTTACACTACCCTCGCCTTTAAAAGTTAATTGATTACTAACTATTTCCGCTAATTGTTCATCGCTTATAGTAAAAACTGGCTTAACTGTAGCATCAGCAGGCAAAATACTAATGTTTAAATTGTTTAAATTTAAAACATCACCAACAAAATATGTTAACTTTGATTCATTTATTGAAATGTTGGTTGCGTAAACAATAGGTGCGCTTCCACTAGCACCTTTATCTAACCCAGGGTCTGTATTTCCACAACCACACAAAAATAATGTTGCAAATAATGCCACAAATAAATATTTTAAGCTTTTCATATTTATTTCCCTTTTAATTATTGCAAATTGTGAAATTTAAGCAAAATTACCACTTTTGCCAAGTTTAATTACAACAAAAAAAAGGCGAGAAAAATCCTCACCTTTTTAGGTTGTTAATTTATTATACTAATTCAACAATAGCCATTAAAGCGTTGTCTCCATTACGAGTACCAGTTTTAATAACTCTTGTGTATCCACCACCATTATTTAGTTCTTCTTTACGTTTAGCATATTTTGGAGCATAAACGTTGAAGATTTTTTCGATTAATGGATTTTTAATGTCTTCAGTACGAGCAATGAAGGCACTTTTAGCTTCTTTAGGTTGTCTAACTTCTTGAATATCGTTTAATTTAGCCATTAATTTTCTGCGTGCTGCAAGTTTTTTAGGACCATCATTAATAACTTCACGATTTGATGTTACACCTTTATCGTTAACAACTTTTTTAGTTGTTTTAACAGTGTCTTCGTAAGTGTTAATAGCAATAGTTAATAACTTTTCAGCATAAGATTGAACATCTTTAGCTTTTTCTAAAGTAGTTTCAATTCTACCATACCAAAGAAGATTAGTAGCCAAGTTTTTCATTAAAGCAATACGTTGGTCAGTTGGTCTTTGTAACTTTCTCATATTTTCCTCCTATTCTTCATCATTACGTAAAGATAGCCCGTAACTTTGTAGTTTTTCAGCTACCTCTTCTAATGAACGTTTTCCTAAGTTTTTAACTTTTGCTAGGTCGCTTTCAGATTTTTTAGTTAAATCTTCAACAGTGCAAATTCCTGCACGTTTTAAGCAGTTATAACTTCTTACGGAAAGGTCCATATCTTCTATTGTCATTTCTAATACTTTTGTTTGTTTGTCTTCTTCACGGCTAACAAGAGTTTCCATTTGAGCCATAGAATCAACTAATTCAACAAATAAACCAATATGGTCGTTAACTAGTTTAGCTGATAAAGAAATAACTTCTCTAGCAGTTAATGTTCCGTTTGTTTCAACTTCGATAGTTAATTTATCGTAGTTAATGCTTTGTCCAACACGAGTGTTGTTAACAAAGTAGTTAACTTTTTTAATTGGTGTGAAAATGCTATCAACTGCAATATATCCAATTGGAGCATCATCGTTTTTATTTAGGTCTGCAGGAACATATCCTCTGCCACGACCAACATAAACTTCCATTTCAAATTTAGCGCCATCGTCTAATGTTGCAATGTGTAAATCTGGATTTAAAATTTCTACTTGGTCGTTTGGTTCGAAATCAGCAGCAGTAACTTCGCCTGCGCCATATTTATTAATGCGTAAAACTGTTTTAAAATCTAAACTTGTATCTGTTGTTTTAACAGCTAAGTTTTTAATGTTTAAAACAATGTCAACAACGTCTTCCATAACACCTTTGATGCTTGAAAATTCATGTTGTACACCATTAATTTTAATTCCAACTGCAGCGGCCCCTGGAAGAGCTGAAAGTAAAACTCTTCTTAAGCAGTTTCCTAATGTGATACCAAAACCACGGTCTAGTGGTTCAACAATGAAGCGTGCAAAACATCCGTTATTGGTTTCTTCACAAGTAATTTTTGGCTTTTCGATTTCTATCATACGAAAATTTCCTCACTTTGATAAAATTTAATTTTTAAAAACAACTGTGTGTTTTAGTTACTTATTATTTAGAATATAACTCAATAATTAAGTGTTCTTGGATATTTAGATCGATATCGTCTCTTTGTGGTAATGCATTAATTTTTCCGGTTAATTTGTTTGCATCAAATTCTAACCATTTAGGCATTACAACTTTAACATCTTTAAGATCTTTGAACATAGCTAATTCACGTTTGTTTTCTTTAATTGCAACAACGTCGTCTGCTTTTACTAAGTAAGAAGGAATGTTAACATTTTTACCATTAACAGTAATATGTCCGTGGTTTACGATTTGACGGCTTTCAGCACGTGAAGCACCAATACCCATTCTGTAAACAACGTTATCAAGTCTGCGTTCTAGAAGTGAAAGCATGTTTTCACCAACTTTACCACGCATTGTTGAAGCTTTTTCGTAGTATCCGCGGAATTGTTTTTCTTGTAAACCATATGCGCGTTTAACTTTTTGTTTTTCTCTTAATTGTAAACCATATTCAGTAAGTTTCTTTCTAGCAGCACCATGTACACCAGGAACATTAGGTCTGCGTTCGAACGAACATTTTTTAGTTAAGCAACGTTCGCCTTTTAAAAATAGTTTACAGCCTTCCCTACGACAAATTTTGCAATCTGCACCTGTATATTTTGCCATAAATAATTTATCTCCTTAAATTTTTTGTTTCTTAAACGAAATTTTATTTTAAAACTAAACTCTTCTACGTTTTGGAGGACGACATCCGTTGTGTGGAATTGGGGAAACGTCCTTAATAGAAGTTACTTCAAGTCCTGCAGCTTGTAAAGCGCGGATTGCAGTTTCACGACCATTACCTGGTCCTTTAACAAATACTTCAACGCTATTTAAGCCTTGATCTTTTGCAGCTTTTGCAGCTGTTTCACTAGCTTGTTGAGCAGCGTATGGTGTGCTTTTTCTTGAACCGCTTAAGCCAAGAGAACCTGCACTGCACCATGAAACTGTGTTACCAGCATCGTCAGTAATTGTAATAATTGTGTTATTGAAAGATGCTTGAATATGTGCTTGACCTTTATTTAAGTTTTTAGTAACTTTTCTTTTTTTGGTTTGTTTTTTAACAGCAGCCATTATTTATCTCCTTTACTTTTTAGTAGCGGTTTTGCCCTTAGAAACAGTTTTCTTTGGACCTTTTCTGGTTCTAGCGTTTTGTTTTGTGTTTTGTCCACGAACAGGTAAACCTTTTCTGTGGCGTACACCACGATAGCAACCAATTTCTTGTAAACGTTTAATGTTTAATGAAACTTCACGTTGTAAATCGCCTTCAACTTGGCAATTTTTTTCAATGTAAGTTCTAATTGCGTTAACTTCATCTTCGGTTAAATCTTTAACGCGAGTATCAGGGTTAACACCTGTTGCTTGTAAAATTTTGTTTGAAGTTTGTCTACCAATACCATAAACATAAGTTAAACCAATTTCAACACGTTTATCTTTTGGTAAATCAACACCAGCAATACGAGCCATTTTATTCCTCCATTAATTTTATAAAATGTTTTGTTGTGTTTTTGCCTAAAACTTAGGTCTTTATATTTAAACGCAAAAAGGAACACCTTAAAACAATTATATTTTAAAGCGCAGCCGCCCTTTTTACAATTATTTTCAAATTTATTTTGTTATAAATAATGTTGTGATTAGCCTTGAACTTGTTTATGTTTTGGATATTTTGAGCAAATAACCATAACTTTTCCGTTTCTTTTAATAACTTTGCAACTATCACACATTTTTTTAACAGATGGTCTTACTTTCATGATTTCCTCCTAATTTTTAGTTTTTAAACGCCAAACAATTCGGCCCTTTGTTAGGTCGTATGGCGACATTTCAACTTTAACTTGGTCACCAACCAAAATTCTAATATTGTTAAGATGTAGTTTTCCGCTTAAGTATGCAGTAATAATAAAACCATTAGATAGTTTTACTTTAAACACTGCGTTTCTTAAAACTTCAACAATCTCTCCTTCAATTTCAATTACGTCAGATTTTGACACTAACTTTTTCCTCCATATTCTATTATAAAGCTATAAGGTTAAAATTTCAACACCATCTTCGGTAATTAAAACAGTGTTTTCGTAATGTGCTGAAGGTAAACCGTCGCGTGTAACGCATGTCCAACCATCGGATTCGAAGTAGATATAGCGTTCACCCATGTTAACCATAGGTTCAATTGCAATAACCATGTTTTTAACTAACTTTGCACCCGAGCCAGCCTTTCCATAGTTTGGAACAGATGGGTCTTCGTGTAAATGTACGCCAACTCCATGGCCTGTTAATTCACGAACAATTGTAAATCCGTTTTTTTCAACATAAGTTTGAACTTGATGTGATATATCGCCAACAAAGTTGCCAGCACGGATATTTTTTATACCTTCAAAAAAACTTTCTTTGGTAACTTTTATAAGTTTCTTTTTCTTTGCGACAATTTTTCCTACCGGAAAAGTTCTAGCCGCATCGCCATGAAAACCTTTATAACAAGCGCCCACATCAATACTAATTATATCACCTTCTTTTAGAATGGTGTTTTTATTTGGAATTCCATGAACAACTTGTTCGTTAATTGAAGCACAAATTGTTGCAGGGAAACCTTGATAGTTTTTAAATGATGGTTTAGCGCCTAAACTTACTATATAATCATAGGCTATTTTATCTAGTTGTTTGGTTGATACGCCAGGTTTAATGTGTTTTTCAACTTCTGAAAGCGTATCTTTGGTAATTTTGCAGGCAACTCGTTGTAATTCAAGTTCTGCATCAGTTTTAATTTTAATCATATTGTCCTTCTACTCATTTAACAATGATTCTAACAAAGCAAATGTTTTTTCAACTTCGTTAGTAGCATTAATTTTATAGAAAATGCCTTTGTTTTTGTAAAAGTTTATAAGTTCTTCAGAAACTCTGTTTGTTTCTAATCTAGTTTTAATAACTTCTGGTTTATCGTCGTTACGAACATAAACCTCGCCACCACATTTTTCACACTTTCCATCTTTTAGCCATTCTAAACTAGATGGTTGATTACAAACACTGCACATTCTGCGGCTACTTAAACGATGAATAATTTCTTCTTCAGATAAATGGATTAAAATAACTTTATCTAAATCGGTAATTTTTTCAAGGTTATGTGCTTGTTCCATTGTTCTAGGATATCCATCTAGAATAAATCCATTTTTACAATCGGGTTGAGATAATCTATCTTTAACAATACCAAATGTAATTTCTTCTGGAACTAAATAACCAGCATTAATATATTCTTGAGCTTTTAAACCTAATTCGGTTTTATTTTGCATGTGTTGTCTAAAAATTTCACCTGTGGAAATGTGTGGAATTCCATATTTTTTACTAATGATTGCAGCTTGTGTACCTTTACCACTGCCAACCGGACCAACAAGAAGTAGTTTCATAAAATCTCCTATTTATTAAAATTTTAAAGTTAATCTCCCTCAACTCACTTAAAAACTTTAAGCGAGTTGAATGAGGTAACTATTTTATTTTAAAAATCCTTTATAATTACGCATTAGCATTTGTGCTTCTAGTTGTTTATTGATTTCAATTGCAACCGAAACAACAATTAGTAAACCTGTTGCGCTGAATGCGTTAACAAGTCCACCACTTCCAATTCCTTTAAAAATTAAACTTGGAATAATTGCAATAATTGCAAGGAAGATAGCACCAAATAACGTAATTCTATTAGAAATTCTTCTTAAATAATCTGCAGTTGGTTTTCCAGCACGAACGGTTGGAATAAACCCACCATTTTGTTGGATTTGTCTTGCAATGTCGTCTGGATTAAATGTTACTTGTGTCCAGAAATATGCAAAGAATAGAATTAGTAAGCCAACAGCTACAATATAAACCCAACTACCAGCACCTAACCATTGAGAATACCATGCATATGCACTGCTTTGTGGCCAGAAAATGCTCATAAGTAATTGAGGGAATGTTAGTAAGCTCATTGCAAAAATAATTGGCATAACACCAGTAGAGTTAACTCTAATTGGAATGAAGGTGCTTTGTCCACCATACATTTTTCTGCCTTTAATTTGCTTAGCATACTGAACAGGGATTTTTCTTTCGGCTAAATCCATAAACACAATAAAGCCAAAAATTAAGATAAGTGCAACAATAAACACAATTAAATCAATAATGTTTGAATATGAACCTTCAAAAATTCCAGCAATATTTGAGAAAATAGATGAGCCTGCTGTTGATAAAATACCAACAAAAATTAATAATGATAGACCGTTGCTAACACCTAGTTCGGTAATTTTTTCGCCTAACCAGTAAGTGAACATTGAGCCTGCAATTAAAATAATTGCTACTAACATTCCGATTACCCAAGTTGGAGATTCGTAACCAAACATATGTGTGTTTAAACAATCTTTATAAGAAATAACAATTGCAACTGCTTGAGCAATAGCTAAAACTAATGCAGCAATTTTTGTGTAGAAACCAATGCGTTTTCTACCTTCCTCTCCTTGCTTAGAAAGTCTTTCTAATGCTGGGATGGCAATTGTTAAAAGTTGAATTATGATGGAAGCACTAATATAAGGCGAAATACCTAATGCTAAGATTGCGCCTTGAGAAAGCGCTCCACCACTAATAGAACTAATTAAGGTTAAGAAATCTTGACCTCCAACTGCTTCGGTAAATTTTGAAAGTACCAAACCAGGAACAGGAAGCCAACAGCCAATTCTATAAACTAGTAAAAGTGCCAAAGTTATAAGTATTTTATTTCTAATTTCTTTAACCTTAAAGGCGTTTACTATGGTTTTAAACATTATAGAACCTCAGCTTTTCCACCAGCCTTAGTGATTTTTTGTATAGCAGATTCGGTAAATTTGTTAGCTTTAACTGTTAAAGCTTTTTCCAATTTTCCATTTCCTAATACTTTTAATCCATAAGGGGCAAGTTTTTTAATAATATTTTTTTCTTGTAGTAATTCTGCTGTTACCACAGTTTTATCTTCAAATTTGTTTAAGTCGCTAACATTAATAATTGTATATTCTGCTGCGAATTGTTTATTATTAAAGCCTCTTTTTGGAAGACGACGGATAAGTGGCATTTGACCACCTTCAAACCCAGGTCTAACT
Organism: Clostridia bacterium; assembly: GCA_017409005.1. Taxonomy (GTDB): domain Bacteria; phylum Bacillota; class Clostridia; order Christensenellales; family UBA1242; genus UBA6345. The sequence continues at coordinate 485,367 of JAFQTP010000002.1, read as the reverse complement.
CCACCGCCACTTCTAGCGTTTTGTCCTTTATGACCTTTTCCGCTGGTTTTACCAAGCCCAGAACCGATTCCACGACCAAGTCTTTTTTTGCTTTGTGTAGAATTTAGAGCAGGAGACATTTGATTTAGTTTCATAATATTCCTCCTAAATTTCTTCAACTTTAACTAGGTGTTTAACTGTGAAAATCATGCCACGAACAGCAGCGTTATCCACCAAGTCGCTGTGAGAATTTACTTTTTTAAGCCCTAGGGCCTTAACTGTTTTAACTTGATTAGGTTTGCAACCAATTGTGCTTCTAATCAAGGTAACTCTTAATGATTTTTTAGCAGCTTTAGCAGCTGTTTTTGGTGTGCTTTTTACTTCAGCAGCTTTAACTTCTGCTGGTTTTGTTGTTTTTGTTGTTGTAGTTTTAGTAGCTGTAGCTTTTTTAGCTGCAGTTGTAGTAGTTGCTTTTTTAGTTGTAGTAGTCTTTTTAGCAGCTGTTGTTTTTTCTGCTGCTACTTTTTTAGTTGTTTTTGTTTCAGCCATTGTAAATTACTCCTATAAAATTTCTTCTACAGTTTTACCGCGAAGTGCTGCAATTTCTTCTTTAGAACGAAGTTGCATTAAACCATTTAAAGTTGCTCTTACGCAGTTAATTTTGTTTCTTGAACCATAAATTTTAGCAGTAATATCTTTAATTCCGCAAAGTTCAACAACTGGACGTACTGAACCACCAGCAATAACACCATTACCTTCCTTAGCAGGAAGTAAAACTACTCTACATTTACCAAAAACACCAATTACTTCATGAGGAATTGATGTTCCTTCTAAAGCAATTTTAACCATGTCTTTTTTAGCGCGAGCTGTTGCTTTTTCAATAGCATTTGGAACTTCGGCAGCTTTACCAGTGCCAATACCAACTTTACCATTTTTATCGCCAACAACAACTAGTGCTGCAAAACGCATTGTTCTACCACCCTTAACAACCTTTGTTACACGGTTAACATTAACAAGCTTTTTGTCGATGCCATCGTTTTCAACAACTTTAGGTTGACGGCGTGGATTTGGTTTTCTATCTTTCTTTTCTGTATTTTGCATAACACACCTCTCCTAAAACTCTAAGCCAGCTTTTCTAGCGCCTTCAGCTAATTCGCTAACACGACCGGTGTAAAGGTAACCTGCTCTGTCGAACACAACAGCTTTAACACCTTTTTTGATAGCAGCTTTAGCAACAACTTCGCCAACAATAAAAGCAGCTTCTTTTTTAGTTTTTCCTTCAATTAGTTTAACAACATCTTTTTGAACAGTTGATGCACTTGCAATGGTTGTGCCATTGTCGTCGTTAATAACTTGTGCATAGATGTGATTTAAACTTCTGTAAACGCTAAGTCTTGGGCGTGCTTCTGTTCCGTGAATATTTTTTCTAACACGCAAGCTACGTTTTTTTCTAAGTTCGTTTTTATTACTTTTATTAATCATAACTTATACCTCTTACTTCTTACCGCTCTTAATTTCTTTGCGTCTTACAACTTCGTCGGAGTAATAAACACCATAAGCATGATATGGTTCAACTGGCCTTAACGCACGGATACGCGCAGCAAATTGTCCAACTTGTTCTTTATTGATACCGCTAACGGTAACAGAGTTTTTATCGCAAGATAAGGTAATACCTTCTTCTGCTTTAACTAAAATTGGATGAGAATATCCTAAGCCAAGTTCAACATCGTTACCTTTCATAACAGCTTTGTAACCAACACCGTTAATGGTTAATGTTTTCTTATAACCTTCAGATACACCAACAACCATGTTGTTGATTAATTGACGATATAAGCCATATTTAGCATTAGAATCTTTTTCTTTTCCGTTATTAACAATGTTTAAAACATTGCCTTCAATGTTAAGAGTAAGGTTTTTACCAATATTTTGAGATAGAGTTCCTTTAGGTCCTTTAACTGTTACCAATGTGTTATCTACTTTAACTTCAACACCACTTGGAATTGTGATAGGACGTTTACCAATTCTTGACATATTGTAAATTCCTCCTTACCAAACGTAAGCAAGTACTTCGCCACCGATTTTTTGTTCGCGAGCTTGCTTATCTGTTAATAAACCTTTGCTTGTAGAAACAATTGCAATACCAAGACCATTTAAAACTTTTGGTAGGTCTTCGTAACTAGCATAAATTCTTAGACCAGGTTTAGAAATTCTTCTTAAGCCATTAATAACTTTTTGGTTGTTTGGACCATATTTTAAATCAATAACAATGTTTGCTTTAGCGCCTTCTGTTACTGAATAGTCATTAATGTAACCTTCATTTTTAAGTACTTCAGCGATTGCTACTTTCATTTTGCTAGCTGGAACAGAAACGGTTTTATGTTTAACTGTTAAAGCATTACGCATACGTGTAAGCATATCTGCGATTGGATCTGTTGTAATCATAATAACCTCCTCTTACCAACTACTCTTTTTCACGCCAGGAATTTCGCCTTTATAAGCTAATTCTCTGAAGCAAATTCTGCAAATACCATATTTTCTTAAAACAGAATGTGGTCTGCCGCAAAGTTTGCAACGAGTGTATTCTCTGGTTGAATATTTTTGAGTTTTACTTTGTTTTTCTTTTAACGCTTTTCTTGCCATATTATCCTCCCAACAACCTATGCCTTGAATGGTAAGCCAATTTTTTCAAGTAAAGCTTTGGCTTCCTTATCGGTTTTTGCTGTTGTAACTATTACAATATCCATTCCTCTAACTTTGTCAATTTTTTCAAAGCTGATTTCTGGGAATACTAATTGCTCGGTTAATCCTAAAGAATAGTTTCCTTTGCCATCGAAAGCATTAGGGTTAATTCCTTGGAAATCTCTAACGCGTGGAAGTGCAATTGAAATTAATTTATCTAAAAATTCGTACATGATTTCACCGCGAAGTGTAACTTTTGCACCAACTTTCATGCCTTCACGTAGTTTAAAGTTTGCAATAGATTTTTTAGAAGTTGTAACAATTGGTTTTTGACCTGTAATTGCAGCAAGTTCGTCAACAGCTTTGTTGAAAGCTTGTTGGTTATCTTTGCAATCACCTAAACCACGGTTTACAACAATTTTTTCAATTTTAGGAACAGCGTTAACGTTTGTGTAACCTAATTCCTTTTGTAATGCAGGAATTACGTTTTGATTATAGTGTGCATGTAATCTGTTAATTTCTTTTTCCATAACGAAACTCCTTCTTAACCTTTATCTGCAGTTTTTCTTACTGCGGTTTTTGTTGTTTTTGTAGCTGTTTTAGCTGTTGTGCTAGTTTTCTTTGGAGCAGCTTTTTTAGTAGCAGGTTTTGCTTCTTTTTTAGCTGTTTTTGTAGCTTCAACAACTTTAGTTTCAGCTTTTTTGTTTGCTTTTTTAATTGCAACTGCTTTATCTAATGAAGCACCACACACTTTGCAAACTCTAACTTTTTTGCCATCAACAACTTGGTTAGCAATTCTGGTTGCTTTTTTGCAAGCTGGGCAAATTACTTGAACGTTAGAAGCATCAATTTTGCCTTCAGCTTTAATGATGCCACCTTTTTCTTGTGCGTTTCTTGCTTTTTTGTGTTTGTTGATAATGTTTACTTTTTCAACAACAACTGCATTTTCAGAAGGCATAGCAACTAATACTTTACCTGTTTTGCCTTTATCTTTACCAGCAATTACAACAACTGTATCGCCTTTTTTAACATGTAGATTAGCCATTATTTACCTCCTATAGCACTTCTGGAGCAAGGGAAATAATTTTCATGTATCCCTTATCTCTTAATTCTCTTGCGATTGGTCCGAAAATACGGGTTCCTTTTGGTTGTTTTTGGTTATCAATGATAACTGCTGCGTTGTCATCGAATTTAACGTAAGAACCATCTGGACGACGAACGCCTTTGCTTGTTCTAACGATAACTGCTTTAACAACATCGCCTTTTTTAACAACTCCACCAGGAGTAGCAGATTTAACAGAAGCAACAATTATGTCACCAATGTTACCGCTTCTTCTAAAAGAGCCACCCAAAACGCGAATGCACATAATTTGTTTAGCACCTGTATTATCGGCAACTTTTAATCTTGTTTGTGGTTGTACCATAATTTACTCCTTATTTCGCTTTCTCAACAATTCTTATTACTCTGAAATATTTATCCTTACTAAGTGGGCGAGTTTCCATGATTTCTACAGTATCACCAATGCCACATTCGTTAAGTTCGTCGTGAGCTTTAAATTTTGTGGTTTGTTTGTAAACTTTACCATAGATAGGATGTCTTTTATTTTCTACGCAAGCAACAACAACAGTTTTATCCATTTTATTGCTTACTACAACGCCCATACGAGTTCTACGAGCGTTTCTTTCTAATTTTTCATTACTCATATAAAATCCTCCAACGCTTACGCTTTTCCTTCAGATTTTTGTGCACGTTCTGTAAGTATTGTGTTAACTTTAGCAATATCTTTTTTGCACTTATTTAATTGCATTGGGTTTGTTAATTGACCTGTAGCATGTGAAAAACGAAGGTTAAAAAGTTCTTGTTTTAAACTTTTTAGTTTAGCATTAAGCTCCTCGTTGGTCATTTCTCTTAATTCTTTAGCTTTCATTATTCAGCACCACCTTCAATTACTTCTTTAGGTGCAACTTCTAAATCAGCTTTAGTAACGAATTTAGTTTTGCAAGGAAGTTTATAAGCAGCAAGTCTCATAGCTTCTCTTGCTATTTCTTCTGATACTTCGCCTAATTCAAATAGCACTCTACCTGGTTTAACAACAGCAACCCAAAATTCTGTATTACCTTTACCTTTACCCATACGAACTTCAGCAGGTTTTTTGGTTACTGGTTTGTGAGGGAAAACGTTGATCCAAAGTTTTCCACCACGTTTTGTATAACGAGAAATTGCAATTCTGGCAGCTTCAATTTGGTTAGCTGTCATCCAGCAAGGTTCAGTAGCAACTAAAGCGTATTCGCCATAAGCGATTTTGTTACCACGTGTAGCCTTACCTGTCATTCTGCCACGGAACTGTTTTCTACGTTTAGCTCTTTTTGGCATTAACATTATGCATTTCCTCCTTGTTCTTCTTCGGTTTTAGCAACAGGTGCTTTTTTACCTAAAATTTCACCTTTGCAAATCCAAACTTTAACACCTAAAACACCATAAGTTGTTTTAGCAATGCAGTTAGCATAGTCGATATCTGAACGAAGTGTTTGAAGTGGAAGCATACCTTCTTGGTAATGTTCGCTTCTAGCAATTTCAGCACCATCTAAACGACCGCTAATCATGATTTTGCAACCTTTAGCGCCAGCTTTCATAACTTTTTGCATACCTTGTTTCATAGCACGACGGAATGCAACACGTTTTTCAAGTTGTGCACAAATTGATTGAGCAACTAACATAGCATCTAAGTCTGGTTTTTTAACTTCTTTAATATTAATACTTACATTTTTGTTTTCTGTAAGTTTTAAAACTTCTTTTTTAAGTTCTTCAACGCCTGCGCCTTTGTTTCCAATTAAAACGCCTGGACGAGAAGTATAGATATCAACAACAACGCGGTTAGCTGTTCTTTCAATATCAACTTTAGAAATTGAGCATGTAGCGTATTTTTTGTTGATGAATTTACGGATTTGTTGGTCTTCTACTAAGAATGTTGAAAAGTTTTTCTTATTTGCAATCCAAGAAGAACTCCATTCTTTGTTAATGCCAACTCTTATTCCGTGAGGACTAACTTTTTGACCCATCGAAAACCTCCTACTTCTTAACGCTGTCTAACACAATAGTGATGTGACAGGTCCTTTTTAGTATAATATCGTGGCCGCCTCTACCTCTCCAAATTCCACGTTTTAGTGTTGGACCTTGGTTAGCGTAGCCTTCAGCTACAAATAAATCTTCTTTGTTTAAGCCTTTGTTGTGCTCTGCGTTTGCAGCAGCAGAATTTAAAACTTTAATAACTGCGTCACTTGCAGTGCTAGGAGTTTGTTCTAGCATAGCAACAGCTTCTGCATAAGGTTTGCCTTTAACTAAATCGATAACACGTTTAGCCTTTGTTGGGCTCATTCTTACATATTTAGCAGTAGCATAAGGACGAGGATCTTTGTTTTCAATTCTAGCAGCGGCTTTTTCTCTAATTCTTTTTGCCATAACTTACTCCTTATTTACCTTTTTTATCAGCCCCATGACCTTTATAGGTTCTGGTTGGAGCGAATTCACCTAATTTATGACCAATCATTTCACTTGTGCAGTAAACAGGAATGTGTTTAGAGCCATTGTGAACAGCGATTGTATGTCCAATAAATTCAGGATAAATTGTTGAAGAACGGCTCCAAGTTTTAATAACTTGTTTTTTACCGCTTTCGTTCATTTCAACAACGCGTTTATATAATTTACCTTCTACGTAAGGTTTTTTCTTTAATGACCTACTCATACTTCACTCCTAATTAACACGCTTAATAATTAGCTTATTGCTTTGTTTTTTGTGTTTTCTTGTTTTCATGCCAAGTGCAGGTTTACCCCAAGGAGTAAGAGGTGATTTTCTTCCCACTGGGCTCTTGCCTTCACCACCACCATGAGGGTGATCTACTGGGTTCATAACAGAACCACGAACGGTTGGTCTAACACCCATGTGTCTTACACGACCAGCTTTACCAAGTGATACGATTTCGTGTTCGGTGTTACCAACTGTTCCGATTGTTGCACGGCATTCAGCTGGAACCATTCTCATTTCGCCACTAGGAAGTTTAATGGTTGCATAAGCACCTTCTTTAGCCATAAGTCTTGCTTCGTTACCAGCAGAACGAACAATTTGTCCGCCTTTGCCAGGTTGAAGTTCGATGTTATGGATAACTGCGCCAACAGGCATATCTTTAAGTTTTAAGCAGTTACCTGCTTTAATTTCAACGTTTTGTCCGCTCATAACAGTGTCGCCAACATTTAGACCAACAGGTGCTAAAATGTAACGTTTTTCACCATCAGCATAGTTAAGTAATGCAATGTAAGCAGAACGGTTTGGATCGTATTCGATTGTTGCAACTTTTGCAGGAATGTTGTCTTTGTTGCGTTTGAAATCGATAATTCTGTATTTAGTTCTGTTTCCGCCGCCTTTATGTCTTACAGTGATTGTGCCTTGGTTGTTACGTCCAGCATATTTCTTGTTTACTGCTAATAAACTTTTTTCTGGTTTGTTAGTTGTAATTTCATCGAAACTAGCTGTGGTGTAAGTACGACGAGCTGGAGAAGTTGGTTTATATGTTTTAATAGCCATATTAATATATCCTCCTTAACTCTTATGACAAGCTGTCGAAAAACTCGATTGTTTTGCTATCTTTAGTTAAAGTAACATAAGCTTTTTTATAATCAGCTGTGTAGCCTTGAGTTTTTCCTTGTCTTCTTAATTTTCCATCAACGTTTGCAGTGTTAACTTTTTCAACCTTAACACCAAACAATTGTTCAACTGCATTTTTAATTTCAGTTTTGTTAGCATCCTTTTTAACAACGAATGCATATCTTTTGTTTGCAATGTTTGCATATGTTTTTTCACTTAATAGTGGTTTAATAATAATATCAAATTGTTTCATTATCCTTTATATGCCTCCTCTAAAGCTTTAGCAGCATCTTGGGTTAAAACAACTTTGTCGTTAGAAACAATGTCATATACATTAACCATGCTTGCATTGGTTACTTCGATGTTAGCAATATTGTTTGATGCACGCATAACCAATTCGTCTTTTTCTTTAGTAACAAAAACAACTGATTTGTCAATTTTTAAGTTCTTTAAAACTTGAGCCATTAATTTTGTTTTTGCTTCCTTTAGATTTAAGCTATCAACAATGATAACTTCTTGATTTTTTAATTTTGTGCTAATTGCACTTCTGAATGCGGTACGTTTTGCTTCTTTGTTAACCTTTTTAGAGAAATCTCTTGGCTTTGGAGCAAATACTACGCCACCACCACGCCATTGAGGTCCTTTTGTTGAACCATGACGAGCACGACCAGTATGTTTTTGTCTCCAAGGTTTTTTAGCATGTCCGCGAACTTCGGAACGAGTTAATGTACTTTTTGTACCTTGACGTAAGTTTGCTAAGTAAGCAACAACTACTTGGTGGATTAAACCTTCGTTGTATTCTTGTTTGAAAACTTCGTCGCTTAACTTTAAGGTTCCAACTTCTTCACCTGAAATATTTAAAACTTTAACGTTCATAACTCAACTCTCCTTAATTAGCCTTAACTGCTTCTTTAATTGTTAGCAAGCTTCCTTTAGCACCTGGAACAGCACCTTTAATTAAAAGAATGTTGCGTTCTGGGTCAACTTTAACAACTGTTAGGTTTTGGATTGTAACTCTTTCGTTACCCCATCTACCACTCATTCTATGACCTTTGAAAACTTTTCCAGGATATGTGTTGGCACCAGTACCACCAGCGTGGCGATGAACAGGACCGTTACCATGAGTCATTCTCATACGGTTCATGTTCCATTTTTTGATAAGGCCAGTCCAACCATGACCTTTACTTGTTCCTACTACGTCAACTAGGTCGCCTTCGCTAAAAATTGAACAATCGATTTTAGCACCTAATTGATATTCTTCAGCGTTGTCTAAAGTAAATTCTTTAACATAACGCTTTGGTGTGATTTCGGCTTTTTTAAACTTACCCATTTCAGGTTTGCTAACCAAATTTTCACGCTTTTCGTCAAATGCTACTTGAACAGCTTTGTAGCCATCTTTTTCCATGCTTTTAACTTGAGTAACAAAGCAAGGACCTGCTTCAACAACTGTTACAGGAACAACTAAACCATTAGCGGAAAAAATTTGAGTCATGCCAAGTTTTTTGCCTAAAATTGCTTTTTTCATAATTCTTTAATTCTCCTTACAGTTTTTATAATTTGATATTGATGTCTACGCCAGCAGGTAGTTCAAGCTTCATTAAAGCGTCAACTGCTTTTGCTGATGGGCTATAAATATCAATAAGTCTTTTATGAGTTCTCATCTCAAATTGTTCACGTGAATCCTTATATTTGTGAGGAGCACGTATTATTGTTACAACTTCTTTGTCAGTTGGTAGAGGAACTGGTCCGCTAACTTTTGCACCTGACTTTAAAGCAGTGTCAATAATTCTTTTACTTGCTTGGTCAATTAAATTGTGATCGTATGCAGCAAGTTTAACTCTGATTTTTTGTGTTGCCATTAATTTACCTCCATGAAAAATTAACTTACCTAAACCCAAGAAACTACATATTTTATATATAATTACTACACGTTTCCGTGTGTTTAGTGCCGTACTACAAAAAAAATATGTATGGATTTAGTCGTTCGTAATCGGTGTTACAAACTCTTGTCAAACACAAATTATCCCCTAAAATTGGCGGTTTTAGAAGTAACTTTGCGTTCCACCCCATAATACAGCAAATACATTTTACCTAAAAACACTACAAAAGTCAACACTTATTTTTAAAATACTTTCTTTTAAGTTTTGGTTATTTTGCACAAAAATAAAGACGACCAAATTTTTGTTTGGCCGTCTTATTTTTTAGCGTATATTAATTGAATCTATTTTTCCTTAATATATATAATATAGAATTTTTTGTTAAATTTGAACAAACTGAACTGGGTTTGTTGAAACCTCGGAACTAGATAATAGAACTTGATATATTGCATTGGTGGTTGTTGTGTGGCAATAAATTGTTACAAGTGCCGAACAACCACTAATAATATTATTGGTTGCATAACCGGTTACAGCTGCAATACGTAGCGTTGTTAAACTTGTGCAACCACTAAATGCCATTGCACCAATTGTGGAAACATTTGCGCTTAAATTAATTTCAGAAATGTTAGAACAACCATCGAAAGCATAATCGTTAATTGTTGTTAAATTAGATGGTGAAGAATAAGTTTTGTTTAATTCTTTACCGAAATATTTAATTAATATTGTTCCGTTGGCATTATAAATTCCGCCATCAATAATTTGATAGTGTGAAGTGCTGCTTGTAACAGTTGTTAACGAATAGAAATCTCTGAATGCCGAAGTATCAATGCTTGAAACGCCACTGCCAATAGTTAAATTATTTATTGACGAAGCTTTAAATGCAAATTTGCCAATGGTTGCAGCATTAATTGTAACATTTTGTAGATATTGTGCACTATCGAATGCATATGAAACAACCTCGGTAACTGTTGCAGGAACAGTGAAACCTGTACCCTCTTTTGCCGCAGGATATCTGTAAAGTTTTGTGCCTTCGTTTTCTTTAATGGAATATAACACACCACTTTCGGTTTTAAAGTATTCGCTTGCAGAAAGCATTTGATACTCTTGAATTAATGGACAACCACTAAACGCACCCTCACCAATAGTTGCAATTGTGTAAGGAATTTTTACAACGGTTAAAACTGGTAGATTTTTTAGAGTGCTTTGAATTTCAACAACATCATAACCATCTATTTGTCTTGGAATTACCAATGCATTAATATTAACATCTTTAACCCCAGTAATTTTTACTGTTTGGGTTGAATCATCTTTAATATAATTAAATGCGGTTGCAGCTGTTTCGTCTGGAACAGGTGCCACATCGCCCCATTTAGCATAAAGGGTTATGTTGTCTTTAACAACAGCTGATTCAAAGTTAAATTTAGCAAGCAAGCTATCGTCTACACACCAATATAAGAACGATTGACCAACTTTTGTTGGAATTAAAGATGGTTCTGTAATTGTGTCGTTATAATGAACTGTAAATGTTTGAGGCGTTCCATTATATTCCCAAATTTCCCAAACCATTAAGTCGTCGTTATAAATTTTGTATGTTAAAGTGTAAGATATTGGCTCGTATTTTGCATAAATACTAATTGAATCTCCACGTAAAATGGTTCCACCATCACCAAACACAAACTCTGTTGTAAAGCTTTCGTCGGTATACCACCCCTCGAACGTGTAACCCGCCCTATATGGTTCTACATATTCATCTATAGAAAGTGGGTGATTTGATTTACTTATGCATGGATTTATAAATTCGGCATCATCACCAACAACAAAGTTAACCGTTGTAAGAGGATCTCCCCAAATAGCATATAGTGTTACGTCTTTTGCAAACATAGAAATTTCAACTCCAGGTTTGTGAGTTAAAAATTGTTTACCTTCGGGATTTTCACACCAGCCATACAACACTTTGTTTGGCATGCTAATGCCTGCTCCTTCTGCGGTTGGCAATGTTATTTTTCTTCCAAACAGCTGTGTTATTGATGGAATATTGCCACCATTAGCCCCGTTGCGGTCGAAACTAACAGTATATTCGTTAGGAATAAAATTTGCATATAAAGTTATATCATAATCAACAACATCAACACCTGGTTTAACTTTAACTTGTTCATTAAATTTTTTAGAATGATACCACGCGTCGAATGTGTGCCCTAGTTTTTCCGGAGAAGGCAGTTCTTCTGGCAAAGTTGAGCCTTTTTCTAATGTGATTGGGTCGGCAATTTCACGCTCTTGCTCGTCCATGCCATCAACAAATTTTACTGTTGCCATTTTAGGCATTACATAAATAACAAACAAAGCTATTGCAGCACAAATTACTGCAACCGATATAAAAGTTATGAAATATAATTTTTTTCTTTTGCTTATGTATGCCATAACAATCCTTTGTAAGTTTAATTATTTTAATAATTCGTTTAATTTTTCAAGCATTAAATCAATTGAAACACCATGAACCATTGCCGCTTGTTCTAAAGTTTCCATTTGACTAAATGGACAAGTGAAACAATGCATACCAAACCCTGTTAAAACAGCTTCGGCGCCCTCATGAATTTTAAGTGCTTCACCAATAGTTAAAGTTTTTGTAAACTTTTTAGTTTTCTTTTTAGCATATTTTTTTGTGTCGTTTGCTAATTTTATTTCTTTTGCCATAATAATTTCCTTTTATTGTTTAAAACCACAACGTGGGCAGAATAAATAGCCTGCGTCTATGGTTTGATTACAAAATTTACATACTTTTTTGTTTTCAGAATTAAAAACTTCGCTAGCATTTAATTGTGCATTATACCCAGTGTTTGCCTGAGTATTTTGCATTTGCAAACCTCCACGCCTAATAATTTGTGGCGGAGTTTGTTCACTTGGTGGTTGATTATAGGAATTTAAACCACCAGTTGCCGCCCCTTGCGCCATATCGCTTTGATTAACGCTTGCAGGACTTATTGGATTAGCCGCAGAAACATCTACTTTATCTGGAACAATTTGTTCAGGCGTATATTTAATTCCGCTTTGCTCAAATTGCTCGTTAACACTTTTGCGTTCATGCAAAAACATTGCAACTTGTTTTTGAAGTTTACGGCTTAATTTTAGGCTTGAAACTTCAACATTATAAACCCTAACTCCCAAATTTTCAATTCGTTCGTTTATTGCCGGATTAAGCATTGGTTTTAAAATTGATGGTTTTAAAATCATTTCGGTAAAACTGGTGTCAGAATTTTCAAGCATTCGGTTTATTTCGTTGCCAATGTAGCCCATAGCAATTTTTAAACCAACCTTGTTTGGAATATAGTATCTATCAATTAACAGAACTTTAAACAATTTTTCAGGGTCGGTAACCTGAATATCTAAAAGCCCCTCAGAAAACCCTTTAACCTTGCCAAATTCGTTAGATTTTTTAATAAACTTATCAAACGAACAAAATTGCTGTTGTTCCATAACCTCTTTAAACACAAAATAAACATCGGCTTTAAACTTTTTAGGAAAACTTCCGTTTCGATTTGGTTTATCAAGTTTAAGTCTACTAAAAGCTTTGGGCAGAGTTGCACCAGTTAGTTTGTGTTTGCCTGGTGGCAAAACATCGCAAACTCTATCGTTGCACACAAACACGGCATAATAGTTGTCCCCTACTATTATGTGCGAATTTACGTGTACAATTCGGTTACTGCTAGGATACAAGTAAATAAAATGGCCAGTAATTTCTTCGCCACATTCAATGTTTTTATTAAACATTTTACGTAAATTTGCAAGTAACCCCAAACTTCTCCACCTTAATATACATAAATTATAGGCAACATTTAAAAATAATGCAAATATTTTAATATTAATTTAATTATATAAATAATAAAGTTTGGTTTGAAAACATATACATTAGTAATTGAAATTAGTTTGCCACAACTATTTTAACTAATTAAATTTGGGGGACTTATGTGGAAAGTAAGTAATATTATTTCAAGCTATGTTGTAAGCGTTTTTAATGGGCAAATTGAAGGCGTTGTTTCAAACATTTTATTTAATGAAAAAAAGCATGCAAAATACTTAATTATTAGCCAAAACGACGAACAATTTTTGGTTTTAGACACTGCAAACATTTTTAAACTTGGCGATGGTGCGGTTATTATTAAAAACTCGGATTGTTTAAATTTGATGGCAAGTAAAGAACTCGAAATTAAAAACTGTTTTAGCCCAATTAACAGCATTGTAGTTTCGTTAAATGGAAACTTTTTGGGTTATGTTACCGACATTGAATTAGACGAAAAATTTAACATTTTAAGTTTTAGTTCAACCAACAAAAATGCCGTTAGTTTAAACGAAATTATTAACCTATCGGAAAGCGTTATTATTACCACACACGGTGTTAATAATAAACCTAAATTAAGCCGTTTTAAAGCAAAACAGCAAATTAACAACATTCAGCCAAAAAGCGACACTCGCGTGGTTAGCGCTTTAACCGAACCAGACACAATTTTACCAAACCGCACAGTAACAAATTACAACTTTTTAATAAACCGAAAAGTTAGTAAAAACATTGTTAATTTTAATGGCGAAATTATTATTAAAGAAAACCAAATTATTAACTCTAAAGTTTTAGATATTGCCAGAATTAATGGCAAAATTAGAGAATTAACTAAATATAGTTTATAAAAAAAAGCAACCCTAGCGGGCTGCTTTATTTTTTATTCTTCGTCAGTTTCTGGTTTTGTTGGTTTGCTTGTTCTTGCTTTGGTTGAAACTGTTTTACTGCTTAAGTTATTCTTTTGCATTTTATCAACAGCACTAAGTAGAGAATCTAGTGATGCTTTTTTGCGTGGAGTACGAAGACCGCTTGATGCTGGACGTTTAGGAGCCTCTTTGGTTCCTGTTGAAGATTTACTAATTTTATCTAAATCAATATTTAAACCAACTTTTTCTGGTTTAACAGTTGTTAATTCAACCGCTTTTTCTTCGTTAATTTTTGCTTGTTTTGCTTTTTCGAATAACTCAGAATTTAATTTTTTAGCTTGTTCAACTTCTTTAACTGAAGCCTCTAAATTACGTTCAAGTAATGTAATTTTATCTTGATATAAAATAGAATTTTGTTCAGCAAGCCTTACCCTATCTTCTAAATCAGCAATTTGTTTAACAACGTCTTCTGAAATTTCGATTTGACGGCCATCTTGAAGTTCTTTAATTTCTTTTTTAGACATAAAGCTTTGTTTAAACTCTGGCGATGTTAAATATGCTTTAAGTTCTTTCATTGCTTTAAGTTCGGCAACTTTAATTTGATATTCTTCGGTTTTAGCATTAAGTTCGCTTGTTGTTTTTGCAAGTTCGTCAGTTTTGTTTGCTAAATTGGTTTTAAGTTCGCTAATGGTTTGTTCTAAATTTGCCTTGTCTTCGTTAATTTGGTCGATGTAAGGTTTGCTTTGTTCTTGAACAGTTTGCGAAATTTGACCATAAATTTTGTTAGCGTAGTTTTTGCATTCTGCTTTCATTGCCTCTTCAGTTGTTGCCCTACGTTTGTTAATTTCGGCAGTAAATGCATCTACTTCTGCTTTCATATCGTCTTGTTGTTTTTGGAAACGGCTAGTTGCAAGCTCGTAGTCTTTTTCAAGTTGTTGAAGCCTTGTTTGTTCTTCGTTTAAACGCTTTTTCATGTAGTTAGCTTCAATTTTAACGGTTGTTTGGTTAATTTGATCGGTAAGTTGTGCAATTGTTTCACGTGATGCTTGTGCTTTACGTTCGAAATCTTTAGTAACTTCGTCGAAGTTCTTTTGATAGTTAAACATTTCGGTTTCTTTAGATTGAACTTTAACAGTTAAATCACGTTTAACGTTAATATATTTTTCACATTCTTTCATGGCACGTTCTAAAAGAAGTGCGTTATCTACGCCAAGTTCGTCAAAATCGTAATATTCAAACTTGTTTGCGTTAAGTTCGGCTTCTTCACGTTCACGTTTTTCTTCAATAGCACGTTTTTCAAGGTAGTCTTGTAAAACAGGAATGCCCTCTTTAATTTCTTTTTTAGTAAATAAAACTTCGTAATCAATAAATGCAGGCATTGTTGTGCTTGCTTTATTAATGTTTCTTTCAAATTCATGGAAACTAAAATAAAGGTCAGAAATAATTGATGTGTGTCTTGCACGAAGGAATGCCACAAATAAATAACCCAAAGTTATAACCATAAGTGGAAGTAAGAAAACTTCGAAGAAGAATGGGTTTAACCTAATTTCGGTATCGTTAGCCATTCTTGCAAGCCCAAGAAGCAATGTAACTACTGCAATAATAATTGAAAATGTTCCAACAGTGGTTGCTGTGTTTGCATAGGCACTTGATTTGCTTGGTTGGTCTACGCAAGAGTTTGTGTTCATATATTCGCTTGGTGCTTTATCGCGGTTAAGCATATATTCTTGCCAGCAATAACGCAATGTTTTAGGAACGTTTTTCATACGTTCGTTAAGTTCAACAATGTTTTCGTCGTTAACATAAGGATTTTTTGCGAAGTAACGATTAAGTTTTGTAATGTTTCTTAAAAGTTTAACTTCGTAAGTAAAGTTGGTTCTGATAATTGAAATAAGTAAAACCAACAATGTTAACCCTAAACTGCCATAAACTAAGTAGTCGAAGGTAACGTAATTGCTAAGCTCCTTTAAAAATGCTGTAAGTGAATTAAAAATGTTCATATTCCATTCTCCTATGTAAAATACATAATGCTACAAGTAGTATAACACACTAATAATTTTATTAAAAACAAAATAAATAAAAATTTTTAAATAAATTAATAATTTATATGCTTAGAACAACATATTTAATTTTATGTAATTGTGTGCTTTAAAAATTGAAAAACAGGAACAATAAATTCCTGTTTTTAGTTTGTGAATATTTTTTAAATTTAACATCTAAAACCTAAACAATTTCAATAAAAGTTGCACTTTCAAACAAATATAGTTTTGAACTAGTTACTTTTACACCCAATCCCTTTTGAACAGCGCGTTTGTAAACCTCAAGTTGCAAGCTATAGGAATTAATTAGTTTTGCAACATCTTTGGTTTTATTTGTTTTAAAATCTATAAGCACGGCCTCGGTGCCATTAATTAAAATTAAGTCTACAACGCCCTGAATTAAAATTTGTTGATTATTCGAGCTTGTTTCAACAATTTCGGAATATGGTGTTTTTAATAAAAATTGTTGTTCTTTTAAAACTAAAGTGGTTGGTGTAATTAACTTTTTAACTGCTTCTTTAGCCTTAAAGATTTTTGATACTGACACAAATGGTTTTGCGTCAATTTCTATTTCGTCACTTAAAATCATGTTGGAAATTAGCGTTTCAATTTCGGATTCAGTTTCGGAATATGTTAACCTTTGCATAATTTTATGATAAGCATTTCCAATTTTTAAACTTAAACTATTTTTTGCATCTTCGTTAAAACCAACTTGCAAACTAAGTTCGTTTTCGTTAACATAATCGTC
Source organism: Clostridia bacterium (assembly GCA_017409005.1). Classification (GTDB taxonomy): domain Bacteria; phylum Bacillota; class Clostridia; order Christensenellales; family UBA1242; genus UBA6345. Next base: position 468,710 of record JAFQTP010000002.1, on the reverse strand, counting down.
TTCACGCATTAAACCTGTTACACTATTTTTTGTTGCAAGTTTTTCAGACGTAGGTGGTTTTACTTTTTTAAAGTTGTTTGATAACTTATTAACCAAATTGAAATTTGGCGTACTAATTAAAACATTATTTTTAACATTGGTTGTTTGTTTTAAAACGCTTGAAACATTTTTAATTTTACATTCAACAAACGAACCATTTAGTTTTAGTTGGAAGTTGGGTTTATAATTTGCAAAACCAAATTTTTCGTGCCCTACAAAACTTTTAAAAATTAAATCTAAAAAGTTAGTAGACGAAAAAATGTGTTTGTTTTGTTTTGCTAAAAAACCTTTTAAATTATATGTTCCAGTTAAAAACAAATAGTTTCTAGCTCGAGTTAGTGCAACATATAAAAGTCTAATTTGTTCTTCAAGTTCAGAATTTAATTCAAACAATTTGTTTGCACTTTTTTGCAAGGTTTCAACCTCTTTACGCGTTTCAATATTTCTAAGGTTTAAACCAAGACCCAACTTGTTTGTTAAAATAACATCTGCCGAATAAACACCCTTGTTAAATTGTTTACCTAAACCACTTAAAATTACACACGGATATTCAAGTCCTTTAGATTTGTGCATGGTTAAAATTTTAACAGAATTTTCACCAGCTTCAACATTAATTAAAAAGTCGTCTTTTTTAGAAAGTGAATTTAAAAACTCTAAACATTTTTTAAGGTTAAAATTAAACCCAGCATTACCCAAAAGCATTATAAATTGCCTAATGTTTTCAGCCATTTCCTCGCCATTAGGAAGGCTTAAATAATGGTTAATTAAATCGTTTTTAATTACAACATGGTTAACAGCTTCCATAATTGTAGAATAGTTTAATCTATACTTAAAATCCGTTAAAATTTCATTATATTTATTAATTTTGTCAATTAAATTAGGGTTATTGCCAGAAAGTGGATAGTTAAGCAGATTATTATAAAAACTATCGGCGGTGTTTAACTGTTTAATGTTTACCAACTCTGCCAAGCTTAAACTAACAAGTGGGCTAAGTAAAACGTTGCAAATATCAACCTCTAAACTAGAATTGTTTGCAAGACGCAACAAACTATATAGTGGTTTAATTTCTAGCGTGTTAAACAAGTTTGTTTTAATAACAGTGCTAACCGGAATTTGATGTGATTTTAGTGTGTTATAAAGTGTTACAGCATACCCCTTAGAATCACGCACTAAAATAGCAATATCTTTATAGTCTAGTTTGCGTGTTTGTTTTGTTGCGTCATCGTAAAATTCACGCCCGTAATTTTCGGAAATAATGCTTGCAACTTCTAGTGCCTCGGCAACCTCTTTTTCAACTTCCGCACCATTTGATTCTTCTAAGTTTTGCTCTAAAGTTTCAGCAGCACCATCTTCTTCAGATGTGTTAATAATTCTAATTTCAACTGCTCCACTATTGTTACTTCCACACACAAGTTGGGCATCGGATTTATAATTAATTCCAATAGTGTTTTTTGTAATTAAAGTGTTAAAGCAATGATTAACAAAATTAACAACATCGTTTGAACACCTATAGTTTTTATTTAACAAAATTAGTTGCTCGTTTAATTTGTTTAAATACAATTCATATTTGCCTAAAAATATTTCTGGCATACACTGACGGAACGCATAAATACTTTGCTTAACATCGCCAATCATGTTTAAGTTTTTAGAGTTGCTTAGTTTAAGCAAAATATCTTCTTGAATTTGATTTATATCTTGATATTCGTCTACAAAAATATATTTATAGTTATTTTTAAGTTCAGCTGCAATGGTTTCGTTTTCTAAAACCTTTAGCGCCAAAATTTGCAAATCAGAAAAATCAAGTTTGCCAACATCACGTTTCAGTTTTGTAAACAGCTTTTCAACCTCGCCTACAACCTCAAATAATTTTGTGTAGTAGGTTTTTAAATTATTAGTGATTTCAAAAAAATTAACATCTTCAACAAGTTGTGTTATTTTTTTTGCTTTTGCAATTACACCATCTTTAAACCCATCTACACTAATTTTTAAGTTTTCAAAAATTTCGGTTAGCTCAGGCTGTTTAGGGTTATATAGCGTTGGAGCTTTAAAGGAGTTAATTACCCCCGCAAACTCAGAAAAGCTTGTAGTGTTATTAAGTGCGAAAACCTTAGCCTCTAAGTCAAGCAGATATTTACGTAACTTTTCGTGCGAGATTGTGTTTTTATATTTTTTTAATTCTTCTAAAAATTTTGCAATGCTCGCTTTAAAATAACTTAAAACATAGATTGCACAAACATTACTATTTAAATCAGAATTTAAACATTCGGTTAAACAAAATTTTATAAATTTGTTTGGGTCGCTTTTTTCACTTAAAAAATTATAGATTGTGGTTATAATGTTTTTAAGTTTTAGGTTGCTACGTTTATCGTTAAAACTTTCATATAAAACATAAAACTGCTCGTCGGCATTTTCAATGTAGGTTTGAAAAGTTTTTTCTAGTGCCTGGTTAAATAAATTTAAATATTCTTCGTTGGTTAAAATTGCAAAATTTGGTTCAACATTAACCTCGTAAAAATACTTTGAAACAATTTTTCTACACACCGAATGTAGGGTGCCTATGTCGGCTGTTGAAATTTGAAAAAGCTGCTCATAAAAATAGTTTAGTTCGGGCTCAGATAAATTTAAAGTTGCAATTTCAGACTGCAATTTTAAATATAATTTTTGTTTCATTTCACTAGCTGCAGCTTCAGTAAAAGTTACCACTAGCAAATTTTCTACTGGAACTTTATCTACAATTATTAACTTTTTTAATTTTTCTATCATGGTGGTGGTTTTTCCACTACCAGCAGAAGCTGAAACTAAAACATTGTTGTTAAGTGCATTAACAAAAAGTTCTTGTTCGGTGTTAAGCTTGTTTGCCACTAATTTTCTAATTCCTCTACAGTTTTTATATTTTTAATCTCGTTAAATTTATTTCCATGTTTTTCACAGAATTTACACATGCCCAAATACTGGCAATAATCACACGTTGAATGGTTTCCACCTTTTAGCGGATTTGGTGTTATTACGCCAGCATTAATATTTTTAACCGCCGATAACACCATTGAAATTGCATAGTTAACAAGTTTATCAAAATCTTGCGGACTCACTAGAATTTTACCTGTTATTCCGCCATCTTTTTTTGTTTTTAGGTTAAGAACTAAACTTGAAACATTTGGTTCCGATAAATTTTTATCAATTTGCAAAATATCGGCAATATTATTTGAAACAACACCCTTAAGTTTATATAACTCTTCGCCCGAAACTTTAGAATATTCGTTTTTAAGAGGCATGTAAAATGTGCCAATTGGCGTTTTGCCTGTTTTTTTAGATACTATGTAGGCATAAATTATAAGTTGCAGTTTTTTACCGCTTGCAATATCGCTAAAATCTTTAAATTCGGTTCCACCAGTTTTATAGTCGATTATAGTAAACGAATCGTCGGCAAAATCAACTCTGTCAATTACACCCTTTAACCCAATTTTTACATCAGCATTGCCAACTTCAAAACCTTTAAATCCATGTTCTAACCATAACGGATTTAGGCTTGAAGAATTGTTTAACCTAATTAATGCTTCGTTTATTCTAAAAATTTCTTTTTGCAGACTTTTAATGTCGTTTTTGTTTGTAGGGCTTAAAACTAAATGTTCGTATTGTTTTTTAGTTAAAATTTGGTCTAGTGTGTTAATCGAAAATTCAGGTAGATTAGATAAATCTTGATTACGCCTAATATAAGGAACAATTTCTTTAACATACTCGTGCAAAATGTTACCATATTCGTTTGCTTTAATTTCGGAAGTTTCTTGCTCGGCAAGTTTTAACCCATAACTTACAAAGTGTTTAAATGGGCAAGCATAATAACTTTCAATTTCACTAACACTAACATCACCTTTAGTTAAAAACAAATTAGGCGTGGTTAAATTAGGCACATTGTTAACAAAAGTTAAATTATCTACAAAAGTTTTAACATTTTCTACACTTTCCTCTAACGCCGAATATAGGCTAGACGAATTTGAAAGTAAAACTGCCGAATTATCGGTTTGTTGAAGTTTTAAGTTTTCAATTAAATTGCTTTTTGCAAAATTTGGATTTGTGTTGTTAAACAAAAAGTAGTTGTTAGTAAATTCGGTTTGATAGCCATGTTGAAGAACACTTCCGTTAACCACTTTTAAATTTGGAAACAGCATTTGCAAATTATTAATAACCTCGCTAGGCATAATTTTTTCGCCACTAGCCGTAACTGCAACATAACCAACACAAATTTTATTAAATTTTAAAAAGCTTTCGAAAACTTTAAACTTATTACGTTTGTTAATTTGATTAACTGTTGGATTTAGTTTGAACGATTCCGATAGTAAATTAATATCTTGGTCGGTAATTAAGCCTAAATCGTTTTGAACAGCTGGCATTTTGCCCTCTTGACAACCTAAAAACAACGCATACTTTTTGTTTGGAAGTTCGCCTTTAATAATGTCGGTTACCAAAACACTATCCGATAGTATTGGCGGCATTACAACCGTTATGTTTTCGAAATATGCTTTAATAATGCTAAACACATCTGGAAGGTCTGTTTCGTAAGAACATAAAACTTGCTCTAGTTCGCCAAAACCTTTGTTAACTTTGTTTACAACATTGTTTAATTTGTTATACTCTAGCACATTATTTTTTTGTTTGTATGTTTCACTTAAAGTGTTTATGTAATTATTAAAACCAAACTCGTTTGCAAAATTAGTTATAACACTAAGAACCATTCCAAAGTTTTTGGTTTCAGATAAATCTTTAATTAATTTAACAAATTTATTAAGTTCTAAATAAACAGGTTCTAATTCTTGCGTGTAAAGGTGCTTAATTGGTTTTAACAAACCAAAATAGTTGTAACCAGATTTTTCTACCATGTTATCAAAACTATTTAAAAGTTGTTCATTAATGCTTGAGTAAGCACGCAAAAAGTTTAACAAATCACGCTTGTTAAAGTTTCCGTTAATTAACTCGAATAAATCAAAATAAAAACGCAAAACCACCGAATTAGAAATTGGCTCGCTTTCGTCGAAGAAATATGGAATATTGTTTTCTAGAAACAAATATTCGAGTTTACTTTTATAATCTGAAAGGTTTGAAGTTATAATAACAAAATCATTATAACTATAACCTTCGTTAATAATTAGCCATTGCATTTTTTTAATGGCAAAAGTTGCTTCGTCTAAAGCATTGTTAAATTTATAAAGTTCAATGTTTTTAGATTCTAAATTTGAAACAACTGGTTTTAATGCGAACAAGTTGTTCGACACAACATTAAATTCTGGTTGTAAAACCGACCTACAATAAATTTTGTTATAGGAAAAACCATAAACATTACACAAATCTAAAAGTGATAGGTAAACATTATTTAAATAAATGTTTTTGTTGTTAAGTTCGTCAATAAAACTAACTGCACATGCAACATTAACACTTGCCGAATTTTTAATAAGTTCACAAATTACATTATACATTTGCGGAGTAAAATCTGAAAACCCAACAAAATAGAAGTGGGTATTTTTAAAGTTGCAACCTTTAATTAAATTAACTAGCAAATTAAGTTTATTAAAACTATCGGTATATTCGTTTTGTAAAAAGTCTTCATATTTTTTATACACTAATTTTAAATCGGATAGTTTTAAATTTAGATTTTTGTTTTTTGTTGTGTATTCAAGTTGCTCCGGAGTAACGTTGCAACTTTTAAACATGCTAATGGTATCAAACAAAGTTGATGCAAAACCATTAAAGCTAATTGCTTTTTTCATGGTTTGTAAATCGTTTTTATTTTCGTTTAATATTTTTTTTATAAGTGCCACACAAACTGGTTTTGTTAGCACCTTAAAACAAATGTTGTTGTTAGAAATTATTTTATTTGTAAAACGTGTTAAAGTTGTTACATCAACATCAAAAAAACACTGTTCGCCTAAAACATCAAACAATTCTTCTTCAATTTGCAAAGTCATGCGGTCGGGTGTAAAAATTATTTGATTAACACCCTTGCCACGATTTTGCTTTAAACTATTAAACATTTTTTCACTGCAACCATTAACAGTTTTACTATAGTATAAATTTAACAAACTTTAAAACACCTTATTTAATACTTATAGTTTATTATATCAAATAAAGCATTTACATACAATTAACTAAATTGTTTTCCTTTTAACTTTTTTAATTCGCGTTCTAGTTTTATAACTCGGTTTAAATTTAAACTAAGCAAATCCTGATAATACTTAACTTGCTGCTTATAGGTTATTTCAACTTTTTTAATTGCATTATTTTTAATTAAGTTAAGAAGTCCAATAACAAGAGCGTTTATATCTTCGTCAGATAAAATACCATCTGGCTTTTTATAAAATTTAATAATTTTACTATTTGGGTTAAACTTAAAAACACACCTACTAAAAACCAAACTCTTAACAACTTTTTTGTTTTTTAACATTACAATAATTCTCCACAAAACTTAATAAAAGTGTTAACGATTAAAATAAAACTTAGACCTAAAATAAATGAATAAATTTGTAAGTTATTAGCATAAAATATAAAAATTTTTAAGGTGGAAATTTATGCGAGAATATAGCCTACATTTTTATTCGGAAACCCTATGCAATGTTTTTATTAACGGCGAGCAAATAGGATTAATTGATAATAAAAACCAGTTTTATATTGACGTTATTGTCTTTAACTCTACACTTATTGTCAGTAGCGAGCCTATTTGTGAGAACAACAACATATTTATTCCTATATCGTTTAAGCTTGAATATGAAAACGAAACTTTAACATGTAGTTCAAACAACATTAAAATTGTTCCATTCCCTAACAATAATTACGACGTTATTTTAAAATTTAAAAGTTCGCCCATGCTAAACAACGCAAGCATATATAATAAAAAAGTTGGAGCAAACAATGTGCTTGCCATGCTTGACTATGTTTCAACTATAAGTGTGTTTAATGGCGACAAAAATTTGTTTACAACCAAACAAGGAATGCTTAAAAATTTACAAACAAAAGAAATTGGCAACCTTATTTTAATTACCGCCGAAGCCGAACAAAACGAAACTTTTTTGCTTGCATTTAACCAAACAACCAACGCACCTATTATTTGCGATTTATTTATTAAGCTTGAAAAAGTTGGCGACGAAATTAAATGTTTGAAAAATTTACACAACACCCTTTTAACCGGCAAGGTGTTTAAGTTAAATTTAAAAACATTAGAACTAGAAACATTTAATGTTTTTTTAGAAAGCGAAAACAAAGTGCTTGAAGCAAACCTTATTCCCTATTCGTTTTTAGAAGCTGTTAAAGAAGATAATTTTAATTTGGCAACAACATTTTTAAATGAGAAACTTTTACATTCCAGCCCAGATAAACTTAAACAATTTTTTAAACATTTTAACGAAATTTATTACAATTGCTATTATTTGAAAAGCGATGTTTTTAATTACACAATTTTAGGCGACGAACCTAGAAATTTTAATTTTTATTTAGTTGATAACAAAATTGCCGAAATTGAAGAAGTTAGTTTAACACAACATCAAATAAATTAGTTAAATAATTTGTTGTTAAATTAAAGTGTTTGCCGTATAATAAATAGTGTAAGAATTACTTACAAATTTTTGCAAAAGAGGATTTATTTATGAGCACCGAGCTAAAAATAATTATTGGTGTGGCTGTTGTTTTAATTGTGTTACTTACAATTGTTTTATCTAGCCGCGACAGAATTAAAAAAGTTTACAGAAAATATTTGAACGTTGGAAACCAATCGAACTTAACTGGTGGACAGTTTGCTCAAATTGCAGCTGAGCAACTTGACCTTAACATTCAGTTGGGTGTTGCCGATGGCGAATTAATTGATGCCTATGCATATAATAAACGAATGTTAATTATGAGCCGTGCAGTTTGCAATTCGGCAAGTTTAGCATCACTTACAATTGTTGCACACGAACTTGGCCACGCACTTCAACATTCTAAAAATGACCCAATGTTTGGGCTATCTACAATCTGGAGCAAAATTAACAGATTTACCAAAAAGTTTTTTGTTCCTGTTTTAATTGCCGGACTTATTGTTTTGTTTTTTGATATGGCAATTGCCACCACACTGCTTTGGACATCCGTTGGCATTTTTGCATTTAACCTATTAGATAAAATTATTACAATTCCAGTAGAATATGATGCTAGTAAACGTGCCCTTTGGTATTTAAAAGAATATCACTACTTGTCGCCTTCAGAAGTTAGAAATGCAAAAAAACTTCTTAACATTGCTGCTCAAACCTACATTGCTTCGTTATTTGATGGAATTATTATTTTTGGAAATAAACTAAACCGCATATTTTCAAAAAAATAGGAGATAAATATGTTTGATCTTTATTGGGAATATTACATAATGGGAATTATACTTTTGCCTGCCATTATTTTGGCTGCATATGCACAAAGCAAAGTTAGTTCCACTTATAATAAATTTTCGAGGGTTGCAAGCCAAAAGGGAATGCGTGCCTGCGAAATGGCTAGGTTGCTTTTAGACTGCGCCGATTTAAAAAATGTTGAAGTTATTAAAATTAACGGACACTTAACCGATTATTACGACCACAAAAAACAAGTTGTTGCACTAAGTGCTTCTAACTACGAATCTACAAGCATTGCCGCTTTAGGAGTTGCAGCACACGAAGTTGGACACGCTTTACAATATAAAAACGACTATTTACCTATTAAACTTAGATCTTTTATTATACCAATTGTAAACTTTAGTTCTACTGCCCTTTGGCCACTTGTTTTAATTGGATTACTGTGCAACTTTGCAGTTATTCCTGGCACAGTTTTTGGAAATATATTTTTATGGAGTGGCGTAGCAATGTTTGGCTTAGCCGCAATTTTCGATTTAATTACACTTCCATGCGAATATAATGCAAGTAACCGAGCTCTTCAACTTTTAGAACAAACCGAAATTTTAACTTCAGAAGAAACTCAAGGAGCAAAGAAAGTTTTAAGTGCTGCAGCATTAACATATGTGGCATCGTTACTAAACAGCATTTTAAACTTAGTAAGATTTATTTTAGTGTTCCTAATGCACGCTAAGCGCGACGATTAATATATTATAAGAACATAGAAAACAAAAAACACATCAAGAGTGATGTGTTTTTTGTTTTGTATTTATAATTTGTTATTTCTTCATTCCTTTTTGAGCATCGGCAACAAATGTTGCTTGATTCATAAGTCCTGCTATTGCAGCATTTTTAACAATATCTGTAACAGGATATTCAGCATCGCCAATAGTTAGGGTTTTTAATCCACCAATAACCTTGCAAGCAACAGTAAAATCTGATAAGTTTTGGTTAGCACATTCAGCATAGTAAGCATCGTTTTTAACTTCGCCTTCAAGTTTTAAACCTTTACCTTTGTAGAAAACATATTCAATAAGTTTTCTTGATGGTTCAATAACAGTTTGATGAACAACTGAATCTTGACCAGCCATTGTTTTTGCTCCGCAAATTGTAACCATTTCTTTTTGTGGCAAGAATACTTTACGAGCTTTGTCTGGGTCAAATTGAAAACGCTCATAGGCATTATCAATTGCTTGAACACCCAAAGTTAGCCCAATTACTTGTTTGTAAACTGCAATATAATTTTCTGGTTGAACACCTGCTTTTTTCATTAGTTTAACAATTTGTTTATTTGGAACTAAAGTGTTGTTTTCTATTTGAAGTTTAACATCTTCTACCAAGTGTTTGAGAGAGGCGGAACCTACTCTTTCTTGTTGTCTTTTTTTGAATACATCTAATAATTTCATAGTAATTTCCTCCTTCCCTTTACTTTATTAATTTTTACTAATTTAGTATAACAAACTTTATTTGCATTTTCAACCCCCAAATTTAAAAAAGTTTTAATAATTTTAAGGCTTAAAAAAGGAAAAAAGAGTAGAAACCTACTCTTTTTAATTTATGCACATATTTTCAATAATAAATTTAATTATTTTTTATTTTCTTTTATTGCCGTTGCACAATAAGCTTTGTAGTTACTGCGCTGAACAGTTATTCCGTTACTACAACAATTTCCACACTCATTAAACAAACACTGTTTTGCCTCGCACTTAATATTTACATCTTTGTTATGCCTAAATGCATGATATTCGGGCGCATTTTCAAACATTGTTCGACTAACATTTTGCTGTTGTTCGGGCGTAAGGTTTTTATTTTTTTCGTATGTTGCACAATTTAAGTTGTGCTTAACCGTTATGCCTTTTGCACTACAACTAAATTTATCGTTATAAACGCAATCTAATTTTTTACACTTTAAATCCATAATTTTAACCTCTATATTAACTTTATTTGTAGTTTGGCTAAAATTAAAGGTTTTAAAACATATTTAAATTGACAATTTTATGCAATTACATTAAACTTTTATTAACATAAAATTAAAGGGAGTATTTAAAACATGAAAGTAATTTTATTAAAAGATGTTAAAGGCTCTGGTAAAAAAGGTGATGTTGTTAATGTTGCCGACGGATATGGTGCAAACTATTTAATCCCCAACAAACTAGCTAAACCTGCAAATGCTACAAACTTAAACCTAAACAACCAAGAAAAAGCAAGCGAAGCACATAAACAACAAGTTATGCTAGACGAAGCAAAAGCATTAAAAACTAAATTAGATAATTTAAACCTTGTTTTAACAATTAAATGCGGAGAAAATGGTAAAACATTTGGCAGTGTTTCTAATAAAGAAATTGCCGATAAGCTTGCTGAAATGGGATATGGCATTGATAAAAAGAAAATTGATTTTGCCCCAGTTAAAGGATTGGGATTATACACAGTTAAAATTAAACTACACCCAAGCGTTACTGCAACAATTAATGTTGAAGTTAAACCATTATAAAAATAAATTAAACAGCCATTTATGGCTGTTTTTTGTTAGTGTTATTACATAAAAAAACAAAAAAAGAACGATTAACTCGTTCTTTTTTATTATCACACATTAAATTAAATAATTTACTAAATGCAACTAAGTTTAATTATTTAAGTTCAACAGTAGCGCCAGCTTCTTTAAGTTTAGCTTCCATAGCTTTAGCTTCTTCAGCAGGAACGTTTTCTTTAATTGTTGCAGGAGCGCCATCAACTAAAGCTTTAGCTTCGCCAAGGCCTAAACCTGTAGCTTCTTTAACAGCTTTAATAACAGCTAGTTTGTTAGCTCCAACTTCTTTTAATACTACTGTGAATTCAGATTTTTCTTCAGCAGCAGCGCCAGCAGCAGCACCAGCAGCAGGGCCAGCAACCATTTGAGCAGCAGCACTAACGCCGAATTCTTCTTCTAATTTTTTAACTAATTCGTTAACTTCCATAACAGTTAACTTTTTGATTTCTTCAACTAAATTTTCTAAATTTGCCATTTTAATTATCCTCCGATATAAAATTAATTATTATTCGCCTTTTTTAGCAATTTCATTTAAAGCACGTGCAAGGCTTGAAACAGGTCCTTGTAAAACACCAAGTAACATAGCCACCAAAACTTCTTTTGTAGGAATTTTTGAAAGTGCTTCAACTTGTTTAGCATCTGCTAATTCGCCATTAACATAGCCAAATTTGATTTCCATTTTTTTAATGTCTGAAATTGTGTTGCAGAAAATTCTTGCAGCTGTAACTTCGTCTTTTGCAAAAGCAACACTGGTTGTTCCTTCAAACATTTTTGGGTCGAAATTGTTAATTCCAAGTTCGTTTAATGCTCTAACTATTAAACGGTTTTTATAAACTTTATAAGTAACACCGTTCTCAGTGCATTCTTTACGAAGTTTTGTATCTTCAGCAACGCTAATGCCTTTGTAATCAACAAAGATAACGCTAGCGGAATTTTGGAAATTTTCTTTAATTTCTTCCACTAATTGTTTTTTAACTTCTATAGCTTTCATTAAAATCCTCCTTATTAAACTTTTCGCATTTTTGTTTTGACAAGCAAAACTTTGATGTGGATAAACCACGTTATTGTAACTAAAAGTTACAAAGTAATGTGTGAGGATTTAAAAAACTCTTTCGCCACCACTAAGTAAACGAAAGAGTTTGAATAATTAAAATTATATAAAACTTTTTTGTTTACCTCGGCAAGATTTACTTTTATACTTGCTGTCTTTGGCAAGACTTTTTTAAAACCGATGTTAGTATATATTATTTAACACCTATTGTCAAGAACTAATCTGAAAAAATTTGCGTAATTTAGTAATATTTTTCTATTTATTATATCGAATTGAAACCCATTAAATTTTGCCATTTTGACACATATGTTTTAAAACTATTAGTTATTTGTTTTATGCTGTTTCGTGCCAATTTCGCTTAATTTTAAAGCCTAAACACATGTATGATTTTACATGTGCATGCTATAGACAAAAAATTATGGTTTGTGCTTTAAAAATAAAAAAAGAACGAAAACTCGTTCTTTTTTATTTTGTTAATTAAACAATTTTATAATCAACTTTAATTCCAGGTCCCATAGTTGAGCTTAAAGAAACAGATTTAATATATTGTCCTTTAGCTGCTTGTGGTTTAGCTTTAACTAAAGCTTCCATTAACACGTTGAAGTTTTGTAATAGTTTGTCAACACCAAAACTCTTTTTACCAATCATAACGTGAACAATGTTTCCTTTATCAAGTCTGTACTCAACTTTACCAGCTTTAACATCGTTAATAGCTTTAGTAACATCAGTTGTAACAGTACCACTTTTTGGGTTTGGCATTAAGCCTTTAGGTCCTAAAATTTTAGCAATTCTACCAATAACTGGCATCATGTCTGGGGTTGTGATGCAAACATCAAAATCTAACCAACCTTGTTGGATTTTAGCAATCATATCTTCTGCTCCAACATAATCTGCGCCAGCTTTAGTAGCTAAATCTGCATTGTCGCCTTTAGTAATAACTAAAACTTTAACACTTTTACCTGTTCCGTTAGGAAGAACAACTGTTCCTCTAACTTGTTGGTCGGCATTACGACCATCAACGCCAAGTTTAACGTGTAATTCAACGGTTTCATCGAATTTAGCACTTGCAGTTTTAATACATAAATCTAAAGCTTCAGCTGGAGCATAAAGATTTGTGCGGTTAACTAACTTTGCGCTTTCTAAATATCTTTTTCCTTTCATATTTTCCTCCTTGTGGTTATACCGAATAAATTAAAAATTTTTTACTCTCCCACTTATTCAATAACAGTTACGCCCATGCTTCTGCAAGTTCCTTCAATCATGCTCATTGCATGTTCGATATCTTTTGCATTTAAGTCAGGCATTTTTAAAGTAGCAATTTCTTTAACTTGTGCTTTTGTAATTTGTGCAACTTTGTTCTTTTTAGAGTTTGCTGAACCAGATTCAATTCCGCAAGCTTTTTTAATTAGAACTGCTGCAGGTGGTGTTTTAAGCACAAAATCGAAAGAACGGTCTGCATAAATTGTGATTACAACCGGAATAACAAATCCTGCTTGGCTTGCAGTACGTTCGTTAAATTCTTTGGTGAATGCTGGAATGTTAATTCCGTGAGGACCTAAAGAAGAACCTACTGGTGGACCACTGGTTGCCTTACCTGCTTGTAATTGCAATTTTACAACTGCATTAACTTTTTTATTTGCTGCTGCCATATTTTCCTCCTGCCATATTGGCCATTGTGGTTTATAACAAAACGCATAAAAAATTTACGTTTCTCCCACTGTATTTTAAACAAACTTGTTAGTTTGAATTAAAATTGAAATTAAATAATTTTTCTAACTTGGTCTAAACCTAAATCAACAGGTGTTTCACGACCAAACATTTCAACGATTACGCGACATTTTTTGCTTTGCGCATCAACGCCAACAACTGTGCCAACGAAACCATTTAATGGACCATCTAGAACTTCAACTTTGTCGTTTTCTGCTAAATCAACATTAACAACAACCACTTTTTCTAGATGCATTTTTCTTGTTTCTTCCTCAGTTAAAGGAAGTGGACGACCTTTAGGACCTACGAAACCAGTAATACCTCTGGTACGTGTTACTGCATGCCAAATATCGTCGCCATAAATCATTTTAACATAAATGTAACCAGGCATTAATTTTCTTGATACAACTTTACGTTTTCCGTTTTTATCTTCAACAACATCTTCCATAGGAATAACGATGTCGAAAATTCGTTCTTGTAAGTTATATTTTTGAATAACAATTTCCAAGTTTTCTTTAGCCACATTTTCGTAACCAGAGAATGTGTGAAGAACATACCAGTTAGCATTTTTTCTTGCTTCTTCAATTCTAATTTGTTCTTCGGTTAACTCTTTAGGTTCCTCAGTGGTTTCTTCGTTTGTAATTTGTTGTTCGGTTTTAATTACTTCTTCCTCTTTAATTGCTTGTTCAGCATTTTTAAGAGTTTCTTCAATTTGTTCTAAATCTTTTTCTTCCATAACTTATTACCCCGGAATTAAATTATATAACAAACTAAGTAAACTATCGATGCCAAAAAGCACCAAAGTGAAAACAACAACAACTGTAATTACAACGCCTGTGTTTTTAAGCACAGTTTTAAAACTTGGCCAACTAACTTTTTTCAACTCAGACCAAGTTTCTTTGGTTTTTGTTACAATTTTGTTAGGACCCTTCTTTTCTTTTTTCTTATTTTTTGCTTTAGCTTGAGCTTGAGTTTTTTCCTTTTTTGCAGATTTTGTTTCTACAATTTCGGTTTTAACTTCTTGCTCGTCTGGTGTTACCACCTCAACCTCTGCATCAACATGTTTTTTTGCCATAATATTTCCTTTTAAAAACTATTTGGTTTCTTTATGAAGAGTGGTCTTTTTGCAGAATTTGCAGTATTTTTTGAATTCGATTCTGCCTGGGTCATTCTTTTTATTCTTTTGTGTTGCATAGTTGCGGTTTTTGCATTCTGTGCACTCAAGTATAATATTTTCTCTCATGTTGGCCTCCAACTTAAAATTTTAAGTAAATAGAACATATTTTTTGGTTTTATATATTCTATACGCCTAAAAAAATAGAGCGGAATGCTCTATTTAATTATTTACTGCATTTATTATAATATATAACTATAATTTTTGCAAGTACTTTTATAAAAATTTAATTACACTAAATCGGTATTTTTATAGGATTTAATGCCAAAAATTAATGTTACAACCGGAATCACTGTCCAAATTGCAATGCTAATGTAATTAACCACACCAAAACCAGATTCAATTAAATCTGCAAGTGCAACTGCAAACGGAGTTAAATAGTTAAACACTTCAAAGCTTTCACCCATTAAACCTAGGTTTGCAATAAGGAATAATCCTAAAGCAACTAAAACACTTAAAACACTTGAGTATTTTTGTTTTACCAATAGAGCAATTGAAAAACTTAATACAGCCACCTGCATTGTTAAAATTAATACAAACAACATATACCCTAAGTAGTTTAAAACACTAAATTGTCCATATCCCCAAATAAGCATTGCAACTAGCCCAACCAAACCGCAAACAACATTTAAAATTGCAACATTAATAATTAGTCGGATTAATTTATGTTTAACAATTTGTGTGCGTGATGCATTTTGTGTGTAAAGAACCTCAGAACTGCCATTTTTTAAATTGCCGTTAATTAGTTTATATCCTAAAAAACTACCATAAATTGCAGCAAGCAGTGCCCAAAAACTTCCGGCTTCTGAAACAAAATAGGTTCCAATTTTAAGCTCTTGTGTTGCAAACAATTCTTGCATTTCTGGCTGTCCCTCAAACATTTTTACAAGTTCTGCCATTAATGGTTCAACAAAGTTAAACAGCGCCATTGTTAAAAACAATAAAAATGAAATAATAACCGAAAAGACAATTAAAGATTTATAATTGGCTTTACGTTCTAACTTATAAAGTGGAGAAAGCTTGCTTTGTTTTTGTTCTTTTTTTAGTTCATTTAGTTTCATATACTCTCCTCCTTTATTCGTAGAAATGCAAGAACATTTCTTCTAGTCCTGCATCTTCAATTGAAATGTTTGTAATATCAATAGAATTTAGATATTTAACCAATTTTTTCATTTCACCGTTATAGTTAAACTTTATTTGATTACCATCGGTTTTAACATTGCTTACACCACTAAGTGTAATTTCCGGCTTAGAATAGTCGGTTTCAATTGTAACAACCTTTAATCGTTTGGTTTTTAGTTGTTCCATTTCTTCGATAGCAATAATTTTGCCACCTTTAATAATTACAACCCTATCGCACAAACGTTGAATATCTGGTAGGGTGTGCGACGAAATTAATATGCTTGCACCGCGTTTTTTCTCTTCTTCAATAAGTTCGAAAAACTTTTGTTTAACAATTGGGTCAAGCCCAACAGTTGGCTCGTCTAGAATAATTAATTTAGGGCTAGACAAAAGTGCCATAATAATGCTTAATTTCTTTTTATTTCCCAAACTTAATTCGGCTGGTTTTCGTGTTAAAGCAAGTTCAAGTTTTGTTGATAAATAATCAATGCGGTCGTAACTAACACCACGCATATCAGCAACAAACTTTAAGTTTTCCATAACAGTTAATTCTGGAAAATAGCTTGCCTCGCCACTAACATAACCAAGTTCACGCCTTGCATTATGCCCGTTTTTAAAGGCATCTTCATTTAAAATTGCAACTGAGCCATTAGTTGGTTTTAGCAATCCCACAATTGCCCTTATTGTGGTGGTTTTGCCAGCACCATTTGGACCAATAAAACCAACAATTTCGCCCTCTTTAACGTTAAATGTAACATCTTCTACACCAACGTTTTTACCATAATATTTTTTTAAATTACTAACATCACAAGGAATCATAAAGTTCCTCCTAAACAATATTTTAAGTGCAATTTACCACGCACCATCTATTATAACTATATTATAATATAAAACACCACAATTTGCAAATATTGTTTATATTACTTAATTAACATATTAATAAACTAACATATAATTTTAAAATTAAACTTAATGGTATTTACAAAACCCAAAAATATGATATACTATATAGTGAAATTAGTAATTAACAAAAGAGAGGTTTTGTTATGAGTACATATCCTGGAGAAGAAGAAATAAGGGCTGGTCGAAATAGTTTAAATGGTCAATCTGGGGCATTGGTTAATTATCAATACTATAGAATGAGCCCAGCATTTGGCAACAACTGGGATCCAACCGCACCATGGTGTAAATATTGGATTACTGGTGAAACTGGTGTTTCAAGACGTGATTTATTTGAAGAAGGCATTGTTAGCCATGACCAATATAAAAGTAATAATTGGCAAAGCCTTGAAATTGAATTTAATAATTTGCCATTCCCAGTGTCAAAAACAACTAGAGAATATTTTAGAAGCATTTCAACAATTAACGTTAGAGATAACCTAAATTGCAAACTAGCAATTTATGCTGGTGCGCATATTGATTTTGAAGCATTAAGAAAGAAAATAAGAAGTTGCAAAAGCGACAACGAACTTTCAGCAGTGTTAGGTCTTTTAACCCAACAAGTAAATGTTGCTGCAATTCATGGTGCTTTTGCAAAACTTTATAATGTTGTTAACGAAATTAGTAATAATCCTGCTAGAGATTTTACCCAAGTTAATCAAGTTAATGAAGATCTTTTAACAAACTATTATAATGTTTTAATGTTCGGCGGAAAAAATAGTGGACCACTTGACATACCTGACACACCACAAACATTTGAATTACCTAAATTACTTTATGACAAGGCTGTAGAATTAGAAAAATCTAAAAAAGGGTTAACCCCTGCACAAATAAGAGCAGAACTTGAACCTGTGCTAAAGAAATTAATCAATGCAACAAAAGTTAAATATAATAGCAAAGGCAATAGCAAAAGCTAATCAATAAAAAAAAGAGCAAATCATTTGCTCTTTTTTTATTTTTATTACATTCCACTAAAACTTTCCATACTTGTATCTACCTTATTTTTTCCAGTTGTTACAGATGGTCCTGCTTTTACTGATGTTGTTTTTTCAGCATCAACACCCATTTTCCTGTCTCGAGTATGGGCAACTGCTATTTCAATATTCTTATCATTTCGCAGTTGACGACCTGAAGAATCTTCGAAAGGAAGTTCTGAAGTTGAACTTGTTACATCTAATGGTAAGCCCGAACTTAAACCATTATTAATTGGGCTAGTTCCTGTAACCCTATTTCTTTCAAAATCTCCTAGAGCCTCACCAGCAGTATTTCTAAAATATTCTAGAGTTGAATTTGTTACTGGAGGTGTGTAACTTTCAGATGGTGAAGCATTTGAAGGTCCTTTTACTGGTTCCGCTCTTCTGTAGGTTGGAGTTTCAGTAATAGTTGATTCAGACTCAGTCGTTTTAACTTTTTTAGTTGGGGTTTTGTCGCGATATTTATCTAAACCTGTTCTAACATTTTCAATTGACTCGTCAATTTCTTTCTTTAAGGTTTCCTTGCTGGTTTCCTTAACTGTTGGTTTCATGCGAGATTCTTCGGCTTGTTTTTTATCAATTAATGGCTCTGTTAAGGTTTCTTTCATGCGTTTAGGCACAGAGTCTAAAACCGATTTCATGGCAGAAGAATTAATGCGCTCTGCACCTTGAATAAACATTGTTAGAATTGGCAAAATGCGTTCTCTAAACATTTTTTCTTGTTCTCTATACTCTTCTAAGTCTGCCAAATCTTCAAAGGCTTTATCTAAAAGTTCGTTCATTGCCTTGTAGTTGGTTACTTTACGATTCTTTTTATCTACTAGGAAATAATCGGACATTTTATTAAATTCTTCATTGAAAATTGCTAAAACTTTTTTAGAATAAGCGTTATTCATTGATTTTAACAAATTAATGCGTTGAGTAAAGAAATCTTCGTAAACAATGTTATAACTATCGGCAGTCATTTTATCAAGATAGCCAAGAAGTGTGTTACGCTTAACAATGTAAGTGTCGTCAGTTTCTTTTAGTTCTTGACCTTCGTCTGACGCATTAACAACAACGTTAAATTTAGCAAGTGCCAAATCAACAAAATTTGGGGTTAGTTCTTGAGTAAATTTTGCAATTGGGGTTTTTAGAACATTCACCATTCTACCCCCTTGTTTAGGAACCCCCTCTAAAACATATAGTTCAGCAACAGCCATTTTACTTGCTGAATTCTTTTTAAATGAAATATCAAAATCAACAATTTTACCACTAGTGGTTTTTGCGGTACAAAAAATTTCGTTATTATACGAATCTTTTTTTGACTTTTTAACTTCTAAAAGTTCGGCAGCAACTTTTTTATTAATTACGTAAATACCATTTGCGTTATAGTCGCCTAGTAGTTTATTTACAACAACATCATATTTTTCGGTTGTAAATTCGTCAAAAGTTTCTGCGCGTTTAAATTTTGGTGCCATTTTTTATCCCCCATGCATAACTTACTTTATTATAACAAATATATAACATATTTTCAAATACTTTAATTTTAATTATTTTAACATTTTTATTGATTATTATTAAATTTTAACATATGTAATAAATTTAATATGAATTAAAAAAAACAATTATATAGTTTGATAATGATAACAAAATAAAAAAGCGCACAAAATGTGTGCTTTTTATTACGTTAAATAAACCACTATCGTTAATTTCGTTTAACTTGACATATTCATATAACTCCACCTATACGTTATTTATAGAACAACGAGGGATAAAACAAGCAATGTGTATGCATTATTTGTTTTTGACCGAGGCAGTTCGACAAATAATTTAAGAAAAAACAAGTGCAATTATGCACTTGTTTTATAATCAATTACTCTGTAATTGTTTTCTTAAATTATTTGATAATTGAAGAAACAACACCAGAACCAACAGTTCTGCCACCTTCACGGATAGCGAAACGTAGACCTTGTTCAATAGCGATTGGAGTAATTAAAGAGATAGTCATTTTAACGTTATCTCCAGGCATTACCATTTCAACGCCTTCAGGTAATTGGATGCTACCAGTAACGTCTGTTGTACGGAAGTAGAATTGAGGACGGTATCCGTTGAAGAATGGAGTATGACGTCCGCCTTCTTCTTTCTTAAGTACGTATACTTCAGAAGTAAATTCTGTGTGTGGGTGAATTGAACCAGGTTTAGCTAAAACTTGACCACGTTCGATATCGCTTCTTTGAATACCACGAAGAAGTAGACCAACGTTATCACCAGCTTGAGCTTGGTCTAATAATTTACGGAACATTTCAACGCCAGTAATAACAGTTGAAAGTTTTGAACCCATACCAACGATTTCAACAGTGTCACCAACTTTAACAACACCACGTTCTACTCTACCAGTAGCAACAGTACCACGACCAGTGATTGTGAATACGTCTTCAACAGGCATTAAGAAAGGTTTGTCTGTTTCACGAGCAGGTTCAGGAATGTAGCTGTCTAATGCAGCAACTAATTCGTTGATTGGAGCGCAAGCAGGATCGTTAACGTTACCAGCTTGAGCAGCTTCTAATGCTTTTAATGCACTACCTTTAATAATTGGGGTATCGTCTCCAGGGAAACCATATTCGTTAAGAAGATCACGGATTTCCATTTCAACTAAGTCAAGTAATTCAGCATCGTTAACTTGGTCAGTTTTGTTCATGAATACAACAATGTATGGAACGCCAACTTGACGAGCAAGTAAGATGTGTTCACGAGTTTGAGGCATAGGACCATCAGTAGCAGCAACTACAAGGATAGCGCCGTCCATTTGAGCAGCACCAGTAATCATGTTTTTAACATAGTCTGCGTGTCCTGGGCAGTCAACGTGAGCGTAGTGACGAGTTTCAGATTCGTATTCTACGTGAGAAGTATTAATTGTTATACCTCTAGCTTTTTCTTCTGGAGCCTTGTCAATTTCAGCATAGTTCATTGCAAGTGCTTTACCTTGAGCAGCAAGACAAGTTGTGATTGCAGCTGTTAAGGTTGTTTTACCATGGTCAACGTGACCGATTGTACCAACGTTAACGTGTGGTTTTGTTCTTTCATATTTAGCTTTAGCCATTATTTATTTTCCTCCTACAATAAAATTTTTAAATAATTAGGCTTTTGTTCTTTCGCCAATAATTTTATCAGCGATGTTTCTTGGAACCTCTGCATAGTGAGAGAATTCCATATTATAAGTACCTCTGCCTTGTGTTAAGCTACGCAAATCGGTTGCATAACCAAACATTTCCCCTAAAGGAATTTGGGCATTGATAACTTGTAACCCATTTACCATATCGGTACCTGTAACCATACCACGACGACGGTTAATGTTACCCATAACATCGCCTAGATATTCGTCAGGCATTTCAACTTCAACCTTCATAATTGGTTCAAGTAAAACTGGGTCTGCTTTTCTAGCACCATCTTTAAATGCCATAGAACCAGCAATTTTGAACGCCATTTCTGAAGAGTCAACATCGTGATATGAACCATCATACAATGTAACTTTGAAGTCTACTGTTTCGTAACCAGCAAGCACGCCAGTTTGGCTTGCTTCTTTAATACCATTGTTAATTGGTTCGATATATTCTTTAGGAATAACACCACCAACAATGTTATTAATAAATTCATAACCTTTGCCAGGTTCTTGTGGTTCAAGTTTAATACGGCAATGACCATATTGTCCTTTACCACCAGATTGTTTAATATATTTACCTTCTGCTTCAATTGCTTTACGAATTGTTTCACGATAAGCAACTTGAGGAGCACCAACATTTGCTTGAACTTTAAATTCGCGAAGTAAACGGTCAACAATAATTTCTAAGTGTAATTCACCCATACCAGCAATAATTGTTTGTCCGGTTTCTTGGTCGGTATAAGTTTTAAATGATGGGTCTTCTTCAGCAAGTTTGATTAAAGCAAGAATCATTTTTTCTTGGCTTGCTTTATCTTTAGGTTCGATAGCAACACGGATAACTGGATCTGGGAATTCCATACTTTCTAGAGTGATAGGTTTAGCAGGATCGCAAAGAGTTTCACCAGTTGTTGTATCTTTTAAACCAACGATAGCAACAATGTCGCCAGCGTAAGCTTCTTCAATTTCAGTACGGTTGTTAGAGTGCATTCTAATTAAACGACCAACACGTTCTTTTTTGTCTTTGTTAGTGTTATACACGTAACTACCTGCAGTAATTTTACCACTATAAACACGGAAGAATGTAAGTTTTCCTACAAATGGGTCGCTCATAATTTTGAATGCTAAACCAGCAAATGGAGCATTATCTGAACTTTCACGAACCTCTTCTTCACCTGTTTTAGGGTTTGAGCCTTTAATAGCTTCAATGTCTGTTGGAGCAGGCATATAGTCTACAATTGCATCTAATAATTTTTGAATACCTTTGTTGCCTAAAGCGGTTCCGCAGCAAGCTGGGAAGATATTCATTTTAATTGTACCAATTCTGATACCTTTTTTAATATCTGCAATAGTTAATTCTTCGCCTGAGAAGAATTTTTCTAGTAATGCATCGTCTTGCTCTGCAGCAATTTCGATAAGTTCATTACGATATTTTGCAGCTTGTTCTTGATATTCAGCAGGAATATCTGTTACTTCAATATCTGTTCCTAAATCGTTTTTATAGAAATAAGCTTTATTTTCTACTAGGTCAATAACACCTTGGAAAGTTTCTGCTGCCCCAATAGGAATTTGAATTGGAACTGCGTTTGAGCCAAGACGTGTTTTAACTTTTTCAACTACATTAAAGAAGTTAGAGTCTGGTCTGTCCATTTTGTTAACGAAAATCATTCTTGGAACGCGATATTTGTCGGCTTGACGCCAAACTTTTTCACTTTGTGGTTGAACACCTTCACGTGCAGAGAAAACTGCAACTGAACCATCTAGAACCTTTAAGCTACGTTCAACTTCAATTGTGAAGTCAACGTGTCCTGGGGTGTCGATGATGTTAATTTGGTGATTTTTCCAGAATGTTGTTGTAGCAGCACTTGTAATGGTAATACCACGTTCTTGCTCTTGAGCCATCCAGTCCATGGTTGCTGCGCCATCGTGCACTTCACCAATTTTGTGGGTTTTTCCAGAGAAATATAAAATTCTTTCTGAAGTGGTTGTTTTACCAGCATCAATATGTGCCATAATACCAACGTTTCTGTATCTTTCGATTGGAGTTTGTCTAGGCATAATATCTTGTCTCCCTTAAAATTACCAACGATAATGTGCAAATGCTTTATTACTTTCAGCCATTCTATGCACATCGTCTTTCTTTTTATATGCCCCACCAGCATTATTATAGGCATCCATAATTTCTGCGGCAAGTTTTTCTTTCATTGTTCTTTCGTTTCTTTTTCTTGCATAGGTTACTAACCAACGGATTGCAAGAGTTTGTCTACGTTCTGGGCTAACTTCAATTGGAACTTGGTAGTTTGAACCGCCAACTCTTCTTGCTTTAGTTTCCAAAACAGGTTTTAAATTTTCTAATGCTTGCATAAAATATTCGTTTGGCTCTGATCCAGTTTTTTCTTGGATAATATCAAAAGCGCCATAAACAACATTTTGTGCAACAGATTTTTTACCATCTAACATAACTTGGTTTGTTAGTTTTGTGATAACAACGTTATTATAACGAGGATCTGGTAAAACATCTCTTTTAGGTGCACCGCCTCTTCTTGGCATTGAAATGTCCTCCTTGAATTATTTACTTGAAATTTTTTTATTTATTATTTAGCTTTTTTAGCGCCATATTTACTACGACCTTGTTTACGTTTTGCAACACCAGAAGCATCAAGTGTGCCACGAATAACGTGATAACGTACACCAGGTAGGTCTCTTACACGACCACCGCGAATTAAAACTACGCTGTGTTCTTGTAGGTTATGACCTTCGCCAGGAATGTAAACTGTTCCTTCTTGACCATTACTTAATCTAACACGGCAAATTTTACGAAGAGCTGAGTTAGGTTTTTTAGGTGTTGTTGTTGTAACTGATAAACAAACACCACGTTTTTGAGGGTTTTGGTCTAATGCTGGAACGGTAGATTTTGTAGCTTGAGATTTTCTACCTTGTTTAACTAATTGGTTAATTGTAGGCATTACTTTTCCTCCCTTAAGAAGTAATAACATTTTTAGGTAATTGCTTTTCAACCCAAAAGCATACCTAATTACAGGTTGTTGCCTAGCACACAAACACTTTGTTTAGATACTCCAAAATGTTTAAGTATATTATACGGCAACCTCAAAACTTTAAACCCTTCACACCAGGGGTTATAAGTTTTGAATGCTTAACAAAGTTTTCTTTCCCCCTTAATTGGCGTTAAAAAAAGACCACTTTTTTAAGCATACTATAATACGTTAATTATATTACCATTAAAGATATTAAAAGTCAACAAAAAAGTTTAAAAAAATAGTGCCTAAAAAAGCACTAATTTTATTTTTTACACAGCTTTATTTTTGTCGTTTAATTTACTTTCAACTAAAACAACCAAATTTTTTGGATACATATCAATCATTTGTTCAAAAGGAGTAGCTTCAGGAATTTCTACTTCATAAGCAAAAGCACACTCTAGGTACTTATTTAAATAATCTTGTGCAGTGCTAACAGCCTCTTCAACAGTTTTACCCTCGGCATAAACCTCGATATCGAACATTGCAATTGTATATTGATTTTCTGCTTCGTCAAAAAACAAAACTGCCGGATAAACAAATTTTTTCATATATTCTCCAAAAATCCTTTCTACTTGTTTAGTTTATCATATGCAAAAAGTTTTGTAAAATAATTGTAATTGTTTTTTATTTTAAAAATTGGTTTAAAATGTTATTAATTTTTTATTTTAAACAAAAAAGAAGCAACTGAATTGCTTCTTTTTAATTTTAACTATTTTTTACCACCCATTCCGTCGCCATAACCACCAGGAGGAACAGGAGTTGTAGACGTTGTAGGAGTTGTAGACGTTGTAGGTATTGTGGTAACTGGAACCATTCCACCAGTTCTGTTTCCTTTTTCGTCCCATCTATCCCACGCAACCATTGGACCAGTTGTTGGACCGGCAAATGGCGCAGTTGGAGGCATTGTAGGTAATGTAGGTGTTGTGGCTGTTGGAATATAAGTTGTTGGAGGAACAGGAGTAGTAGGAGTATGTGGTGCAACAGCTTCAGTTTTTCCAACAGGAACCACAACATATTGATCTACAAATTCAATTCCGCCGGTTCTATTACCTTTTTCGTCCCAACTATCCCATGCAACAGGACCGCTTGATAAACGGACAACTGCATTTGCATGAATAGTTTCGTTTTCGGTTGGAACAGGGCCAGGAACTGTCATATTTTCGTCTAAAAGTTGGACACCCTCTTCACTTAAAATTTTATCGATTTGAGCAGCACTATGACCACGTAAAGGAACAACATTACCATTAGGTAAAATTGCAATTTTACCATAAACAGTCTCGGACGAGCCGTCTGGCAAAATAATGTGCCTTGGATATTCGCCAGGAATGATTTTACCATTCCAAGCATTTCCTTTGCTTGATATGTAACTACCAAATCTTTCTACTAAATTTTTTTCGTCAGCCATTTTAAAAATCTCCTTAAACTGATTTTATTATTTATTAAAGTGCTCTGCCCAAATTATTATTTTTGCTTGCTTGTGCGGCCAATTTTTTTGCATGATTATCGGATAACAATTTTGCACGTTTTGCTAAATCTGGGTTATCGTAGCTTGCACTAATCTTACCATCAACAAAACTAAAACTAATTCCGTTACCGCCAAAACTTTTTGCTTCGGTTGCAGGAACTTCCATACCTTTTTGTGCTTTATAATTATTAACAAAATCTTCAATTTCTTTAGTTAAATCTGACATAATATGCCTCCTAACACTTACTTGAAAATAAGTAAATTAACTATTACATTAACAATTATATCATAAATAAAAAAAAGAAGCAAGACGCTTCCTTTATTTTTTATTATGCCATTAAGCCACTATCTTTAGATTGTTCTTGAACCATAAGTTCAGATTTTAAAGCTGCAGAACGTTTATTTGCCGCAAACACAGCATACATTTCGCCAGCAATAATGTTTTTAGTAAAATCGGACATTCCAGCCATATTTTGTTTAATGGTTTTAACTTCAACCATTTCACCACCGACAATACGTGTTTCAGTAGCACATGCAAACATAGAGTCTTCTTTACTTGAATTTAATACTTTAGCAATAGCTTCTTGTTTTTCAATTTTTTCCATAGTTTTTCCTCACCTTAAATAAAAATAAATTAAAAACTATTTTCCTCTTTCATTACGCTTAGATTATAGCAGTAAACTTTCGTTTAGTCAATACCTAAACTTTAAAATATTTAATGTTTTTTTATAATAAAAAAATCCCCAAATAATGGGGATTTTTAAAAACAAATTAATTACATTACTTCTTCGTCGTTAAAGAATTTTGCAACGCTTTCGTCAACAGATGTTTCTTCTGTTTTTGTTTCGGTTGGATCAATTGGCTCTACGTTATTAAATGCTTTAAAACCAGTTCCGGCAGGAATTAGTTTACCAATCATTAAGTTTTCACCTAAGCCACGAAGCCTATCAACTTTACCTTTAATTGATGCATCGGTTAACACTTTAGAAGTTTCTTGGAACGAAGCAGCGCTTAAGAAGCTTTCGCAACTTAATGCAGCTTTTGTAATACCTTGAACTAAACGTTTAGCTGTTGCAGGAACTCCGCCCTCAGCCATAACGCGGTCGTTTTCTTCTTCGTATTTAAACACATCAACAATGTCGCCAGCAAGCAAGTTAGTATCACCAACTTCCTCAATTTTAACATTGCGAAGCATTTGACGAATAATAATTTCAACGTGTTTAGTGTTAATTTTAACACCTTGAGAAGAGTAAGTTGCAAGAATTTCAGAAAGAATATATTCTTGAACATCTCTTACACCACGTGTACGTAAAAAGTCTTTAGGATAAATTGAACCTTCAGTTAAAACTGTTCCAGCTTCAACTTGGTCGCCATTTTTAACTTTTAATACTACACCAAATGGAATAATGTAGTGTCCGTCGCCTTCTGGGTTTTTAACAAATACTTCGTAGTATTTACCGCCATCTTTACCAGCAGACTGAACTTCTTTAACAACAACTTTACCAGCAACTTCGGCAACAGTTGCAACACCCTTTGGTTTACGTGCTTCGAATAGTTCGGCAACACGTGGTAAACCTTGAGTAATATCGGCTGCGTTCGCAACACCACCAGTGTGGAAAGTACGCATGGTTAACTGTGTTCCTGGTTCACCAATTGATTGAGCAGCAATAATACCAACAGCTTCACCAATTGGAATAATGTTGTTGTTGCTCATGTTT
Source organism: Clostridia bacterium (assembly GCA_017409005.1). Lineage (GTDB taxonomy): Bacteria > Bacillota > Clostridia > Christensenellales > UBA1242 > UBA6345. The sequence goes on along the minus strand of JAFQTP010000002.1, from coordinate 441,448 downwards.
TTACCATAACATTTTGCACATACGCCATGTTTACAACGGCAAGTTAAAACTGTACGAATGTTAACACTTGTGATACCGCAAGCTTCAACTTCGTCGGCTTGAGCACTAGAAATCATGGTGTTAGCAGGAATAATAACTTTTTTAGTTTTAGGATTAATAACATCTGCAACAGCAAAACGACCAACAATACGTTGTTTTAAGCTGCAAACTGGTGTGCCATCTTTAGAAATTGCACTAACCATTAAACCTTTAACTTTTTCGCCATTAGTAGCAAAACAATCGTCTTCAGCAACAACTACGTCTTGCGCAACGCAAACTAATCTACGTGTTAAGTAACCAGAGTCGGCTGTTTTTAATACTTTATCGGCAAGACCTTTACGTCCACCACGACTACTTAAGAAGTATTCGATTGGGCTAAGGCCTAAACGGAAGTTAGATTTAACTGGAATATCTACTTTACGACCAGAGGTGTTTGCCATAATACCACGCATACCGCAAAGCTGTAATACTTGTCCGGCATTACCACGCGCACCAGAATTAGCCATCATTCTAACAGGGTTTAACATATCCATTTTGTTTAAAACAATGCCTTCTAGTTGTTTGGTAGCATCTTTCCAAAGTTTAATGTTCTTTTCAAGTTTTTCGTCTTCAGTAATAAATCCACGTTTAAAGAATTTATTATTTTCAGCAACTTTTTGTTCAACTTCGGTAACAAGTTCGTTTTTCTCGGCAGGAATTTCCATATCGAACACGTTAATTGTAATAGCGCCAATGGTTGAATATTTGTAACCAATTTCTTTAACGCTATCAAGCATTTTAACAGTTTCGGTTGTTCCTAGAGAATCGAAACATTTTTGAATAATTTGGTCTAAACCTTTTTTACCAACCACGAAATCAATTTCGTAATCGTTAACGGTTTCTTTTTTGGTTCTATCTACAAAACCAATATATTGTGGAATTGCACGGTTGAAAATAATTTTACCAACTGTGGTTTTTACACGTGAAGAATATGGTTTACCTTCAAATTCGCTTGTTCTACGAACATAAATTGAAGCTTGAATATCAACCACACCTGTTTGGTAAGCCATAATAGCTTCTTCTTCAGAAATAAAGCTTTTACCCTCACCTTTTGCACCTTGTTTTTCAATGGTTAAGAAGTAAGAACCTAAAACCATATCTTGAGTAGGTGTACAAATTGGGTCGCCAGTAGCAGGTTTAAGAACGTTGTTTGAACTTAACATTAAAATACGTGCTTCAGCAATTGCTTCTGGAGAAAGTGGAACGTGAACAGACATTTGGTCGCCGTCGAAGTCGGCGTTGAAACCACCACAAACAAGTGGGTGAAGTCTGATTGCTCTACCTTCAATTAAAACAGGTTCGAATGCTTGAATTGATAAACGGTGAAGTGATGGAGCACGGTTTAACATAACTGGGTGATCTTTAATAACTTCTTCTAAGATATCCCAAACAACTGGTTTTTGTTTTTCAATTAAACGTTTTGCCGATTTAAAGTTTAACGACAAGTTACGTTCAACTAATTTATGCATAATAAATGGTTTGAAAAGTTCAAGAGCCATTTCTTTTGGAAGACCGCATTGATACATTTTTAGTTCTGGACCAACAACGATAACAGAACGACCAGAGTAGTCAACACGTTTTCCAAGTAGGTTTTGACGGAACCTACCTTGTTTACCCTTTAAACTTTGAGTTAACGATTTTAACTCACGTTGTTTAGGTCCAGCAACCGCTTTACCGCTTTTTCCGTTTTCGATTAACGCATCTACAGCTTCTTGAAGCATACGTTTTTCGTTACGGATAATAACATCAGGAGCACCAATGCTCATGAATTTTTTAAGACGATTGTTACGGTTAATAATTCTACGATATAAATCGTTGATATCACTTGTTGCAAAACGACCACCATCTAGTTGAATCATTGGTCTTAAATCTGGAGGAATTACAGGTAAAACCTCTAGAACTAGCCATTCTGGGCGGTTACCACTTTTAAGCAGTGAATCAATAATTTCTAAGCGTTTGTTAATTTTTAATTTCTTTTGACCTTTTGCAGTTAAACTTGCTTTAGAAAGTTCTTTATGTTCTTTTTCAAGGTCAATTTCTGAAAGCAACTCTCTAATTGCTTCGCCACCCATGCCAACACGGCAGCAATCGTAACCAAATTGGTCCATTGCATCACGATACTCAATATCGGAAATTAATTGATATTTTGTAAAGTTTGTTTTGCCTGGGTCAATAACTATGTAAGAAACATAGTATACAACTTTTTCAAGTTGTTTTGTGTTTAGGTTAAGAAGTGTTCCAATACGGCTTGGAATGCTTCTCATGTACCAAATGTGAGCAACAGGTGTTGCAAGTTGAATATGTCCCATTCTTTCACGGCGAACGGTACTTTTTGTAACTTCAACACCACATTTATCACAAATTACGCCTTTATGACGAATACGTTTATACTTTCCGCAATGACATTCCCAATTTTTCTTAGGTCCGAAAATACGTTCGCATAAAAGTCCGCCCATTTCTGGCTTATGTGTACGATAGTTAATTGTTTCTGATTTTGTTACTTCACCATAACTCCATTCACGGATTTTTTCTGGAGAAGCAACGCCAATTTTCATTGAGGCTAAATTGTTTAATTCAAACATATTTTCAACTCCTATTCTTCATCGTCATCGCTAAAATCATCAAATAAAGCTGATTCATCGAAAATGCTATCAAAATCTTCTTCTAAGTCTAAATCGTTAGAATTTTCGGTTTGTTCCTCAAATTCAAGTTCGATTTCTTTTTGTTCTTCCCTAGGTTTTGTTACTTCACTAAACGATTCGGTGCTATCGGCATTTAAGTCGGATAATTTAAATTCTTTATCGTTATCGGTAAGAAGTCTAACATCTAAGCACAAGCCTTGAAGTTCTTTAATTAAAACTTTAAAGCTTTCTGGAACTGAAGGCTCAGGAAGTGGTAGACCTTCAACAATTGCTTTATATGTGTTATAACGTCCTTCAACGTCGTCGGATTTAACAGTTAACATTTCTTGAAGTAGTTTGCTTGCGCCATATGCTTCAAGAGCCCAAACTTCCATTTCACCAAAACGTTGTCCACCAAACATTGCTTTACCACCTAATGGTTGTTGAGTAACGTAAGCATAAGGACCGGTTGAACGAGCGTGCATTTTGTCGTTAACCATGTGTTCTAGTTTAATGTAGTACATGTAACCAACAGTTACAGGGTTTTCGAATGGTTCGCCAGTACGTCCATCGTAAAGTTGAATTTTACCATTCTCTGGGAATCCGTTATCTTTAAGTAGTTCACGAATGTCGCTTTCTTTAACACCATCGAATGCAGGTGTTGCAATGTTAATGCCTAAAGCTTTAGCAACTAAACCTAAGTGAACTTCAAGCACTTGTCCAACGTTCATACGAGAAGGAATACCAAGTGGGTTTAACACAATATCAATTGGTTGTCCATTTGCCATAAATGGCATATCTTCAACTGGTAAAATACGTGAAACAATACCTTTGTTTCCGTGACGACCAGCCATTTTATCACCAACGCTAATTTTACGTTTTTGTGCAATGGTTACTCTAACCATCATGTTAACGCCAGTTTCAAGGTCGTCTTTGTTTTTACGGCTAAACACTTGAACATCTACAACAACACCGCTAATTCCGTGTGAAACACGAAGTGATGTATCTTTAACATCTCTTGCTTTTTCACCGAAAATAGCACGAAGTAAACGTTCTTCTGGAGTTGGTTCGGTTTCTCCCTTAGGTGTTACTTTACCAACTAAAATGTCGCCAGGTTTAACTTCGGCACCTACACGAATAATACCATTTTCGTCTAGGTCTTTTAAGGCTTCTTCGCCAAGATTTGGAATATCGCGAGTAATTTCTTCGTCGCCAAGTTTAGTGCTACGAGCTTTAACTTCACATTCTTTTAAGTTAATTGATGTGTAAACATCTTCTTTAACTAAACGTTCTGAAAGTAAAATAGCGTCCTCGTAGTTATAACCTTCCCAGTTCATGAAGGCAATTAACATATTTTTACCAAGTGCAAGTTCGCCGTTTTTAGCACTATAACCATCGGCAATGGTTTCGCCTTTTTTAACCTTTTGACCTGTTTTAACAATAGGTTTTTGGTTTACGCAGCTTTCTTGGTTGGTTTTTGTAAATTTAATTAAATCATATTTATCAATTAAGCCGTTGTCTGCCATAATTTCAATATGAGTAGCATCGGAACTAATAACTGTTCCTGCATTTTTAGCAACAATAATTGCACCATTATCTAAAGCAACTTTATGCTCTAGTCCTGTGCCAATCATAGCTGTTTCGGTTGTGATTAGTGGAACTGCTTGACGTTGCATGTTTGAACCCATAAGTGCACGAGCAGTATCGTCGTTGCCTAGGAATGGAATGCATGCTGTTGGAACAGACACTAATTGTTTAGGACTTACGTCCATGTAATCTACTTGGTCTTTAGAAACTTCTAAAATTGTGTCTAAATAACGGCAAACTACGTTATCGTTAACAAAGCTACCATCTTCATTTAATGGTTCAATTGCTTGAGCAATGTAGCAATTTTCGTCTTCGTCGGCCATTAAGTAAACAACATCGTTTGTAACAACACCTTTTTGTTTATCTACAACACGATATGGAGTTTCAATAAAGCCATATTCGTTAACTCTAGCATAAGTTGCAAGAGAGTTAATAAGACCAATGTTTCCACCTTCTGGTGTTTCAATAACACAAATACGACCATAGTGGCTATGGTGAATATCACGAACTTCGTCGGTTGCACGGTCTTTTTTAATACCACCAGGACCTACGGCTGATAATCTACGTTTTTGAGCCAAAGAACTAAGTGGGTTCATTTGGTCCATAAGTTGGCTTAATTGGTGGCTTGCCAAAAAGTCTTTAAATGCACGGTTAATTGGACGAGCATTTACAACTTGACTTGGAGTAATGTCGGTTAAATCGTGGCTTTGTAAAGTTTCTTTAACAGCGTTAACAAGTTTGTTCATACCGCTTCTGAAACTATCTTGTAAAAGTTCGCCAGCGCCTTTAACACGACGATTGCATAGGTGGTCTACAACATCAATGTAACCAATGCCAGCGTTAAGGTCTAGGAAATAACTTACGCTTGCAAGCATATCGTCCATAAATAATGTTGTTCCAACTAATTCTTTAGCATTTTCTTTAATTGCTTCAATTTTTTCTTCTTTAGTTTTAAGGTCTTTAATAAGTTCCATTAAAGTTGGATAGTGAACCATTTCAGAAATGCCAAGTTCTGCTTCGTTGCATTTAACAATTTCAGAAACTCTAACGCGGTTGTTACCAACCATTTTGTGTGGTTTACCATCGGCTAAAACAACAATTTCATTAATGCCATTTTTGTTAAATGTTGCAGCAACTTCTTTAGTAATGGTTTCGCCAGCTTTAACTAAAACTTCTTTTTTAGCTTTAATATCTTCGGCAGCAACTAAACCAATTGCACGTGTTGCAAGATTTAATTTTTTATCAATTTTAAATCTGCCAACTTTGCCTAGGTTATAGTATTGTGTGCTAAAGAACTGACTAAAAATAAATTGTTTTGTTGCTTCTGCACTAGGAATTTCGCTTGGGCGAGTTTTCTTACTTAACTCAATTAATGCGTCGTGTTGAGTTTCAACAGCATCTTTATCTAATGTTGAACGCATAATTTCGTTATTTCCGAAAATATCTAAAATTTGTTCGCGAGTAAATCCGAAACATTTTAAGAATACGCCTAAACCAATTTTTCCGCCTTTATCTAGGCAAACGCGGATAAAGTTAGGATCTTTTTCTTTTTGCTCCATTTCAAGCCAGCTACCACGAGTTGGAATTAATGTGCAGTTATAAAGCTCCTTACCTGTTTTATCAATAGTTTTTGCGTAGTAAACGCTTGGGCTACGTACTAATTGGCTAACAACAACCCTTTCAATTCCGTTGAAGATAAATGTGCCTTCGTCGGTCATGTAAGGAACGTCGCCTAAAAATACTTCTTGCTCAATAACTTCGCCAGTTTCTTTAATTACTAACCTAACTTTAACTTTTAGGGCAACCGAATAGTTGCTGCTTTTACGTTTTGCTTCAGGAATAGTAATTTTTGGTTCTGACTCTAATGTGTAATCTAGCAAATAAACTTCAGCCTTACCGCTATAATCGGTAATAGGAGAAAATTCCTCTAAAGCTTCGCCAATTCCTTGTGAAATGAAGCGATTATAGGAATCTTTTTGGATTTCAAGTAAATATGGTAAATCGATAATTTCCCTTGCGTTACCAAATGTGTAACGAGTGGTGTTACCATACTTAAACTTTTTAATGTTGTCTGTGTTAAGCATAATTACTCCTTAAAATTTTTGCAAGTACCATTTTACGACACTATCAACTTTAAACAATGTTGGGGTTAGTAACATAAGTTTTTTAGTGATAGCTATGTAAGAATTTTGGGATTTAATGAACTTAAAAATGGAAAAAGACGTTAAAAAAAACTATGCCAGCAGTATAAAGCAAAAAAATGTGCCTTTATTTCTAGCATAAGAGTGCAAAAAAGATATTAAGTTAGTCTTTACTTTTTTTAAGTAAAACCATTAAATTAACCCCTAGAGTTTGAATTTTGCGCATTATTCAAACACTACTATGCAGTCATAATTTTAACACGGATATATAAACCTGTCAACCATGTTTATTATAAATTTATAACATTTTTTGTAAAAATTTTTTTATAACACAGCCTCTTTTACCATTTTTTACATTAAATTATGATTATATTAATAATATATATAGTTTATTACCATATGTAATAAAGGCAAAAAACAAAAAAATGACCTAAAAGAATAAATCTTTTAAGTCATTTTTTATAACCTTTACAATTATGTTAAGAATTTCAACATTAATGTAATATCAGAATTAATTATTGTAGATTCTAGGTCGATTACAGTATCTGTTGCTTGTCCTGTACCAACATTGTATTCAACCCAAACTAACGCAGTAGTTTCAGACATACTGTTTGCTGTAAACAAATCAGGATATCTAGTTGTAATATAGTTACCACTAGTACTATCGTAGATATCTAAATAATCTGAACTATTAACAATTGCACTGTTAACCTCGTCTGAAACCCTAGTTCCAGAGTCGATTGCTATGCTATAAATAGCACTATCGCCAGCAGCATTTGTTTTCTCAATCATAAATGTAATTGTTACTTGTTTTACATATTTTAAGTAAATAATTTGTTCATTTTCTGCAAATGTAACTGAGCCGGACTCTAAATCTAATTCAGTTGTGCACGCTTCTTCCAAGAAGTATCCATCAAATCTATAACCTGGGAACTCAGGAACTGGACTTAATGGGCTAATTGGATCGTCGTATTTACCAACCACTTCAGAGCCATACGCAATCCATGAGCCAGTAGAAACATTTTCGTAGAAGTAGATTTCAACATCAATAGCTTCCCACTTAGCATAAACATTTGTGCTTGCCGTAATTACGTCGTCGAAGCTATATGCTGTGTCGTCAGAATAATACCAACCTTTAAATTCGTAACCTGTTCTTGTTGGGTTAGCAAATGCTGTTACTTTTCCGCCATGTTCAACTGATTTGGTTTGTAATGCAGTTGTTGAACCTTTAAAGTTTTCAATAAACTTAACGGTGTAAGCATTCTTGGTGAAGTGAGCCACAACACTTAATGTTGTATTAGAACCCACATCTAACCTATATGTATTAACATTAATTACATTTGAACCAACTTTCCATTCTTTAAATGTATAACCAGCTACTAAGCCATTTAACACTTCTTCACTTGGAACGTTAATTAATAGTTCACCATTACGAACAATAGTTGAATCAATTGTGTTACCAGTAACATTATTAATATAGCTTACATGAACCTCAACACCTTGCCATTTAGCATATAATGTTGTATCGGATCCGAATGTTTCGGTTTCAAAGTTTACAGCCGAGCCAGAACCAGCAGCATTTTTATACCAACCTACAAACTCATAACCAGTTCTTGTTGGGGTAGGAACTTCTGCCAACGCAATAGTGTTTCCTTTTGCAACTTCAACAGACTCATAAGTCGGTGCACCTGTGTAGTTACCATTAAATGAAATAGTAATTGTGCGCAACCAGAACGCATAAATTGTTATTGGGTTTGTAAATGTATCGGAACTTAACACTTTTGTTTTTTCGTACCCAGTTCCAACGTAATCGGCACCTTCCTCAACTTTCTCAGCATCTTTCCAATCGGAAATATAATTTTCCAAACTCTTTTTAGCGTTAGATTTATCAGTTAACGATCCATCATTTGCAGTATCTATCCAATCATTCCAAACAGTGTAAGGAACACGATGCCAACTAGTAACTCTATAGCCATCTCTAATCAATAATGAACTATCGATCTCAGGATGATTTTGCATGTTTTCCAAATGAGGAATTGATGAACCATATTCAATGGTAAACCCACCAATTGAGTACACATCTTTTGTTTCACCCTCATACTTGCCGTCTTTACCGTATAGTGACACCGAAATTCTTTGTTTACTCCAGTGTGCATATAGTGTTTCAGTTTGTTTACCATCCTTATCCTCAAAGGTAAAGTTTGTACTGTTTACGGTTGTACCGTTTTCAACTTTTGCCAAAGTATCACTAGCATTAGTTGATTTACTCCAATGAGTAAGTTCATAACCTTCTTCAGATGCAGTAGGCAATGCAATTTGTTGCCCTGCATAATACTTGGTTTTTGCTCCTGTGTAATGTGTGCCAAATGATGTTCCACTAGATGTAACGTCTTGGAACTCGAAGTAATAAACTGGAGTTGGAGTGTTCGCTGCCACAGAGTTTGTTGGTGCTCCGTTGTTTATTTCGTGTGAACATCCGCTAGTATGACCCCACAAATCTGTTACATATCCCTTTTCACCATCTGTCGCCGCAGTAGAAACTCTTTCATTATTTGCATCAGGGTTAAGTTGACATTTGCCAAACTCTTGAGGCTCGCCATACCTGTCTTTACCAGTTAATCGAATCCAGTTATTATACCACCACATAATTTCGCCGTCATCTTTGTATTCGGCAGAAACATAATAATCATGTAAAACCAATTTATCCTCAGGTTTTGTAACAGATACATTAACAATAGATTTATCCTCCGTGTTACTTGAGCCTGCAATATAACCTATGTTATACACTGCATTTCGGTAAGCATCACTAGCAACACCTTTACTATCGGCATCTTGCGCAGCCCCTAATTCGGTCCAAATAACAGCATCCCACTCAAATTTAACTGCACCATTTTGCTCGTCTAAATTTTTATATTTTTTGTCTGAGCCAGTTTCAGGATCGTCAACATTATAATCGGTATAATAATAGTTTGCATTAAATGTATATGTTGCAGCCGATGTTGCATCGGTATATGTTAATGGTGCTGTTTTTTGATAAACACCAACATAACCCTCTACTGTGCCCGCAATTTTAACAGAACTGCTAGCTCCAGTTATTTTACCTGCAATACCACCAATACATGCTAATGTATTAAATGTTCTGGAAGCAACAAAGCCGCAATGTTTAGCATTTGAAATTTTAACAGATTCCGACAATCCTATTATTCCGCCTGCAATACTTGATGAAATAACTTCACCTAATATGGTATTTTCTGCATTATCTATAGTTTCTTTCTTCATTTTACCGGCAATTCCGCCAGCGTAATTTTCCGCCTCAATAAGACCAGAGTTTGTTGCATCATAAACTTTTGAATTTATTGCACAACCAACAATTCCGCCTGCTGACGCATTAGAATTGTTTGCAGCCGATGTTTCTGATTTTACATTACCATAGTTAAATTCACCATAAGCATCGCCAGAAACACCAATTGAATCATTTGTAGAACTTCCAACAATTCCACCCACAATAGGGCCTTTGATTGTAGATACACGTTCAATTAAAGATTCTTGAATATTGCCTTCATACTTAACTCTTGCAAATTTACTTGCCCCATTTGCACAACCAATAAAGGTTGTGTTTTTAGATTCAGCAACTAAACCACCAACGACTGCTGTATGTGAGGAACCAGTGTAAGTAATATTCCCAGTATTACTGCTTGTTTTAATTTCCGAATTAGATTCGTCAGCGCCAACAACTGGAATTAATCCTGAAGTACGACTTCCTGAAGAACTTATATTTAAACTATTTGAGCAGTTTTCAAGTTTCAAACTTGTTCCATTGCTTGCAATGGAACCAAAATTTGCAGATGTTGTTAGTCCCGATCCAGAAATCTCTATACCTACGGCTTTTAGTCCAGATGCAATATCCGCCAACATTCCCGTTTCGAATGAAATTGATGTTGAAGCATTGTACTTAATTTTTAAATTTTTAATCTCAACATAGTCTGAAACAGATTTATCTGCTCTTACATTTCCTAAAACATCGCCAAATAATGAGCAATTATCGTATGCCGTATTTATTGATTTAATGGTTAAAGTTTTATTCCCACCAACAACATCACATTTCCAAGGATATACTCCGCCACCAAGTGGTTGCAAATTAACAATATCAAAACTATTTATTATTGACATATCACCTGAAACACTACTAATACCATATCGTTTACGATTTAGTCCACCCATATATTTTAAGTTTTCTAAACTTTCAACTTCATATGTTGTTCCAGATTTTGTTGGTGCAGTACCTGCTGGAGTTTGCTTGTAGTTTAATGTAATTTGATTTTTATCAACTGAGCCGTTAGCATATTCAACTACATTATCCCAAACTAAACTATCGGTAAACACTTCTTGAACCTTTACGTATGCTCCACCATAATTATAAATGGAATTTTCATTTAAGTTATTAGAGCTCTTTATGCCATGTGCTGACATAATTGCATGCGATGGATATGTTGTTGTGCTATTACCAAATAAGTATACTGTGTTTTGTTCGGTAGAAACATCAATTACAGAATAAATATTGTTTTGTGCATTATTATCAATTTTACCAATTAATAAACCAACATATGAACTTCCAGTTTCTTGGTGTTCGTAGTCTTCTAAAGTAGAATTATATGAATATACTGAACCTTTATTTAGTAGGTTTGCAATTTTTGGAGAATTAATGCTTTCTCCAATAATTCCGCCAACATTTTGGGTTCCTTTTACATCGGCAGCATTAACTGCTTCATAAACATAAGCATTTCCTCTTCCTAAAATTCCACCCGCACCTGAAGATACTGCAATAATTGTTCCGGTGTTTGTAACATTTTCAATAACATTTCTAGTAGTAGCGCCAGAAATACTATATCCACCAACAATTCCACCAACAAATCGATAGCCAACAATTTCTCCACTATTATCAGGATTGTTAGATGTGTTATCTTTAATGGTGCTTGTTCCGGTTGTGTTAGCGCTATAATTTCCTAAACCATTAATGGTTAACCCTGTAGACGCACCACCAACAATTCCGCCAACATATGCACCATTTGCAGCATATATTTCGCCAGTGTTTCTACTATTGTTGATTGCCACACTTCCAGATAGTGTTGTAACAATATAGCCAGCAACACCTGCCGCATTAGCACTCTTATCAGTGGTTAGCGAATTATATCTAACCTGTGCATGGTTAACTAAATTTGTATAAGTTACATTTGTGCTTGCTGCGGTTTTACCAATTAAACCAGCAACACCATTAACATAAGAATTATATGTTGCAGAGACTGATGCATAATTGGTAATATTTGAAATATTTGTATCTTGTGCATATGCAACTAATGCACCAGCATTTCCTTTACTTACAATAAACGAATAATCTAAAGATTCTGTTCCAATTTTACCAGACCCTGCAGAACTTGTTAAAGTTGCACCATATGTGTAACCAAACAATCCTGCTTTATTTTCGTCAACACAAACAACTAAACTTGACAATTCTTCAGTAGTATAGTTTCCTTTTAACTCTTCAGGTAAATCTGAAGTTTTAATATAAACACCTGCAGTTACCAAGTTTTTAATAGTTTTACCATTAAAATCAAATGTACCTCTAAATTGACGATATACACTATCAGCCACAGTTTGATCACCATAACCAATTGGCGACCAAATATAATTATTTAAGTCGATATCGGCATTTAATTTAAAGGTGTAACCACTAAAGTTTTTGTCTTCAACGTTAACTTGATGAGCTAGCCATGCAAGTTGTTTGTTTGTTGAAATTGTATAAGTTGTTTCACTTAATGATGGAGCATCGGAAGCAGTAACAATTTCTGCCCAATATTTAACTTTACTAATTAAAGTTGGATAGTTATTGTTAACACCATCTTGCCTTGTCCATACATTTCCCCAATCAAAGTTTCCTAAAGCCTCGGTTTGTAGGAAGTCAGATGTTATGTTCATAGCTTGCGAATTCATAAACGTATCATCAAATAACGCTATTGCATACAAATTATTAACCGTAACAACTGGTGTAATGTTTGTAAACAATCCATACACCGAATCAATTGAAGCACTGTTAGTTGTGAATGATGTTAAATCGGTTTCTTGCGAAACAAATGCATATTTATTGCTATCGTCAAGCCTATAATCGCCTAACTTACCAGATATATACATTTGTTTAATATAACTCATATCTGAATTAACAATACTGTTATGTTGGTCATATTTAGAGTTATTACCAAAATGTATAAATGCACTAGAAACACCAGAATTATATGATGTTGCAACATTAGAATTTACATAAGCATATTCAAATGAAGAAGCTAAATAAATGTTTGCATTAGTGCTTCCTATTGAACCAGTAACATTTAACAAATCACCAATTAAACCACTTGCACGATTTGTTGCAAACACATTTGCGTGTTCTGTACCAACTTTAGTTAGAACTTTTAATGGATTGCTTGAAGCATATCCTGCAACATCGGTTACATCAAGCACAACCCTACCAGCAATTGCACCTGCAACCGAGAAACCTCCGTTACTTGATACGCTAATAAAGTTACTATCTCTAACAACAATGTTTGCTAAAGTATATTTTGCAACACTATTAGCATAAACAGTGCCAAATAAACCAACATTCTTGTTTGATTCAACGCTTGTTACACCAGTTATAACATAGCCACATCCATCAAACGAACCTTTAAACATATTATGGCTTGAATCGTTTAATGTTGTTGCATATGAACTGCCTACACCAACTTCGTAGTTATCAAAACCAAATCCAATTGGTGTCCATAACCTACCGCTTAAATCAATATCATCTTCTAATTGAATTGTTTGACCTTCAAAATCTAGGAACTCGCGCACTTTTGTTACTGCAACACCAAAGTTATACTCTGTTGTTGTTATTGTAATACAATCAGCGCCGTCTTCTGAAGTGCTTTCGTCAGATATTAAAGCAGCATCATCAGTTACACTAATTTCAACTTCTTCTGTTACTAATCCGGTTTGGTTGCCTAATGTAACAGCTTGTGCTACTTCAGCCAACTCTTCTGGAGTATCAATTTTTATAATTGTATCAACATAATTATTTTTAATGTAATTCCAATTTCTTCCTGTTGAATGAATCCAATAGTTAGAACTAATAATTTCGCCATCGAAATCAAATCCGCCATTTGTTGTATCTTCGGAATGTAATTCATAACGGAAAATTGGAGCGCCGTAATTTAATTTTGCTGTGTTGCCTTTAATGATAATAAAGTCGTTAGCAAAATCCATACCTGAAATATCTAAGATGTTTGTTTCAAAATTAGCTAAATCAAATTTATATGAAGTATCGGCAGTATCATTAATTTTATAACTATACAAACTACCCATTTGATCGTAGTAGTTAGCATTTGTTTGTGCAGACGATGATCCATCGCTTAAATAATAAGACGATTTAATTTTACCCGGATCACTTGCCCCAGCAAAGCTTAATTTTTTGTTTTTAATTAAACTGCGATAAACCACACCATTATTTACGCTAATTAATTTTGAGCCAGCAACAGCAGAACTAAATGTATCTTCTGCCACCATAGTGTCAATTACACCATTGTTTGTGGTAACTGCAAACGCACTAGTATTAAATCCTGTTTGAGCATTAAATGTTACACGATAAATTACGCCATTGTTTGTGGTTGCAAGTTTTGCAAGAATAGAACTTCCAACAACAAAGCCGTTATTTGTTGCAATTATATAATCTGAAGCTGTGGTTGAATGAATTCCATAAATTAACGAGCGTTCGTCAACCACGCCAAGTTTTAATCCGTTTGTGCTTTTTGTGAAATAAACAGTTTTATTACTCATGCTTGTTCCAGCAGTAGGATTAGCCTCTAAAATAAATGCTTGAGATGAATTACTATAACTTGTTGCTGGTTTAACTTTTGAACCAGAAGTTTGATATGATGTTACATTATAACCCGCAACTGTGTTAGCAAGTTTAACAGAATCAACCATATTAGTTGCATCAATAGCATCGGCACTATCGTTAATCCAAGTTAACATTGGATATGCACCTGCAGCCGTTGTCCAAACACCAGAAGCCTCAAATTTATTTTTGAAGTCTGTGTTTGCATCAAGTAACATTTGTTGTGTTACAACTCCTTCCATATAACCATTTGTGTAAGGAACGAAATCGCTATTATAGAAGTTGTTTCTGAACACTAGATTTTTAGCACGTTGAATATTTGTTGAATTTACTCCAGAAACATAATATTCAAATCCGCCAAGGAAACCACCCTTGTTTGTTTTTTCGTTATAGAACGAATCGTAGAATGTTCCATCTGCACTATAAACAAACTTACCAATTGTATAGTTGTTTAAAAGTGTAATTTGATTTTTAACATTTTTCTTGTAACCATATGCAATGTTTCCAACAAACAAACCAGCATATGATGCGTTTGAACTTTCAAACATTGATGTTGCTTGAACATCGTTTGTTGCATAAGAATTTGTAATAGAAATTGTATGTGGAAAACTTGAATTGCCCTGTACTTCAGAATTAATATCTAATTTTCCTACAAATCCACCAACATAATTTTGATTGTTTTTGTTGGCATTTAGTAGTTTTACTAATCCGCTAGAAACGCTTTGCGAAATTTGTCCGCTAAACATTTTTCCTGCAAAACCACCTAACGCCATTGTTCTATAGTTAGAACCATCAGATGTTGTATTGCCAATAACTGAACTATTTGCAATAACTTTTTCAATTACACCAGGTGTTCCTTCAAGGTCGGCCATAATAACATTACCGAATGCACCACCAAGGTTAACACCATTTGTTCCTTTTACTTCTGATGTGTAAGAAACTGAACCTAACGATTGAGCATTTTTAACATATTGTCCGTTATTAATTTCGCCAATTAATCCACCAGCACTTAAAACACATTCTGCAGTTGTTTTATCAGTTATTGCAATTGTAGAATTTGCGTATAAGTTGTTAGAAGCAACGTTTTGAGCAAGTCCAGCAACACCACCAACATAAGTTGTTGGGTCGCCACCATTAATTGTTAAATTAATTGGAAGAGCTCTTGATTTGCCTACTACAACTTGTGATAAATCGTCGGTTTGATATTCTACACCTAAAGTTATTTTGGTTGCTCCATAAATAGAACCTACAGCACCACCAACATATAAATTATCTTTATAATCGTCAAGTTCTACCACAATTCCGTTAGAAGGAGTTTTTCCGGTTGTTCCGTTAACAAAGTTGCGTTGCTTATAACTTGATAAGCCATCTTCACCCATCCAACCTTCTTCGGTTAACATTGTGTTTTGAGCCTTACCAATTAACCCACCAACGTTAACATCTGTAATGGCAGTGTTTGCATTACGAGCTAGTTTAGTTGTTATAGTTAAAGCACTACTAATTCCAGTTACTCTACCATAATCACTATCGGAGTTATTGCTACGTCCAATAACACCACCAACATCAAAGCTACGGCTTGCATCGCCACCAAAATAAGAATCGGCTAGCATATTTAATGAGGTTCCATCTTGTGCTCTAATGAACACATCGCCACTTTCAATGCTTACATTTGAAACCATTGGTAAATCTACAACAGCACTAGTAATGTAACCAATTGCACCACCAAATGCCAATGTTTTATCGCGTTCGGTTTCAAGTTTAGATAAATCTCCAAATCCGTTAGCATTAATAGTAACACTTTCAATGTTACAATTTGTAACTGTTCCAATTTCGCTGTATCCAACTAAACCACCCATTGTTCCGGCAGTTTCTGTTGTTAACACCGCTCCACTGCCTTTAGCAGTTGTAATATCTACATTATTAATAATTGTTCCGGAAACAGCATAACCAACAAGTGCGCCCATAAATAATGGAACATCGTTTGAGCCTTCAACATCTAATATAACTTTTGATAGGTTAAAGTTTTTAAATTCTGCTTCGTTTGCATAAGCAACCAAGCCAGCATAATTTTCAGGAGCATTAGTTACAGATAAATTATAAATTGTGTAAATATCTGAAACTGCAGGGTTGGAATGCAATATTCCTTTAAATGGAATAGCTTTTGTTCCAACAGGCTCCCAGTTTCCGCCAGTTGTGTCGTCGCCCTCAACTGTTTCAAGTAGGTCAATGTCGTTCATTAATTGGAATTCAGCATTAACATAAGTAGACATTAATTTTAAATGAGTAACATTGTAAACTTGAATTAATGTTTTTTCAGGTTTTGCTTCTAGGAATGGGAACACGGTTGCCAAATCTGCTGCAGATTCTTTTCTAACACCTGTCCAACGATTTGTGTTCCATGTTTCAAAAATTCCAGAAGTTTCAATTGTATCGTAGGTTTCATCATAAGCATGATATGAAGTTGTATTAACCTCGTCTAAAACCGTACTTCCAGCATTGTCTGTTAAATCGCCACACACATAAGCTTCTGAAGAAATAATATCTAGCGAAGTTATAATTTCTTTTAGTGTTCTAGCAGAACCAATGTTTTGTAAACGACTATAATGATAGTAAGTTCTATCAACAGTTTTATCTGGCGATGCTAGTGATGTATTTTTCACACCATCAACAAGATAATATCCGTCTTTATCCATTTTTGGTTGTGCTAAGTATCCAGATAGACCCATTGGACGTGTCATGTTTGTAACTAGTGGGTCTGTATTTGCGTCATAGGTTGAACTAACCTTATCTGCATCTGCTGCGCTTGTGCTATTTTTACCAGTTTCTGGGTTAACACTGTTTGAGAAACGATAGTCTTTAGATAATCCTCTTGTTCTGGTGTTAAACAAATATTTTGTGTTAAACGAACCAACTTCTGGCATTAACATATCAAAACCAGAGTAAGCACTATCATGTTGATTACTTACAATAAATGGTTGAGTAAAGAACACTGTTTCATTCATCATTCTAGCAGATAAATCGCTAACTTCAACAATATTGTTAATATTTGGATAAGTTCCGCCATCTAATGCTTCTGTCATTGTGCGGTCGGCAGCCATACCAATTAATGTACCAATACTTAAATCTTCTGCATTTTGTTCAACACGACTGGTTACTAAGTCTTGTGAACGCCAAATGTTTGCAGCAACAATGCCCACATATTTAGATGCTCCCTTAGCCACAATTGCACCATTGTGTTTGTTTGGTTCAATATAAATGCTTGTGTAACGATTATGAAGCGAGTAAACCAACTGGGTTTCAGCACCAGATGTATCTTCAACTGCGTTATAAGGATTTGAGGTTTGTAAACCTGCAAAACCACCTGCCGATTTAAATCCAGAAACAGTTCCGGTGGTGTAAATAAAGTTATATTGTCCACCAATACTTAAACCAACAATTCCACCAGCATACATAGTGTTCATGTTTATAACGTTCATTTTAGAATAAACATTAGTAATTCGGCCACCATTATTAAACCCAACTACACCACCGGTGTAATGAGCATTACCAGCATATAAACCATTATAGTTTAATGTGCTGTTATTAACTGTTGGATTTGTTCCAGATGTAACAGCATTGCCATATTCTGCATCAATTTTTTCTTGAAGTGTGGTATCGTGTGCAACGTAACTACGTTCAATTTCACCACGGTTTTCACCAATTAATCCACCAACTACACGGCTACCCTTTAATTCAGGATTATTTGCTTCCCCAACAATAAACGATAGGTCGCTTGCAGTAGATTCAATGCCGTTTAAACCAAACACACCACCAACAATTTCGCCAATAAGTGTAATGTTTCCACTTACAATTAATTTACGTGCTTTTGCGTTAAATAACGATAGCGGACTTAATTGTTCGTCTTCTTCTCTTTCTTTAACGTCAAACACACCTGCAATTCCGCCGGCATATGAAACATTTTCAACATTGCTTACTTCATCACCTTGAAGTTCGCTGTAGTATAAGTTAAATGTTCCAAACTCTTTTGGTAATAATGTTGCATTTGGGTATACTCCCAAGAATTTGTTTGTATCTTTAAAGTAAGCTGCTTTTGCACTTAAGGAACTAGTAATATTTACAATTTCACTATCACCCTTAATTATACCAGCAAGTCCACCTACTAAGTTTTTACCTTGAATAACTTCATCACCCGAAATATTAATATTAAATACATCGGCGTTTTCAATTGATCCGGCAAGTGCACCAACATAGGTTACCTTACTACCTCTAACCTCGGAAACATTAATGTTAAGGTTTCTTACTACACCACGCTCTTTAACTTCAGCATCAGGGTCTTTGGTTTTAATTTTACCAAACAATCCCAAATGTGTAATTGTTTCACCTGTGTTAGGATTTTCAAAATCTGTATCGGAAACTAAACGAAGTTGATTAATAGTCATACCATTACCATCAAGGTCGCCATAATATTCCATGTTATATGTTTGTGCAGTTAAGTCGGTTTTATTGAATGCAATATCCGAAATAAATCTTACAGCAAAGTTACGATCAACATCTTCATTTGTTGTTTCGTAATTTAAATAACGGTTAAAGTCTTCGGCACTCTTAATTAAAATTGGGTTTTTAATGCTTGCACCTAAAACTAATTCGTTTGAAACATAGTTATAACTATTTTCTTCTGATTCGTCAGAACCAATCCATACTCTAATTGAAACTGTGCGCATGTTTGCAGCAACAAGTTCTGGACGAGCATTAATATAATAAGAATTTTTGAAATATTCTTTGTAAAGAGTTTTTGACTGATCATTTGGAATAAACCAAACGCTTCTAGTTAATTTATCTGCCGAACTTTTTTCAAAGTCTGTGTTAAATGCATAACCTTGGAAAGTATTATATTCTGCAAATTGTGAAGAACCTAAAGCTGTTGCAGGCTCTTTACTATCAATAAAGTCTTCTTTTAAACTAATTTCTAACGCAGTTGCATTTTCGTCGCAACCTAGTTTTAAGTAGTGGCAATCATTAAATCCTTCTGGATTAGCATTATTGTATCCTTCATAGTTAGAAGTACGACCAGTAAACGGACTAGCAGATTGGTTTTTAGTTCTAATACTACTTAATGTGTAACAAGAACTAATTGTTCCTTCTTCAGTGTTACTGAATACGAAACCACTAGTTTGCATTGTGCTGTTTACCATAATGTTTGCATAACTATTAGAAATTATTGCTGCATTTTCGTAAATAAATGCACTAGCATTTGTTCTGGTATCAATCATGGCATTTAATGCCCTTAATGTTGCAACACTAGCTTGGAAACCAGGTTCTGTACTTGATTGATAATATGTGTATCCGGCAAACGCACTCTTTGCTTCGTCATTTAAACCAGTTTTATCAATGTTTGAAGCATTTGTATATGCCAAACCAGTTTTAGGATTAGCAAATTTAACTTTTTCACCAATACGACCTTGAACATAAGAATATTGAATAGCTGCATTTGTTCCAGAGTTTGTAATTACAAATCCACTAGTAGCAAGTTCTGCAACTTGTTCTGTAGTATGATTTATAACATTTCCACCCTTAAAGTAAGAAGTGCTGATTTTACCATTATTTACTGCAACAAAGCCAGCAACATTACCAACACCATTAATTGTAATATTTTCAATACTAGAGTTTGTAATTGTTCCTAATGCATCGGTGCCACCATCTAAGTTTTGTCCAACTAAACCAGCCATGTAATGTGCTTGAACATCAGTTGTTGCGGTGGTATCAATTCTTACTACTGAAAGTTGTCTGTTTTCACTTCCCGCCAAACTTTCAATAATTAGTTCGTCATTACCATCTAAAAGTGGTGTTTTATCGGTTGCACTAACTGTTTTATAAACTTCGTTAGCATGGAACTTGTTCCAGTTTGCAATAATAAACGCATTTTTATCAAATGTAACGCCATCAAAATAATTTGCGTATAAAGGATTGCTTGGGTCGCTGTATGCAATTGCAAGTTCACGTTCTTCTCTAAGTGCACCAGCGTCGTTAACAATTTGAACGTTGGTAACAAGCCCTGAGTTTGTTCCTGCTAAAATACCAAAGTTAACTGTTTTATACGCTTTTGCATCTACGTATAAGTCAACTGCTGTACCAGCATATGTTGCAAGTTCAATTGAATTTGCTTTTTGCGCTGCTGGCACTTCAATAATTAAGTTTTTAATTGTTGTGCCGGCATTAATTTTACCAAAAATACCAATATTTTTAGTGTTAATTAAAGATTCTACACTTTCAAAAGCATCTAGTTTAAAGTTTTTAATTGTAATAACATATCCATTACCATCTAGGCTGTTAATAGCCAAATCATCACGGAATGGTTCCCAATCTTCTAACACAATGTCGTTAACTAAAATATAGTCAACACCATCTTCCATGTTTTTAAATTGTTCAGCTGTTTCAATTGGGTCTGGGCGTTCTTCATCTCTAATACGATAGAATCCGAAACCAAATTCGTAAGTTTTTTCATAACAATAAGCATTTGTTTCGTAATTTGCACGATCTTCTGAGGTCATTAATGCTTTAATGCCATTATCGGTGTAAACATATTGAACAACTGCCGCAAGTTTATCGCCACTACCAAATCTGGTGTTTTGAAGTGTATATACAGCGGTATTATTTAAATCGGCACTAATACGTGTTCCAATTATAAATGTTTTTGCTGTGTTATAACCTTTTTGAAGTGAGCCATAACGATTTTCAACCACAGTTGTTGTAGATGTGTTAACTGATTTCCATGTTGTTAAAACGGAATTCTCTTCATAACATTTTGAGAATTCAAGTTCTAATGCTTGAATTTGTTCAGCTACAGTTTCTGCATTTTCTGGGTTATAAGTTGCTTTGTTAATTCTAACAATTAAAGCATATGGTTGATTAAACAAACCAACATAGTTGCCAGCAGTTGCATTTTCAACAGTAATTTCTTCAATAACAAAATCGGTAACATGAAGTGTAATAGAATCGGTGTGTTCAATAATTTCACCATTAATTTGTTTGGTTACCACACCAATAATTTTAATATAACGATCTGATGCAATGTTGTTATTTACAGAAACACTATAGTTTCCGCCACTAGTTTTAATTGTGAAGTCGGAATTAATTGAACCAACTCTAACTTCCATTCCGTTAGAATTATAACGGAACATATAGCTTTGACTGAAATCAACCATTCCTGCAAGATCATTTAATTTTGCATCAAAGCCTATTTCAGTTCCTCTAGCAATTGGAGCAAACTTATCGCCATTAATACTTAAATTTAATGATGGCGGTGTTTGCACTTCTAAGGTAATGCTTGCAGTTTTAACCACTACACCGTTTTTATATGCGGTTAATGTTAATGTAAAGTTATCGGCCTCGGTAATGTAGCTATTAACTAATGTGCGTATATAAATATTACCATCGTAACCTTGAAGTTCAGACTCCTCGCCAGCATTTTGAATGTATGAAATTTTTTGTAAAGTAATTCCACCATCTACTTGGTTTCCTTGAGTGATTAATGTTGTGTAATTACCAGTATATAAAATGCCTGCAGCAGTTTTTGTTGTGTGCGCCAACATTTGTTCGAATAATACTGAATTAGCACCTGAACCACTTGAAATAATTCTAAGTTCGTCAAAACTTGAATAATATGGTGAAATATATGCTTTTAAAATTCCCGCGTTGCCTGGAATTAAATTATCGTAGGCAATTTCGTTTAGGTTTACATTTGTAATTTTGTTACCATTATCGTCTGTTGTAACAGTGCTTTCGCTGTTTGGATAATGTTTTAATGTTATTTCTGTAATACTTTGTGGAAGAAGTGTTACAGGAAGTTCAACTAATAAATTAGCTGTTGTGATGCTTGAAATTGCATTATTTACATATTCGCCATCGTAAGTGATGTTTGCACCTTGTTTTGCAACAAAGAAGCGTAACGATGTTGTAAATACATCTTGAATTTCAGTTTTTAACTCGTCGCTTACAAGTAAACTAAAGTTATAAGTGATAACATTTTTGCCGTTAACTTCGCTAATATTATGGTTGTTAACTAGCATTGTGATGTTGCTAATTTGAACTTTTCCACCAAAACTTGAATCGCCATCTATAATTGTACTAATTGGAACAACACGTTCTTTACTTTCAGAACCTAAATTTTCGTAATAAACAACATATAGTTCCTCGGTGTCTTTATCTGTTTCAATTTCGATAGAGAATGTTGGAATTGTTTTTACATCAAAACTAATTTCGTCAAGACTTTTTGTAATGTTCCATGTTGCTTTTGCAACTTTTAAGCTAAACTTAGTAACTAAATTATCAATATGTTTTAAATATTCTTGTTTATAATCAGCATAACTATATGTTTCAACACCATAACGTGTTTTATTTAAAACAATACTGCTTTGAGTTGGAATTGTTAAACCTAAAACTTTTTCAACTTTTTCTTCGTTATTGTGAACATAACTTAATTCAATTGCGTTTTCTACATCGTTATATTCACCAATGCTTGCAAGAAGTTGTTTTGTTTTTGTTGAACTTGTTATGTTTGTTACAACATAAGGAACTGCAACAAAGTTTAAATTTTCAACTGTTTCTACTAAACCAACAACATTTGCTGTGTTTCCGTATGGAACATCAATATAAACTGTGTAATAGTTTGTTGTAACACCTTCGTCTTCAATAGAGTTTACATATTCATACTCAAACTTAGAGTTGTTTATTGTTACAGGAATGCTATCAATTAAACTTTCGATATCGTTAGTAAAATGATAAATTGAAGAATAAGTTACGCTTTCAATTGTAGATAGTGCTGTTAAATAATATCTTACACCACTATTAATATTTTGTTTTAAAGCAAAAGTTTTCTTGATTTCTGGATGAATTATTCCATTAAAATCATATGACGATGCAAAATTTGAACTAAGTGGTAGTGTTATTTGCATGTCGTCGGTACTTTTTGTTATTGTTAGGATTTGATTGTTTTGAACATATTTTTGTTCTCCAGATGCAAAATATCCTAATTTTAGGCTATTGGTTGCATTTGCAACATTAACAAAAATTGATTTAGTTAAACTTGTGTTGTAAACCGAACTAATAGTAATTACTACCGTTCCGGCACCTTTTGCCACAAATTTAATATTGTTTTGCTCATCTAATCCAACACTTAAAACTGAAGGATTAGAAGATGTTAATTTAAAGCTATTTGCATTAACAAACGAAGGTATTGTTGTTAAATTTAACACTTCTGCAATAGAATAAGTGTTTAATTTTGCCAACTGAGCATTAAGCTCTGTTGTTGAATTTTTAATTTTATCTTCGTCGGTTGTACCAAAATTTAATGAACTACTATTTTGATAGTTAGAGTCTGCTAAACCATAGAAGTAAATTACACTTGCTGAATTAGCTCCTAAACTTGTAATAAATGTATCAACCATATTTTGTTTAAGTTCTAAAATAATGTCGGTTGGTGGGAAGTTTGAAAGCAAGTTAATGCTATAACCACTTTCAGTTACCACTAATTTATTAGGAGTAAGCAACACAGGAAGTCCATCATTTAATTGATAGTTAACATACCAAACAGTATTTTTTAGGTAAGCATCAATAAATTCAGCACTGGTTAATTTGTAAATATCTCCTGTTCCATTACTTGTGTGTTCATCAGACAATCCATCGCCGTTATCATCAATTGCCAATTCGGTAACAACATAAGCTTGTGTTTTAGCAATAAATGTGTTTACTTTTGTTTCGTCGATAGTAGCACCATCAAAGTTAAATGAATTTTCAAAAACTTCAGTTTCTGACGCTGATGTTTTAACTGTTGTAGTGTTAACTTTTAAAACGTCTGTTAGTGTTGGGTTGTAATTTAAATCGGTTTCGTTAACTGTAAATGTTTTTATGCTTCCATCTGCATAAGCATAGGTTAAGTTAAGTTCACGTCTGCCGGCACCAACATATCCAACAGATTTTTGATTAATATAATTAGTTGTTTCTTCAGCAACAGAAGCAACATATCCACTTGGTGTTTGTGCTCTGAAATATGAATAAGCAATGTTATTGTAAGTTGTTCCTAAATTAACATATCCAACAGATTCTGTTCCGTAAGAATATTTAAGTGTTGTTAAAGAACCTAAAATGTTGGTATCTAACAATGTTTCGTCGTCGTTAGCTTTTCCGTAGTAAGCAAAAGTTGTTGTTGCACTTAGCGCATCGCCCACTAAACCACCTGTTATAGCAGCTACTTCGGCTGTTGCATCGGTATCACGGTTAATAATTGTTCCAACAAAACTACTATTTGAAATACTGGTAATTCCATCGGTTTTACCAACTAAACCACCAAGAGCAGCAAGATTACCTTGAAGTGAAGCAAACACTTGGTTAGCATAAATTGCGCCGTTAGTTAATTTACCAACTAAACCACCAGCGTAATTGCGGTTTTCAGGTTTAACTTCAGAAACATATGCATTAGAAAGTAAAATGTTTCCATAAAAACTATTTGCTACAACAGCATTTGTTTGAACAACTGTTTTTTGTGTGTAGTTATAAACACTGTTATACGCAATTGGGTTATAGTTAACGTGCGATACGGCAACTGCACCACTAACGCTGCTGTTTGCATCGAAAGGAGCAACATCTTCGTTTACGGCATAAACGCCAACATATTCACCAATTAATCCACCAACATTGTTCATTCCTACTAATGCAGTGTTAAATAATTTAACTCCATCATTAAGTTCTAGGAATTGAACACTATTGCCACTAATTGTGTTTGTTCCATAGTTTCCAAGCGACAATGCAATTTGGTTTGTAGTTAAACCATCGTAATCAGAACTTGAGTTTATTGCATAAGAACCATATCTGTATGCATATACAACCTTATCTGCAACATCACTAAACATATTTAATTTTGAAACTTTTGTTACTGTGTATGTGTTAGGAATTGCACGATTATATGCGTTATTAGCATAATCTTCGGCAGTATCTTTACTTGAGTATTGAGTAGTTAAAACTTCAACCAACTCGTCATAAGTAAGCGATTCAGTTTTAAACTCAGTAATAACAACTTTGAAGTTGCTATTAAATTCAATGCTATGCCCCATGGTGAATTTGCCATCACCAACACCCATCTTGCCATTTACAAAGCTATAATCGGTTTCGCCAACTGTTCCGTCAAGCGAAACAACTGCGCTAACTGTTTTACCTACTACACCACCAATGTTTTCATATGCATGAATTAATGGGAATGCTGTGTTGTTTGTAATTGAGCCAGTGTTGTAACCAACAATTCCACCAACATTTCTTAAATTATAAGTTTCACCACTATATTCGTAAACGCCAAATATACTTGCTTTTGCGGTAATTCCATCAATAATACCATTATTAAATCCGGCAACACCACCAAATGCAGAATATTCGTTAAACGATGTTTGTTCTGGTGTTAAGCTTGCGTTAATTGCGGTAATAACATTAGCACTATCGCTACCAAAGCTTAATGCGGTTGAATTATTTGCAGAAATAACTGCACGATTGTTAAATCCTACCACACCACCAACAAAACTTATGTTGTTTGTTTTAACATGAACATTTAGTTGTGCAACTACTTTTGCATTTGCTATTTGTGTATTTAATAAACTTGAACCAGAATAGTTTGTTTTAACATTGTTAAATAATGCTAAAGAACTTGCAACGGTTGTTGATGCATCATATAAAGCAGCATTGTTAACAAAGCCAACTAATCCACCAACAAAATAATTAGCGTGTTCACTAGTGTTGGTGTTTGCTGTAATATAAATTCCGAAATCGGTAGAGCCTTTTTCGTTGTTGTTATAATATACGCCTGTATACGATTGAACTCCGCTTTGATCGTTTACAGAAACATTAGTAATTGTTCCTTCAGCATATCCGGCAAGTGCTCCTGCGTATACATTTTTATTGTGAGTTATGTTTGCGGTAATAGAAACACCATTTATGGTTAAATCTGAAACTTGTGAATTTGAACCAAGATAAGCAAATAACCCATAATACTCGTACGAATTATTATTAATAGTTAATCCGGTAATTGAATAGTATGAAGTTTGAACAACTGTGTCGTTTTCGTCTTTAACTTCATATTTTCCAGAGAAGTATCCGTTGAATTGTTGTGTTCCTAATTGGCTATATCCAATTGGTGTCCAGTTAGAAGAAAGTGCAATATCACCTGCTAAAACATAGTGAGCAGATAGTGAACTTGAAACCTTTTCTAAATCGGCTTGATTTTTAACTTCAAATGCCGATTCAACACTTCTACCATCTAAAACACGGATTTTAATGATTTTATGTTTACCAATTTGTCCGCCATCGAAATCGTCTTTAGCATATACTGTTATAGTAATTGGTTCGGTTGACGTTGGTTTATATAAAAGTTGAACTGTAATTGTTTTATTAACATTGTTTATGCCAACACTAATTGCACTATTGTTTACTGTTACACCAAGATCTTTGTTTAGTGCATTTGCAGGATAAACAGTGAAGTTAATTGTTTTAATACAATTTGCTGTATTGTTATATTTTGAACCATCGTAATCTAAATCACGTTCGTCGTAGGTTATTTCAAACACTGGGTTTGAAGCTGTTCCGCGGCTAGCAACATTTTCAAATACAAAGTCGCTAACACGAACTGCCCTATAAACTAAAAATCTTACACTTGCTGTTTTAGGAGCAGAAATAACATAACCATTTTCGTTTGTAAATTCTTGTTGAACTCTGGCAACAATGTTAAAGGTTAACATTTGAGTTGATGATCCAGAAATTTCACAAGTAACAACAGCTTGCTTAAAGTTAGATTTTGTGGTTGTTAATCTGATTGTGTCAAAATTAATTGTTCTAAATGTATAAATAACAGTTTCTTTATCCTGACTAATATCTGTGTCAGCCAAAAGTTCGGTTCCGTTATATTCACAAATCCATTCAATATCGTCAAATGTAAATGTTGCATTAACTGGAGAACTACTTAAATTAATTGTGTAAGTTCCGTATGTTGTTTGTTGACTTACAGCTAAAGAGTTTGTGTCGTATAAAACAGTTTCACTTTCGTTAGTAAATAAATTAGCTAGTGGAACCGAAACAGTAATATACGCCTCAAAATAAACAACTTTATTTTTTTGTCCAGAATCGTTAAATCCTGTTATTTCAATTACAACATGTGATGCGCCTGCCATGTTTTGAGTTTGAAGTTGATAACTTACTTGTTTGTTTTGAACAACTTGGTTGTTTGAAGAAGTAACTTTATAACTTAAACCTGTGCCAGCTAATGAAGAATATTCTTTACCATTAATATTAAAGTAAACTTGAATGTTTAATCCGTTTTTAACATTAATTTCAGTAGCACTTTCTGCATCTAAAACATCTTGAGCATCAATAGTTACACCCGCAATGGTTACACTTGTTTGAGCTGTATTTAAACTTTCATATAAAACAATTGTGTAAATTTGATAACTACCATTTGGAGCAATAACTTTAACCTTGCACTCGCCAATGCCAATGTTAGTTGTTTTTGGCGCTACAGCAATTTGACTTGCAGTTTTAGAAATTGACACTAATTTGCTTGCATCGCTAACATCGTCTTTTAATAGTTCGTAACTTAAATTTAAATAATTAAAACCACTAGGCAAACCTAAAACTTCTAACTTAGTTTCTACAACACCTTTGGTTATGTCAATGTTAACTGTGTCGCGGCTGGTTGTTAACTCGATTGGTTGAGTTTCAATTAAAACTAAAACATCTGTAAACACTTGACTATAAGTTACACTTTCTAGGTTTAATTTAATTTCTTCTTGTGGAGCCTCGGTAAAATTATGTTTTAAATAATATTGACCATTTGAAATAAGTTCAGAGCCAAATTGAACTAAGTTTTTATTTGAATCGTATAGTTGAATGTTGTTTTCTGCAAAACTAGAAACATTTACAATTACTTTTTGATTTGTCATTGCTCCAGTTTCGTTGCTAACAACCACTCTAAATGGAGTTCCGAAAGTTGTTGATTCGTTGTAGTTAGCATAAAGTTGAATATAATCTAATTTTTCGTTGGTTGAAATGTTGCTAACACTAATTTCGGTTGGGAATGCTTGAACATCAATATTTAATGTGATTGTTTGGGTAAATTGACCAGGGAAATCGGAACGTTCGATAATGAACTCAATTTTTGTTTTACCATTACCCCTAGCATTTATATTAAACCAGTTAAGTTTGTTTGGCACTTTAACTGCTTCAACAATACGATTTTCCTCGTTGTTTTCATCTAGAATTGCACCACTTTCGGTTAAACCTTTTATGCCAACACTATAATTGTTGTTTTCATTAACATTATTAGCAAAGTTAAAATAAAGAGTTTTTGTGAAAAGGTTTCCGGTGTTGGTTGCTAACACAATACCATAATCAGTAGAATTTACTTTTTCAACAGCCAAATCGTCGTCTGAAATATCTGGAGTGTTATTATTGTGCATTAAAGTAATTTGACTAGTTGGAATAACTGTAATAACCTTTACGGTTGCTAGAGTGCTTGAAACAATTTCAGGATTTACAGTTGAGCGTGCACGAATTTGAAATTCAGATAAATCAAGTTCTGACGGAACGGTTAAGAAGTGCCCATCGGTTACAACTTGAATAAGTTTGTCGGAATTGCTTTCAGAAATAAGTTCAAGTTTAACTCCTGTTTGATTTGTTGAACTTTCGCCGGCATTAAAAGTTAAATATTTAGAGATGTCAGTTTGTTCACCTTTAATTACAGGAATTATTTGAGAGTTAAATGAAATTGAAGTTACTGGTTTAACAACTTTAACATTAACTTGTGTAGTTAAGTTACCTTCTAAGGTTTTTACGGTTATTGCAACAGGTCCTCCTTGTTGCTTAGCTTCAAAAACAGCTCTGCTTCTGCCGTCTTCAACCTTGTTAGAAGTTTCTTTTAAAGAAATAAAGTCGTTTACAGGAACACTAAAAGAAACCGCACCATCATACCCCTTAGGCATTTTTGAAACAAGTGCAGTTACTGTAAATAGATTTAATGAGGGATCGTCGTTAAGCACGACTTCCATATCTGTACTTCCCTCAATAGATAAACTCATGTTTTTATAAGCGTTTTTATCGCATCCGTAAAACAACATTACAGAGCTAAATAAAATTAAGCATATTGCGAGTAAACTTTTTCGTATGTAACCCATAATTTCATCCTTAAAATTAGTTTTAAACAAACTGATATTTTTTATTACGTTATATATATAAATATTATTATATAATATTACGGCTTAACACTAGTATAAAGTTAATTAAAGTAGATGTCAATTAAATATATAAACATAGCCCAAAATAGTGGCATTATTTCACATAAAAATTACCAAGTTTTTATTGCGGTTTCAAACCTAAAATTGAAGTAAAATTTTATGTAATTATTTACAATTTTTACTTGTTCTAAATAAGGCAAAAACACAGCTAATTAATTTTGAAATTTATAATTATTATGTTCTAACAATATACCAAATTTACGCTTTTACAAGCACAAAAAACAACGCAAAATGCGTTGTTTTTTTGATTATCCTTTATTAAATGTATCATCAGCACCAGAGGTGTCTGTAAATTTTGTATTCACAAATACATTTAATGGAAGCGGAGCTCCCCATTTATTATGACCTGAGTATTGAACCTCGTCAGTTGCAACTTCGGTAGTATCTTTTACTGTGCCTGCATCTAACCATTCTAAGCCAGGATACGAGTACGCTTTAATATTTAAATGCTCATAGGCCAACATTTGATTATTTGCATAAGTTACAGATGCCTCATGAGACTGCTCCGAATAGGAATAATAGCAATAACGATAATAGGTATATTTATTTGTCCATATTTCATTATAGTTATTCTGTGCATATGTTAAACCGTCTTGATTACTTTTAGAAGCCTCTTTTAATGCTGTAAACAATGTATGAATTATGTATGTGCCATTCGAATAACCCGAGGCTTGATATTTTGTATCACTACTTGTAGATGTCCTTAATGGATATGCTGTAGAACTATATCCCGAGGAATTTGTATAAGTATAGTCCTCTCTACCTAATTCGTTAAATTTGTTAGTGTACTTTTTGTAAGCATCTCCACCATGATAGAAGTATGAACTATCAATTGCGGTATCAAAGTTTCTGATACCTTTTTGAATTTTACGAGCAATTTTAGTCCAGTTAGGAGAGAATGCAACCTTATAATCTCTAACATCTACAACATAGTTACGATATTCGTCATATAAGCCCTTAATTTGCGAATTATTCGAGGACGAACCTGTAAAATCTGGTTTTGTTGACGCATGTCCGCCTGAAAGCAATCCTAACAACACCTTAAATTCTTCTTTACCTTTTATGGTACATACAGTATTTTCTCCAACCTTGGATTCAACACCACCATATTCCATAACGTAATATTGCTTAGTGTAATCGCAGTTAAATAGTTTAGCATTATCGCCACCCAAACCAAATCGTTCATTAAAGTTTGTGTCATGATAACTAGTGTTAGAACCTATTCCAAGTTTAAAATCAGACTGCATTTGACCATTAAATTCATCAATATCATATTCACTTTGAGAATAAATGGTTGAATTTTGGAATTTAGAATTAGTTACCTTTCCGCCATTAAACGCATAACCAATTAATCCACCAATTAATTTGTTACCATATAATGTGCTACTTTCAACAATAACACCATCTATAGTTCCGCCATCTGTAACACCTGCAATACCACCAAGTGCAGCATCGTGCCTATTATTAGACGCTTTTTTACCAACCGTAGACCTATCTTCACCCTCTATATATCTATCTTTACCAATCACAGCATAAACGCTTGAGTTTGAATTACCTTTAATGGTTCCTTTATTAATTCCGGCAATACCACCTAAAACATAACTTCCCGCATCGGAACCAACAAGTTGAATGTCGCTTGCAGTGGTTCCAGTAAAGTTTTTATTGTTATTATTAACTTCTGCACCCGAATCAACTAATCCAACTAAACCACCGGCACCAATAGCCGCATTAATTGTTATTTTTAACACTTGAGAATTGCTTAATTTAGCACCTTCATTAAGATGACCAACTAAACCACCAGCATTGGCACCTGATTTAAAGTATGTTGTAGCATAATCTGCGTGTTTACTTATCCAATTAGATGTTGTACCCCTTATTTTTGAAATAGCATCTGTTGACAAACTTGAGTCAATAGTTCCGCTATTAACAACTGAGTTTTTAATTTCAACAACCTCACCTGTGCTACCAGTGGTTTTTTGACTTGTGCCAACCAATCCACCAAGGTTGTTAACACCGCTGATTGATACATCGGTAATGCTAATATCACTAATTAGTGCACCTTGATGTATACCAACTGCGCCACCAATATTTGTAGTTCCAGTAATAGTAATTTTTGTTAATTCGCAATTACTAATACTGCCTGCTCCAGTGTATAATCCGGCAATTGCGCCAACTCCAGCCTCATGGCTGCTATTTATTGTTGCATCAGAAATATTCACATAACTAATTGCACCACCACTATTTGTAGCAACAACAACGCCTGCTGGCCCAGAAGCTGTGGTTACATTAGCAGTAACAATATTAAAGTGTTCTACTCTTTTTCCACTACTAATTGAGTTAAATAATGCCGTTCTACTGCTTTCAGCATCTATTGTTAAATTGCTTAAATTTTGCTTAAATCCGTAGAAATTAACTGTTAAGTCGGTTGTGCTAGATAGTTGTTCTGACTCCCTTATCTTAGAATTAGCACCAGATAATCCAAAATTAATTTTTGAAAGATCTAAACTTGTTTGCAAGAATAAATCACGAGAAGTTTCAGAATCTTGGAAGGAAGCAAATTGATTTAATTGACCAACATGATAAATTCCAAAACTTCCAGATGTTTGGAATGCTGCTGTAACCGAATGAGGGTCTGAAGCATCGCCACTAGTTGAAATAGTATACAATGTTGGAATTTTTATAGCGTTATCAATTCCTACATAACCATAGTTATACACATCGGAATCGTAAGAACCGTTCAAACTTGTAATAAATGCAGATGGTACAAAAGTTGTGCTTAATGCAATTGAATAGAATGGTCTTGTGTTTTCTGATGTTTCAATGAAACTTCTGGTTGTTAAGTATTTAACTTTTCCCTCAAAATCAGCTGTTTTAGCCTTCATGCTTTCATTTGTTAGTGCGTCTGCGCCGGTGCTAATAGGTGTAGCCTCACCATCGTAATAACAATTTCTGATGGTTCCGGTATTATTATTTACAAACACACCTGACGATAGGTTTGCAGGAGTTAACGAGCCAGCATAATATGAAGTTTCAATAACGCCAGTGTTAGCAATTACAAATCCGGCAACAGTTCCAACACTACCAAAGAACGATGTGTTTTCGGCGTCGGTATTAATAAGCGATGTTAACGAATAACAATCCTTAATAAAGCCATTATTTGTGTTTACAAAACCACTTACAATATTTGAAGCATTTTCAAATGTATCGTCGCCTGAAAACATTACAATACTTCCCGACTGAACAATGTTTGCATTGTTGGTTTTTACAAAAGTAACAATTTCACCAATAAATGTTAAAGTTTCACTATCAAATGTGTGTCCGTATGTTACACAGTTAATAATGTTACCTTCGTTAACCTTTAATAACATACCTTCTTCTGAAACCTTAGCAGCCGATGCAGCCATGGTAGAACCGATATTTTTCTCGTAATGAATTATAAAGTTAGATAAGCAACCATAGTTTGTTTCTAATGGTTTTCCATCACCTAATAAGTAAATTTTTGGAGCATTTGCTCTTGAATTACTTGTTAATAGTCCAGTAAACGTTGTTGAATCTTTAACATCAATCTTTTTGCCATTACAATTTGTACTGTCCATAATGTAATATTTATTACTTAAAATTTCATGGTCTTGTACCTGAGTTAATTTTACTGGGTTTAATTTTTCAGCAGACAATGTAATGTCAACAGGTTGATTTGTTAAGTAATTTAGAAGTGAATACATAGATTCGTTTTCTGAACTTTCCGCTTTAAATTCATTTGGTAAATTTAAAGCTGTAACAACTCCACCCTCTGTTGTAACAACAAAATCTGTTACATTCGAAGTTGTAAAATAGTTGGACAATTGTGAGTTTAAAACACTTGGAAGATTTGCATATTCAACACCACCAAAGTTTGCTTCGGTTTCACTTGCTGAAACATAAGTTTTAGCACCATAATCTTGAGCACTAGCATTTGAGTAGTTAGAATATGGCAAGAAATCAAACACGAAATAAACATATTTAAATGTTGTCGCACTAATTTCTCCGGTGTAAGCAATACCATTTACACCACCAACATCTTGGTTATTAATTGCAAACTGAACATAAACATCAGTGTCTTTTTCCCAATAAATTCTGGCAAGTGTATATCCACCTTCAAATGTGCTAGCATTGCCCTCTAATCTACCAGCAACACCACCAATATAGCGTCCAGTTACAGCTCCTCCTTCGTTATTAGGAATGTAATCAGACGTTCCTGTAAAGTAAATATCAGCCGTGTTAACAAACCTTGATAAGTTTAAAGTTTCATAATTTGTACCAGTTTTGCTTACTCCAAAAATTGACCCTACAGAATAAGACGATGAAGCATCAAACACAATATCGCCAATATTATAGAACATTGCATATCTGCCACCAAATGCAAAACCTATAATTCCACCAATTGAAGTGTTTGCAGAAGTGCTTGTGCCACTTACATCAACCGAAATATTTCCTGCATTTGCAACTTTAGAAATAGTTACATTCTCGGTATTTTCAATATGACCTGCAATACCACCAACCTTGGTTTCATTAACATATGTTTCAACAAAAATATTAGAGCTGTTTGAGGTATTTAGTCCATTTGTAGTATTTCCTAAAATTTTAGCATTATTGCCATATCCTACAATTCCGCCAACTTTTGTTGCAACTAATATAGAACTTGTTCCATTTTTTACTTTAATTTCGTAATTAATGTCGTTATCTGAATCTAAAGGATCAGTTTTTTGCATTATTACTCTGTCTAACGATGAACCAGATATTTGAATAATATCGTTTACGTTTGCGTGCTCGATAGTTGAATTTTTGCAAATACCAGCAATACCACCTAAGCTTAGGTTTGTATTAACCGTGCCATCTTGTCCATATAGTATGTCGCCTTTAAAATATGTTGTTGTTAAAGTGCTGTTTACCATATAACCAACAATTCCACCATAGTTTAATTCTGTAGAATCTGAAATAGATTTTGCATTAAACAAATTGTTGCTGGTTGTTGCAAATGTTGTTGCATCTCCAACCATATTAATATTTTCAAGGTTTACCCTATAAATTTCCATGTTGTCGGAATAACCAACAACTGAACCAATATGGGTTGTTGGATTGTTTGCACTTAGATTAATAATTGAATCGTTATAAGCATAAACATCAACATTTCCTAATCTACTTTTTGAAGCATAACCAACAACACCGCCAAACGACATTGATTTTGTTGCTCGAGATGCCAAATTAAGTTTTTTAAGTTCAGGAACCTTATCAACAGCTTCTGCTGTGTTATTTATTGTAACACTTACATTTTGTAATGAACTATCACGCAAATATCCAACCATTAAACCAATTGCTTCATACGTATCCCAATAAGTAATGTTATAGTTTGTTTTGAAGTTAATGTTAAAGTTAACGTTACTTAAAACCGAACTATGAATTTCTTTTGCAAAGAATCCGTCGTAAACACTATTAGATGCTTCCATACGAAGTGTACTACTTGCAGCCAAACCATCGGTTGGAACATAGTTAACTTCAAAGTCTACATTCATAATTGAAGCTGTGCTTAATTTTTTGAATATTGTTGTAAATTTTTCATTTGGAGTAACATTTAAAACAATTTTTGGATTTACTTGTTTACCACCAACTTCTTTTGTAACACCAATAATGGTGCCTTCAAAATCGTTACGGAAATAATCCGCATAAGAGCCATGTTCTGCACCATCGTCGTTTAATGTGTAAGTATCGTTTTCAAGTAAGTAGAATTGGTTTCTGGTTTCACGTGTTGCCACCAATTTATTGTATATATCTGTAATGCTTTCAATTTTATTGAAGTTAGAGAATATACCAATAATATATTCTGGTAAAACGCTACCAAGCCTCCAAACCTTACTACCTGCCTTATCGAATCCACTTGCACCGGTTGCAATAGAATCCCAAATAAACATATTAAACATGGTTGCATTTGAAACAACAGCATTTTCGTTTAATCTACCTAAAATTGTGTTAACTTTAAACTGATTACCAATTAAGTTAGTAAACTCAAGCTTATCACCTATTCCTGATGCACCTGTTGATTTAGATAATTCTTGATAGTAGTCGGCATTTTCTTCAACAACATATTCTTCGTCGGTTGAAGCCAACCCTGTGTTTTTAGAAAGTTTTGCACTACCAAATGTTGTTGAAACAACAGTGCTAAACAAGTATCTATCACCACTACCATTATTTACAATTTGTGTAATTCTGCCTTTTTCAACAACAGCTTTTAATTGGTTTTCTGTAATTTCATCAGCAGGTGATACTGTGGTAATCTCTCCGCCTGATGCATTTATTGTTCCGGCATTAACAAAACCAATTAACGAACCAACAAAGGTTGCTGTTGTTTCGTAGTCAAATTTAACACCTGATTGAGTTGAAGTTGTAACAACGTTAAATGGTTGATTACCAACTTCAGGCATACGAACAATAAACTCGTAATTACCATCACTCTTTTTATATTGACTTTTTAAAGTTTCTTTTAGTAAATCTTCAGCTTTAGAGCTCCATTCGTTAATAGCAAAAGCATAGTCTAGCATTAATTTTGGAGCTTTTGTTACTGTTGCGTCTGTTGCTTCGCAATAATCGCAATATAGCGAATCGTATAAACCAATTAATCCACCAATTCGGTTTTTAGCCAACACATCGCCAGAAGCAATAACGTGGCTAAAGTAGTTTGTACCAGCAGTAATACCAACTAATCCACCTGCAATGTTTGCAGCAGCATTAGCAACATCTACAATTGTGTAGCTATCTAAGATAATACTACTTGCACTATAACCAGCAATTCCACCAATTGCAACCACAGCACTAGAACCAAACAAATCTTCAATTTCGCCAGTTACACGTGTGCC
Organism: Clostridia bacterium; assembly: GCA_017409005.1. GTDB lineage: Bacteria > Bacillota > Clostridia > Christensenellales > UBA1242 > UBA6345. The sequence goes on along the minus strand of JAFQTP010000002.1, from coordinate 404,893 downwards.
CGAATTAAACGCTTCTGCAACACTAGCCTTGTAATCGTCTACATAATCTACATACACTTGTTCAAGCATACCATAGTTTTCTGCAACAATTGCGCCTGCATAATGCGAACCAATTATTTTTTGTTGGAACGCAACCGCATTTTCGCCCTCTTCAGCACCAGTTTTAATTTGTCCAAGCAAATATCTACTGTTTTTAACATGGGTATTTTCGCCAATATAGCCAAACATTCCACCAGCATGTTCTGCTGTAATATATCCGCCACCTTGAACAATTATTTTAGAAACTAGGTTGTTTGCAGGTTTTGTGCGATGAGCATTAATGTTATCAACTGCAGCGTTTACATTAGATGTATCTGCAGGATTTGTTTCAGTTGAACCTGCCGCTGTAGGATATGTTACATTTGAGCCACTAACAACAATTTTTTCGGCATTTTCTAAGCTTGTTTTAATATTTTCGCCTATATTATCGGTAAGCCTGTTGTTGTTATCAATAATTCCAGCAATGGCTCCAGCATAAGAAAGTTCTTTAACATTAGGTTGTGTTTTATAAGATGAAAACTCTAAATAAGTATCGGTAGAATTTTCAACATTATAAGCTTTTCCATAGCGGTCAACCAATGTTGAATCTGGAACACTTGCACTTACATATGCCGCCTTAGCACTAATATTATTTGCTGTAATGTTTGTAATTAATTTATCTTGAGAGTTTTTAATTAATCCAGCAAATCCACCAACAATGTTATATCCGTTAATTGAAGACTCTTTATCGCCATTAATTGTTACATTAATAAGTGAGGTATTATACATTGAACCTGCAAGTACGCCAACCTTACTAGCATAACTTGCCTCAACGCTTTTAACTGTTACGCTTAAGTTCATAATTGCCGAGTTTACAATGTTTCCTGTTCCTAACTGAGCAATTTCAGATTCTTTTAATCCAACCTGAGCAAACAATCCAAAGTTTTCGTGCACTTCTTCTGTTTTCTTGTCAATTAATGTTAAACCATTAATATTCATTCCGTTGCCATCTAAAACGCCGGCAAAAACAATTTGGCTAATTTCTAAATCGTCAACCTTTAAACTTTCTAGAGTTATTGCACTAAAATCTAAATCGTTAATTAAACGAATATAGTGTGCTTTACTACTTAATGCGTCGGTAGTTGCAATACCAAACACATGTTTTACCTCTGTACCAAAAGTGAATGTTTGTTTATTGTTGATAATAAATGTTACTAGTTCAGTTGCAGTGTTAACAAGTAATGGGTTTAATTCTGAACCATATGAACATTCTACGTCGTATGTATAGTTGTAAATAGTTTCGCCACCCGAACCAGTTGCACTATGCATTAATACGCGGTGTGAGAATGTTGTCATTTGGCTAGCAGAAATAAGTCTAGGACCCAAATGCATTGTTGTTTGGCTAATTTGCCAAATGTTGTTTTTATCGTTACCAGAAGCAAAGTTGAATCCGTTAAACGAACCAGTATCCCTAAATGGGTTGTCGTTAGAAGTTTCTTCTTCGTCTTCTTCTTCGCTAACAGCACCATCACCTTCAATATATTTACCAACAATTCCAGTTGCTGGTTCGTTAGCATTTTCAGTTTCGCCCTCTAAAATTAAATAGTAGCACGATGTTAATGTTCCAGCATTGTTATAATTATCTTTATCGTCGATACCAGTAAATTGACCATGCGCTAAGCTATTGTTAGCATTTGAAACAGTTGAGTATGCGTTGGTAATAACACCTTTTTGTTCGTTTTTATAAACAAAACCGCCACTTCCACCGCTATTTGTTGTTATTTTAATATTTGAGTATGCATTAGAAATTTGTCCATTATTAATGTATACAAATCCGCCAATGTAACCTTTTGCTTCAATATAAACTTGGTCGTCGGCACGATAGTTGTTTGTGCGCAACCCCTCAACCATACTATTAAATATAGTTCCTGATTGATTATTTTCCACAACATAGCCAGCAGTTTGTGTTCCTTCCATAATGGTTGCCGAGTTAATAATTCCAACACCTAGAATATAGTTGTTAGCCAAAATTCCACTATTAGAATTTACAAAACCCGCAATACTTTTTCCACCAACAATGTTGAAAGGATAAATTGGTATTGTAGTTGAACCACTTTCACCAACTTTACTTCTTAACTCTGTACTAGAATCTTCATTTAAATAGTTTTTAGCATTTAAACCAACATACGAGTTTGAAATAGAACCATTATTTATTGCTACAAGACCACCAACTTTAGCTTCTACTAAGCTACCATTTAAATAACCCACAGTGCTGTTAATTAACAGATTTTTATATGTGGCATCATTCATTGTTGTTTGTTTTGTGTTTATAATTTTTGCATTTGTTATCGAACCATTGTTTTGACCAGCTAATACACCAAAGTTGAACGATGTTACATTGCTTAAATCTATGTGAGCAGTATATCCAACTTCGGCTTTTAGTGCCTCGTTCGCCATTTTTGTGGTTACAAGCATTGGCGAAATATCAATGGTTATATTTTTTATGATTGTGTTTGCCGAAATAGTTTCAAACAATCCAACATTTGCACCACTTGAACCTTGATACTTCTCGGTGTTAATGCTATTTATTGTTATAATATGGCCATTTCCATCTAAAGTGCTAAAGTTTGCTGCAAAAGGATAATAATTGTCTAACACTAAGTCGTTAACTAAAATATAATGTCCTTCAGTTACAGCACCAGCCTCTAGCGCTTCGCCATTTGCAGTTAATCCGCCCAAAGCCATAAACTCTGAAACTGTTGCAATTGGGTTTGGATGATCGTAAGTAGAGTTATCTTTAATTATTAATGTAAAAGTAAACTCAACTTCATATATATCGTAAACCGAGTTGCCAGAGCCAACATAAATTGTTGGAACACCTATCTCGTTATAATAGTATTTCATGCGATAACCAATTACATTTGTTGTGCTTACCGAAATGGTTCTAATTGCAAAGTAATTAGTTTTATCCATATCCGATGTTTTTGCCTCAACAAACTGATAGTTACCATAAGTTGTGTTTGAGTAAAGTGGGGCATCAAATTTTCCGTTTACCACCCTCCACCAGTTGTTAACATAACTTCCGGAATTTAAAGGCATAGCCCTACCACTTGCTTGTTGCTCTAAACTTGTTAACAGAGCATCAACATTTTCGTTTTCTTCACCTTTTGTAATTTCAAAAACTACGCTAAGTGGGTGAGTTTGTCCGTTTAACACTTCATAGTGATAGTTTCCACCAACAACAGATGCACCACTAAGCCTTACACCATTAATTATATATTCTACAATGGTTAGCCTTACTTCGTCGGTACGTTCTTCTAGAACACCATTTAAGAACCTTGATGCAGTTGCTTTAATTATTGCAACGTCGCCTGCTTGAGCGTTAACTCCAATATCAACATACCATTTTCCGGTTTCTGAATCGTATCTAGGAACACTAACGTTTGTTGCATCACCTAAAACAGATGTTGAAATTAAATGAACATCTCCTTCAAAATTGCTTGCAACAACCTCTAATTCAGCAGTTGTTCCTTTGGCAATTAATCCACTATGTTCACCATTATATGTTAAATTAATGCTTGGAAGTGGTTGAATTGTTAATGTTATTGGCATAGATATAATTGGAATTACCTCGCCGTTAGCAGTGCGATATGCTGTTGCTGTAAAGGTTATTTGTTGGTTTACAGGAGCATTTTCGGATAGGAACACCTGAACGTAATAATTTCCGTTATAGTAAATAGTTGTTCCGTTAACAATAACACTTTGGTTTAATAACCTTACGCCCCTAAAGTTTGGAAGAACATCTGGGTCGGAAAGTGTTTTACGATATCCGGTTACATAACTATTTTCACCTTCAGCCATAATAGCAAGGTTTTGAACAAATGTTACGTAAGAACTCATGCTTTCCTCAACAGTAAGTTCTACATATTCAGCATTGTTATAATCTGGAAGTAGTTCAATTTTTAATAAACCAACCCTAGATGGCACAATATATTCAGATTCTGCCTCTTGAGGATAGAATTTTCCCGATGCAGAAGTTTCAGCATTAGGATAGTATGCCATTTGAACTTCTTGCACTACCCTTGGAACAATTTGAATGTTAAAACTTGCCAAAATTCCAGTGTTTGATGTTGGGAAGAAATTAATTTTGTACCCAATATCTTTTAAGTTAAATGTTACATCGCCAGTTCTGTTTTTATATTTTTCAGTATCAAAACGTAAACGTAACGAATAAACCAACTCAATTTTTAATTCATCGTCAGTTTCATTTGTGCTTCTATTTAAAATTTCAAAGCTAATAAAACTATTGTTTGTGCCAACACCATTCATATCTAAAACAAATGCTGCGGCAGTACGATTGGTTTTTAAATCAACCATAGTAACATTTATAATTTCGTTAACTTCGTAATTTTCGCCAATTAAAGCAAAGTCGCTTGTAATTGTTGTTACAGTTAAATCTACATACTTAATAGGATCTAAATTTGCAGCAGATTTATCTACTTTAATGCTTTCTGCTTTAGGAACAACATTAAATTTGTAGGTTTTTGTTAATTGATTAATCAAAATGCAATTATCCATGCTTAAAGCATTAGATGTTGTTTGATAAATTGTGCCACCAAATTGTGAGTTGTTTGTAATTAAGAATGGAGTTAATGTTACATAAATTAAACCTTTTTGGGTTCCAGTAAACGAAAATTCGTTTAATGAAGTAAATAAGTATGTTACACCTTTTTCTAAAGAAATTCCGTTTACAACAGCACGACCATTACCTGTTCCTGAAACTTCCATCATAACACCAATACTGGTGTTTTTTACATATGTTCCATTATAGTCCATAAGTAATGCAGAATCTTCGTTAATGGTGTCAACATAATAATTTGAAGTTTTATCGATAACTTGAGTAATTGCACTAACTAGTTTTGCATCGGAATCGTCGGAAACAATTTCACCTTTATTAATAGAAACAAGTTTGTTGGCTTCAGTTGTTAAGTTTTTAGTTTTATATAAAGCAAAATCGCTTAAACCTTTAACAACTAAAATGTTTATTTCGTCGTAAATAGATGCATCTAATTTACTTGCAATTTTTAATGTTACTGTTCCGGTTGCCATGGTTTTAATTAGGTTTCCATTTTCAACACTAACAATATTTGGATTAGAGCTTGTTACAATCATGTTTTTATCGTAATTTGCGTTAATACCATATTTTGTATACAAATCAACAATATCTAAATTTACGTTTAATGCTGTAATTGGTTCAGCCGCTCCTGCTGGTTCGTCGGAACTAACAAGTTTGTAGTAGTTTACATATTTATATGCTCTTCCGCTAATTTGCTCGTTATAGAACAACACAAGGTTTTCGCCATCTTTAATGTAGCTTATATTACTAAAGTCTAAAGCTGCATTATCAACAATATTAATGGTTATTTGTGTTGGTAAAACTTTAAATAATATTTGACCATTATTGTGTGTTTTTGCAAATAGAATTGGGTTTCCACCATTAATTTCTGCACATTTTAACCACACAGAAGATTTATAATTTTCAACATTTGTTATGTCGGCAACAACAATGCTAAAGCCAGCATCAATAAATTTTTGTGTTTCAGACAACGACATATATGAATAAGTTGTCGTGTTGTTTATATCGTAGCGAAGCCTTGTTGGGTCATGAACAATTGTTTCAGAACTAACAATGTCAAACATTGCGTAACTTGAATTAACGATGTAACTAATAATTGCGCCATTACCATTAATTAAGTAATAAACCCTATGAGCTTTTACATCTTGTGGAAGTAATGAATTTATAGTAATTTGTTTTGTTTGTTCAATAGTTTGAATGCTTTCTATTGTTTCATTTTTTGTTTCGGTGGCAGAACCTTCTACCACAGATAGAGTTTGGTTACCAATAAGTTTTGCAACATAATGAACTTTTAATGTAATGTTTTGAACCTGATAACTTGTTGTGTCTGGCTCTTCACCCACAACGTGAGTTTCGCCAATTCCCTGTGTTATAATTTCAATTAGATTGCTTGAACCTGTTGAAATATCGCCAATAGAATAGTCGTAATAAGATGGATTTACACTTTCAATATTTCCTGCAGCATATGAAGTATATGTTCCAATTACAAAACTATTATCTGCAGGGAAAGTTTTATAGTTAGTAAACGAGAATGTTTTTGTTTCTGGAAGTTTAATATTTCCGTACACATATGAATCCTCGATTAAAACTGAATCAATGTTACCAGTTAATGCTTTTCCTGCTTCGGTTGTTGCGCCAATTAAACCACCAACATTTACAATGCCAGAAAGTGGTTGATAACTTGCGTTAATATCAGCATTAAAGTAAGAATGGAAAATTCCGTTTGATGATTGATTATTTACGTAATCAGAAATATCATATTCTGCATCAATAAGCGTATCTAAAGTAAAACCAGTGTGTCCAAGATTTTTTAATTCGTCGCTAATAGTTGTTGCCTCGGCATAACCAATTAAACCACCAATATTTTTGGTTGCTTCGGTGCTTTCTAGCAATGCGATGTTGCCAAAATATGTCGAGTTATCAATTGCTTTGTTGTTAAAGTATGCACGAACATAGCTATATAAAATATTAACGTTTTCGGCATAGCCAACCAAACCACCAACATTGTTATATCCGCTAATTGCAATGGTGTTTGCGCCGGTTTGTCCTTGGTTTGCAAATTCAACAGCAGAGTTCATAATAATGCTGTGTTCGGCTTTACCAATAATACCACCAACGTTTGAATGACCACGTAAAATGGTTGCAACTGTAATATTTTCCATTAAAGTTGAGTTTGAATATCCGAACGCACCACCAATGTTTGCTTTATATGGTTGTGCACTTTCGTTAACACTAACAATACTAGAAGCAACAACCAAGTTTTGAATTACTGGTTGAGAAATTGTTTGATAAACACCAACACCTTTATGAACTGGAATTGGTAATAAATCACCAAAGCCTGTAAAGTCGGAACCTACTAGTGTAACTTCACCAATACTATCGGTATAAGTAAACGATTCTACACTACCCGACACACCACCAATATTTACGTTTGCATCGGTTACTTCGCTTGAACCAATAAATGTTATTTGAACATTTGCTGTTTCTGAGCCAGCAGAGAAGTTTGTTGCGCTTTGTTTTCCTGAAATTGTGCCAGCTACAGCAAACATTTCTTCTGCAGGATAAATTTCAACAAAAGCTAAAACTTTTCCGGCTACGCCACCAATGTTTAAATTTTTAACATTAGAATTTACACTAATTTTTCCACTTACAGAGCAATCGTTAATTGTTCCGTAGCTAACACCGGCAATACCACCAATGTTAATTTCATTTTCAAAATCGGAATTTTGAACCGACAACTGATAATTAACATCTACAAGATTAACACCTTCAATTTCTGCGGTTTGTGCAAGAGTTTTAAATAAGCCATAATGATATTCTAAATCTGGGTTAGTTGGGTTTACTTCAATATTAAAGTTTAAGCCATACAAACTATTTTGTTGAGTATAATTAATACCATCAACTTCGTAAGTAAAGTTTCCACTTAATCCACCAAAGAACGCATCGAATGGAGTAAAATCGAAAGCCGCCATTGAGAATGTTTGTACTAAAACGTAGTAATATTCGTTATTTCCATCGGCAATATCTTCGCCAATTTCCATAAACTCGTCAGGATTTTTGATTTCAAATGGATATGCTTTTGTACCATCAGCAACACGAATAGGAATATAAATTGATGGACCTGGCATGATTGCTCCTGTGTTGCCATCTTTATAGTAGCTGTCTTCAGGCGTGATGCGAATGCTGGTTCTGCCAGCTGTGTTATTTGGTTTAATAACAATTTTGTTTCCAATAATTCTATTGTTTTGGTCTACACCTGAAACAATTTTTACAACGCTTTCGTCTGCAATGTTAACAATTAAAGTTTTATTATTTGCAGTAGAAGGTAAAACATTGAATGTTATTGTTTGACCTTCATAACTTTCTGTAATTTTACGTAAGTCGAAATAAATTCCGTTAATATCGCTACTAGGAATAATTTTTTCAACTTTTTCCGCATTTCTAATTGTAATTGTTGCGCTTGTTGTTATTTCTGGTTTGTCATATTGTTGTAGTGCAGCATAAACAGTTACAATAACGTTATTTTCAAAAATTGATTTAATAACTTGTGAACTATCAATACTAATTCCCGAATCGGCAGTAAATGCTAATAAAATGTTGCTTATGCGTTCTTCTTGAATACATGCAACAAATTCGCCTGTGGTTGAATCATACGATAAAATGTGTTCAACCCTAATATTATACGAATTTCCGGAATCAGCTTTTAAAGTATATAAAACATCGTTACGATACCTATATTCAACTATTGTTCCTGCATTTATTGTTGCGTTAACAGGATATACGTTTAAGCTATATTTTAATCTACTTTGTTCAGACCTTAATGCACCAAGTGAATTTTCGGTGTATAAAGTAGAAGATACTGGAGTTAATGAAATGCTTGTAATTGGTTCGATAATGGTTATGTTAATGTTTTTTATTAACGAAACTTGTGCACCATTTGCATCGTAACCAGTAACACTAATTGCCATTGTTATTGGCGTTGCTGTTTTTAATTTTTTGGTTACAATAAATGGAACCGAAACACCATTAATACTTTCGTATTCAATTGTAAAGTATTCACGGCTTTGCGAAACCGAAATGTTTGAGTTATAGTTAACCCTTGTAACAACAGGTTCGCCCTTAGAGTTGTTTAAAACCACATAGTTAAATACATTTAAACCAACACGACTATTAACCGACAATGTAAGCGCTTCTAAAGTTGAATAAACGGTTGTTGTTCCAATAAGTTCCTCTGGTAAAACATCGTCTGGAACAATGGTTAAAGCACCATCATATACCACATGGTGTTTGGATTTTGTAACCTCGTAGATATATGAACCCACGGTGTTTTCGCTATGAATTTCAACATTTACAGCAGATGTGTTAGTTGCGTCGTAAGCAATTGGAACAAACACCTCTACAACCACTGTTTTTGTAATGTAGTTATTTGTTTTTATTTCAAGAACCAATCTGCCTTGCGTTGCTTGAAGTTTTGGTTCTATTATTAATCGATTATATTTCCCTAATAGTGGTCCCTCTTTAAACACAACATCAAAGAATGTGTTACTGTTAGTAGTTAAAGCATTAATGTTTGTTTGAACACCATCTATGTTAATAATGGTTACAGATTTAATAAGTTTTGCTAGGTCGGCAGGTTGATCGCCAATTGTAACTAACACAATTTCGTTAGCCTCAACCTCTTCTTCACCACCCTCAGGAGTTTCGCCTTCTGGTGTTTCACCATCAGGTTCAGTCCCAGACTCTTCTAAAATTGAAGTTGAAAAACTTAAATTGTTTGATGCTTCAACAGCGCCGGCATCTCCAACAGCCTGCCCTGTTACTGCATTAATTTTAATCTCTTGATTTCCTGCTGGAACAGAAATATCGTCAACACCTGCCTCAACAATTAAAGGAATACGTTCTTCAATTGAATAGGTTGCATAACCAGTAGTTCCCTCAACTGGAGCTAGTGAATATATGTACGATATTACAAGTGTTGGAGGTTGTGTTCCGCCAAGAATTTGTGTAATTTCTTCATAAGAATATACATGCTTAAAGTAAATTCTAGTGCCAGATGCAACTGACGAACCTGAATATACCTCATTTGTATTAACTAACGACATTTTAATTCCTGGCAAACCAGAAACTTGTGGCGCACCAGTTAAATTTAAATGAATTTTATATGCGTTATTAGGGTTTGGGGTTAAGTTTAAAACAACACTTGTACCCAAACTTTGTTGCGAGCCATAAGCATTGTAAATTGTAACACCATTTGCAATTGCACTTTGACCATCTTCTTTTGTTGCAAATAGCTGAGTTCCAAAATCTTTAACAGTTACTTTAACTTTTAAAGTTATTGTAAACAAGCCTTCGTAGCCACGGCGGTCAACATAAATCTCTAATGTTTTACTACCAGTTGCTATTTGTGAGAAATTATATTTTTTGTAAGGATAGTTTTCTTTTACGCCACTATAACTATAGCGGTTTTCTTCTAAAACAGATTCTGTTAATTCAAAAACAGATTCTGGGGTTATTAAATGTGAATAGTTTGTTGTTATAACATATTGTTGGTCTACAACATATTCTTCGCTAAGTTTTAAAGTTAAATCGCGAGAATAAATATATGGATTATCTGGAATGTTGTGTCCAAGCACAATTTCATAGTTGTTAGAAGTTTTTTGAAGTTGTACATAGCCAGATTCGGTTTCAGCTGTTGTTGTTAAAACAATGTCGTCTGGGTTAATAACTTCAATAACTGGTAAATTAATTACTTGTGTTTTAATGTTTGGGTTAAATTTAGAAACGCCATAAATTTGAACATATCTGTTACCCATGCTATCTACAGGGTATCCTGGAGATTCTTTAGTTACTAAAACGCCATTTTCAATTTTAGCATAATCGGTTTCAATAACCCCAACCTCGTCGGAAGCAACACCTTCGCCCGATGGAGCATTTAAATAGAAAGTTATGTCTTTTTGATCGGTAGTGCTTGGGTTGTAAGTTACAAATTTATATAGGTCAATTGAACTTAAATATTTAACAGCTTTTGCTGTATTACTAAAACTTATACCTTTAACCGGAACTTTAACCGAAACTTCAATTTCAACACGTTTATTACCCTCGGCAGTGGTTATAACAATTAAACCGGACCCACTTCTTAGCGCTGTAACTTGATAACGTGCACCATCGTCGCCACCATCTTTACCTGTGATGTTAGATGTTATTTGTTCAATTTTAACAATATCTTCAACACCATTATAGGCATATTGCGAAATTGTTACATTTGTGCTAACACCTTTTTCAACTCCGTCTAATTTAAGAACAAAGGAGGTTACAGATGGATAGGCAGCCGAAATTTCTGCATCGGTGGCGGATTGCCCTGGGCTTAAAGAACCCTGCTCTCCTTCAGACGACTCTCCGCCAGAATTTTCGCCATCAGTTGCCTCGTTACCCTCTGAACCAACAGCCTCGTTTAAATACAACACAATGTTGCTTGTTGATGCTGTTAACTTTAAATCTTTATATGGGTCGCCGCAACCGCACAAAAATAATACCGAGCCAAATATAGCAAGAATAATTGCGCTTAATTTTTTAACCATTGTACTTCTCCAAAGTTCATTCGTTTTTTAAGTAATTGGTTGGTAAAGTTAATGTTAGTATTAACCAGAACCACCAAAAATATTTAATATATAAATATATATTAATATATTTCCTCTTGAACCATTATATTTTGTTTATAAACAATTGTCAAACAACTTAAAATAGTTTTGCAACTTTTTGTTGAATGTTGTAAAAAATAAGGCAAAGAATTTTACTTCGCCTTTTCTTTTAATTTTTGATATTTTGTTTTAGTTGCCATGCCACCCCTAATGTTTCGTTCGTTAAAATTTGTTTCTAAAACTTTTTGCACCTGTTTATACAACGAAACATTTATTAACTTTAACCTTTTTGAAACATCTAAATGAACTGTGCTTTTACTTATGTTAAAAACCTTTGCGGTTGCTCTAATGGTTGCATTATTTAAAATAATATAGTTTGCAAATTCTTCTGCCCTTAGCATGCACACACCTCAAAACTTTTTAAATGTGTATGACAAGTTGCGACAAAATATTACAAAACTTTTAAATATAAAAATAAAAAAAGCTAGCCTAAAGTAGGTTAGCAATTTTTATTTTAGAATTGTTTAAATTTCAAATTATTATTTACCTTGAGTTGCTTCAATAATTTTAACAATGTCTTCAACGGTTTTTAATTTTACAGCGTCTTCATCGCTAACTGTAACGTTAAATTCATCTTCTAAAGTCATAAGCAATTCAACTAGGTCAAGAGAGTCTGCGCCTAGGTCCTCAAGGATTCTGGATTTAAGTTGAATTCTATCTTCTTTAATTCCAAGTTGACTTGATAATAAACTTTTAATTCTATCTAGTGTTGCTGCCATATTTGGACTCCTTCAAAATAGTTGCTACGAATATTATAAAAATAATATTTTTTTTTGTAAAGCGAAAAAACTATTTTTTTAGCACGCCTCAAAAAACTAACAAAAGGGTGTTATTTGTTTTCCAAATTTAAATAAATTGAAGGGTCAACTTTAACATTGTTTTCAGTAACCTCAAAGTGTAAATGATTGCCAAGTTCTAACTCACTATTTCCAGTTACACCAACTCTTCCAATTACATCACCTTTAGTAACAGTGTCGCCCTTTTTTACAGCCACATTTTCGTTTAAACTTGAGTAGTAAGTTTTTAGGTTGTTGCTATGGTTTATAACCACAACCGTACCACTTAAGTGGTTAGAATAAACGTCTTCTACAACACCATCTAAACAGGCAAAAACCTCGCTATTTTCTGGTGCGGTAAAGCAAATTCCTTTATGGGCTTCCCATTGTTTTAATGTGGTGTTATAAACTAAATTTGTGTCGTTATAATCTTTTGCAATGGTGTAAGTTAAAAGCGGACTATAAAAAGAAATTGGGTCGGCATTAACTGGTTTATTGTCAACAACCTCGTCGTTGTTGGCAGAAACTATTAAAATAATGCTTAAAACTAGCATAATGGTTGCTAATGCAATAATGTAGCCATACTTTTTTAAAAAGCTTAAAACTCCTTGTTTGTTTAGTTTTTCTTTCATGTTTTGTATCCTCCAAAAATTTATTATTAAATAATTTCCAGCATTATAAAATTTATACACAAAACTTTTAAAAACCTTGCAAAATTAACGGATAACCCACAATGGCGTTGGTTTTATTTAATGCAATTTGAATGTTTACTTTATTTCCATTTACATAAACAAAATTTTTTAGTTTATTAGAATAGCCTAATATTTCCATAACATTATTAGTGTTAGATTTGCTAACAATTTTTAAGTTTAATTTTTGTTGTATGTAATTAAAACTTTTATTATTTAAAACAACACTTTGGCTTGTAATATTTTTCAAATTTAAACCAGCCGAATTTAATGTTGACTTATTAAAACTATAAACATAACCACCACCATTTTTTACACCTTTTACACTTGTTGACAATGGTGAATTTGTTGTTAAAAAAAATGTTTCCGCATCTGATGCAAACACACTAAACAAACTTTGAGCTTGAAACGTATTTAAGCAAAATAAACTAACCAACAAAAAAAATAAAACAAGTAATTTTTTCATGTAGAACCTCTAAACCATTTACTACAATGTTTCACTTGTTTTATTTTTTTAAACATCAAATTTATTAAGCAACCCAACATCTCGCAAAAATGTTGCAAAACATGGGTGCGAAAATTGTTCGGGAATTGCATTAACAGCTGCAATTAAATTTGATTCAATTAAAAATTTATTTAAACAAATTCCCCTATCTAAATACAACCCTTTAAATATATTCAATAGTTTATTAAACATATTCTCGTACGTATTAAAAACAACAGCAAACGACGTTTTAATTTTAAAGAAATTATTTATATGCTCATTTAAGTTTTCATTACAAAAAAACGATTTTGTTACACCGCTAAAACTAAAATTTTTATTTAAATTTTTATGGTTTTTAATTCTCATATAAGAATTAAAACCTATTTGAGCACTTAAACTTAGTGAATTTACAAGCACCTTAAACATTTTAAAACAAAGCACGCTTGAAATAATTAAAGCTTCGCCATTTGTTAAGGTTTTATGTTTTGAAACATCTAAAATTAAATTTGCAAGTGTGTTTACATAACTATTGTTATAATCAGTTAAACTAATGTATTTTCTTAATTTAACACAAATGTTTGTAAGCATAAGCTTACCCATACTCTGCTTTAAAAGTGCCGCCGGAATAAGAACTAGGCTTTGCAAAATGTTTTCAACTTCTAGCAAGTTTTGCGCATTATAGTTAACCCCAAAAACCGCCCTATTAAAAACTTGCTCCATCAAATAAAATGAGCAAGCACAAACTACCCCATAACAATTTGCAACACTTTTACAAGTGGCATTAGAAATTAAGTTATTATCTACAACTAAAAAATTTGAATTAGATAAAACAATGTTTAAATTGGGTTCGGTTAAAAAGCTTAAAATTTTTATTTTTCCACAAACTTCATTTGCCGCATTTAAAACAGCTTCGTCGCAAAAGTTTACAATTAAACCCACATCGTCGGTAAGTTGTGCACCTATAAGTGTTTTAAGCACTCCCATTTCACGTGCACCTTTAGGTATTTTTAACACATAAGCACATTTAACCGCTTTAATAATTTGTTCAATTAGCAAGCCTATAACATTATTACCACTTTGAGGTGTTAAAATTAAAACTTTAAAAAGCCTGTATTTTTTACTTATTAGGCTTAATGCTTGATTGCTTGCATCTTTACCAGAAATAATATCCATAACTTTTCCTTAAAACATTTTTAATATATTTTAAAACTTAAAGTAAATTTATTAAAATATTAAACTTGCAATGTTTTGACGAAAAACGAAAGCACATGACGAAATAAACAATAATTAAACGTTTTATATTATAGACACACTCTTTAAATAATTTATATTTTAATAAACATACTAAAATTATGAAATTACTTGAACTTAAACAAATTGTATTTGTTAACTTAATAATAGTTGTTTGTTTAGTTTGTTCAATTACACCAACATACGCACTACCAAGCAATTTGATTTTCAAAGAACAAATTCAAACACAACAAGTGCAAGACATTGTTAATTTAATTGACAAAAAAGAATATAAAAAGGCATTTAACACTTTAGAGCAAATAGAAAATTTAGATATGTGCCTAATTAGGTTTAATTTAAACAAATTTAACGAATTAATTAAAGAATATAAAAACATTTTACTGAGCGAAGCAAATGTTTATTCGGAAAATGGCGACTATGCTTTTGCTTTAAACCTGCTTAATAGCAAACACAAATACTATAAAAACGACGAAAATGTTAATGCTTTAATAAAATATAATTCAAACCAAATTAAAAACAAAAACTTGGTTGAATATAAAGGCGAAATTGAGCATTTATTTACTCATTGTTTGCTTGCTTTTCCAGAAGTTGCACTAAACCCTAAAAACCCATTAAGCGCCGATTTTGACCGCGATTGCCTAACGCCAGACGAGTTTAAAAAGATTTTAATGAGTTTATATAACAAAAACTATGTTTTAGTAGACATTGATAGCATTTATGAAAACGTTAATGGTGTTTCAAAACAAAAAACATTATATTTGCCCGCCGGCAAAAAACCACTTATTTTTTCGTTTGACGACTGCAATTACGATAGTAAGAAAGAAAACCGAGGCATGGTTGATAAAATTATTTTAGATAGAAACGGAAACATTGCCACCTACACCTCAAAAAAATCAATTGCAGACCGAATTAGCTACGACAACGAGTTTATCCCTATTTTAGAAAACTTTGTTAAAACTTACCCGGATTTTAGCCATAATGGAGCAAAGGGGGTTATTTGTTTAACTGGTTACGACGGAATTTTAGGATATAGGACACAAAAAAGCAATGCCACAAGCCGTTACGAAATAAAAAAAGCCCAAGAAGTTGTTAGTAAACTCAAAAAACTTGGTTGGAAATTTGCTTGCCACAGCTACGGACACTATCACATGAAAGAAATTAGCGATATGGAATTTGCAAAAGAAATTTATAACTGGCAAAACGAAGTTGAACCAATTATAGGAAAAACCAGCATTTATATGTATCCTTATGGCGAATGGGAAGTTATTCAAAACGATGGAAACATTTGCTATAAACATAAACTTTTGCTTGATTCCGGATTTGAATTGTTTTGCGGTGTTGGGGCTAAAACATTTTTTAATTATGTTCCAATTGGCACTAACCACACGCACACCTTGCTTATGGACCGAAAACCTATTGATGGACGAACCTTAAGAACATTTTCCGATTACTATAGCCATCTATTTAACTGTGAGGAGGTTTACGACCACACCAACCGAACAGTGCCGTTTTTTTCGTAACAAAACAAATTGTGTAAAATAAAAACGCCTACATTTAGGCGTTTTTGTTATTTTTGTTTTATGTTGTTTTTGTTTATTTTTGCATGTTTTGTACGTTTTAAAATTTCTTGTTCTTTTTCTGCTAGTTTAATTTTGAATGCTTTATTCTTTTTGTTACCATAAGCAAAATCGTAGATTAAAACAATCATGCCTTGAAGCAAATAAATAAAGTAGTTCATTATTCGCCAGAAAAGCATTGCCCAGAACAATGTTCCATCGGTAAACAAAGCCATAAATAGTGCCGAGAACGAAATTTCGGCAACACCGCTTCCACCTGGGATTGGAATGTATTTTGTTGCTAGTTCAACTAAAATAAATTTGCTTAAAATTTCAATAACAACCTCAGCTGTAACGTTAACATGAAAAGCCCAATAAAGCATTACAGGAATAAATGCCTTAACAATAATTATTGTTGCAGAGCAAAGCACTGAGCCAAGAGTTATCCAAACATTAGCAATATAGTGTTTTGTGCTTTTTTGATACTCTAAAATTGTTCGCATACATTTAGAAAACAACACGCGTTCGTCTTTTATAAAATGCATACGTTTGCCAAGCCTTAAACACGACATTAAAATTTTAGGCATTATGCGTTTACTAATTGCAAACAAAATTAAAATAAGTAGTATCAAACAGGAAATACATAAACTAATAATTCCCCAAATAATAATTACATTTTGTTCTTGCCCAGTAAAAATTTTTGAATTACAAATTAAAACAATAACAGAAACTAAAATAAATGCAACATTATTATACATTGCTTTTGTTAGTGGAACACTTGTTGCAATTCCACCATGAACGCCACGACTGTTTAAATAAAAAATTTCGAATGGTTGCCCACCTGAGGCAAACGGTGTAACACAATCGTAGTAGCGACTAATTGCAGAGGCTTTGTAGCATAAAAATGGCCTAAACTGCCTTGTTGCCTTGTAAAGCAAAATGTGAGTTCTAAGCGCTTCTAGAAGCATTATTACAACAAACAATAAAATTGTAAAAAACAAAATACTAAACCGTGCATTTTCTTTTAGCACATCTAGCGAAACAACACCAAAAGTTGTGCTTTGATAAATTAAAATGCCAGCCAAAATAATAATGTTTAAAACAAAAAATGCTAAATTAAGCCATTTAGACTTATTTGATTTTTGGTTTTCAACCTTTTCTTTAGCCTCTTCTAAAACAACAAGTTCAACCGGTGCACCAGAAGCACCTTTAAGTTCCTCCTCTGGGAAAAGCAAATTTTGTTTGTCTACAACAAACACAGTTGAATATTTTATTGGTTTATTATTTTTTAATTGCTTATTTGCAATTTTTTGTGGTTTTAATTCCAACTTTTCTTGAGTGCGGTCAGAAAAAAAATAGGTACATTTTGACACATTTTTTTTAGCATTATTAAGTTGTTCATCTTTATTTTGTTGTGGCATTTAGTTCTTCCTTATAATTGCACCTAAAAAAAGTTATAGACCACAAAATCTATTTAACTTAATATAACAAAAACATTTTGTTAAAGTCAAACAATTAATTACTTTAAGTAATTAAAACAAAAAAACAAGCCTAAGCAAGGCTTGTTTTTAAATTATTCTTGTTCTAAAAGTGTTAAATAACGTTTTTCCCAATATTTAATTACCTCAACCTTTGCAGTTAAATCGGCAATTTTACTTGATAAAATTGTTGTAACTTTTGTAGAATCTGCATTAGCATTTAATGCATCATATTCAACGTGGAATAGTGTTTTTTCGCTTGATGGTTGAGTTTTTACATTATATAAAGCTTCCCATGTTAAGTTGTTAATATTTTCGTATTCAACAACATTTTTAACTGGACCAAGATTTAAAAGAACATGATAGCCATAATCGGTTAAAATTGGTTCGCTCATGGCACCAACGCCTTCTTCGTTTTGAAGCCTACGTGCTTCGTCAGCAAATGGTTTAACCATTTGGTCGGTAACGTTGGTATCTAGGTTAACAACGTAAGCAAAATCTTTGTTCATAATGCCTTCGTCGTCGTTATATTTATAAATGTATTTGTTAAATTCTTGAGCACGTAGTTCAAATTGAACATCTTTATCGTATTTTCCAACATTAGCCAAAATATCTTGATAAGCAAGGGTTGCACTTGTTGTTTTTGTTACGCCGTTTTCCTCATAAGTTACAACTGTTTTTTCAATATCTTGAGCTTCATTAAGTTTTGCTTCGTATACTTCTTTAGTAATTGAGTTAGAGGTGTAAAGCTTTTTAAGTTCATCAATTTTTGCTGTTTGCTCGTCTGAGAACTTAAATAAAATGTGGGTTATATAAACATATTCGTTACCACTATTTGGGTGGTAGTATACTGTACTTGCATCGTTTGCCATTGCAGTGTGATATGCTGTTTCGTTATTAGCATAAAGTTCGTAATCACGTTTAACTTTTTCTTTATAACTTTCAACAACGTTTTGAGTGTTAATTTCTAAATTTTTTGTTAATTGTTCTTGATATTTTGAAATGTATTTATTTTGTTCTAACACACCATAAATACGGTCAACTTCGGCATTAAAAGCTTCTGTATCGGTATAATTTCTACCAAGTTCTTCGTTGTTTTCTTGAATATTTTTAATATAACGCTTCCATGCTTCAGCACTAATGTCGGCATCAGTAATATTTTGTTTAAATTCGCCAGGGTCGGAGGTGTCTTCTTCTTCAGTTTCAGCACCTACTCTAGCAAGTCTGTATTTTAATTTGGTTACACCATTAACGGTTTCTTCGTAATATTCTTTTACAACTGTTGGTTCGTAAGGGGTATATTCGGCACGAAGTGAAGTTTTTTCTTCGGTAGATTCTGCCTCTTCAGAAACAACCCTATCCCACTCAACTCTAATTTCGTCTTCTAAAGAAGCTAAGCTAGAATTAATGTGGTCGTACGCTTGACGTTTTAATACATTTTTTTCTGCTTGAGTTAATTCGCCCATTTCAACTTTAATTTGTTCAACAAGCAAATAACGTTGAACCATTAGTTCGGCAGTTTGTTTTAAAGCATCTTCACCAGACATTGACGAATCGTTTTGTTGAAGTTGATATCCGTAGTTGTTGTAAGCTTGCAACAAGTCTTCCATGGTAAACGATTTTTCTTTGTTATCGTTATAAACAATTTGAGCCACGGTTTGACCATAATATTTTTTAGGGTTACGCTCTATTAAATTACATCCCGCAAACATCATAACGCAAAGTATTAGCGAGAAAATTCCAGTTAAAAGTTTTTTCATAATTCTCCGTAAAGTTACCTTTAAGCAATATTTTACATAATAAGTCTTAGTATTGTAACAAATTTGAATTTTAAAAGCAACTAACTAAAATATTTATTTGCTTAAATTAGCAAGTTGTTTTAGTGCAAAAACAATGTTTTCTAACGTTATAAACAAACTTACCCCATTTTTTATTGTAATTATTGGCAAGGTTTCTAAATTTAATACGCAATCTAATTTGCTATTTACCATTAATTCGCTTAATGCTTTTAATATTTTTTCGTTAGATTGGTTGAAAGTTATTTTTGTGTCTTTAACACCCACGCTAACACGTTTAACATCTAAATTTGCACACGCATTTTTAATTTGTGCAACATAAATTAAATTAACAACCTCAGATGGAATTTCGCCAAAATTGAACTCAAGTTTTTTAACCAATTCGTCCATTTCTTGCCTGGTTTTAACTTTTGCAATTTCGGAATATATTTCCATTCGTACCGACGTGTTTTCAACATAGTAGTTTGGCAAGTGAGCATCGAAATAACAATCAATTTTAACATCGGTAAACCTATTTACTTTTTCCCCTTTAATTTCGCTTATGGCTTCGTTTAAAAGGGTTAAATACATGCTATAACCAACGCTTTCAATATGTCCACTTTGTTCGGCGCCAAACAAACTGCCAGCACCTCTAATTTCTAAATCACGCATGGCAATTTTAAAACCATTGCCAAGCCCACTATATTCAACAATAGCACCCAAACGCTTATATGCCTCGTCGGATAATGGTCGCGATTTTTCGTAGCAAAAAATTGCATATGCTTGCTTATCGCTTCTGCCAATACGCCCTTTAAGCTGATAAAGTTGACTTAAACCAAGCATATCAGCGTTAACTACAATTAAGGTGTTTGCTCTTGGTAAATCTACACCATTTTCAATAAGGGTGGTGCTAACTAAAATTTGAGTTTCGCCATTATAAAGTTTAAAAATGGCATTTTCTAGGCTTTTTTCGTCCATTTGTCCGTGAGCAACATCAATTGAAATTTCGTTACCAACAAGCGAACGAATGTAACTACAAAACTCATAAATAGTTTCAACTCTGTTATAAACAATTAACACCTGTCCATCGCGGCCAAGCTCCCTTAAAATGGCGTTTGTAATTAAACTATCGGTTTGTTCGGCAACAGTTGTA
This sequence comes from Clostridia bacterium, assembly GCA_017409005.1. Classification (GTDB taxonomy): domain Bacteria; phylum Bacillota; class Clostridia; order Christensenellales; family UBA1242; genus UBA6345. The sequence continues at coordinate 384,379 of JAFQTP010000002.1, read as the reverse complement.
ATAACCGGAACCCTACCATATGGCGGAGTTTCAATAACACTAATATCTTTAACACCAATTAACGCGCTATGCATTGTTCTAGGTATTGGCGTTGCAGATAGCGTTAACACATCTATATTGGTTTTTAAACGCTTAATTTTTTCTTTGTGTTCAACACCAAAACGTTGCTCTTCGTCTAAAATTAAAAGCCCTAAACTTTTTGGTTTTACGTCGGAACTAAGGAGCCTATGTGTTCCAATTAAAATATCTACATTTCCACCACTAAAACCAGATAAAATTTCCTTAGTTTGTTTTGTGTTTTTAAAACGATTTAAAACCTCACACCTAACACCAAAAGTTTTCATTCGCGATAAAAACGTGTTATAGTGTTGTTCGCTTAAAATTGTGGTTGGACAAAGCAGCATTACTTGGTATCCAGCCATAACAGCTTTAAAAGCAGCACGAACAGCAACTTCAGTTTTACCAAAGCCAACATCGCCACAAATAAGCCTGTCCATGGTGCGTTCGCTTTGCATATCGGTTTTAACTTCCATAACCGCTTTATCTTGGTCGGCTGTTAAATTAAACGAGCAACTACGTTCAAATTCCGATTGAATTTCGTCGTCAGGCGGAAACGTAATCCCTTTAATTTGACTACGCTCGGCATAAAGCTTTTTAAGGTCGAAAGTTAAAGTTTTAATGCTTTCTTTAACTTTTTGCTTGGTTTTTAAAAACTCAGTTGAACCCAACTTATTAATTTTAGGTTTGTCGCCACCAACATATTTAGAAATTGAATCAATGTTTTCAACTGGCAAAAACAATTTATCGTTGTTTTTATATTCAATTTCAATATAATCTTTTGAGGAGTTGTTAACACTTAGTTTTGTAATTCCTACGCACTTTCCTATGCCATAACTTACATGCACAACATAATCACCAACTTCTGGTAAAAAGTTGTTAAAATCGCTTGTTATAGCACTTTTTTTAGTTTTAGGTTTTACCGATTTTAAACCTAAAATAATAAGTTTATCGTCGTTAAACCCGCAACTTAAACCACTTTGTTTTGTAATTAAATTTACACAGTTTTTTTGAACGGCACTAACCGACGAAATAACTTGTGTTGAAACATTTTTTGGTAAAAACAGACTTTGCATTTTTGTTGCAAGTTCTTTATTTTCAGCATAAATAAGCACAGTGTTTCCAAGCACAATTTGCCTTGCAACATCGTTATAGATGGTTGTTTTGTTGTAACCATAGTTTATTTGTGGAGTTGTGGCAATATTAAACACTGCATGCGGCCTAAAAATGTTGTTTGCATTGTTTAAATTTTGAAATGCAACAAGCCCCGCATTAACATTTTCAAATTCGAAAAGTTTAAAAACATCGAAATAAAAATTTTTATGTTTTTCAGTTAAATCACCATCGGAAATACCCTCGTTTAAACTAACTTTATAGTCTTTAAAAAAGCTTGAAAGGGTATTTAAAATAAGTTTTGGATTATCAAAAATAATTAAATTATCGTTGAAATATTCGAAAATTGAATGAGTATAATCTTCTAAAAATGGGTGTATCCATGTTGGCAATGTTCCATTTTTAACATCTTGTAAAACATCGCTTTTAATTTGGTTATATGTTTCCTCGGCTTCTCTGGTTTTAAACTTTAGTTTATCTGACAATGTTCCATTAAACTCGCCTAAAAAATTAACACTATAAACCAAAACATCGTCTAGGCTATCAATAATTTGTTGATTTACAGGATTAAAACTTTTAATAAATTCAATTTCATCGTCGAAAAACGAAATTTTAACCGGATACTCTTGGTTAATTGGATACAAAGTTAAAACATCGCCCTTAACACTAAACTCAAGCGAATCAGAAACAACATCACTTTTTTTATATCCCATTAAAATAAGTTGTTTAACCAATTTTTTTAAATCGTATTTTTCGCCTACGTTTAGGGTTTTTATCAGATTTTTAGCAACTTGCACACTTGGCAATTTGTTTATAATTGCCTTTGGCGAAGCTACTAAATAATCGCAACTACCACTTACAACATTTTGCAGTGAAACAAGCACATTAATTTGGCTAACAGAAGAAAATTTAGAAACGTTTGTTTCTAAATTGTTTATTAGTAGTTCGGCACGTTTTCCCTCGTTTGTTAATGTTTCGTAAACATTTATTGCTTCGTCGTCGTTAACACACACAATAAGTTTTTGTTCGGGAAACTCGTCCAATATTAAAATTTTTTCAGGCAATCCAACACCAAACACACTAACTGGTGTGTGATTATCTATGGCGCTAAGCAGCCTTGATAAATTGCCTTGCGAGTTAATTAAATTTTTTAGCATTAACTAATCCTAATTTTTTCTACATCAGCCTTTAAAGAAATAAATTGTTCAATAACATTCACAGCGTTATTAAAAGCAGGCTCTAATTTTAAGGCGTTTTCTTGGCTTACATGGCTTAAAACATAGTCGGCAAGGTTCATGCGTTCGTCGCGGCCAATGCCCACCCTAAGCCTAGGAAATTCGCTTGAGCCAAGTTCTAAAACAATGTTACGCATGCCATTATGCGTGCCTGCACTTCCATTTTTGCGAACCCTAAGTGCACCAACTGGTAAATCGATATCGTCGTAAACAACAAGCATGTTTTTAAGGTCGAGTTTATACATGGAAACCAGTTTTTTAACGCTTGTTCCGCTTAAATTCATGAATGTAGATGGTTTAAGTAAAATTACTTTTTCGCCATTAAACACACCCTCGGCAATAGTTCCTGAAAATTTAGATTTGTTAAAAGTAAAGCCGTTTTTTGCGGCAAATTTGTTTAACACACTAAAGCCCATGTTGTGATATGTGTTATCGTATTCCGAACCAACATTGCCAAGGCCAACTATTACTATCATTTGTTTATCTCCTTAAAACTTATGTATTTAAATAATTTAATTTGTTTATTTGCCTTGCCCTTGCAATTGCTAAAGCGTGCTCAGGCACATTTTGCGTTATGGTGCTGCCAGCAGCAATAAAAGTATTACTATCAATTACAAGTGGTGCCACCAAATTTGAATTTGAACCAATAAAAACATTATCGCCAACAAAGGTTTTTTGCTTTATTTTTCCGTTATAGTTGCAAAACACTGTTCCGCAACCAACATTAACGTTTTTGCCCACCATGGCATCGCCAACATAAGTTAAATGTGCAACCTTTGATTGTGCACCAATGTTAGAATTTTTTGTTTCAACAAAATTACCAATTCTAACATGTTCGCCAATAACACTACCTTCACGCAAATGGCTAAACACGCCCACTTTTGCATGCCTTCGAACTATTGCACCACGTAAATAACTGCTGTTAACTTCTGCTCCATCTGCCACAACCGAATTAAAAATGTGGCTTGCCGAAATTTGAGCACCATAAATTGTGCAGTTATTAAGTTTGTTAAAACTTAAAATTTTTGCATTCTTGTTAATTATAACAGAATATTCGTCGTTAGTAAATATGCCTTGTTTTTGCATAATTTACCTCTAATTAATGGTTAATTACCAATATCATTAAAACTTTCTATGCTTGTGTTATCGCCAACTTTAACATTGTTTAATTTGTTATAGCTTTTAATAACACAATTTGCCCCTATCACACTTTTGTTTTCAATTGTATTAAATGGAAAAATTACCGAATCGGCACCGATTTTGCTATTAGAAATGATACTGTTTGCAACCGCAACATTTTCAGCAATTTCGGAATTTGTTATGGTGTTGCCCTCTTTTAAAATGGCACCGCTTTTAATAATTGTTTTGCCAGATAAAGTGTTAAACGGATAAATGGTAACATTTTTTTCCACTTTACAATTTGCGTTAATAACTACACTTGCCGGATTTATAATGTTAACGCCATTTAAAATTAAGTTTTGCAAAATGCGTCGGCTTAAAACCTCGGTAGCATAGCCAATTTCGGTTTGCGAACTTATTTTTAAAAATTCGCTTGCATCGGCATTAAACACAAGTGGTTCTTTAATTTCAGTTAACCCATTAAAATAATTAGTTTCAAAAACATAGCCAAACGGCAATTTAACAAGCGTTTCTCCCCTTAAAACAGCGTAGTCGATGCAAAGGTTTAGGTTTTGAGTTGTTAAAAGTGGATTAAAAGAATATAGCACAAGCATATATTTTGTTTTTGCTAAATTGCTTTTAATTTGGTTAAACTCTGGTTTATTTGGGTTAAAATTTACCACATGGGTTTCATATGCACTTACTGCATCTTTAACCCAGTTTAGCATTGTTTTTTCAAGTAAACAAACATCGGCATTTTCGCATTTAAAAATTAAAACACTTAGTTCAGAGTTTTCAATTTTATTCGGTTTTAAAATTGTTTCAGTTTTAATCAACACTTCACCTTTAATATGTTTTATATTTAATTATTATTTTATTTGCGTTTTTGTTCCTTATTTTGTCTTAAACCTTTAAAAAAACTTGTTAAAAGTTTAGAACATTCCTCTTCCATAACGCCACCCTCAAACGAAGCCTTATGGTTAAAGTTGTTTTCGGTTAGCAACTTACACGCACCAAAGCGGTTATCAAATGCACCAAAATAAACTTTTTTAATTCTAGCACTTAAAATTGCTCCAACACACATTAAACATGGTTCAAAAGTAACATAAAGTTCGCAATCTTCTAACCTATAATCTTTAAGCTTTTTGCTTGCTTTATTAATTGCAATAATTTCGGCGTGCATAAGCGCATTTTTCTTTTTTTCTTTTTTATTATAACCTGTTCCCACAATGTTGCCATTACAAACAACAACGGCGCCAACCGGAATATCTCCTTGTTTTGCCGCCTTGTTTGCTAAGTTTATTGCAAGTTGCATGTAGTTAAATTTATCCATAATTTCTATTTATGATATGTTACGTTATTAATAATGGTGTATGCCCTATAAATTTGCTCAGAAAGCATAACCCTAAATAGTTGGTGCGGAAATGTTAGGTCGCTAAACGACATGGTTAAATTTGCCCTTTCAAACATTTTTTGGCTAACACCATAACTGCCACCAACTACAAAAGTTATGGTTGAAAAACTGTCTTCTGTTTTTTTAAGCAATTTTGCTAACTCTGGGCTTGAAAACTTTTTACCCTTAGGGCTTAACAAAATAACATAGCCTTCACACTCAGAAATAAGCCTTAAAGTTTCAGTTTCGGTAACTTTTAAAATTTCGCCATCGGTTGGTTTTTTAGGCACCGATTCTTCTTTAACCTCAACCACTTTTAGGTTAACATAGCGGCCAAGGCGTTTATAATATTCAGATAAAGCATCACGAAAATATTGTTCTTTAACATTGCCAACACAAACAATTTTAATATTCATTAAAACAGCCCCCAAATAAACGTGAAAAATGTTATTAATCCACCCAAACACATTGCCGAAATTAAAAACAAATTATCTTCTAATTTTGCTTTAAAAATGTTTTTCTGCTTAGGAATTACAATATCAATTGGGCTTTTCATTTCTTCGTAGTTAAGGTTTAGAGTTGTGTTGTTTTCAAGCATTTCTTGAAGCATTTTGCTTTTTTCTACAACAATTGGCGAATTGGTGGTTGCCTTTTCGTCGTCGGTATACATAGAATCAATTACACGTTGAACCTTGTTTAAAGTTTGAAGTTTGAAAATTCTTGCAATAATAACAATAATTAAAATTACCACAATAGATAAAAACGAGAAGCAAGCAATAAAAGTTAAAATTGGATTGCTGCTTTGCAAAAATTGATTTAGGTAGTTATAAAAGTTTTTACCAAACCAACCATTTGCTTCGGCATGCGACAAATAAACACTTATAGCGTTGTTTGTAAAGTGAATAATCATGGCTGGATAAATGCTTTTTGAAACAATGCACACAAGTGCCATAAGCATGCCTAACACAAAAGCATAGAAAAACTGGTTTATGTTAAAGTGAATTAACCCAAACAAAAGCGAACTTATTAAAATTGCTTTTTTATAGCCAATTTGTCTTATTCCCCTAAACAAAATGCCACGGTGTAAAAACTCCTCGCAAAAAGCAGGCAGAACAGCAACTGTTACTAGTTGAATTAAAAAGTTTGCCCAACTAGGAAACATTGGAGTATAAGAACTATCGGTTACACCAGAAATAGGTTGTGAATAACCAAAGAATGCTATAATTCCGCTAAACAATGTTGAAACAGCAATGTTAATAAAGAAAGCCAAAATTCCAAGCCCAAACGATAAAATTAGAACTCGCCAATTAACGCCATGGCTTAAATGGGTGTCGCGGAATGTTGAAATAAAACCTTCTTTACTTTTAAAAAACAATGTATAAAGCGACATTGGAAGCACAAGCATTAAACCAACTTGAATAACAACCGTGTAAACAATGTCGGCAATATCGGGGTGTAAAAAATTGAACGCACCAAAAGAAGAGGCTATTCTTAAACAACAAAATAAAGCCATGCTTATAAAATATATTAAGTAAACCTTATAAACTTTTGAATTTTTGTTCATTTTTCTCCTAACTTAGTTAAATCTTAAATTCCAAAAAATTGCATAATGGTGTTTGTTAGCCATAAAAATGCCGCTAGTGCCATTGAGCCCCAAACATACATTTTATCTTGATGTGTTAGTGTTTTTGTTTCGGTGTTAACTTCCTCTTCTATTATACTAACTTCCGGCTCAATAATTTCCTCATTTTTAACTTCTTTTTTACCTTTTTTTGCAGGTTTTTCTGATTCAAAAACTTCGGCAGAGGTTTTAGATGGTGAGTCAGATGTTAAACCTTGTTCGGTGTTAGCAGCTTTGGTTTTGCCATCAATGTACCTTAGAATAAAAATTGTACCAACAATAATTGCTGCAGCTAAAACAAACCACACAAATGGACCAATGTAATCCCATGCGGTTGTGTAAACTGGGTCGACATTAACATCTAACCCCTTAATTGTGTAAATAAACGAGTTAATTACAACAACTAGGTTGTTAACAAAGTGAAGTAGCATTGGGTAAACAATGCTTTTACCATAGTGCATTGCATAGCCTAAAAGCATGCCCAAAATAAACTGATACACTGTTTGTTGCAAACTGCCATGTAAAAGTGTGAACATTGCAGCTGAAAGCACAATTGCCACATGCGGATTAAATTTTTCTTGTAAACCTTTAAAAATTAAACCTCTAAACAAAAGTTCTTCGCAAATTGCAGGTAAAATTGCCATAGAAACAATGCCAATAATAAGTCGCCAAGCGTTATCCATAACATATGGCAAATCGTTTGCAGGATTATAACCCAAACAACTAAAACCATAGTCGATAAGTGAAATCATTGGTGAAATTAAAAACACACTTGTAACACCAATTAAAACAACTGCCAAAACTTTAATCCAGTTAAGTTTAAAGTTTATTTCTGAAGCCTTAAAAACTTGAACATGTGTTTTTTTGCAATAAATAAAATAAATAAAGAAAAACACAGTTGGTGTGAATAACAAGTTAACAACCTCAACAAATTCGGTTTGAACAAACTCTCTAAAATTGTTTCCGCTAGCCATTGCTAAAAACATTAAAACAACAATTAACGCAAGTGATGCAACAAACGGAACAATTAACGAAAGCACATAGTTAATTCCGCTATCTTTAATGTTAAAACATGTTCGTTTTGCCATAACCTCAATTTTTTCTTTTTTCATTTTTTTATCCTTTTTTAGGTAATATTATATATTCTAACTAACTTAAAGTATAACATAACCAAGCAAAATTAAAAACAAAATAGAAACTTTTATTTAATTATAAATAAAAAAGTGATGTTTCCATCACTTAAAATTTATAAACTATTAATTATTGGAACAAAGGTTTGGCTTGGAATTGCGAAGCCCAACCCCTCGGCATTAGTAATTTTTAAAGTATTAATTCCAACAACCTCGCCAAATTCGTTTAAAAGTGGCCCACCAGAATTGCCAGAATTTATGCTGGCATCGTGTTGAATTAAATTTTTCATAACACCAGCATCACTATTAGTTAAAGTTACGTTAACACTTCGATTAAGTGCGCTAATAATACCTTTAGTAAAAGTTTGAGTAAAGTTAAGCGACAATGGAGTGCCAACCGCAAAAACACTTTGACCAACAACCAATTCGTTTGAATTTGCAATGTTTAAATAAGGAATTGCGTAGTTTGCTTTTAAAACCACCAAATCTAAATCTGGATTAGAATAAACACTAATTGCTTTGCAAGTTTTGTTGTTGTTTAAATAAAGGGTTATGCTTCCGCCATTTGCAACAACATGATAGTTTGTTAAAACATATCCGCCACTTTTAACACACACTCCACTGCCAATACTTGAACTTGTTAACGACGAACATTCAATTCCAACAATGGCAGGCGAAACAGTTTTTGCAAAATCAGACGAAAACCCACTTGGAAGTTTTTCTATTTCCTCGCTTTCGATAACCGAAAAATATTGGCTGTTATTTTCACAACCACAAACAAATATTAAACAAAAAAACAACATAACACATGTTAAACATTTTAATGTTTTCATATAGTTTATGTTGTTTAATTTTTAAAGTTATATGCCTAACAAGTTTTGGCAATTATTTTAAAATGAACACAGTTCCCAAAGTTTGTTTTGGAGCAACATCAATTTTAATGTGCACACCTGGGATTACTCCCATGGCCTCTAAATAATCGCAAACCGTTTGGTAGCAAAGTTCAGGAGTGTTGTTTTCGGGACTAAGATGAGCAAGCACAACTTGCTTAACTTTTGAACCAACCAACGAACACACAACTTTTGCACTTGCCATGTTGCTAAGGTGCCCATGCCTACTTAAAATTCGCGACTTAAGTTGTGGCGAATAGTTTGGGTTTGCAATAAGCATTTTTTCGTCGTGATTACTTTCTAAAATAACAAGTTTACAATTTTTAAGTTCGTTAATAACTTCTTCACTGGCAAAGCCCATGTCGGTTGCATAGGCAACTTTGTTTTCGGCACAGGTTATAATAAACCCAACACAACTTGCCGAATCGTGCGGAAGTTTAAAACACTTAATAACAAATTCGCCAATCGAAAATTCCTGGTCAAAAAAAGTAACAATACGGTTTTCGGAAACATTTCCAATTTTTTGTTTCATAGCCTCTAAACCATCGGTGTGGCAATAAAGCAAGCTTGGGAATTTGCGCATAAAACTGCCCACCGATTTTGAATGGTCGGAGTGCTCGTGAGTAGATAAAATTGCTTTAATGGAACTAGGTTCAACATTAAGCAATTTTAATTTATCTATTAAAGTTTTTAAATTAATTCCAGCGTCAATAAGCATGTTGGTTTTTTCGCCAACAATTAAAACCGAGTTACCTTTGCTAGAACTTGAAAGTGTTACTACTTTTATCATTTGAAATTCCCATTTTGCACTAGTAGTTTAACACACTAAACCCTGTTAGTGCAACTTTAACAATTAAGTTTGTTTTTAACAATTTTTAGTTAAAACCTTAATCAATTGCAACAATTACAACCTTACCTTCCACCCACGAATTTATGTAGCTTTTTAGTTCCATACCACACACTTTTTCCATTGCAGCAACAAAATGGCTAGGTGTAACATTTTGCAGCGCATTAGTTTTATAATATTCCTTTAACCCACTTAAAAAGTTATTTTTGCCAACAAGTTCGCACAAATTGTCAAAAAGTAGCATTCCTTTAACATAAGTCATGTAAACATATTCTGGTTCGGTATCGTATTCGTTTAGTGCACGATTCATAGATGTATCAACTTTCCCTAACACTTCTTTATATAAATCAACAAACGTTACATAGCTGTTATTTGTGTTTTTAATAAGGTCTGAAGTGTTAATGCCATAGTCTGGATTTTCTTCGTAAAATAACACGGTTGAATATTCGGTTAATCCTTCGTCTAGCCATGGGTGTTTAAAGGCATTGCTACCAACAACACCATACCACCATTGGTGTGCTGTTTCGTGAATTATAACATTTGTGTAATCGGCGCCTTCAACCTCGTCGGAAATATAAACTAAATTTGGATACTCCATTCCACCATGAACAAAGTTTGCTTTAACAACACTTAATGTTGAATAAGGATATTTTCCAAACAATTTATTAAAAGTTTTAACTGCATCAATACCTGCTTTTAGGTTGTTTTCAAACTCAGCATCGTTGTAGTAGTAATACATAACTTTAACGCCATCTATACTATCGGTGGCAATTTGAAATTTATCAGACATAACAAATGCAAAATCGCGAACACATATAGCATTTATAGAATATGTTTTTGTGTTATCTGTTTCGGTCACTTTGGTTTGTTCGCCAGTGCTTGCAACCGTGTATGAGTTTGGAACCGTTAGGCTTACATTATAGTTTGCCACATCGGAATAAAATGGGTCGCCATTGTAGTTATAGGGGTCGCAAACAAATTCGCCATTTTCAATTACTGCAACAACAGGATAAAAGTTTGCCATGTTAATTGTGTTTTCACCAAAGCCAAACCTGTGATTAACATTTGGAACATAAACTTTATATTCTAATTCAATGGTAACTGCATCGTAAGGTTCAAGTTCGGAAAGCAGGTTAACGTTTAAAATATTGTTATCGGTGCCGGAATAAATAAACTCCGTTGTTGTTCCGTTAGCTAAAGCCGATGTTATTTGAATATCTCCATAGTCTAATCCATTAGGATATGCTTTGCTTTGATTTAATGTGCTAACAGGTTTATTAACTGCACCCTCGCTAAACGCTTTTGCATATAAATGAAAACTTAACTTTTTTAAGTTTGTATCAGATTTATTGGTGTAACATAGTTTTTGCTTGCCAACCAAGGTGTGGTCGGAGTTATATGTTAAATCCATGGTGTATGTGTTTAAACTTTTGCTTTCTTTTTTTAAGTTTAGTTCTGTGCTTGAACAACCGCACAACAAAAAGGTTAAACAAGCCACACATAGTGTTAAAAATTTTTTCATGTTTCCCTCACAACATTTTTTATATTGTATGGGACAAGTTTTTTATTTAGAACCTATTTGTTGATTGCTGTTATTATTATATATAATTATATTTTAAAAATTTTATAATAAAAAAATGCAGAGCGAGATACTCTACATTTTATTTTTCTTTATTGCTTGTTATAAGTTTTCCCATTAACAGAATAAAACCAAGCGGCCAAACAAAAACCCAACATAAAACAACCGCCGCCCAGCTAACATTTTTAAATGCTTTGGCAAACGAATTAACATGTTCTTTAATTTCTAACGAGGTTTGCGATGCTAAAGTTTGAGGCTTTGTATTAGGCACTTCTGATAGTACATTTTCTTTAGGTTTTTCCTCAGTTTTAAAAGAATTGCCACAATATTCACACATAACACTGCCGTGCTTAACATTGGCACCACAACTTGGACATTTGTTAATTTCCATATTTATTCTCCATTAAAATACCACTTAAATTTTACTATTAATTGCACTTGCATGTCAATGCAAAATTAATTACAAAAAATTGTAATATTCGACAAAATTTTAACATATGTAATAAAAACCGTTGCAAGGGGACGCTTCTTGTAAAAAATTATTGACTTGAGTATTAAAACAATATATACTTACAATGTCGAAAAATAAAGGAAGGTGCAAGTTGGCTAGAAAAGCAAGGCAGTTAAGTGAAATTAACTCTTACACAATTTTACTTAAAGCAAGCGACACCCTACAATTTAATAATCACGATAAGCAGTTGTTTTTAGAAACCGTTCAAAAATATAGTTCGGTTTTAAGTTACAAATTTTTAGCTTACAACTTAACCGATAGCATACTTTCGTTTGTGTTATATGATTGCGACACCGCACTAGACACAACCATGCGAAAAATTGTGGTAAGTTTTGTTAATAAATTCAACCTTTATCATAACCGCTCGGGCAAAGTGTTTAAAGATAGATTTGTTAGTTTACCTGCACATAGTGTTAAAGACGTTTGGGATATGGTTTACGATGTTCACAACCTATCTGGCACCGAATTTAACAGCGTTAACAATTATTTTGACGACAAATATATTAACCTAGAATGTGCAAAACAATTTTACGGCAGTAAAGAAAATTTTAATGTTGCAGTTATTAACCGCAACAACCCTGAAACATTAAAAAGTAAAATTGTTAAAACAAAAATTAAAGATGCCGACCTTGTTAGTTTTATTACACGTGAAATTATGCCTATTGAAGAACTTAAAACCCTAGAACAAGGAAAGCTTAAAACTTTGCTAACCGAAATTATTCAAAAAACTTCGGCTTCGGCACGACAAATTGCCAGAATTACTAGTTTGCCACTAAGAATGCTTTGGAAATTAACTAAAAAACAAGATAATAGCGAGGGCAACTAGAATGAAAACACTTAAAAAAGAACGTAAACAAATAACTCGCAAACGAACCATTTTAAATTTTGCACTTGTTGCAATTATTGGAATTGGAACCGGATTGTTTTTAGGAAGTTGGTATTCTTACGCATTTTTAAGCAACACCATTGACTATTCGGGATACACCGAAGATGCTTTGCTTGACAACCTAGATAACACCCTTAAAAAAGCAACCAAACTAAACAATTTAAGCGAATCAGACAAACAAAATTGGGTTAGCATTGCAAAACAAAAAGGCGTTAGCCCTAAAAACCTTGCAACATACGAAAATGTTGCACTTGCCGAATATAATTTGAAAAATGCAAGCTCATACAAAATGTATGGAACAGGCAAAGTTGAAACAATTGCAAACCAAACGGTTTATAGCGTTAAATATTTTGACGGAAACACCTATATGTTTGAAAGCATTAGCAAAGGAATTTTAACCGTTGCCGATGCATTCACAATGGAAAAAGGCGGAAACACAGTTACTAAAATTGCAGGACAAAACGTTTCAGACACACACGCCGATTGGACTGGAACAAAAACAACAATTTCAACCACCGAATTTAAAGCTAACAATGGATTATTACCGTCTGAAGTTATGGCTTATTTAATATCTTCTAAAACAACAAAAACAAGTTCGGGAATTACCGAAACCACTGGTGAGAACAATAAAAAACTATATTCGTTTAGTTTAACCCTAGACCCTGTTAGTTCGGTTGTTAACTATGTTAAACAAGTTAAACAAACTAGCGGACTATCGGACTACCCAACCTTTGACGATATTACATTAAACTTTACTTTAGACGAAGATTGGAATTTTGTTACATTTAACCTAGTTGAAAACTATAGAGTACCTTATGGCGGATTAAAGCCAAAATGTAAAGGCACACTTAACTACACTTTTGAAATTAATGTGCCAATAACATTGCCGGCTCACTAAACAAAAATTAAAAAAATATAAGGAGGAAATAAGATGAAAAGATTTTTAATGTATTTAATGACATACGTTTTAATTACTTTTAGCACCGCGTTTGGCGTGGTTCTTATTTCTGACCCTACAAAGGCCACTAACACAACCGTTAATGTTGGAGGAAATGCTCAGCAAACCGAAGCAAGTTCGCCGCTAACTTACATTGTTGATAATTTTACAACAATGCAAGGCATGAACCTAGATGCAACTGTTGATGTTACCATGAACGGCAAGCCTGTTAAAATTTTAGCAGATGTTACCCTAGATTTATCTGACGGGTTTACAAATGCTAAAGCAGGCGGAACCCTAACCTTGTTTATTAACAACAACCCTGTTAACCTTGATTTTAGTTATGTTGATGGCACCTTATATTTTGGTTTACTTAACGGAAGCTATAAAATTACAACAAACAATTTAATTACAGGCATAAGCCAAATTTTAGAAATTGCAAATGTTGAATTACCTGACCTAAGCAGCATGGGATTAGACCTAAACAATTTAGATATTACAAGTTTGCTTGGCATGTTTGACGACATTAAAGAAACTAAAACCGATACATACACAACCCTATCGCTTTACTTACCATATGTTGCAAACATGGATATTAAATGCGATTTAAACTATAACATTCAAGAAATATCTTTACCAAAAACAACCATTGATAACTATACATTTAAATTAAATGTTAAAGCTTCTTACCCAGACGATTGCACAGTTAGTGCACCAGAAAACAACCCAATTGATTTAACCCATGTGTTTAACTTAGCACAAGGCATGGCAAACTTTGTTACAAACAACAACCAAATTGGGCTTAACTTAAATGTTTTATATAACAACATTAACTTAAACGGCGATTTAAGTTTAGATTTAGAAAATAAAAATGTTGGATTTAAAACCACATTCGATAATAAAAAACTAAATGTTTATTTAATTAACAACGTTGTTTACGTTGAATTTGAAAACATTTTAGTAAAAGCAGACATTACAAGATTAAACGAAATTACAAATCTATTTAAAAATGAGTTAGGACTTGAACTTCCAGTTAAAGAAATTGCTGCAGCAATGGTTGTAACAAATCAAATTGAATTAAACCCAAGCACAATTGATTTAGAGAACTTTAATCCTAACACCATTAATTTGGGAATTTTAGAAAACTTTACTTACGAAAATGGCGTTTACACTGTTGTTATTAAAGATACCTGCACAATTACATTTGAATTTGTAAATGGTGAATTTAAAAACATTGAGTTTGTTGGATTTGACGCCGTTGCAAAAGCAGAAAGCATTGTTCCATTTAAACTTGAACCAAACCACAACCCAGATAGTTATGTTGATGTTTACGAAGCAATTCCGGCACTAAATGCCCTACTTAACACTTTAAAACTTGAACACCACACCGGAGTTATTAGTTTTGAAATAAATAACCAACCAGTTAATGTTAATTACGAACTTGCAATTAACAACGGCTTAAGCATTAATTTAAACGCAACTGTGTGCGGACTTCCAGTTCAAGCAACAATTAAAAACTCTAAAATTTATGTTAGTGTTTCAGATGTTAACATTGTTTGCAACTTAAACGAACTTGAAAAACTACTACCTTTAATTGAAAAATATGTAAACACAACAGAAACCGAAGTAGATTTAGAGCAAGTTAAACAAACCCTAGATAGCGTTTTAACCGGAAGCAACTTATTGTTTAGCGTGTTTGAAGAAACCGAAACCGGCTTAACACTAGAAATTTTAGGAAAATATAACTTAAACTTAACTTATAACGAACTAATTACAAACATTGAAGCTATTTATGAAGATGTTAAATTTAACATTTCAGTTAACTCAAACAACAATAGTTTTAGTGTTAACTTAAACGAAAACGATTTTGTTGATGTTAACAATGTTGTAAGTTTAGCCAAAAATCTATATACATATGTTGCGGGCGGAAACTATTACTTTAACACAACAATTAATGCACATGGTTATAAACTAAACGGATTTATTACAATAGAAAATGCGTTAAGCACACCTAGCGTTGAAGCCGAATTTAACACAAGTGTTTTAGATAAACAAATTAATTTAAAATTTGTTAACCAAGTTGTTTATTTAGAAATTGACGGATTTAATTTAAAGTTTAACTTAACTGATTATGAAAAAGTTGTTGAATTTATTGAAACCAATTTTGGTTTAGATATCGCACTAGTTGTTGAAGACGCAACAACAGCACTAAACACAACAACTCTTCCAACAAGTTTAAGCGGATTAAACCTAAAACTTACAAACAACAAATTTGAAATTAATTACGACCAAGCAAATGTTTTACTTGATGTAACAAACAATAAATTAAATAGCATTAATTTAAATTACAATAATATTTGTTTTAATTTAAATGTTTCCAAAAAACATTTAATTACTTTAAACGAAACTTACATCGATTTTACAACACTACTACCATTTATTAAAAGCACTTTAAACACTGCAAAAGCAGGAAAAGTGCAAGGTAAACTAACATTTATTGCAAACACCGAAGCAATTCAAGTTGACTTTAAAGTTGAATATGCACCAAACCTACAAGTTTGGTTACAAACAAACTATAAGGGTGCAAGCATTAAAGTTAACCTATACAACAATCAAATTTTGATGTCGATTAACGAAATTTATTTAAAAGCTGGTTTAAATGATTTAAATAAAGTTGCCGAGTTTCTAAATAAAACATTTAATATTGAAATAACCGAACAACAAATTACTCAAATGATTGGCACCATTAGCCTGCCTCAAACAAGTTTTGCTTTAAGCGAGTTGAACAACCTAGTTGCAACAAGCAATGCGCTTCAACTTAAAGCATTTAACACAAACATTTATGTTTCGTTTGAAAACTACATTAAAGGAATTATAGTTAAAACCAACAATGTTTATGCAAACATTGAACTAACAAAATTTGCAAACGGTGTTTACATGCCAGTAATTAACACCGATGCCTACGACACCATTGATTATGTGTTAGAAGCTGTTAGCAACATTTATGCTGGCATTGAAAGCAAAAACTATTTAGTTTCTGGCGAAGTTACTTTAAACAACTTTAATTTGCCAATTAGCCTACAACTTTTGGCTAATGACACATTAAAAGCAAAATTTGCAACAACACTTTATGAAAAAGATTTAGAAGTTGTTTTAATTGGAAACACCATTTATGCAACAATTGACGGCTTTAAAGTTAAATATAATTTAGAAAATGTTAACGAATTAATTAATTTAATTGAAACAACATTTAACCTAAACACAACCCAGTTAACCGAAGAAATTGTTAACACAAACAATGTTGACGTTAATGAGTTAGCAAAAAATATATATGTTAAAACATTAAGAAAAACATTAACCAACAATGGTTATAACCTAACAATTTGCATTTTGTTAAACGGAAAACCTGTAGAGTTGCTTGCTGCATTTGATAGCAATAATCAATTAACAAACTTAACTTTTAACTACGACACATTAAATGCAAACTTAAACATTGCATTTAACCAAATTACAGAAATTAGCGTTAACGAAACCGAATATGCAACCGACCTACACGATTTAACAACTTTAGTTACACCAATTAACAATTTTGTTGGAGCTAAAAAATTTGAAGCAACCGGCACAATAAAATTAAACGGATTTAACGAAGAAATTACCATTTCGAACCTTGCTGTTGATTTTAGCGATGTTAGCAACATAAAAGCATATGCTTTAGTTGGTGTTAAAGGATATACCGCTGAAGTTATGTTACATAACAACACAATTTATGTTGATGCATATGGTTTAAAAGTTTATGAAGAAATTGGAAATGTTAAAGGTTTAATTGATTGGGCAAATCAAACATTTGGTTTAAATGTTGAAATGCCACAAATACCTAATAATGGCGATATTGCCAGCACACTAAACAAATTTACACTTGGCAACTTAATTTTAAGCATGATTAAAACTGAAACAGGCTTAATGATTAACTTACCAACCTACACAAACGAAAATGGCGAAGTTAAAACACAAGAAGTTGTTTTAACATATGCCGAAACATTAAACAGCGCAATTGTTAACCTAAACGGAATTTATGCCGAACTAACATTTGTTGGCTTTGGAAACAATGCAACAATTGGTGCGGTTGATGTTAATCAATTTGAACACATTAACTACGTTTTAGAAACTATCCAAAATGTTTATAGCAATGTAAAACAAAACAACTTAACCTTAAGTGGAAATGTTGAAGTAGAAAACTTTACACTTCCTGTAACCATTAAACTAGATTATTCTAATGATGTTAAAGTTAAATTTGACACAACTATTTACGAAAAACAAATTAACATTGCTCTACAAAACAATACCATTTATGCAAACGTTGATGGCTTTAAAGCACAATACGCTTTAGCAAATGTTAAAGATTTAATTAGTTTAATTGACGAAACATTTAATTTAACCATTTCCGAAAGTTTAACCGAAACAACAAATAGTTTTGATGTTAACAACCTAAGTGTTGCAAAACTAGAAAAAGTTACAACTGAAACCGGTTATGCACTTAACCTAGATGTTACCTACAACGAACACAACATTAAACTAAGCATTAACTTTAATAACCAAAACAACTTAACTTCGGTTAATGTTAAATATGGCGACATGTTAAATGCCACACTAGCAACAGCATTTGGTAATGCACAATTAAATGCTTTAACCGAGCAAGAAATTGCCAAATACGAAACAAACATTAACGACTTAACAACAATTGTTAAACCAATTAAAAATTTAATTGACTCGAAACAAATTGAATTAAGCGGAATGTTTAAATTTGATATTTTAGGCGACAAACAAACAATTACACTAACAAGTTTAAAAGTTGACTATTCAAACTTAAACAACATTAGTGCACATGCAAAAGCACAATTCTTAGGTTTCGATGTTACCCTTGCTTACGCTAACGAAACAATTTATGTTGGCGTAGACGATTTAAAAACCCACATTAAAGTTAACGAAATGCAGGATTTAATTGATTGGGTTAACGAAACATTTAATCAAAACATAACACTTCCTGAAAGTTCGGAATTTAACTTTGACGACGTTATTGAAATTATTAAAAAGTTTACTTTAGGCGAAGTTATTAATTCAATTACACGCACACCAAACGGAATTATGGTAAACCTACCTGCTTACTATAACAACGAAAACATTGCTACAACACAAGAAGTTGTTATTAGTTACTTAAACAACAACTTTACAAATATTATTGTTAACCACGAGTTGGTTTATGCCGAATTAAATTTTGTTAAATTTGGCACAGAAGTTACAGCTATTGAATTAACTGAAACAGAAAAAACAGAATTTGTTCACTACACAGAACTAACTACACTAATTGAAACCCTTGAACAATTTGTAACAGGCAAACAATATGCTGCCGACGCACAAGCCTTGGTATATAACGGCGAAAAACTACGTTACAATGTTAACTTAGGCTTAAAAATTGATGTTACCGACGGATTAAAAGTTGATGGTCATGCAAATGTTGAAGGCGAACAAGATGTTGAATTCGACCTAGACTATTGGAATAAATACTTGTTTATTAACTACAATGGTTTAAAACTAAAAATGGCAGAAACCGACATTAAACAATTAATTGCTGTTGTTTTAAATGTGTTGGGTGTTGACCCAAGCCTAATTCCATTTATTGAAGATGCTGCCGACGACCTAAACAATGTTAACTTTGATTCGGTTAGCGGATTAATTCCAAGCGTAGACTTTAACAACCCATTAAGCATGCTTAACATTGTTTCGAATTTAAGTTATAAAAATGGTGAATTAACATTAATAATTGATGGAAGTCAACTATCAGAAAACCCAAATGCTAAAAAAATGTACTTTACACTTAACACCACCAATGGCAAATTAAGCAAACTAAGTTTAACAAACCTTTACACTGGTGTTACTAAAAACGAATTCTTCAACCTAAACATTTCTATTAACGATTGGGAAGATATTGCTGGAATTAGCACAACCGAACAAGCAACCTACCACGACCTAACTGGCTCGGTTGAACTTGTTAAAGCAATTATTAACACAGCAGAATTAAATACTTATCACATTACTGCAACAGTAAATGTTGTTGGAACAATATTTAGCGGAATTGATATTGACTGGGATATTCCATTAGATGTTCAGATTGAACTAGATGAAAACCGCAAACCAAGCATTATGGTTAGTTTGGGCGAAATTCCAACAATGGCAGTTGTTAACAAAGGATTATTTGAAAGTGTTAAAAACCGCATGTTCTACATTTTCTACCGCGACAATTACTTCTACCTATATCGCACAGAAGTTAATGGTGGCGACAATGTTGAATATAAATTAAAACTACACATGGACGATGTGTTAGCCGACCCAATTTATGTTTTACAATTTGGCACAGGATTTACAGACACAATTATGGGTGCAATTAGAGATAGCATTGAAAACAGCAAAAACCACACCCCTGACCTTGGAAATGTGTTAACAACATATACTGTTACAAACAACACAAACTTTAATATTGTGCTTAACATGAAAGAAATTACTAACGATTCAAAAATGGGCGATATGACCATTAATTTGGGCGTTATTAACAACGAAAGCACAAATAATAAAAATTATGTAGGAAACGCTACATTTAAAATGGAAATGCCTCTTGCTTCTGGCGTGTTTGACCTAGCATTAAGCAGCGACAACATTTCGTTAATTAACATTGGCCAACCAGTTGACCTTAGCCCAGGATATTACTATATGAACAACTACCCTTATGGCGAAGGTGAAGAATATATTATAACCAACGGAAGTGCTAAACTTGCAAGCTTAAAAGAATATACTATTTCGTTTGAAGAAAATGGTGGTGCCGAAGTTTCAGATAT
This sequence comes from Clostridia bacterium, assembly GCA_017409005.1. Classification (GTDB taxonomy): domain Bacteria; phylum Bacillota; class Clostridia; order Christensenellales; family UBA1242; genus UBA6345. The sequence continues at coordinate 364,174 of JAFQTP010000002.1, read as the reverse complement.
TACTGCAATTAAAGATGCTGCAATAACATTGCCTACATACACTGAACTTAGATGTGTTGTTAATGAAAGTGCCGGAACCAGAACATACTATAGGTTTGAAGGCTGGTACACCGACCCAGACTTTACTAGCACAAACAAATTTACTCGCACAACCATGCCACGTGGCGGAGCAATGCTTTACGCTTATTGGATTGTTGACCATGTTGATAAAGTTGTAACAATTTCGTTTAACTCTAATGGAGGAAGCGCTGTTGACAACATTTCAGAAATTGCGGGTGTTTGGATTGACCTATCGTATAAAGTTCCAACAAAAGCAAATACTTATGTAGATAAAGGATATAACTGGTTTAATTCTCATGCTGGTAAATGGACTTATGAAGTAACTTCATATACATTTGCTGGTTGGTTTACAGATAGTTCGTTAACTACTAAATTTAATGGATATGTTCCTAATTACAACACAACTTTATATGCTAAATGGACATCAAGCGTAACAACAGAATATTACTACGATTGGGAACGCCCATAATAAAAAATTAAAGAACGGAATTAACTTCCGTTCTTTTTATTGGCGCTTGTAGAGCCGAAAATGGGCAAATTTGACAAATTGTTGTTCTGTAAGCTAATTAGTTGTTTTGCTTGGGTTGTTGCCATTTGACTTTATTTTGAGGCTTTGGTATAATTGCTACGGAGAAAAAAATAAATTATTTATGGAAAGTAGAAGAAAAATATTAAAAAAATTAAAAAAGAGCACAGCAATTAAGGAAGCCACCGAATTAGACTATAATAAAGATGGTTCGGTTCAAATTAATGTCGGATTAAAAGAAGCAGACGATTTTTTTAGCCCACACGCTTATAAAACATATGAGTTTATTAACCCAGATGTTGAACACTACATTAAACGCTATGAAGAAACCATTCCAATTAATGAAGATGTTTCGGTTGATATTTACACCGAAACACCAACCACCAACGAAGAAAAAGTTAGAATTCGTAAAGCGCTTAAAAGGCATTATGCCGAATGTATTGTTAGAGAAGAAAATAAATATAAGCGCGAACTAAACAAAGGCGTTTGGTTTTGTGTTCTTGGCGTAGTTATTTTACTTATTGAAGCAATTATTATTGCTTTTTACGATAACTTTTTTCTAGATACCTTACTAGCAGTTATTGGTTGGTTGTTTTTGTGGGACGGGCTTGAAAGTTTGGTTTACGACCGCTCCGATATTAAAATACGATTAATTAGACTTTACCGAATTTTAAATGCAAAAGTTCATGTAAGACAATATAGTAAAAAAATTAAACGCGAATATGGCTTAAACGAAGAAACAGAAGAATAAATTCTGGTTCTTCTTTTTTATTGTTTAAAAAGAAAGTTTTGAATAGAGATTTTTCACTTCGTTCAGAATGACAATTGTTTAATATAGATTACCCACTTTGTTCAGAATGACAATTGTTTAATAGAGATTATTCACTTTGTTCAGAATGACAATTGTTTAATATAGATTGTTTACTTCGTTCAGAATGACAACATAAAGGCAAAAAGTACAAAATAATAGTTGCCACCCAGCATATGATTGATGCTAAACAATGCAAATTTTTTGGTTTTACCAACTTAACAAATAAAAAAGAACGGAAATTTATTCCGTTCTTTTTATTTTAACTAAATTTTAGTTTTACTATATATAAATTATTGTTGTGGAATTTCTACAGGATACATTTGTAATGTTGCAGATAAACCTGTACCATTCATATATAAATTTACATAGTCAGCGCTAAAGAATGCAGCCAATTCGTTAGCAACATCAGCACTAGCATCAACTAATGCACCATTTTTTAACACTTGGAAAGTTGATCCGTTAAATGCAATAATTGCACTTAGTGGTTCGCCCATAATGTCGGTTCCAGTTGCCTCTAGGAAAGGCATTGCTTTAAGTTGAGGAACTGCTTCAAAAATTGATGCCATTTTATCTTGTGGGTCGTTAAAGCATTTAACTTCTTCGCCATCTTTAATTGTGATTTCTCCGGTTAAACCATATGAAGATGCTACTGGATTATCAGCATTTGAAAGTAGCAATGAAATTAAATTTAATTTTTGCAATCCACCATCGTTAGTTGTTAATTGTTTAGGTGTAACAGGTAAAGATGCTGCTTGTAATGCTGTTGAAAATTGTGCTAAACCACCACTTAAAGCAGTAATGCTTTCAACTGCTTGAGCAGCACCAGGAGTTAAATCAAACCAACCTTCAGTGCCAGCTAAATAACTTTCAGTAACAGTGTTTTTAATTACAACATTGCCTGAACGGATTTCATCAACAACTTCGGTTGTTGGGTCGTTTTCTACAGTGTTGTGTCTTTCAACTACTTGGGTTGCCATAATTGTTGGACCACCTGCTCTTTTAAATTCGCAAGTATCAACTTCAACTTCAACATCGCCCCAAGCAAAAACCATCATGCTATAGCTATCGTACATGTGTGAATTTTTAATTGTTGTTTTTACAGCATAGTTAACTTCTGGGTTTGTTGTTGAAGCAATAGCATCAACAGTGTTAACATGAGTTAAGAATGCTCTGGAAATGCAGTTATCGATTACTAAATTTTCAGAAGAACTAATAATTCCATTAATTCCGCCTTTTAAATCTTCGCTATCGTCTTTACTTGCATTACCAATCATGTAAAGGCTTTCTACCTTGCCAGCTTTTTGTTTTGTGCCAGGATATTCGTTATCGTCGCCACCAAAAGCAAAAATGTATGTATGACCAAAATCTTCAGAACCAAATTCTTTGGTTAAAGGAAGATGGCTAGCATCTACAGTAAAGTAATTACCATAAATTGCAAATGGGCTTTGTGTATCACGGCAGTAAATTGATTTTTTTACTTTAAGTGAACCATTGTTTTCTGCTGTTGCACCATCTACATTTGCGCCATTAGCATCGTAGTTATAAACATAACTTTTTGGAATGTCGTTTACACTTAAAACCATGTTTCCGTGTAAAACAATGCCATCTTGAGCATTTTGAGTAATTCCGTTTGCTGCTTTATATTCTGCCCAATCATCAACAGCTTTAGCGTTGTTGTCGATACGGCTTAAATCAGCAACAGTATGAGCATTCCAACCATCAACAACTTCCACTTCAATTGAAAGTGGTGCAACTTCGTAAGGGTTGTTTTCAGGTTCTACAGTAATTTTAAAGGTTTTGTTAACTGCGGCTTGTTCAAAATCGAAAGAAGATTTTGTGTTGTCAACAGCAACCATGTTGGTTAAAGCTGTTCCAGTAAGTTCAGTATAGGTTGAACCTTCTTTTAATTCAACTTTTACTTTACTTGTATAGTTTGTACCTTCGCCAAACTCAACGTCGTTGCCTTCATCGTCAACAGCGGTAATTATTGGAAGATAAACAAATGGGTTTTCGTCGCCAACTTTATAAGATTGTGTTCTGTTTGCAAATGTTAATTCGCTTTCGTCGAATTTTGTTGTTGCAGCATTATCAGAGTGTTGTAATCTTGCAAACTCCCAATCGGTTTGGAATGTTGGTTTGTCGAAACCTAAAATTTTATATAAATCGCTTTCGTTTGAAACAACTTTAACTTTTAAACTTGCAGTTAAGCCTAAATATTTAACTGTTAAAGTTTGTTCGCCCAATTGATTAACGTTAATAGGTGTAATTGTCATGTCGTTATTTTTATCAACGGTTTTTGTATCGCCGTTATCGTAAGTAACAACAACTTTTAATCCGCTTAAATCATGTGTTTGGTTTACTAGTGTGGTTGTTTCAATACTTGTTTCAACAATTTCAAGTTTTGTAGGCTCTGGGTCGCCACAAGCAGTTAAAAGAACCGAACTAAAAACCGTAACCATCATTAAAGCAATTGAGTATAATAGTTTTTTCATTTTTTTCTCCTTATAAATTTTTGTGTAAATATAAATAAGCTTTCCCGTTTAAGTGTAACCACCTCCTTTAATATAACTTAAATTTTAATAAGCAATTATTTTTACTACCTCGCTAATATTACTACCATCCATACTTTTTAAAGTTACAATTAAAACTCCTGGCTTTAAAAATGAAATGGTTAAATCGTTAACAACGGCAACCGTATTGTCGTTACGATCTGCAATATCAGAAACAACTTTATCTGGGTCGGCATAAGCCATAACAGCATCTTTGCCTTTTAAAGTAGTGTTTTTAGGGAAAATTTCGTATGTTAAAATTTTTGAATTTTTTAAAATTCTTTCGTCTTCTGTTCCTTCATAATCGTATTTAAACTTAATTGTTTTGTTTCCGTTTGTTTCTTTTCTAACGTCTTCGTTTGTGCATTCAATGTCTGTTATGTAAACCATGGTGTCGTATACTTTAACTTTCATGCCAAAAAAGCCCACCACAAAAATGGATGCTAAATAAATTATTCCAATTAAAACAATAACAGATTTTTTCATTATTTTTCCTTATAGAAATATTTTATTTTACTTAGGTATGACCAAATGCGATAAGCAAAAAGTGCAATGCAAACAAGCCCAACCTTAATCCAAGAAATGCGAACATCTTCTACGCTTAAAAACAAACCTACTAAAAACACTGCAAACGAAACAATAAACATTGTTATAGTACTTTTTGTTTCGTTAGGATTGTTTGGATGGTCGCCGGTGGTTGCATAATGCGAAGTTTGCGGATTCATTACATCTGTTTCGGCACACCATAACAAATGCATTAAATAAGTTACAATGGCTGTTAACGAAAAGAAAATTCTGCCAACAACATTAAGTGTTGAAAATCCTGCAAAAATTGACACAGAAGTTATGATGGAAATAGTTATAACAACAGCATTAGGAACAAGTTTTGCAATTAAGTTTGTACGATATTCGTTAGGGCGTGTTTTATTTAAATATGCAGCAGCACCCTCACGACTATAAATGCTTGCAATTTTTGTGTTGCTTGCCAAAGCAACAAGTAAAATTATTAGCATATTAAAACACGCTGTCATGTAATCGCCCAATGCCTTTGTGCTCATTGCCGCAAAAATTCGGTTTAGAAGCAAAATTAAAATTGGCATTGCAACTGCGCAGCCCATTAACGCAAACAAATCGTCGGAAGTTCTTAATATTAATAGGGCTTGTGCCTTTACTGCACTTAAAAACGAATTTGTTTTTTTGTTTTTACGTTTAAAATCTCGTGTAACCTTGCGATATTCGAAAGGTTTTGCTGCCATTTTGAAAAATAGTGGACGCGAAATTAAGAAAGCAAGTGCAAACATTGCAATAATTAATGCAAAACAATATAAAATAGTTTTTAAAGTATATGGCGTAAACAATCGTGGCAAAATTCCAATATAGTCGCCAACAATTAATTGAGTTAAATATGTAAAAGGCCACATTAGTTTAGTAAACATGTTTAAAAAGTCTTGAATTTGCCAAAATAGCGTTCCCCAAACCGTTCTAATATCGAAATCGGCAGGAATCATGTTAATAACAGTAACTAATGCATAAATAGCAACACCAACAATACCTAGAAAAATTAAAATTCTTATAACATTAAAGTTTCTTAAAAACATGGTTATTGCCATTGCTAAAATAGAAAATAATGATGCAAACGAAACATTAAATACTGAAATTAAGAACCAACAAACTATTAGCCAGAAGTAAAAATAAATTGGTAAGCCTGCTGTTATTCCGTATGCTAAAAATAGCGGAACTAAAAAGTATAGGGTTCGTTTCATTTCGTAAACAAAAAACACAATTAGTTTACTTAAAAACACCTGATTGGTTGAAACTGGCATAGTTAATAAAACCGGATTATCTTTAGCAAAATATAGCGATTTCATTAAACTATATGTGCCGGTTAACAACGCCAAGGTTTCCATTATTGTAAATATTACAACTATAACCGAAACCGGAATTATTGCAACTAAATGGAAAATTCGAAATAGTTTTGACACATAAAACAATGCAAAATAAGCCACCGTTATTATTGCAAAAGCAAGAATTGATAAAATAACTTTTGTAATGGTTTGCTTAAAGCTTTTAAGGTAACTTAAATCTAGCTTGTCTTTTAACTGCATCATAACCAATGGTTTTAATGCTTTAATCATTTGCTACCCCTTTTAGTTTTTTATCTTTTTTTACTTTTACAGGTTTTTCTTTTTTTACTTTTTTAGTTTCAGAATTGTCGTCATTTTTTGGTGGTTTAACTGGAATTGCATCAACTTTTTTATTGTTAATAATATCCATATAAAAATCTTCAAGTGTGGTGCCCGACTCTTCAATTTCTTTAATAGTTTTTACACATTGAATTTGACCCTTTTTAATAATTCCAATGCGGTCGCAAATTTTTTCTACAACATCAATAATATGGCTACTAAAGAACACAATGTTGCCCTCTTTTGCATGTTGCTTCATACATTCTTTAACTTGGAAAATTGAGTTTGGGTCTAAACCTGTTAGTGGTTCGTCTAAAATCCAAACTTTTGGGTTGTGAACAAGCGCTGCCATAATTGCAATTTTTTGTTTCATACCATGAGAGTAAGTTTTCATTTGATTATCGAATGCTGTTTGAAGTTCGAAAATTTCAACATAGCGGTTAATACGTTTATCACGTTCTTCTTGTTCTACTTCGTATAGGTCGGCAATATAGTTAATATATTCTCTGCCGGTTAGTTTTTCGTAAAGAGCATAGTGGTCAGGAACAAAGCCTATTTGACGTTTTGCCATAACTTGTTGTTTATCTACATCATAGCCACAAACTTCAATGCTACCATCGGTTATTGGTTGAATGCCAACAATGCTTTTAATAATAGTGCTTTTACCTGCACCATTTGGCCCTAGGAAACCAAAAATTTCGCCACCAACAATTTCTAAATTGGCATCTTTAACCGCATACACATTACTTCTTCCATAAATTTTAGTGAAATTGTGTAATATCATTTTATTTGCGTTTTCCATATATAAAGGCTCCTCCTTTTTTCTTCCATTAAGCTCACTTTGCAAAGCAAGCTCATCTAACTTAAATTTTTTACGACGCTTCGACATTTCAGATAAAACATCGGTGTAGTTATAAACCAGTTCATATAAGAACCACATTCCTGCCGAAAGCACAATATAAACTGCCCAATAAATTACTTGATATAACGGATATAGCACCATTTTCACATCGCCAATTGTAATTACTGTGGTAATATTGCGCAGGTCTTCTGCCCATGTGCCAAGTTTGTCGGCAATAAAATCGGAGTTTGTGTAGAAGAAGTCGGTTTCTCTACCAATTCCGGTGCAGTAAGCGTTTACAAATATGATTATAAAGAAATAAACCGTAAATGCTATGCACGAATATATAAATTGTTTTAGTTTTGGTTTTTTAAACATTTTTAAACTTACACAAAGTAGTGGCATAAAGAATGCAAAGTAGTGGTTACTCCAAAACCTTAATAACGAAGTTGCAAGAACGTTAATTCCTTCATCGGTGTTTGGCATTGCCATTGCAAAAAATGCACCAAGCACATTAATGAAGTAAGTAAAGTAAAATAGTTTATCCCATTTAAAAATTAAACAAATTGGAACAATGTACATTGCGGTATGGCACAAATGAAGTGGCCAACTTGTCATGTCTAACCAACTAGCAAACCTATGAGAGTTTAAGAAAACAAATAGTGCCGAAATACTAATTTGTAGCAACATAAGTTTTTTAGTTGAATAACTGCGGTTTCTTAATGCAAAATAAATTAATAATGGTGTTATAAACGAGAAATAAATAAATACACGGTGCCAAAGTTCTAAGTCGTCAATAACATATTTTCCACTTATATAACCAATAAGGGCTTGTGGAACATAGGACATCATGGCAAATAAAACCATTGGAATTACATATAAAAAGTTAACTGAATGTCCTTTAGGAATTTTAAAGTAGCCATTTTCAACAAACAACACAACAGAGTAAGCAAGTAAAATTCCAATTTCAAAACCCATAAGCAATGTGCGAATGTTAAATCCGCTATAAGCGTTTGAACCAACAATGCCTTGTGTTACTGGAACAATAAAAATTGTGCACAATATTGAAACTAGTAACCCCCAATATTTTGCAACGGTTGTTACCTTTCCGTTTTTAAAGAATGCAAACAAACAAAAGAATATGGTTGTTGGCTGAAGTAGCGTATTTAAAATTAAACTAAGTGCTGTAAAAAATTTGCTATCAATTGGTGAGTTATTAAGTGCATGAACAGCCTCTAAAGCATCGGGTGCCCACATAAAGCGAAAGAAAAACACTACGGCCAAAATGCCCGATGCAATTTTGTAAACTAAGTTAGGAACTTTAATTTCTTGAAATTTGAAAATTATGTAGGTTGCAATTAGACAAGCTGCTAATCCAACCGAAGCAAATAATTGACCTGTTAACACTTTTCTTACCACCAAGTTTTTTATTTTTAGTTTGTTTTTTATGATTGCTTTTTATGCCATAAAAAAGACCAACTTAACTGGCTTTAAGTTTTATTTGCTGTAATTTAGTTAGTTATTATAAAACAATGTTAAATTGTTGAAATTTAATGATATAAAAAATAAGTTTAACTTGCAGTTGCACTAAGCAATGATTATTTAAATAAATCCACCACGATTTAACTTCAATTTAAATTTTTGTTTTCATAACTCCCTCAATTAAAAAACAAAAAACTCGCAACCAATTTAGTTCGAGATTAGTAAACACAAAAAAGTTAATGCAACCGGTATTGCATAAAATTTTGTGTTTTATATGTTTTAACACAAAAATTTAGATTGAATAATATAAACAGCTTCATAATTAGCTGTGGTTATGGCTTCGTTTGAATAAGAATGTTGTTGATTTTTAATAAATGCTTTTTCAACAATACTAAAAAACCAAACTATTAAAGCTATAAATGTTATAAACGATAAAAGCAGTTTAATGGTTAAAATAACAATGGTGTAAAGCTGCGAAGCATCAAATAATGCTTTGTAAAGTAAAAAGCCATTTGTAATTGCTTTATCGGCCTCTCTAACATTTAAAAGTTCAAGCAAATATCTTATTTCGTTTAAGATGCCATCGTCGAAAGCAAGAAAAAGCACAACACCTAGCAAAACTAGTTGCAGCATAGAGATAAGTTTTTTATTATCTTTTAGTGCTTTAATCTTATTAAAAATCCCTTTCATAACTACCCTAAACGTAATTAAAGTTACCCAATTATATACTGATTAAATAAAAAAAACAATAAAAAAACCCACATTTTGACAGTTTTTGTAAAAAGTGAAATAATATTTACCAAATAAAAAGTGATAAGACCAACATCTTATCACTTTATTTTTTTATTTAAAACATAAATTAAAATTTACTAGCAATGTCCCAAGCACGCCAAATAACTGTGCGAAGGTTGCCCACGCCATTAGCGTCGCCTACAATATGAACATGTTTACTAGCCTCAGCAATTGGGTTTGGATTATAACCAATTGCTAAAATAACGCTATCAGCCTTAACTTCTTCAGTTCCGTTTGCCGTTTTAACAACAACTGCACCATCTTTAATTTCAGAACATGTGCTTTCTAAATATACTGGAACTTTTTTCCAATTAAAGTAATCACGCAAATAACTAGAGTTTGCTAAACAAATTCCAGGTACAGCCATTAAGTCGTTTTTAGTTTCAATAATTACTGGCTTTTTACCTTTTAAGTGTAAATCGTAAGCAACTTCACAGCCTGTTAATCCACCACCAATAATTACAACATTTTTACCAACCTCTTTTTGACCTAGTAAATATTCAATTGCATCAATTGCTTTTTCGGCGCCAGGAATACGAAGTTTGCGAGTTGAAGAACCTGTTGCAATAACAATTTCGTCGGCGTTAAGAGTAGAAATGTCGGTAACTTCGGTGTTAAACTTAATTTCGATGTTAAGTTTTTCCATTTGACGACGATACCATTCAATTAAACGTTTGTCGTTTTCTTTAAACTCTGGTGCAGCTGCTGCAATAAACACGCCACCAAGTTTATCGGTTTTTTCGTAGATTGTTGCTTTATGACCACGCATTGAACAAACACGAGCAACTTCCATGCCACCAATTCCGCCACCAATAATTGCAACGTTTTTAGATTTTTTAGCAGGTTTAAGGTCGTACTTGCCACCGTCCATTGTGGTTGGGTTTAAAGCACAACGTGCCATATGAATGCTATCACCTAAAGGAGTGTCGCAAGCAACACCTTTATAGTGAGCCATTGGGAAACAACCATTGTGGCAATGAATGCAAGGCATAATATCTTCAAGCCTATCTTCTTGAAGTTTTGTAATCCAGTGGCTATCAACTAAGAACTGACGTGCAACGCCCATTCCATCAATTTTGCCCTCTTTAATTGCTTTTGCAGCAACATCTGGTTCCATTTTTCCAGCACAAACAACTGGAATATCGCAGAATTTGCGTACATGAGAAGCATCTTCTAGGTTGCAGTTGTTAGGCATGTATACTGGTGGGTGTGCCCAATACCAAGCATCGTATGTACCATTATCGGTGTTAAGCATATCGTAGCCAGCATCTTGTAAATATTTAACCGCTTTTTCGCTTTCTTCCATTGTGCGGCCAATTTCTGTATATTCTTCACCAGGAAGTGCTCCAACACAGAAATCTTTTGTTTTACTTACTGCCGAATAACGAACAGAAACCGGATAGTCTTGACCGCATTCAGCTTTAATTGCTTTAACAATGTCGGTAGCAAAACGATAGCGGTTTTCGAAACTTCCACCATATTCGTCGGTACGTTGGTTTGTGTAAGGAGTTGTAAATTGGTCTAATAAATAACCTTCGTGCACAGCATGAATTTCAACACCATCTACGCCAGCGTCTTTTAATTTTTTAGCGGTTTTTGCAAAAGCTTCAACCATTTCGTTAATTTCTTTTACTGTAAACTCTCTGGTTCTATATTCAGGATACCAACGAGCAGGCAGTGGGTTTGGTGATGCCATTAAACGACCAAAGTCAAAAATTGGTTTAATTAATGTTGCTAAAACTTTATTTTTAGCAATTCCTTTCATTCCGTTAGGAAGCGAGAACGACCTACCAAAACCAGCTGTTAATTGAACAAATAGTTTTGCACCTGTTTTATGGAATTCTTCCATCCAAACTTTTAAATCTTTGAAAGCGCCATTAACTTTATAAAGCCACTTTCCACCAAGCATGTTTCTAATTGGTGCAATACCCGGAATAATTAATCCGCAACCATTTTTAGCAATATCTAAAAACATGTCGGCAGCGTCTTTATTAAACACTTGAGGCCCCATCCAACCAAACAACGAGGTTCCACCCATTGGACACATTACAATGCGGTTTTTAATTTCGCAATTTCCAATTTTCCAAGGGGTAAATAAAGGTTCGTATTTTTTATTCATTATTTTCTCCTTAAAGTTTATTACTTTAAATTTAATTCATTTAAAAAAAAATGTCAAATAACTTAAAATAAGTTACATTTTTATTTAATAAGTTATTTACTTTTCAAATAATTTTGAACTATAATATTGTTACATTTTTATAATATAATTGTTTCAAAGGATTTTAACCATGATTAAAACATTTACTCTTAACAACATTTCGTTTAAAGCCGACCCAGTTAAAACCAAAAAATTATATGCAAAACAAGTGCCAAATATTTCTACTGCAAATGGCGACGATGTTACAATTTATTTACTAGCAAAAAAACACATGGTTATTAAAAGTTTTTTTGAAAAACTTGGTGTTAATATAGATTGCCCATTTAACTACGGAAACCACTTATACTTTCCGGTTGTTGGCGAAATTATAAGTTATGGTAAAGATGGTTACGAAGAGGTTGATGTATATGCCGAGCAATTTTATAAAAAGCTTGATTTAGAACAAGACAACCTAAATCTTGCCAAGGTTAAAATTGATTTTGGCAAAAACAATTTTTATTGCTCGCTACATTTAATTAAAGACACTCCTTACACAAGGCACAACAACAAAATGTTTTATATTGCCATAGAGGAAAATTAAATACTTATATAAAGCGCTTACAAATTTTGTGGGCGTTTTATTTGTTTGTTTTTCATATAATCAATTATGGAACAATTAACACTCTAAAAGTTTAAATGCCCCAAATAGATGGTTAAAGGGAAAAATCGTGTTTCGTTTTATATGCGCATTACAACAAAAAAAGACCTAATTTAGGTCTTTTTTACTTCCTATTGTTCTCGTATTTTCCAATTGCGCCAAACTTCGTCGTTGGAAACCGAAAAATTTTTAAAACTGCGAGCAAACTTATCCCAAAACTTTATTGCCCTTGGATTTGTGAACCTTGTTGAAAATGTAAATTCGCCATCAAACAAATTTGTTAGTTCTGTTGCAAACCACATTGCATTGCCATTAACCCTAAAGTTTGGGCGAACATAAAACTCAGCAAAATCGTATTGCATATCGTCCAGTTCTCTAATAAGTGCTAAACCCGCAATTTGATTATCAACAATTAAATAAAACGGAAATCTATCGTTATCTTCCCAATAGCAATCGAACCACTTATAAATTGGAGTGCCATCTGGTTTAAATTTAATATCGGGGTCGAACTGGGCAAGTTCGGTTAAATACTCATAAAAAATTTCACGCAACTCTTCCCTTTTAACACTTGGAACAATTTGTAAATGTCGCATAAATTAATCCTCCTCAGTGTTTGGAGAATATTTTAACTGAGTAAAGCCATCAGCTTTCAACTCTTTAATTTTTTGTTCAAGTTCTGAAAGTGTTAGTTGTGGCTCGGAAACATTATTTTCCAAGTAATTAAAACTTGCAAAATCGAACCTAACAAAAACCTTGTCGGTTTTGTTAATTGCCAAAAAAGTTACATCGTCATCATTATAATAATCCTCGCCCTCTGGCGTAAAAACAGCTTCCCACTTAGAAAAACTATTTAAAATTTGGTCTAAAACACTAAAGGCTTGTTTAAAACTTGCCGGTGTAAAATAAGAATTTTCGGGGTCGTCGTAGTAAAACGACATACAATCTAGCACATCACTTATTTCATATAAAATAAAATCTTTAAAACTTAAATTGCCTGTGTTTTGGTCAGCATTCCAATTGGTTGCCATAATAATCCAATTATAAGCACATGCCCAATGCCCCAAATAAGTTACCGAAACTTCGCCCTTTTCAAACTTTGAAATGGCAGTTAGAATGCTAGATAGTTTATAGTATTTGCTAAATGAATTATCTAAATCAAACTCTTTTATGTTTAAATTTTTATTAAATTCAAAAAGTTCTGCTTCGGAACATGTAACACTGCAAATTTTATTAAAAAGTTCTTTATTAAACATACTTTTCTCCTTAACTTTAGTTGTTTTTGCATACACCATCATTTTTTAAAAGTGTGGTTTTTAATAGCCAAATTGCAGGTTAACAATGCCACTATCTATAAATTTAATAAAACTTACACCTGCCAACGAGAATGTTTGTGTTGTGTTAGAAATTGTTTTAACAACTTGCCCATTAGCATTATAAAGTTCTAGCAAAACGTGTTTATTTGTTTTTAACGACAAATCCGAAAATGTTATTCCTAGGTTTCGAAGTTGGTCGCGAGCAGAATCGATGTTTAAGTAAAGGTTGGAATAACTTAAAGTCATGCTTCCTTGATATTCTGTTTTGTTAGACAAATTAAAATAAAAATTAAATGTGTCAACATAATCTAAGCAATCGGTTATAACACCAAATTTGGAATGTGTAACCTGAGCCTCGTTTCCGCAAAGAACGTTTCGATTATCGCCAAGCAATTGTTCGTAAGCAAAAAATTCAGAATATAAATTTGTGTTGTTATAGTATGTTTTTATTAGTTCCGACCAATCAGAAACATTAGAAGTGCTAAACCTTGAATCTTGCATCCAGCCATTAAAATTGCCATAACGATGGTTTAAATAAGCATAGAATCTAGCCCCAACTTCATATTGCGAATTAGAAAATAGTTCGTCGCCTTTAAGACCTAATAACACAGTTTCAAAATCGTGAAAATGCATTTCATCTTTAAAAATGTTAATGTTTTGAACAACGCTTTCATATGTTCCTACATATGCCGAAAGTTGTGGGTTTGTTTCGTTAATTTTTTTAACTGTTAAATACTGAACATATTGCGCAAAGCCCTCAGTTAAAGTGCCCGAAATATTTAACTGACCTGGTTGTGCATTTTCCAGAGCATGTGCAAGTTCGTGAATAAATGAACTTGATGGTGTTAAAAATAGTTCGTTTGAATTAATGTATATTGTTGAACCACCACACGATGGATGATGTGAGGAATTAAGTTCAATTGTTATTTTTCCATTTGCTGAAATGCCAGCAGATTCAACCGTTGCAGCGTAAACTTTTTCAATAATTTCCTTATAGTTTCCGGCAACGTAGGTTTTTGGTGCAATGTTAATTATGAAATGAGAGGTTTCTTCTGTTGTTGCAGCAGCATAATACTTTCCACTTGAAAAATTTTCGCTTTTAATAAGGTCGGTAGAACGCTCTTTAACATTATAGGTTGCATAAACCTGATGCCCATTGTAGTTTATTTTTAATTTTCTGGTTCCAACATTTGTTGTGGTGAAACCACTTATCATGGCATCGGTTACAGGAACATAAGTTTTTACCATGTAACCCTGTTTGTTTTCGACAAAAGTTATTGTAACATCTTCTAATGTTAATAGGTCGTAAACATAATAGGTTTTAAACAAGTTGTTAATTTCTGAAATACAATTTAGCGACTTATCGGTATACGATTCTAAAACATAGTAAGGGTAGTTTATTTCTTTTCCACCATAGGTTATGGTTGCTAGTTTTTTACCAACCGTTTCGGTGTTAAAATTTAAAATGTTGCTAGCCGACAAATCAACATCTTCGTCGGTGTTTTTTAGGGTTGTTACGTTTGCTGTTTCGTCGCCATAAAGCGAACTGCCCTTAATATAAATACGATTTTCAAAATTAGAAGAATTTATACCTTTAATTGTTTGTTCGGTGCTAGAAGTTGTTGGCGGTTGAGAATTTTTGTCTTTAGGCGTAAAAACACCTGTTAAAAACAAAATTAAAAACGTTAATGCAATAACCACCACGCTTGACGCTATTGAAATAATTACTATTAGTTTTTTCTTAGACATAATAAACCCTTTCTTTTACAGATTAATTATAGCACATTGAAGTAGTACTAAACAAACAAGAAAACATAAGAAAACCACAAAAATAATGCCATTTAGCATTTATATAATTGTAAAACATTAATAAGCACTAATTAATTTTTAGTAAACCAACCAAATAAATTTAATAAAATTAAATAAAAAAATTGCCCCTATGAGAGTAAAATCTCTTAGGGGCTTTTTTACAAATAATCATAATCATTGTATTCTGGTTCCAATAATGTATAATGAAAATCATCTTCATTTAATTGAAAAACTTCAATATCAGAAATATCTTTTATATAAATATGATTATTATTTCCCAATTCATATTTTAATGAGATAACAGCAACTCCACATGTAGAATCGTCAAATTGTTTTCTAACATATTCTACATTGTAATAAACTCCATCCTCTCGATCATATGTAGCATTATCAAAATCATTATAACTTAATAAATACTTTATTTGACAATCTATATCAACTTGAAAACTTAATTCTTTTTTACTTTTATTAAAATAAATACATTCAATATTATATATTTCATTTATTCCAGATGAATCATCTAAATCATCATAATCATAATAATGTAAATTTTGAATATATTCGCTTAACTTTTGAGTCAAGAGTGTTTCAATAGTTGTTTTATTCTTTGGTTTTTCTATCCACTTTTCAACCGCATCCGTATAAATTAAATTTTGTTCATCTTCAGACATAACATTACTCATGAAAGAGTATATGCTTTCAAAAGCTGTTATTGAATATTTTTTAGCATATTTAATCCAATCACTATCTGATGAAATTATATATAAACTATCTTCGTCTGGTGTTATTTCAAACGATGATAATGCTTTTAGTATTATTGAATCAGGGAACTCATGTTTTTTATTCCCACTACCAAAAGGTGGCTGTTTATTTATATAATCATCTACCATAGCGTCTAAGTCTTCTGATTTGTTTTCAAGTGTTATAGGTTTTGATGTTTTGCAAAATGTATTGTAGCCTAAAAGTCCATTTTCAGAAAACCACTCTTCATTAAATGCTTTCAAAATTTCGTAACTGGCTTGATTGTAAAATATGTTAGATTCGTATTTTAAGTTATTTATAGATGATTTAAAATTGGCAACTCTTTCCAAGATGTGGGATTTAATCTCATGATCTATAATTTTATGAGTTAATAATTTTAAGTCTCCACGCTCACATAGCGATTCAATTATTTTTAGATATCCATTATTAAAGTTGAAGTTTTCGTTTTCATAAGATGATGTGTCAATTAAAATGTATTTCATAAGCACCTCACTAATATTATAACATAATATCAAAAAAAAGAGTAGCAATAGGATACTCTTTTCCCGTTTTAGTGTTCCCGAGCGGATTCGAACCACCGACAAACCCGCCTTAGGGGCAATAGAAAATCATTAAAATATCATTTCTAACACCAATTTTATTAATTATCATAAAAATTATAGCCAATTTGACAAGAAATCTCAATCAAATTGACTATCTTTTCTAACTTTTAATTAAACCAACCCAAAATCGCGGTGACGATTTGGTGCACTTTTGACCAATTTCACGATTTGGGTGCAATTTGAGATTTTTGCTGTTTATATAGCATTAATTTATAGTCTGTGTTATAATTCTACTAAATATAAACAAAGGAGAATCGTTTATGCGGTGGCAATGGTTAATATTTGGATTAATATTTGTGTTGATACCTATTGGTCTTATAGGGATAAAAGATTTGGCTGTAAAGAATAATAATTATACAGAGAAACAAATAGAAATAGTACAACAAAAAATGGTGGTTTATTCATTTTTTTACTGGCTGTGCGATTTCTTTTATATGACTTTTTTATTAAATAATTTAACTTGGCGATTAATACTAGGTAGTCTTATAATGGTTATTATTTTTTATAATTTGTCAAAAGCCTTCGTAAATGGGAATACTGTACTTAAATTTGGTTTAGTTCAAGATTTTATAATTGGTTTAATACTTACAGTTTATTTGATTTATATTATTCCTAATAACGATTTAAAACAAATTATAATTCCCATTGTTTCCGCTGTTTATGGTGGTTTGCTTACGCTTGTAGGTGTTGCGTGGACTATTAAAGATAACAATAATAAGAAACGCCAAGACGAGTTAAATAAAGCAAAACCAATGTTTTCTTTAATGACGGATTTTTATGTGGCATTAAACAGCGTGTATCCTACAATACCATTTTACATACCCAACTATTCTTCTCTAAATGATGTACGATACATTAGTTTGTTTATAAACTCAGATACTTCAAGTTTCTATGTAAAAAGTGTTTACGCACAGTCATTTGGCTTATTAACACCTACAACAAATAACGTAGTGCTTAAAAATCAACATTTTAAAATTATAATAAATTCAGATAACGCCCATGAAGATAAAGTTGTTTTTTTAACCCTTGAAGATGTATTTGGAAGACTTTTTTATTATGAGTTACAATATACCGACCTTGTTAAAAATACAGAGCAAGATTTTAGCTTGTACCGAAACTTATTAAGTTTTAAAGAAATTTCCGAAAATGACTATTTATTACAAACAAATAAGGAGAATAACCAATGAAAAATCACGGGTATATTTACATTTTAACAAATCCGTCGTTTGAAAATTACATAAAAATCGGATACGCTACCAATATTGAAAAGCGATTGGAAGAATTAAACCGTAGCGAGTGTATCCCCTTTGCTTTTAGGGTTTATGCGACGTATGAGGTAGAAACGACGCTTTCCGATAAAAAGGTTCACGGAATAATCGACCAACTTAATCCCCACCTTCGCTCCATCGAAACGTTCAACGGTAAAAAGCGCGTGCGTGAATTTTATGCAATGACACCTGAAGAGGCGTTTTCGCTTTTGCAAGCGATGGCTGAAATACATAACTGCACGGACAAGTTAAAACTTGTTCAACCGACCGCAGCCGAAAAGAAAGACGAGGCTGTTGCTGAAGAAATTGAAAAAACTACTCGTGGCGAATTCTTTTCTTTTGAAAAATGCCATATTCCCAAGGGCGCAGTTTTGGAATACGTTAAGGACAGTTCTATCACCTGCACGGTGGTTGACGACCGTAAAATCGAATACCACGGCGAAATTATGTATATGACTACGCTTGCCAAAATGCTTACGGGCAAAAAGACGGGTATCGCTGGACCAATATTCTTCAAATACAAAGGCAAAAATTTGCAAGAGTATTACAACGAATACCAAGTAAAACACGAGTAATAATGGAGAAAATAAAAGAAACGACTAATGAAAATAGGAAGAAATGATCCATGCCCGTGTGGAAGCGGAAAAAAATATAAGAAATGTTGTCTTGGAAAACCAGACGATTTAGATTATTCGGATATTACAAATTTCCCCGAAATATACAAAGAAACAAGAAAAGCTGCGCGTTTCAAGGAGTGTTTGCATCCAGATAAAGAACACTGTTCTGAGAAGATAATTGGTGCTCATTCAATACAAAACAATAAAATACTTTCAAAGATAGCAGATAATGGTATATTATATATGCCCTGTCCTAAACCTGATTTGTCTTTTTCTTTACAAACTAAATATGGACGCAAAGAAGCATCGGTCTTTACGGGTTTTTGTGGTTATCATGATAAGATCACTTTTCAGCCTATAGAAGATTATGCCTTTACTGGCTCACAAGAACAAGTGTTTCTATACATCTATCGCACCTTTGCATTAGAATATCACAAAAAGAAAGAGGTTGCACGAATGGAGCAACTGTTTTTTTCTAAAAAACCTTCTATTGCGAATATGCCAGGAAGAGCAATTTCTGGAAAAACTGGTTTTGACATGGCAATTTCAGATTTTGAAGAAGAAAAAGTATTATTCGATAAAGCGCTATTAGAAAAACGTTATGATGCACTTACAAGTATAATCTGGGAATTTGATGGGTTTTCCAATTTTGCAGCAACTGGGGGTGAAGCTCCAATGTACGATTTTTCAGGCAAGAAGCTTCAAGATTTGTTAAATCCTAATATCCCAGTACGACATATTTATATATGCGTATTTCCTGAGAACAACAAAACTTATGTGATTATCGCATGGCTTAAGGAATACAATGAACTTTTTTCAACAATCCAAGAGAAGTTAAACCTTTTGTCAGAAAAACAAAAGAAAAATTACATAAACAATACAATACCTATAATTGCTGAAAATGTAGTAATTAAACCCAGTTCTTGGGATGCACTTTCTGAAACTAAAAAACAAGCATTTTCTATACTTTTTTTGGGATTAGCAGATATTATGGCATTAGATGGTAAAATATATAATCGTTTAGAAGAACCAACTTTTGATTTGTTTCAGTTATAGAATATTAAAATCCGAGATTAAAAAATCTCGGATTTTTTGGTATGCCCGGCGAGAATCGAACTCACAATAGCGCCTTAGGAGGGCGCGGTTATATCCATTTAACTACGGACACATATTCAGTTTTTCGTAGGATATAGCAATACCCACTTTGGCGAACTTTTTTCGCCGTGGTCACCAAATAGTTCACCAAATTTTATTTTGGCCATCTGCCGTATCGCCAAAACGCACGATTTTGAGCAGTTTTCGCATTGTTTTGCCCCGTTTTGATGGGTTCAATTTAGGAATAGCACACCCTTAGGAAGGGCTGTTATATCCATTTAACTAAGGAAGCATAAATAAAGTAAATATGTCGTTCATTCACTATTTTGTTCTTGGGCTGTTTAGCCGAGCAAGTGATAACTTGCGAACGCTATCGGCAACGCCGATTTATCCTTAAAACACTAAGAAGCGTAGTTGATAATTTTATATGTATAAGTAGTGATAAAAAAATCATTTCACTACTTACGCATAAAATTATTACAAATAATTAAACAAAACTCAACACTTTTTACAAAAGTTTTAGTTTTATTTGTTAATTGATTTGGTGTTTTTAAATTTATTATTCACCAAATTTGTAATATTTGTTACTGAACCATCCTCTGTTATTTGTTTATAATCTCCACTTTCGAATAAAAAAGCCTTACCATACATTATTTGTGTCTTGCCATCATCTAAAATATACGCACCATCAGAATAGGCAATAAACGGACGAACTGCGCCATCAGGCATAGATATTTCAGTTAAAATACGTTTACCATCTAACATATCATTAATACGTTCTTCAAAATGTGGCAAAATACTAATACTTGTTATACCTAATCCCCTTAAATATTTTACATAATTAGGGTCTTGGGTTTCGCCTTCAAGTTCGGGCTGAGCATAAACAATGTCAGCACAATTCATACTTCCTGCGCTTCCGCCCACAATTAATGCGTTAGTATTTCTTATTAATTCACGTAAATTTATATTATTAAAAAACTTATTTTGTGTTGGAACATGTCCACCGCATAGAAAAATAAAATCAGCACTTTCAATAATTTCTTTAGCCTTATCTTTTGTTCGTCCATCTAAAACAATATAATTTTTAAATGGAAATGTTAATGCAAATGATTCAAACGTAATGTTTGCATACACATCAGTTGCAACATGGTTAGATTCAACACTAGCAACAAACACAAAATTATCTTGTTTCGGAGTTAATTTTTTAATATTATCTAAAATACCATTGTTGTTACCAAAATTATGAGCAATGCGTTCACCTGCTTCATTTTTAGAATATAAATCTAAACAACTAGTTAAAAGTAATTTCATTTTGTTTTCCTTTAATTAATAACTTTATCTTTTTTTAGTGCTTTAACACTTTCGGTGTGCAACCTAAATTCGTCGTTAATATCAATAAACTTATTTTTCCAATAAGGTGCAATTTTATCTTGCAAACTTAAACTATAAATTAAAACTTCGTCATGATTAAATTTATTATCTTTTTTATTGGTGTAAGTTTCAACAATTTGCATGGTTTTTCGATATATGCTTTGCGCTTCGAAATTTAAATTTTTGTAGGTTTGAAGCCTTAAATATTTTTTGTTATATTGTCTTGCAACTTCGGCAATTTTAAACAAAAGTTGAGTTCCTATGCCACGCCTACGTTTATCTTCCCTAACCCCTAACCAGTTAATCCAAACATCGTTAGGATATTCGTCGTACTCATATAAACCAATAAACCCAACTGGTTCGCCATTATGGTAGGCCAAATATGTTAATGGCAAAATTTTCTTTTTAAACCTATTTTTAATTTTTGTTTCGTCTTTAAAATCTAGATATCCAACCTCTTCATATTTATTAAAAATATCATATTGCATTTTACCTAGAATTTTAACATTTTCGGTGGTTAATTCATGAAGTTCAAGTTTAGGAATAACTTTTTCGCGATTATAAAACTCGCCCTCGTAAATTTTGCCACCCGAAGAATTGCAAATATATTTAGACTTAAAGTTGTTAACCATATATTTAATGCCATCAACACTAACACAATCGGCAACAACAGAAGAAACAACTATTTCGTTTTGCTCAAATTGTTTAATTTTATCCATAAAACCATTCCAAAGGCGTAAAATGGCCTCGGAATTTCGAAGTTTTGGGTGAATTACAATAGATTCAAATAAACATTTGTTATCGCCTTTATTAAATGGAACAATCATGTTTGGTTTTACTTGAAAACCTCTTAATTTTCCTTCAAGCACTTTGTTGTAAGCGTTAATGTGCAAAGGAATTAAACTTATGTAGCCAACCAACCTGTTGTTTTTCCATAAAAAAGTGAAAATGTTTGGTTCTTTTTCTACCCAAGAAAGCCAAATGTTAACACTTCCTACATCAACACGATTAAAAACCATGTTATCTAGTTTAATTGCCTTTTGTATTGTAGATTTATCGGCGTCGTAAGTGATTCGCCACTCAGAGTTTTGTGTTTTCATGCCTAAATTATAGCAACCAAGTTAAAAAATGTAAAACCATTTAAAGTTTTGCAAATATTTTTACAAGGTTTAAAAAAATTTGCTTAAGCACCTAAATTTGTTTTACAAAACTTTAATTTTAGTTTATAATGATTAGACATAGATTGAAATGGAATTAATTTTTCATTGCCTATAATAACCTTGCGTTGTTATTGCTATCTATGTAAGAAGTAAACTATCATTGTTTACTTCTTTTTTTGTTTTAAGATAGGTTATGCCTTTTATTTTAAATTACCTATTGAAATTATTTAAAGCTTAAATTATAATTAAGTTATGAAAGTTTACAGATATTTAAGCGAAACCGAACTTAATAACATTTTATCGGGTAAAACAGAGGAACTTGGCAACTTTTTTACGCATAAACGAATTATTCAAAAAAAGTATGGTTCAAAAGTAAACAACCACAGCTATAATCCAAAGGAAAAATATTTACATTTTTTTAAAAATCTATCTGATATTGAGCATATTAGGCAAGAACGCAGATTTTATGAAGAAAATTATTATTTTGCCGAATTTGAAGTTCCTGCACTGGTTTTATTTTTTGCAGCTGGCAGAGGATATTATAACACACTGCATGGTTATGATACTTATATTGAATCGATTAAAGAATATGCTGTAATGGCGAAATACTTTAATCCTAACTGGCTGGTGGGATATGCCCTAGACCAAAACAAACAAGTTTTTATGTACGAAAATGCCTACAATAATTTAACGTTTAATTCCCCATTAGAAAAAAACAAATAATTAAAAAATAAAAAAGAATGCAAGTTAAATTGCATTCTTTTATTTTGTTCGCTCAAATAAAATGTAGTGTGCATAATTTTTTGCATCTTCCATCGATTTTTTTATACCTTCGGAAACTTTGCCAACATTGTTTGCATATTTTTCAACGTCTTGCAAAAACTGACCTCCAAGCAATTCAATTGCCTTATTTATTTGCTCGGCGGTTGCACCTCTTTCGGCATTGGTCATTTTATTTACTAAATCAATTAACAAATTGTTAAGGGTTCGATTGGTGGCAAAATCGCCACTTGTTTCAAAATTGCTAGCGTTTTTATTATAATCTGACAAGGTTGGCTTTAAAAAGTTGTTTGATTTCCAGCCATTATAGTTATTAAAAAAGTAGTCGCCAGCCCATCGGCTTTTGCAAGCTTCTTCAATTGAAATCCAATCATTTACTGTAGAACCATTTATAATTATTTCAGTGCTATGTTCATTGCTAGGGTCGTAAGACTGAAATTTAACATTGTCGGTTATCTGATTTTTTTCCATAAGCAAGGCAACTGCATGATGCGGACCATATTTTTTTAATATAACAAACTCGTGCATACTATGGCAAAGTAACTGATTGTTGCCTGCAAGAATTTCTGAAAAACTTAATTCAGAACTTCCAACCCCAATGTTTGTTTGAGGCAAATCAACCTGCTTAGTTAAAACCACAACATCGCTAGAATTAAACTCGCCACCATTTTGAATTTTAATTAATTCTTGAATGGCTTGTTGTTTTTCGGTTTCAAAACCAGAACTATCAAACACAGTTAAAGTTGGTTGAACTTGTTTTTTACCCTCTACTTTTGTTGTTGGATTTTCGATTTTTTTATTACGTTTTAAACTATCAAAAAAATCTTTTAATATACTCATAATCCCCTCTAGTTTTATTATAGCAAAATAATGCCAAACTTTCAATGCAGAAAACAAAAAAATTAAACCATGTGTGGTTAACATGGTTTAACTAAAATACATTTCGTTTTCTTTGCCCCAGCCTAAAACTTCACGAGCATAATCTTCTAAATATTCGTTACTTTGAATATAATTGTTTTCGTTGGTATATTCAACAATTTGTTGTTCTAAAGCATTTAAATGTTTGGTAAGTTCTTCTTCCTTTTTTTGGAGATTGCCAATTTTTACGAACTGAAAAATTAGCACGCACACAAGTACGAACGAAACCACTGCACATATTACACTAATAATTTTAACTGTTTTTTCGTTTTTCATTTTAAAATTTTTTTAACCAACTTTGTTTTTTGTAAAGCACAACATGCCTTACATAGTTTATTATACAGCCACAAAAATATTTTAGCAAATAATTTACCAAGGGTTTTATGTTCAAAAATTGTTCCTATTAAAAATCCAATTAGCACAAACAACCTAAACTGTCCCATGTTAAAATTTATTGTTATAAGTAAAACAACCAAGCCATAACAAAGCGCAAACAAAAAATTAAAAATGTTTGAAATAATAATATTACGTTTTACTAAAAGTTTTAAAAAATAAATTACATCGAAAAGCACGCCAAGCAAAAAACCAAAGCCAGCAGACATTAAAAATAAAGTAAAGTCGTTCAACTATTTAAAAATCCTTTTAAACACATTTCCAGGCTTTGCGGAGGCTGCAAATTTAAAACTATCAAACTCTCCTTCAATTTCCACAACCCCACTTTCAACATCAAGTTTTTCAATGTGAAGCCCACGCCCCATAACAACTAAATTAGTTCCGCTAACTTTTAAAATGACGCACCCCTCGTTTGAACTAAGTGCTTTTTCTACACCATTAATTGTTGCACGTTTTCGATTATCTAAAACAATTTTTGATGTGGTAAATTTTTTATCGTTAATAATGTTTGTTACATTTTCCATACACAATTAAATTCCTTAAAAACGTTTTTAATATGTGTATGAGTTTGTGTTTTGTTTTATGAAAAAAAGAAGAATTTTAAACCTTCTTTTTAACCGAGTGCAAAATATAATATCCGCTATCTCGTTTTAAAATTTCAACATTACCAAAAATTGATTCCATATGATTTTTTAAACTTTCCATACCATGTTTTTTTTTGATAACTAATGTTATTGTTCCGTTTGGTTTTAACACTTCAAAACCACCACTAACAACTTTAAACAAGTTTTCTTTGCCTGCCTTAATTGGCGGATTTGTTACAATATGGTTATACTTTTTGTCAAGAACTGCATATAAATTGCTTTCAAACACATTAACCTCAACACTATTTAGTTCGGCGTTTTGTTTGCTAAGTAACACTGCAGTTTTGTTAATATCAATTAAATCACATTCAATTTGTGGGTAGTATTTTTTTAATATTATTCCAATTACACCATAGCCACAACCAACATCTAAAACGTTACCACTAAGCGTTAAATTATCAAGCACAGTTTTAAGCAAAACACTTGTGCCATAATCAATTGTATCTTTAGAAAAAATATCGGTGCAACTATTAAATGTGTAAGGAACGTTTAAAAAATAATCGGTGAAACGAAAGTAATCGGAATCTTTATGTTCAACATTTAAAAAGTAGTGGTGTTGTGCCATAACTTTCTCCTTTTAAACAAAAAGGCAAATTAAACAATTTGCCTTAAATTTTTTCTAGTTTATAACCCTCTTTAGAATCTACAATAACATATCCAAAGTTTTTAATTTGTTCACGTAAACTATCTGCCTCGGTCCAGTTTTTGTTTTGTTTTGCTTCCCAACGTTTTTGAGCAAGTAAACTAACTTCAGCAGGAACAGCTTCGGCTTTGTTTTCTTTTACGCTACTAGACTTAGGAAAACTTAAACCAAACACATCTTCGGCAAAACTATTAACCATTAAGTTAAGTTCTGGGTAAACACTTGTGTTGTTTGAACTTAGCGCCGCACTAACAGCTTTAATTAATTTGTTAAATTCAACAACTGCAACTGGCGTGTTAAAATCTTCGCTCATGGCACTAACAAAACCATTATAAATTTCTTGAAGTTCTGGTGTTGTAACTTGGGTTGCAACTTCTGCCGACTTTGAACGAAGTTCGTTTACAACTTGTGTAATTTTTTCGAATTGTTTGTTTGCAAGATTTAAGCCATCGTCGGAAAAATCTACATTAGACCTATAGTGGAATTGCAGAATAAAGAAACGAACAACCATTGGGTCATATTTTTTAAATAGGTCTGGAAGTGTTATAAAGTTACCTAAACTTTTGCCCATTTTAGTTCCGTTAACTGTAACCAAACCATTGTGCATAAAGTAGTTCATTGGCAAATGCCCGTTAACAACATCAGCCTGAGCACACTCGCATTCGTGATGTGGAAAAATGTTATCAATTCCGCCACCATGAATATCAAATTTTTCGCCAAGGAATTTTTTGCCTAGTGTTGTACATTCAATGTGCCAACCTGGGCAACCTTTTCCCCAAGGAGAATCCCATTGCATTAAAGTGTTTTCGTCTACTGCTTTCCACAAAGCAAAATCTTCGGGATTGCGTTTATCGGTTGCAACTTCAATACGTTCGCCACTAACAGCTTCGTCGAGTTTGCGGTTTGATAATTGACCATAGGCATTATATTTTCTAACATCAAAATATACATTGCCTTCTTTAGTTACGTAACCATAGCCTTTGTTAACAATATCTTTAACGGTTTCAATCATGTCGTGAACAAAACCTGTTGCACGGCAGGAAATGCTTGGACGCAACACATTAAGTTTATCCATGCTGTTAAAATATTCTACTTCATATTTATAAGCAATTTCGTAGGCATCAAGTTTTTCTAGTTTTGCTTGTTTTGCAATTTTGTCTTCGCCATCGTCGCCATCGCCAACCAAGTGCCCAACATCGGTTATGTTTTGCACATATTTAACTTTGTATCCTAAAAATTTAAAAAACCTGAAGATAGTGTCAAAGTTGATGTAACTTTTTGCATGCCCTAAATGTGGCATACCATAAACGGTAGGTCCGCAAACATACATTCCAACATTTCCTTCTACTACAGGTTTAAATTCCTCTTTACGGCGTGTAAAGGTGTTATATAGTTTAATCATAATAAGTCCTAGTTGCTTTTATATTTTTTGTTTAAAAAGTCGATAATTTCGTCAAACTTTTTCTCCATCATTTTCATTTCGCGTTCGTTTAAAGCAACATCTACTTCGCTCGACATTCCAACATAAAACTCGTTAAGTTCACGTTCACCTTTTGCAGTTAACGAATAATAGATGTTACGTTTATCGTTGCTGCCCTTATCGGCAATAATAACGCCCTCTTCGCACATGCTTTTACATAGAAGTGCTAAGTTGCTTTTTGCAATGCCTAATGTTTCAATTAAAACACTTGGTGGACATTGTGGATTTTTTGAAAGCACAAATAAAACTTTTGTGCGCATTGTTAAGGTTGTTTTTTTATTAAAATTTTCGGTGCTAAAACCATCACATATGCTTTGAAGCATTATGCGAAGCTCAACTATTTGTTCTGTAAGTTTAATACTTTTCATTTAGCACCCTTTTAATGTTTTTTAATAAGATATATGCGTTAAATTTGGTTTTGTGTAACGCAACAACACATTTTGTGGTTTTTAACCTTGTAAAACCGGAAACCTTAACATTTTCCACACTTTACATAGGTATAATATCATAACTAACCTTTTTTTTCAATGATTTAAGCCAATTTAAATTAAATTTTATAATTAATATTTTATG
This sequence comes from Clostridia bacterium, assembly GCA_017409005.1. GTDB lineage: Bacteria > Bacillota > Clostridia > Christensenellales > UBA1242 > UBA6345. The sequence continues at coordinate 336,707 of JAFQTP010000002.1, read as the reverse complement.
TTTTATTTTAAGTAAAATAAGTTTTTATATTTATTTTGTTGTGATATACTTTAACCAGTTAATAATTACTATATTAATATAAGGAAAAACTATGAGAAGAACTAAAATTATTGGAACTATTGGGCCTGCTTGTTCGGAATATTCTACACTTAAAGCACTTGCTCAAGCTGGTTTAGACGTTGTTAGAATTAACCTTAGCCATGCAAAACTTGACGATATGAACCGCATTTCGGAACAAGTTAAACGCATTAGACAAGAGCTTAATGTTCCACTTCCAATTATGCTTGACACTAGAGGACCAGAAATTAGAGTTAAAACCTTTAAACTTGGCGAAGTTCCAATTAAAAAGGGTCAAACATTTACCTTTACTGGTAGAGCCCTTGAAGGGAATAACGAAATTGTTAGTTTTAACGAACCTAAAATTGTTGAGTGTATTAAACCCGGCAACAAAATTTTAGCAGTTAATGGTCTTTTAACTTTTAAAGTGCAAGAAGTTAACGGAACCGAAGTTGTTACAAAGGCACTAAACTCAGGCATTTTAGGAAATAATAAAAGTTTAAGTATTCCAGGCATTAAGTTTAACACCCCATATTTAAACGAAGCAGATATGCGCGACATTTTGTGGGGAATTAAAAACGATGTGGATTTTGTTGCTGCAAGTTTTGTTAACTCCAAAGAAGATGTTTTTACATTGCGCGAATTTTTAGCACAAAATGGCGGCGAAGAAATTAAAATTATTTCTAAAATTGAAAGTTCTTTAGGAATTAAAAACCTAGACGAAATTATTGATGCTTCTGACGGAATTATGGTTGCACGTGGCGACCTTGGTGTTGAAGTTCCAATTTCTAAGCTACCAGAACTTCAAAAAATTATTATTAAGAAAACCAGAGATATTGGTAAAATTGTTATAACTGCAACCGAAATGCTTGAAAGCATGATTTATAACAATCGCCCAACCCGTGCCGAAGTTAGCGACGTTGCCAATGCTGTTTACGACGGAACAAGTGTTGTTATGCTATCTGGTGAAACTGCTGCCGGAAAATTTCCTGTTGAAGCTGTTAGACAAATGGCAAAAATTACTGAAGAAACCGAAAAACACATTAACTACTCGAAACGTTTTAACACAAATGTTTATAAACTTGAAAACATTACCGACGTTATTTCGCACAGCGCAGTTAATGCAAGTTTCATGCAAAAAACAAAAAGCATTGTTGTGTTTACCGAAAGCGGAACAAGCGCACGCATGGTTAGCAGGTTTAGGCCAACAAACATTATTTTAGGTGCAACACCTAATGAAAAAGTTTACCGACAACTTGAAATGAGTTGGGGCGTGCTTCCAGTTTTAACACCAATTTATAATTCAACCGACAAAATGTTTGAAATTGCAAACAACCTGGTTAAAGGCTTAAACATTGCCACCCCTGGCAACACCATGGTTATAACTTGTGGTGCACCAAAACAACCTGGCTGCACAAACCTTATTAAAATTGATGTTGTTAAATAAATTTATTAATTATTTTAAAACAAAAAAAGACCTAAGTTTAGGTCTTTTTTATTTTATTTTTTGTGCTTGTTTTTTGGCATTTAACTCAGCCAAAGTTACAGCACTTTGAATTTTTTGCAAGTGCGGAGCGTAATATTCTTCAACAATATGTTCTTGCTCAATTTTACTTAAAATAGTTGGCTCTAATTTAGAAGCAAGTTCTAAAAACCACTTATCGGTTATTTCGGTTTGAACACCCAAAATTATGTTTGCACTATTTAGCGTTAATAAATTATTTAACTGCTCCGAATTTGAAATAAGTTTGCTTTGCCTAATTGCTTTAATAATTGAAATTGCACGTTCATATGAAATTGCTTGCCTAATTGGGTTTAAAGTTTTAAGTGGGTCGCCTAGTTTTGTTGTAATAACAGTTAATTCGCTTGCATTTAAAACCTGAGTAAGTAATTGAAGTAGGTTTTGTGATGTTAAATTTTGTTTTTCAATTAATAGCTTACCCACATAAAGTTTTTTATCGGTTATAGATGCTTTTACACCCTCACCATCAACCACCTCAACCTTAAAACCAGTTAATCCGTTATCAGACATATATGTTAAGTGGGTTTCTTCTATTAAACCAACTAAATTTTGTGAGGTTGTGTTTTGTGGTTGCAGCCATTTTTTTATAACATTAGTTAAATTGTTTGTTTGCTGGGTTGGTTCAACATTTTGTTTTGTACCCTCAAGCAAATAAACATACTCTAAAAACTCATGCCACTCGGCACTATCGCGTTTAGCACGCAAAACAAATTCGTTGTTTGAAACATCAAATTTCTTTTTTATTTGTTCGAATTTTGCTTGTTTTTCAGACAGTCCCTCTTCCTCTCCGGCTTTCTTTTGTTCCTCTATTTGTTCGTGAAGTTTTTTAAGTTCTAAAAAATCGGAAAAATTATAAAGCACTTGCCAATGCTTTTCGTTATCGACACACCTTGTTGCAACAAACCTTGTGTGCCTTGCAATGTATTTAACGACACTTAAGGTTAAAGCATGGTTATCTATTAAAAACTGCATACGGGGCTTAGTGGTTTCGTACATACCATTAAGCATTTTGTTTTCGAACGTTTCTTTTGCCATATACTTTATTATAACTCTAAATTAAAGTTTAGTAAATACCCTATTTAAACAGAAAAAACAGGATAAATAAATCCTGTTTTATTGTGTTTTAAACCTAAATTATCTGGCAAAATCGGTGTTATCTGATTTTCTGTTACGTAGTGCCGGAATTGGGTTTGGGCTATCTTCATGCCTATAATCGGTGCCAAACTTTTTAATGTGTTTTTCAATAACAGCATGGCTTGCAACATCGGCTTCTGGTTTGTTAACGCTGTGATTATATTTAAAAAATGGTGCATCTTCTGGCATTGAACTAACTTTTGCATATTCCTCGAGGTCGGCAGTGTTGCAACCAGTTTGTTTAATAACTTTTCGAATATACTCTTTGTTTTCACCAAACCTTAGAGGCTCTGGGAAATCGCCACCACAAGGGAAAACATCAATCCAAGTTTTGCCCTCATGTTGTTCTAAAAGTGCAGCAACTTTTTGTAAATGTCCACATTCTTCGTAATAAAAATTACGCCAAATTTCTTTAACATATTCGTCTGATTCGTCTTCCCAACACGAATAATACAAATAACATTCAACATATTCGTGCATTAACCAGTTTTCAAGCCATGTGCAATTAGTGTCAATTAAACTGCCATATTGGCTAACATGCTGTTCCTCAATCATGGCAATTTCGGTAAACAATTTTCTGCCTAATTCATTTTTATAAAAGTTTGCTTGGTTCATATAAAAATTCATGGTTTGTTGCTCGGCCGCAGTAATAATGTTTACGGTTAGTTTAGTAAACAAATCAGATGTTTGATTACAAATAAAACGTTTAACATCGTCTGCTGGATATCGGTGTTCGGCAATGGTTGGACGACCTGGCATAATCTCGGTGTAGTCGCCAACCAAATTTTCGGCTTTAATCCCCTCGTCCATTTCCATTAAGTTTGCAAATCTAAACAAGTGGTCAAAATCTTCCAGCAAGGCAAAATCTAGGGCTTTTTTAACATATTTATCTTTAACATGTTGTGCCAAAATTGCAGTTAGTTCAACAGCCAGTTGTTCATAGCCAATGGTATGTTGCAAAATGGTTTCTTCAATTGGTTTTAGTGAAGCAATTTTCTTTTGTTGTTGCTGTTCTCTACGTCTAATTACACTTAGTTCGCGACGCAAGTCGTTGTTGTTGCAATGCCTATGAAACTGGTGTGAAAACCAGTTTGCTTCAAACTCGGTACCATTCATTAAAATAATTCTAACTTTTGTAAATGGGCTTGTTGTTTTTGGGTTGTATGGTGTTGCGGCAAGTTTTTTCCAGCTCTCGTAAGTTTTTTCAATTTTTACACTTTTTTCTTTAAAAGGGTTAACTACTTTCATATTGTTCTCCTAAAATTTAATATTAAAAGTATAAACAAAAAAAATGCAATTATACTGCTAGCATGATATAATTATTATAGGAGAATGAGTTTATGGGAATTTTAGATAAATTATTTAAATCAAAACAACTAATAAAAGCAGAAGTTGTTAACGAAAACCAAGAACTTAGCGACGACGACAAACTATTAAATTATGCCACCGGCCACCTAATGGGCGGCTTTGATGGTATGGTGCAAGCCGACATTTTAAACGAAACAAAACTAACAACTTTTAAACTATATTACAATAATGGTTCAACCAAATTTGTTACGGTTGAAAACAACTCCGCAAAATATAATTATTACATAAACTTTACAAACAAAAAACCAAGTTAAATTCAACTTGGTTTTTTAATTACTAATTATTTTTCTTTGCTTGTCTTTTTGCTTGTTTTTTATCAAGTTTGGCTTGTTTTTTTGCTTTTTTAGCATCTAATTTGGCTTGTTTATGCTCCATTTTTTGCTTGTGCTCTAAAATAACAGGGTCGGTAATTGTAAATGGTTTTTCAAGTTCGTGCAAATTATGGAACATATCGTTCCAAATACGCAAACTTTTTGCAAAATAAAATCCATCACAAAAACGTTCGTCCATGTTTATGCCCAAGTTCATAACTTTGCCAACTTTTAATTCTTCAAAATCTACAACCGGAGCATATTTTTCTTTACCAATAGCAACAAACAAACCGGTTGTTCCAAAATTATAAATATGATGAATAATTGCATCGCACTTAATGCTTTTTAGGTAGGTTACATAGCAACTTGTGTGGAATGGGCTAAAATCAATTAACCCTTGTGGCAACATGTTGTGCCTATCTAAAAACCTAAATAGCCCCACTGCCCAACGAAGCAGCCAGTTTGGTAAAAATGAAAGTTTTTCAACAATTTTTTGCGTGCCGTTGTCGGCTTCAATGCTATCGGCAATGGCTTTATCAATTTTTTCTTTAACTTCGTAAATTGTTTCTTCACCAGTAAAATTAACTTTTAATGTGCTTTCTGGTCCTTCATCGCGAAGTGAACGCTTAATTGTTAACGAAATGGTTATGTAGTTACGCTGATAAACTGCACCCCTAACAACAAACCTGTTTAGGCGTTGGCGTGTTGCAAGAAGCCTTACAATGGTTGCCATAACAATGTGCATATAGTTAAAAACAATTCCTTCTTTTTCGCTTTTTTCAACAATCCACGCATCCATATCTTCTACCCTAACTGGGTGTATAATGTTGTTTGATGCGTCGTTACGTGTTGGCATAAAATGAGGAGTCATTTTAACCATTACATCTTCGTATTTAATACGTTTACCGTCTTTTCTGTGTCCAAACATAAATAATAATTTCCCTTTAGTTTTATAGTCAAAAAATATAAAATCCTTAAAAGTTTACTAAAACTTCAAATTAAGTTTACAATATTTTAAATTTTGACACAACTAAAAGAAATATTAAAATATTTTTAAGTGTTAAAGCAAACAAAACTCTTTAATATGTTTGTTTTTTCTTTTCAAATTATGATAACATAAAATAAATAAATATTGGAGGTTTTTTATGAAAAGGAAACGTACCATTACAGCAATCAGAATTTCGCTTGCTGCAAACATTTTAGAAATTTTAGGCATTTTATTTTTTGCTGGTGTAATGACTTTTATTGGGTTAATTTTTAGCGATTTAGTTGCCAGCTTTGGTGGCGACAATAGTTTTGGCGTGTTCTTTAAACTTGGAGGTTTTTCAATAATTTTAGCCCTAGTAGTTATTGCAGGAATTATTGCATTAATTGTTGCTGGACGCAAAATTAAGGGGTTTGCCGAATATTCGGCTCAAGACTATAAAAATAAAAATATTATTATAACTTCATTTAATGTTTTTAGTTTTATTGTTGTTGGAATAGTTAATGCAATTGCTTTTTGGTTTATTTTTTCACAAAACGATATAAAACCAATTTTCTATCTTGCTCCAACTTATACTATTATTTGCTTTATTTTATGGCTTATTAGCACAATTTTGCTTTGTTTAGATAAACGCGAAGCAAACAAAATGGTTAAACAAAATGCTGTTTCAAGCATTTCAACATCAAACTATAACCAAAAAGTTGATGTTGAAAATTCACAACCTCAAGCAAATGAGTTAGCTCAAACCACACAACCAGCACAAACCAATGTGCCAGAAAATTTGGGTAGCACTGAAAACAAAGAATAATTAATTTATAAAACAAAAAGACTTAACTAGTTTAAGTCTTTTTTTTATTTTAAATTAGGCGTATTTTAGGCAAATAATTGATTTTTTTGTTTATTTATTATAAAATAGCCGTATGAATTACTTAAAGGAGTAAACAATGGACTTTAAAAAAATTGAAGAGAAGTGGCAAAATGTTTGGGAACAAGAAAAAAGGTTTGAAGTTGAAAACCACGACCCAAACAAGAAAAATGCTTACATCTTAATTGAATTTCCTTACCCAAGCGGAAAAGGTTTACATACCGGACACGTTAGAAGTTATTCTGCACTAGATGCAGTTGCTAGAAAGAAAAGAATGCAAGGATATAATGTTTTGTTTCCTATGGGTTGCGACGCTTTTGGTTTAGAAGCCGAAAGAACCGCAATTAAGGAACATAAACTTCCACAAGAAATTGTTGAACGTAACATTGCAACATTTAAAGAGCAACTTAAAATGGTTGGTTTAAGTGTTGACTGGAGCCGTGCAATTTCTACTTGCGACCCAGATTATTATAGATGGACACAATGGCAATTTTTACAATTTTTTAAACATGGCTTAGCTGAAAAACAAGAAACAACTGTTAACTGCTGCCCTAACTGCGGCGTGCTTGCTAACGAAGAAGTTGAAGGCGGATATTGTTGCCAATGCCACAGCGAGGTTCAACCAAAAACCAAAGCTCAGTGGATTTTAAAAATGACAAAATATGCCGACAGACTTGCCGACGATTTAAAAGACACCGATTACATGGACCATATTAAAACCAGCCAAATTAACTGGATTGGACGTAGCGAAGGCGAAAAGGTTAAATTCCAAATTAAGCAAGGTGGCGAGTTCGAAATTTTTACAACTTGCATTGAAACCATTTATGGAATTACATTTATGGTTCTTGCCCCTGAACACGAACTTGTTAATAAATTACAAGATAAAATTGAAAACTGGAACGAAGTTCAAGAGTACGTTAACAAAGCAAAACGCAAAAGCGAATTTGAACGCAGCGAGTTAAACAAAGATAAAAGCGGTGTTTGCTTAAAAGGTATTACCGCCATTAACCCTGCAAATGGCCGCGAAGTTCCAATTTATTTAGGCGATTTTGTTTTGGTTAGTTATGGCAGTGGTGCTGTTATGGCAGTTCCATCACACGACCAACGCGACTACGAATTTGCTTTAGAACATGGCATTGACTTTATTAAAGTTATTGAAGGAAGCAACGAACCTAGTGGTTGTGCATACGAAAAACACGATTATTTAGGAGCAAATGCAAAATTAATTAACAGCGAAGAATTTAGTGGACTTGTTGTTGAAGAAGCAAAACAAAAAATTGCTGAAAAGCTTGAAAAACTTGGTGTTGCTGAAAAGCAAGTTAACTTTAAAATGCGTGATTGGGTGTTCAGCCGTCAACGTTATTGGGGCGAACCAATTCCTATGATTTATTGTGAACATTGCGGTTGGCAACCAGTTCCAGAAGACCAATTACCAGTAACCCTACCACTTGTTGATAGTTACGAACCAACACCAGATGGCGAAAGCCCACTATCGCTTATAACCGATTGGGTTAACACCACATGCCCTAAATGTGGCAAACCAGCCAAACGCGAAACCGACACAATGCCTGGTTGGGCTGGAAGCAGTTGGTACTTTATGCGTTATTGCGACCCACACAACAACAAAGAATTTGCTAGTATGGACGCACTTAAAGCATGGCTACCTGTTGACCTATATAATGGTGGAAACGAACACACAACCCGCCACTTACTATATGCACGTTTTTGGAATAAGTTTTTATATGATATTGGCTTAAGCCCTGTTAGCGAACCATTTAAATCTAGAATTAGCCAAGGTTTGGTTTTAGGTTCGAATGGTGTTAAAATGAGTAAAAGCCTTGGAAACGTTGTAGACCCTCGTGATGTTATTAACGAATATGGTGCCGATAGTTTACGTGTTTGGGAAGCATTTATGGGCGACTATTTTCAAAGTGTTAACTGGAGCGACGATGGGGTTAAAGCTTGCAACAAGTTTATTACCAAAGTTTATAACTTCCAAGATATTTTAGTTGAAGGAAATGAATATTCTAACGAACTTAGTGTTGCAATGCACACTGCAATTAAAAAAGTTACTACCGACATTGATAATGTTAAATTTAACACAGCAATTTCGGCACTTATGATTTTGGTTAACGAAATTACTAAAGTTGGCAAAATTAACCATGCCGAATATAAAACATTGTTAACACTACTTAACCCATTTGCACCACACATTACTGAAGAAGTTTGGAGCAACCAAAACTTTGAACCAAGCATTAAAGATGCAACATGGCCTGTTTGGGACGAAGCAAAGCTTGTTAAAGACGAAATTGAATATGCAATTCAAATTAATAATAAAATTATTACCAGAGCAATGATTGGAACAAAATTAAGCAATGCCGAAATTGAAGCCCAAGCACTTGCAAACGAAAAAATTGCAGCTGCAATGGCAGGAAAAACTTTTGTTAAAGCAATTATTATTCCTAACCGCTTAATTAACATTATTGCAAAATAATTAAATAAAACAAAAAACCACCAAATTGGTGGTTTTTTTATTATTAAAATTAAATATTAATCGTCGTCGATATCAAAATCGACACTTAATTTGCTAAGTTGTTCTTTAATCATTTGTTTAAATGGTGAAAACGAAATTGCACCAAACTCTGGAGTTCGAACATTAAGTTCTTTGGCAACCTCGTAAAAAACATTACTTCGGTTAATAAGTTCGGAAAGTTCCTTTTGTGGAAGTGCAATAATGTTTTGTTTTGCAACTTCATAATCGGCAAGTCTAAAATAGCAAAGTAATATTATTGCCGCAACATAGTTTAAATTGTGTTTTTTGCTTTCGCGTTTTTCTAAACTATCGCAAGCCTCACTATAAAAGCCTTGTTTAATCAAGTTTAGTTCGTTTGAAATTCCGCCACTAACTGCTTGTTTTAATGTGTTGGTTACGCTTATAACCCCAACTAATGCAAAAACAAATGGAATATAACGAATAATGCCTACGCTAATTGGCATATCTTCAAGCAAATTAGCACCAATAATAAAGGCAACCATTGTCCAAGCTATCATAAACACAATTGGAAACAAATATCCGCTTGGTTTTTGGTTTGCACTGGTTTTAATTAGATTGTAAAGTTCTTCGTTGGTTAAATTACGAACTTTAATGTCGTCGTAAGGGTGCGAATCGATATACATGCCATCTAGTTCTTGCTTTTTCTTTTCGGCTTTTTTACGCTCGCGTTCCTGAACAATTTCGGAACTAAAGAAAACCGAACCGCAATATTCGCAAGTTAGTGTGTCTGGGTTTATTGTTGCTCCGCATTGTGTACATCTAAGTTCTTTCATTTTAATCCTCTAAATTTATTTTAGCACACACAACTAAAATATTAAACTACTTTTTTAACTTTAATTTATGCTTACACAAAATAGACCATATTTTTTAGGAAAAAGATACAAAAAAATATAATAAAAAGTGTTGTTTAAAGTGTTTTTTTAATAGTATAATTAATATATAAATTCTACGGAGGAAAAACTAATGGATTTAAAAGGTAGTAAAACCGAAAAAAATTTAATGGAAGCTTTTGCTGGAGAAAGCCAAGCAAGAAATAAATATACATATTATGCTAGCAAAGCAAAAAAAGAAGGTTACGAACAAATTGCAGCAATTTTTACCGAAACTGCTGATAACGAAAAAGAACATGCTAAAATGTGGTTTAAATATTTGCATGGTGGCTCAGTTCCATCAACAATGGAAAACTTGTTAGATGCAGCTGCTGGCGAAAACGACGAATGGACACAAATGTATAAACGCATGGCAGAAGAAGCTGAAGCAGAAGGATTTGCTGAAATTGCTTACAAATTCCGTGCTGTGGCAGCAATTGAAAAAGAACACGAAGAACGCTATCGTGCACTTGCTAAAAATGTTGAAGATAAAAAAGTGTTTACTAAAGATGGCGAAGTTTATTGGCAATGCCGCAACTGCGGACATATTTATAAAGGAGCAAAAGCGCCTCAAGTTTGCCCAGTTTGCGACCACCCTCAAAGTTATTTTGAAGTTAGAAAAACAAACTATTAAAATTTAATTAAAAAATAAAAGATAGGTTTAAAAACCTATCTTTTTTGTTCGGCTAAAAACAGTTTAACCATAAGTTCCGTTATAACATCGCACAAATTTTCTTGCATAAAATTAATAACATTGTTAACTTTTACTTTAACAACATTAATGTTTTCAAACTCATCTAGGTGCTGCTTACCAGTTAAACTTACTTCGGCAAAATAAAGTTTAATAGTTTCGTCGGTTAAACCAGCACTTGTGTGCCCAATGCCTGTAATTGGTGTAAGCGACACAACTTCTGCACCAGTTTCCTCTGATAGTTCGCGTTTAGTTGCAGTTTCTAAATTTTCGTTGGGGTCAACAAGCCCTGCAGGCATTTCGTAAATATATGAATTAACAGCATACCTAAAGTTTTTTATAAAAATAATTTCATCAGTTTCCTTTAAGTATGGCAACACTTTAACCGCATCGCAAATGTTAACATTTTGAATGTTGTTTGCCCTACGACTGCAAAAAAAGTAGTTATATTCCTTATCTGCTAAATAAGTTGCCGTATACATATTTAAAAATTTATTATTAGTTTGTTTAACTATTTTTTGTAGTTTCATATTAAACACTTCCTTTTAGTTATTATACAAAACAAAACAAAAAAGCACCAACTAGTTTGGTGCTTTTGTTTTTATTGTTTAAACTTTTATAAAATTTAACGTTTACCCTTGCTTTCTTTTAAAGCCTCGGTATAAATTTGATGTTTAATTTCGTCGGCTTTCTTTTTATCTGGAACATAAATAACTTGTCCTTCTTTTAACACCCTTTGACTAGGCAAAACTGTTCCTAAATGCGAAACGCGAGTGGTTTGTTCGTACTCAAGCCCTAATTGCTCGTTACGTTCCATGGCACGTCTAATAACAATTTCGCGTAGTTCTTCAACAACTTGCGGTGCGTTGGTTTGAGTTAAACGTTTGTTTGCTTTTGCAGCAGCATAGGTAAACCCATTATGTTCTAAATATTCTTGCAATGTCATGTTGTTTGCAAGGCTTGCCCTTAACAAGTTTTTACCCCAAACACTTTTGTGGTCTACATATGTTACAACCATATTTGGAAACATTGCTTGAACCCTAGATAGCAAATACTTTTCGTTAATTTTTTGTTTTGGTTTTGGAACACCATTATAATCGTAACCTAAATAGTTTAAAGTTTCTTCAATGCTATCTAAACTTCCTTGCGGAAAATATTCACGCAAATGTTTAACTTTTAAATAGGTTTCGTATGATATTTCACGAAGTCCGGTTGCGTCGGTTTTGCCTTTTAAAACACGTTTTAATTCCGCTTTTAAACTTTCGATGTAGTTACCAACTTCAATTATTGCCTTAGAAAAATAACAATCGGAAATAAGTGCAACATATTCGGCTGGCGAACAACCATGAACTTGTCCTCTAATTCTAATATGGTCGTAATCTTTGGTTCCGCGAATAGAATCTATACACCCCTCGGAATCGGCATATTTTTTTATTATAGCCACATCTTCGTCGTATTTTGAATCGTAGTAACCAAACAAACTCATTAAATCTTCAGGTGTAATTTTTTTACCTGCCAAAGCTTCTTTTTCGGCAAGTTTACGAAGTGTTACTGCAAACGGATATTGTTTTGCATTAACCAATTTTTGTCCACCATTTTTAAAATATGATGCAACCTCTTCGCTTGCACGCTCGTAGGTTAATGGCTTGTGTTTAACCGGAGCTTCGTAACCCAAAGCCTCTAGCACTGTTGCTTTAGAATATTCAGTTGAACAAATTGGGTTTGTTGGGTCGGTAACCAAAAGTTCACGTTTTTTGCGATTCATGTTTGTAACAAAGGTTTTAATTGCTTTATCGGCAGGAAAATTTGGTTGGTCTAGTTTATAACCTTCGTCTAGGCATTGTTGAATTTTTTTACCCAGTTCTAATAATTGTGGAGTTAGTTCCATAAAAGTTTGTTCCCCTTAAATAAACTCATATTATATATATTTTAAAGCATATAGTAAGCAATGTCAATACTCAAAAAAGGAAACCAAATTAACATAGGTGTTGCCCAAACACATATAAATATGTTATTTTAATGTTAAGAATTAAGGAGTTTTTATGATTTTTGTTTTTGATTTAGACGACACTGTTTGCGAAACCGATTTATATAGTGAAAAGTATATTGCAAACTTTATTAAAAAACACAATTTACCATATAAATTTGTTGAAAAGTGTACTAGGTTTGCCGAAGCCAAGTTTGATTGGGACGAATCAACTGCCCTAAAGTGGTATAAAACCTATGGCGACCAAATGATGCTTGAGTTTCCAGCCAAAGAGGGTGCAATTGAAACAATTAACGCTTTGTTCGATGCAGGACACACAATTATTATTGCAACTGCCAGAGCAACCGACTGGCACACAAATCCAATTGAAATAACCTACGAATGGTTAAAGAAAAATGGCGTTAAATATAGCAAAATTTATACTGGCAGAGTTGATAAAGAAGCCATTTGTTTAGACGAAAATGCCGACTTTTTTATTGACGACGACTTAAAAATTACCACCAGAGTTGCGCTAACTTCGCACATTAAAACCAGTTTCAACGAAAAAGGTTGCCAAAGCCTAATTATGACAACTGCATATAATAAAAATTTAGAACTTCCAGCAGGAGTTATTAGAATTAACGATTTTAAACACTTTAGACAATTTTTAAAAGAAAATGGCGTTATTTTAAATTAATAATTATATAAACATTTAGTTGACACAACTACCCCCCCTTATAATAAAGAAAAATAATAAAAAGGAAAAATAACATGTTTAAATACACAAGAGAATCAATAAATTTGTTACTTGAAGACATAAAAAAATATATGAAAATTTTTAAATATGGTTCGTTAATTTTTACAACCATCTATTTTATTTATGCTTTAATAAATCAGACTGGAATTTTTGAAGTAAATATTATTTTGGCATCACTTTTTGTTATATATTCACTTTTTGAAATTGCTACACACAAAGTAGATATTAAAACAACAAAAAAAGTTGTTAAACGTGTTTATAATTGGATTAAACTTGCACTTAAAGCTTTTACGTTGGGCTCAATGTTATATAGTATTTACATTGCAACAACCAATGTTTCAGCAATTTCAACAATTATAGCAACATTAATGATTATTTTGTGGGTTTTACAATTTTTATTAGAAATTGTTGTTGAAGTGGTTGAAAATAAAGTTGAATTAATTTTAGAAGCAATTGGTGAAGATTGGAACAATTTTAAATCAACAATAACAAAACCAATTACAGTTGTTACAAACAGCATTAAAAAATTAAAAGGTGAAGAAATTGAACCTGAACCTAAAAAAAGCAAAAATATTAAAAAATTAGATATGCGAATTAAAAAAAAGAAAAATTTAAATAAAAATAATTAATAAACAAAAGCAAACCAAATAGGTTTGCTTTTTATGTGTTTTGTTTGCTACAATTAAACCAATAATTATTAGGAGGAAACTATGCAAAACAAAGTACAAAATTTTAACAATGCTAGAAACGCACACCTAAAACCAATGCCTGTTTATGCAAGAATTTTAGATATTGAAAGCGAAATGGGCGAACTTGCAAAAGAATATTTAAAAAATTCTAATTATGGAACTGGAAGTTTTAAACTAAGCAACGATTTTATTATGGAGTTTGGCGACGTAATGTATTCAATGTTGTCGCTTGCCCAAGAACTTAATATAAATGCCGAAGAAGCCTTAGATAAAGTTATTGAAAAATATAATAACCGACTTAAAAAAGGTTCTATGGGCTCAGAAGTTGAATAAAAAAAGACCTAAATTAGGTCTTTTTTGTTTATTAACTACACTATTTTTTTACAACATATTTTAAATTTAAGTTTGGTGTTGCGGTTAAACTTGTGTCGGCAAGTCCCGCACCAGAAATTAAACTAAAATAACCTTCAGCTGCAATCATGGCAGCATTATCGGTGCACAAAACCATTGGCGGAAACAACACTTTAATTCCGTTTTGTTCGCCTGCCTTGGTTAGTTCTGCCCTTAAATAGCTGTTGGCTGCAACACCACCTGCAACAGCTAAAGTTTTAATCTTGTTTTTCTTGCATGCTTTAATACTTTTTTCAACTAAAAATCCAACTGCCTCGGTTTGAAACGACGCACAAACATCAGCAACTACTGGTGTTTTTCCATGTTGTTCTAGATTATGCAAGTAATTTATTACTGCAGTTTTTAAACCACTATAACTAAAATTAAAACTATTTTTTAGTGCATCGTGTTTTATAAACTTAATGTTTGCCTCGCCTTGTTTTGCCATTTTATCAATAACAGGCCCACCAGGATAACCAAGCCCCAAAACTTTTGCAACTTTATCGTAGGCTTCGCCAACAGCATCGTCTACTGTGGAGCCAATAAGTTCGTTGTTAACATAATCGGCAACTTTAACAATGGCAGTGTGCCCTCCACTTACAATAAGTGCAATATAAGGTGGCTCAAGTTGTGGCGTAGCAATATAGTTTGCACTAATATGCCCTTTAATGTGATTAACTTTAATTAGTGGCAACCCCAACGCATATGCTAAGCTTTTTGCGTAAGTTACACCAACCATAAGTGCTCCCATTAATCCTGCGCCATAGGTTACAGCAATAGCATTAATATCGTTAAGCGTTACATTTGCTTTTTCAAGTGCTTCGGTTAAAACATTATCGATTGCCATTAAATGGTTGCGGCTTGCAACCTCTGGAACAACACCACCAAAACGTTTATGAATTTCAATTTGGCTTGCTATAACGTTGCTTAAAACCTCTCTGCCATTTTTTACAACGGCAATGCTGGTTTCGTCGCAACTGCTTTCAATGCCTAAAATTAAAATAACTTGATTTTTGTGGTTTGCAACTAAATTATTAAATTTTTGTAAAGCAATTTCTTCGTACATAATTCTTTTTATAAATGTAAATTTAAGGAGATTAACTTTTCTCCCATTTTAAATATTCGATAATAAGTGGTTGAACATCGCCATTCATAACAAGTTCTACATTGCTAAGTTTTAAGCCTGTTCGGTGGTCGTTAACCATGGTGTATGGGCAGAAAACATAACTTCTAATTTGGCTTCCCCACTCAATTTTTTTGCTGTCGCCTTTAAGTTTTAGAGTTTCGTTACGGAACTCTTCTTCTTTAATGGCAACAAGTTTACTAACAAGCATTTTCATTGCTGTTTCGCGGTTTTGAATTTGGCTACGCTCGTTTTGGCAAGTTACAACAATTCCTGTTGGCAAATGAGTAATTCTAATTGCACTATCGGTGGTGTTAACGTGCTGTCCGCCTGCACCACTACTACGATAAGTATCTACTTTAATTTCGTCTGGTTTAATTACAACCGAACTATCGTCGGTAACTTCAGGCATAACCTCAACACTGGCAAAACTAGTGTGTCTACGTTTGTTTGCATCAAATGGGCTAATTCTAACCAATCTATGCACACCAATTTCGCTTTTTAAATAGCCATATGCGTTATAGCCATCAACGCTAAAAGTTACACTTTTAAGCCCTGCCCCATCGCCATCTAGGCTATCTAGAACACTTAAACTAAAACCTTGTTGTTTTGCCCACATTGAATACATTCTAAACAACATTTGAACCCAATCGCAACTTTCAGTTCCGCCTGCACCACTATGAATTTTTACAATGGCACTATTTGAATCGTATTTACCATTTAACAATGTTTGAATGTAAAGATTTTCAACTTGCGCTTCTAGTTTAGAAATGTTGTTATTAATTTCTGTAACCATGTCGTGGTCGGATTCAGATGTATCAATTAAACACATCTGCAAAAACTCTAACTCATTTTTAAGTTCGTTATATAAATTAACTTCGTCGGTTATGTGTTTAAGTTCTTTATTGTAATTTGTGCTAAGTGTAATGTTTGAATAAACATTTGGATTGTTTAGTTCAGTTTCTAAAAACTTAATTCGATTATTAAGTTCGTTTAAGTCAAAGACACTGACAGCACACATTTAGGCTGTCAGAAATCTTTGATAGTTTTTCGTTTTCAGTTTCAAATTTTAATGCCATGTTAACTTACATCCTGCCGCAGCAATTTTTATATTTTTTACCACTTCCACATGGGCATGGTTCGTTACGGCCAACTAATGGTTTGTTTGAATGTTGTGGACCTTTTGCATCTGGTGAGTTTGTAAACATTTGAGGTGCTTTATGTTCAACTGGTTGAATTTCAACATTTGCATGAAGCAAGAATGTTGCAACTTCCACCCTAATTTGTTCAACCATTTTATCAAATAGTTCGTAGCCTTCTTGTTTATATGCCACAACAGGGTCGTGGTTACCGTAAGCACGCAAACCAATTTCGTTGCGAAGCATGTTCATGTAGTCGATGTGGTCCATCCATAAACTATCTACAACTTTTAATAAAATTGAGCGTTCTAAAATTTCAAAATTAAAGCCACGTTCTTTATGCTCTTCGCATTTTTTGTTGTAAACTTCTCTAACATGTTCGGAAACAGCATGTGCCACCCCTTCAACATCTAAACCTTCAACAAGGTCTTCGGTAACGTAGTTATAGTCAGGTCCGAAAAGTTTAACATTTAACTCGTCGTTTAAATCGTCTAAATCCCATTCATCGAAACTTTTTTCGTCGGAAATGTTATCGTAAACAATGTTTTCGGCTAAATCGGTAATCATGTCTAGCGCTTCGTCGTGCATAGTTGCGCCCTCTAAAACACTATTACGTTGGTCGTAAATAATTTGACGTTGAGCATTAAGAACATCGTCGTATTTTAACACGTTACTTCTTGCCGAGAAGTTAAACCCTTCAATACGTTTTTGTGCTGCCTCAATACGGCGAGAAAGCATTTTAAATTGGAATGGAGTGTTTTCGTCTAGTTTAAACATTTCAACTAGGCGTTTCATTTGGTCGCCACCAAAACGGCGAATAAGTTCGTCTTCCATGCTAACATAAAACACGCTTGAGCCCGGGTCGCCTTGACGTCCGGCACGACCACGAAGCTGGTTATCGATACGGCGGCTTTCATGACGTTCGGTGCCCACAATGTGAAGTCCACCTAAAGCAACAACCTTTTTCTTTTCAGCATCGGTAACGGTTTTAAATTCGTTATATGCTTTTCTATAGCGTTCACGCATTGCATTAAGGTCTTCGTTGTCGGTTTCAACAAACGATGTGCAAAAATCAAGTTGAGCATCGTTAAAGCCAAGCTCACGCATTTTTTGTTTTGCTAAAAACTCTGGGTTTCCGCCAAGCAAAATATCGGTTCCACGACCAGCCATGTTGGTTGCAATGGTAACTTGACCCATACGACCTGCTTGCGCAATAATTTCAGATTCTTGTTGGTGGTTTTTAGCATTTAGCACATTGTGGCGTATTTTTTCTTTTTTAAGAAGTTGCGAAAGTTCTTCCGATTTTTCAATGGTTACAGTACCAATTAAAATTGGACGGCCATCGGAATGAACTGCCTTAATTTCTTCAACAACATTACGCAACTTTGCATTTTCGGTTGGATAAATAACATCTGGATAGTCAACACGTTTAATTGGGCGGTTAGTTGGAATTGTTACAACGTCTAGCCCATAAATTTTGTTAAACTCAATTTCTTCGGTTTTTGCAGTACCTGTCATGCCACTAATTTTGTGGTAAATACGGAAAAAGTTTTGGAAAGTGATGGTTGCCAAAGTTTTGTTTTCGTCTTTAATTGGCACGCCCTCTTTAGCCTCGATTGCTTGGTGTAAACCATTAGAATATTTACGACCTTCCATTAACCTACCAGTAAATTCGTCTACAATAATAACTTCGTCATCTTTAACAATGTAGTTATTATCGCGTTTCATAATATACTCAGCACGAAGAGCATTGTTAATATGGTGGTTAAGTTCAATGTTGTTAACATCACTTAGGTTTTCTACTTTAAAGAAACGCTCTGCTTTTGCAACACCCTCTTCGGTTAAACGAATTGCTTTTTCCTTTTCGTCGATTTCAAATTCGGTTTCGGTTAACGATTTAGCAAATTTTGCAGCAACTTTATAGGTTTCGGAACTTTTAAAGCCACGACCAGAAATAATAAGTGGTGTTCTGGCTTCGTCAATTAAAATACTATCAACCTCGTCTACAATGGCAAAGTGGTAGCCACGACAAACCCTATCTTCAATTCTGGTAACCATGTTATCACGAAGATAGTCGAAACCAAGTTCGTTGTTTGTTGAATAGGTGATATCGCAATTATATGCATCACGCTTATCGGAAGGGTTCATGTTTGCCATTGAAACACCAACAGTTAAACCAAGGAATGTAAATAATTTGCCCATCCACTCGGCATCACGTTTAGAAAGATATTCGTTAACGGTTACAATGTGAACACCTTTGCCCTCTAACGCCATTAAATATGCAGGCAAAGTTTCTACTAAAGTTTTACCTTCACCAGTACGCATTTCGGCAATACGACCTTGAAAAAGTGCAATACCACCTAATAGTTGCACGTGGAAGTGGCGCATACCCAAAACACGTTCGCTTGCTTCCCTAACTAATGCATAAGCATCTGGCAAAATATCTTTTAACTTTTCGCCATTTGCTAAACGCTCTTTAAGTTTTGGTGTGGTTGCTTTTAATTCTTCGTCTGTAAGGCCTTTATAATAATCGGACTTAGCCTCAATTTGATTTGCAATTTTTTCTAGTTTTGCAACGTTACGTTCGTTTTCGCTTTTAAATAATTTGAAGCCCATGTAATCTCCTAAAAAATATATTTAAACTTTCAAAAATTTTTAAACACAATTTTTGAAACTCTATTATTTTATAAATAAACTTTATTTATAAATTTACTAGCACAACTAATTTTACTATAATTTTTGTTTTTTAACAATAAATTAAGGTTGTAAAAAAATAAAACTTTTGCCGAATTTAGGTAAAAGCAATTTAAAAAAATAAAAAAGTTAAAGCATTTAAAACTTTAACTTTTATTTAACATGGTGTGAGCACAAGTTAAACCAAACACTTTACTTGCGCCAGCCTTAACTAAAACACTTGCCAGTTCGTTAAATGTTGCACCTGTTGTATAAACATCGTCAACTATTAAAACAACCTTACCTTTAACATCTAGCCTACTATTAACTTTAAAAGCTCCAAGCAAATTTTCTTTGCGTTCAACTTTGTTTAAGTTTGTTTGTGTGGTTGTTTGTTTAACACGACTTACACATGTGGTGTTAACATTAAACCCATGGCTAACAAAAGCATTGCAAAGTTCCTCGGCCTGGTTAAAACCACGTTCCTTTTGCCTTGATGTGTGAAGCGGAACCGGAACAACTAAATCAACCTTTAAGTTTTGTTCCATAAAACACTTAAACATAAAATTGCTAAGTGGTTTTGCTAAATACTTTTTGCCATCGTATTTAAGGTTGTGAATAAGTTTAACAATTTGGTTTTCAAATGTAAATGGAGCAAAACATTTTGTAAAACTATGTTTTGTGTTTTTACAATTTAAGCAATAGTTAGCATCGCTAAAAAGTGGTTCGCCACAAGTTAAACAAACCTTACCAGCAATGTGCGGAAGCAATTTAAAACAAGTGTCGCAAACACTAAACACATTTGGTTTAATTTCGGCACCACACACAACACATTTATAACCACTAGGAAACAAAACGTTAATCATTACTTCCCCCCATCAAACTAAAATCTAGTTGACCTTCAAGTTCGGAATTAGTGGTTAAAGGTTTTAAATTTTCGGAGTTGTTTTCTTGTTCAAGTTTATCAGCCAAAGTGTTAACATCGGCGCTTTCAATTAAAAAGTTTTTAAGCAAAGTGTTGCGTGTTAAAGTGCTTTTGTTTTTAACCATTCTAAAAATATTTTGTTTAGTTCCCACCAAAACAACCATACGTTTTGCACGAGTTACAGCTGTGTAAAGTAGGTTTTTTGTCAATAACATAGGCGCACCTGCCACAACTGGTATAATTACAACGTCAAATTCGCTACCTTGGCTTTTATGAATTGTTATTGCATAACTAAGCACAAGTTCGGCTAAATCTTTTTTATTATATTTTGCGTAACGCCCATCTTCAAACAACACAGTGGTTTCAAAGGTGTTTGGCTCAATGTGGTCTATAACACCAATATCGCCATTAAACACACCGGCACCTTGTTCGCGTGTGTCTTTAATCCACTCACGTTCGTAGTTGTTGGTTATTTGCATAACCCTATCACCCAAACGATAAATTGTTTTTTCGGTTTCAAGTTCTGGCTTTTTTAAACTTGCCGGATTTAGTTTATCTTGAAGTTCTTTATTTAAATTATCAACACCACAAACGCCAGATTTCATTGGTGCCAAAACTTGAATTTTAGAACTATCAATATTTAAATATTTTGGTAGCCTTGTGCATGTTAGGTTTACAACCGAATTAAGCATTGCGCTTGGTTCTGTTTTTTCTTCAAAGAAAAAATCTTTGCTTTTGTTGTTTAGCATTGGCATTTTACAATCGTTAATTAAGTGAGCATTAGAAACAATTAAACTATCTTTATCTTGCCTATAAATATGTGTTAGTTCGCAAACCGAAATTACACCACTGTTAATTATGTCGGCCAAAACATTGCCCGCACCCACCGATGGCAACTGGTCTTTATCGCCAACCAAAACAAGTTGCGTTCCTTTTTTTAGTGCACGAGTTAAGTAAAACATTAGTTGAATATCAACCATTGAAACTTCGTCTACAATTACAACATCAAAAGGCAGTTTGTTATTTTGATTATACAGAAAATCGCCACCTAAAAAATCGACAACAAGAGCCCTGTGAATTGTGCTTGCATCTTCGCCGGTGCTTTCACTTAGTCGTTTTGCCGCCCTACCAGTTGGAGCAAGTAGTTTAACAGATTTATGCAAACTTTTAAAAATTTGTAGCATACATTTTACTATTGTTGTTTTGCCGGTTCCGGGTCCACCAGTAATTACGCTAACACCACTGTTTATAGCTAGGCTTACAGCGTCGCGTTGGTTTTGGTGCATTTTAATTTTGTTTAGTTGTTCGTAAAAATTTATTGAGTCGGTAACATCTAAATTGGTGTTTTTGTAAATTTCGTTAAACAAATTAAGTGTGTAACCAACTATTTTTTCGGTGTTAAAATATTTTGTTAAAACAACAACCTCTTCACCGTTAAGTTCAAAAATTTTAATTAAACTATCTAGCACTAAACGGTTTAAAACATTGTTTGTATTAATGGTTTCAACACTAATTTTAAGCAATTCGCAAACATCGCTTTCTAAATTTGCTTTAGTAACATATGTGTTTCCGGTTTGGTCGCAAGCAGTTTTAAGTGCATGTAAAACACCCGCCCTAAACCTAAACTCACTAAATTCGCTAATCCCCATTTTTTTTGCAATGCGGTCGGCGGTAAAAAAGCCTATGCCATCTACATCTTCACATAGTTTATAGGGGTTTTCTTTTAAAATAAGTTCAGTTTTGTCGAAATAAGTGTTATAAATTTTAACTGCCAAGTTTGTTGAAATATCGTAATCTTGCATAAGCATAACCGAATTTTGCATTTTTCGAATTTCGTTAAATGCCTCGGCAATTTCGTTGGCTTTACGTTCAGATATTCCTCTAACCTCGGTTAGGCGTTGTGGATTAAACTCAATAATATCTAATGTGTCTTCGCCAAACTTAGAAACAATTGAAAGTGCGGTAACAGGACCAACACCTTTAATTAGACCACTGCTTAAATATTTAACAATGCCCTCTTTTGTGGTTGGTTTTGCAATTTTAACTTTGCTTGCATTAAACTGCTCGCCATAGCGATTATGTTTGGTAAAACTACCCTCAAGTTCAACGCACTCGCCTTGGCTTACTTGCGGAAACTTTCCTACAGCAGTAATGTTTTCGTCGTTACAATTTATTACAGCAACGGTGTAACCGTTATCTGTGTTTCTATAAATAATTTCTTCAACTATTCCTTTAAGTGTCATACATATATTTTATAATAGTTAACTTTTTTTAACAATCAAAATGTAGCATTTATAAAACATTTGTTCGCATAAATTAAATTTTTAAGCCGCAAGTTTTTCAAATAAAATTAACTTAGTAGTTGTTTAACTTTTTGTGATTTATTTAATTTATTAAATAATTTGTTTTGAAATGTGTGTTAAGTTGATTATACTAAACACTGACAAAAAAAATATTTTTAGGAGGCAACCATTGTTAAAACTTTTTAAATATTTAAAACCCTACTGGAAACAATTAGTTTTAATATCGTTTGTGTTAATTGCACAAGTTGTTACAAACCTACTTGTTCCCAACTTACTTTCCGACATGATTAGAAGCATAGACCCAAATGCAGGTAATAGTGCCATTATAAAAATTTTAGAAAAAGGTGGAATTGCTCTGCTTGCTGTTTTGTTTGTTGTTGGCTGCCAAATTTTAACTAGTTATTTATCCAGCAAAATAGGAATGGGTTTTGGTAGAGATTTAAGAAATGTTGTGTTTAAGAAAACTCAACGTGTTGCTTTAAACGAATTTTATTCAATTTCTACTGCCAGCCTTATAAACCGCACCACCAACGACATAAATCAAGTACAAATGCTGGTTATGATGTCGTTTAGAACAATGCTTAATGCTCCAATTATTTTAATTGGTGGTTGCATTATGGCATTCAGCCTAGACACAACTTTACCATTTGTTATTATAGGTTTAATTCCTGTTTTATTTTTACTATTTATTTTTGTAGGTAAATATATTGTTCCTTTATTTAAAGTGATGCAAACAAATGTTGATAGTTTAACCACTGTTACTCGAGAAAACTTAACTGGCGTTAGAGTTATTAGAGCATTTAATACGGAAGCCGACGAAGACAAACGTTTTAAAGCTGTTAACGAAAAAGTTGCAAATGTTAACACCAAAGCAAATGTTATTATGGGTGTTGGCATGCCAAGTGTTGACCTACTTTTTGCAATTGCTGCCATTTTACTTTTGTATTTTGGAGCAGTTCAAGGAACCGATGTTGCAAACTTAACTGCTTTAACACAATATAGTTCAAGAATTATGATGGCTTGTTTAATGGTTGTTATGATTTTTATTCAAGTTCCACGTGCAAGTGCAAGCGCAAAACGTATTAACGAAATTTTGGATTTACCAGAAACAATTTTAAGCAACGAAAAAGTTAAAACATATAAAACTGGTAAGTACCAAGGAAAACTTGAATTTAATAATGTTACATTTAGTTTTCCGGGCGCCGAGAACCCAACACTTAAAAATTTAAGCTTTAAAGTTGAACCAAATCAAACATTGGCAATTATTGGTGGCACCGGAAGTGGAAAAAGCACGGTAATTAACCTAATTCCTAGGTTTTATGACGTAACCAAAGGCGAAATAATGCTAGATGGTGTTGACCTTAGAGATTATAACCCTACCGACCTACGAAAACACGTTGCATTAGCAAGCCAAACTGTTGAACTTTTTGGTGGAACAATTAGAGAAAACTTAAAGTATGCAAACGAAAATGTTTCCGACGAAGAAATGATTGCAGCCGCAAAACTTGCTTGTGCACACGAATTTATTATGGAAAAGCCTGAAGGATATGATTATTTAATTCAAAAAGGCGCAGGAAACCTAAGTGGCGGACAAAAACAACGCTTAAACATTGCACGCGCCCTACTTAAAAAACCTTGTGTTTACATATTTGACGATAGTTTTAGTGCTTTAGACTTTAAAACCGATGCCCAAATTAGAAAAAATATTAAAGAAAATGTTAAAGATGCAACCATTATTATTGTTGCTCAACGTGTTAACACCATTCAAAATGCCGATAAAATTATTGTTTTAAACGATGGCGAGGCTGTTGGAGTTGGCACACACGAAGAATTACTAAAAAATTGCCCAGAATATGTAGAAATTGTTGATAGCCAAACCAAACACAACAAAGTTAAAAAGGAGGGTAAATAGTTATGGCTGAAGAAAAAAATAATAATCCTCCTATGCGTGGTCCACGTGGTGGACGCGGACCTGGCGGTGGTCCACCTGGACTTAGGGCTGGCGAAAAGCCAAAAGATTTTAAAGGCACTTTAAAAAAATTCATTAAAGAATTAAATGTTATTAAAACACCATTAATTTTAACTTTAATTTTTTCAACTATTGCAATAATTGTTTCGGTATTTATTCCTAAAATT
The DNA here is from genome assembly GCA_017409005.1 of Clostridia bacterium. Lineage (GTDB taxonomy): Bacteria > Bacillota > Clostridia > Christensenellales > UBA1242 > UBA6345. The sequence goes on along the minus strand of JAFQTP010000002.1, from coordinate 312,250 downwards.
ATGGGTAAAGCACTAACCGAAATTAGTTTATTTGCAACAAACAGCAACTCGTTTGGCTCAATTATTACGTGTTTAGTTGTTATGGCAGTTTTATATGCTTTAAACTATGTGTTTAACATGATTAGCCAAGTTCTAATGGGAAAAGCTTCAGTTAAAGTTTCGTATAGTATTAGAGAAAAACTAAAAACAAAACTAAACAAACTTCCATTAAACTATTACGACACTCGTGAAACTGGCGACGTGCTTAGCGTGTTTGTTAACGATGTTGATAGCATTCAGCAAAGTTTACAACAAAGTTTAAACCAATTAATTAACTGCGTTATAACAGTTGTTGGCGTGCTTGTTATGATGTTAACAATTAACGTTTGGTTAACTCTAATTGTTTTACTGCTTTTGCCACTTGCAATGATACTTAGCCGTTTTGTTATGAAACACAGCCAAAAATATTTTAGCCGACAAGCTAAAGACCTTGGCCGTGTTAACGGACACATTGAAGAAACCTACACAAACCAAAAAACTGTTAAAGCATATGCTAACGAAGATAAAGCCATTGAAGAATTTGAGCAAATGAACAATCAACTTTACGAAAGTAGCCAAAAAAGCCATTTTTATGCAGGACTACTTATGCCACTTATTAATTTTGCAACAAATTTTGGATATGTGGTGTTGAGTTTGGTTGCTTGTATATTTATTTTAAATGGCATACCTCAAGGCGGAAAAGGTTTTGGAATTTTTGAATTTGCCCTAGAGTTTGGTTATTTAGTAACATTTTTAGAGTATAGCCAACAATTTACACGACCACTTACTCAACTTGCTCAAATTTTTAATGTTTTTCAAACCACACTTGCTGCTTGCGAACGTGTTTTTGAAATTTTAGACGAAACCGAAGAAGTAACATACAATGTTACCAACACATTTACAAAATTAAAAGGTGATGTTGAATTTAAAAATTTAACATTTGGTTACAATCCTAACAAAATTTTATTAAATGATGTTAATTGCAAAATTGATAGTGGTCAAATGGTTGCTTTAGTTGGCCCAACCGGTGCCGGAAAAACTACAATTGTTAATTTAATTATGCGTTTCTACGAATTAAACGACGGACAAATTACCATTGATGGAATTGATACTAAAACCGTTTCAAGAAGCAATTTACGCCAAAAAATTGGAATGGTTTTGCAAGATACATGGTTGTTTGGCGGAACAATTAAAGACAACTTAAAATATGGCAACCCTGAAGCCACCGACGAAGAAATGATTGAAGTTTGTAAAGCTGTGCACGCACACTACTTTATTACCACCCTAGAAAATGGATACGACACCATTATTAACGAAAATGCAACAAACATTTCGCAAGGACAAAAACAACTGCTTACCATTGCGCGTGCCTTAATTGCAAAACCAGATTTAATTATTTTAGACGAAGCAACTTCTAACATTGACACACGAACCGAAGTGTTAATTCAAAAAGCAATGAAAGTTGCCATGAAAGGCAGAACAAGTTTTGTTATTGCACATAGACTTTCAACCATTGTTAATGCCGACAAAATTTTGGTTGTTAACAAAGGCGACATTGTTGAACAAGGCAACCATAACGAACTTATGAAACAAAAAGGATTTTACTATAACCTTTACAACAGCCAATTTAATTAACAAAAAAAAGATGCAGAAAATCTGCATCTTTTTTTAAACTAACATTTCAATAAATAGCATTGCACTTATCATTGCATTAAGTGCTCCCACTTCAAATCCTTGAAAAACCTCAAATTTTAAAGTTAAGCCATCAAAAATTACACCAATTCGTTTTAATCTGTTTCTAATTAAAACTTGGGTTTGTTTATCAAGTTTTTCAAAATGTATTTCTAAATCGGAAAAGGTTTTTCCGTAGTCGGCAAAATATGTTTTACCATTGTTATTTACCAAATAAATTGGCAACCCATTAGTGGTTTTCATAAAAAACAACCCTGTATCAACAAAATATTGTTCGTTCATGAGTTTATTAAATTTTAAACCACTAGAATATTGTTTTAGTAACGAAATTAATTCTTCTAAATTATACATGTTTACTTCCTTAATAGCACCCACCATTAAACACCCATGGTTTCTTCATCTTTTTTTAGTGTAGGTTGATTTACGTTGTTAATAATGAACGACATAGATTCTATAACCGATTTTGCAACAACAGCTTCTAATGCAACCATTTCAGCTTTAACAACTGAATTTTTTTCAGCCTCTTGTTTGTCGTGAACTAATTGCAAAACGCCTAAAGCAACAATTAAATCAGAAAAAGAAGAAGTTTTTGTTGGCGGTTTGTTTTTTCCAACATCTGGAATGTTTATAGTTGGGTTTGTAATTAATGGACCCACATTTGGATTATTGCTTGGATTTGTTCCTGGCGGTGTTGGTGATTGTGGGTTGTCTGCCGAGCCACTTAACGGATTTTGAATATACTGCATTTCACGATATAAATCTTCAATATGCCTCATGGTGTTAACCGTTAGTTCGGTGTGTCTTGCTGTGTTTACATAGTTATTTAACACTTGTTTAATATTTAAATTGTAAGTTACATTTGAAGTTTTCGCTAACAAAAATGGCATGTTATAAGATTTCTCGTTTTGTAGTTGCGTTTCAGTTAAGCCATCTAGATATTGCAAATATTGTTGTAATTGTTTACAACTAATTGCATTGCAACCAGCCGATGTAAAACCTTTATCGGCAGGATTGGCACTTTGTTTTTTTGTGTAAAGCAACGCTTCGATGTGGCTAGGAAAATGAAAATGCGGAACTTCCGCCCTTAAACCAATTATTCTTTGATGTTGCGGACTATAAAAAACCTGGTTGTTGTGTGGAAAACCTGTGCCATCGTAACGAATAATATTTATAGCCCTATTAGGGTCGCCCTCGGGTATAACATAGGTGCAAACATCTAATTGTCTTGTAAAATTTGCATCGTTCATAAGTGTTGTTGCACTTAGGTGTGCCGGATTTGCGGCAGCATAGGTAGCACTAACAGGAGTAAATGTTAATGTTGTTACTGTTGAAAATAAATGTTTTTGTTGTGGGTCTATGTAAAATTGCGCCGAGTTTGAAATATATTCGCTATTTCGAACAGTTGAAACTGTTATGTTGCTTTTATCGTTATAATCTACCGGAGTAACTCTACCCGCAAAATTAATTGGAATTTTTGGAACCATGTTTAATGTTGCTAAAATATTAGAATCAAACAAAACAGGTTGAGACTGCCATTTTTTAGAAGTTAAGTAAGATTGATCAAAATTGTTAGATAACTCTTCTAATTTATCAAAATCAAAACCTAAATTAGTGTTATCTATTTCAGGATAGTCGAATTGTAAAGCTGCAACAACACCGCGCCTAACTTTGTTTAAAATATATTTCCTATCTTGCGGAGTAACTGACGCGTTAAAAAACAAGCAATTACTAATGGCTGCTGTTCCTGGAGCAATATTGCGGCGATAAGTTAAAATGTAGTTAGTTATAACTGTTGCCCTATCGTCGTTTGTTCGTGCATTATTAAAATCGGTTATTAATTGTGCATGAGACATATTTTTGTATCCCTTTTTTTAATTTTATTTATTTTAACATGTTAACAGCATTTTTTCAATATACCCAACACAAATAAAAATAAAAACAAACCCCTGCTGGGTTGGCTTTTAATTATCAACAAAAAATTAATCTAAAATACCGATTTGTGCCTTAGAAATAACAATGCCCGGAACCAAACCTGCGTTTTCGCCTGTTCCTGCTGTTGCAGTAAATGTTATAACAATATAGTGTCCGCTGTTGTCTTGCCATGTGTAGTTTAATTGACCAACTTCATTGTTAGTTGAACGTTTGCCAGAACCTAAAATTTCGAAAACTTCGGCGTATGTCATACCATTTGTAATTTGATTGTAGTTATCGGCAGTTAAAACAACTGCAGGTGGAGTATAACCTGGGTCTTTTTCTTTAGCCCCTTTAACAATAAAATAAATACCAACACCAAGTGCTAGTGCAACTAAAAGAGAAGCACAAACAATGCTTATAATTTGATAGCGGTTTAATTGAATTTTTGGTTTTTTGGTTTCAGTTGTGTTTGTTTCTGCAGTGGTTTGAACTGCTGTTTCAACAACAGGTTGTTCGTTTTTTGTGTTTTTTGTTGCCATAATAGTAACCCCACACTTTTAATTATTACACATATTTTACTAAACTAAACCGGTTTAGTCAAATTGTATAAAGTTAAAAACTGGCAATTTTAATGTTTTTATTGACATTTGAAGCAAAGTTAGGTAATATGAGGTTAGTTTTTACTTGCGTTGAACAAAACTTAGTAGAAATTAATTTATGTGTTTAGAGAGAAGTTGGTTGCTGAAAAACTTTCACAAATTAATTTTGAATTACACTTTGCGAGCAAGTCGTATAACTTTTACGTTAACAAAGTTAATTAAGGTTTAAGTTTAACTTAAACGAATTAAGGTGGTACCACGAAAGCACACTTCGTCCTTAAAAATTAAGGCGGTGTGCTTTTTTATGTGAGGTTTATTATGGCAGATGTTTACAATAAACTTGTTAGAGATAAGATACCAGAAATTATTGAAGCAAGTGGCGACAAACCAAATTACGAAACTTTAAAGGACGACCGATATTTAAGCGAACTTAATAAAAAACTTTTAGAAGAAGCTAACGAATTTATTGAGGCAAACGACCCAGAGGAACTTGCCGACCTTATGGAAGTGGTTTATGCAATTGCAAACCTAAAAAACATAGATTTAAACGAAGTTGAAAACATTAGAAAACAAAAAGCACAAAAGCGTGGTGCATTTGATAAAAAAATATATTTAAAAAGCGTTGAGCGCAAAGGAGAATAATATGACAAAAGTTGATACAAATTTATTTAAAACATTAAACGACCGTGGACTGCTATACCAGTGCACCGACGAAGATAAACTAATGGAAATGCTTTCAAGCGGAACTCCAATTACACTTTATGAGGGTACCGACCCTACTGCCGATAGTTTACACATTGGACACTGCGTGCCATATTGCATTTTGCGTCGTTTTCAAAAGGCTGGACACAAAGTAATTTTGCTTATGGGCGGAGCAACTGCATGTGTTGGCGACCCAACTGGCAAAACCGAACTAAGAAAAATGCTTACTAAAGAAGAAATTAATTCAAACATTGAAAAAATTAAAAACACATTAAAAGTATTTTTAGATTTTGAGGGCGAAAACCCTGCAGTTATTGTTAATAATGCCGATTGGTTTAACGGATATGATTACATTGATTTTATGCGTGAAATTGGTGTTCATTTTAACGTTAATAAAATGCTTTCAAACGAAATTTATGCAAACCGCTTAGAAGAAGGCGGACTAACCTTTTTTGAAATGGGCTACATGCTAATGCAAGCTTACGATTTTATTCATTTAAACCGTGAATATGGTTGCACCCTTCAATATGGTGGTGGCGACCAATGGGGAAACATTGTTGCTGGTGTTGAACTTCAACGTAAACTTAACTTTGCAAACGGAACCGATATTCAACTTGTTGGTGCAACCAACCCACTACTTTTAACACCAGAAGGCAAAAAGATGGGCAAAACCGAAAAAGGTGCAATTTGGATTGACCGCGATAAAATTTCAGCTTACGATTTTTACCAAGGGGTTTACCAAACACCAGATGCTTGTGTTGAAATGATGTTTGCATTGTTTACCGATATTGATATGGAAGAAGTTAGAAAACTTATTGCCGAAGATATTGTTAATGCAAAAAAAGTGTTAAGTTATGAAATTACAAAATTTGTTAGAGGCGAAGAAGACGCTAAAATTGCCGAAGAGGCAAGCAAAGCACTATTTAGTGGTCAAGGCAATTTAGATAATGCACCAACATTTGAGGTTGAAAAATCTAACCTTCCAATTACACTTGTAGATGTTCTTGCAACAACAAAACTTGTTCAATCTAAAAGCGAAGGCAGACGTATGTGCGAGCAAGGTGGCGTGCTTGTTAATGGCGAAGTTCAAAAAGATTTTAACTACGGAATAACCGAAGCTGATTTTACTGATGGAGTTTGCATTATTAAAAAAGGCAAAAAGAACTTTATGAAAGTTGTTTTAAAATAATAAAACATTTTTAGTTTATAAGCATAAAAAAAAGACCTAATTATAGGTCTTTTTTTGTTAAACATTTTAAACTTTAAAACAATGGTTTTTTCATAAAATTAGGAATTTCTATTCCCATAAGTTTTAACACTGTTGGTGCAACATTACATAGTGCACCATTATTTAGTTTAACGTTTTTGTGTTTTTCGCTAACCAACCAAACTGGAACCAAATTTGTTGTATGAGCAGTTTGAACATTGCCCTCATCGTCAATTAATTCTTCAATGTTTCCGTGGTCTGCCGTAATAATGCAATCGCCACCAACATTTAGTGTTGCCATTGCAATTTTATATGCACATTCGTCGCAAACTTTAACCGCTTGTTTGCATGCATCAATTTTGCCAGTATGACCAATCATATCTGGGTTTGATATGTTAATTAAAACAAAATCGTAATTTTTGCTTTCAATTGCTTTAACTGCCTCTTCGGTTATTTCTTTTGCACGCATTTGTGGATATTCTGAAAAATCTTTAACATTAATAGAATCAATTAATTTACGTGTTTCATTTTTATATTCTTTTTCAATTCCACCATTAAAGAAAAACGTTACGTGTGCATACTTTGTTGTTTCGGCAACATGGAATTGTTTTAAACCTTTATCAGAAATAAGTTTTGATAGGTTGTTTGTAACTTTTTCTGGTGGATATGCTACTAATACTCCGGTAAAATCGCTAGAATATTCTGTCATGCAGCAATAACATAAATTGTTAAATTTTTCAACATTAAATTTATCAAAACCAGTTTGAGTTATGGCTTCGGTTATTTCCCTTGCCCTGTCGGTGCGATAGTTATAAAAAATTACACCATCGTTTTCAGAAATTTTGCCGTTTTTATCAATAACAACTGGCTCAACAAACTCATCGAAAACGCCCTTATTATAGCTTTGTTTTAATGCTTCAACAGCGCTTTCACAACTTGGGGCAATTCCCCTAACCAAAACATTATACGACCTTTCAATTCTATCCCAACGATTTTCACGGTCCATAATTTGAACACGCCCCATAATGGTTGCAATTTTTGCACGTCCCTTTGCATATTCTTCAATTTCATTAACATAGCCAATGCCAGCATCAACTAATGTATCACGTCCATCTGTGAAAGCATGAATATAAACATTTTTAACTCCATACTTTTCAGCCATATCAATAAGAGCCTTTAAGTGGTTAATGTGTGCATGAACTCCGCCATCTGATAGTAAACCCATTAAATGTAAATTAGAACCATTTTTTACAACGTGTTGCATTGTTTGTTTTAATGCAGGATTTTCAAAAAATGAACCTTCTTTAATTTCTTTATTAATTTTAGGAAGGTCTTGATAAACAATTCTGCCCGCTCCCAAATTTAAATGCCCCACTTCGCTGTTGCCCATTTGATTTGGAGTTAAACCAACCTCTTCACCTGCTGCATCAAGTGTAGCATAAGGATATTTGTTTAATTTATCTAAATTAGGTGTTCCTTGCAATTTGATTGCATTTCCTTCAAATTTGTCGTTAAGTCCCCAGCCGTCTAAAATAAGTAGTGTTACCATATTATCTCCTAATTTTTTGTAATGTTTGTTTTATTTTAAATTTATAGTTTATTGGAAGTTTATATTCCCAACAATTTGCAGCCTGACCCGGAATGTTCATGCGGTGTTCCTCGCCTTGCATTAGTAGGTCCTGCGCCTGCAAAATAATTATATCACTTTTGCTTGCCATCATGCTATTTATTGCGCTTATTACAATATCTTTTTTTATTATTGTTTTTGAATTTAATAAATTTGCAACAGTTTTTGTTTGTTCACGATTTAAGCCATTTAAAAACCCCAAAAAGGTGTTGTTATCGTGTGTTCCCAAATAGTAAACTGTGTTTTTTGAAACATTTTGTGGCAAGTGTGGATTGTTTGTATCTGTATCAAACCCAAACTGCAAAACATTCATGCCTTTTAATTTAAATAAGTTTTTAACCGCAAGACAATCAGGTGTCATAGCAAACAAATCTTCAATAATTAAGTTGTTTGTGTTAACATTTTTACCAAGTTCAGTAAAAAACCTTAGTCCGCCACCTTTAAAATATGCCGACCTAACGCCTTTAACCTTTGAATTAGCATAATATTCAACCAACCCCGGAAAATGGTCTAACCTTAAATAATCAAACTTTTTGTGTGCATTAACAATTCGGTTAATTAAATATTCGTAATTGGTTTTCTTTAAATAATTCCAATTCCAAACACAAGTGCCCCAATCCTGACCAGCTGTGTTAAACCCATCTGGCGGAGTTCCACCTGTTGCAAGTGGCAAATAGTTGGTGCCCAGCAAAAAGTTTTTATGGTTTAAAAACACATCAACCGAGTCTTTATCGGAATAAATTGGAAGGTCGCCAATAATTTTTATCCCATTTTTGTTTGCATACTTTTTAACCTGTGCCCATTGTTCGAAAAGTGTTTTTTGAAAGAAAATATATTTTGTAAAAACATATTTATTTTCTTCTATAAACTTTTTGCTTGCTAGGTTGTTTGGATTCCAATATACCTTATTAATATCACGCCACGAATAAACTCTGGCAACTTCAAGCCAAGTTTTGTAGTAAGCGTAATTAAAAATAACCGGATTTTTAAGTGCATATGCTTGTAATTTGGCAAGTTCTGGTTTTGTTAAAGCCTTATATGCTTTTGTAAAAAGTTTTAACTTTTCGGAACGCACAAATTTATAATTTACTTTTGGGGTGTTAGAATTTTTTATTAATTTAGAAACATCTTTTTGTGTTAACAACCCTTTACAAATTAAATCGTTTAAATCCACAAACATTTCGTCAATTGTTTCGGTTGACAACGAGCCATATGGACAATTATAGGAATTTACGTTATTTAGCGGTAATATTTGCCAGAATTGTATGTTGTTATCACGTAAACAATTTATAAAGTTAAAACTGGACTCACCAAAATCGCCCACACCAAATTTGCTTATTAAACTTGTTACATGACATAAAATTCCCAACTTTTTCATATTAGTTTAATTTTATCACTTATAAAATTTATAGCAAAACAACTTTAAATATTATTTAGATAATTTTTATCGTAAGCACACTTTGCAGCGATGTTTGGTTACTTTGAATAAATTATTTATTTTTACTAATTATTAAAAAACTCCTTTAACCAGCATATTTTAGCTTGTTAACATTAAAATAGGGGTGATTTTGTAATTGGTTGCTTCTTTAACCACAAATGTGCTAAACTACATAAGTATGAAAACTCGTAATTTTTTAAAAAATAAACTTTTTAAGCTTACACCTGCAAAAACAATTGTATTTGGTTTTATTGGTATTATATTAATAGGAGCCTTTTTATTATGTCTGCCAATTTCACATGTAAATAGGCAATGGTATAGTTTTGTAGATTCATTATTCACAAGCACTAGTGCCGTGTGCGTAACCGGGCTTAGTGTTATAGATATAGCAAAACACTTTAGTTTGTTTGGTCAAATTATTGTAATGCTTCTAATTCAAATTGGAGGTCTAGGCTTTGTTAGTTTAACTTGCCTAGTTTTTATGTTGCTAGGCAAAAAAATTAATTATGCCGCTAGAATGACACTGCAAGAAAGTTTGAACAAAGACAATACCCAAGGCGTTGTTAAAATGGTAAAAAAAATAATCATAACCATTTTTTCTATTGAATTTGTTGGCTTTTTGGTGTTAACACCTAGTATGGTTGCGTTTACAGGAAATTTTTGGAAAGGCTGTTTTAATGCATTGTTTTTGTCTATTTCAGCATTTTGCAATGCAGGTTTTGACCCTTTAGGATTAAAAACACCGGAACTTTCTAGTTTAATTTCACTTAACAATAACGCTTTTGTTTTAATACCTATAATGCTACTTATTGTATCCGGCGGAATTGGCTTTATTGTTTTGTTTGATATTTTTAATTTTAAACGAAAAGGCCAAAAACTAGCATTTCAAACAAAAGTTGTTTTAATAGTTACAAATATTTTAATTGTTGGTGGGGCTTTACTTTTTGCTGTTTTTGAATGGAACAACCCTAATACAATTGGAGAAATGAATGTATTCTATAAAATATTAAATTGTTTTTTTCAGTCAATAACACCCCGAACCGCTGGTTTTGCGGCAATTAATCAAGCAGGTTTAACTGGCACTAGCATAGCTTTAACAAATATTTTAATGATTATTGGAGGATCTCCAATGAGCATTGCCGGAGGAATTAAAACAACTACACTATTTGTTCTTTTAGTGATGCTATTTAAACAACCTTTAAACGACGGAAGCATAAATGTTAACCACAAAAATATTAGTAGTAAAACAATAAATAAAGCCATAAAATTATTGCTTTCTGCAATTTTGTTATTGGGGGTTTCTTGTTTATTAATTAGCATATTTGAATTTGACGGAGTTTTTACATTTGACGAAATATTGTTTGAATGCATTTCTGCAATTTCAACATCAGGTTTAAGTTTAGGAATTACTCCAATATTAAGTATACCCTCAAAGTTTGTTTTAATTATATTAATGTTTATTGGGCGTGTTGGAATGCTAACCGTACCACTTGTATTTAAACAAAGCAACACAACAGAAAATGTAATAGAATATGTAGACAGCAAAATAATTGTTGGATAACATATAGTATTTAAGGAGATTTTTATGCAAGAATTTGAAACCGAATTACCAGATAAATTAGAAGATTTTGTTATTATTGGCCTTGGCCGTTTTGGAAAAAGTTTGGCACTAAACCTAGCAAATTTAGGCCACCAAGTGCTAGCCATTGACACTGACCAACAAGTTGTACACTCAATTGCAAGCAGTGTTACAAGCGCTGTTGTTGCCGATACAACCAAACAAGATGTTTTACACCAACTAGGAGCTCAAAATTTTGATTGTGCTGTTGTTTGCATTGGAAATAACATTGAAGCCAGTGTGTTAACCACACTTATTTGTAAAGACTTAAAAATTCCTTACATAATTGCAAAAGCACAAAGCGAGCAACACAAAAAGCTTTTAGAACGCATTGGAGCCGACTTGGTTGTGTTTCCAGAAGTGTTTTTAAGTAAAAAACTTGCAACTGCTTTAGATAACCCAACCGTTAACGAAGCAGCTGCCCTAACCGACGAATTTAAAATTATTGAACTTAAATGTCAAGAAAATTGGGTTGGGAAAACCATTGACGAAATTAAATTTCAAAGAAAATTTAAAGTTTCGGTTTTAATGATTAAACGTGGAAGCGAGGTTTTAGAACCAGAGGACGAAACTGTTATTCAAGAAAACGACTATTTAATTGTTGCCGGAAAACAAAACCGCATTGACGCTATTTCAAACAAAATTAATAGTACCGTTGACTTTAGAAGTGCTTTTACCGACGCTTTTAACGAAAAATAATTAAAATTAATGCAAATTTAAACTATAGTTTAAGGTTTGTTAGATGTTACAAATGTTAAAATTTAGTGTTGACAATTAAACCTAAAAGTGCTAGCATTATATTGCAAAACAAAAAGGGAGAACTTTTCAAGTGGTGAAAGTTATTTTAGTTAACAACAATAATAATAATAACTTTAACGTAACACAATAAACTTGGGTTTTCTTTTACTACACTTAAAAAACGTTAACAACGCTTGGGGAAAACCTCAAGCGTTGTTTTTTAATTTTTAGTGTAATTAAAATTTAGGAGATAATTAAAAAATGGATAAAATTCAAACAACATACCGCACACACACTTGCGGAGAACTAACTAAACAGGATATTGGAAAGCAAGTTATGCTTTCTGGTTGGATTTCAACAATTAGAGACCATGGCGGAATTACTTTTGTTGACCTGCGCGACCACTATGGCATTACTCAACTTGTTTTACATGTTGAACCAACATTTAAATTAAGTAAAGAAAGTGTTATTAGCATTAAAGGAACAGTTATTAAACGTGCCGACGAAACAATTAACACCAAACTTAAAACTGGCGAAGTTGAGGTGGACGTAAGTGAAATTAGTTTAATTAGTGCTTGCCAAACAACCCCTCCTTTTGAAATTGACGATTCGAAATCGGTTTCAGAAGAACTAAGATTAAAATATAGATTTTTAGACCTTAGAAACCCAGATGTTAAGAAAAACATTGTGTTTAGAAGCAAAGTTATTCAATCGTTACGCAGTGCCATGATAGACCTTGACTTTACAGAAGTTCAAACACCAATTTTAACTGCTTCTTCACCAGAAGGTGCTCGCGACTTTATTGTTCCAAGCAGACTACACCATGGTCAATTTTATGCTCTACCACAAGCACCTCAACAATTTAAACAACTTTTAATGGCATCGGGATTTGATAAATATTTTCAAATTGCGCCATGTTTTAGAGACGAAGACGCTCGTGCCGACCGCTCACCTGGCGAATTTTACCAACTAGATATGGAAATGAGTTTTGCCACACAAGAAGATGTGTTTAAAGTTATGGAAGAAGTTTTACCTAAAATTTTTGAAAAATATGGTAAATATAAAATTGATAAAGTTCCTTTTGAACGCATACCATATAAAACTGCAATTGAAACCTATGGAACCGACAAACCAGACCTTAGAAACCCACTTAAATTAAAAGACTTAACTAAAGTGTTTGAGCACACAACATTTGGTGCTTTTAAAGATAAAACTGTTAAAGCTATTTGCGTGTGTTGTGAAGGACAAGGACGTAAATTTTACGACGAACTTACCGACTTTGCACTAGAACAAGGCGCAAAAGGTTTGGCTTGGGTTAAAGTTCAAGAGGGTATGGAAATGGTTGGACCAATTTTAAAATTTATGACCGACCAAGAAAAACAAGCCATGATTGAGGCTTGCGATGCAAAAGTTGGAGATTCTATTTTTATTATTGCCGACCCATACGACGAATGCCACAAAATTATTGGAGCGCTTAGAACCGAAATTGCAACCAAACTAGACTTAATTGAAAAAGATATTTACAAATTTTGCTGGATTATTGACTTCCCTATGTTTGAACTTGATAAAGAAACTGGCAAAATTGATTTTAGCCACAACCCATTTAGCATGCCACAAGGTGGGCTAGAAGCATTAAAAACTAAACAACCTTTAGATGTTCTTGCTTATCAATACGACATTGTTGTAAACGGCATTGAACTAAGCAGTGGTGCCGTTAGAAACCACGACCCAGAAATTATGACCGAAGCGTTTAAAATTGCTGGTTACACCGAACAAGAGCTTCAAGTAAAATTTGGCGCACTTTACACAGCATTTAAATTTGGTGCCCCTCCACACGCAGGTATTGCACCAGGGGTTGACCGCATGATTATGTTACTACTTGACGAACCATCTATTAGAGAAATTATTGCGTTCCCTATGAACAAAAAAGCACAAGACTTAATGATGGGCGCACCAGGCTACGTAACCGAAAAACAATTACGTGAAGTGCATATTAAAATTAGATAATAAAAAATAAAGGATAGAAGTTAAACTCTATCCTTTTTTGTTTCTAATTTATATGTTAATTAGTTATATTTGCATGGTTTTTGCATTGCTATTGGGTTAGACAATAAATTAGTTACATCTTGCATATATTTTTGAATAAGTCCGCTTTTGTTATAACTAAAATAATCGGCAGTAGCTAAAATTATGTGGTCTAGCATAGTAATGCCATTTAGTGTTAAAGTTGTTAACAATGCTTTTGTTAATTTGTCGTCGGCAGCACTTGGCTTAGAATTTCCGGTTGGGTGGTTGTGGCAAACAATAACATTGCTAGCATTGCTTTTAAACACAACTTCCATAACACGCCTAACATCTACATTTGTTTTGTTAACCACACCTGTGCTAATGTTTTGGCATAACTTAACCTTGTTTGCATTATCGATGCAAACAACATAAAACTCTTCTACACTTTTACCTCCCAACACACCTTTAATAAAATTAACAGCGTCTAGGGTGTTTAAAATTGTTTCGTGCTTATTAACTTTGCCTGCATTATAGGCATAAAAGAAGTGTTTTAGACTTACTAAAAAGTTTGCAGTTTTATTTCCAATGCCATCAACTTTTAACAAATCTTCAATGTTTGCATCTAGCACACCAGAAAAACTTCCAAATTCTTTTATTAATTTATGAGCAATTGGGTTAGTATCTTTACGTGGAATAACATAAGATAACAATAATTCTAGCATTTGATGTTCTGGCAAATTTTTAAAATTGTTGTTATAGGCAAATTCCCTTAACCTACCACGATGACCACTATGTAAATTTTCGTTCATAGCACAATTTTACTAAATATGTTAGATTTAATCAAATAAACGTAAAGTTTTTTTATATTTGTTTGACCGAATGTTAATTTGTGTTACAATTATCTTAGGCTAAAAAAGGAAATAAGCTTTAAGGATTTGAATTATGAAAATAGCAATTACCTGCGATAGCGTTTGCGACCTATCTAAAGAGCAACTAGAAGCAAACAACATTAAACTTTTACCATTAACCATTAATTTGGGCGACACTTCGTATGAAGATGGCGTTAACATTACACCTGAAAACATTTTTGAATACGTTTCAAAAACAAAACAATTGCCAAAAACAAGTGCAAATAACGAGTTTCAGTATGACGAATTTTTCGAAGAAGTTTTAAAAGAATATGATGGACTTATCCACTTTACTATTGGTTCAGATATAAGTGCATGCTACAATAACGCAACTAAAAGCGCTAAAAAGAACGATAAAGTTAGAGTTATTGACCCTAAAAGCCTTTCAACAGGTATTGGTTTACTTGTTTTATATGCCTGCAAGCTACGCGACGAAGGCAAGAACCTAGACGAAATTGTGCAAAAAGTTAACGCTCGCGTTCCACACGTTCAGGCAAGTTTTGTTGTTGAACGCCTAGACTACTTACACAAAGGCGGACGTTGCTCGGCAGTAGCACTACTTGGTGCAAACATTTTAAAAATTAGACCATCAATTATTGTTAAAGATGGCAAAATGGGCGTACATAAAAAATATCGTGGAAAAATGGAAAACGTTGTTGCCGATTATGTTAAAGATACTTTAGAAGAATTTAATAATTACGACCCAACAATGTGCTTTATAACCTACACTAGCGCAACACCAGAAATGGTTGCTGCCGTTAGAGCAACATTGGGCGAACACGCAACATTTAAAAATATTTACGAAACCACCGCAGGCTCAACCATTACTAGCCATTGTGGCGAGCACACTTTAGGAGTTTTGTATTTTAACGACGGGCCTCAAAAGTAAAACATTTTATATAGGTAAAAAACAAAAAACCAACCTTTTTAGGTTGGTTTTTATTTTTAGTAATTTATTTTTTACCCATGCCATTATTGCCTGGTGTGGGTTTTGTTGGTTGAGCTACCTGGCCATTTTTTATTCCTTGAAAGGTTTTAAAACCATCTACCAAACTTGATGCAGTATCCTGTGCAATTTCGCCCATTAAAGTTTGATAGTCGACACCAGAAGCATATGGGTTTTGATAAACCATGTTTAGGTTTGTGCTTGCATAAACCATGCGACCCACCCTGTCGGCAGCACATATTTTGTATGTTACTTTATCGCACCAACGTCCAACAACTTCGCCATTTGCATTATACATTACAGCACCAGTTGAATCCATTGTGCAATTAGGAAACATTTCGTCCATTTTAACATGAACTCTTACACCTTTTTCAAAATCTTCTAAAATAACAAAATCTGGTGTAAAGGAAACAATGCGGCCTTCCATAACCTCGTTAATATGGTCTTCTGCCCAAATAGCTTCGTGTAGGTCGTTAATTTTGTGTTCAGCTTCTTCAATTGCAAGTTCCTGACTACTAATAAGCGCCGAAATTTGCGCAACATATTCTTCGGTGAATGCTTGCCCGTGCCCACGCAAATGTTCTTTAATTGCATATTGAACAATTAGATCAGCCATACGGCGAATGCCAGATGTAAAGTGTGTATAACATTCGCTTTGAAGTGCACTATGGCATTTACATTCTGGTTTTTCGTTTCCAAATTTATCTGATGGATATGGGTGATTAGAATATTTTGCCTTAGATTGTGTACGCAAAACCATTTCTTTAATTGTATCAGAATAAGGTGAATTTGCGTTGTCTTTAATAAGTTTTTGTAAACTAATATTATCGCCATTACCAGTATAGGTTATGCCAAAGGTATCCAAAACTGCACGCAAACGTTCTAGTTTTTCGGCATTGCCCTCGTCGTGTACACGATAAACCGAATTAAGTTTGTTGTCGCGTGTGTATTCAGCAACTGCTTCATTTGCATTAATCATTAACGCTTCAATCATGCTCATGGTTGGAATATGTTCTTTTCTAACAATATCTAAAACGCGTGTGCCGGTTTCGTCTAAAACATAGCGTTTTTCATCGTTGCGATCAATATTTAAGGTGTTACGACTATTAAAGTTGCCCCAAATTTTATCGGAACAAATTTTATTTAAAGCCAAAGCCTCCAGTGTTGTGGTAGGAACAAATTTTTCACCTTTAGCAATTCTTGCTGCAATTTGAACCAAGGTTTGCTTGCCCTCTGGACTATCTAGTAAACCTTGAGTTTCTTCATAACTAAATTTTTTTCTACTATTAATTACAGCATGCATAATTTTGGTTTTGCCATCAATGCGTTTACCTGTGTTTTTATCTATTACAGTTCTTACACACATTGTTAAACGGTCTTGTCCTTCGTTGAGCGATAAAATTCCGTTAGCTAAAAGTTCGTTAATCATGGCAAACGCTTTATACGGCGTGTAAAGTGTGAAGCATTGTTTAACAGCTTTTTCCCATAATGGTGTGTTAGGTCTTATATATTCAGTTACGTCGGCAATAGCAGAATAAGTTACTAAATTACCATCTTCATCAATTTCAGTATAAACCGAATCGTCCATATCTCGGCAATCAAAAGGGTCTACTGTGGTAAACATTTTTCCACGTAAATCAACATAATCATCTTTTTTAGAATCATATTCCCCCAAATAGTTGCCATCTTCATCGGTTAAGTTGTATTGCGTTAAATCAACTTCAGTTGGCATTTCGACCGACTGCTTTTCTTCGTATGGTGTTGGCATTATTGAAACATTTGCCTCAATTGCAATTGCATTGGTTTCAGCTAAAGGCTCGCCAATACGACCAGAAACCTCAACAACTTCAACACTTGAATTAACTCGCATTGAATCAGCCTCGGACGGCTTAACAACCACAACTGCATTATCTAAATTGTTAAAACTGCCAGAATTTAAAATAAGCATTGAATGTGGATATTTGCGTTTATCTTCGGCCACAAATTCGTAGGCACCATATTCATTTTTAATAACAAAACCTTTAATCAGTTCGGTTGAATTAACCGGAATGCCAGCATTTGTTGCTCCACCCGATTTAATGCGTGAAGTAATAATGGTTTTATTGTTTCCATCAACCCTAAACCCCACTTGGTCGCCTGAGCGATATGCAGCACAATCTTCAGATGCAACATAAAGTTTTGTGTTAGTGCCAGATACAATAATTTGCCCTCCTCTTCCTCTAGGAAAAACAATTAAAGTTCCGTAAGCTTCAGAACGGGGCTTAACTACAATTTGAGAGCCCTTTTTACCTTTAACTATGTTTAGTTTCCCTTCTTTTACCAAAACATCAATTATGCCTAAAACACGTTTGCGCTTAATGTTATATTCAGAAAGTTGCTTTTCAATAAAATATGCAACAGATTCTGGGCTGGTTCCTTCTAGGTTTTGGTTGTCCATAAAAATTTTTAAAACTAATTGTTTAAGTTTTCTTGGGTCCATGGCTCACCTCAAAAAATTTTATTACATTTTTATTGTAGCATTAAATTTTATATAATTCAATATTCGTTTTTAAATTTAATGTTAGTTAAATTAAACAAAGCAATTATATTAATTTAATTGTATAATTTTAAAAACCTAACCATAAAGTTAAATTTTATATACAAAAAAATTTTTATTTGTTACAATTAAATTTGAGGTATAAAATGATTTTAGACGGAAAAGCATTATCACAAAAAATTAAAGACGAATTAAAATTTGAAACAGAAAACTTAATTAAACAAACTGGCAAAACACCTAAACTAGCAGTTGTTATAGTTGGCGACAACCCTGCAAGCCAAATTTATGTTAAAAACAAAAAGAACGCGTGCAAATATATTGGCATTGAAAGTGTTTCGGTAGAACTTCCGGCAACCATTACACAAGAGGAATTAGAAGCAAAATTAACCAACCTTAATGGCGACGAAACTATTAACGGAATTTTGTTGCAGTTGCCACTGCCAAAAGGTTTTAACGAACGTAGTGCCCTAAATTGTATTGACCCAATTAAAGATGTTGATGGTCTTAGCAGTGTTAACCTTGGAAAATTGTTAACCAAAGAATGGTGCTTAACTGCATGCACACCAACCGGAGTTATGGAACTGCTTAAAGAATATAACATAGCGCTAGAAGGCAAACATGCCGTAATTATTAACCGAAGTTTGCTTGTGGGCAAGCCACTTGAGCAACTTTTACTTTCAGCTAATGCAACAGTAACAGTTTGCCACAGCCACTCGGGCGATATTACACCTTACACCAAAAAAGCAGATGTTATTATTACCGCAGTTGGAAAACGCAACTTTTTAAATAGCACCATGATTAAAAAAGGTGCAGTTGTTGTTGACGTTGCCATTGTTAGAGACGAACAAGGTTTATGCGGCGATTGTAATTTTGAAGAAATGAAAAACAAGTGTAGTTACATTTCACCAGTGCCAGGTGGTGTTGGACCACTTACCATTGCAATGCTACTTAAAAACACAATTAAAACTTTTAAAAAACAAAACAATATTTAAAGGATTTTTATTTATGGAAAAAATTATTTTAGCTAGCAACAACGCACACAAAATTAAAGAGTTTAAAGAAATTTTTAACACTTACGAAGTTGTTCCAATGAAAGAAATTGGTTTTAATGAAGATATTATTGAAGACGGCACAACTTTTGAAGAAAACTCAAAAATTAAAACAACTGCTATTTCAAACTTTTTAAAAAGTAAAAACTTAAACTATATGGTTATGGCCGACGACAGCGGACTTTGCGTGGAGGCACTTAATGGCGAGCCTGGTGTTTATAGTGCACGTTATGGAGGAAACCACAACGACCAACAAAACCGCGATTTTTTACTTAAAAACCTAGAGGGCAAAATTAATAGAAATGCAAAGTTTGTTTGTGTTATAACTTTACAAAAACCAAACGGAGAAACAATTGTTGGTAAAGGCGAAGTTAACGGAACCATTTTAACTAAAGAAGTTGGCGACACCAGTTTTGGCTATGATTGTTTGTTTCACTCAACCGAGTTAAACAAGTGTTTTGGGCTTGCAACTGCTGAAGAAAAAAATTCGGTTTCGCACCGTGGCAGAGCAATTAAAGATTTATTAAATAAACTAAATATGTCAAAATAGTGGGTGGTTTATGACAGAAACTAACAATAAGCAAAACAAAAACTCAGTTACACCGCAACCACCACAAAAACCTAAAACCTTAAAGCCAAAAGCAAACAAAACAAAACAAAACTCCGAGGCAGCAAGATTTAAAGCAAAATATTTTGAATATTACGACGATGTTAAAACACACAACAATGGACCATACGATTGGTAAAATTTAATGCCGAAACTTTTCGGCATTTTTAAAGTAAAATAAAAACATAAGGAAAATTTAATTATGATTTCAGTTGTACTTGTAGAACCAGAAATACCGCAAAATGCTGGCAACATTATTAGAACTTGCGCCGCCACAGGTTGCAAACTATATTTAGTAAAGCCACTAGGATTTTTGTTAGATGATAAACATTTTAAACGTGCAGGACTTGACTACTTCGACCTAGCAAACGTTGAAGTGGTTGATAGTTTTGAACAAGTGTATGAACAAAACAAAGATAAAACATTTTATTTTGCAAGCACAAAAAGCAAACACACCTATACCGAAGTTAACTACCCTAACGATTGTTTTATTGTGTTTGGTAAAGAAAGTTTTGGCTTGCGTGAAAGTTTGTTAAAACAACACTACGAAACCTGCATACGCATACCTATGATTAATGATGCCAGAAGTTTAAATTTATCGAACTCAGTTGCAATTATTGTTTATGAGGCACTAAGACAAAATAAATTTTTTGAACTTAAAGAGTTTGGCGAATTAACTGGCAGAATTGATTAATGCTAAATTAAGTTTAAGCAAACCAAAAGCTTAAACTTTTTTATTACTTTTTTGTTTTGCTATTGAAATGATAGATATAATATGTTAAAATAATTTTGTTAAAAAGAGAGGTAAAGTTTATGGCAAAATTAACACCTGAAATGATTGAAGAAGCAAAAAGAAAAGATACAACACCAGAGGTTTTACCTAAAACTGATGGCGAAACAATTAAACAAGATTTTATTAAAGCGGTTTTAACCGACGACTATATTACTTTAGCTGAAGGCATTGCCGATGGAACCATTGAAATTGATGCACCAAGTGAAAAAACATATAAGGAAGCAATAGCTGAAATTCCTGCAATTCATGAAGACTGTGTTAGAGTTATTAAAGCCGGAAACATTAAATGGAGCCCATCATATATTAGAAGTCGCCTAGATGTTGCTGACCTAGATATTATTGCAATTAGAACACTATTTTCACGCGAGCAAACAATGTTTGCAGAATTTATGGCTTCAAAAGCAACCTCCACTCAAAAGAAAGCAGCAAAAAGATATCACGCACTTGTGTTAGCAGAAAAAGCTAGCTTTGATAAACTTGACGCACAATATTCTAACCACAACCAAATTGAAGCGTTAATTACACAAGTAACCACACCAAGCAAACGTTAAAATTAAAAGCAGATTTTTTAAGTCTGCTTTTTGTTTTTTTTTACTTTTGTGTTTGGCAATTACACCTAACATTTTTAATATTTTATTAATTTTATAAAAATTTGCTATTGAAATTGTTAAAAATGTGTGTTACATTAAATGTGCAAAAATAAAAAATTGAGGTGGCACTATGGGATTAGTTGAAAAATTTAAAGAATTAAAACAAGGAACAAAAGCAAAATTAGTTAAAGTGTTCAGCAAAAAATATCAGCCAACTTACGAAGAAGTTCAAAAACATATTAAACACACCTACACATCAAAAGCAAATGCTATTATTAATTTAACTGGCGATATTAGTTATTTTAGCGAATCTTGGTTTGGTGAAGTTAAAGAATATGTTAATGGCAAAATCATGGAAATGGTTCCACTAAAACGCGAAGGCGAAGTTGCAGATGTTTTTAGTGAAACATATTATAAAGTTGAAGAAAATGAAGACAAAGTTGTTTCGTCTTATGAAACACACTATGTGCCTAGCCATACTGCCGCAGTTGAATATGTTAAAAAACAAAAACATTTGCCTAAAACCGACAGAACTGCACTTTTAGATAGCATTGCTTACACACACAAACAAGTTTTAGAGGCTAAAGATAAATATTTAGATAGATTTTCAGCACTAACTCCTGTTTTGTTAAAAGCAAGAATTGCAAAAATTAAAAGTTTAGAAGCACAGAACACACAAACAACTGCTCCAACACCAAATAAATAATATTCATTATTGAAAAAAGCGTTAACTTATGATATAATAATAGTTGTAAGAGATAATATATATTCGCGGAGGAATTAAAATGGGAATTGTTAATTTTTTTAAAATGGCAAAATATTTAAACCAACAAACAGTTAGAGATAGACTTGCAGAAATTGAAGCGGGCAAAAATACCTATGCTAACGACGAAAATGTTGCTAAATTAGTTGAAATGGCAACCGATTTACACACAGTTGCTTCAAACCTAGATGGCATTAAAACAAAACACGATAACGACTCTTTTTCGGTTTTAAGAACAGCATTCTATATTGAAATGGCTAAATTAACCGAAGCACAAAAAGAAGCAGCAGAAATTTTTGACTTTTATTTAACTCACACCAAAAAAGACAGTTCAACACTAGGACAACAAATTCAAGAATTAAACGACAAAATTGTTGCTAAACACATTGATTACTATTCTCAAGTTTTAGCAGCAGAAACAGGTGCGAAAAAAGAAACACCTCAAGCCGTAGCTGTGGCACCTCAAACCGCTGAGTTAAAAAAATAATTATACTAAAAAAACAGGCAAACAGCCTGTTTTTTGTTTTAAATTTTTAAGCACCAAAACAAACCATAAGCCCAAATCCACACAAAAAAGCACCAAATAAAGGCATTTTTAAAGTTGGGTATTGCATTTTGCGGTTAAGCATGATATAATTATTAGGCAAATAAAAAATGCGAGGTATTTATGGCATTAGATAAAAAGAATCCGCTAGTTAAAGCCATGGAATCTTTTAAAAAATCGTTACAACCTTCTAAAAAAAGAACCAAAACAATTGAGGCAGAGGTTGTGCGTTTTGAAACTTTAGGCGAACAAATTTTAGCTGGCGAAGTAAAATATTTAAGCGATGGAAATTTTGACCTTTGCGTTAGAGGAAACATGGAACGTGTTGCAAACTACGCAAAATACGAACCAGATAACAAAACAAAATTTAAACGCTTTAATATTGAATGCGAAATTAAAGGAATTACCGGTGTTGCTTTTTTAGAAGAATTTGACAACATGATTTCAAGAATTGAACGCACCTGCGGAACCAACCCAGAACAAGCAAAAGGATACATTGCAAAAATGTGTGCAGAATATGCTAAGTTTTGCGAAACATTTGAGCAAATTAAAAAGCTTGTTTTAAGCCAAAATCATTTTATTATAACCGACGACACCGCTCAAATTATTAAAGAACAACTTGAACGTATTACAGCAACAAAACAAGCAATCGACCAAAAGTATGCTTTATACATTACACAAATGCAACCAGCACACAAAACTTTGTGTGTTGAAACAAAAAGTTATTATGCTCGCGACGACCAAGCAAAACAAGTTCAAGCCGAAATGGAAGCAGCAAGAAATGCTGCCTTAAAAAAATAATAACATATAAAAGGAAAATTTATGAAATTATCAGAAAAATTTAAACAATTTGTTTTAGGTAAAAAAAGTAAATCAGACGTAAACTTTATCAAATTAAAAGCATTATGCGAACAAATGCTAGATGGCACCAACGAAAATTTTAGAGATAATGCAGTTGATGAAATTTGCAAAAAACTTCAATATGTAATTGATAACAGAGGCACACAAAACACTATTAAATACGAACAATCACACACAAAGTATGAGTGGGCTGAGCAAGCAATTCAACTATTAGAATATGAATATAATCGTTTCAACAAAAAAGCAAACAAACTTTTATCAAGCGGACTTTCTGCCGAACAACTTATCACAGGCAGAAAACTTAAAGCTGCAGTTGATAAAAAACACTTTGAATATAATTCCAGAATCGAGCCAGTATATTTAAACTGCACAAGCATTAATTTACCTAAAACTGACACTGGAATGGAAGCAAAATAATTAAAATTATTAAACAAAAACAAAAAGCAGATAGAAATTCTATCTGCTTTTATTTTTTTATATAGAGTTTTAAATAGTAAACAAACTATTCTTCGTCTGGTGCTTTATCGCAACCTTTAATGGTTAAGCTAATACGTTTTTTGTTAACATCAACATTTAAAACTTTAACATTAACAACATCGCCAACTTTTAAAACTTCTGATGGATGTTTAATAAAGTCTTTGCTAATTTCGGAAATATGAACCAAACCATCTTGATGCACCGAAATATCTACAAACACACCAAAGTCAATAACATTACGAACAATACCTGTTAAAACCATTCCTGGTTTTAGGTCTTCAATTGAAAGTAGCTCGCTTTTTAAAACTGGTTTAGGAAGTTCGTCACGAACATCGCGACCCGGTTTTAATAGTTCGTTAACAATGTCGGTTAAAGTTGGAACACCGATGTTAATTGTGTTTGCAACTTTTTCAACGCCCTCTTTTTCAACAAGTTTAGGTAAAAGTTCTAGGTTGCCATTTTTAATGTCGGATTCAGACAAATTAAAATATTTAAGTAACCTATGTGTTGCCTCATATGCCTCTGGGTGCACACCGGTATTATCTAAAATGTTTTTAGAGTTTGTTACACGCAAGAAACCAGCACATTGTTCAAACGCTTTTGCGCCTAATTTAGGCACTTTTTTAAGTTCCTCACGAGAATTTATTGTGCCCTTTTCGTGCCTATATGCTTCAATGTTTTTAGCAATTGAACTATTTAAACCTGCAACGTGCGATAACAAACTTGCACTTGCGGTGTTAACGTCTACGCCAACGCTGTTAACGCAACTTTCAACAACGCCATCTAACACTTCGCTAAGCCTTGCTTGAGGCATATCGTGTTGATATTGCCCAACGCCAATTGATTTAACATCAATTTTAATAAGCTCGGCAAGAGGGTCTTGTAACCTACGAGCAATTGAAACTGCACTACGAAGTGCAACGTCGAAATCCGGGAACTCTTGAGCCCCAAGTTTGCTTGCCGAATAAACTGAAGCACCAGCCTCGTTTACAACGGCATAGGCAACTTTGCGGTTTAGTTTTTTAATTAGGTTAGCAACAAAAATTTCACTTTCTTTAGTTGCAGTTCCGTTACCTATTGAAATAACATCTACATCGTGTTTTTCAATAAGCATTGTAAGCCTATCTTCGGCCTCGGCAATTTTGTTTTGTGGAGGTGTTGGATAAATAACAGTTGTATCTAAAACCGCACCAAGTTCGTTAATAACTGCAATTTTACAACCAGTTCTGTATGCAGGGTCTAAGCCCAAAATAACTTTACCTTTAAGTGGTGCTTGCATAAGAAGCGGACGTAAATTAACACCAAACATTTTAATTGCTTGTTCGTTTGCTGCAGTTGTTAGGTCGTTTCTAATTTCACGCTCGATGCTATCAAAAATTAAACGTTTATAGCTATCTAGGCAAACCTCTTTTAAAAGTTCTTCAAAACAGCTATTTTTTAAAATAAACATTTTATGAATTTCTTTTAAGGCGTCTTCTTCGTTAAGTTCTAGGCTAACTTTTAAAAAGTCTTCTTTTTCGCCACGATTAATTGCTAAAATTCTAAAACTTGGAGTATCTTTAATTTTTGCTTTATATGCAGCATAAACATCGGCATAAACATAAGCACCTTCAGCATCGGCTTTTTTAGGATTTAATTTTGTGTGAATTTCGCCAAATTTAGCCATTTTTTCACGCAAAATTTTACGAAGATTTGCATTGTCGGAAATCATTTCGGCAATAATATCTTTGGCACCTTGAATTGCTTCTTCTGTGCTGTTTACTTCTTTTTCGGCGTCAACAAATTTTGCAGCTTCTTCCTCTAATTTTGGATTTGCTTGTTTTAAAATAAAATCGGCAAGAGGTTGCAAACCTTTTGCAATAGCAACCGATGCACGAGTTTTACGTTTTGGCTTGAATGGCCTATAAATATCTTCAACTTCGGTTAATGTTAAGGCTTCGTCTAACGATTTTTTAATTTCGTCGGTCATGTTGCCTTGTTCGTCGATAAGTTTAAAAACTTCTTCTTTACGTTTTGTTAAACTTCTTAAATATTTTAAGCGGTCCTCAAAATTTTTAAGCATTTGGTCGTCGGCACTGCCAGTAAGTTCCTTACGATATCTTGCAATGAAAGGAATTGTGCACCCCTCGTCCATTAAATTAATAATGTTTGTGGTGTGAGTTAAGGTTGTGCCAAACTCTTGTGATAGTTGTAATGTAATATCCATACTTTTTCCTTTTTTGTTGATTTTTTCAACTAAAGTAAGTATATCAAATTATTGCCAAACACACAAACTTTTAAAAATGCAAATTAAATTTAGTTATGTTTAACCAAACTTTAAAAAAGTGGCTAAATTTGCTTGATAAAAAATAAAGAGCCAATTTGTTAGGCTCTTTATTTACATACTTTATAATCTACGCTGTTTTTCTGTTTCTACAACTTGTTTTAACATTTGAAGTTGCTCGGCTGGCAAAGCTAAATATTTTTGAGTTGGTTGCCAACTTTGTGTAAACTTTTTATCCATGGTGTTTTTATTTTCTGGGTGATCGAAAGAACAACCAAGTTTTTCGTATATTTTAATAAGTGCCGCTAGTTCGGCGGCATAGCAGTTTTGATTTGGTTTTGAAACACCTTTAATTGCATTGGTTGGTTTAGCATAGCCATATAAATTATTAACACCAACCGCATCGGCATGTGCAGCAGCAAATTCGAAAATTGTTCTGCCAACGCCACAACATTGCAACGCTTCAGACACCTCAAATTCGGAAATAAACATTGAATTGGAATGCAAACTATAACGAATTACACCAAGTTCGTTTAACCCATGCGAATCGTCGAACACCATAATGTTGCGGTGTGTGGAGCTTGTAAACACCAACAACAATTGTTTGCCAAGTTTTTTATTATACACAACCTGCGTAACCGCTTGCGGTGAAAATTTTTTTATTGATTTTTCAATTTCTTGTAATCTAACATTTTCCATAACACAAATATTTTAACATAAAAACATGGTTAGTTCAATATGCAACTTTTTAAAATAACCGCAATTTACTTTTATGTTAAACTTTTTGTGCTATAATTATTGTATGGAACGCGAAACAAAAATAAAAATATATAAAACATTAATAATTGCACTTGTTTTTGTTGTTATTGCCCTAGCAATTTATTTACCACTTAAACTAAGTGGAACTTTAGATAAAATTAGCAATGCCGAACAACTACAACAAATAATTTTAAACGGCGGAGTGTATAGTTACGCAATATTTTTTATTATCCAGTTTTTACAAGTAACGCTTTTGCCTATTCCGGCATTTGTTACAACTGTGGCAGGAACCCTTGTGTTTGGACCATGGATTACGCTTTTAATTAGTTTTGTTTCGGTTATGTGTGCAAGCATGTTTTCGTTTTGGATTGGCCGACACTTTGGCGAAAAACTTGTTGCTTGGGTTGTTGGAACTGAGACCACCGAAAAATGGCAATCGAAACTTGACCGTGGCAAATATGTGTTCTTTTTAATGATGTTGTTTCCGGTGTTTCCAGACGA
Organism: Clostridia bacterium; assembly: GCA_017409005.1. Classification (GTDB taxonomy): domain Bacteria; phylum Bacillota; class Clostridia; order Christensenellales; family UBA1242; genus UBA6345. The sequence continues at coordinate 285,093 of JAFQTP010000002.1, read as the reverse complement.
TATTTTATGCTTAATTGTTGGTGCCACAACCAACATAACCTATAAATTTTTCTTTTTCACAAACTTAATTACACGTCCAATTGCAATTGCATGCACTTGCTTTTTAGGAAGTGGATTATTAATTCCGTTTAGCGGTTGGGGAATTCCTGTTTGGATTGTTATTGTTTTGGTGGGAATTGCGCTATTTTATTTAAGTTTTAAATATCAACCTCAAATTGAAAACTTTGTGGTTAAACTTGGCGAAAAGTTGGGCAGAAACAAACAAGAAACACAAACTAAAAACTTAAACGAAAGTGTGTCCACACAAAACACAAAAACAAACAATAATCCTAAAACAGAACCAACCACAATAAATGCCGAAACACAAACTGAAAGTGGCACACAAAACAAACGATAATATAACACAAACAAAAGCACATAAGTTTAGGTGTGCTTTTTAGCATTTAAGCCAAATTTTATAAAAATTGAGTATTGACGAAATGCCAACTTGGTGGTATATTTTATGTGTAATATTTTATTAAACAAACCGAGGTGGCAAAATGAATTTAAGTTATTTTCCAAGAGCATTTAACATGGCTTATGTTACAGCAAAAACTTTAGACGCATATAACGGTGGCAAAGCGTTTGAAAGTGCCGAACAACGCAACAAATTTATTAAACACTTAGCAAAACAAATTAGTTCCGATTTATATGAATCTAGCCAAATCGAAAACCCTGAGTTTGGTTGGCAATGGGATTTTTTTGAACGCAATGTGTTTAGAATGCCATTAAACTATGGCACCAACCCAAAAACTGGCGAAACTGTTGAACCATATGCTGGGCTTATTGATGCACTTGAACATGCAAAACTAGACCCAAACAAAGTTTACATTCCTACACACACATTTTTAGAAATTAATTCGGTTAATTATGGTGTTAATGTTGTTTACTCGGAAACAAGAAACAACAAACCAACTAGTGTAAGTCTTTCTTTAACCGAACTTCCAATGGACGGCTTTACCACCGATGTGCATGGAAACAAAACAATTATTGGTGTGGTTGAAAGTGTTTTAACCGATTCAAAAGGTAAACAACGCAGGTTTATGGATTTAGACCGTGGTTTAACCGAATTTGGAAAACTTCAACATTCAACACAACAAAAACTTGGCGCCGAAAGCGGAATGCAAACAAAATAATTTTAAATAAAAAGAATGGAACAAATCCATTCTTTTTTTATTTTTATTACAAAATAAATTATTCAAAAAAGTTACGTTTATTAAAGCCGGCAGTTAAAAACCTTGCAAAAGCTCTGGCATTTGTTAACCAAACAATTTTTGCATTGTTTTTAGTGTTTTTAATCATTCTTGGCACGCAATAGTTTGCAATGGTTTGCGGATAGTCGCCCAAAATGTTATAAACTTTTTTAGTTTTTTCTGGCAGTTCAATTTTTGTTTTACCGCCGTTTGCACTTTTAATAAACTCAGTAATCATAATGCCAGGTGTTAGCCTGCACACACAAACTTTGCCATCGGTTAAGTCTTCACTTTCTTTTGCTAACGCTTGTGTGAAATAAGTTATGGCACGTTTTGTGGTGCCGTATAAGGTTAACCCTGTCATCATGGCGTCGTTGCTTCCATAGCCCTCAACATTATAAATTTGACCGTAGCCTTGCTCTTTCATGTGCTTAAACGCCAACTTACTGCCATAAACTGCACCTTTTAAGTCAACATCAACTAAAAAATCGATTTCTTTTTGAGTTAGTTCGCACATTGGTTTGTCTGGTTGATTAACTCCTGCATTGTTAATCCAAATATCAACACCACCAAAAGCTTTAACGGCTTCAGCCCACAAATTTTCTATTTGAGCATGTTTGGTAACATCGCACACAACGCTAATAACCTTAGATTGTGTTGGAAGTTGTTCAACCTCAAATTTTGCCGCTGCTAAATTTTCTTCGTTAATATCGGTTAACACAACATTAAAATTGTTAGCCTTAAAAATTTTGGCCATTTCAAAACCAAACCCTCTGCCACTACCTGTTATTACAACTGTTTTCATACTCCACCTCTCTTAGTCATATATTATCACAAATTAAAAAAAATTACTAACACTAACATATAAAAAAACTAATTTAAAAAAGCCCAAGCAAAAATATGCTTAGGCTTTAAATTTTTTAAGTTATGTTTAATTATTATCGTTCCAAACACTGTTAATAAATGGAGTTAGAGCCATTAAAAATGCATCACAAGTTAAATCAATTCTGGTAATAACTTCACGTGTTAACAAACCAATTCCGCCAGTTGAACTTCTTAAATCGCTTTCGTTAAAAATGTTATCCATAACAGTGCCCAAAGTTTGAGTTTTAATTTGCTCAACATATTTGTTAGGAACTGGAAAACTTGCACTTGAGCCAACCCCCATTTCGCCTTTGGAATTTTTAATTACGGCAATGTTTGTTATTGCCCAAAACCCAAGTTCGCTAGTTAACCCCGATTCAACCGACAAAAACAAATCGGCTTCAATATTGTTTTGTTTGGCGTAGGCAACTAAATTGTTAACTCTGTTTAACGCACCATTATAGGTTTCAATGCCTACTGGTTGGTCGGCAACATCAGACGAAACTTTTACGCCTTCAAGTTCAAAGTTGTCAAAATATTTTGCTAGTGCCCTTTTTGCTCCTTCAATTTTTCCTGGATTTTTTGTTCCAATTAGTACTTTCATTTTCTTTCTCCTTATTTGTTTTTTTGCTGTTAAAAAAACTTCTCACGAATAAACAAAAACAGCATAAGTTGTTTTTTGTCCATTCATAAGAAGTTCTAAAAGTTTTAGAAAATTCCCAGCGCTAATTTAATCCGGAATGGTATAGGGATTACGCATTTTGATTATAACACAATAAAGTTTGATGTCAATAATTAAATTTTATTTTTAATAATTATTTTATCAACATTGAAACAATATGATATAATGCTAAAAACAATTTAAGGAGCACTCATGAACGAAAAAAGAATTCGTGTAAGAGCAATTATAGTAAAAGACGAAAAACTTGTTTCAATGTATCGTGAAAAACAAGATAGAATTTTTTACACTTTTCCTGGCGGAGGAATGGAGCAAAACGAAACCGAGGAAGAATGTGTTAAACGCGAAGTGTTTGAAGAGTTTGGAATTGTTGTTGAACCACTTAAAAAAGTTTATACCTACGAAAATCAAAACAGCATTGAACATTTTTATGTTGCAAAATGGGTTTCTGGCGAGTTTGGCTCGGGCACTGGCGAAGAATTTCAAGACAACCGTAATAACGGGCTTTACATACCTAAACTTATTGATATTGCAAAAATCCCTACACTTCCACTTATGCCACCAGAAATATCGCAACTATTTTATAACGACTATCAAGCAAACGGCACAAATTTAAGAAACAATGTTAAATTTGTTAGTGGCGAAATAAAGTAGATGTTTTTAAATTAATAAGCTTTATAAAAAAGAAAACTCTAACCATTTTGGTTAGAGTTTTTTAGTTTGAATGAGCAAGTGAAACATACAACTAATTATGTTAATGATTATGTTAACAACTAAAATAATTGCATATAAAACACACTTATTTTTTGTTTAATTGCCCTCTTTTTTGTTTTTATATTTACGAATTAGTTCAATAACCAACACCACAATGCTATAACCAGCAATATAAATTGGTGCAACAACCCAAGCTGTTAGTGGTGTGCCATCAAGCATTGGTTCAACAATGTGGAATGCGTCGCTTAATCCAAATACCGACATTTGAAAAGCACCAACAGTGAAATATGCAGTAAAGCCAAACACTGTGCTATACCATTTTTTGTATGTGATATGTATTTGATTAAACAATAGTAGAGCAATTGTCATAACAAGCGATAGGCTGTGGTGTAATAGCCCTGAAATGGTTGGCAAATAGAACACACTTGAAGATTGGTCTAAAAATGAAGGATACACTAATGTTATAATTGTTCCTACTAACGAAATAAACCAAACAAAATGATAAACAATGTTGTCTTTTTTACCAAGTAAAACCGAAAGTGCCAACACTAAGCTAGTCATTCCACAAAAACTATCTGGAATAATTAAATACCATCTGGTTTCTTCATATCTAAACACTTGCGATAGTCTGTTTAACAAAATCCAGATAAGCAACATTCCTGCAATGCTTTTTAAAATAATGTTTTGTGTTTTTTCGGTTTTTGCATATTTTTTGGCAAAAAATAAGCCCACTGCCGAAAGTGTTAGAGTGATTAATAAATAAATCCAATGCACTAATCCAAAAACTCTTAAATCCATAATTATGCTCCTAAACTATAATATCTATATAGTATCACAAATTTAAAATTGTTAAAAATGTTAATAGCCAAATTAAATAGCTTTTAAATAAAAACCAATCTATTTAAAAATTAGTTTTTAATAAGGTTTAGCCAAGAAATTTATTTGCATAAGTGCAGGTCTTGCAAAATTCTTCTGTAATGTTTCTATCACTAAATCCTTTATAAATGTTTTTAGCACGTGGTGTGTTTAAAATGTTGGTTATGTTGCTTTCAAAAATATTGCCAAGTGCAAGCTTCCCTTCGCTATCTAAACAGCAAGCAACAACAGTTCCATCGCATAAAATCCCAAAATGAGAACGTAAGCCATAGCAAAATTTTGCACAATTCTTTTCTTGATTTTCCGTGTTAATTGGCCACTCGAAAGTATCGGCAAAACTTATATAAATTTTGTTGGTTAAACTTATGTGGCTTTGTAAATTTGTGTTAACCAGATTGGTGTTAAATGTTTTGTTTATTTTTTCTATTATATTTTTGTTTAACGCGTTTTTGGCTTTTTTATTACCATTCTCATTCCACAATCTAAATTCGATGCAAGTTTTGCTATTGTTGGCAATTTCTTTGCAAGATTGCAGAACATCTTCTAAATAAGCATTTAAAGAATTAGAGTTATTGTTCGCCTCAAAACTATGCAGACTAACTGATATTCTTTTTGCATAACCAGATTTTAATAAATCTAAGTTTTGCTTGATAAGTGTTCCGTTTGTTGTTAAATATACGTTTAAATTTTTTTTGTTACAAATTTCAAATATTTCTTTTATATTTGGGTGCAACAAAGGCTCTCCCATAAGATGCAAACAAATGGTGTTTGTTAAAGGAGATATTTCAGTTGTAATTACGTCAAACTCCTCTACCGTCATAAATTTTTTAGGCCTGCTATTTTTAGGACAAAACGAACAATTAAGATTACATATATTAGTTATTTCTATATAAATTTGCTTAAACTTTCTCATGATTATATATTAACAAAATTTCTAAATTTGAAAAACTAAAACCTTGTTATATGAACAAAAAAACTAATCTACGTTGGGATTAGTTTTAATTTTGGCGGGACGGTGGTGATTGCATTCTAACAGAATTAGCCATTTTTATAGCTTCTTTTGTATCATCTATATCACGCAAATCAATAGTGTTTCCACCTTTTATATATAAATATACAACCGTATCATCATCACTGACATAAACTTGACTAACAAGATTGTCAATAAGTTTCTTTTGATAATCTTTATCATTTAGGTCGCCTTTTAATATTTCTGCGACAAATTCAAGTATGTCTTTTTTTGTTATCTTGTATCCACGCTCTAATTCAAGTTGAGCTTCTTGATACATTAAATCATTAAGCAATATTTCATATTCTTCCATTTTCTTTTCAATGGTATCTTGTAAAAGTTTGTTTTTTGCTTTTACAAAAGAATCTGCAAGTTCTTCAATTTCCTTTTTAGCATTAGCAATTTTTGTTTGAACTGATTTCAATACACTTGTATCAGTTCTTTTTTCGTAATAAGCCAAAACGTCATTTGTTGCAACTTCTGCGTTTTTCTTGTCTGAAAGAAAATCGCGCACACAAGATACAACATAAAATTCCAACTTATCTTTATTTTCTCTGCGTTTATCACATTGAGATTTTTTCTTTTTCTTGCAAGCATAATAGTAATGAGTAGCACCAGTTTTACTAACGCCACCATCTGAAACCATTTCTGTTCCACAATGCCCACAAAACAGTTTGCCTGTCAATAAATATTCAATTTTAGCTTTGTTAACGCCACCTAAAAAGTATTTGTTTTTATTCAATCTCTTTTGAACTCTGTCAAATAATTCTTTTGAAACAATTTGAGGATACATATTATCACAATGTCTTCCACCAAATTCAAATTCGCCAGTGTATTTTTTGTTTACAAGATATTTATCAAAAGTTCTTCCTTTAAAAGGTTTGCCTTTATATCGTAATCCTTTTTCATTTAGTGCCTGTGCGATTTCTAGTTTAGGAATACCTTTGTCATATTGTTCAAAAACAAATTTAACAACTTCGGCTTCTTCTTCATTGATTACAACTCTTTTTATAAATTTACCAACTTTGCCAGCAATAGGTTCATAATCAATTTTGTAGCCATATATCAAATAGCCACCACAAAAAGTTCCATTTGCAACACTTGTATCAAGCCCATCTTTAACACGTTTTGAAAGTCGTTTGCTATATTTTTCTGCGTTCCAGTCCAAAAACATTTCATAAAATTCGCCACCTTCATCTTCTGCAATAGGTTCTAATGCCGACAAAACCTTTATGCCATATTTTTCTTTAAGCATTTCTTTATACATAATGCTATCTCTACGGTTTCTCGCAAATCTGTCAAACATATAAACAATGATATACTTAAAAGCACCACTTTGAGCGTCAGTAATCATTTTTTGAAATTCTGGCCGAGAATCGTTTGTTCCTGTTCTTGCTTTATCATTATAAATATTAACAGTTTTCAAACCTTTACTTTCTGCAAATTCTTTACAAATACGAACTTGTGCTTCAATACTTTGTTCATTTTGACCGTGTGAACTAAATCTAGCATATATTACACAACTTTCCATCTATTCTAAACTCCTTTTAGTGTTTAATTTTGCAAATTGCCTTTGCACCCAACTTTTCGCCACCTTTGAAAAGTTAGATTGTCAAGGATAAAGAAACTGACTTATGCTTTACGAGGGATAATTCAGTTTCCCTTGACAATTTAACCAAAGGTGGCACTACACAAAGCAAAGGCAATTTCAAAAACTAAATTTTTATTAAGCAACATTTTCATTCAATTTTTTGTAGAAATGATTTAAAAGTTGGACATTTAACCTTGATATTGTTTGAAACGAATAACCCAAAATTTCAGATAAAGATTCTTGTGTTTGATTATTCAAATACAACGACACATAAATATCATACAATCTTGGAGAAGCCGAACAAACAGCATCATTATACATTTTTAGTTTTTCAGTGATATTGTTAACCCCAACAAAATCAGAATTAGCATCAAAAACTTTCTTGCGAGATACATAATAACGAATATCTTTCAAATCATTTCTAATCTTTTCCATTTCTATCATCTTAATTACAACTCCTTGATTTGAATTAGATATTGAGATGTTTTTCTAAAAACAAGTATAGAAAAACACCCCAACTGTGTGATTTCTCTCGATAACCACATTCGTCAAGGTGTTTCAAAGAACACATACCACGAATCTTATTTATAAAGTAGTGAATAAGGACTTACCACTGATAATGTTTCAACCCAACCTTAATTTTGCTTTATAAACGCATTAGATTTTGATTATTTAACATATTTTAATTTGATTAGTTTTTCGTTCCCATTTCTTTCTTTAATGAAAACAACAACTTTACAATTAGGACATTGCTTACTAATTGAGCCATCTTCTTTAGGTGTAGCCATAAAGTATTTAGAACAATCAGGGCAACAGACCTTAACTCTTTTAGGTTTTTCCATTTTTGTAAAACACCTCCAAATCCCAAAACACATAAGTTTTAGATTTAATAAACTAATTACAGGGTTGGGATTCCACATGAACGAGTCTATTACTTATGTGAATATATATAACAACATAAAATTCGGGGCAAATTTTATATTATTATCAAGTTTATAGGTCCTTAATGACCTTAATTGCAACACCTTGAATTGCGATATTATCAAAATACATATCTTCAAGCTTTGCATTTTCTGGGTGCAACCTTATTTTTCTTTTTTTCTTATCACGATAAAATCTTTTTAAGGTTGCCTCATCATTTATAAGAGCAACAATAATGTCGCCTTCTTCAGCAGTTTCTTGTTTTCGTATAATTACAAGATCGCCATCATCAATTCCAGCATCAATCATACTTTCGCCATTTGCTCGTAGAATAAAAAATTCACCATTTCCTAATAATGCTCTTGGAAAAGATATGTAGGTTTCTATGTTTTCTTCTGCATACATAGGACTTCCACAAGCAATAGAACCAACAACTCCTAATTGTTCAATAGCATTGTTTGATTTTTTCATTTTAAGAGTTCTTATACCACGACTACCAGAAGAATTTTCTAACATATTCTTTTCAGCCATTTCTTTAATATAGTTGCTTACACAACCACTTGTAATAGAAAATTCACTTGCTATTTCTCTATAAGTCGGAGTTCTGCCTGTCTTTTCAAAGCTGTCGTTAATGTAATTAAGCATCTTCTTCATTAACTCTTTATCTTTGGTTCTCATAATATTGTTTCCTTTCTATCATAAGCATTTGCTTACGATAACATTATATAAACATTCACTTTTAAAGTCAAGGGTTTTCAAAAAAAATTTTCCAAATATTTCCAAAACGAGAGTAAATGAGAGTTTTTGAGAGTAAATAAGAGTTTTGTTTTAGTCATCACAAGTTAGTGATGGCTTTTTTGTTTTCAGTGTTAATCAAACTTTATAAATGCTGGAAAACATTGGAGTAAATGAAAAGTAATGTGATGGTTTTTCAAAAATTCCTTTTATATAATGCAGTTGTAATCACCGAAACAAAGGTTTATGGTTAGTCAATTTATAAAAGGAGGAAGCAATATGCAAGAAGTTAGAAATGGTAGCAATAGACTTGTTTGTTGTATTGATAAAGCCAAGCGTCTTGTTGAAATTGTTATTAAAGGTGAAAGAACTTTAATTGAATTTCTTGATGATGGTAGTGTCAAAATTCAAAACGCTTTAAAGACAGCGTAAAGTCTTTACAAATTAAATATATAAGTCCACAGACCGTTAGACGGCATTGGAAAGCAAATCTCAAAAGCTTTTCATGCCGTCTTTTTGTTTGTGGAAATACGGCTCTGTGGATTTCAAATTCAAGGAGTCGGAAATGAAAAAATTAACAACACAAATTACAAAGAACAATGAAACTAAAACAATTTATGCAATGGTAGATGACAAAACTGCAAAATTACTTGAAAAAGCAGATGCGCAAGTTATGCACGAATATATTGTTGCAGAACATGAACAGTATTTGTCTGAATTAAAAGAAACAAGGCGTCATCAATCTCTTGACCTATCTCTTGAAAACGGACACGAGTTTGAAGATGAAGAATCAGATTTAGAAGAAAAACTTATTAAAGATGAAATGTATGAAGAATTACACAAGGCAATTTCAACCCTTTCAAAAGAACAACAATGGCTTATATATGAAATTTATTTTAAAGGACGTTCACAAGCTGAAATAGCACAAGAATTAGGCATTGACCATACAGCAATTCGCAACCGATTAAGAAAAATTTATAAAAAAATTAAAAAATTTTGCATTTAGGGAGTCCCTTTTTGCAATTTTCGTGCCTATTAAGTGAGAGGTGTTAAATCTCTCAAATCTAAAAAGGAGAAAATGCTTGTGAGTGAAATGTATCAAAAAGTTGCATATATAGGGCTTCGTAATGCTGACGGTAGTTATTTAACGAATGTTCCTCTTTATGTAAAAGTTACAGAACTAAATATTAACGGTCTTACTGATATGCAAGAAGAACTTATTCACAGAATATCAGGCATTATGCTCCAAAAATATCAACAACAATTTGGTGAATTTATTAACCAAAAGAAGAAAGAAAAAGCCAAAGAGATTGTTGATAACAAAATTAAAAAGGAGGAAAAGTTATGACTACCGTTGATTACTTTATGGAGGCAGACAATGTTTATCGCACAAAAGATTACATTGTTTGTCAAAAAGTATCTCTATGTCGCAGTGGTAAAGGCAACACCCTAATTATGAGTGATGACATTTACCTACTTCGCACTAGAAAAAGAGATACTGACTACGAACTTGTTTATAAAGTTCGTGGCAAAAATATCAATGGAAAGCGTATGCGTTCAGCAAGTTATATACGCAAATACATTGATTAAAAATTGTTGAGATAAATGAAATTTTGAACGATTGATTGTGGTTTTTAAAAGTAAAGATGGCCGTCTACCACTATATATCGCAGGAGACGTGTTGTTTCAGTGATTATCTCACAATTATTAACAACTTAATAGCCCTATATAAAGGCAAACAAACAAAATATTTTAAGGAGAATCAAATGGCAAATAAAGTTAGAGAAAGACGTTGGCTTAGTCCAAATACTAGAGCTAAACGTTATGCAGAAGAATTAAAAAACAAAGTCCACATGCACGGTCCAAAGGAAGGACAACCTTTAACAGACAAGGAAGCGTGCGTAAGAATTGGTGCTTTGCAAATGAAAAATGACCACATTGGTATTTTCAAATACAAGAAAGCTTTAAATGAAGGTAAATCAAAGACCGAAGCAAAGAAATATTCAAGACAAATTGGAGGTAAAAAATAATGGCAAAAAAAGAAAATGTTATTGTTGTTGAAAGAGAGTTAATTGAAAAGAATGGTAAATCATTCTACACCTATTTTATCAAAGGTAGTATTAGAGGCAAAGACGTTAAAATTGCCGTTACTCCACCTGATTTTGGTGGTTATACAGTTTTAGACATTGTTTTTGGCAATGAGATGAAAGCTGAACTTGTAGCTGTTCCATACGAACTTAAAGACGCTTCTGGAAATGTTGTTTCTGGAAATTCTTTCTTGGTTCGTTCTGTTGATGAAAATGGCGAAATTTACGAATGTAAAATTAAACCATTTAAAGCATCTGATAAGTCATTGTTAAAAATGCTTATGAGATAAGCAAAAATCTAATTACAGGAGGAATTTATGAACGAAAAACTAAAAATTGCTCTATGGATTATTTTAGGAATTGTTGGTGCTATTTTACTATTCAGTTTAGCTGTTGCTATTGGTTGTTCTGTTAATGGACTAACTTTTGGTGAACAAGTTTGTGAATGGTTTGGTGGCAATGCTGGAACTATTGCAGATTCAGCTGAACAGGTAGCCGAAGCGATTACTGAAACACCTATTGCATAAGGCTAATTTCCTATGAAAAACTTATTCATAACAATTTTGATAATTGTTTTAGTGGTGTTATTTGGAACTTGGCCGTTAAGCATTATATCTAAAATATTTGATTTTCTTGCAACTGCGATACAGTGGCTTGCAGAAGCTTTAAATATATTTGGTTGGAATGGCTTAATATAACAACTCTAAAAGCACTATTTAGAACTAACAATTCTTATAGTGCTTTTTTCTTTTTTAATAAATTTACAAGGAGGATTTATGAAGACATTAAAAGTTATTGGAAACTGCTGTTTTGTTTTTCTCGCAATAATTGGTCTTTGTGTATCCCTTGCTTATGGCTACTATCATTTCTTTGTTAAAGATATAACTGTCGGCACGAACTATATAGACAATCAAATTGCTCTTGATATAGTTGCGTCTGATGATTTAACCGAAGAACAAAAAAATGAATTTGAAGAACGATATTTTATGGAAGCAAACTTTTTTAGCAATGCTAAAAACAATGGTATTGCTTTGCAAGAATTAAAGTTTAATTACTTTACTGATTATTCTTTATCTTCTAACGCTTATCGTTCAACAGGTATGCAATATCTTGGAGATTTAAAACAAAGTGATTTAGTTATTACAGAAACCACAGAACAAGAAGCCCAAAGATATGAAAGCAGTGCTTTTAGTTATTATGATACGACTAATGGCATTAGCTGGGAAGGAAACAAATTAAGAACTCAACTTAATCGTGAAAGTGCCTTTACTATCAAAATTGATAATCGTGCTTTTCAGATCCAACTTACAGGAACTTACGAATGGACTACTTATAAGCGTAGTTGGTGGTCTTTATGGCTTTATAATCAACCTATTACAAACATTCTTTACTACAACTATTTGAATGTTTTTGCTGATTGTATGGAAGCAATAAGGACAAATAATCAAGGTTATGGCGACTACTATATTACAGTTGATTTAAGCGAGTATTTTACTATTCGAGAGTATGATTTAGAATCTGGAAAATACAAAGAAGATAATGTTACTGACATTATCAAAAATTATTCAGTTTTGAAGTTTCATTATGACGAAAATGGTGCAAGAAACAGCACTCAATCGTTGTTTGGAATTATTGATTGTAACCCAAGTTACGACATAGTTGAAGAAGAAATTGACACAACTTACTGGCAAGAAAGAATGGTTTATACGCTTGATGAAGATGATTTTTCTTATAGATACAGTGATGTTTATCAAGGTTATTTCCTTTCGCTAAACATGGATACAAAGAAAATGTTTGATGAAATGCCTCGCGCGAAAGTCAATATTAACATTGATTTAAACTCTCAATATTTGAAAGATAAAAATATCAATATTGTTGGACTTGATTATAACGCATTTGAAGGTTTTGAAATTGACACTCTTACAATTACAGGTAATTCACAAAAAATATATTTACTTGAAAAATCATTGTATGACACTCAATTACAAACATTTAAGTATTCAAAAGGTTTGGAGTTTGATATTGCTCCAAATGCAATAAATAACGAATATCAGGAGGTAGAACTATGAAATGGTATACCTACTTAATCTGCTTTATTTTGATAGTTGTTGGTGTCTTTTGTGGCATTGAACTTTATCGTGAAGTAAAAGCAGAAAGTTATGTAAATGGCTCTATTGATATTTCAAATAAATTCAGTCAGGAATCGTTTAATTATTCAAGCACAAGTGTAGTTTTCTACCACGACTTATATGACGACACAGACACTTATAGTTTTGAAAAAGATTTGTTAAAAGTTGATGATTTTAATGGAGAAAAGAAACAATACAAAGTTGTCCTAAACGACTATGTTTTGGTTGGCAGTGAAATAAATGCTGGTTCAGTTTTCTCTATTGTAAATATGGACTTTTACGATACAAACGGAAATATTGTCTGCAATTCTACTATGAAAATATCAATTCAATTTTTAAGTAATAAAACACAATTAACACTCGTTACGACAGGTCAAGAAAGTGCTTCATTTTTAGAGCAATATTTCTCTGATAATGGCATTCGTTTAAGAGTGATTGAAATTCTATAAGGAGGACTAAATGGAAACTAAAAAAGTATTAAGTTTAATATTTAGTTTGCTATTTGTTGGTGCTTTTGCCTTCGTTCTCGTTTGGGGTATTACAAATTTTAATAAAGTTCAAGAAGGTTTATCTGGAACAGGACTTTATACGCAAGAAGATTTGAATAAAGCATACGAAGACGGATACGATACAGCACTTACCGATAAAGCTGAATATGAAGAATTGATTAACAGTTATAGAGATACAATTACAACTTTGACTGACCAAGTAACTCTATTAACTTATGCTAATCAAGATTGCGAAACTCAAATAAAAAACCTTACTCAAACAAAACAAGGTTTAGAAACGCAAGTTGCTAATTTAACAGATATTAAAAATCAAAACGAAGCAACGATTACAAGCTTAAATGCTGAAAAAGCAAGTTTAGAAAAACAAGTTAAAACATTAACTGAAAGCAATGAAGATAAAGATGAAGAAATTGCAGTTTTGAATAATCAAATTGCTAATTTACAAGCTTTAATCTCTCAATTACAAACAACTAATGCTCTTAATGTTGAAACAATAAATAGTTTAAATGCTCAAATTACTAATCTTAATGCTCAAATCAGCGACTTAACAATGCAATTACAAAACAATTCAAGCAATGTCGTTGCATTACAAAATCGTATTGCAGAACTTGAAAGAACAGTTGCGTATTACGAACAATATATTGCAAACCTTGAAAATGGCGAACAAGTTGTAGCAACTTTTGAATTTGCTGGAAGCGTTTACAATATTCAAATACTTGCAAAGAATAGCATAGCAACTGTAACAACTCCAACTTCAACTGATTATGTTATCTTTAACTATTGGACTGTTGACGGAGTTCAAGTTGATTTATCTACTTATCAAGTTCAAACAAACACAAGATTTGTTGCAAATGTAACTTACAAGTATGACGTTAAATTTATGGTAAATAACGAATTTTACGACAGCCAAGTTGTTGTTAAGAATGGTTATCCTACTATCCCATCAACACCTTCAATGGAAGGATATGAATTTGATGGCTGGACTACAAATGGCGTAGACATTGTAAATCCTAATACTACTGCTATTACAGTAAACACAACTTATTATGCAAAATTCACTCAACTTCACACTGTTACATTTATGTATGAAGACCAAGTTGTTGAAACTCAACAAGTTAGAAATGGAAATTATGCTAATGCAGTTGGTGTAGAAAATACAACTTATAAAACTTTTAATGGTTGGTTGTTAAATGGAACAAAAGTTGATTTATCTACTTACAAGATTACAGGTGCAGAAACTTTTGTTGCAGATATTATTTATAGCTATGATGTTGAATTTATGGTAGATGATGCTGTTTATAATACTCAAATTGTAAGCAAAAATGGAAAAGCCTCACTTCCTGCAAATCCTACAAAAGATGGCTATATGTTTGAATGTTGGACTCTTAATGGAACAGTTGTAAATCCAGAAACTATTTCAATTACAGGACACACAAAATTTGTAGCAAGATTTATTCAAAACTTAACCGTAACATTTACAGTTGATGGCTCTACTTTTGGAACAACTTCTGTTGCTAAAAATGGATATGCAACCATGAACGCAACACCATCAAAGAGTGGCTATAATTTCTTGGGTTGGTCTATTGATGGCTCTACTATAGTTGATTTAGCAAGTTATCCTATTACAGAAAATACTGAATTTGTAGCAGTATTTAGTATGCAATCTGGATTATTTGTAAATGGAACTATGACAAGAACTTGGAATGACCTTGTTTCAAGTGGAGATATTGTTGTAGAAGGAACAAAAATTACGGCTTGCAATAATGATGAACTTGCTGGCGATTTAGTTTTTTCAAGTGCGATTACTGAAATTGATGATGAAGTGTTTAGAGGTTGTGGAAATCTTACAAGTATAACATTTGCAGATAATTCAGCATTGACTTATTTGGGCGAAGGTGTATTTGAAAATTGTGGAAGTTTAACAAGTGCAACTTTTGGCGCAAATTCAAAATTAAGTTCAATAAATTATAGATTGTTTAGAAATACAGGACTTAAATCTATTGTTATTCCTGCAACTGTAAGCGGTATTGACAATTATGCTTTTGCTGAAAGTAATTTATCAAGTATAACTTTTGAACCTAATTCAAAGTTAAGATATATTGCATTAGACGCATTTTTTGAATGTTCTTTTGAAACAATAACTTTACCAAAATCATTAACTTCTATTGAAGATTATGCTTTTGAATATTGTTGCAATTTGAAAAATGTATATTTTGAAGAAGATTCACAACTTACAAGACTTTATGAGTATGCGTTCTATTGCTGTTGTAGTTTGGAAAGTATTGTAATCCCTTCTACTGTTACAACTATTGATACCGAAGCATTTGCAGAATGCTATGAGTTAGCAACCGTTTATATTGAAAGTTCAACTATTGCATCTTTAACTTCTGATGATGGATTATTGTTAGCAAATGCTACAACCGTATATTTGAAGCAAGGTTTATCTACTGCATTAGTTACTTCACAAGGTTTTGCTAAATCTGGCACAACTACTGATGGATACGATATTTACACTATTTAAGGTGGTGAAAAATGATAACGATTATCTTTGCTCCACCTCGCACAGGTAAAACTTGTTTTATGACACATTGTTTAAGACAAATTGCTTTTGATAGTGAAAGAAATCGTAAAATGGCAAAAGAAATTATTACAAAAAACAATAATGGCTTTAAGCTGACTATACCTAAACATTGCGTGAGTTCTAATTATAGCATTAAATTCCGTAAATTTGGGTATAGTCCTCGGCTTAGCCGAGTTATAAACCCTTATCGTTTGGGTTTTAAAAATGATTTTGTTAAAACGCATTTCAATTACCCATTTGAAGCAATAGGAATTACAGAAGCTCAAAAGTATCTTAACAGCAGAATGTCAATGTATTTTCCTGAATGGCAATCTCGTTGGTATGAGCAACATGGTCATAACAATTTAGATATTTTTCTTGATACTCAAAGACCTATGCTCATTGACGTAAATATCAGAGAGTTGGCGCAGTTTATAGAAATTATGAAACTTGATATTTACTATGATGATTATGGCAGAGTTTGTAAATTAAAATGGCGTATAAGAAAGATAGAAAATAGCCAGTTATTTGATAAATATATGGCTTCTGGTAAGAAAGATAAAACTTGCTATTCTGAAGAAATTGTTGTTGCTGATTATAATGTTTTTGCATTATATGATAGCCAATGTTGTAAACCTAAATTTTATGATGGTCATATGAACGAAGATTTTGATATTCAAGAAAGTCAACCTACGGAAGAATCACTTGAAGGATATATTAAATATCTTGAAGAAGTTGATGACGAACTTCCTAAAAACTTTTATCAAAGGAGGAAAAGTGCGTGATAAATTACAATAAGAATAAGCTTATAAATCAAACGCTGGACAAGTATTATGACACTTTTGCTCATATGCTTGATACATGTGATTATGTTCCTGAAAAATATAACAATAAGATTGGAAAATATATTTTCAAAAATATGAAACGACATTTTAAGTTGATTGACAAAGAAGATAGAAAATTCCAAAAAGAGTTTAAGAAAAAAATTAAAGAAAAAGAAAATGCGAATAAGCCAAAGAAAGAAAAATGGCATTTATTTAAAAAGTTATTTAGAAAGAAAAAATAGTGTATGGAATTAGTCAAGAAACTTAATTTTATATACCACTATAACTTGCAAAGTTAAATCCAAAAGTGGCAATAAAAGGAGGTTTTATGGCTTGGTATGCTGAAGCGAAAGTATATTTTGATGGTAGTCATTATATCGCTATTCCACGAACTACAAGACCAACTAAAAAGCGACCAAAACTACCAGAGGAAACAATTACTGTTGCTATTGATGAAGTAAAGGACTCGGAATTATCCGAGCCCCTTATTTCGTCTGAAATTGAAGAAAATTTTTCTTTTGAAGAAGTGTCTGAAATAGTTGAAGAAACACCAATATCGGCAGAGAAACGACCTAAAAGGACTAAACAAATAACAAAGAAAGAACTATTTAATGAATTGTATGCAAAATATATTGATTTGAAGAAAAAAGAACGCAAGAAAATGATATTAAAAGATATGCGAGAATACTTTGATGACTATGAAAAATGTGAGGCATTTGTAAATGTTAATTTTGATAGAAAGCAAAGAAACTTGATCTGTCGCAGAGTTCGCATGATTAGAAAAGCAAATTTAGTAAACTTTAACTATTTTTGCACGTTTACTTATGATGATAAACTCCATTCAGAACATAGTTTTAGAAAAAAACTTAAAATAGCATTACAAAACTTTTCTTCTCGTAGAGGTTGGAAATATATTGGAGTTTGGGAACGTGCACCAGAAACAAAGAGGTTGCATTTTCACGGCTTGTTTTATATTCCTGAAGGAACTATGCCTGGCGAAATTGAAGAACACAATGATTACAATTTTAAGCTTAAAAGACGCACTATTACACTGCAAAATTCATATTTTAATCAAAGATTTGGTCGTTCTGACTTTGAACCAATAAGGAGCAAATATGACTTACTTGAAGAAATGTCATACATTATGAAGTATTTGGAAAAAACTGAAGAAAAAATCGTGTATTCAAAAGGGCTTTATCAATACTTTATATCAGATATTATTGAAGATGATATTGTATGCACAATAGGTCAAGAAGATAGAAAGTTATTGCTCTTTGATGATTTTATGTGCCTTGATGAAGGTGAACTTATAGGGAAAGTTTCGCCAGAAGTTATCGCAAGAATGAGAAAATGCAACTAAAAAACGGTGGCGTTAAGAATGTGAGGGTTAGCAGAAAGCTTGCGTGATAACCCCACATTTAGCCACCGTTTATTGCTTTGTTTCAACTTTGTTTCGTTTCTGGGCGTGTGCTTGTCTGGTGGAGCAAAGCGACACCACTTGTTCAAGACAAGCACACGCCCTGCAATCAAATAATCAAATTTTAATCTAAATTTATGTTGTCTAAATCTTTAAATAATGGACTATCAAAAAACTCCAATACAGATATTTCTAATGCTTGAATAATTAAAAATACAGTTCTTATATTCGCACCACGATATTTACCATTTAATAGACAACACATAGTGCTATGGCTTATCCCTGCTTTAAGTTCGAGTTTGTAAATACTCATATTCTTGCTTTTGGCTATTTCAATTATTCTTTTCGCTATACAGTCGCTTATATTTTGCATAAAAAACTCCTTAAAACAATTTTATCAATTATTTTAAGAAACTTTGCTTTTTACTAATCTAAATTCAAATCTTCGCTTTCAAATATAGGGCTGTCAAAAAATTCAGAAACTGTTATTCCCAGAGTTCTAATGATAAGTATTAAAGTTTTAACATTACAACTTTCTCTCTTTGCATTTACTATATCCATCATAGTTGCGTGTGGAATACAAGATTCTTTTTCTAACCTATATTGCGTTATATTCTTCTCTTTTAATATCTCTCTAATTCTAATAGATATTGCCTTGCTAACCTTCATATAAACTCCTATATAGGTATAGTTTAGCATACTGGTCGCAAAATTATAGGTATGCAAATGCGACAATCTCTTTGATTTTGCACTTTTTTATGTTATAATAAGTATGGAAATGCGACTTATATAGGAGTTATTATGTGCTTTTTAGAAAAAATTAAACAATTAAAAAAAGTTTGTGAGAAAGAATTCGAACTGTTAAGAGAAATCACTTGTTGTTTCACTGGTCATAGATGGCAAAAGTTGCCTTGGGGTGAAAACGAGGACGATGAAAGATGCGTGGCTATGAAAGTTAGATTAAGAGAAGAAATTATAAATGCAATAAATAAAGGATACATTTACTTTATTTCTGGTATGGCTCTTGGCTTTGATATAATGGTTGCTGAAATGATTTTAGAGTTAAAAAAAGAATATCCACAAATAAAGCTTATTGGTGCATTACCTTGTAAAGACCAGTATAAAGTTTGGAAACCATATCAAATTGAGAGATATAAAAAAGTATTAGCAAAATGTGATAATGTCCGTTGTTTATATGCTACATATCAAGACAAATGTATGTTAGAACGCAACGACTATATGCTTAATAATTCCTCACTTGTCATTGCTCTTTACAATGGTAAAGGTGGTGGAACTGGTTATACAGTGAGAAATGCACAAAAGAAAGGATTGAAAACTATAATTATTGAGCCATAAAAATTCAAATCAATTTGTTTGAAATAACACTAATTTTTTAATTATATGTTATAATGTTTTTATAATAAGGAGTTACAAATGAAAAATTGGTTTATAAATTTAAGTAAAAAAGGTAAAAATATTGCCGTTTTAGCAAGTTGGGGTTTGTTTATATTGTCGTTTATTTTGATAGGTTCATCTCCGACAGATTCTGAAAATATGTCTGCTTGGGAGTATTTTTTAGTTATTTTGTTTATGGCTTCATTAGTATTTGCTATTTTATTTACGATTTGGAAAGTAAAATATAAAGATAAACCTGAAGAAAAAATTGAAGAAACTCCAACAAAAGAGATAAAGCCTATTATTGAGCAAAAACCTATTGAAGTAAAACCTGTTGTCAATAGAGTAAATGTTGTTAACCCTGTTGTTAGTGAAAGTAAACAAGCAAAAGATATTTACAAAGAAAATACACAATATTTGTTTTTAGATGTGGAAACTGCAAATTTGCAAAATAACACTATTTGTTCAATAGGTTCAATTCTTGTTGAAAATGGTGTTGAAACTGAAAAATATTCATTAGTTAATCCAAATAGTTCTTTTAGTGCCAAAAATAAAGAAATTCACGGTATTTGTGAAGAAGATGTTGAAGATTGCGACACTTTTGATTGTATTTGGGAAGAACTTACAAAAGACCTAAATGAAGATGCTATTATTATTGCACATAATGCAAGTTTTGATATTAGCGTAATTAAGAAAGATTTAAGAAGATATGGGCTATCAATAAAGCAACAATGCTATCTTGATACAATGCAGTTAGCGAAAAAATATTATTATAACTATACAAATCAAGCTGGAGATTTAAAATTAACCACTCTTGCAGATACATTTGATATACCATTATCCCACCACAACGCATTAAGTGATGTTAGAGCTTGTAAAGAAATATTTGAACATTTGGTAGAAGAATATTCAATAGACGATGAAGATGATAGATATTCCATAAGTTCTGTTAAAAATGACAACAACATAATACCAGCAGGATTTGAAAACCTTAAAAAAGTTGGTGTTTCAAGATATTGGAACGATGTTAAAGCGAGAGTTTATCCACCATATTTTACAATGTTTAAAGATGTGGATATTAGCGAAAATCCTTATTATGATGAAGTTGATTTAGAAACATTACTTTATGCTACAATGAAAAATCGTGGCGAAGATAGTTATACAAAAATTGTTAAAGAATATAAAGCTATACAAAATTACATAGAACAAAATGGTGGGAAAATTTATTCAAGCATAAATGTTAAAGCAGTTAAATGCTATATAGAATATTACTATACAGATTATGCTGATTATATCAAAATGAGAGAAAAAGGCATTAAGATTTATCATTCATTAGATGTTATTAAATTCATTGAGTCTAATTCAAGCCCAGATTTAACAGGAATAATTTTGCCAAAGAAAAAATAATTTAGAAAAATTGAAAACAAAATTAAAGATTATATGCTATACTTAAAAATATAAAGGAGTAATTTATGAAAAAGAAATTCTTATCATTTATACTTGCGATTTGCTTGTTAATTCCTTGCAGTTTTGCACTCACTGCTTGTGGAAGCAATCCACCAGATGATCCCCATACTCATAATTGGTCAACAACTTGGTCTAGAAATAGTAGTGAGCATTGGTTAACTTGTGATGGTTGTGATGAAAAGAAAGATAAGGCTAGTCACGACGGAGATATTTGTTCTGTTTGTGGGTATGATACAAACCATATTTGCGAATATGGAAACACTTACTTAAATGACAGCACTGGTCATTGGCAACAATGTGACATTTGTGAAGAAACAACAATCAAAGAAAACCACGATGGAACTATATGCTCTATTTGTGGATATGACAATACATTGGTTGTAAATAGTGTAAGAGATTTAGAAGTCATCACTTTTGATACAGGAAGTGGAGGGTTGTTTACGCTTGTTCTACTCCCTGATGGCAAAAATATGCTTATAGATAGTGGTATGTCAGATCTTGAAACTGAAATGCTTATAGAAGATCAATTGACATATGTTTATAATGTTACAACTATTGATTATTTTGTTTTGACAAATACGAACCCTTTAAGAACAGGAGAAATGGCTTATGTTCTTCAAAATTATAATGTAAGCAACCTATTTACACCAAGAGTAATAAGAATTGAAGGGCAACAACATGATGATTCTTATGTTAACGATTGTTATTTAGATGCCTTACAATATGTACCTAACACCTGCAATACGATAGAAGTAGCAGAAAACAACTGCGACATAACCAATTCATTTAAGAAAAGTGGTAGTGCAACAACTTATTCTTACACAATAGATTTTATGTTGCCAGTATCAACAGAAGATTGTCAAAACAATACTTGGCACTCTGATGCTATGGGTGATACAACCATTGTAATATCTATAGAATATCAAGGCAAAACAATTTTAATTACAAGTGATGTTAGACAAAGAAATACTCAAGGTTATATAGATAACTATGACGGAGAAAAAGATGTTGATGTTTTAATTACAACTTTTGAGGCGAGTGACCCTTATGCAATAACAAACTCACCATCATTTGCAGGAAAAAGTTATTTTGAAAGTATTTCTCTTGAAGCTGGCGATTATGCAATTATTACACCGATTTCTTCAGCGACAAGGGTTGATGTTTTAGATACCGCATTGAGAGATCTTCTTGGCAGAGAAAATGCTTTAATGTTAACTGAAGGCAATGATTTATACACAGCCTATGTAAAAATCAATAGCAGTGGACAAATAACAGTAACAGTTGAATAAAAAAACAAACCTACTAGGACAACCTAGTAGGTTTTTTGTTGATTAAACTAGCATAAAAAAAGCCAAGAGTTTTCACTCCTGGCTTATGTTTTATATATCTAAATTTAGTTTCTTTGTTTCCATACCTATCAAAAGACCTGTTTTAAATCCTTGAATATATTTATCTTCTAATGCTTTATCCATTCTTTTGCCATATATATCAATATATTTTATAAATAGTTTAAGTTGTTCTTCGTTTAATTTATCTTTCAATTCTTCATATAGTTTTAATTCCAAATCTTTATTTTTATTAGGCAATTTTCTATGAATTTCGGCAATATTGCCATAATATAATTGTTTTAATATATTCATACATTTTACTCCTTTATTATATATAATTTATCTGCAACTTTAACTGCTGGATAAGTAATACCATCTATTGCATGATTTACAAATTCAGGTTCACCATCTGCATTTGCTCTTAAAAAAATGTGCTCGGTATCGTATTGAACTTTATCAATGTTGATATCAAGCACATTTTCTATTTTTGAAACTTTTAATACTTTTAATCCCTTTGAGATTAAGTAAGAACTGAATTGCCATAATTTTTCAAACATTCCATTTGAGTCCATTATAAAACAGCAATCGTTTTCTGGCCAATAGCCAGTAATTCTATAATAATTAGTCATTTTTATTTCCTCCTAAACAGCTAATTTTTTTATTTTTCTATTTGCGTATGGTAGCCAAGTTTTATTAACAAATTCTAAAACTTGTTCTGCTGGTCTTGTATCACCATAAGCGTAGCATTGTAAAACTTTATGATTTTTAAGCGAATATTCAAGTGTAACGAAAGGTGTGTTTGGTTCTAATCTATTTCGTATAAAGAATATTAAAGTCTCTTCTCTTATGAATTTTTGGTCATAGCCCATTCTTCCTACACAGTGATTTAGTTGTTCGCCTTCAAATATCAGTTGTGCTGGACTTTTTGCAATTAAACAAACATAATCATCTTTTACTAAAAGTCGTTCAAGTGATAAATACTTATCAGCAACGTTTTTGAATTTATTATATAGTTCCTTTCTTGCTTTTTCATCTTCTATGGCTTTTTGTGTGTGATATTGATCAATCCTAATATCGTGCCACTTCTTGAAATTATGTGGATATCTATGTTTTTCTTCGTTCATATCTAAACCTAAATACTCACAAGCGTTTAAGTAATCTATATAGCTATATCCATTAGTTTTTTGTTTTACTATGTATTTTAAGAAAGTTTCTTTCTCATTTTCTTTTAACATTGCTTTAAGTCTAGTAAAGTTGCCTTCACGACTAAATTCAAGGTTGAATCTATCATAGTCGTAAATTTCTTTTATTGAGCAATTTTTGTTGTATGCTCTGATAATAGAAGATATATAGCAATTATGCTTTTTAAGTTCTTCTTGGTTTTTATATATCCACTTGCAAAAACTTTTATCTTTTGCACATTTCTGTAAGATTTGTTTACTTGTTGCAAGATTTGATAAACCAATTTTAACCAACAATTCAGCTTGTGGATATTTTTCATAAAAGCGTAAGTATTTTAATGTGTTGCAATAATCATATTTGTCTATTGCCGAGTATTTATATTCTGGTAAAGTGAGTATGTAATCTTTGTTTACAATTTCAGGTTCAGTCATATTGAAGTAGTTATCATATTGCCAACCCCAATCATAATCTTGATATTTAGGATATCTTGATATTCCTTCACGATACCAACCAACTTTGTAATAAGACATAACTCTCATAATATCTTGTAAATAGCATTTATCCGAGTGTATGCCGTGAACAATAACTTGTTTGCAAAACCA
Organism: Clostridia bacterium; assembly: GCA_017409005.1. Classification (GTDB taxonomy): domain Bacteria; phylum Bacillota; class Clostridia; order Christensenellales; family UBA1242; genus UBA6345. Next base: position 260,972 of record JAFQTP010000002.1, on the reverse strand, counting down.
TTTTTTGTAATAGTTTCTAACAGCAACTGTAACTTCACACAATTCATTATTGTATTTAGTGAAATACTTGTAAAATCTTGTATTTCCATCTTGCTTTTTATTTTTATCTTTTTGTTTTATTAACTCAATTATATACTTTGGTATTTTTCTTATATTCTTTTCTGTAATCATTTATTTAACCTCCATTTTACCATCTAATAAGCTATAAAGCATTATCATTGTTTCTTTATCAAACGAACTTGTTTGTGGCTTAATTTCGCCTGTTTCAGTGTCAATTTGAAGGTCTGCGACAGGTTTTGTTTCTTCAGCAACAATTTCTAATGCTTCTTCAATTTCTTCTTCTGTAAAGTCGTCTATATCATTATCAGAATCTTCAACTTCGTCATATTCAATAGGTGGTTCTTCAAGTTCTTCTTTTTCAGGTTCATCATCACAGAAATTCATTAAATCAAATAGTGTTTGTTGATTGTTTTCTTTCTTTGGTTTTTCAACTTTTGGAGCAGGTTTTGGTGTTGTTTTAACTTCAACTTTATATTCGCTTCCATCTTCGTTATATAGATTGCCTTCAATACTTTCTTCTTCAAAGTAGTGAATAGCCCAACCATAAACAGTGATATCTTCAATACAAGCAAAATTTGCTCCTTTTTCTGCGAGTTTTTTAGCTTCACTTCCTGCGTATTTCATAAACCCAGATAGTGTCTTTTTATTGATTAAAATCTTTTCATCTTTGGTTATATGAACACCGTTATTGATTTTTTCTGCTAATATTTCGCTGACATTGTTTTCTAAATAATCTTTTATTCTTTTTTCAGCTTCATTTTTAGTTTCTAAATCTAACTTAATCATTGTTAACTCCTTTTAATAAAATCAGAGAGGTAATCCCTAAAAGGACAACCTCTCCAAAGTATTGAATATTCAAAATAAGTTTTTACAGGTAATATATACCATTTCACATTATCTAAAATGCGATTTTGTTTGTCTATAGGTGGAGATTTTTCATATCTCTCAATTTCCCATTTTGCTAAATCATATGAGTTAGTAACTAAATGCCTTTTCAGTTTTTCATTATCTTTTTGATAACAAACTTTATATCCATATTTATTGTCTTCTATGTTCATCTCTCATTTCCTTATATTCTTTATATTTTGTATCTTTTAACACTGGTTCAAGTTCTAAAAGTATTTCTTCTTTTGTTTTTCCACAACAACATAATGCAAGTATATTTGCTGAACCTCCAAAAATTCTATTAAAAACATATTCACAAAGTGTTCTAATATCTATATCATTTGCACCACATTGATTTATACAATATAGTGCTGTTAAAATTGGTTTTAATTCTTTCGTATTTCTCATTTTATTTTTCTTCCTTTTCATAAATAGTTTTGCCTTTATATGTAGCTTTCATTATGTTTCTAATGTAAACATTATCGTATTTTTTACCATTTGCTTGTTCTAATTTATCTCTTGCTTGTTTATCTAAATTAAAATAACTGAAATGCAAGTTTTCGCCTTTATCATAAGGGGCATAATTCAGTCCAGATACTTCAAATTTACATTCCATTATTTCACCATTATCAAGCTTGTAAAAAAGATTGACAGTTTTTGCATTCTCTGGGATTGAAGCGTTTAGTTTTCTTGCCAATCTTAAATAATGATATTCAGGTTTTGTTTCAATTTCGTTGTAGTATAAATTTGCTAATCTTCTTTGTAATTTACATTCCTTAATATGTCGTGTAAGTTTATTTTTATCTAATTCAAGCATTTTAATATACAAGTCTACATATTCAGTAGGGTTTTCAACAAATGTTATAAGTTCTTCTATCTCTTTTTCGCTAATTCCAAGAGTATATTGATAAAAGTTCCTTCTATTATAGTAGTAGTCATCTTCAGCATTTCTTCTGTTGTAATAAATAGCATCTTCTGTTAAATCATCTTCAACAGTTTCTGCAAATTTTTCATACGCTTGTAATAACATTTCTTTTAACTTTTCATTTAAAGCACTGCTTGAAGTGTATTTAATATCTTGATCAACTTGCGTTAGATTATATGAAATTACATATAACTGATTATCTTTTGTATCAATAATCCCACAAAACGAAGGGTTGCTATAATGAGTAGGTTTATTATTTCTAATGTTTTCCATTCCGTAAATATAGTCAAATCTTCCGAAAGGTATTTTTATCAATCTAATAATGTCATCATAATTTGTTGGCTTAAAATCTTTTCTATTAAGCCATAATTCTCTTGTTTGATTGTTATTTAAAAAATCTTTTAGTTTTTCTTTTACATTCATATTATTTTTGCTCCTTTAATTTTTCTAAAACTCTTTTTGTTGCATAAATGCCATTGCTTGTAAGTTGTCTTTGCCAAGCACTATTTTTTGGACTCCATTTGAAGCCATATCTTTTTAATAAAGTTCTTATTTGTTCATTTGGAATTTCATCAAATATAATTCTTATTCTCATATCGGTCGCATCTTCAACAACTTCTAATCCTTCAACTTTTATGTATTTGTTTTCATTTTCAGTATTTGCACGTTTTTTTAATTTCTTTAAATTTTCTAATCTATCTTGTAATCTGTGCAAATTTTGGTTGTTATTTGTGAGTTCAAATGATGGGTAAGGCTGATTATAATAGTGAAACATAACTAACTTTTCTTTTAATTCTTTAATTTCGTTTTCATTTAATAGTTCGCAACCATCTAATGTTTTGTTTTTCTTATAGTAAGCATTTACATTTTTCATTTTGTTTTGATATTCAGTTAAACTGTCAATTTTTGCTTCTAATTTTTCAATAGCAAGTGCATCATCACTATAAATAACTTTATTTGTAATGATTGTTCGTATCTTGTTAAAGTAATAGTTATCTTCATTGAATAAGTCGCCATATTCTTTCCAAAAACTATCTCTGGCTTGGTTTTGTTTTTCTTTCTTTCTAAAATTAAAATTTCCAGCGCCAGAAATCATAATACTTGGCATTCTAGCTTCAATGCTGTTGCTTTTATTTATTGCAAATGCTAATTTCTTTGAATATCTATCTTTGTAATACTTAATAAGTCGCAACGCTTCTTCATTGATATTTTCTGGATATTCTTCCATTAACTCTTTAACATTTTCTTCAAATCTTTTTAGGTAATTTCTATAATTGTTTGTAGCAGAATTTTCTTTATAATCACTAAAACTATTTAATTCTTTTGCAGTTCTTGCAATGTTTTCATTTATTGTATATTCGTTCATTTTTATATCTCCTTGTTATTTAAACTTTTGTAAGTAATAAACATATCCACAAAATAATCTAATGCGTTGATATGTTCTAATTCAATTTCATTAAATGTTTCTTTACAATGTGGGCAAGTGTAAGTATTTTCTTCAGGGTTGTAATTTACGTCGTCCCATTCTTGTATTTTTTCGCAACAAGGACAACGATAAATGTTTTTGCTTTCAAATTGTTTTAAGTCATCTCTTAATCCATTTAGAAATGCTAATTCTTCAAGTTCTTTACTCATTTTTATAACTCCTTTTAATCTTCAAAATCATTGATTTCAATTTTTGTTCTTTCACAACCATAACTAAAATAAAAATCGCCATTCTTATCTTGGTTTAGGTCATATTCAATAACACTAATTTTCCCACGATTGGTAATAGCGACTTCAATAGTTTTCTTTTCAAAGTTGATGCTAACTATATTGAAAGTGATAAAACATTCACCGTCGTATAGTTGAAATTCTTTTAAGTAATAATTTTTTGAATTTTCCATAATTTAACTCCTTAATTTAAAATTCTAAACCATAAGTCATAGCTTACTTCTAGTTCAAGTTCAACAAGTTGGTTTTTATCATTTGTAAATTCAATTTCTTCGTATTGTGTAAAACCACCTTTGTATTCATTGGGTTTGTTAAGCATTTTATGGCAACTTTTAATGCAATCTTCATAAACTTTTTTCTTTGTATAAAGATTGTTTTCATCAATTTCACCATAGCCCATAAACCTGTATGAACCTTTTTTAGAGTATCTAGTTAAACTGAACTTAACTTTCTTTCTATTCATACTTTTTAACCTCCTTATATAAATTTGCCTTTTGGCAGGGCAAGAGGAGTATATTTTGGTTGTATGAATTACCTTTAAGATAAAAAGGTATAAATCAACGAAAGAGAATCAAAAAAATTGTCTAAAATAAAAAAAGCCAGATATTTCTACCTGGCTTAATTTAGAATGTATTTAATTATGCAATTTTTTTATTCCGTTGATTTATACGAAAAATATGCTACGATAAGCACAACAAAAGCAAATATATAAGGAGTCAATAAAAGAAGGGCTCACAATTTATTGTGAACTCTTTTTACTAGATTTAATCCAATTTCCATTTTCATCTCTATCAAGGTATAAATAATGAAGTGATTGCTTTGGTTGAACTTTTTGTGTAGGAACGACAAAACCTGCAACACCTTTGATACAAAAATAAAAGAACCGTATATTAGAATACGGTTCCTCTTGGCGGAGAGTTAGGGATTCGAACCCCAGGATGCTTTCACATCAACGGTTTTCAAGACCGCCGCTTTCGACCGCTCAGCCAACTCTCCATGGTATTTAGTTTTTTAACGAGCGGTCGAAAGAATCTTTCGCCCATAGCCCGTCAGGTTAGTCAAGTCATTGGCTAACACACACTGTGTGTTACCTCCGCTCAGCCAACTCTATATGTTATTTAGTTTGCACAAGTGTTAAAATTTGATGCTTTTAATTCAAGTGCGATTTAAATATATCAAATATTACCCCCTATTGTCAATAATTTATTAAATTTATTTTTTATTTGTTTTTCAAGTTCAATTATTAAAACAATTTTTTATTTGTTATTTGTAATAAAGGCATATTTTGTGGTACGCTAGAAGTAATGGGAGCTTTGTTATGATAAAATTAAAAATACTTTCTGAAAACAGAGATAATGGTTTATTTATTGGCGAAGCAGGACTTTCGGTTTGGATTGAGGCGTTTGGGCAACAATTTTTGTTAGATACCGGATATTCAGATTTATTTTTAAAGAACGCACAACTTTTAAACTTAGATTTAAACAAAATTAGCACAGTTGTTTTAACACATGGGCACAGCGACCACACAAATGGAGTGCCATATTTAAATGGTGGCAAAACAATTATTTTGCACCCTGCCGCATTTAAAGAAAGGTGGTCGATTAGAAGAAGAATATATCTTGGCATGCCAATTAAACAAGAAAGGTTAGAAAAACAACACAAGGTTGTGGTAACTAAACAACCACTAGAATTTTGTGAAAATTGCTACTTTTTAGGTGAAATACCTATGGTTGTTGATTTTGAGGCAAAAGGCAATTTTGCTTCTACTTTAGACAAAAACTTAACACAAACTGACTACACCGAGGACGATTCGGGCATTGCAATTACAACCGTGCAAGGTTTGTTTATTTTAACTGGTTGTGGGCATCGCGGTGTTTGCAACACCATTGAGCACGCTAAAAAAGTTACTGGGCAAAACCAAATTTATGCGGTTTTTGGTGGGTTTCATTTAAGAAACTTAGAAAAACAGAAAGATGTTATTAACCAAACTATTAGTTATTTAAAAGCAAACAATGTTAAAGAATTATATTTGGGGCATTGTGTAACCGACGATGTTATTGGTTATTTTGAGCAAAACCTAAGAGAAGTTAAAATTGTTAGGCTTGCTGCCGGAAAAGAATTTGATGTTCAGCTATTGCCACCAACCAAAACCAACAATTAAAAATAGAAAAGTAAAAACCAGCCTAAATTAGGTTGGTTTTTGTTTTTAACACTTCCAAAATGTGGCAATGCAACTCCTTTACTTTAAATTGCTTTAATGCATAAAATGGACGTTTTGAAACACAATATGGTTAAGGAGGAATTAAACATGATTATTGCAAACATTATTAGTTTAATTGTGTTGTTTATTGGCGGCTTAAATTGGGGCTTAGTTGGAATTTTTAGGTTCAACCTTGTATACTGGATTTTTGGCGGACACAATGCAGGCTCGATTATTGTTTATATTTTAGTTTTAATTGCCACACTATGGTTAATATTTAGCCTAATTGTTAATGGCGCAATTTATGTTAGAAACAAACACAAATAAACAAAAACCCTCAAGAAATTCTTGAGGATTTTTTAGTTTAAAAACTATCAGTTCCGGTTATGTTTTGACTTTCAATTTTAGGTTTATTTAAAGTTTTTAATAGGACCAACGAATAAGTAACCGCCACCACAATTATAACCGCTGAAACAATTATTTCAACAACATCATTCATTGCTTGCATGTTTTGAAACACCGACATTGCATTAACCAAACTATGTGTTATTATACATGAAATCAACGAACCACCTTTATAGAAAATTATTACAAACAAAAAGCCAACTGCCATTGCATAAAACACTTGGCAAACATTTGAAAGCAAGTGTTCAAATCCACCAGAAAATAAATTTAAAAAATGCCCTAAACCAAATGTTACACTTGAAACAATTATTGCTGCTTTTACATTATCTTTTTCCATAGCTTTAAATAAAAAACCACGAAAAATTATTTCTTCAACAAAACCAACACATAACATTGAAACAACATTTAAAAAACTTTCAAAAACCGAATAGTTAAGTTTTACACCAAACCAAAAGTTTGTTGAAATTAAAACAGCAAGTGGCACGTAGAATAAAAAATATTTACTTTTAAATTTTGGCTTACATAAGCCATATTTTTGACTTAATTGATTGTGTTTTATCCACACAAACAACAATATTGAAAACAAAAGCAAAAACACCGCAGTAAAAATTTTGCTAATGCCAACCTCTGCTGAAAGCGTATCGCACAAGCTAGCGCCAAAAACATAAATCACAATAAAAATAACTGCAAACAATAGTTCACTATAGTTATATAGTTTTGTCATACATCACCTTTAACATAAAAAAGTTATTAATTCTAAATTTGGTTATCAAACGGAAATAGCGCAATACACAAACGCTCCTCTGCCCTACCCAAAGTGTTGTTTAACACACTTTTTTTAATACAAATAAATGCTCCTAGCATTTTTAGTTCACTTTTCAACGCCTCAACATCTACACCATCTAGTTCGGGTCCTTTTAGGGGAACAGAAATATAACACTCGTTTAAAGGTTTAATTTCTTTAAGTTCGCGAAGTTCGTTGTAATATTTTGTTGCAAGTTCGGTTTCTTTTATAGCCATGTTTACCAACTTTTGTTTTTTAATAGTATATTTTTTTATTATTGTTTTGTAAAGGTTATTTATTGTTGTTATATTTTTGCGATTTCACAAAAAACCAAACAGTTGCAATTGACTAGTAAAAAACAATACACTCTACAAATTAAAACATGCTATAATGTTGATATCAAACGTTAAAGGAATTTATTTTTATGTGGACAACATTACACTTATTAACCGTTATTCCTGCTTTTATTGTATTTGGTGTTGTGGCTTATTTTATTGGCTTATGGTTAAAAGATAAAAGCGAAACAATTAAATTAATACCCATTCAAGTAATTGCTGCAATTATAACAATTTTAGAAATTATAAAGCAAGTTAGGTCAATTGTTATGGGTTACGATTTAGCAAACCTGCCCCTTTACTATTGCAGTTTGTTTGTATTTTTATACCCAACAATGGCTTTAACCAAAGGAAAGTATAAAAACCATATAAGAAACCTAACACTATGTTCGGGTGTTGCACTTTTAACTTTAATGATTATTATGCCAGATATTATTTATAGTAGTAGTGCAATAGAAAATTTCTTTAATGATTTTAATGATTTCCATACGGTAATTTTTCACAATTTAGTTATTTTAGGAACATTTTTAATTTTCAGTTTAAACCTATATGAAATAAATCCAAACCACGATTATTTGCAAGTTATTTTATTCTATTTTTCTTTTTGCGTAATTGTTGCGCCAATTGCAAACTTAACACATGTAAATTTTCATAATTTTTATAAAAATAATTTAGATGCCGTTGAGGTTATTAGGCAACAATGGGTTGTTAACTTGGGTGCATTTTGGGGGCAAACATGCTATGTTCTTGTTGCAACAGTGTTAACTGTTGGTCTTTCAGTGTTTATTTATTTTTTACTATCTAAAACCATAAAATTAAAAAAGTATTTTTCAAACAAGAGAAACAAAAAATAATTAAAAAAGAACAACTTAAAAACTATCGTGGCGAATTTACCTTGCTTGTTGGTTAAGACGAATGTTAATAAATAAAAAACAGCCCAATTTGGCTGTTTTTTGTTTTATATTATTTATTAATTATTCCATTCCTTTAGGGCTTTTCATTCTAACAGTTCTGCCTAAAAATCCGGTTGGCTGTTTTAGCGACAACGCAAACATTGCATTATCGTTGTAATAGTGCACCCCAGTTTCTTGGTCGCGTGTTATGGCATATTTAGTGTAAGACGCGGTGTCGCAAGTTTGCATTAACGAGCAAAGTTTTGCCAGTGCATAAACTTCATCTTTTGTTGGCTCGGTTTCAAAACACTCGGTTAAAAGTTTTTTACATTCGTCAATTAAACTAACGCCTGCTTGCATTTGCCCACGAACATAAAACATGGTTGTGTAGCTTTGACTTTCGCCAACAATAAACCCTAAAAGTTTTTTGTATTTTTCGCCTATGCCAAGCTCGGTAAAAAACTTTTGGCTATAAAGTTTGTTTTCGGCATCTTGCGTACGCTTGCCGTTTTGTCTTGCTACACCTTTACCCATATCATGCGACATGATGGCAATTTTTACAATTGGAACTAAAGACTTTGGAATTTCGGACGCAAACGAATCTTGAAAAACTCTTAAAACAGTTTCGGTGTGTTCGCTAATGTAAAAATTTTCGCGGTTGTGGTCTTTTAAATTTAAAACTTCTTTAACCATTGGATAGTTTGCTTTAAAATATTCAACAGTTTGCCTTGGGGTTGAGGTTAACAAAAAATTAAACATTTCGGTGTTAGAAATACAACCTTCAAACTTTTTAGTTAAACCTCTAAACTTTTTATTAACACTTTCTTCTTTTTGCTTAATTGCTTGCTTTGTATTAATTTGATTAGTGTTAAAAATTATGTAAGCATCAATTTCTTTAGAATTTAGTGTTGCCGACCTAACCAGAGTGTAATAACCAATAATGTTATATGCCGATAAATAGCTCATAACATATTGCAAATTAAATGGCCCAACAAATTTTTTGCCACTTAACGTAAATGTTAGGTTGTTGCGGTCAAAATCGTCGGCTTTAGACGTGAATTTGTGCATTGCTTTAATTGGATTGTTTATTAACAAGTGCCTTGCGTTTAATGCCCCTGCAACTTCTGAAACTAATTGTGTTGTGGCATTAATGCCCTGCACATTTAAACTAGCCACAACATCTTCAATCATTTGCTCGGAAATATATATTGACTTGCTTTCTTCACGTTTTTTAACAAGTGCTTTATAAACCGGAATGTAAACCTCGCGGTGTTTTAGTGTTGTTGGAGCCATTGCCGATGTTGATTGTTTGGTTAGTTCTAAAAGTGCTTTTTGATATCTAGCCCTATCAAAAGCAGAAAGTTGTGAAACATCAAAATTATAGTTAACAATTAATTCGGTGCCGTTTTTAACAAAAATTTGATGTACTTCTGGCACTCCGCCAAGTTCGGTTGCACGTGCTTTAGCAAACTCTTCGGCAACTGCACGGCTTGCAGTTGAAAGAGCAGAAACAGCAAAAATGTTTTGGTTTCCGGTTGCATTGCCAGCATTGTTAAATTGCGGATTAACTTTCCAATTATCAGTTTCGCCAAGTTCGCGTGCTCTGCCATGATACAAAGTTAAATTGCTTACCGGAATTAAAAAACCCAAATCTATTAAAACTTGTAAACTATCGGTTTTTGGTTTAAACATTTTACCCTCTTAAAATTATTACAATTTTATTTTATCATTAAATAAAAATAATTCAAGAGCAATATAAAAAATTAAACTAAATAGTTATTTATTATTAAAATAATTTAAGTAAAAATGTTTGTGTGCTATACTAAAAACATGAAAATACTATCTCCAGCAGGAAACCTAGAAAGTTTAAAACTAGCCGTTTATAATGGTGCAAACGAGGTTTATTTAGGAATAAACCAGTTTAACGCACGAAACAACATTGATGGCTTTAATATTAACACACTTAGCGAAGCAGTTAACTTTGCTCATGTTTTTGGCGTTAAAGTGCACCTAGCAATTAACATTTTGTTTTCCAACACCGAACTACAAACCGCATTAAACACTATTGTTGATGCCTATAATTTAGGTGTTGACGCATTTATTATTCAAGACATAGGGCTAATTAAACTTGTGCACGAATTTTACCCCGAAATTGAAATTCATGCAAGCACACAAATGGGCATTCATAACTTAGAAGGCGTTAAAGCCCTTGAACAATACAATATTAAGCGAGTTGTGTTATCGCGCGAAACACCACTAAACGAAATTAAACGAATAAAACAAAATAGCAGTGTAGAAATTGAATATTTTGCGCAAGGAGCATTGTGCGTTGCTTTTTCGGGTAATTGCTATTTAAGTTCTTATTTGCATAATGCCAGCGGAAACCGCGGACGTTGCAAACAACTTTGCCGATTACCTTATTCTCTGCTTAAAAACGGAAAAATTTTAAAGCATGGTTATTTGCTTAGTGCAAAAGATTTTAACACCATAAACATGTTAGACAAACTAAAAGAGGCAGGTGTTGACGCAATTAAAATTGAAGGGCGTGCAAGACGACCATTTTATGTTGCAACTGCCACACGTGAATATTATAATGCATTGCACAAAAACAAAGTTAACCTCACAAACTTAAAACTTGGATTTAATCGCGAATACACACAAGGTTATTTTGATGGCAACGGAAACATTATTTCAAATTATAATAACCACATAGGAATTAATGTTGGCAAAGTTTTAAAAGTTAACAATGGTAAAAAATTTAATGAGGTGTTTATAAGTTCTAACCAACCACTAACACCAAAATCAACTTTTAAATTTTTTGATGGCACACACGAAACCAATACCCTAACCGCTTTCGATTTACAACAAGTTAATTCTAACAACTATAAACTAACCACAACACAAAAAGTTGCAGTTGGCAATTTAGTTAATTTAATTATTGACTATGGTTTAGAAAACGAAGTTTTAAATTACACTAAAAAACGCGATGTTAACATTAAGGTTTATGCCGAGTGCGGAAAACAGATTGAAGCAGAGTTTGAAATTAACAAAACTAAGTTTAAGGTTTTTGGCGATGTGTTACAGCCAGCACAAAAACAGCCACTAGCACTAACCGAAATTAAACAAAACTTTTCAAAATCGGAATTGTTTAATGCACAAGTGGAAATACTAAAACTAGATGGCGTTTTTATTCCTAAACAAAAATTAAACGAATTTAGACGCCAAGTGTTTGAAAAAGTTTTTGAAGTTTTAACAGCATTAAACAAACCAAAACTAAAGACTGTTAACATAAACATAAATTACAATCCAATTAGTTTTAATAATTTTGAATTTGTTGAAAACTTAAACCAAAAGTTTACCAAGCAAAATGTTGTGCTTGACCCAAACGAATATAATTTAAAAGAGGTTGAAAACTTTGTTGCAAAATGCTCACAACAAAATAAAACACCTTACCTAAACACACCTAACTTTGCACTTGAACCAGATATTAAACTACTAAACCAAATTATTGAAAAAACAAAAATTGGAATTGTTGCAAACAACTATTACGCACTAACCTTTAACACCAACATTGTAATTGGCGGAGGGCTTAATGTTTACAATAGTGTTGCAGCAAGCATTTATAATGCACCAATAATTTGTGCCGAAGGCAACATTGGAACAAAGCAAAATTTTGCTTACATGACACTAAGGCATTGCCCACTTAAAAATCACTTAGGTGCAACTTGCCAAAGCTGCCCATATCAAACAGGCTACACCCTTAAAATGGAAACTGGAAAAGAGTTTAAATTAAAACGTAAAAAACTTAGTACTTGCACATTTTATTTAACCGATTAAATTAATGGAGATTATGTTATGGTAAGACCCGGAACTTTACAAGATTTAGAACAAGTTAATGAAATCAGACGCCAAGTTAACGACCTACATGTTAATGGCGAGCCTACAATTTTTAAAAGCGGATTTTCTAAAGAAATGCAAGAATATGTCAAAACATTTATAGGTTCTGACACAAAACAATTGTTTGTTGCTGAAAACGATGGTAATATTTGTGCGTTTGCAATGATTGAAATTGTTGTTAAACCCGAAACTCCATATGCATATGAACAAAAGTTTTTAGACTTACAAGAGCTGGGAACAAACGAAAGTTGTAAAGGTAAAGGTTATGGCAAAGAGCTTATAAACTATATTAAACAATACGCCAAACAAAACAGTGTTAATCAGATTAGGCTTAACATGTGGAGCTTTAATGAAGGCGCATTAAAGTTCTATAACAAAATGGGATTTAGCACTTTTAGACGACACCTAAGATTAGATGTTTAACCGACTACTCATAAAAATAAAATTCACAAATTTAATATTGACAATAAAATTTGACTATGCAAGAATGCTTGAAAACGTTGAAGAAAGAGAGTAGTTTTAAAAAACGAAAACCAGCGAGAGCATTACGGTGGAAGTTGCTCATGAGTTTTTAAAACGAAGGACACTTTTGGAGTTTTGCCCTAGTGATAATAAGAGAGATTGTTGCAACAATAAATTAGGTGGCACCGCGGAAAATATTTTTTTTCGTCCTAATGTGAGAAACATTAGTAGGATATACAAACGTTAGAGAAGTTACTTATATTTACCGTGGTGTAGACCGTTTAACACCTTAATTTAAACCTTTTATTTACTTACAAAGTTTAATAAATCACAACAATAAAAGCAACCAAGTGTGGTTGCTTTTATTGTTTTTAATTACGATTTTTTCTTTTTATTTTTCTTGTTTTGTTTTGCTTCTTTTTTATTATAAGTTTCGGTTTTATATGGCTCAAGTTGGTCGGAAGTAAAGGTCATTTTTCCAAGTTCGTTACAACGATTTAGAAGTTTTTGCATAATATCTTCTTTGGTTGCACCATTTTTTATAAGTTCGGAATACATAACCGGTTTATCAACTACATAAATGCGTTCGTTCTTTTTAAAGTAAGTAACATAAATAGGAACATCAATCCCTGCTCTATGGCAAACCTCCGCCAAACTTACAAATCCACCAAAAAATCCTTCAAGTTCTGGTAAATATCCGTTTTTAGAATCTTCTGGATAAATTACAATATTTTCGCCTTTTTTAATTGCCGCCACACTTTCACGTAGTGTTTTAACAAAACGTTGGTCGTGATAGGTTGAAATTAAATTTAATCCTTTATAAAACAAGTTTGTAAGTGGACTAGCAATTAAGCAAAACAATCTTGCCAAGTGTAAGTTCCAATGTTTCTTTTCGTGGTAGTAAACGCGAGTTTGATATTTATACATTTTAATTAAACCAGAGTTCATTTCGTGTGCTCCCCACATACGAATTGGACTATCGTTCCAAATTTCAAGCGACATTGGAGCATCGGTGCCCTCGTGGTTGCTAAGAATTATTGAGCCATTACCAAAACCATTGTTATTATTTAAATAAACAAAAACCGGTTCTTTATAGCGTCCTTTCATTAATTTTTTTAAACCTTTAAACCACCACTTGCGTTGTTTTGTTGGTTTTTCGGTTATAACAATATTTTTATCTTTAGTTTGTTTATTTGACATTTTATCACCTATAAATAACTAAACTAATTGTAGCACATTAGCAACATAAAACAAACTATATAAATATTTTTAGACAATTTTCGACAGTTACATTTTCTGTTAAACCCTAAAACTAACAAAAAAGTCCGTTTTGTTAACGGACTTTTTATTTACATAATAACAGGCAAATCAAACTTTTTTAAAAGTTTTCTTGCTTTTAACACTTCAACAGGTTCGGGCGATTCGGTTTTATAAAGTTTGTAATCATATTCAAGTTCTTGCCACTTATATTCGCCCATTTTATGAAATGGCAACAAGTCAACTTGTTTAACACACCTATAACGTGTTAATTCTTTGCCAAGTTTCATTAAATGCCCTGTGTTTAATGTGTAACCCGGAACAATTACGTGCCTTATCCAAACCGGCTTGTTAATGTGATTTAAATATTTTAGTGTTGCCATTGTGTTTTCGTTGGTTTGACCAGTAACTTCTTTACACAAATTGTTATCCATTGCTTTAATATCAAGTAGTATTAAATCGGCAACATCTAGCACTTTTTTTGTTTTTTCAAGTGGCAAACTACCAGCGGTGTCTATGGCAACATGAACTTTTAGTTTGTGCAAACGCTTAATTAGTTTATAAACAAACTTTGGTTGCATTAGTGGTTCACCACCAGAAATGGTTACACCACCAGTTGAAATATAGTTAAGGTATGGTTTAATACGCCTAACCACCTGCCCAACCGACCAACGTTTACCTTCTTTTAATTTCCAACTATCGGGGTTATGGCAATATAAACACCTAAGTGGGCAACCTTGCATAAACACAACATATCTAACACCTGGGCCATCTACTGCGCCAAAACTTTCGAATGAGTGGATATATCCTTTCATTAGTTCTCCTTAAAATTTAGTATGGAAAGTACGACTAATAACATCTAGTTGTTGTTCGCGAGTTAGTTTAATAAAGTTAACTGCATAACCAGAAACCCTAATTGTTAGTTGTGGGTATTTTTCTGGGTGGTCCATAGCATCTAAAAGCACTTCACGATTTAAAACGTTAACGTTTAAGTGGTGGCCTTTATCAACAAAATAACCGTCCATTAAACCAACTAGATTTTTAATTTTATCGGTATCGGTTTTTCCTAGTGCATTTGGAACAATTGAGAATGTGTTACTAATTCCGTCTTCAGCACTATCGTAGCTTAGTTTAGAAACCGATTTTAGTGATGCAACACAGCCATTAGAATCACGGCCATGCATTGGGTTTGCACCTGGTGCAAATGGCTCGCCAACTTTACGACCATCTGGTGTAGAACCTGTGTGTTTGCCATAAACAACGTTACTTGTAATAGTTAAAACCGATAGGGTGTGAATGCTATTACGATAGGTGTGTTGTTTGCGTAGTTTTTTAATAAATGTGTCAACAATTGAGCAAGCAATTTTATCGGCACGGCTATCGTTGTTTCCATATTTAGGATACTCGCCTTCAATTTCAAAATCTACAGCAACACCATTTTCGTCGCGAATTGGTTTAACTTTTGCATATTTAATTGCAGATAAACTATCGGCAACAACACTTAAACCTGCAATGCCACCTGCCATTGTGCGAACAATGTGGTTATCATGCAATGCAAATTCAATTTTTTCGTAGCAATATTTATCGTGCATATAGTGAATTGCATTTAAAGTGTTAATGTAAAGTTTTGCAAGCCAATCTAAAATTTTGTCATAATTTTTCATAACCTTAGAATAGGTTAAATATTCGTCGGTAATTGGTGCAACAACATCTACAACTTTATTTTTTTCAATTTCGTCTACGCCACCATTAATTGCATATAAAAGTGCTTTAGCAAGGTTTGCCCTAGCACCAAAAAATTGCATTTGTTTTCCAATACGCATAGCCGAAACACAACAAGCAATGCCATAGTCGTCGCCAAATTTAGCACGCATAAGGTCGTCGTTTTCGTATTGAATTGAGCTTGTTTGAATGCTCATTTTAGCGCAGAAACGTTTAAAGTTTTCTGGTAAACGATTGCTCCATAAAATTGTTAAGTTTGGTTCTGGAGCAGGGCCAAGGTTTGTTAAAGTGTGTAAAAACCTATAGCTCATTTTTGTAACCATGTGGCGGCCGTCGTTACACATACCACCAATGCTTTCGGTAACCCATGTTGGGTCGCCAGAAAAAAGTCTATCATATTCGCCAGTTCTAAGGAAACGAACAATGCGAAGCTTCATAATAAAGTGGTCAACAAATTCTTGAATTTGGCTTTCGGTAAAGGTGCCAGCTTTAAGGTCGCGTTCGGCATAAATATCTAGGAATGTGCTTATACGACCAATACTCATGGCTGCGCCATTTTGGTCTTTAACTGCCGATAAATATCCAAAATATAGCCATTGAATTGCTTCTTGAGTGTTGGTTGCTGGTTTCGAAATATCAAAGCCATATGCTTCAGCCATAACTTTAAGTTCTTTTAAAGCTTTAATTTGTTCACTAACTTCTTCACGTTCACGAATAAATTCTTCAGTGAAAGTTTGTGAAGCTGTTTCGTTTAAATAGTTAACTTTTTGTTCAATTAAATAATCTACACCATAAAGTGGAACACGACGATAGTCGCCAATAATACGACCACGACCATAAGCATCTGGAAGACCTGTAATAATGTGGCTGTGGCGTGCTGCACGCATTTCTTTTGTGTAAACATCAAAAACACCATCGTTGTGTGTTTTACGATATTTAAACACATTTGCAACATCTTTATCCATTTCGCGGTTATATTCTTTCATTTCGTTATAAACTAGCCTAATTCCACCAAAAGGCATAATTGCACGTTTTAATGGTTGGTCGGTTTGTAAACCAACAATTTTTTCTAGTTTTTTATTAATATAACCTGGGGCATGAGCACTAATGGTTGAAATGGTTTTTGTATCTATATCCCAAACGCCACCACGCTCGCGCTCTTCTTTCATAAGTGCAGAAAGTTCGTCCCAAAGTTTTAAAGTGTTTTTAGTTGGTTTTTCTAAAAACTCTTCATTACCATCATAAGGAGTATAATTTTTAACAATATAATCCCTAACATTAATATTTTTATCTTCGAAATATTTAAATTTCATTTTTCCCTCCAATGTTTAAAAGGCTCAATGTATAATATGTAATATTATAACTCTTTGCTTTTTAGCAAAATTATTATACACAAATCGACCTATTGTTTCAACTTAAAATTAACTAAAAAATAAAAAACGAAAATTATTGTTTCGTTTTTTATTTTGGTTATTTTTTCTTTCGTTTATGCGAAACGTCGTTATTTTGCTGTAATGTAGTTGTGTTTTGCTCTTTTTTAGAATGTTTTACTTTTTCGCTAGATTGTTTGCTTTGCGAATTTTCTTTTTTATAGTTGACATATTCTTTATATTCATAAACTTTAACCCTTAAGTTTTCAAAGTCATTAACTAAGTTGTGCCTATCGAAAATAAGCGAAATTAAGAAGCAAATTGGAACTAACACTAAATACATTGGGACTATTAACCAAAACCATGGCCAATATTTTGTTTCTCCTTTAAACTGACCTGCCGGAACCGTTTTGAAAAAGTCAGGACAAAACCACCCTAAAAAGGTGCCAATAGCGTCGTCGCCAGGACCCCAAATTAGGGAACTATTTTTATAGTTGATATCAAAAAAGTCGGAACTACGTAGTTCTATAAAACCAAGTTCGCTTTGGAAAAGTTGATTTAACATTATAAACAACATTACAGCCAAAAAATAAACCGGAACCTTTAACACACGTTTGTAACTTAGTGTGTGGTGTTTAAATAGCACCATAAATAGCGGAACCATCCAGATAATGTTGTGATGAATATAAAACCTAACAATGTCTAAAATATCGGCCATTTGGTTGGCTTTTGCCATTGGTTCCATTGGGTATATTATTGAAATTAAACCACTTAAAACTCCAACGTAAAACATATAGTCTTTAGCCGCATCGTTTTTCGACATATAAATAAACGGAAACAATAAAATGTTTGCACCGCAAATGTTAATAAACCACGAATCACGCAATAATCTGCCAGCATCTAGCGAGTATGGCGGAATTAACATTTTAATAAAATGCAACGCAATGGCAAAAAGCATAATATAAAACAACACAAGTTTTTGTGTTTCGTATCTGCGTTTTCTTAATAAAAAATAACAACCTATTACACTACCAAAGCTTAGTATTAGCCAAAAAAAATACCAGCCGTTAAACATTTTTATATTCATACAAAATCCTTTTAATTTCTTTGGCAAATAAATTGGAAATTTTTAAATTATGTGTTACTATTTTAGTACATTTTGTATTATATCACAACACAAAAAGAATTGCTAATTTTAAGGAGATAAATTTATGACTTTTTTAGAGTGGTTAACATCTAGCTATCCTAACCCAGACATTAATGGTCAATGGGGAATATGGCACATACTTGTTTTAGTTTTAAGCATTGCAACAATTGTTACACTTGCACTAATTTTTAGAAAACGTAGCGACAAAACCAGAAACATTGTTATGTGGGTTTTGGTTGGGTTAATTTTATTTTTTGAAATTGCACGAAGAATTATTAATTTATGTAAAAACACCGACCACTCTCTTGATAGTTATTTATATATTCTACTTCCTCGCCCTTGGTGCGCAATTGCTTGCTGGAGCCTAATTATTGCTGCAATTTTTAGAAAACAATATATGTTTAACTTTGCAAGTTTTTCAGCCCTACTTTGTGCCGTTATTTACTTTGCTTACCCAGGCGCAGGCTTTAACAACAAATATTTCTTGTTTGAAAATATTTATTCAATTTCAACACACGCACTTTTACTTATTACATCAATTAGTTTAATTACTTTAAAATTTACCGATTTCAGATTTAAAAATATTTGGAAAGACTTAATTTGCTTAGCTGTGATTTTTGTTTATGCATGTTTAGAAATTTGGGTTTTAGGTACAAACGACGACCCACTTTACTTTATGCCTGGCAACGATATTCAAGATATTTTAAGTTTGCCTTATGGAGCATTTTTGCCTATTTACATTGTGTTTATGGCAATTTGGATTTGCAGTTTCTATTTAATTAACGACCGCCAAACTGTTAAATCGGTGTTTAATAAAAAACAAAAATAATTAAAAAACAAAAAAAGAAGGGGAATGTTATTCCTTTTGAAACTAGTATAATAATTATAAAAACACTTTATCATAATAGATAAGGTGTTTTTGTTATTTGGTTGACAAATACTTATACAAAAGTATAATAAGTATGAAAAGTATAACTTATCATACAAAAAAGGAGTTGAATATGGAAAAAAATAAAACTGATAAAAACAAATTTGTTGGTATTTGCAAAGTAGGCGAAAAAGGACAAATTGTTATACCAAAAGAAATAAGAACTATGTTTGACATAAATCCAGGAGATTCTGTTATTGTTCTTTGCGATAAAGAAAAAGGTATTGCTCTATTAAAGGCAGATGTTATTGATAGTTTAACAGATAAGGTATTAAAGCAATAAGGAGTGTTATATGAATATTATAACAATCGATAATGTATGTAAAAATTATAAATCAAAGAAAGCATTAGACAATGTTTCTTTATCAATAAAACAAGGTGAATTGTTTGGACTTTTAGGTGTGAATGGTGCTGGAAAAACTACTCTTATTAAAATTCTTTGTGGTTTAACAAGAAAAACAAGTGGAACTATAACAATAAATAATTTTAATTTAGATAAAGAGATTGATAAAATCAAAGAAATAATTGATGTATCACCTCAAGAAACATCAGTGGCAAACAACTTAACCGTAAAAGAAAATTTAGAGTTTTTTGCAAATATATACAACAATAACAATGCTAAAACAATAAATGAAATTGTAGATATTTTTAATCTAAATGAAGTGTTAAATCAAAGAGCCAAAACTTTATCTGGTGGTTATAAAAGAAGATTATCTATTGCAATAGCTCTAATTTCAAAACCAAAAATTTTATTTCTTGATGAGCCAACACTTGGTTTAGATGTTTTTGCTAGGCGTGAACTTTGGAATATTATAAAGAAACTACAAAAAAATATTACTATTATATTAACTTCACACTATTTAGAAGAAATAGAAAATTTGTGTGATAGAGTTGCAATATTATCAAATGGCAAATTACTTAAAACAGGAACTATTGAAGAAATAAAGCAAATAACAAACACACAAAACTTTGAAGATGCTTTTATAAAGTTGGTGGAGGCAAAGAATGAATAAAGTTATAAATTTTTATAAAAGAAACTTAAAAGAAATTTTAAGAGACCCAATCATATATATTTTTTGTATAGGGTTTCCTATTGCAATGTTTTTGTTGTTTTATATAATCAACAAGTTTTCAAATGGGCATACTCCTACTTTTGAAATATTATCTTTACTCCCTGGAATTATTGTATTTTCTTATTCTTTCGTTATGTTAACTCTTGCTATTATTGTATCAAAAGATAAACAAACATTTTTCTTAAAAAGATTATATTCTTCTCCGATGAAGTCTTATCATTTTATATTAGGATATTTCCTTGTTGGCTTATTTATCGGGTTATTACAAACATTGGTTTGTGTTATTACTGGGTTTATAATTTCTCTGATAGCAAATGTTGGTTTTGTATCTATTGGAAATATTTTGCTTTTAATTATAGCTCAATTACCAATACTTGTTACAAATATCTTTTTAGGAATATTGTTTGGAACTATATTTAATGACAAATCAGCACCAGGTATTTGTTCTGTATTTATAAGTTTAGCTGGAATACTTGGTGGTTGTTGGATGCCGATTGAAACAATGGGTGGTTTTGAAACTTTTTGCAGATTTTTACCATTTTACCCATCAGTTTATATTGGTAGAATAATTACTAATTCAACAAATGCATTAGGAATTACTTACTCTTTTAATAATATTGCTGGCTTGGGTTTAATTCCTATAAGTTTGTTTATGATTGTTAGTATATTTTTAGCAATTATTGCATTTAATAAAAACATGGTAAGTGATAAATAAAAAACATTATAATGGCACTTAGGCGTGTGCTTGTCATATACAAATGTCGTCGCTAACGCTCCGACAGACAAGCACGCTCTACAACTAAATAATAGCAAAAAGCGAAAGTGTTGGTGAACGTAACACACTTTCGCTTTTTGTTGTTTCTTTTTATTTTGTGTTTAATTAAGCATTTGAACCAGAAGTTGGTTTTGTTACTTCAACTTTTGCCCAATAGCTGTTGCTACCGTTTGTGCCAACATAAACTTCATATGTTCCACCAGTTTTAAACATTGCTTCAACTTGGTCTTCTGCAGTGTTAACCGCTGTTTCAATTTGAGAGTTAATGTTTGCAAAAACAGTTGGAACTAACTCTTTCATTGCATTAAAGCTTTGTTCAGCCGAATTAAATGCTTGATTTATTTGATTGTTAAACCCATCAATTAAACCTTTAGCATAAGTTTTTGCGCTTTCTAAATTACCAATTGCTGTTTCAACTTGACCTTCTAAAGTTTCTAAGGCTTGTTGTTCAGCCGTTGTTAAAGTTGCACCCAACGATAGCCTTGTTTCTAGAAGTTCTTTCTTTTTAGCAACAAAGGTTTGCATCATTTGATTATATGTGCTTTCAGCATTTAAAAATTGAGTTTCGAATGTTGAAACAAGGTTTTGCATCTGTTGTTCAGCAGTATCTAAATAACCTGCAAATACTGAAAATAATGCACTTAATGATTGGCTACCACTTGCGTTAATTACGCTTTCAATTTTTGCAAATTCAGCTTTTCTAACTTCGTTTGCGCGAATTTGATAATATAAGTCTTTAAGTTCTTGAGTGTAGAATGTTTTTGTTTCTTCTCTGGATTCTTCAATTAAATCAATAAGGTCTTCTTCCGACATAGCTTTTACTTCGGCTTCGGTTAGTTCTTTCATACATTCTGAAACTAAACCTTGCAAATATTCTTTATTAAGTTTTAGTTTTTCAAATTGTGCAGTAATTCCTAAATCAGATAAAACTTGACTTGCTTTGTTTTTTACTGAATTATACAAATCGTCGGCTGTTTCACCTGAAATTGCAATTTCAATGTTGTTGGTGCCTTGACTACCTTTAACTAAAAACCCATTTTCTTCGGAAAGTTCAATAACAATTTCAACTGCTTCTTCAGCGGTTTTGCCCGAAAAGTTTGCGTTTGCAATTAAAAAGTTTCCTTCGTCGTTTAAAGCGTTAACCGAAACAACTTTATCGTTTTCGTCAAGCACAAACTCAATTTCTGGGTTTAAGCTTACATTCATAATTTTATCTTGTTTTTCTGGTTCGGTATCGCCACAACCTGCAAGCCCAAAAGCACAAGGAACAGCTAAAACACCAGCCATAAGCGCGTATTTTAATTTTTTCATAAAAAATCCTCCCCTGTTTTTTAATTTAAACAAATCAATTTAGGTATTTATTTGACCTTAAAGGTATAATATCAAAATAAAAAATTTGATGTAAGTAAATTTTTGCAAGTATAACTAAAATCATGCAAAATAACTAACATTTATTTTGTTGCTTACATTTAATTTGAAAAAACGTCAATTTTTGCTAAACTTATACTTAAGAAAATTTAATAGTGAGGTGTGTTATGAAAGGACTTGAACAAGTTGATAAACAAATTTTTAAAGCCATTCAAAAAGAAGATGTTAGGCAACACGATGGGTTAGAATTAATTGCTTCTGAAAACTATGTTTCTAAAGCTGTGCTAGAAGCAATGGGAAGTTGCTTAACTAACAAATATGCCGAGGGCTACCCTGGCAAACGTTACTATGGCGGTTGCGAAAATGTTGACGTTGTTGAACAACTTGCAATTGATAGGTTAAAACAACTATTTGGTTGCGACCACGCAAACGTTCAACCACACTGCGGAGCAAATGCAAACTTGGCTGTTTATGTTGCCATGCTTAAACCAGGCGACACCATTTTAGGTATGAACCTAAGCGATGGTGGACACTTAACCCATGGAAGCAAAGTTAATATTTCGGGCAAACATTTTAACAGCGTGCTTTATGGTGTAGACCCAGAAACTGGCGTTATTAACTACGAAAAAGTGCGTGAAATTGCCCTAGAATGCAAACCAAAGCTTATTGTTGCAGGAGCAAGCGCATATCCACGCGTTATCGACTTTAAAAAGTTTAGAGAAATTGCCGACGAAGTTGGCGCATACTTAATGGTTGACATGGCACACATTGCTGGATTAATTGCCGCAGGCGTGCACCCAAGCCCAGTTCCTTATGCCGATTTTGTTACATCAACAACTCACAAAACAATGCGAGGTCCTCGTGGTGGTTTTATTTTGTGTAAGGAAGAATTTAAAGAAAAAATTGATAAAGCAATTTTTCCAGGAACACAAGGCGGACCACTTGAACATGTTATTGCTGGCAAGGCAGTAAGTTTTAAAGAGGCACTATCGCCATCATTTAAAAAATATCAAGAGCAAGTTGTTAAAAATGCAAAGGTGTTAGCCGACGAACTAACAAAACACGGAATTAAACTTGTTTCGGGCGGAACCGACAACCACTTAATGTTGCTTGATTTATCTGACCGCGACATTACCGGCCTAGAACTTGAAACACTACTTCAAAAAGCACACATCACAACAAACAAAAACACAGTTCCTAACGAAAAACGTAAAGCATTTGTTGCAAGCGGATTACGAATTGGCACACCTGCCGTAACTAGCCGTGGCATGAAAGAAAAAGAAATGGTTAAAATTGCCGCATTTATTGTCGACATTATTGAAAACAAAGAAAAAGCAGTTAAACGTGTTAAAGAACAAGTTGTTGCCATGTGCAGTAAATTTGGAATTAGAGATTAATAAAAAAAGAGCCAAACTTGGCTCTTTTTTATTTTTGAAGTTCGTTAACATTTGGTTTAAAATGTTTTTCGAGGTTAAACATTTTTGAGTGTTTAGTTCCTTGTTTAACATCTAATAAAAAGTCTTCAACATCTTGCCTATCAATAAGCACAACACTTTGCATTTGTGCCATTGTTTGGGCTTGTTTTGTAAATTTCCAGTTAGTTATAACACATGCAAAATGTGCGTTATAATATTTAATGGCAGATGTAACCTCTTGCACCGAATGGTTTCCAACGCCATGTTTATAATATAGTTTTGCTTGAACCACAATGGTTAATTTTTTTGAAATAACTAAATCGGCACCATAATCGTTTGAAGCCGGTGTTGTTTTAACATTGTAGCCTGCAAACTGAAACATAAGTTTGCAAACATCTTCAAATTGTTCGCCAGTTAGTGTATCTATTTTAGGCAAAGTTAAATCTGTTAAAAACTTACCAATTCTAACACTGCTAAATTTGTTTATTAACTTTTTTACTCCCCACACCAAAATTGTTATGGGGAAAAATATTATTTTTATAAGTTTCATACTAAATTATAAAACATTTTTATATTTTATCAAAACCTTTAACTGAGCATAAAAAAAGTTGGGTTGAACCCAACTTTATTTTTATTAACCTCTACCGGTTGTGTTAATCCATTTAACAATTTCGTCTGCGTTTGCAGTGAATAGTTTTACTAAAATAAGTAGTAGTAATGTTACAACAACACCAATAATTGCGTTAATCATACGTTTTTTAGCTTCTTCACGTTTATCAGCACTTTCTGCTTTACTGAAGTTTACACCAAGAATAATTACAAAAATCATTCCAACTGTTCCACCAATAATTAAAATTGGGTTAAGTAAGCTATCTACAATGCCAACAATTTGCATTAAACTTGTATACCATGTTTGTTCGGTAATGTTCATTGGGCAAACATATGTTTCAGCAGCACTATCTGCACCACCAGGACAAATTGCTGTATAGGTTACAGTTTCGCCGGTTTTATTTGTTTCAGTGCCAACAGTATGTGCTGTAGCATCAACTTTTTTATCTGTCCAACATTTAGAGCAAGCATAAACTTCACATCCACACACAGGACATTTTGATGGTGCTGTTGATGTTGCTGAAAAATATTTTGTTTTATCAAGTGCTTGTAAACTTGATTCAAACTCGCCAACCTCAACATTAGAATCTGCTGCAACAGCAACAACTTCTTCGTGATGGTGTTCGTGGTCTACAGCACCGCCCTCTGCTTGGGCAAAAACACTTTGTGTGTTTAAAAATGCTGTTAAAAGTAAACTAACCACAGCAATAACAATTGCCATAATAGTAAATGATTTGTTAAACATTTTAACTAGTTTCATAAATGTAGTCCTTATAAAAATTTTATTTGACAACAAATTGTACACCACATTTATAAAAATGTAAACTTTTTTATTATAAATAGATACTTCTTTTTAATTCAAGTTAAATAAATAGCCTCGTTTTGTGTTGAAAAGTTCATAAAAGTGTTATAAACCTAAACACAATTAAAAATGAAAATAAAAAAAGTTGGGCTAAACCCAACTTTAATTTTTTATTAACCTCTGCCGGTTGTGTTAATCCATGTAACAATTTCGTCTGCATTTGCAGTGAATAGTTTTACTAAGATAAGTAATAGTAATGTTACAACAACACCA
Organism: Clostridia bacterium; assembly: GCA_017409005.1. Taxonomy (GTDB): domain Bacteria; phylum Bacillota; class Clostridia; order Christensenellales; family UBA1242; genus UBA6345. The sequence continues at coordinate 235,674 of JAFQTP010000002.1, read as the reverse complement.
ATAATTGCGTTAATCATACGTTTTTTAGCTTCTTCACGTTTATCAGCACTTTCTGCTTTACTGAAGTTTACACCAAGAATAATTACAAAAATCATACCTGCTGTTCCGCCAATAATTAAAAGTGGGTTAAGTAAACTATCTACAATGCCAACAATTTGCATTAAGCTTTTATACCATGTTTGTTCGGTAATGTTCATTGGGCATACGTAAGCAGCTTTTTCTTTTTCGTCGGTAATTGCTTCTTTAGGGCAGTTTTGAACCCAATTTCCATTTTCGTCTTCTTTATAGCATTTAGGACATTCATAAACTTCGCAACCACATGAATCACATTTAACTGGAGGCAGTGTAACACTGTTTTCGAACTCGCCAACTTCAACATTAGAATCTGCCGCAACAGCAACAACTTCTTCGTGATGGTGTTCGTGTTCTACAGCACCGCCCTCTGCTTGAGCAAAAACACTTTGAGTGTTTAAAAACGCTGTTAAAAGTAAACTAACCACAGCAATAACAATTGCCATAATGGTAAATGATTTGTTAAACATTTTAATTAGTTTCATAAATCGGTTTCCTTTTAAATAAAAAATATTTTCTATTATGCATTATAATTCTACACCAATAAGCTTAATTTGTAAATAGTTTTTGTTATAAAAGTTATTTTTATATAATTACTTTTTAGGTTTAAACTTTACAATTTAAAGCACCACAAATAAACAACAATAAACTTATGCTAAATTGGTTGTTTTTTTGCTATGCTTAAAAAGGCTACTTTTAGGCACAAATTTTAAAATTTAGCACTAAAATAAGTATAGAAAAAATTTTTAAAAAAACTTTGCAATTTGGGGTTTACAATTTAAAATTTTTTTGTTAAACTCGTGGTACAAAAATTAACCAAAAGGATGGTAAATTATGGAACCTGTTCCGCCGAAAACTAAAATTTAATAGCATAAGGGAACAAACATAATTTACATTATGCTCTTATCTCTTGTGCAAAAGGAGAAAAGAGATGGAAAACATTAAAACATTACTTGATAACAAACAATATCAAGAACTAAAACAACATCTTTTAAGCCTTAATATCGCCGATATTGCGGCTTTTTTTGAGGAATTAGAAGATAAACAACAAATAACAATTTTATTTAGGTTGCTTTCTAAAGATGTGGCAGCCGATGTTTTTGCGTTTTTACAACCAGAATATCAAGAAGTTATTGTTAACGCATTAAAAGATAAAGAAATTGCACTAATTATGTCCGACCTATATATGGACGACGCTGCCGACTTTTTGCAAGAAATGCCTGCTAACGTTGTTAAACGCGTGCTAAAAAACACAACAAAAGAAAATCGAGACACATTAAACAAACTTTTAACCTACCCAGAATATAGTGCTGGAAGCATTATGACAACCGAGTTTATTGACGTTAAACAAACTTTAACGGTTGACGAGGCTTTTAGTAAAATTAAGAAAAAAGCTGCCGATTCTGAAACTATTGGCACAATTTTTGTAACCGACGCAAAGCGCAAAATTGAGGGGGTTTTAAGCATTAGAGATTTAATTATGGCAGAACGCGACGCTTTAATTAAAGACATTATGAACCCAAATGTTATTTATGCAACCACCACAACCGACCAAGAAGAAGTTGGTGCTTTATTTGATAAATACGATTTTTATGCATTACCAATTATAGATAACGAACAACGCCTTGTGGGTATTGTTACCATAGACGACGTTATGGACGTTGTTAAAGAAGAAGTAACCGAAGATATGGAAAAAATGGCAGCAATTTCGCCAACTGAAGAACCATATTTAAAAGCAAGTGCTTTCTCGCATGCTAAAAAACGTATTTTCTGGCTACTATTTTTAACAATTTCGGCATCGGTAACTGGTGCAATTATGTCGTTTTTTGAAGACGCTTTTGTTGCAATACCTGCCCTTGTTACGTTTATTCCAACACTTATGGGAACCGGCGGAAACTGCGGTTCGCAATCGGCAACACTTGTTATTCGTGGACTAGCACTTAACGAAATTAGCATAAAAGATTATTTTAAAGTTGCATTTAAAGAATTTAAAGTGTCGTTACTTGTAAGCATTATTTTAAGCGTTGTTAATTTTGCAATTGTTTGGTTGCGTTATGGCGACCCACTTCTTGCACTTGTTGTTGCACTAAGTTTAATTATTGTTATTGTTATTGCCGAATTTATTGGAAGTGGTCTTCCACTTCTTGCAAAAGTTTGCAAACTAGACCCTGCCGTTATGGCTTCGCCAGTTATAGCAACTTTAGTTGATTGCATTGCAATGGTTAGTTACTTTTTAATTGCAAGCGCAATTTTAGGATTGTAAACACAAAAAAAGAGCCTAAATTAGGTTCTTTTTTATTTCTTTAATTTGCTAAGAGCCATGGTTGTTTTAACAATTTGAGTTAATGCGTTAACTAAGTTGTTTAACATTGGTTCGTTTTTATAAATTGCACTATTAACCTCTATTTGCAAACAAAACACGTGATAATGTTTTGAAAAGAAACCCGCAATTGTGTTTTCAGAGGCTGCAAACGGATAATCGGTGGTGGTGTTAAAACTATTTTGGTTAAAAATTTCTTTAATGCGTTCAAACAACACGGTGTTTCCAACCAAATTAAAGCCATGGTTTGTGCCTAGGTTTATTTGCTCGGTTCGTTTGTCGGTTAACGAATGAATGTCAAACACAAACTTAACTTTGTTTTGCTCGATTTGTGAGGCAATTTTGTTGCGATAGTTGTTGTTAATATCTAGGTTTGCATCGTCGTTTAAATTTTCGGTTTTTGTAATTAAACTGCAACCAGTTGCAGCCCTAACCAAACTTGCAACCCTAAAGGTTTCGGCTTCGGCGAATTTTTGTTTTGCTCCCCTTGTTTGCGTAACCGCATGAGGTGTTGAAAGCAAAACATTGTTACCCTCAAAAAACTCGAAACCAGAAATTGAGTTTAACGGAATATTAATTTTTTCAAATTCGGCAAGTGTTATCATAATTTTAATATATTAAAATGTTTTAAGTTTGTAAAGCAAACAAACTTAAAATTGGGGTATTTACTATTTGTTCCAAATGTGGTAAAATAATGGTATGGCAAAGAAAAAATTAGAACTTTTTAGAGTTTTATATACTGAAGCAAACGAAAATTTAATAGACGAAATTTATGACTATTATTCAAGCCAACAACCTGTGCCAAGCTCGTTAAAAACCAGGCTTACTATGGCAACCGACGGCGTAAACCTAGAAAAACTTAAACAAGTTGCGCAAAATGGCATTAGCGAAGAACACTTAATGTATGTAGGAATGTGCGATGGCAAAATTGTTAGCACATTTACACACATGTATAAACCAGTTTCAAACGAAATGTATTTATACGAGTGCAACACCCACGATAGCATGCAAGGCCAAGGGCTTGGAACAAAGTTTTATAAGGAAATTGCCGAAGATATTTTTAACAACTTTGAAGTGCTTGATATTTGTGCCGACGCAATAACAGCTGCCGGACGCAAACTTCTTGAAAAACTTGAATTTTTACCAAACACAAAACCTTTTAGTTATGGCGGAAACGCAATTTTATATTCGCCAAACATTGAGCACCCAAAACTTTATATTAGGCTAGAAACACTAATGGACGTTTGCCCTACACGCGATTTTACAAACTCACCAAATGTTGATAGATATAACCAAATGCTAAAAGCGTTAATTTATAGCCACACCTATGTTGAAGCCGATGCACTACAATTTTTTAAATGTGTGCACGTTGCTTATATGAAAGCAACAGCTCAAAAAGCTTTAAAAAAGGCACCAACTGCACCTTTGGCAGTTCCAGTTCCGCCAGCCACAATGCAAGAATTTAACTTTGGCGGACAAGTGTTTAAATTTAACCTTTCGCCTAGTTTAGATATGGGTGCACCATGCATGGAAGACTACGACCCAACCGAAGGCGAAATTGCCGAAAACTTAAAAAAACTTGAACAAGTTAAAAATTTACAACGTAAATAAAAATAAACCTATACAATAATAAACAAAAATCACAACATTAACAGTTGTGATTTTTTATTTTAAATTAAATTTCATTAATAACCGCAAAGTCGCTTCTAAACTTTGCCTCCTAATGGGTTATTAATGATTGCATATTACATTACTCATTTATGTAATACAACAACATTATATTACCAATTTTGGTAAATGTAAAGCATTATTTTACAAATATTGGGAGATTTTGTAAAATTTATACAAAATTTGGTACTTAATTAATAATTTTTATTCTTTTTAGGTATTATAACAAAAAAGGATAAAACTATGTTTAATTTAAAGTATATAAGAGAAACCTACACCAACCTTAGCGGTAGAAAATTTGCAAAAATTTTAGAAATTCCATACACAACATATATGCACTACGAAGATAGAAACACCGCTAGTTTAGAAGTTGTTATTAAAATATCTAAATACTTAAATATGCCAATAGACGCATTGGTTAATAACGATGTTAATTTAACGCCAAAACAACAGGAAGCGTTAAAACTTGTTTTAAGTTTAAACGAAGAGAACGTTACTAAAATTATTGAACGTGCAACATTGCTTAAAGAAATGGAATTAAACAACAAATAATAAAAGCCCCAGCAAGGGGCTTTTTTGTTTTATATTAAAAAATTGCTTCTTATAAAGTTTAATAGTTTAATGCTCAATAAAAATTAAAACAAGAATAGAAATGTTGCAATTAAAATTTGAGCGGCGTAGTAAAGCGAATGATTAACAATAGTGCAAAATTTGTCGGTTTGTTTTCCACCAAAATATTGAAGTGATAAAACCAAATCGGAAAGCAAGAATAAAGTTAATCCACCTGCAATTACCAAAAACTCTGGTTGCAAGCAAGCCAAATAAATTGTGAAGGCACTCATAAATGTTAAAATAAACGAATATGCAACGGTTTGCCACAAAAACTTGCCAAAGTTAAAACCAAGTTTTTTCCCAACTAGCACAACAACTGCAGTTAAAACAGCAGCAATTGCAACAGAAACTAAAATTGGGGTTAACAATTTAATTACTTGGTGGCTAAACAAAATTGTGCCCACTAAATAAAACACATGCCCAACACCAAACACCAGCATGCCTGAATTTAAATAAGCATCGTTATCTTGAGTGTAAACAACTTTTGCATCTAGCAAAATATCGCCAATTAAACCACAAACCAACCCCATAATGATAAAGGCACTGCCCTCGTTAAACCAAGTTATTTGTGTTAAGCTAAAAACGCCATAAGCAACAAAGCTTAAACTTGCAAGTGCTTTAGTTGCAATGCCAAGCACTCCACCTTTTGTTACACGCACCACAATAAATAGTGCAGCAAATAATATTGATAAAACACATAAAACAATTTGAACTGCCATAAAAAACAATCCTCCTAAAGTTAATTTAAGTGTAACACACAAAGTTTAAAAACTCTACAAAAATTTTAATACTTTAAGTTAAACATTGGTTTACACCCAAAAGAAATTGGAGAAAAACAAAAATTAATATATACTAACCATGTAAAAATTAAGTTAAAGGTTTACCTACATGATTAAACTAATTTTAAACATTTTAATACGTGCAATAAAAACTGGCGTTGCACTCGATAAAACCTTGGGTGCCGACTTTGAATGTTTGCCAAACAATTACATAATTAAAATTAATGTACTTCCTAAAAACATTAGTGTTTGCATTAGGTGCATGGACGGCAAAATTTTTAATGTTGTGCAAGAACCTAACAAAGTTGATTTACTTGTTGAGTTTAAAGACCAAAAAAGTGCTGTTAATTGTTTGCTTGGCAAAAATAGTTTGGCAACTGCATTCTGCGAACACCGCATTAAAATTTATGGAAACATTAATAATGCAATGACACTAACCCGAATTGTTAACACAATTGAATGTTATTTATATCCAAAACTTATTTACGGAAAACTTTTTAACCCAACGCCAAAGTTGGAAGTTAGCAAATTTAAGTTTTATTTAACAATGTTGTTTGGAGGAAACCTATGAAATACTTTGAGTTTTATAGCCCAGTAAAAATTTGTTCTGGCGAAAATGCAATTTGTAACATTAAGCACGAACTTGAATATTTTGGAGCAAGCAAACCGCTTGTGCTTAGCGACGCCGGACTTGAAAAAGTTGGAACACTTAAAAACGTGTTAAAAATTTTAAACAAAAACAAAGTTGACGTTAGCCGAGTGTTTTATAACATTCCAACCGATTCGTCAACCCTAACCATTAACGAAATTGTTAAACTATACAACACCTTGGGCGCCGATAGCATAATTGCACTTGGTGGTGGAAGTGTTATAGATACCGCAAAGGGTGTTAAACTTGTGCTATCGCAATTAAAGGAAGACATTTTAAGTTTGGAAGGTAACGAAATTTTACCAAAAGGGAAAGACGTTCCGTTTATTGTTATTCCAACCACTTGCGGAACTGGAAGCGAATGCACAAGCGTTGCCGTTATTAAAAACAACGACACTCATGTTAAAATGGAATATATTAGTCCGGCGCTATTACCAAATGTTGCGGTGTTAGACCCAGAAGTTATTTCAACCCTTCCACCAAAACTTGTTGCAACCACCAGCCTCGATGCTTTAACGCATGCCATTGAAGCATATAGTTGTTTGCAACGCAACACAGTAAGTTCAGGCTTTGCAGTTAGTGCAATTAACCTAATTTCTGAAAATTTGTTTTTAGCACTTAACCACCCTAAAAAGCAAGAGTATAAATTAAACCTATTAAATGCTTCAACTTTAGCAGGCATGGCATTTTCAAATTCGATGGTTGGAATTGTGCATGCCATTGGCCATGCACTTGGTGCCTACCGAGTTCCTCACGGCAATGCCATGGCAATACTTTTACCACATTGTTTAAAGTTTAACCAAAATGTTTTAGCCGATGTTTATGCCGAAATGTTGCTTGCATTTAAAGGTCCTGAAGTTTATGTTAACACCCCTGAAACCGAACGTGCAAAACTGTTTATTTCTGAAATTGAACAATTTGTTAAAATGGCAAGTAGCACAACTGGTTTTAGTTTAAAACTTAGCGAATATGGTGTTTCCGAAATTGACCTACCAGCCATTGCAAACATTGCAATTAACGATGGTGCGGCTGCAATAAACCCAAAACTTTTCACTCGTGAAAACATTGTTGCAATATTAAAAGAATGCATGTAATTGCTTAAAACATGTCAGTTATTGTCAAAAAGCACATATTTACAAATAAAAAGTAGCAATTTACTTGCTACTTTATTTTTTATTTAATTAAATGCAATGTTTTAATTTAGTGGTTGTTCGGTGTAAAACTCTAGTTCGGGTTTTAGTTCGGAAAGCAGATGCTCGGCCGATTCAAACACACTATAACCATAGCCGTTATCTAGTTGTTGATATCCACCATAAATAACATCGTCGTACCCCTCATTAACTTTAACCAGTTGTTCGTCGTTAAAAATTATTAATTCCTCTTTAACATAGTAAAACAAGTTCTGTGCATTTTTTAAAACCAGCAATCTGGTTTGATTGTCGGCAGAATAAAAAAGTTTAATTAATTGTTCTCCTTTATAAAGTTGAACTGGCGCCGCCTTAATCAGTTTTATTTTTTCGTTATAATCAATTTGAGGAATTTTGCTCATTACGTTTTTCCTTTGAAACATCAGTTTTTGTTTTATCTAAATTATTGTTTAACTTATTTTGTGTTGTTTGTTTGGTTTTTACCAAAGGGCTTTCAGAATAATAAATTAATTGTGGGCAAAGTAAATCGTTAATTTTTTTGCATTTGAAATAACTTATTGTTGAAACAATTACAAACACAACCGAGCCAGCAAAACAAATAAACATATCGGTTATGGTGTCAAGCAATCCAATATCTAAATAGCCGTTAATGGTTATGCTTTGTTGGTTGCCATAATAAATTATGGTTTGCGTTATACCATCAACTTTAACAATTTCGTTATGATTGCCTGCAAGCAAATAAGAAGCAAACCCATCTATAACGCTATCTTCCATCATGTCAAAACCCATAATTGTGTAAATGCTAAATTCAAAAAGTTCCCACACAACCGCAATGGCTAATGTAAACATGAAACCAAAAAGCATGCAAGCGAAAAATTTTTTTGTTGTTGTTGGTTTTCCAATTAAAAGTTGTATAAGTGTAAAGCCACAACAAGCAAACACCAACCCAGACAGAGCGTGCAAAATTAAATCGAAAACCGGAAACCTTGAATAAAATTCGTGGCAAGTGCCAAGCACCGAGCCATAAGCTATAAATAAAATAGAAACCAAACAAATTGGAACAATTTTTATTTTTAGCCAATATTCAACAGGATAAATTAAAAATGCAAAACTTAAAAACAATAAGCAAAGCAACCCATTTCTAATTTTTACAAATGAAAAACTATATATCATTGAAAACACACATAGTGCGGCATAAAGTAAAATTACAACAAACGAAAAAATATCAGTTTTAATTCTGGTTTTTAAATGATTTAAAAACGGTTCACGTTTCATAAATTACCTCCTATTTAGATAACACCACAAGTGTTTCCACGTGGTTTGTATGCGGAAACATATCGAACGGAGTAACGCTTTCAAGTTTAAAGCCATAGTCGGTTAACACTTTTAAATCACGCGCCAAAGTTTTTGGGTTACAACTTAAATAAACTAACTTATATGGATTTAGTTTGTTAATTTCCTCAAGAACACTAACTTGTGCACCAATTCGTGGAGGGTCTAGAAAAACCGAAACAACACCATTTTCTTTATAAAGTTTTTTATAGTTAATGCGGTTAATTAAGTTTTCGCATTTTCCAAGCAAAGGTGTAATTTTATTTTCACATTTGTTTAATTTGATTAAATTTTTAGCATCGTTAACTGCCTCTGGAACACTTTCAATTGAAACAACTTTTGCCCCATTTTTTGCAAAAATTAAACTTGTAATTCCTATGCCAGAATAAAGGTCTAGAACAACCGAACGGTCGTTTAAGTTTAAACTTTCGAAAATGCGTTTATAAATTTTTTCGGTTATTTGCGTGTTAATTTGAAAAAATGAATTTGGCGAAAGTTCAAATTTTACACCAAGCATTTCGCCACGAAGTTTTTTAAACCCACCTTTATGCGAAAAACCCTTTTCGTCGAACACAGCATTATCGGTGCGAGTGTTAACATTAACATAAAAACTAACATTTTTATAGTTTTTGGTTAGTTCTTCATAAAACCATTCGCGCCCAGCAAAAGCATGGTTTGTAACAACCATTGTAACCATAATTTCGTCGGATAAGCACCTTGCAACCACATATTTTAGCGTGCCCTCGTTTTTACGTTTGTTATATGGGCTAACTTTAAATTTTGTAATGTAATCACGCACTATGTTAATAAGTTTTTTAACCCAAACATCGTGAAGCAAGCAACTATCTACATCAACAATTTTGTTGCTGTTTTCTTCAAAAAAACCAACTTGTGCTTTACCTTTAACATCTCTAATTGCCAAGTGCACCTTGTTACGATATTTATAAGGATAAAACATTCCAACCGTTTTATCCACTTTGGCAGTTATGTTAAATTCAGCCAACGCATCTTCAACTTGTTGTTGTTTTTGTTTTAATTGCTTTTCGTAGTCTACATTAAGCAGTTTGCAACCACCACAAATATTAAAATATTTACATTCTAAATTTTTCATAAAACCTTAACTTTTATTTTCTAAATTTTTTAAATAATTTTGCATGTCGGCATAAGAATAGGCGCAACCGCAATAGTTTTGCCTATATAAATCGTATTGCCTACTTAAAGTTTGGCTTAGTTTATAGCCATCTTTTTTCTTAAAATCCGCCACCAAAAAATTAGTGTTTAGTTCGGTTTGCAGTTTAAGCCCAATTTCGTTTAACCAACTAGAATGTTTATATGGGCTAACACTTAAAGTTGTGCAAAAATAGTTAAAACCATTTTGTTTGGCGTATTTTGCAGTGGCAGTTAACCGCTGTAAGTAGCATGCGTAACACCTTTGCCCACCTTCTTTAAGTTTATCAAAATTTTCTACTTGTTTAACAGCGTCGTAAAAACTTTGAGGATTAAACGGCGGAACCACAATTTTAATGTTTCTGCCCTCTTCCTCGTTTAGTTTGTTTATAAATTTAATTTGTTCGTTTAAACGTTTTTCATATTCTGAATTTGGGTATAAACATGGGTTATAGTAAAACACAGTTATATCAAAATGGTTTTTTAACCTAGTTATAACTGCAGTTGAGCACGGCCCGCAACAGCTATGAAGCAAAAGCGTTGGAGTTCCACTTAAATTATTTATTAAATTTTCCATTTGTTGGTTATAGTTAATCATACACAAGCATTATAACAAAAAAACAAACCAAGTTTAATTGGTTTGCCTTAAATTATTAAATTTTTATAAAGTTTTTTATTTTCCTTTACGTGCAACACTTAGTTCAATAATGCTTTCGCCAATAACCGAAGTTACAATTGCCATAATTGTTAACACTACACTAAAGCCAATAACGGTTAAAAACCTACCCAAAGCATAGTACGGAATCATTAAATCGATGTTCATGCCAGCATAAACAATAATTCCAACAAGCAAACATAAAAATGCTAGTGCTCCAATAACAAGTGCAACAATGTATTTATAATTTTGCATTTTTGTAGCAACAATATCACACAACATTGTTAAAATTAATAAAATTGTCCAAATGTAGTAAACCACACGCTGGTACATGGCAACCTGTCTAATTGGCATTGCAATTAAAAACAAAATTCCTAGCACAATTGTTAAAACCGCCATGCTCCAATAAGCAATGTTTAATAATATTTTTTTGTTACTTGCGTCCATTTCCCCTCCAATTAATTTGTTAGTTATAGTTTTGCTATATTTTGCTTCATTTATTCAATACTTGCAAAATATGTATTTACAAAATTAAGTTTATGTGATAAATTCGACAAAGCAGTTTAAATTTAATGCTTCTATATTTGCACTAAAATAAAAAAAGGATTATAATATTTGCTGTTATGGGACACGCATTATTACATGCTTTACTTGATTCGTTAAAAGTTTTCCCCTTTTTAATTTTGTTATACATTATTATTGAGGTGGTAGAAGAAAAAGTAAGCACTTCTAAACATTTTGTTAAATATACAAACGGAAAATATGCAACGGTGGTTGGAGCCGGGCTTGGTCTTATTCCGCAATGCGGATTTTCGGTTGTTGCTAGCGACTTATATTCTAAACGCTACATTAAAATGGGAACCATGCTTGCCATTTTTATTGCAACAAGCGACGAGGCTTTGCCAATTATTTTATCTAACCCAGAAAAAGCATATTTAATTTTTCCGATGCTTGCAATTAAGTTTGTTTATGCTTTAATTGTTGGTTATGGCGTAGATTTTGTAGCAAACCTTATTTACAAGAAAAAAACCGTGGTTGAAATTGTTCCACCTGCCGAACACGAACACGAACATGAGCACGAACACGAAGACACTCACGAAGACGAAATTAGCGGTTGTTGCGGACACAACGTTGAAGGCAAACGCAACACTTTAAAAAAGTTTTTTGTTCACCCACTAATTCATAGTTTAAAAATTTTTGTCTACATTTTTATTGTTAATGCTGTTTTAGAAGTTTTAATTCATTACTTGGGCGAAGAAGCCATTGTTAACTTTATGCAAAGTGTAACTTATTTGCAACCACTAATTGTGCCTTTGGTTGGATTAATTCCTAATTGTGCAAGCTCGGTTTTAATTACTCAACTTTTAATTATTGATGGCATAACATTTGGTTCGGCTGTTGCAGGACTTTGTGTTAATGCTGGCATTGGGCTTGCAGTTTTATTTAAACAAAATAAAAACATTAAACAAAATTTAAGCGTGCTAGCAATTTTATATTTAAGTTCGGTAGCACTTGGATACATTATTACTTTAATTGAAACTTTAATTATTTAAACAAATAAGCAACCAAATTAAGTTAAGGGTTGCTTTTTTGTTTTTTTAGTGCTATTATTAGGTTGTTACAAGAATTAACAATTTAAGGGGTAAACCAATGCTATTTATTGTTAACAATAATAATAATAACAATAATAACGCTTTAACACATATTTAATGGGTTTACTTTTTTATAGCCAAAAACAAACAATAACGCTTAAACTAAGAAAACCCAATGTTTAAGCGTTATTTTTTTATCTTTAACGGCTTTAAAATAGACAATAAAAACCTTAATGTGGTATATTTTAAATTGTTAATACTTTAAAGTAAAACTTTTACAAGGAGTAAAGTATGATTAGTAAAAAAGATGTTTTGCACATTGCAAAACTTTCGAAACTAGAATTTTCGGACGAAGAAATTGAAAAATTTACAACCGAAATGAGCACCATTGTTGAATATGTTAACACTTTGCAAAACGTTGATACATCGGACGTTAACGACGAATTAAGTGTTTTGCCTTTAAACGATTTGCGTGCCGACCAAGTTAAACCAAGTTTAAGCCAAGAGGACGCAATTAAAAACGCTCCTAAAAAACGTAGTGGTGGCTTTAGTGTGCCACAAGTGGTTGAATAGGAGGATTTAAAATGGATTATACACAACTTAGCATTTTAGAAGTGGCTAAACTTTTACGTGAAGGAAAGGTTACTAGCCTAGAACTAACAAAACAAGCTTTGCAAATGGCTAAAGAAAAAGAAAGTTTTAACGCTTTAACACAAGTGTTTGAAGAGGACGCACTAAAACAAGCCGCACTTGTTGACGAAATGTTTAAATCAGGAAAAGAACTTCCTTTGCTTGCTGGTGTTCCTATTACAATTAAAGACAACATTAACCTAACTGGCAAAAAAACAACTTGCTCAAGCAAATTTTTAAGCACATACGTTTCGCCATACGATGCAACAATTGTTAAAAACCTAAAAAGCAGCTATGCTATTATTATTGGTAAAAACAACATGGACGAGTTTGCTATGGGTTCAACCACCGAGAACTCGGCATTTGGTCCAACCCTAAACCCACGCAACCCGCAATATATTCCGGGCGGAAGCAGTGGTGGTTCGGCTGCAGCAGTTGCAGCAAACATTGGCTATGCCAGTGTTGGAACTGATACAGGTGGTTCGGTAAGACAACCAAGTGCAATGTGTGGAGTTGTTGGGCTTAAACCAACCTATGGTTTAGTTTCGCGTTATGGCATTGTTGCATTTGCTAGTTCGCTTGACCAAGCAGGTCCAGTTACTAAAACCGTTAAAGACTCGGCACTTATGCTAAACGTTTTAAGTTGCCACGACGAAATGGAAGAAACAAGCGTTAAACGTGATAAAATTGACTATATGCAATCGTTTACAGGCTCGGTTAAAGGCATAAAAATTGCCTTAATTAAGGAATGTTTTGGCGATGGACTAGACGAAGAAGTTAAACAGAAAATTATGGACGCTAAATCATTTTATGAAAGCCAAGGTGCCGAAATTATTGAACTTAGCATACCTGTGTTTAACGATATTTTGGCTTGCTACTATATTTTAAGTTCGGCAGAAGCCGCAAGCAACCTATCACGTTTTGATGGTGTTAAATATGGTTTTAGCATTGAAAACCCTAAAAACCTAAACGACCTATATCTACAAAACCGCTCAAAGGGTTTTGGCAAAGAGGTTAAACGACGCATTATGCTTGGAAACTATGTGCTATCTAGCGGATATTACGATGCTTACTACAAAAAAGCAAAAAAGGTTCAGAAAAAACTTGTTAAACAATTTGCCGAAGTATTTAAACTTTGTGATGTTATTTTAATGCCAACTGCACCAACCCCAGCATTTAAAATTGGCGAAAAGGTTGGCGACCCACTAAGCATGTATCTATCAGATATTTACACAGTTCCGGTTAACATTGCCGAACTGCCAGCAATTAGTGTGCCATGCGGAGTTAGCAAAAATGGCTTACCTATTGGAATGCAACTAATTGGAAGCAAATTTAGTGAAACAACTTTATTTAATGTTGCCGATGTTTTTGAAACACAAAAGGAGGCAAAATAATGAATTACGATACAGTTATTGGTTTAGAAGTTCATTGCGAACTAAAAACACAAACAAAATGTTTTTGTGGTTGCCGCAACAACTTTGGCGACCAACCAAACTCAAACACTTGCCCTGTTTGTTTAGGACTTCCTGGAGCACTTCCGGTTTTAAACAAAACTGCTGTTGAATATGCAATTAAAGCAGGCCTTGCATTTGGTTGCACAATTAACAACGAAACAGTGTTTGAACGCAAAAACTATTTTTACCCAGATTTAAGCAAGGCATATCAAATTAGCCAACTTGAAAAACCACTTTGTGTTAACGGAATTGTTGAAATTAATGTTAACGGAAAAACAAAACAAATTAGACTAAATCGTATACACCTAGAGGAAGACGCCGGAAAACTTATTCACGATGGAATTGGCGGAACCGTGGTAGACTATAACCGCGGTGGCGTTCCACTTATTGAAATTGTTACCGAGCCAGACATTAGTTCGGCCGACGAGGCAGTTGCCTTTTTAGAAGCATTAAAAAGCACCATTGCCTACACCGGAATTTCTGATGTTAAAATGGAAGAAGGAAGCCTAAGGTGCGACGTTAACTTATCGGTTAAACCAGCAGGTTCCGACCAACTTGGAACCAGAACCGAAATGAAAAACTTAAATAGTTTTAAAGCTGTTTACAGAGCAATTAATTACGAACAAAAACGTCAAATTGAAGAAATTGAAGACGGACATAAAATTGTTCAGGAAACTTTGCGTTGGGACGATAGCATTGGCGAAAGCCGCAGCATGCGCAGCAAAGAAGATAGCCAAGACTATCGATATTTCCCCGACCCAGACCTACTTCCAGTTTACATTAGTCCACAACAAGTTTTAGATTTAAAAAATAGTTTACCAAAACTACCAAACGTGTTAAAGGCTGAATATATGGAAATGGGGCTAAGTAATTACGACGCAAGTTTACTTACCGAAACAAAACAAATTTCCGACTATTTTACCGAGGTTTTGACACAAATTAATCAACCAAAACTAGTTGCAAACTTTATTATTAACGAAACTTTACGTAAACTTAAAGAAGATGGCGAAAACAAAATTAGCGCAAACGATTTAAGTAAACTTCTTGTGCTTGTTGATAAAAAAGAAATTAGCACAACAGCCGGAAAACAAGTGTTTGAAGCAATGTGGAACACTGGCGAAAGTGCCGAAAGTTTAGTTGAAAAACTAGGGCTTAAACAAATGAACAACGACGACGAACTTAAAACCATGGTTGAATCTGCAATTACTGCAAACCCACAAAGCGTTGCCGATTATAAAGGCGGAAAAACTTCGGCTATTGGGTTCTTGGTTGGACAAGTTATGAAAGCAAGCAAAGGAAAAGCAAACCCACAAAAAGTTAACGAAATGTTAAAAGAATTGCTTGGTTAGTAAAAAAATAAAAGACACTTAATTTTAAGTGTCTTTTTTTATTTATGCTGTGGCAGTTGCCCAAGCGGTTGGGGTGGTTCGGTTTTCTTTAAACCAATCGGTATCCCTTAAAACAGTGTTATTGTTTGAACATTCAACTGTTATTTCGCCACGGCTGCTTGTTACAACAATGTTGCCATTTAAACTTGTAAAGCCAGAATCTTTATAATCGGTGCTGCCATCACTTTTTGTTCCGTCTGCAACAATTGTGCCAACTGTTGGAACATAAACTTTTGTTGTCCATTTAGAAATTCGATTAATAAATGCTTGCGATGGAAATGTGTTTTCTAAATTATCGGTATATTCAACCGAACCAGCACAACAGCAAGCCACGCAAATTTCTGGTTGAATAACATCTAACAAGCAATCGTTTGAAGATGTTGGCGAGCCATGGTGTCCGGCTTTAAACAATTTAACTTTACTTAAAGTGTTGTTTTGAACTAAATATTCTTCGCCCTCTTCCTCTAAATCGCCAGTAAACAAAAATTTATTATTACCATCTTCAATTTGAAAACAAACCGAATAGTTGTTTTCGTCGGAACTATTATGTTCGTAGAAATAATTATATAAAATATTTAATGTAATGTTGTTACCAATTTCGATGCTACGTTTGGTTTGGTCGTTCCAAAGTTCAAGTGCCGAATAGTGTGTTGCACCAGCTGCAACCTCGGCATCGCGGTTTTTAACATACTTACCATAAACAGTATCGTTACCAGCATCGGTTGTTAAACTTTTGTTCGTTTTAGGAAAATCGATAATGTTTTGCACTTGAAACCTTGTAAACAAACTTGGGTGTTCGTTGCTACCAGCCAAAGCAGCAATGTGGTCTTGGTCGGCATGAGTAGCAATAACATATTCTAAAACATCATCTTGCATTTTATCTTTAACATAAGTTTCAATGGTGTCGGCGCTGTTTGTTCGTGAACCAGCATCAACTAAAATATCGGTGGTTGAAGTTTGAATAAAAATGCTATCGCCAGTGTTGTTGTTTCCAAGTTCTAAAAAGTGAAAACTAATTCCGTCGCCGTAAACAACATCACTTTTAAAAATTGGGTTTTTATGTTTATCATATAAAAAACTTGCAACCAGTCCGCCAAAAGCACCAACAATTAAAAACACCAAACTTAAAAATATTGTTAAACCAACACTAAATTTTTTCTGAGTAGATTTTGCCATAGTTCACCTACCCTTCTGTTGGGGCAACAACATTAATTACCCTAACCTTTTGAATGTTTTTATATTTAAAGTTATCAACCGTGTAAACAACAAAGTAAGTTCCCTCTTTTGTTGTGTCGATATCCGATTCGATTTTAATTTGTTCCGATAAATCCTTTCCAAAAGCAACAGCTTTGCAACCTTGCTCGGTGTAGGTTTGCCCAATGGTTAAAGTTATTTCTTTTTCGCCCACAACTTCAAAGGTGTCGTTTTTAGAAATTATGGTATAACCAAACCAGCCCCCAACTGCACCAATTATTAAAAACAAAACGCAAAAGAAAATTGTTAATTCGTGGGTTTTCTTAACAGCATTTTCAACCATTCGTTGCGAACTTGATTTTCGTTTTGCCATTTAATGCCCTCCTCAAATTAAATATTATTTGACTAAAAACTTAATGTTATTGTCAAAAAGTGTATAGTTTTATTAAATTAAACCATAATTGTTAAAGTTGCAACATTGTTTCGTATAATTCATGCACCCTTAATTATGTGGCGTATAATAAATGAAGATGCACAATATTTACCACGCTCCACATAAAATAATATGATTTATTTAACACATAAAGTTTACTATAATTTACATAAATTTTAAAGCAAATTATGTGTGTTAATTTAACTAAATTAACTTGAATTTTATGTGTGTTAGTGCTACTATAAAAACGTTAAATTTATTAC
This sequence comes from Clostridia bacterium, assembly GCA_017409005.1. GTDB lineage: Bacteria > Bacillota > Clostridia > Christensenellales > UBA1242 > UBA6345. The sequence goes on along the minus strand of JAFQTP010000002.1, from coordinate 218,318 downwards.
TTATTTATTGGGGTGTCGCCAAGAGGCTAAGGCAGAAGATTCTGACTCTTCCATTCGTGGGTTCAAATCCTACCACCCCAGCCAAAACAAAAAAGGCTATCGGTTAGATAGTCTTTTTAAATTGAATATAACAACAAAATAAATAATATTTGATTGCACACTAATTTATTGTTATTTCATATTGTTAACAACGCAAACATTTGCCACTGCATTTAAAACTAATTTGTGTTATTATTTTAATGCAAACAATAAGGAGATTTAACTAAGGTAAAGGCATTAAATAATTTAAAACACATATTGAAATAATAATTTTACTATGATAAAATAACCTTGCAAAAGCGAGGTTATTTTTTATGTTTAACTATTCAACAAAACGAAGCACTAGGTTTATATATAAATCGGTTATGGACCTTACCACTCACACCACCAAACCTACCAACGAAAAAGAATATATTGAAGTTTTAGAAGTTAATTTGCAAGGCAAAATTTCTAGCCGCGAGGAGTTAAAAGATTTGGTTAGAACTTTGCAGCCAGAAATTGAAGCAAATTTAGAGGGATTAAAAAAACTTGGTGTTAGAATAACTTTTGATGGCAAAGTTGTTAAAGCAATTTTGCACCCAAACCTACCACAAAAAGAATTTGAACGCAGATTTTTGTGTAGTTATACATCAAATATTGAAATGGCTAGCATGTTTGGCCCTAAAACCGATGGCAAAGGTAGGTAGGTTTTAACTAGAATACAAAACAGAATATAATAAAAACAAAAATGGCAAGTTTTATTTGCCTTTTTTTTAATTTTTGTAAGATTAAACCAAAAAAAATAAAATTGTGCTTTAGTCGAAATTTTTGTTTGACCTTAAAAAATAACGGTGGTATAATTGCCCTTGCCGTTTTTGTCGAAAAATGGCGAATGGAAAATAATGGAAATTTACTAGATTTAAGGACTTGGAAAAATGGAAAATAGACTTAACTTGTTGGGCTCGAAGAAAATAAAATGGGCCATTATATCCACCCTGCTAGTTTTGTGCATGGCACTAGGTTTAACAATTTGGGGTGTTGTTAGAAACCTAAATTCGTATTTAACATTTAATGTGGAGTTTGTTAAAGGAATTAATGATGTGCTGGTTCAAACTTACCAAAAGGGCGAAAAATTAAACTTTCCCGACACACCAACAAAAGCCGGATATAGTTTTGTTGGGTGGTCGTTAGACAAAAATTTAAATAGTTTAGTTTCAACCGACTTGGTTGTTGATAAAGAATTAACGCTTTACGCTAAGTGGCAAGAAAAACAATATAATTTAACCTACAACCAAACTATATACCATATAGACCACACTTCAAACATAATCCTAAACGGCAATAGTGTTTGCTTTAATAGCGATGGCAAATTTACAACTTTAACACCGCCAGAACTTGAAAATAAAAAATTTGATAAGTGGATTATAACTGACGAAACCAACACTTTTACTCTTGATAATTTTAGTTTAAATAGTGTTAATGGTTTAAATTTAACTTTGCAAGCAATTTATAAAGATGTGTTTGTTTCTTATAATATATATGGCGATTTTAGTAATGCCACGTTAAACACCGATTTAACTGGAAAAATTGCACTTGGTAACAAACTAGAATTTGAGATTGCTCTTAGCGATAGTGTTAGTGATTCGGAACTTAAAATTGAAACTTCTAGTGGAGTTGTTAGTCATACACAAACTGAAAATGTTTATAAAATAAAGATTGAAAACTTTAACACAAATTTAAATGTGTATGTTAATAACATAACAATAAATAGTTATTTAATTAATTATAATATAAACGGCGAAACAACAACACTTACTCAAACACATGGCAGTTGTTTAACACCTCCAGTTTTAACTAATGACGGACACACTCTTTTAGGTTTTACCGACCAAAACCAAAACTTTATAAGCTTAAACCATATTGTAACAAAAAGCCTAACATTAACCCCTGTTTGGCAAATTGAAACCTATTTGGTTGAGTTTCCTAAAAGCAGCGGCTGTTATGTTATTAGTTATGAAACCGAGCACATAACAAACGGAAAAACAGCTCAAATAAGTTATAATAGTAATTTGCAATTTGAAATAACTTTATCTAGAGCATATTCTAACTCTGAAATTAAAGTTTTCGCCGAAGCAGATGGCAAAATAATTTATCCAACTAAAACAAAAAACACATATAGTTTTAATAATGTTAAAACCAACCTAACACTTAGGGTTGAAAATGTTAAAGTTAACACCTACGAATTAATTGTTGACGATAAAAACTATGGTTGTTTTAGTTATGGAAGTTGGATATCGGTTGAAGATAATTCGCTGGTTGTTACCGAAAACATTTCAAGAAGTGTAACCAACATTTCGGCACTTGTTTCCGGCGACCAATTTGGTGGTTGGATTTTAAACGGAATGGAAGTTTTAACAAACTCGTTTATTCAAGATATTGAAAATAAACAAGTTGTTGAAATTAGCGGACAATACACCAAAAACGCAACTCGCATTCAGTTTGTGTTAAATGGCGGACAAAGCAATTTAACAGAACTAATTGTTGTTGAAAACCAAGAATACACACTACCAATTCCAATAAAAACCGGATATACCTTTGTTGGTTGGTTTACAACACTTATTGAAGTAAACACTCAAGTTAACCAAGAATTATCAGAACCTTTTACCGAAATAACTGGCAGATATTTAGTTTTATATGCTGGCTGGAAAATATCAAATTAAATTTTGTTACATAAAAATATTAAATTGTTTTACACTTAAAAACTAAATTGTTAAACTTGTTTAAGGAGAAAAAAAATGAAAAGCCTTAAACCCTACTATAGTTTAGCAAAACAAATTTATAAAAACGAAAACACCGGGCACAATTTTGGGCATATTAAACGAGTGCTTAAAACTTGCCAAAAAATTTGGAAAACGGAAGGTGGCGATTATTTTACACTTTGTGTTGCTGCTCTCTTCCACGACATGCACAGAGTTATGTCGAAAACAAAACACGTTACAGCACCAGAATCGGTTGCAGAAGTTAAAAAGTTACTAGCTATTTTTAACCTAAACCAATCCGATTTAAATAAAATTTTATATTTAATTGAAAATCATGAAAATAAAACAATTAAAAATGTCGAGCACCAAGAGTTATATATTTTAATTGATGCCGACATTATTGATGCTTTAGGTAAACGTGGGCTTAAACGAACATTAAAATATTGTAAAACAAAAAACATTCCAACCCACAATTTAAACTATGCGTTAAATAGTAACGAGTATGTGCCGGATATTAATCCGCTTTCAACTTCGCACTATGTATATAGAACCATGATTCCGCAAGCAAACTTGCTGCATAGTAACATTGCAAAAAACTTTGCAAAACAAAAACTTAATGTTTTAAAACGTTTTGTTGAACGTGAAGCAAAAGTTAAATATACCGATATTGAAAAGCAAAGGTAAAGCCTTGCTTTTTTATTTTTATAAAATTTAAAAAATTACATATAAAATTTTTAGTTACCTCTTGAAAGTTGGTTTAAGCATTGTTATAATAATGGTGTAAAATAAATTATTGAGGTTATATATGGGAAACAATATAATTGCTAGACAAATTGAAGAACTTTATGTTCTTAATGAAATTTTGGTTCCAAAATATAAAGACGAAAATGGCGAAACCACCGAAATGCCAAACTTTACAATTTTTACTTTAGGAGCAAACGACAACCGCACAAAAGTGTATGCAACAGTGTCGCTTGAAAACATTCCGTTTGGCGAAATGAGTGTTTATATGCTTCATTATGGTAAAAATGGCGAAATTTCGAAACACGACTTTATTGGTAAAGCAGGCTATCATATTGCAGGCGTTGGGCAACAAGGACGCATTTTTGAATATAATCCAAAAGAAAAAGGAAACATGACCGAAGCTAGGCTTAAAATGATTGGTGGAAGCACTAGTGGTGTTACACGCGCAGTTGAGGAGCACGTTAAAACCTTGCAAGCCGATTTTGTTTCTGGAAAAAACTAAAACCTTTCAATTTAAAAAAAGTTTAATTAACAAACAAAAAAAGTAGCAATCATTTGCTACTTTTTTATTTTTAATTAAATTTAATATTAAAATTCGCAGTTATTTGGTGTGCGAGGGAAAGGTAAAACATCTCTAATGTTTTGCATGCCGGTTACATACATAATAAACCTATCAAATCCCATACCAAAGCCACTGTGTTTAACCGAACCAAATTTACGTAGATTTAAAAACCACCAGTAATCTTTTTCATTTAAACCAAGTTCTTTAATGCGGTTCATTAAAACATCGTAACGTTCTTCCCTTTCGCTAGCTCCACAAAGTTCGCCAACTTGAGGGCAAAGAAGGTCGGTTGCTTTAACGGTTTTGCCGTCGTCGTTAAGTTTCATGTAGAATGCCTTAATATCTTTAGGATAGTTATAAACAAACACAGGTTTTTTATAAACAACATCGGTTAAATATTTTTCGTGTTCGGTTTGAATATCGGAACCCCACTCAACTTTAAACTCGAATTTATCGTTATTTTTTTCTAAAATTTTAATTGCATCGGTGTAAGTTACCCTAGCAAAATCGTTGTCGGTAACATTTTTAAGTTTATCAATTAATCCTTTTTCAACAAAACTATCAAAGAATTTTAGTTCCTCTGGGCATTTTTCAAACAAATAGTTAATGGTGTATTTAAGCATTGCTTCCATAACGTCCATATCGTCTTCAAGTTCGTAGAAAGCCATTTCAGGTTCGATGTGCCAAAACTCGTTTGCGTGTTTAATTGTGTGGCTGTTTTCTGCCCTAAACGATGGACCAAATGTGTAAATTTTGCCAAGTGCCAAAGCAAATGCTTCGCCCTCTAGTTGGCAAGATGGACTTAGGTAAACAGCTTTACCCATAAGTTCGTCGGCAGGATTTAATTTTTTACCACTATAAATATCTTGTGTGCTAACTTTAAATAATTCGCCTGCACCCTCGCAATCGGACGAGGTTAAAATTGGTGCTTGCAAGTTAACAAAACCTTGCGAGTTAAAAAATTGATGCAATGCAAACTGAGCTTCGCTTCTTACCCTAAACACAGCATTAAATAAGTTTGTGCGAGGACGAAGATATGCATTTTCACGTAAAAACTCCATTGTGTGGCCTTTCTTTTGAAGCGGATATGTGCTATCGGTTGCACAAATAATTTCAATTTCTTCAGCCTCTAACTCGTATGGTTGTTTTGCGTTTGGGGTTAGTTTAAATAAACCTTTAACCATTAAACTGCTGCCAGAGTTTAGTTTAGCAACTTCGGCATAGTTAGAAAGTTTTTCGGTGTTTAAAACAATTTGTAAACCTTTAAAGGTTGTGCCATCGTTTAAATCAATAAACCCAAAGTTTTTCATATCTCTAACCGAGCGAGCCCAACCGCCAACAGTTATAACCTGCCCTTCATATTTAGATGGGTCTTTTTTAATAACATTTAAATCAAGTTTTTTCATAAAAATTATTCCTCAATTAATTTAATTCCAACATCTTTAAGTTGTTTTTCGCTTACTTTGCTTGGAGCACCCATAAGTGCATCACGGCCCGACTTGTTTAGAGGGAAAGCAATAACATCACGAATAACTTCCTTATTTAAAATTGGCATAAGCATGCGGTCGAAACCAAATGCTCCGCCTGCATGTGGAGGCGCTCCATAACTAAACGCATTAAATAGTGCTGGGAATTTGTTTTCAACAACTTCGCGGTTGTATCCAGCAATTTCAAATGCTTTAACCATAACGTCTTGGTCGTAGTTTCTAACCGCACCGCTAAGCATTTCGTATCCGTTGCAAACAAGGTCATATTGATATGCATAAATTTCTAGTGGGTTTTTATGAAGAAGTGCGTCCATTCCACCTTGTGGCATGCTAAATGGGTTATGTCCAAAATCTACAGCGTTAGTTTCTTCGTTAAGTTCGTAGAAAGGAAAATCTACAATCCAACAGAAAATAACTTTATTTTTATCAATTAAATTTAGTTTTTCGCCAAGTTCATTACGAAGCACGTTTGTTAGTTTAATTGCCATGTTTTCTTCGTCGGCAATAAAGAAAATAGAATCGCCAACAGTTAAATTAAATTCGTTAATTAAATCTTTGCCAACTTGTTCGGTAATAAATTTAGCAATTCCGCCAGTAAAGCCCTCTTCGGTGTATTTAACCCAAGCACAGCCCTTGCCTTCGTATGAAACAATAAGTTTGCCAAGGTCGTCGTAGAAACGGCGAGGTTGTTCGCATTTTGTGGCAATTGCTTTAATGGTTTTGTTTTGGAAAGCACCAAATTCGGTGCCAGCAAAAATATTTGTAACATCGTGAACAATAAGTGGATTTCTTAGGTCTGGTTTATCGGAACAATATTTACTAATTGCTTCCTTATATGGCAACCTAACATAAGGTTTTGGGCAAACATCGTAAGATGTGAAGTTTGTGTAAATACCATAACTTAAATTTTCGGCAACTTCAAAAACATCTTCTTGTGTTGCAAAACTCATTTCAAAGTCGATTTGATAAAATTCACCTGGTGTGCGGTCGGCACGAGCAGCTTCGTTTCTAAAGCATGGTGCAATTTGGAAGTATTTATCGTAACCCGAAACCATTAAAAGTTGTTTAAATTGTTGTGGTGCTTGTGGAAGTGCATAAAACTCGCCTGGTGCATTAATTGTTGGAACAATATAGTCTCTTGCACCCTCTGGAGAAGAAGATGTTAAAATTGGGGTTTGAACTTCAATAAAGCCCATGTCGCACATCGTGTTACGAACGTATTGTAAAATTTGCGAACGTTTAATAAGCATTTGATGCATTTCTGGATTACGAAGGTCTAAGTAGCGATATTTTAAGCGTAAATCTTCTTTGGTGTTAGGCGCATCGGCAATTTCGAATGGTAAAACGTTTTTACTTTTACCAAGAACAGTTAAAGTGCTTGCTTTAACTTCAATATCGCCAGTTTCCATTTTTGCATTTTTTGCACTACGTTCTAAAACAACACCTTCAATTTTTACAACGGTTTCTTTGCAAATATTTTTAACCATTTCTTCGTTTTCAATTAAAATTTGAGTAACACCAAAATGGTCGCGAAGGGTTAAAAACACAATTCCGCCAAGTTTACGAACTGAGTTAACCCAGCCGGAAAGTGTAACGTTTTTGTTAACATCAGAAATTCTAAGTTCGCCACAATTATGAGTGCGATAAATATTTTGTTTTGTCATATAATCTCCTAAAATTAAACATTTATGTTTAAAACAAAAATGTAAACCAATTATTTTTTTCTTAATTAGTTTACACTTATGTTGTTGTTTAGTCAAATTTTAAATATATTAAATTATTTAAAAATACCCTTTAATTTTGCATAATGTGAATCTACATTCTTACCACACATATTTTCAAAAATTAACCATTCTTCAGGTGTTAACTGAAAACGATTGTTTTTAATGGCTTGCAAACTTTTACTTTTAACAATCATAAAACCAGTTGAATTTGCTTTTTCGTAATCCGGGTGTTTATATCTGCCAAAATCTTGAAAAGCATCAAATATTTTATGTGCAATATCGCCATCTGATGGCATTTTATAGTTTTCTGGATAAAAATCTAAATCTACAAATGAGAAACCCTTCTTTTTATCAAACAAAAAGTTTTCAGATAAACTTGTATCAATTGAAACACCATTTTCAATTAGTAGTTTAAAATCACGAACAAACTTATCATAAATTGATTGATCGGCTGCTCTTAATTGTTTTAACATTGCATTGTTTCTAATGCTTACAGCTTTCGAAATGTAACCATATTCATATGTTCCTATTTCGTTTTCATCAAACTCACGCATTCTTTGTTCTTCACCTAAAATACGATGGTCGTTGTTATCATGAACAGTATATTCGCCATGTTCGTTTTTGCCCCTTGCAATACTACGTGCTGTTGATGGATAGTGAACACTTAAAATTTCGCCTTCTAAGCGTTCTTGAATAATATAAAAACGATATTTTCCTGCATAACAGCAAAAGTGTTCGGCAATGTTAACGCCGTACCTAGCTTTAATTTCGTTAAAACGTTGCTTTCTAAGTTCAAAATTTTCTTCCATTTGTTGAGCATCGTAGCCAAGCGGATATTTGTGAATATTTTTTAATATAACAAAATTTTTAAACGGATAGCAAAACGAATAAGAACCTTTAGCACTAGGTTTAAATTCGGAGTTCTTTTTTCTAATTGCTCTTAGTCTTTCGTTTAATAACTTATTAAGTTTAAAATTTTCAACAAAACTTTGTTCCATAAGGTTCTCCCTATTTTTTATTTTAACATAATTTAACTTTAAGTTCAATATCTAACACTTAGCGCTTTTTGTTTTTATATTTAATTGACACAAATTTAAAATTAGAGTTAAATTGTTTTGTTGGCTAAAAGTTTAAAGAGGTAAACATGAACGAAATAAAATATTCAACACAAATTCAACTTTTTAATAGTTATTTTGATTGCAACAACGAGCTTAAACCGCAAAGTGTTTTAAGTGTTTTTCAAGATGTTGCATCAGAGCACGGCGAACAAATTGGTGTGGGATATTTAACAATGCTTGAAAAAAATTTGTTTTGGGTGCTAAGCCGTGTTAAATATGATGTTGTTAAAATGCCCAAAATTAACCAAATTGTGCTTGTTGAAACTTGGCCACACGAAAAAGGCAGAATAGATTTTGACCGCGATTATTTAATTAAAAGCCTAAGTGGCGAAGTTTTGGTTAAAGGAACCAGCAAATGGTGCGTTATTGATACCAAAACCAGAACACTTTCTAGAACCGATGCAGTAGAATATACCTCCGGTCAGTTTGTTAAAACAGTTAACTACGAGGAACGTTTTTCAAAAGTTCCTAGTTTTGAAGTTGATAATTTAACACCGGAATTTGTTTATTCTGTTCAACACTCCGACCTAGACCATAACGAACACATGAACAACACAAATTATGCAAACCTAATAGTAAATGCAATTAAAGAAAAACGCTTAACTCATTTTGAAATAAGTTTTGTTTCGGAATGCCGTTTAAACGACCAAATTAAGGTTTATTTTTTAATTTCTGAAAATCAACAAGTTTGCGGATATGTTAACAACAAGTTAGTGTTTAACGCAATGGTTAAATAAGTTAAAAAATAAATAATTTATAATAAAAACAAAACCACCATTTAATTTTGGTGGTTTTTTTATTACAAACACTACTAAATTGTTAGATTTTTTAATTTTAGTGTTGCAATGGGGACACTTCTTGTTAAATTTAGTTTACAACATTAAAAAAAGTAACTATACTAAAATTGCTAAAAATGGGAAATATGATTAAAAGTTAAATTTTAATTAGAGGACTATTATGTTTGCTACAATTTTAGACATTATTAATTGGTGTTTAATTGCACTACTATCAATTTCCGTTGTGCTGCTTATTTACAAAATTTTTTATCATGTTTATGGGTTAATGCCTGCAGTTAAGTTCCCTGAAGCAAAAGAAAATCACCGCTTTGCTGTACTAATTCCAGCAAGATATGAAAGTTCGGTTATTGAGGGAATTTTAAAAAGCTTGCAAGAGCAAGACTACCCAAAAGAATTAATTGATGCTTACGTTATTGTTGAAAGCCCCGACGACCCAACAATTGAAATCTGCAAAAAATATGAAAATGTTACGCCGTTTGTTAGGCCAGATTTAAAAGTTAAAAGCAAAGGTGGTGCCCTAGACCACATTTTAAAACATCTAATTAACACCGGAATTGCAAAAGAAAAGGGATACGAAGCATATTTTATTTTTGATGCCGACAACACCCTTAAATCAAACTTTTTTACTGAAATGAACAAGACGTTTGACGCTGGATACGAACTTGCAATAAGTTATAGGAACGCTAAAAACTGGAACGATGGTTGGATTAGCAGTTGCAGTGCACTAACCTTTAGCATGGTTAACACATTTCAAAACAAATGCAGAGCAAGGTTTAACCAAAACGTGTTGGTTAGCGGAACTGGTTTTTACATTGCGGCAAGGGTTTTACACGAACTTGGTGGTTGGCCATTTCAAACACTTACAGAAGACGCCGAAATTAGCAATTATGCTGTTTTAAACGGAATTAAAGGTGCCTATAACGAAAACACCGAACATTTTGACGAACAACCGCTTAGTTTAAAAGTTAGCTGGAACCAACGCATTAGGTGGATTAAGGGCCACATGCAAGTAACCAAAAAATATTCGAAACAACTACTTAAAAGTTCGCTTTATTCAAAAGAAAATCGATTTGGCAGATTTGAATTTGGGCTTAGTATTATTCCAATAGCCATTCCGCTTGCAACAATTATTATTTATTGTTTACTAACTTTAATTATGGGAATTGTTGGTGCAAGCATTGGCGTTGATGCCGTGCTTTGGCAAGCGGCGTTTAAAAACTTTGGTTTTGCAATTTTAGGCATTTATGTTTTTTTAATGTGTTACACAGCAGCAATGGTTATTGCTGAATATGTGCACCATAAAATAAATTTAAAACCTTGGAACGCAGTTAAAACAATTATTTTAAACCCTCTATTTATGGGAACATGGTTACCAATTGCGTTTGTTGCAATTCTAAAAAAAGAAGTAACCTGGAAACGTATTGACCGAAAGGCCGATTCAATTAACAAAACAAATTACTCTAATTTAATTGTTAGTAGTGAAACAACCGACAAACCTAAAACCGAAGAGTTAACTAAAACTCTAAACGCCGAATTTATTAAAAAATAAAAAACAAAACACAACACCTTTTTCGTGTTGTGTTTTTTATTTGGTTTTAATTTATATTAAAAGTAATTTACTTAAAGCATACCACCACATTTTTTATAAATTGCCTCGGCAACTTTAATTCCATCTACAGCACTACTAATAATTCCGCCAGCATATCCTGCACCTTCACCACACGGATAAATTCCGTTAACGTTTGCTTGCATGGTTTCGTTTCTTACCATGGTTACTGGGCTACTGCTTCGGCTTTCAAGTGCAACCAACACATTTTGTGGTGCTGCAAAATTTTTTAGTTTTTTGTTTAGTTCTGGCAAACCAAGCATTAAACTTTCGGCAACAAAACTTGGCAAACATTTTTTGATTTCGCAAAACTCAACTGGCAAACTTGTGGTTAAAACTTTGGTTGGCTTTTTACCAGTTAAAAACTCGCCAACACTTTGAGCTGGGCAAATTTGTTTACCAGTTAAACTAAATGCAAGTTCTTCGTATTTTTGTTGAAACTTTAATCCGGCAAGTGGGTGGTTGCTTTCAAAGTCTGATGGTAATACATTTACCAAAACAGCACTATTTGCATTTTTGCCATCGCGAGCAAAATAACTCATGCCGTTAGTTACTATTGCATTTGGCTCAGACGAACTATTAACCACAACACCACCAGGACACATACAAAACGTAAACACACTACGTCCGTTTGGTAAATGAACTGCAAGTTTATAATCGGCATTAGGAAGTGGTAAATTATTTGAGCCATATTGGCTAACATTAACATCTGCTTGGCTTTGCTCAATTCTAACACCCATGGCAAATGGCTTTTGTTTAAACTCTAAACCACTATTAAACAAAGTGTTAAAAGTTTGCCTTGCGCTATGCCCAACAGCCAACACAACATTATCTGTTTTAATTTCAGTTGTTTTATTATCTAGTAGGTTTTTGACAATAACCGCACTTAAATTGCCATTTTGCGTTTTATAATCAACAAATTGTGTATTAAATAATACTTGTCCGCCCAAATCAATAATTTTATTTCGAATGTTTTTAACAACCACTTTTAGGTTGTCGGTGCCAATGTGAGGTTTGTTAATGTAAGCAATTTCTTTAGGTGCGCCACACAAAACAAATTGATTTATAACCTTTTTACAATAGGCATTATTTAAATTTGTGTTAAGTTTGCCATCGCTAAAAGTTCCAGCGCCACCCTCGCCAAATTGAACATTGCAGTTAGGGTTTAAAACTCCAGTTTGCCAAAATTTATAAACCTCGGCTTCGCGTTCAGAAACACACTTGCCTTGCTCAACAACAATTGGTTTTAATCCCATAATTGCAAGGCCAAGAGCTGCAAACATTCCGGCCGGACCAAACCCAACAACAACTGGGCTTAATTTACTTTTTATTTTATTATAGGTTAAACCAGAAAAATCTGGTTCAACATTTTCATATCCTTTAATTTGTGTTACGCCTTTAACTAAAACCGCAACACTTAAAATAATTTTAACATCCGGTTTTCGCCTTGCATCAACTGATTGTTTTAGGTAAACAACATTTTCAATTTTACTTTTATCTACCTTTAATGTTTTTGCAACAAGAGTAATTACATCGGCTTTTGTAAAACCTGGTTTAAGCGTTAGGTTATCTAATTTAATCATAAACTTTCACCAACAGCGTGTCCGCTGCTCCAAGCCCATTGCAAATTATATCCACCGCACACACCATCAACGTTAACAACCTCACCGCAAACATATAAACCAGATATTTTTTTACATTCTAGGTTGTTAGTTAATTCCGACAGTTGCACACCACCATGGTGCACCTGATTGTTTGCAAGCATGCCAACCACATTAAATTTAAGTGCCATAATTGTTTTAGCAAGAGTTATTAAATTTTTATCGGTTAGTTTTGAAACCGGTGTTTGCAAACTAATTTTTGCCCTATTTAAAATTTCTTGACCCAAGTTGTTAATAAACAATCCGTCAAAAAAATTAATTGCATTTAAGGTTGATAGTTTTTGTTTTCTAGATTCAAGCATGGCTAAAATTTGTTCAATAGTTTTGTTTGGCAACAAGTTTAAACTAAGTGTTGCTTTTGCTAAACCAAACCAATTAAGTTTGCTAGATAAATTAAATATGCAAATTCCACTTACGCCATCTTCCCTAAAAATAATTTCGCCCTCTTCGGAATAATTAAAGTTTGGTGTAGAAAGCGTAACTAATGCATTTTGCCTAATGCCTGCAACAAGTTTTGTGTTTTCGGAAGTTTTTAAACCGCACAACGATGGCATGAATTTTTTAAAACTAATGTTAAACCCTTTTAAAATATTTACCATGGTGTTTCCACCCGTTGCAACCACAACTTTATTTGCATTAAACACCCCTTGGCTGCTTTCAACACTAAAAACATCATTTTGTTTTGTAATGTTTTTAACCATGCAATTTGTTATAATGTTGCAGTTGTGGTTTTTTAAAGCATTAATTAACACTTCTAAAACTGAAGAAGAATGGTTTGAAACCGGATAGCACCTGCCCTCGTCGTCGAAATAGGTTTCAAGCCCTAGGCTTTCGAACAGTTTTATGGTTTGCGTGTTATTAAACTTATTTAATTGAACTGGAAAATTATTGTAACAAGCTTTAGTAATGTTTTTATTTGTTAAGTTGCATCTGCCATTGCCACTTGCTAAAATTTTTTTACCAACTTTAAAAGCCCCCTCTAAAATGGTTACACTTTTTCCGTTTTTACAAGCAGTTAAGGCACACATAAGCCCACTTGCTCCGCCACCAATAATTAAAATGTTGTTGTTTTGCATAAAAAACCTCGCAACTAAAATCATAAATATTTTACTATTATTTTGCATTTATAAAAAGTGTTTTTTAATTTTAAAAAAAGAAACTGGCTAAAATACCAATTTCTTTAGTTTTTTATTATAGTTGTTTTGCTCCATACACAATGAATGGCGAAGCAATTGGCTGAGTGCGTTTACATTTTTCAAACATTTCAGCAAGCCTTGCACCACTGCCATTTTTAAATTTTGTTCCACCTTTAATAGCACCACGTTTAAGCCTACACTTTCTAAATGTTTGTCCAATGTGCCTAACAGCAGGCTTTTTATAAACCAAGTGAGTTTTAACCATTGGAATTAAATAATCGTTTTGAGGCTCTCTGCCGCGTTGAACTTCGTAGCCATTTTTAATGTAAAAAGCCTTGTTTTTATCGATAACACGTTGGCTTTTTCTTCTAAGTTCCTCTAAAGCGCGTTTATCGTCGCGTTCGCCCCTATAAACAATGGTTGTTGTTCCGTCGGTGAATGTTTGCAAACAATCTAGTGTTGTTGCTTTAATCTTTTTTAGTGCACAATAACTTTCGAAATAAGTTAAAATTTCAGAACCAATACCTTGACCATCGAAACCTTTATAAACATCAATTCTGCCTAAATGTGCAACTTTACTTTTTTTACCAACTTCAATTTTTGCTTTTGCAATTGTTTTTGGAGTTAACGATGTAACCTCTCTACCATCTTCGGTTATAACTGTGCCAGGAATAAAAGTTTCGGCAATAATATCGTGTCTGTTATTATAGATTACAAATAGTTCGCCATTTTTATTATATGCATATCTGTAAAACTCGCAATGACCATGGTTTAGTTTGTTAATTCGTTTAACAACTTTTAGTGCACATTCGGCAGTAATTTCATAACCACCCACAAATTTTGCCATAACTTTTACCTCCCTTTTAGTTTAGTGTGTTTTTAGTATAACCTCAAATTTAAAAATTTCAAGAGGCAAACTTAAAAAAGTTGTTTAATTTTCAAATATTTTTATATATTTAATTATTTTAATAAAGTATAGTTAATGTTTTTGTAGTACTTTTAATTTTTATGTTATTATGCTAAAATAACATTGCATACAATTATTAAGGGTTAGTGTTTTATAAACACACCTAATTAAACTATAAACACATAAAGGAGAACATTAATGCTACAACTTAAAAACATTGTTAAAGACTATGTTGCTGGCGACACCGTTGTTAAAGCATTAAAAGGAATTAATATCGATTTTAGACAATCGGAATTTGTTTCAATTTTGGGCCCTAGTGGATGTGGTAAAACAACTTTACTTAACATTGTTGGTGGTTTAGACCGCTACACTTCTGGCGACCTTGTTATTAACGGAAAATCAACAAAAGATTTTAAAGATAGCGATTGGGATACATACCGCAACCATAAAATTGGTTTCGTTTTTCAAAGCTACAATTTAATTTCACACCTAAGCGTTGTTGCAAACGTTGAACTTGCACTTAGTTTAAGCGGTGTTAGCCGTAAGGAACGCCGCGAACGTGCTCTTGCTGCACTTAAAGAAGTTGGGCTTAAAGACCAAGCAAGCAAAAAACCAAACCAACTAAGTGGCGGACAAATGCAACGTGTTGCAATTGCCAGGGCTTTAGTTAACGACCCCGACATTATTTTAGCCGACGAACCAACTGGTGCATTGGATAGCAAAACAAGCGTTCAGGTTATGAACATTTTAAAACGTATTTCCGAAAATAAGTTAATTATTATGGTTACACACAATGCCGATATTGCACACGAATATAGCAACCGCATTATTACCATGATGGACGGAAACATTACCGACGACAACAACCCATTTAATTTAGAAACTTTTGGAAAAGAAGAAATTGAAAGGTTAGAAGTTGAACACGAACTTGGCGACGTTGAATTTGCTGTTGATAACACCGAAAAGCAAACAAAACCAAAACGCAAGAAAAAACCTTTGTTTAAACGCAGTAATAGTGCAATGGGTTATGGAACAGCCCTAAGTTTATCGGGTAAAAACTTGCTAAGCAAAAAAGGTCGCACCATTATGACCTCGTTTGCCGGAAGCATTGGCATTATTGGAGTTGCCCTAGTTTTAGCTATTTCTAACGGATTTACTGGCTATATTAACGATATGCAAAGCGGTGCGTTAGGAAGTTCGCCAATGGCAATTCAATCAATTTCGGTAAACACCGACAAATTAAACAGCATTAATCCCGATGACCTATCAAACGACGAAGATTATTCAGACAAAAACATTGTTATGCCTTATAATCCAATGAGCCAATTAACACAATATGGGCACTATAATTCGTTTACTTCTGAATTCATGAAACAAATTAAAGAGTTTGATAAAAACGACAAAGAAAAAGGCGACAACCGCGAGTTTAACACCGTTGAATATAACTACTACACTCCACTAAAACTTGTTTATAAACAAGACGACTCTACACCAACCGACACAACCGATGATATATATAACTACTATCAAAATTCAAACTCGGTTAACATTATGTCGGCGGTTTCAAATCCTACATTCTACCCACTACTAAGCAACCAAGATTATATTTTAAGCCAATACGATGTTATTGCCGGCGAAATGCCAAAAGTTAAAAGCGGACAAGAATATTCAACCGACATGGTTTTAATTGTTGACAAAGGAAACAAACTTACATATTCAACACTAATGTTGTTAGGATTTAACCCTGTTTCGCACGACCAAAACACAACTTTCGACCCAATTAGTTTTAACGATATTATTGGCAAAGAATACAAGGTTGTGTTTAATGACGATTATTATATTCCTAACAGCCAAACATATGGCGACATAACTTCGTTTAGTGTTGCCGAAACAAACAAACAAAGTGTTAGAAAAGAACTTTACGACAACTCTAGCGTAACACTAAAAATTAGTGGCATTTTAAGGCTTAAAGATAATGCAACTTCAAGTTTGCTTAGCACAGGCATTGCATTTGACCCAACCTTTAAAGATTTCTATTTACAAAATTGCCGCGAATCGGTTATTGCACAAAAACAATTAGAAGTTAAATCTGATTACACATTCTTTGTTCCTTACACATTAAACATTACTGGTTTTAACAAGTTTGGACCATTTACAAGTGTAAACGAAATTAATCAACTTTTATATGCAACATTTAACTACACTTTAACCAACGACGAAGCTTTTGACCTAGCAATGCAACAAATAGGAATTAGCGAAACGCCTATTAGCATTATATTCTACCCTAAAACATTCGACGCAAAAGAATCGGTTTTAGATTTTATTGATAATTATAATAGCAAGTTAACAAACAAAAATCAGAAAATTCTATATTTTGACACTTCCGAATTTTTAACTAACACATTAGGTCAATTAATTAACATTATTAGTTATGTTTTAGTTGCATTTGCAAGCATTAGTTTAATTGTTAGTTCGGTTATGATTGGCGTGTTAACCTATGCAAGCGTTATTGAGCGAACCAAAGAAATTGGTGTGCTTAGAAGCATTGGCGCAAGAAAGAAAGACATTTCAAGGGTGTTTAATTCCGAAACATTTATTATTGGTTTTGGCGCTGGACTAATTGGTATTGGAATAACTTATATTTTATGCCCAATTATTAGTGCAATTATTAAAGCTGTGGCAGGTGGTGCAGTTACAACCAGCTTAGCAGTGCTAAACCCACTTCATGCCCTTGCATTAGTTGCAATTAGCACAATTTTAACATTAATTTCCGGATTAATTCCATCACGCGTTGCAGCTAAAAAAGACCCAGTTAAAGCACTTAGAACTGAGTAATTACAAAACTGAAAATTATAAAAACAAAAAGTCCGCGTTTTGCGGACTTTTTTAACCGTGTTTACATTTTTAAGAAAATTTGGCAATTTAATTTTCTAAACCTAATAAATAATCGGCACTAACACCGAAAAATTTGGCTAGTGCTTTAACAGCTATTGCATCTGGAACACGCTTACCACTTTCCCATTGCGAAATAGCGTTCTGACTAAAACCAATATTTTTTGCTAATGCTGTTTGAGATAAACCTTTTTCTATTCTTAATTCTTTAATTTTTTCTTTTAATATTTCCATAATTATATTATTAACACAAATGAGATAAAATTAATTGCATTATCTCAAATGAGATAGTATAATTATGATAATTCTAACCATCTCAAATGAGATTAACGTTTTTCGGATATGTAAGTAATTTTTATTTACTTGTGTTAAAGTTAAGCAAAAAGGAGAACTAATTATGCTTAAGCAATTTGTTGATAAACTAATGTTTTACTATTTTTTAAGAAAGCCTGATTTGCCTGAAGTTGCAGACATTAATAGATTTAGTAATAAACTTTGCACTCTACTAAATGTTGAACAACAACAAATGTTAGTTGAACTTGAAGATAAATATGACATGCTGGTTAATTCTGAAATGCGTGAAGCTGCATGGTTTGGTTTTTGTTTTGGGCAATTTGTTTCAAACAATAAATTGAATTCAGCAGTTAAAACTTCAATTTTAGAACTACTTAATAATTTATAGGCAAAACCAGATTTGCTGTAAAAAGCATTACAATAATTTTAATTAGTTTAAAACAATGTTAGCCCATGCAACCACGAGATACTTCGACTACGCTTTAGAACTGACACCGTGGTTGCTGGTATTACCGCTTAGTTTATATTTACTCTGTCATTTTTGAGCGAAACGTAAGTGAAGTTAAAAAATTTATGAACGTACAGCCTCCGCTATGTCATTTTGAGCGGAGCAAGGCGTAGTCGAAAAATCTAATAACGCACATTTATATTTGGTCATTTTAAGCATAATTCGTAACCAACAAAAAAGTGAACGGCTCGTACCCCGTTCACTTTTTTTGAAATATTTAAAAAAATATTTACCATAGGAAAAACAAGGTGGTAAAGGTTTAGCACTACTCTAAAAGGAGCAAGTAAGAACTAAAGAGCTTGTTTTTCCTGTTAATATAATACAACACTTGGAAAATTTTGTAAATATTTTTGTACAAATTTTATTATAAATTTTTATTATTGTACAAATATATTAAAATTGCATCATTTTTGCAAAAAATAAATCTGAGTTAATTTGAAAATTTATAAATTTGTCTAAAAAAGTGTTATTTTGTTGAAATGTGTGCACGCTTAATTATTAACAAACAACAAAAAACCACCCTTAAGTGGTGGTTTTTAATTGTTAAAATTTTTAAGTTTTGTTTTGAAAACAACTAAAAACTATTCTTCGTCTTCAGTTTCTTCGTAATCTACTGCTTCAAGTTCTTCTTCAGTTTCTTCGAAAGCAACGTCTTCGGCAGGTTGTTCAACAACTTGTTCAACATTTTCTGCGTCGCCGTGGAACTCAACTTGATTTTTTGCAAAGTTTTCAATATTTTTCATTTTAATCATCATGCTTTCTTCGCTAACAGGAACAAAACCAGCATCGTCGGCACTACCAAAACTTTCTTCGTTAGCAACTTGAATTTCAACTGCAATTTCAGGAATTTCAACTTTTAATGCCTTTCTTAGCAAGTTTTTGTATGGTAAGTAACGTTTTGTTAAGAATTTTTCGTAAGCGTCCATTTCTTTTTGTGTTACGCCAACGTTAAGTAATGCTTGACGATATGTTACAAAGAAAACAACTTTACGGCCTTCTTCTTCTAAATTTGTTACTGCTTGTTTTAATTTTTCAGCTTTAGCTTCTTTGCCAGCATAAAGTTCTGCAATTTTTTCGTAGCACATTTGGCTGTTTGATTGAACAATTGAATAATCGGCATTAAGTTCTTTAGCCTCAACTACTCCATAGTTTCCTTGAATTTGAACGTTATAGTCAAAGTCTTTAGCCATTGCATGTAGAACAGCGGTGTTGTTATCGCCTAAAACAACAACATAGTGTCCTTCTTGGCAAGCAACATAGTCGCCATCAAAGCAATCGTAAGCACAAATAACTGGGCTTTTTTCGCTTGCTTTAATAACAGTGTGAATATCTGCTAAAATTTTATTTTTTCTGTTTTGGAAATCAACAATTAATGTTTTTTCTTCTTGTTCTAATTTAGAAGCAGCATTTAACATTGCTGTCCAATTAGCATAGTGAAGCATTAAGCTTTTAGCCATAACAATTTTGTTATGATATTCGCCATTTAATTGACTTTGAGCAAATTCTTCAAATTTTTGTTTTGCATCCATTAGGTCAACAATTTCGCGGTTGATTTGACCAATTAAGGTTTTAACCTTTTTATCTTCGATGTTATCTTCAAGTAAGATACGTTCGTTTTGGTTTAATAATGTTAATAAATCCATATTTATTCCCCCTACTTTTTTAATGTTAAACTTTTTTGATGTTTATGTCAAACTTAAATAACCATTTTATTTTTTGCAAAAACCGAACATTTAGGCAAATTGGGGCATTTTTGGTTATATAAACTATAAAAATTAAAAAAGAAAAACTTATCATATTATTAGAATTACCAAAAAATTAAAAAACGTTAGCGGTAACTTTTGGGGTGAAGCAGTGTTAGACTGTAAGGTGGTTTTGCAAATAAAAAAAGCAAAACCACAAATAGGTCTTGCTTCTGCGATGGTGCGCCGTAAGAGGGCGACGCGTGAATAAAATATGCCAGTGGCATGTTTTTAGCCAAAGCCGGGAGCACTTTATGTGCGGTCAGGCCGACAGGACGAACTCCGGTGGAGTTCGAATCGGTGTTATTTTACTTGGTATAAATAGAAAATAAAAAACTTACCAAAATATCGGGGTTCCCCAAAAGATTAAGGAGCGTAGCGGTAACTTTTGGGATGAAGCAGTGTTAGACTGTAAAGTGGTTTTGCAAATGAAAAAAGCAAAACCACAAATAGGTCTTGCTTCTGCGATGGTGCGCCGTAAGAGGGCGACGCGTTAATAAAACACGCCAGTGGCTTGTTTTTAGCCAAAGCCGGGAGCACTTTATGTGCGGTCAGGCCGACAGGACGAACTCCGTTGGAGTTCGAATCGGTGTTTTTTTACTTGGTATAAATAGAAAATAAAAAACTTACCTTGCGGTAAGTTTATCTGGTGCGCCGTAAGAGATTCGAACTCCTGGCCTTTGGTTCCGTAGACCAACGCTCTATCCAGCTGAGCTAACGGCGCTTAAATAATAATTTTAGGATTTTACTCGGCAACACGCATAACACATACCGACCTAAAATTTAATCGTGCAAGCATATTATAATGTTTACAACTTTAAATGTCAATGCTTTTTTTAATTTGTGAACAACTTTTAAAATTTTTATACTGGCTATTTTGTTTAAAAAAAACTTTTAAATGTGTTATTCTATTAAGTATTAAGGAGAATTTGTTATGTCAAATTTAGATAATTTAAAATGTATTAAACTTGTAACAGATGCCGATTTTGGAATTGAGCCAAAACCATTAAACAACCCAATAACTAGATTTGGTGCACGCGGAATTGTGCTAAGAGCCGATGGAAAAATGGCACTATTTAACAAAGCAAAAATGAACGAATATAAATTGCCTGGGGGGGGTATTGACCCTGGCGAAAGCCCAGATGTTGCATTTGCTCGTGAAGTGCGTGAAGAGGTTGGTTGCACCGTTAAAAACATTAAGCCACTAGGCTACACCATTGAAGAAAAAGGACAAACAAACTTTACTCAAACCAGTTATGTTTTTGTGGCTGATGTTGAAAAAGATTTGGGCGAACTATCTTTTACCGAAAAAGAAATTGGCGAGGGTGCACAAATTGTTTGGACAACACCTAAAGAAGCATTAAAACTTATTTCTGGTTGTATGAATGGTTTAAAAGATTCGCCGGTTGATAAATCTGAAAATTTATACTCTACAAAATTTGTGGTTTTAAGAGATATGTTTATTTTAGATTATTTTATTAAAACGTTAAATTTAAAAACAATACCAACTAAAAAATAATTAAAACACTAGGAAAACCTAGTGTTTTTTATTAATCTTTATTTTTTTGAATATTAGTGTTATCTTCAACAACCTCAAATGTTTGGTTTGGTTCTGGTTTAAACCCCGATTTTTTTGCGTTTCGTTTTTGTTGAAGTTCTTTAATTATGCTTGGCAATTGAACAATTCCAATTAAAACAACTGCAATGGTTATAAGTGTAAAGAAATAAGCATACCAACCATTATTTAAATTAATTATTGGAAGTCCCTCTACTGGCGGACGAACTAAAAACATGAAATTTGTATTATATGCCTGAAGCGCACCATTAACCCAAATGTTAAACACTGCAAGCACTGCTAAAATGGCTAAATTACGCAAATAAGCCTTTAACCCTAAGTTTGCTTGCTTGGTTGCAATTAAATAAGCCGCATACCACAAAATTGCAGCATGATAAATAAAGCATTGATAGCTTTCGATTTTAGTAAAACTAACTCCGCTTGTTGGAATTAAAATTGCCAACAACCCACCCAAAATTCCGGCAGGAACCACAAAACTTTTTAAAACATTTTTAATTTTTTCGTTTTTACCAAACATAAGGTAGGCAAACATAAAAATTAAAATTGAACACAAATGAAACGGAAGGGCTCCGCCGCTTATAACCATTCCTGAACCAACTGCTGGTTGCATGCTATACATAATTTTTGCAAACTCGCTTGCACCAATAATGCAACAAATAATGGTGGTTGCCGTTTTAAAACTAAACTTATATTTTACCGATGCAAAAAGCATAACTGCAACAAACACGGCACAAAGCCCTAGCCAAATAAAATGATTTGCTGAAAACATAATTTTATCCTTTTAAGTAAAAAATAGTTAAACTTAAGATTAATTTAACTTGTTTAATTATATCATTAAAACCAAATTAAAACGAAATAATTTTAATTAACAATTAACCCTATTAATGTTACAATTAACAATAGTTAACAAAACAGCTAAAATTGTACACACTAAAAATTGTTAACATTACAACATTTAAAAGGATTAAGATGCTAGAATTAAAAAACATTGGATATAAAATTAACGACAAAGTTATTTTAGATAATATCAATTTAAAGTTTGAAGCCGGACAAATTGTTGCCATAACTGGGCATAACGGAAGCGGAAAAAGCACCCTTACCAAAATTATTATGGGCATTGTAAATCAAACCCAAGGCAACATTTTGTTTAACGGACAAAACATTAACAACTTAAGCGTTACCGAAAGGGCAAAACTTGGCATTGGCTACACTTTTCAACAACCAGTTAAGTTTAAAGGTTTAACCGTTTGCGACCTAATTGAAACCGCCACCCACAAACCTTTAGAAATTAAGTGTGGTTGCGATTACCTAAGTCGTGTGGGGTTATGTGCCAAAGATTATTTAAACCGCGAGTTAGATAGCAACCTATCGGGCGGAGAACTAAAACGCATTGAACTTGCAATTGCACTTGCCGAGGGCAAACCTTTAAATATTTTTGACGAACCAGAAGCCGGAATTGATATTTGGAGTTTTGATAATTTAACCGATTTGTTTGAAGACCTAAAAAGCAAAAATAACCTAACCATTATTGTAACGCATCAACAAAAAATTTTAGATATTGCCGACCAAATTGTGGTGCTAAATTCTGGCAAACTTGAAAAAGTTGGTTCAGCACAAGAAATTTTGCCAACATTAAAACCACAAGTTTGTGCAAAACTTGAAGGAGGCAATAAATAATGAATGCGATTGAAAAAGAATTATTAAAACAAATTGCCGACCTACACAAAATTCCTGAGGGTGCATTTAGCCTTAGGGTTAATGGCGAAGGAAAAACCTTAAGTTCAACATCAGAAATTGAAATAGAAAAGAAAACCGACAAACCAGGCATTAACATTTATGTTAAACCAAACGTTAAAGGCAAAAGTATGCACATTCCTGCCATAATTACAACTGGCGGGGTTAACGATGTGGTTTACAACGACTTTTACATTGGCGAAAACGCCGAAGTTACAATTGTTGCCGGCTGTGGCATACATAATAATTCAAGTGAAGATAGCAAACACAACGGCATACATAGTTTTCATTTGGCAAAAGGAAGCAATGTTACCTACCTTGAAAAACATTTAGCATTGGGCGAAGGAACTGGCGAAAAGGTTTTAAACCCTGTTACAAACATTGAACTTGAAGAAAACAGCATTTTAACTATGGATACAACACAAGTTAGTGGTGTTACCAGTTCGGTTAGAAAAACAAACGCAAAGCTTGGCGACAACGCAAAACTTGTTATTAAAGAAAAAATTTTAACCACAAACTCACAAATTGCCACCACTGAATTTAATGTTGATTTAGTGGGCAAAAACTCTAGCGTAGATGTTATTTCACGCAGTGTTGCAAAAGACAGCAGCTATCAAAACTTTTATTCGTGCATAAACGGAAAAAACAAATGTTTTGGGCACGTTGCCTGCGATGGAATTTTAACCGACCAAGCACGCATTGATTCAACACCTAAAATTGTTTGTGAAAATGTTGAAGCAACTTTAGTGCACGAGGCTGCAATTGGCAAAATTGCCGGCGACCAGTTAGTTAAACTAACCACGCTTGGGTTAACTGAAGAAGAGGCCGAGGATTTAATTATTAAAGGCTTTTTAAAATAGTTTTGAAATAAATTAAGTGTTTGATATACTTAAACTAATAAATTAAAGGAAGTAAAACATGCCAACAATTAAAAATAGAGTGGGTGTTATTGGAAGCATTAACACCGATATTGTTTGCCAAACCAACAAATTGCCAGAGGTTGGCGAAACTGTTATGGGTGAAACATTCAACATTATGTTTGGCGGAAAAGGTGCCAACGAAGCCGTTGCTGCAGCACGTGTTGGTGCAAGCGTTAACCTTTTGGGTTGCGTGGGCGACGATATGTTTTCTAGAAACGCCATTGCAAATTTACAACTAGAGGGCGTGCATATTACAGCAGTTAAACAACTTAAAAATGTTAAAGGTGGCATTGCAAACATTGTGGTTTCAAACCGCAACAACCAAATTATTGTTATTCCTGGCGCAAACGGAATGGTTGACACAAAATATGTTAAAAAATATGCTAACCGATTAAAAGAATGCAGCATTGTGGGCGGACAATTTGAAATTCCGCTTGATAGCCTTTTACTTGCTAGCCGTATTTGCAAAGAAAACAACATTAAGTTTGTTTTAAACCCTAGCCCAATTAAGGAATATCCTAAAGAACTTTTCGAAAACGCAACTTATGTTATTGTTAACGAACTAGAGTTAAAAGAAATTCCGGGTTACAACGAAAAACAACCTTATGCCCTACTTGAAAACCACCCTAACAAAATTATTTTAACAAAAGGAAGTGAAGGTGCATATTTCCACGATGGCGAAAAACTGGTTAATGTGCCTGCAGCAAAAGTTAAAGTTTTAGATACAACTGGGGCTGGCGACACATTTTTGGGAACCTTTATGGTTGCAATAAATAGCGGTTTAAGCATGCTTGATTCAATTACGTTTGCAAACATTTGCGCAGGACTTAAAACTCAAAAGCTTGGTGCTCAAACCGGAATGCCAAAACTTGAAGAGGTTAAAAAATATATTAAGAAAAACAAAGTTAAACTAGAACTTAACTTTTAAGGAGAAACCATGAGTGATGTTAGTAAAGCAAAACAATATATTAAATATTTAGAAAACCGCGATTTACCAGATGCCGAACCACTAATTATTGACTGCGACCCAGGCATTGACGACGCCATGGCACTACTACTTCTTTCCGATAACCTTGCAAAATATGATGTTAAATTAATTTGTAGTTGCGCAGGCAACACACCAATTGATATTACAACACAAAACATGCAGTTTTTTGCAACAAACTTTTTCCCTGGTGTTAGAATTGCTAAAGGAAGCCGCACAGCACTTGTTAAAGTTAACCCACGAAATGCCGACGATGTGCATGGCAAAAGCGGAATGGGTGCATACGAGGTTGGCCCACAAGATTACCCTGTTGAGCCAGATGCAATTGTTGCAATGGCTGACGTTTTAAAAAATAGTGAAAAACCTGTTACACTTGTAACACTTGGACCACTAACCAACGTTGCAAAACTTGTTATTTTGTACCCAGACCTTAAAGATAAAATTAAAGAAGTTTACACCATGATTGGTTCAATGAACGGAAAAGGAAACATTACTTCTTATGCCGAATTTAACTCCTATTACGACCCAGAAGCATTTGATTTGGTGGTTAAAAGCGGAGTAAAACTTGTTATTAACCCAATGCAATTAGGCAACGAAACACGCATACCTAAAGCAGCATTTGAAAAAATGCCTACAAAAAATTTACGCGATAACTTTGTTAAAGTTTTAGCAGAAAGCATTAACGAAACCGTTGACCCAACTTGCGTTTGTATTTACGACCCTAACACCATTGTGGGCATGGTTAAACCTGAACTTTACGATTTTGTTCCTTGCAACATTAACGTTTACACCGCACCAAAAGTTGGCGGTAAAACAGTTATTACCGAAGACCCAAACGGAAAACATTTGGTTCAAAAAGCAAAAGATATTGAAAAACTAAAAACCTTTATTTTGCGTGCTTTGTTTAATAAAGAACAATATTAATTTTTTAAAGAGAACAAACTTTAGTTTGTTTTCTTTTTTATTTACACTGCTTACACATGTTTGTTTTGTGGCAACAAACAAACTTTGGGCATATATACTAAAAGTTAAACAAAAAACTAAAAACATTACTCAATTTGTTTTTTATAAAAAAAATTTTTGTTATTATTATAGTAATATAAAACAAGGAGGAAAAACACATGGCAAAAAAAGGTAAAAAAGGTGGAGTTTCTTTAATTGTTAGCATTATTTGCTTAGTGCTTTCAGTTTTATTAATTACTACTTTCTTTATGCCAACATTTACTGAAGGGGCCGACGAAAAAGTTTCTTACAACGGAGTTACATTAACACAAGCAATGTTCATGAGTGAAGACGACGCTGAAGAAGCAGCACTAAATGCAGTAAACGCTTTAAAATACAACGAAGACGAACGTGCCGACTATGCTCGCCTTGTTGCTGCATATGAATATGCTCACGATGAAGATAATGCCGGCTTTGCTACTACAATTGTTTTAAATTGGTTCGTTTTACTTGTTGGCGTTGTTGGAACTGTTTTATCTGTTCTTAACCTTTTAGGAAAAGACCTAAGTAAAGCTTTAATTGGCGTAAGTGCTGTTGGCGTTGTTTTAACCATTGTTGTGGCTATTTTAGCAACAGGCTATGCAAAATATGTTTACGACGAAGTTCTTGTTAAAGATTGGGCTACACTTGCAGCAGGCGCTGGTGTTTGGGTTGCTTTAGCAAGTTCAGTTTTAACACTTGGCACAGCTGTTACTGGCAAAATTTTAAAGAAATAGTTAAATACCAATAAAAAAGAGCCCTATTTAGGGTTCTTTTTTTATATTTATTTATTTTAAAATCATAGAGAATGTTCCGTTACCTAACACTGGGTTTGTGTTAGACCTTTGAACAAGGTCGGTTAAAATTTCGGTTACAATATAGTTGTTAACATCAAAAATTTGTAATACTTGGTCGTTTTCGGTTTCTTTGGCAACATCTTTAATAAACTGAACAAGTTTATCGTTTTTATCGGAACTAAGTTGGTTAATATAAATAGAATTATCGCGGGTTTGAACCCTAGAGCCAACAACATAAGCAGTGCCAACACAAGTTACATAAATTGAGTTTGGAACACTGTTTGCGTTTTTGCCAATTGCCTCTTTAATATCGGTTAAATCAAATTTAACCACGCTGGTAAGTGTGAAAAGCGACTCGCTAGTTTGAGCAATGCTAATTTCTAAAAAGTTAAAAAGCTGTCCGCCATCTTCTTGTTTAGAAGCATTGTTTAGCATGGCACCAAGTTCGTAATCGAACAAAGTTAAATTGTTTGTTATTGCAATGTTAGGAATGTTTAAATTAACATTTCCGCTTAAATCAAAAACATTAAGCCCACTTGCTTCGGCTTTTTGTTTAAATGTTGCATAGTCGGTTTCCCTAATTGGGTTTTTTGCTATGGTGTTTTCGTTAACATCTTCGTTAAGCCACTCGGCATATTCGTTAAAGGTTTTTAAATTAACGCCAAAAATGTTAATGTTGTCGCGCAAATTAACAACCATAATAATGCCCACAAGCACAACTATTACAACAAACATAACAAGGCTTTTTAAGCACCCTTTACGTTTTTCTGATTTATCCTTTTTCTTTCTTTTATAAAACATTATTTTAAATGTTACCTTTAAATTTAATTATTACCTATATAGTTTACTTTTAAATTAACAATTAGTCAAGAATGTTATATTTAACATTTTATTTGATAACAAAAAAAGAAGAGCAATGCTCTTCTTTTTATTTTCCTAAAGAAACTAACGCTTCGTCGGCAGATTTAATAACACCACTAATTGTTGCAAAATCGGAAGCAAAGTTAAACTGAGTTGAATCTGGATTTGCAATGTACGATGTGTAACTATTATGAATTGGTTGAATATTTTCAATTGCTGTGTTATAAATTGCATTTAATTGTGCTTCCTCGGTTGTGTTTTGAGGAGTTGGCATAATTGCTTTAACACCATCATCGCCCACAATTGTGCTAGTTGCATATTCGGCAATTCGAACCGCTGCAATTTGAGGAACAACAACTAAACTATTTAAACTATCTAAAGTTGCACCTATTTGTGTAATAGCATTAATGCCATCGGCAGTACGATTAACTTCAACAGTTGCCAAACTATCGGTTAAATTTTTAACTGAACCTAAGTCGGTAAATATCTTATTGTATGTTAAGGTCCCGGCATCAACACTAGCCGAAAGCGATTTTGTGTGAGTTAAAATTTCGGTTATTGCATCTGATATTTTAGTAACTGTGCTAGTTAAACTGCTTTGTGCTTTATTAACAACAAAATTTAAAACATCGGTTCTAATTGGTGCAAGCAAAATGCTATTACTAAATCCATCAAGCATAGTTCCAAATTCGCCAAATTCAAAAGTTGAAACATCAACTTGTGTTAAATTATTAACCTTATCTACAAAAGTTTTAATGTGTTCAAACTCGGATTTATATTTGTTTTGCTTGTTTGCCAATTCTAAAGTTTCTACGTTGTTTTTAATTTTATTAACAATAGAAACCATATCGGAATCCATGCTAGATGTGTCTACTTTGTTAATAACCATTTTAACAATTTCTGGCCTTGCACTTGACACAACAATGCTTGGTGTGGTGCCATAAGTTTTATCGTAGCTATCTAAAATAGCACCAAAATCGGAATAAAAATTATCGGTTGATGTATCAACATCGTCAATTTGGTTAAACAAACTATTTAGTGCTGTAAGTTCGTTTTCATAACACAAACCATCGGTTTCGGTTAAAGTTGTTTTAATGCTGTTAACCACATTTTCTAAGTCGCTACCAGTTTCAATTATTCCGGCAAATTGGTCGATTGTGGTTGTTATAATTGTTTTAACAACATCTTCGTCTACAAGCACGCTATTAGCAGCAACAACATCGTCTAGTGTTGCACCAGCGTTTGTAATTGCTGTGCTATCGGCACTATCGTCCGACAAATCCATTAAGCCATTAAGCATTGTTTTTAAAGTTTCGAACTCAGTCTCCCAATTAATTGTTTCAGCACTAGAAATGTTTTCTTTAATTTCGGTAATGGTGGTTGCAAGCATGTTTGAATTATCGGTTTCAACACCCGAAACTTCGTCTAGTAAAACACAAACAATATTTTTAACTTCGCCACCAAATAAAGTGCTGTTTTCTAGGCTGTTTAGGCCTTTACCCAAATCTTTAAGAAGTGTTGAATCGGAAGCAAGTAATGCTGTTTTTAAATCGGACGCTTCAAACACTTTTGTTGCAACCGAAACAATATCGTTAAGAAGTGTAAGTTCGGTTTCCCAACTAACAACGTTTGGAACGTTATTTTTAACATTATCAATAATGGTTTTTAATTCGGAATAATCTTCAGGAATTGTGGTTTTTGCATAGTTCAAACCCTCTACAATAATTGGGTTAACTGCACTGCCAAATAATTGAGTTCGTTTAAACGAATCTAAAACCGAACCCACTTCGGTTAATTTAATTTCCATTGCTTCAGCGGTTAAACCATCTAGAACAATCATAATATCGGAATATGCATTATTAATTAAAGTGAAATCGTTTTCGTAGTTGTTAACTTGGCTTAAATTATTAATTGCATTTAAAATTTCGTTTTTAACACCTTCAAAATCTTCACTTAAACCTTCTAGCATTTCAGTTGCTTGATCAATTAATTTTTTTTCAACCGCATTAACAAGTTTTTGATAGTTACTAGAAGTTAAACCATCGTAATCTTTAACCGAATTTAAAAGTTTGCCGACTGTTGGCAATGTTGTTTCGGTAATGTAATATTTGCTTTCTAAATTAAGCGAATTGCTAATTGCAAAAATTGTGTTTGTAATGCCACTAAACAGCTCTTTAACCGCTTGAGTGTCTCCGGCTTCTTTATCAATTGCAAAATCTTCAACCTCTAACATTTCGGCAAGATATGTTAATCCTGAATTTACTGCAATTGGCATTAGGGTTGACATTGTTTGCATTTCGAAAAGTTTGTTATTAAAACTTTCAATAACTTCTGGAGTTAAAAGTTTTGAAACATCTTGAAAACCAGCATCGTTAACAAGTTTTTCTAAAGCACCCGAATTGTTTAAAATTTCGGCAGCATCTAAAACTGCTAAAAGTTCGGTTTTAAAACTGCTAAATTTGAAATCTTGAAGTTCGGTAAAACCTTCTTTAATTGCATCGTCGAAAGTTTTTGTGCCTGTGGTTGGAAGTTTTATAATAAAGTTAGGATTATTTAAAATTTCGTCCATAACAATTGGCATTAAATTATCGCCAATTGCGTTAATAATGTTAATTTCAAAAACATGATTAACAAGTGTTTTAGAAGCAGTTAAAATTTTTGCAATTTTTTCTTTGGTTAAATTTTCAAAGTTTAAATTGCTTAATGTGTTAACTGCACCAACGGTTTTAAATATTGTTTTAACTTCGTCTTTTAAAACAATACGTTTATCGTCAATTGTTGCACTGCTAAGCCCTGAATAGGTTGCATTGTTTAAAAGTTCGATTCCAGTATATTTAAACGCTTTAGAAACAAAACTATTAGAATATGCGTTTAAATATTTTGCAACGTCTTCGCCAAGCAATTGGCTAATTTGTCCGCCCTCTAGCGTAACCTCTTCTTCCTCGCCGGTTTCGGAATTTACAACTTTTTTAGTATAGGTTTCGTAGGTTTCGGCTTCAACCTCGCTTGCCATATTAGCAACGCCCATAATTGGCATTAAAGTTGTGGCACCCACCATAACACCTGCAACACCCCCAACTAATGCTCCAAACAAACGGTGTTTTGGTTTTTTGTTTCCGTGCACATCTTTACGTTTAATTAACACTGCACTTAAAATTGCCCAAATTGGCCATAGTGCAATTTTTGCAATCCAAAACAGCAAAACATAAATAAAAGCATTAATAAAAAGTGTAACCAAAGTTAAAAGCATTTCTAAGGTTTCTGGATTTTTAGTAAGCAATGTGCCATAGTCGGGAATTTGTGAAACAGCAACTTCTACTAAATGGTTTAGTGTTGTTATTTTGGTTTCTTCAATAACAATACCTAAAAAGCTAATGTCTACTTTCATAAGGGCAATTGTTATTACTGGTGTTAAGAAAAATAGAATAACAGCAGTTACAATAATCCAGCCAATACGAAATGTTGATTTTTTAAGTCCACGAATTAGCCCCCAAATTAAACCAAACAAAACAAATAACATAAACACGCCACCAACAATTAGCGGAACATATTTTTCCATTTATGCCTCCTAAAACTTATAACACAAACATGTATTATATTTCATTTAATTAACTTATTAGTAGTATATAACATAATTGAGTTTGTTACAAATTAGTTAAATAAATTAATTAAAATTTTTGTCGAGTTAAAACACCACTTAAATAAAAGTACGCAATCCTTTTAAAACTTAAACAAAAAAAGTTGCAAACAGCAACTTTTATTTTAATAAATCGCCAAGCAAATTAATGCCTGTAAAATAATCTAGAAAATAGTAAAACGGAGCAACGCCATATGGCACAACAAAATCAACTTTTCCAACAACATCGTTTAATGTGTAAGGTCCGTCTACCGAACTATCTAGGCTATAGCCCCTATTATCGCCAAGCACAAAAATCTGGTTTTCTTGAAGGATTAAACGTCCGTTTTTGTCAAAAACTGCACTGTAACTGTCAGGATTTGTGTATACATTGTGCCTAAACTGTATATATGCCTCAAGTGTGGAAGCCATGCCCTTGTTGTTTGGGTCGCCAGATGTGGCAATGTTAAAAATATAATCTTCCTCTAATTTTTCGCCATTTCTAAAAACAAAAATACCATCTGCAACTTGTTTAATTTCAATGGTGTCGCCAGGCAAACCAATAACACGTTTAATTATGTGGTTGATATCGATAGACGATGTTTTTTCTAACACCACAACATCGCCATAAGAAATTTTTGAAAATTTGTTAATATACACGGTGTCGCTTTTAGTGCTACCCAATGGGTTTAGCGTTGGCTGCATGCTAACACCATAAACTGGTGCACTTTCGTAAATAATGCTAAAGCCAATAATAAAAATTGCAATATAGGCACAAATTAAAATTATTGCGCGTGAAAGATATTGCAACCAAAAGTTGTGTTTAACATATATTAAATTTTCGGTTTCTACTTCAAATTTTTTCATAATAACTAAACCTTACTTATTCTATCATATAACTTAACAAAGTTAAACTTAATACCCAAAATTAATTTTAAAAATATAAAACTATGTTTGTAGAAAAATGATGGTTTTGCTAAAATAGATTTGTAAGCAAACAATTAAACTTTAATTTTTATTTAACAGCTTACACAGGAGTTTTAAATGACCAAAGAAGAAAAAAGTAAACTTGAAAAATATATTGCAATTCTAACACCAGAAGTAGAAAAACTTTTTGGTGCCGACACCAGCGGACACAACACCGACCACTTAACCAGAACAATGAAAGCTGCACTTTATATTGCCGAAAAGGAACAACGTGCCGAAAACATTAACGAAGTGGTTGTTGGCGTTGCCGCATATTTGCACGATGTGCACCGCTTTTTGCAAAGTAAAAACGGGAAATATTTTACACCAAAGCAAAGTTTGCCAACAGCAGAAAAAATTTTAAGAAAACTACCTCTAACCGAAACTGAAATTGAACAAATTTTATATTGTATAGAATTTCATGAAGTATATAACTGGAACGACCCTGAAAATTGCAAACGACCAATTGAAGCATTAATTGTTCAAGATGCCGATAACCTAGATGCCATTGGCGCAATTGGAATTGTTAGATGTTTCAATTTTGGAACAACACACGGCATTCCTTGGCACAACCCAAATGTTCCGTTCGACACATCAGACACATACAACGAAGATAATGGTTTTGAAGACGCAAGTAGTTTACACCATTTTTACCACAAACTTTTTAAACTTGGTAAAAACATGAACACAAAAACTGGCAAAAAACTTGCTAACGAACGAATTAGTTTTATGAAAACTTTTACCAACCAAATGTTAGACGAACTTGATGGCAAGTTTTAAAAATAAAAAGAGCACAAACTTGTGCTCTTTATTTTTTTGTTTGTTGTAAGGCTTTTAAATGCGATGCAATTAAATCGAACCTGCCTTGGTCGGATAGCATAAACATGTTTGGTTTATTATAACCTTGCACAAGCGTGTGAGTGTAGGGGAAAAGTGCCGTATAACTTTTTTGCATTTCAGCAAGCGCACTAATGCAATCGGCATCGAAATCGTTTGTTAGTTTTTTAACTTGTGCAATATATTTTTCAGGGCCCAAAATCATGCCAACTAAACCGCCTAATTTTTCAATTTCTCTAACCAAAATTTCTTCGTCGGTTTTTCTTAAATAATCGGAATATGTGGTAAGATTTTGTCGTTTAAGCGACCCATCTACAATGGTGCTTAAAAGTTCGTATGGCGCTTTAACTTCGTGCACATCTTCAAAAAGTTTGCAATATTTTAGCTCTTCAAAAAAGTTATAGTTATTAAATTGCTTATCGGTAAGTAATGCAAACGATTGATGGTTAGAGTCTTTAACATATTCAGAAAGCACCACTAAAAACTGAGGTTGTGCAAATTGTTTAACTATTTTGTTAAGTTCTTGACATGCATGGTCGCGTGCAACAATTTCTGACGGCGAATTAGAATAATCCCACAAAGGATTTTCGCTTCGTTTTGCCGCATTGTGCAAAACTTTTTCTATCATGAAAGTGCTTGAAACCAAATCGTTTGCACCAGTTGCTTTAATTTGCCCATTTGCCAACGCCTGCACTTTTAATTCATTCAACTTTTGGTCGAGAACAGCAATTTGCATATCGGAAGGCATTTTGTTTAGCATAAGCATGTTATAAAGCGCCTGAATTTGCCACACATGAATTGATTCGTGAAGTGTTATTTCAAACAAAAAGTATGGGAAATATGTGTTTTTTTCGTGTGCCATTTGGCTTAACATTGTGGAATAGTTTTGATTTACCACAATTTTGCTTTTTCCACCGCTTAAATTTTTGCGTGTTGTGTAAGCAACATCAACATTAGGGTCGGATAAAAACATTAATGGCATTGGTGTGCAACCATTATTTAAACAAAAATTAAAACTTAGTGCTTGCATAAAACTTCTAAGTTCTTCGGGTGTTCGAACTAACGAGTAGAATTGAGTAGGATTAATAAGTTTACAAAGGTCTTCCCAAGAATAGTTTTCAAATTTGCCTAAACCCATTGTTTTTTTAAGTTCTAAAACATCTGTTAGGTTTAACACCGCTTTCCTGCCTCCCCTTTAATTTTATACATATATAATATCAAACCTAAAAACACTAAGTCAATAGGCACAAACAAAAACTGAAGCGATGAGGGAACACGCTTCAGTTTTTGTTTTAGGATTTATTTTTAGGATTTTATTTTTTTGGATTTTTAATTTTTTATTTTATAGATTTTTAATAAGATTATAATTTTTAATTAAAGATTGTTTATTTTTTCTTTTTAGATTCTCTAACTGCTTTTAATTCGTCATATTTAGCAGTTGCAGCTTCACGTCTGGCATTTGCTTCAGCAATTTGAACTTGTTGTTGTTCTCTAATTTTTGCTTGACGTTCTTTAGGACTCATGTGAGCATCGTCCCAACTTTTTTTAGCGTCGGCTTTAGCTTTTGCATAGGTGTGAGTAAAACGATTTTCTTCAAAGTTTGCTTTGCTTTCTGCCTTAACAGCTTCAAAGTTTGCTTTGTCAACTTCGTGTTGTTCTTTAGCACTTTGAGCCATGTCTGAAAAAGCGTCTTTAAAAAATGTTCCCACTTTTTTTACTACGCTGTCTTTTTTTACTTCTTTTTCTTTTTTTGCCATGTTACTTTCCTCCTTTATTTTTTAGGCTGCTAGTTGTTTAACAACTCGTCGCTTTTTTGTAATATTTGGCTAGAATATTGTGCTTTGCGTTTTGCTAGCATTTTTTGATAAATTGGATATGTTGAACACACCATTGCAATGCCCAAAAGCCCAACAACAATTCCAAGTGGCATTAAGTTGCCAATAACTTTCATGGCTAAACACATTCCGGTTCCTAACACCAATGCACCAACTGAGCCATAGGTATAACCAAAAATTTGAGCAGGACGTTTAACTTTTTTATCAAGTTGTTTAAGTTCCTCAAATTTAGTTACCTCTTCAGTTTTTGCAATATAGTTGTTTCTAATTTTTTCAACTGCTTGTTTTTCGTTTAAATTTGTCATAAAATTTCTCCTTATTTTTACAACAATATTATATTCAACCAGTATTTCCATTTTACAAATATTTTATTTTTTTAATGTTATTGTTTTGTTAAAGTTTTGTAAATGTGAAAAGTTTAAACAAAAAAGCACCATAATTTGGTGCTTTTTAAATTACATAAACGGCGAAATAATGTTAAACGTGCCCGCAATAATACGATATAACACACTATTACGCTTTTTGTTTTTATCTATTACCTCAATTGAACGTTCGAAAGTGTTTTCAAAGTCGAGAGCAACACTTTTTCGGGTTTGCTCTTCAGTGGTAAACACCGCGCTTTCGAATTGCTGATTAAAACTTCTAAGGTCAAAGTTAATTGAACCAACAATTGCCGAGGTTTCGTTTAACACCACTTTGGCATGAACAAAACTATGTGTCATGGTGTAAACTTTAACGCCATATTTAATTAGTTTTTCAGCATTGTTTCTTGAAACAAAATAAACAAATTTTTTATCGGCAACCTCAGGCAGAACAATTCGAACATCAACACCGGCACGTGCCCTGTTTATAATTAAATTCATAATTGTTTCGTCTGGAATAAAGTAAGGGGTCATAATCCACAATTTTTCGTGAGAGTTGCCAATTTGGTTAGCATACATGTTTTGAGCAATCGAAAAATCGTAGTTAGGTCCGCTAACAAACGGCACAACCATGCCTGCTATCTTAACTTGTTTTGCTAGGTTTAAAAACTGACTATAATCTTGTGTTTTACCAGTTAAAAACTCCCACTGATGTAATACTGACAAGGTTAAATTATCGGTTGCCGGACCCTCAATTTTAATGCCAGTATCTTTCCAATAGCCATGCATGCGTTTTTCGTTAACATATTCATCGGCTAAATTTGTTCCACCTGTAAACGAAACCAAACCATCTACAACCACAATTTTGCGGTGGTTACGTAAATTTAATGCAATGTTAAACAGCGGAACTAAGCGGTTAAACGCTAAAAGTTTTATGCCTGACGAGGAAATTTGTTTTTTAGTTTTTTCACTTAGTGTGCTGTGGCTTCCCATATCGTCGTAGATAATTCTAACATCAACACCCTCAGATGCTTTTTGTTTTAAAACCTTTAAAAGGCGGTTAAGAAGCACGCCATCGGAAATTATAAAAAACTCGAAAAATATAAACTTTTTTGCTTTTTTAATTTCGTCTAAAACGGCATCGTAAAACTGATAGCCGCTTGAATAGTAGGTTGTTTTAGAGTTATTAATGTTTGCCCTAAACCCACCAGTGTTATATAAATAGTTACAAATAGCTTTATCTTGACTGGTTAATTCTGCCAAATCTGATTGTGGTAAAATTTTTTGCGAATTGCTAAAAATTTTAGAATATTTTTGTTTTGATTTTGCAAACAACACTTGTTTGTTTGAAATTAGGTAAATAAAAAAGCCAAAACTAAAGCACACAAGCAAAAACAGAACCCAAGTGGCTTTTGCTTGCCCATGAAAATCGCTAGATAAAACGTGGATACACGAAATTAATGTTAAAACAAGCGACAACACAAAGTACCATTGAAACGGAGTTAAAAAATAGATAAAAGATAAAATTAAAACTACCGCCTGAATTACAATTAACCCCACAACAGCTAAGGTTTTAAGTGCACCCAAGCCATTACTTTCGGTTTTTATTTTTACCGCCATAACATGGTCGGATTGTTTTATTTTGCCAGAATTAACTGGAGGTGCATATTTATTATTTTTCATTTTCGCCTCCAAAAAAATCACGAGCCTTTTTTTGCAAGTGTTTTAATTGTTCTTGCATATTTGTTTGTTTTGTTTCAAATTTTTTTCGTTCAAGCTTAAACAATTTAATTGCGCCAAAGCCCTGCAACCCTAACACAACTAAGCCACAAACAGCCATAATAATTCCACCAATTAATCCAACAATTTGAAACACATTTGTTGCAAACAAAATTCCAAACGCCATAAGCGCCAAACCTAAAACGCCCACAATTGCACTAAAAGTGGTTGACCCAGCATGTTTAAACTTTTTTAGTTTTGCTTGTTCATTTAAATTTTCTTCCATGTAAATTTGCAAAAGTTGAAGATCGTCTTTATTGTCAATTTTGTGCGGACGAGTTAGTTTAACATCAAGCAAATCTTCGTATCTGTTATTTTCAGTTTTTTCGGTTAAAGTCCAACCTAAAAGCATATAGTTTTCTAAAATAGTATTAAATTGTTCTTTTTTAACAATAAGGGTTAAAACATCCAATTCGTTATTCATTATCTTCGCCCAAAAGTTCATCGGAAAGTTTTAAAATTTGGCTCGAATATTTGTTTTTAAGGTGTTTAGTTGTTTTTAAATATGCCGGATATGCAATTCCAATTGGAACAATTCCAACAATGCTTACAACAACACCCCAAACAATTAATTGCCACTCAAGAATCATTGTTAATCCTAAACCAAAAATTAATGTACCAATTACGCCAAACATAATCCCCACCGCCATTGGAACATTATTAACAATGGAATCTAATTTTCTTAAAAGTTCAAGTTTAGATTCGCGACTATTTTTTGGCATATATGCTTTTCTAATACTTTCAATTTCTTTGCGTTCGGAATTTGTTGGTGCCGAATAAGAATAAGAAAATTCGTTATTATCGTTATTTTTGCTCATTTGTATCCTCTTTAACATTTTTTATTTGTTTAACGTTATTTGTGTTTGTTTTAGTTTCATTTTTTGAAATGTTTAAATTATTTGTTTCGTTGTTGGTTTTGTTTTTAATTTTAATTTGATTATTAGTTACACTAACTGCATGTAAATCAGATTTTGTGTTCATATATTCATATTTGCCTTGCTCTTGTAAAACAATGTTTGCCTTTCGAACCATTAATATTCCCAAACCTAAAATAATTAAAGCAATTGCTGCTCCGGTTGCCATGTTTCCAATCATGGCACCGCTTGTGGCGCTTCCACCTTCCGAAAAAGCATGAATCATGGCAACTTGAAGAGTAAGTAACGATACTAGCGCGCTTGCAAAATTAATGTTACGTATGCCCTGAATATAAAAATCGTGGCTTTTGCGTGCCTTAAAGTAGTTATAAATTGAAAGGCTAAGTTTATAAAACGTGAAAGTTGCAGCAACAAAAATTAAAAGCCCAGCATATTCAAATCCGTTATCGGTTACTCCAAGTAAAACAAGCAAACCAATTAAAATTACGGTTAGTAAAATAAACATCACCCCACAATCCCTATAGGTTTTTGCTTGTTGGGTTAGTGTGTTACCAAGTTTTCGTTTAGAATAAAAAATTATTCCTTTAACACTTGTTAAAATAACATAATAAAACGTAATGGAAATATACCATGCCGAAACCGACATTATTGCCATTGTGCCCTGAAAAACAACGTAGGCAAGATTAATAATAAAACTGAATGTGCTAAACACAATGGTGCGATAACCATAATCGGAAAGCATGGTTCGCGTTATTTTATTTTTTTTAAGCATATTAATTATCATGCTTTTCATTTTAGGAGCAAATATTACAATAGTATAAACAAAATAGGTTAAACTAAGTGCCGCAACCACATATAAAATATAGTGCAAAAAGGTTTGCTCGGGCGATATTATTACTAGTGTTAAGGTTGCAACAAGAACCACAACAAACACAAAGTAAAACACACCCAGCCAAAACCCATGCGGTTGTTTTAACTTGTCCCAAACCTTTTTAATAAAATTCATGTTAGTTTTCCTTTTTTAATTTAACAATAAAGGTGGTGCCAGCACCCACTTTGCTTTCAACAAAAATTTCGCCACCAATAACATCAATAACTTTTTTTACAAGAGCCAAACCTAAACCGTTCCCCTCGGAACTATGCGATGTGTCGGCTTGATAAAATTTGTCGAAAATATGCTCGCCAACCTCTTTGCTAATGCCACAGCCTGTGTCGGCAATTTTTATTGTTGCATAAGTTTTGTCTTGTTTTAAACTTATAGAAATTTTGCCTTCATCGGTAAATTTGATTGCATTTGAAATTAAGTTGTTTAAAACAATTTCCAACAAACTTTCGGAACTAACAATTTTAACCTCGTCAATATCGCACTCTAGTTCTAAATTCTTTTTTTCTAGTAAACTTTCGAAATTTAGAGCACAAACCCTAACAAGTTCCGACAAATCAAATTCTTTAAATTCTGGCACAAGTTCCTGATTTTCTAGTTTGTTAAGTTTTAAAATGTTTGAAATTAAACCAGATAGTTTTTGAGTTTGAATAATAATTCCGTTTAAATATTCTTTGCGTTTGTCTTCGGTTAATTTAGAACTATTTAATGCTTTAGCATAGTTTTGAAGCACTGCAAGCGGCGTTTTTATTTCGTGTGAAACATTTGAAATAAAGTCGGTTTTAAGTAGTTCATTTTTCTTTAACTCACGAGCCATTAAATTAATGTTTTCAAAAATTAAATCGTATTCATCATATTCTTTATATTCATGAAACGGAACCAATTTAACATCAAAATCGCCACTAGAAATACGTTTAGTTGCTTCTAAAATTAAACTTGTTGGACGCTCGACCATAACTTTACGACGCCAAATATCTAAAAACGAATAGAATAGTGCACATAAAATTATAATTATTAAAACCGATGGCATAACCACCCAAATGTTGCCACCAGCATAAATTGTTGCAAAATAATAAACAAATATTGAAGCAGTTGCTGCAAATCCAACAGCCAAAATTAAAAAGAAGAATCCTGCAAACGAAAAACCCACCTTATCGGGCTTATTACGTTTAATCATTTAACACCACCTTATATCCAA
This sequence comes from Clostridia bacterium, assembly GCA_017409005.1. Lineage (GTDB taxonomy): Bacteria > Bacillota > Clostridia > Christensenellales > UBA1242 > UBA6345. Next base: position 178,158 of record JAFQTP010000002.1, on the reverse strand, counting down.
GCCCATGAACAGTTACAATTTCAAAGCCTGTGCACTTGCTGGTTTTATCACGTAGTTTTGCCATATAAACATCAACTGTTCGGCTAGTGGCGCTACTATCGTAATCCCAAAATTCTTCCATAAGTTGCGAGCGTGTGAAAGTTTTTTTAGGGTAAGATAAAAGTTTATAAAGTAAATCGAACTCTCTAACAGTTAAGTTAAGTTCAACACCATCTAAATAAGCCATGTGCTCGTTTAAATCTAATTTTAAGTTTTTGCAAATAAGTTCTTCCCTTTCTTTAACTGAGGTACGCCTTAAAATTGCACCAACTTTTAACACAAGTTCGTCTAGGTCAAATGGTTTAACAATATAGTCGTCTACACCAATTTTGTAACCAAGTTGTTTCGAGAATTTATCGTCTCTAGCAGTCATGAAAACAATTGGAATTTGGCTGTTTTTTGCCCTAACTTTTTCAACGAAAGTAAAGCCGTCCATTTGAGGCATCATAATATCGCTTAAAATTAAGTTAAACTCGGTTTGTTCGAAAAGTTTTAATCCCTCTAAGCCATTAAAACAACCTACAACCTCAAAGCCGTTATCCTTGAAATAGGAACAAACAATTTCGTTTAGTTCTTTATCGTCTTCTACAAGCAAAATTTTTTTCATAAGCCCATATCTCCTATTTTACACAACCATTTTACCATATTAATTAACAAAATATTTTAAATTTAATGTAAAAGTTTTGTAAAAAATATAAAATTTAAAACCACATATCAAAAATTTAGATGTTTATTTTAGTAAATTAATATATAATTATGTTAGAAACCACTATTTAAATCTTTAGGTAAATTTCCTAACAAAACTCAATAATGGTTCCGCAAACTTTAAATTTAATATTAACACCACTTATACTTTATGTGCCTATGGTGTAACGGATAGCATTAGTGGTCTTCGGAACCGCGTCGAAACTCAAGTTTTGTTTTTCATTTACTCGTGGACACTCGCAAATTTAATTTTAACTTGGTTTCTCCTTTCCCCAAAAAACTTAGGCTAACACCTAACTTGTTTGGGCTCCCTAAAAACTCACTAATGGTTCCGCAAACTTTAAATTTAATATTAACACCACTTATACTTTATGTGCCCATGGTGTAACGGATAGCACAATGGTCTTCGGAACCATTAGTGAGGGTTCGAGTCCTTCTGGGCACACCAATAATTTAAAAGGATTTTAGTTATGGAAAAAATAACAGCCGAAATGTTTGAGCAAATTTTTCAAGACATCATTACAAACACCAACGATTATGCCGATAAAAATAAAGTTAAAAAACACAATGCCGCTCACAACAAAATTTCTAAATTATTAAAAGATGTTGAATCCGACAAAAAATATTTAACTCAACTATTTAAAGCACTGCTTCAAAGCAACAACGATAAAATAAAATTAAGCGTGGCAACTAAATGCCTAGAGTTTGATGTTTTAACACCAGAGGCAATTGAGTGTTTAAATAAACTTTATTTGTTAAATACATTACCTGGCTTAGACAAGTTAAGCATTGAATTAACTTTAAAAAAATATAATAAAGACTAATTTTAGAGGAAAAAATATGAATAAAATTAACACTGTTGACTTGTGGACCGAGCAACACAGAAATCAATTTGAACTTTTTAATGGTTGTTTTACCGATGGTTTTAGCGAAAACAAAATTCCATTTGATAAATATAAAGTGGTTAAAAATTGCAACTGCATTATTACATCTAACCTTGACAATTTGCCAATTGGAAACAAACATAACGCTATTGTTTTTTATAAAAATAACAAAGTTGTTAGGTTGTTGGTTGCATTTAAAGATACAAGCATCGATTTTTGTTTAGAAAATGCCTTAAACCAAAAACACAACGGAATTAAACTTTCTGACCTATTTAAAACGCATAACATTGTTTCAAGTTTAACTGATTTAAACGAAGAGCCTATTTTTAACAACTTTAATTTAAGCGCCGAAACCGAAATTGATGTTGGCTCTTGCGATAGAAACGCCTTACTTGAGCAAATGCTTAAAGGAAGCTACACCGAAGCCGATAGCAAATTCGGGCACTACGACAACATTGAATATTCATATAAATCAAACATTAAAATTAATTACAAATTAAAAACCGACGAAGAGATTTTTGAAATTGCACACGAGGGCGTGTTTATTAACGAAACCAACACTCGTGTAATTATTTTGCAAGTTCATTCGGAAATTAATTTCGACGAAATTAATGGCGAAATTGTTAAAGCAAGTAAAGCCGATTTAGTTGGGTGTGCTAAAATTTTGAAAGATATTTATAATTCAAACGTGCTATCTGAGGGTTGGACCGACGCTAGTTCGCTTGCAATTTGCGAGTTTTACTTTAAACTTCAACCCGACTTGTTCTATGTTGCTAAAAAAGAGGGTAAAGTTGTTGGTTTTACATTTTCATACATAAAACCATGGGCAGACGGAAATCACTTAATGGTTGAAGAAATTTCGGTTGACCCTAATTTTAGAAAAACAGGCACAGCAATTAAACTAATTTCAAAAGTGTTTGAAACGGCAATTAAAAAATATAAAATTTCGAAAGTTGACGGAACAACCTACGAAGACGAAACCGGAGCACCTTTTAAGCTTTACAAAAAAATTGGATTTAAAAAAGTTAACGACCTATTTTTAATTGAGTGCGACGCAAGCAAGTTAATTTCGTGGTTTTAATTTTTTAACCAAGTTATAGTAAAGATGGTGTTAATATGAGTAAAAAGAAAAAGATTATTATAATAACAATTTGTTCGGTGCTGGCAACACTGCTTTTAGCAAGTGTGTTAGTTGTGTTTGTTTATGTTATTCCTGAATATAAGAAAAAACAAGAATGGCTAGAAGCCGTTGAAGCCTATAGAAATGCAAAATATGCCACTTACGAAACAGAAAATGCACAATATGCCAGTGGCGAAGTTGACGTTGCTTTTTTAGGTGATAGTTTAACCGACGGATATGATGTTGATAACTACTACCCTCAGTTTAAAGTTGAAAACCGCGGAATTGGTGGCGACACCACTTTCGATTTAGAAAAACGACTAAAAGTTTCGGTTTATGATTTACAACCAAAAGTTGTGGTAATGCTAATTGGTGCAAACAATTTTAAAACAATGTTTGATAACTACGAAAACATTGTTAAAGGTTTAACCACAAATCTTCCTAACAGCAAAATTGTGCTACTTTCGCTTACTGCTATGAACGGCGAAATTTGGGGAATTAACAACGAACTTGCTTGTTTTAATAATGTTAAAATTGAGTTAATTGCAAAAAAATATGGTTGTACGTTTATTGATTTATTTACACCTTTATTTGATTTAGAAAGTAACGGAATTAAGCCACAATACACAACCGATGGTGGGCATTTAACCCCTGCCGGATATGATGTTATAACTGGTGTTATAACACCTATTTTAGAACAACTTTTATAAACAAAATTTAATAAAAAATTATAGTCAACAACACTAATAACAAGTGTTGTTGTTTTTTTACCTTTTGTGTGTTTACAAAACTTTTACAAAACCTTTACATTTTATTTAATGGGTTAAAAGATTTTAAATGTTACAATTAATTTGTAAAAACAAAATTGTGTTTTAACACAAAAAAATTATAGGAGAAGTTTAATGAATGCTATTGAAATTAGAAACCTTAGCAAAAGCTTTAAAGGTTTGTATGCTGTAGACCATTTAAACATGACCGTACCAGTAGGTTCAATTTATGGTTTTATTGGCGAAAACGGAAGTGGAAAATCGACCACCGAAAAACTTATTTGCGGGCACCTTGTTCCAACCGATGGCGAAATTAAGTTGTTTGGAAAACCTTACACCGATGCTGGAGTTAGAGCAAAAGTTGGCGCTTTAATTGAAAACGCGGGCTGTTTTCCTGCCTCTAGCGTGTGGGATAACCTTATGATGCAAGCAATTAATTTGGGGCTTGAAAACCCTGCTCAAGAAATTGAACGTGTTTTAAAAATTGTTAGAATGGAAGATTCGGCAAAAATAAAATTTAAAAGTTGCTCGCTTGGAATGAAACAACGCATTGGAATTGCAATGGCACTGCTTGGCGAACCTGCACTTTTAATTTTAGACGAACCAATTAATGGTTTAGATGCCGATGGCATGCGCATTATGCGTGAAATTTTGGTAGATATTACTAAAAACTATAATTGCACAGTTTTAATTTCGTCGCATATTTTGGGCGAACTTGAAAAAATTGCTACACACTATGGCATTATTAGGCAAGGCAAAATGATTCAAGAAATTTCGGCTAAAGATATGGAAGCAAGGGCACGTGTGTTTACCTCGGTTAAAACCAAAAACCTTAACGAGGCAAAAAAAGTATTAAGTAAAAAATTTAAAGATGTTAGAGAAGAAGATGGCTATATTAGAATTTACGATGTTGATAACACCGAACACATTGTTGAAGAACTAATTAAAGCCGGACATGTTGTTAGTGAAATTACCAAAAACAAAATTGGTTTGGAAGAATACTATATTGAACTTATGAGCAAAAAGGAGAAGTAGAATGAACAAAGAAATTAAATTTGAATCGCCAACTTTCTTTAAACGCATTAAAGGAATGCTTGGTGTAGATTTTTACAGACTTTTTCACACTCCAATGTTTTACATATTTTTAGCTGTTGCAGCAATTATTCCGGCAATGATTTTGGGTATGACAAACATGGAAACTGCCGAGGGAGTTACCAAACTTTATACAAACACTTGGCAAATTGTGGCAGCAAACGAACCTCTTTATGTTGTTAATTCAATTGCAGAATATGCCAACATGAACATGGTGTTTATTTTTGGTGGAATTATGGTTTCAATTTTTATTGGACACGATTATAAAAGTGGATATGTTAAACAACTTTTTACCACACACGCTAAAAAACAAGACTACATGATTAGTAAAAGTTTAGTTGGTGCGTTTTCAATGGCTTGCATGTGCATAACTTACCTAATTGGTGGAGTGCTTGCAGGAGCACTAACACAAGCAAGTTTTGCAGTTAATGCTGGCTCGTTAATTATAGCCCTTTTAAGCAAAATTGTTTTAAGTTTGGGTTGGGCTAGTTTATACACATTTTTAAATGTTATTTTTAGAAAATTTTTTGGCATTTCAATTGCTTCGTCGTTCTTTTTTGGAACTGGCATTTTAATTATTGGCGCTGCAGCAATTGTTGGAAATTCTAGCATTTTAAACATATTTTTATATGGTTCGTCGGTTTACGCTTGCCTAAGCAGCAACATTTTAACTCTTGTTGTTTGTGTGATTGTATCGGTAGTTTGGGCAATTATATATAATGTGCTTGGAACACTACTACTTACAAAAAGCGATGTTTATTAAAAGGAGGGCTTAAAATGAACGCAATAGAAATTAAAAATTTAACTAAAAATTTTGGTGAAAAACAAGCCCTTGGTGGTTTAAACATGACTGTGCCAGTAGGTTCAATTTATGGGTTTATTGGCGAAAATGGAAGTGGAAAATCGACCACAGAAAAAATTATATGCGGACTTATGCATGCGAACGGTGGCGAAATTAAACTTTTTGATAGGCCCCTTTCCGACCCAGATGTTAGAGCAAAGGTTGGTGTGTTAATTGAATCGCCCGGCTGTTTCCCTAACATTAGTGTTTGGAACAACCTAATGCTTCAAGCTGCAAACTTAAGCATTGAAAACCCAGAACAAGAGGTTGCAAAAGTTTTAAAAATGGTTAGAATGGAAGGCTCGGCCTCTAACAAATATAAAAACTGCTCGCTTGGAATGAAACAACGCATTGGAATTGCAATGGCACTGCTTGGCAACCCAGTTTTGCTTGTGTTAGACGAACCAATTAATGGATTAGATGCCGATGGCATGCGTATTATGCGTGAAGTGCTTGTTGACATTACTAAAACATATAGCTGCACTGTGCTAGTTTCGTCGCACATACTTGGCGAACTTGAAAAAATTGCAACACACTATGGAATTATTCGTGGTGGCAAAATGATTAAGGAAATGACAGCCGCCGAGCTTGAAGCAAACTGCCCTACATATGTTGCACTAAAAGCAAAAGATATGGAAAAAACAAAAAAATTGCTTGAACGCAAATTTGATAGAGTTGTTGAGGAAAACGAATATATTCGTGTTTACGACGCAGAAAAGCCAGAACAAATTGTTAAATATTTGTTTGACAACAAAATTACTGTTAGCGAAATTAAAACCGACAAAATTAATTTAGAAGAATACTATATTAATTTAATGGATAATAAGGAGGTTAAATAACATGACAAATCAAATTACATTTGAAAAAAATAGTTTTAGTAAACGACTAAAAAGTATGTTAACAATTGACTTCCGACGCATGTTTACAACTCCACTATTTTACTTAATGGTGGGAATTTGCTTAGTTATGCCAATCTTAATTTTAGTTATGACCTCCATGATGGACGGAACAGTTAACATAAACCCTCAAACTGGTGAAACAACTGTAATTGAAGGATTTAAAAATGTTTGGCAAATTATTGGCACTGCTAGTTCTGCCTCGGCAGATGCAGCAAGTGCTGGTATGCAAATGGACTTATCAAGCATGTGCAACATTAACTTAGTTTACTTTATTTCTTCGGTGTTTGTTTGCTTATTTGTTTCAGACGATTTTAGAAGCGGATATGCTAAAAACTTGTTTACCGTTAGAGCCAAAAAGAACGACTATGTTATTTCAAAAACATTAAGTTGTTTGGTTTGTGGCATCAGCATGTTAATTGCATTTTTTGTTGGAGCCATGATTGGCGGTGCAATTTCAAGCCTTTCGTTTGAACTTGTTGGAACAAGTGTGGGCGGCGTTGTTATGTGTATGCTTTCAAAACTTTTATTAATGGCTGTGTTTATTGCAATATTTTTAACAGTAAGCGTTGCATGTAAACAAAAAAGTTGGCTTTCAATTATTTGTTCGCTTGGTGCAAGCATGTTGCTTTTTGCAATGGTTCCAATGATTACACCTATTAATGCAACCTTTTTAAATGTTGTGCTTTGTTTGGCTGGTGGAGCAATGTTTGCTTTTGGTTTAGGTTATGTTAGCGATTTAATTTTACGAAAAACCAACATTTTATAATTAATTTATTTAAAAACACTTAATTTAATTTTAAGTGTTTTTTGTTTTTTTACATATGGTGTATAATATTTTTAATAAATCCGTAAAGGACTTTGTTATGAGCTATTTTGAAGAAAAAGTTAAAAGGTATTATAAGCTGTTTAAAAAGAACCAACCTATTTTAAAAACATATGCAGTTGTTGAAAAAGACGGCAGGTTTTTAGTTTTAAGCACACCACAAGGGAAAGATAAATATTGCCTTGCAGGTGGAAGTGTTGATAAAGGCGAAACCACCCAAACAGCAATTGTTCGTGAACTTAAAGAAGAACTTAATGTTAATGCACAAGTTGTTAAAAGTTTGGGCTTTATTAAATACACAAGCCACTGGAACTACAAAGAAACCGAGTTTGATATTAACAATGTTGCCGAAATTTTTTACACTAAATTTGTGGGCTACACAAATGGCACGCAAGTTGGTTTAGATGGCGAATTTAAACCAGATGTTAGCGTTTTAGAAATTAGCAAACAAGAAATGATTGAAAATGTTGCCGAGTTTACTAAATTTGGCATTAAGTTAGATTAATTAGAGGTGTTTTATGATGGAAGAAATGTTAGATGTTTTTGATATTGATGGTAATCATTTAGGGGTTAAGCCTAGAAGTTTTTGTCATTCAGAAAATCCCCAAGTTTATCATAAAGCGGTTTGGATTTGGATAAAAAATGATAATGGTCAACTTTTAGTTCAAAAAAGAGCCTTAACAAAAAAGAAAAGTCCAGGGAAATGGGATATGCCCTCTGCTGGACATGTTGACGCAGGCGAAACACCACTCAACACATGTGTCAGAGAAACTAAAGAAGAATTAGGTATTAACGCTTCAGAAAATGATTTTATTTTTTTGAAACAAATAATTAATAAGAAAGGGTGGGAACTAGCTCAAGTTTATTTATTAAAAACTAACGTTAACGAGAATGAAATTAAAATTCAATCTGAAGAAGTTGCAGAAGTAAAGTGGCTTAATTACACCGATTTTGTAAAATTGCTTTATTCCGAAGATTTTTGTGCTCATTCGAAAGAATATAAAGATTGGGTTTCAAAAATTTTAAAATAAAACAATAATAATTATTTTAACAAACAAAAACACTTTAAAACTTAAAGTGTTTTTATTTTAAGTTTTTTATTAATTAATATGTAAAAGTTTATTTTTGTGCTAGAATAACGATAAGAGGATTACAAATGAAAAGAAATATATTATCGGTGTTTTTAATGTTAATATTTACTTTAGTTTGTTTTTCTGGTTGCGGACAAACTCCGCCAGAAGAAAACAAACTAACTTTTTATGTTGATGGTGTTGTTTACTACACCGTTAAAACCGACGGATATAAAGTTATAAACATTCCTAATCCATCTAACAAACCCGGATATAGTTTTGAGGGGTGGTATTACGACAACAACGAATGGGAATTTCCGTTCTCAAAATTTGATTTCGAGAAAAAACCTGTTAACGGAAGCATTAACATTTATGCTAAATATAGGCAAAGCAGATTAAGTTATAACATAACATTTTATAACGGCACCAATGTGCACGCCACAATTAGCACACCAGGCTACGAAACACTAACCTTGCCTAACGACCCAACTAAAAACAATTGCACTTTTGCTGGCTGGTATTTTGATAACGAAACATTTTTAAAACCATTTATGGCTAATTCGTATGCATCAAAAAAATTGGGCGAAAACATTTCAATTTATGCAAAATTTATTCATAACGACGGCACAATTTATAAAATAAACTTTATGGTTGACGACAAAGTTTATCACACCATTGACACCGCCGGAAATAAAGTTTTAACCAACATGCCCCTATCGCCAGACAAACCAGACTATTTGTTTATGGGGTGGTACTTCGATAAAAACACATGGCAAAATAAGTTTGATGCAAACACTTATGCTAGCACCTATTTAACCGACAACATAACGGTTTATGCATACTTTAAAAGCCCCGAGCCAGAAGTATACACAATAACTTTTGTTTCAGACGGAGCAACCGTTGCCACAGTTCAAACTGCTGGGCATGAAACAATAATTCTGCCAGAAAACCCAACAAAATCTGGTTACGATTTTAATGGGTGGTATTTTGATAACGAAATATTTTTAAAACCGTTTGAAGCAGATTATTACGAATCTACTAACCTAACTGGAAATGTTACTATTTATGCTAAATTTACTGAAATTCCTGTGGTTGAACCAGAAGCACATTCAATAATGTTTTATTCTGAAGGCACCCTTTATTCAACCATTCAAACTTTAGGAAACGAATCAATAACCCTTCCAACAAACCCATATAGCGACACCCACACTTTTGGTGGTTGGTATTTTGATAACGAAACTTTTTCACAACAACTAACAGCCGAAACTTATGCAACAAGTCCGCTTAACGAAGATGTTGTGGTTTACTCTAAGTTTACACCAGATGTTTACGATAGCAACTTAGAATTTGCTTTATCTGACGACGGAACTTATTATTCGGTTTCGGGGCTTGGCGAATGCGAAAACTCGCCAAACATTTTAATTCCAGACACATACAATGATTTACCAGTTAAAGTTGTTAAAGGAAGCTATTTAAATGAGCATGGTGTTAAAATTTCGGATCCTGTGTTTTATGAAAGCACAGTTATTAAATTGAAAATTTCGGCTAACATAGAAAAAATTGAACGTTGGGCGTTTGGCAGATGTTTTGAACTTAAAAAATTAGAATTTGCCGAAAACTCAAAACTACACACCATTGAAGAACTTGCATTTAACATTTGTAAAAGTTTGCTAAGCGTTAATTTGCCAAAAGGCGTAACAACGCTTCCGCAATATGCATTTGCACAATGTGAAAGTTTAGCATCGTTTACATTTGAAGATGCTAACACTTTTACCGAGTTTGGTCCATATGCCCTATATGGTGCAGCAATAACCGAATTTGATGTTCCTAAAAATGTTACTATAATTGGCGAACATTGCTTTGCTCAATGTGCAAGTTTAAAAGAAATTTATTTCCATAAAGCACTAAAAACAATTGATACTGGCGCATTTAACGATTGCCGCAAACTAAAATATGTTGAAATTGAAGATACCGATGCTTGGTGTGGCGTGTACATAGCCGACCCTTGGGCTGTGCCATTTAATTGGGCTGACGGATTTTACCAAAATGGCGAACGCGTTAAAAAATTGATTATTTCTGAAGGCGTTAAAAAAATTGGACAATTTGCTTTTGCCGATTGCACACTACTTGAAGAAATTACTATACCATCAACAGTTGAACTTATGGAATCGTGTGCGTTTGCCGATATTTTAAGGCTTAAAGTTTTAAACTACAACGCTAAAAACTGCAAATTAAACTTTCATCCTTCGTCTTCACACTATTACATTTTTGAACATTGCGGTGCTTACTCGTTAACCGCTATGCATCCGGGATATCAATATCCTGAAGGAGCAAAACACATCACTTTAAACATTGGTGCCACAGTTGAAACTGTGCCGTCAAGTTTGTTTGGTTATGCTTCAGGAGCATATGCACCACTTATTAAAACCCTTAACTTTTTAGGCGAAACACCACCTGTGTTTAGCGATGGTTGGTTTAGAGGAACTGCTATTTTAGAAACACTTACTGTTCCGAAAGGAACCGAAGATGCTTATAAAGCTGCATTGGGAAGCAGGTTTGAAGGCTTTTTTGAAAGCACGGAAGAAAGTGCTTAATTAATAATAATTAATAATAAACCCAGATTATAAAGCAACAAAAAAACACCTAGAAATAGGTGTTTTTTATTTATTATATTTTATTTGTTGTTAAAATGCGTGCCATTTGCACACCAGACGCACTTGCCATCATAAGCCCTGTGGTTAATCCTCCGCCATCGCCAATGCAATAAAGATTTTTAACGCTGGTTTCAAAGTTTTTATTAACAACAACCGTGTTTGAATAAAACTTAATTTCTGGTGCATAAAGCAAGTTTTCAGGATTAGCAAAACCCTCTACAACTTTATCTACACTTCTGATAAACTCTAAAATATCAGTCATGGTACGATACCCAATAGCATAGGTAATATCGCCCGGAATTGCACTAGATAATGTTGGTGTAATTTTATTATTTTCTAAGTCTTGCGGCCATGTGCGTTTGCCTCTGTAAATATCGCCTAAACGCTGAACCAAAATTCCGCCATTTGCAAGTTTGTTTACGTTTGCAGCCACATTAACACCATATTCAAGCGGTTTGTTAAATGGGTGAGTAAAGTGGTGCGAAGCCAAAATTGCAAGGTTTGTGTTTTTACTTTTTTTATCTTTATAACTATGTCCGTTAACCAAGGTTAGGTTGTTTTTATAAACCTCTGCCGAAACAAATCCGCTTGGGTTTTGACAGAATGTTCTAACCTTATCGCCATAGGTTGAAGGCCTGCCAATAAACTTACCCTCATATAAAAGTTTGTTAACCTTTTCCATAACGTCGTTGCTTAGTTCGTATCTAACACCAATATCAACCGAGCCAACTTCGGTTTTAATATCGTGCTTTATGCACACTTCACTAAGCCAATCGGCACCTTTACGTCCAACTGCAATAACAATGTTGTTAGAGTAGTAGGTTGTGGTTTTGGGGTTTTTAACATCTTGGTCGAATGCACTAAACACTTCAACACCTTTAGCAACACCATTTTCAACAATAATTTCCTTAACGGTAGTGTTGTATAAAATGTTTATGCCATTAGCTTCTAAATAGTCTTGCAATTTTCCATATAGTTCTTGCGATTTTTCGGTGCCCAAATGCCTTAGAGGAATATCTATTAAACTTAGTTTTTCTTTGGTTGCTTTGCGTTGTAGTTCAGCAATTTCTTCGCGGTTTTCAACACCCTCTAGGTGTGGCTCTGCACCAAAGTTTAAATAAACGTTATCGGTGTAGGTTAAAAGTTCTTTAATTTCGTCTGCCGAATAAAAATCTTTAATATAACTTCCGCCATTGCCGCCCAAATACATATCGTCGCCACTGTTAAACATTGAAAGGTGATACGATAACAATTTTCCATCGGAAAATGCACCTGCGCCCGAAAAGCCACTTGTTATGTTGCAATAGGGCTTGCAGTGTAAGCATTTTTTTGCTTTTTCAATGGGACATGCCCTATTTTTAATGTTTCGACCTTGCTCGATAAGCAAAACATTTTTTGCTTTATTTTTTTGAACAAGTTCGTATGCACAAAAAATTCCGCTAGGGCCAGCACCCACAATAATAACGTCGTAATTACTCATTTTCCCCTCCTTAATTTCAGTTTTATTTTATCATATATAAACCAAAACTCTTAATAATTTTGGCTAGTTTTGTTTTAAAGCAATTTTGTTTATTTAACATTTTTTATTTTGTTAGATGTGTATGGCATTAACTCTAACACTAAATTTAACTGCGTGTTTGTTGCACCAATTAGATAATTTAATTAAACATTAAAATTTTAAAGCGCGAGGCACACCTCTTGCTTTTTGTTTTGTTTAGTTAAAAACAAACAAAACTTAAAAAATCGTTTTGTTTAAAACTTTAGTTGGTTATATAATAAACTTAAGATTAATTTAAAACTAAACTTTTCGGAGGACAAGTATGGACATTCAAAATGTTTATATTGGTGGATGGTTTCAACGCACAATGTTGCAATTATCCGAAATTTACACTTTTTTAAAAGACGCAAAATCACAACTAAAACTAGACCCTGCGTTACTTGAAGAACACAGAAAAAATTTAAACATTGGCAGTTTAGATTATAATGTTAGCGGAGAAGAATATATTATTATTACCACCGGACAAAACATTGATGTTAAAATTTTTGAAGATGGTTTAATTGTTTTAAAAAATAAAAATGTTACCAAAGAAACTTTACTTTCAGATATTGATAAGTTAACTGACTATTACGAAAACAAGTTTTCACCTGCAATTAGCTATTTGTTTAGTCTTGGTGCTCCTATTCCCAAGGAACTTGCAAACATTGAAACCATTTATCCTTACTTTGTTGTTTGCAAAAATTCTAACCGTGATGAAATTATGGAATTACTTTCACAAACCGACCGCCAAAAATATTTTGAAATTTCAAACGAAAAATACGATGTCGTTCGAGGCGATAAATTTTACTTTATTAACAATAAAAACAAAGACCTTCACACTATTGAACGTTATATTGAAGAAGAAGTTTTTGTTAGAGAGTTTAAAGGACAACTACACCGTTATTTAAACATTCACCGTATTGTTTGGGAACAAATTGACGATGTAAAAAGCAACACAAAAGTTAAAGGTAAAGACATTGTTAAATTTAACTCTAAGCTTAACAACATTGCAAAAACCATTAACTTAATTGATGGACGTATTAAACAAATGGGAACCTATGTTTCAACTCGTGAAAAAATTGCAAAAGCCGATAAAGACCTAGAAGAGTTTTTGGCAATTTCAGGTTACAAATATGAAACACTTCGTAACACCCTAGAATATATTAAAAGTTTGTGGGTTATGACTCAAAATCACGTTTCGTCGGCTCAAAAATTGTTTGGCTCACTATCTAGTTCGGTTACAAGCCGTTCGGTTAAAGGTTTAACCATTGTTACATCGATGACTGCTGGTGCAACCATTATTGACTTATTCACAAAATCGCAACCAACACTTTCATGGTTTGGCGTTGTTTACTTTATTTTACTTGCAGCAATTGGTTGGGGTTCTACAAAAGTGTTAAACTTTTTCTCAACACAAAAAACCTACACTATTTCCGACTCCGATTACGAAAAAGATATTAAATAAAAAAAACAAAACACCAGTTAATCTGGTGTTTTTTATGTTTAAACTTAATAATTTAATTTTTGTTCTCGGAATCTTCTTTAATTTGCCTAATCAAACTTTCGCACATGTCGGCAAAATCTTTGGTGTAGTTGTTTAAAACAACAAAACTAAACTCGTGGCGCTTATAATTAGGACTAAAACTATCACGTTTTGCAACCACATACTTATCAATTTTATCACGTTTAATTAAGTGTTTTTCGCGAAGCTTATCGTTTTTAGCCTCCACTAAAATGTTATAGTTGGCAATTTCAAAATATTTTGTTACAGGAATAAATTTATAGTCAATAATAGCGTTATTATTACAAGCTTTTAAGCGTTTATCAATTTGGGTTTCTAAATAGTTCCAAGTTAAATAATTTAAAGTATCCCAATGTTGTTTGTTGTTTAACACAATTTTGCTAACTAGTCGTTTTTCAATTTTTCCGTCTTCACCCTCAATAACATCACCAAAAGCAGTTTTAAGGTTTTGTTGCATAGATTTATCGTTATACATTCCGTCAACAATTTCGTCTACATCAATAAGAGTTAAATTAAGTTTTACCGAAAGCATTAGTGCAAGCGTGCTCTTTCCGCTACCAGAATGCCCTGTAACAGTTATAATCATGTTATCCCCTTAACTTTAATTAATTTTATTGTATAAAAATAATTCAAAATTTACAAACTTTTTGTTATATATTATCTTTTTTGTAAAAAGTGCGATAAAATATTAAAAACTTTAAAAGGTGGTTAAACCATGTGTCAATTAAATTTATATTGCGTGCCTAAGCACGTTGACCCACAAAAGGTTGTTAATATTTTAAATAATTGTTTTGGTTGCACCATTGCCGAACATCTTGGCAAAAACGATTATGCTGTTGAGGGGTTAGAGGCCACCCACAACTTTTTTGCTTGTGCCGGAATGCGTTGCAATTGCGGTTCAATTATTTCACGTTTTCAAGACGAAACAAACAAACTAAGTTGGCAAGAATTAAGAGAACAAGAAATTAATAAAGAAGTTGAAAGACTTACCAGAATTGCCCAAGTTATGGAACAACCCAATTATAAGCAACTTATGAATAACTACAAAAAAACACAGGCAAAACTATGGGAAGAATATCAACGAACCGAAGCCGATTTAAGAAAAGTTGAAAAAGAACTTTTTGATAGTGTTAGAAATCGCACCGACCTAACAGAACAACAAAAAGAAGAATTAATGCACACCGAAGTATACCCTAAACTTCAAAAACTACACCTTGAAATGGAAGAAGTTCCCGAGCACAAAGCTGCAGTTGAAAAATATAGGGCTTTTATGCAAGAAAACGACGCATTAATTGCTAGTTCGCTTTACACACTAAAACCACATAAACCTAGAAAAGGAAAACATATTTATTACGACGAAAATGGCAAAGAGCACGTTGATTATTACGACGTTGTTTCTAGCAACATTTACGATGTTATTGCCGATAAAAAACAAAACTATTTTAAGTTTGAAGAAAACGAGTTTGCCGAAATTAAAGCAAGTGTTGAAAGCATTTTAGAACTTACCGACGAAGTTAAAATTTATTCTTTTTGGCAAGATGGCGACCCACTTATTATAAACGAACAATTTGAAACATATATAAACAACTTTGATGTTTCAAGCGTTTGTTATTTAAAGTATAAAGATTTGTTAACCATTAAAAAATAAACATTAAAAACTTGTGGAGGTTTTATGAATTTAAGCGATATTCGAGTTTTTGTTTGCGTGCCTGGGGTTGGTAAAACTTATTTAAGCAAATTAGACGATAGGTTTGTTGACCTAGATAGCATTAAAGCAATGTATAAGTATGGTTACAATCCTAATGTTTCCGATAAAGAATTTGAAAGTTATAAAGGTAACCGTGGCGAAGCCGTTAGGTCAAACACAACTGCATATATGAAACAGCAAATGTTACATTATTTAAACGAAACCGATAAAATTTTGTTGTTTGCACCAAACCCACAAATGGTTGAAATGATTGTGGAAAGTGGCACGCCTTATTGTTTAGTTTATCACAGCAAAGATTGTGTTGAAGAAATTAGACAACGCATGATTAACCGCGGCAACCAAGAAAATTTTATTAACTCTATGCTAGAACCTATTGATAGTTTTTATGAAGCAAGTGTAACTGACACACGTCCAGCATTTAAAATAGAACTTTTTAAGGGCGATTTTTTAGCAACAAAACTACTTCCTATAATAAACAAAAACAAACCTCATTTTTTTAGAGAACTTAATGCTCTTAGCATAAAAGATGCAACCATTGTTACTCCAAACAAAACTCTATTGCCTACTCTTTTAAAAGAAAAACTACTTGAAAAAGTTGCACACCTAAAAACCATTTTCACTAAAACCCTGCGTGAGGTTTATTTAAATAAAAAAAATAAACTTAAAAAAGCTCTAGCTTTGCCAGAGCACGTTGTTAAAACAAAACTTGCAACACGTGTTGCTGCCGACATTTTAGAACTTTTGCTTGATTTTTCAACATTTAATAACACACAAATTGATTTTAACAACATTATGGCAAAAGATTTAACTGAACAAGAAATTTATTTGCAATTTAACACATCACTAAGTGATGGCATTAACTTAAGCATGCTTTTTAGTTTATTAAAATCATACTTAAATGTGTATAATCTAAGCCCAACAACAATTTTAAACGAAGTTACAAAAATAAAAGAACAAGAAGGTTCGTTTTTAAACGGCAAACTTGTTGTTTATTATTAAAGGAGTTATATGAAAATTATTTATTGCCATCATGCAAACCGAAAAAAAGGTAACCCTCCCGGATCAAACGACGATATTACAAACTTAGGAAAACAAGATGCAAAGTTAATTGCAAAACTTTTAAAAAACGTTAATGTTAAAAACAAAATTTCGGCTGTTTACACCTCGCCATTTTTGCGTTGCCACAAAACTGCAACCATAATTAACAAATATGTTAACGCACCAATAATTTTAGACGAACGTTTAAACGAAAAAGATTATTTGGGAAAAGAAGATTGGGTTGATTGCCAAAACCGAATTAAAAGTGCATTAATCGACATTTTGAAAAAACACGATAATTCCGAAACCATTGTAGTTGTTACTAGTGGTGTTAACATTGCAAGTTTTATTAACCTTGCCTATGGAATTGAAGCAAGCCAAAATGCACCATATTTAGGTGTTTCAATGTGTTGCCCAATTTTGTTTAATATAGATAAAGATAAAATTAATTTAAATTAAATTTAAACACAAACACACTATAAAACCAAAAACTTTAAAAACACCAAAACTATAAGGGTGTTTTTTTGTTTTATTTAAACCAAATAATTTAGTAAACATTTAAATTGTGTTATACTTTTTATATGAAGCAAGAAAAGTGGCTTAAAACCCACACTAAAAGTTTAATAGGCAAAACTGTTGCCATAACTGGTGCAACAGGCGGAATTGGCACTCAACTTTGCCATATTTTTGCAAAACTAGATGCAAATTTAATTTTAATTAACCGCAACCTTGAACGTTCAAACAAATTAAAACTTGAACTCGAAAAGCTTTATCCTAACATTAATATTGAAATTTATAAAACCGACCTAGAAAAAATTGAAGATGTTAAAACCACTGCCGAAGCATTAAGACACAAACAAATTGACATTTTAATTTTAAATGCCGGAGCATATAAAATTAAAAGAAAAACAACCAGTTTGGGGTTTGATAATTTGTTTCAAATTAATTTTATTTCGCAATATTTTTTAGTTAAAAAATTAATAAAAAACCTTAAACAAAGCGAAATAAAAAAGGTTGTTGCAGTTGGCAGTATTGCCCACGAATATTCAAGCATTAACTTATCTGACATAGATTTTAGCAGTGTGAAATCGGATAGTAAAACCTATGGGAATGCAAAACGTTTTTTAATGTTTTCACTTTTTGAACTTCTTAAAAAACAAAACATTGATTTTGCTGTTGCTCACCCTGGCATTACACCAACAAACATTACGCAAAACTACTCTAAAACAATTAATGCAATTATTAAATATCCAATGAAAGCAATTTTTATGAAACCCGAAAAAGCATGCATTTCAATTATTGAAGGCGTGTTTGAGGCACAAGATTATGGCACTTGGGTTGGACCCAAACATTTTAATATTTGGGGAGCACCAAAAGTTAGCAAACTAAAAACTTTTTCGGAAGCCGAAAGCAAACAAATTTACGACATTGCCGAAAAAATTTATACTAAAATAAAAACCGAAACAAAGGAGATTTAAATGGGAAAACTAACTCGTGAACAATTTGAAAATATGTTAATAAGTGGCAACGTTGTTGAAACGTTTAACACCTTAACAAAGGCAGAATTAACACAAATGATAGGTGCCGATGTTGCAGCCATGGTTGGCTTTGACCAAAAAAACAGCCACCACTGCTATAACTTGTTTATGCACAGCCTAAAAGCTGTTGAAAGCATAAGCCCACAAGGATTAACTGCCGAGCAATTTAAAACACTTAGGGTTGCAGCATTTTTCCATGATATTGCAAAGCCACAAGTTGCAAGTTTTAATCCTAAAACAAAACAACAAGTGTTTTATGGGCACGCTGAAAAATCGGTTGAAGTGGCAACACCAATTCTTAGTGATTTAGGTTATTCTGAAGCCGAAATTAATAAACTTGGTTTTTTAATTGGGCACCACGACGATTTTATTAGCTACCGCACAAACCTTGAACCTTTTCAGTTTAACCACTTATTTATTAGAAAAATTAGCGAATTAACAATTGCCGAAAAAATGATTGAAAATGCCTACGATTTTGAAGCCATGGGATATTCAGAAGAACAAATTAAAGGCATACTGTTTAGTTTAACCCAAAACAAACAGCCATTTTTTAAAACAAAAACTGGCAGATACGAATTTAATGTTAACATGCAAGAAGTTAAAGCAAAAATGGCTAGTGGCAAATTTAACCGACCATTTACACCAACTTTATTAGACTATAAAATGTTGCTTGAAATTTGCAAAGCCGATTCGCTTTCGCAAAGCGAAGTTGCAATGCAAGACGGAAAAGTTGTTGGAACCAAGCAAGAAAAAATGGAACGCAACCACTTAATTGAAAGTTTGCTACCAAAAGCCTACGAAATTTTTATGAACTTTTGCCCAAATAAAGAAATTAAATAGATAAATTAAAAAGCGGAATTAGAATAAAAACTAAATTTCCGCTTTTATTTGTTTTATTATAAAAAACCATTTATGATATACTTTAGTTAACAAATTAATTAAGGAGAAAAATATTTATGTGGATTGAAGTAATTGGAATTGTTGCCACCCTTCTTATTTTGGCTTCTATGAGCTTTAGAACCGATAGTTACAAAGGTGATGTGTTAATGCGCATTTTAAACATGATTGGTTCGGCTGTGTTTGCAGTTTATGGATTTTTATTGCCAGCATGGAGCACGGCAATTTTAAACACTGCATTAGTTTTTGTTAATGCATGGCACCTATATTCGCTTGTTAGAAACCACAAAAAAGAACAAGCTAAAACCCCTGAAGTAACCGAAGAAAATAAAACTGAACAAACCGAACAACAATAATTTTTAACGAGGTTATTTATATGAAAAACATTGTTATAACTGGCGCTGCAGGTGGCGTTGGCAAGGAAATTGCTAACCTACTAAAAGGCGAAAATCTGTTTTTAATTGATTATAACCAAGATGGTTTAAATTTGCTTGCAAACAAACTAAAAGCAAACGCTTATGTTTGCGATGTTTCAAACCCTATTCAGGTTGAAACAACTTTTAAGAAGATTTTTGACGACGCTAAAACAATTGATGTTTTAATTAATTGTGCCGGTGTTTGGACTAAAGGCGAACTTACCAAACAAGAATATGAGCCTTTTAAAAACATTAACACCCTAGAACGCATTAAACAACTAATTGACACCAACACTTTTGGTATTATTGCAACCATTAAAAGCGTGGTTCCAATCATGCAAAAACAAGGCGGCGGTCAAATTATTAACATTAACAGCCAAAGCGGTGTTGTTGTTGAAGAATTTTGCCCTGTTTATAACGCATCTAAAAGCGGAAGCATGGCATTTAGCCGCGCAATTATTAACGACCTTGGAAAACACAACATTAAATTAACCGACATTTGCCCAGGTCTTATTAAAACTAATTTTTATGTTAATGCTAAAGACCCACTTCCTAAAGAAGTTATGGATTGTGGTTTAGAACCTAGTGATGTTGCAAATTTGGTGCTTTATGTTGTTAACCTACCAAAAGAAATAACATTGCCAACAATTGAAATAAAAAATATGAAAAACTTTTAGAATTTTAACAAACTTTAAATGATATTAGAAAATTGCTGCCAAGTTAACTCAAACTTTTTTTATAGCAAGCATTTTAATTTTAACATTATGCCCTATAAAACAAAGTTTAGTGTTAACCCTAAAAAACTTAATCAATTAAAATTTAATAGCTTAATGGAGCATGTGGTTTTTACCGAGGGCTATGTTACACACATGGTAACAAGCGAAGGCGAGTTTTTGTTTTATGGTGTTACGCACGACCTTGAAACTAAACAAATTTTAAACATTTTAAAAAACCAAGCTCAGTTTGCACCAATCTACTTTTTTAGAAATGTAGATTATTTTAGTTATGGCGAATTTGGGTTTGCCGAAGAAGGCAAAGTTGTTAGATATTTAAAAGTTAACTCCGAAGCCATGGACGACGAACCAGTTGTTGAATGGGTTGGTAAACCACACAAATGGGAATATGATACTCACACATTTTACACAAAACAAAAACTTGAAGATTTTGAAATGTTTTTCGATAGTGATAATGTTTGCGAAATGATTTATTATTATTTACCATTTGTTACTAAAAACATTGAAATAAAAGAAATTACAATTTACTCATATTCGGAAAACGGAAAGAAAATTGTTGATGGTGTTATTAAGGGAAAACCTTTTATTGAACTAAAACAAATTACTAACCACGACAAAGCCGAAATTTATAAAAACCTAATTCATAACAACCTAGAATCGGCAGGAACAACAATTTTAGTTTTTAAAGATAAAATATTTTTGAACAACTATTTAGTTAACTCAACTGGGTTTGATATTAACATACCAGAAAAAAGTTACGTATCGTTTACAAACAAAAGCCAAACCATTTTAAATAAAAACTTAAACTATAAAACATTTTATAATGCAATAATCGATTTTATTATCGACTATAAAAACACTAAAAAAGTTCATTACACCGAAGCACAAAATTATTTGAAAAAAATAGAAAAAAACGAAAGTTATTTTCAAACACATTTGGTAACTGACTTTTTTGAAAAAGACCAAACGTTGATTGTTGCATATGGAGTGGGCAGATATTTTGATTTTAGACGTATGATTTATTCCGATATTAGAAACACATCGTTTTTAGCTGGTCAGAATTTTGATAGTAAAACAATTAAAAAAATTTATAAGTCGGTTTTAAAAGTGCAAAAAATGCTAAGTTAAAAAATTTTTGATAATTGCAAAGTTTTAAAAAATTTGCTATAATTACAATGCAAAAATTAGTTGTAATTACAGCGTGTTGCAAACAAATTTTGATTTGCGTAAGTCCTGTTGTAACAGGACTTTTTTTGTTAAATTTTTTGAGGTGAAATTATGCGAGCAACAAGCATTGTAGGTCCGGCACCAAGCATTATTCCGGTTAATAAAATTAAAGAAGAACTAACAAAAAACATTGGAAAGCAAATTAAAATAACCGAACTAAATAGAAACACTAAAAAGGCTGTTAGTGAGTTTTGTGGAATTATTAAAGCCACATATAATAACTTGTTTTCAATAACAATTAAATATAATAAAACTTACATAGAAAAATGTTTTAACTACTCTGGTTTTAGTGTTGGGCTTTTAAAATTTGAAATTTTAGATTAATCATTTGAAACACCTAAATATATGTTTATTGTCAAAAAGTGGCACACTAGTGGCACGATTTTATGTGTTATGTAACAAAAACAATACAAATATTATAGTTTGTTAAAACATTACAATCTTAGTGCAAAAAGTACAAACGATTTATTAGTGTGTGTATTTGATTTTAATATTAGTAAAATTGTTATATAATTAAAGCATGAATTTTTAACCAAATTCAACTTTAAATTATATAAGGAAATTACAAATGTATTTAAAACCACAAGTTAATTTTGAAGTAAAAAGTTTAGAAGACACAATTAATATTTTTGTTCAGTTTTTAGAAACCGACAAAGATTTAACTTTTAATTCGGCACACTATATTGCCAACCACTACAACCTAAACTTAGAGCAATTAAAAGGCAAAAGTGTTGAGGAGCGCAAGCAAATTATAACCAACATTTTAACACCAATTTACAATGTTAAACTTAACCAAATGAAAAACAAAGTTGCCGACTTTCAAAAGTGCTGGAACGACAATGCAAATAAAGTTTGTTTAGAGTTTGAAAAAATTTTTAAAGTGGGGTTTAAGGGTGTTAGACATTTTACCGCTTATATAAACCTAAACCCAATGTGTCCACGTTATTTAAACGACGACAGCTTTGATATATTTTACATAAACAAACCAGAAGACGCACTTAAAACTGCAATTCATGAATTAATTCATTTTTATTGGTTTCAAGTTTGGCAAGAAGTTTTTGAAGATACCAACCCACAAACGTTTGAGTGCCCTCACTTAGAGTGGTTGTTTTCAGAAATTGCTGTAGACCCAATAATTTATTATAGTGGTCTTAGCGACTTTAATTTTAAAGAACCTGCTTACTCACATTTTTACACCAGCAAGTTTATGGGCGAAAACACAATTGAGTTTTTTAGAAAACTTTATAGAAGCAACAGTTTAGAACACTTTATGGAACGTGGTTTAAAAATTTTAAAAAACAACGAAGCTGAAGCAAAAACATTAATCAAATAAAATATTATAAATAAAAAAGAAGAACATTTTATTGTTCTTCTTTTTTTGTTATAACTTTTTTACACCAAGTGTGTTTTTTACATTTAGGACATTTTAAATGTCGCGTTGTTCCAAAGTGCATTGCAATTAAAGCTTCGGTGTAAGTAGGAATTATTTCGTGTCCGCACCTTTTACATTTATAAACGCCAACAATCACCTCAAGTTTTAAAGCATAAAAACAAGGCACAATAAATAAAATAGTAAGTCCAATTATGGTTATAATCTGCCATACACCATTAGGGATTAATAGTTTAACAATTAAGCAACCAGCAAAAAACGCTATTAGGCACACACTCACAATTACCCACATAGAAGTGTAAATAATTTTATTTTTATCTTCTAATTCTTTTACCATACTAACCAACAGTTGTTCATTTTTGTCTGGTTCTTTTGCACCTTTTTCGCCACTTAAAAGTTCGTTTAAATCAACATCTAAAACATCACACAGCAACAATAATGAATTAGTATCTGGAATTCCATTACCATTTTCCCACTTAGAAACTGTTTTTTCACTTACAAAAATTTGTTCGGCAAGTTTGGCTTGAGTTAATTTTTTATTTTTTCGTTGTTTTGCTATAAATGACCCAATTTTGTTATAGTCCATATATTAATCCTTTTAATTTTACTACAATCATTATATCAAAACAAATTATAAAAATTAACCTTTGTAAGTACTTAAAACTCTACATATTTTCCTATTTTATTATTTTTGCTTTTCTGTGTTATCCATTTTTGTTTTATCTACAAAACTAAAATTTTCGTCTTTTATTTTAACCCAATATTCTTTATTTTCGGTTAGCTTGCCTTTATAAAAAATACGTGTGCTTTTTATTTGTTCGCTGCCCTCAATACGATAAGTAATATCGTAAAAGTTATAACCCAAAATGTTTAAAAAAGGATTGATATAAAATAATTTATTTTTAACATACACAACGCCAATCATTGTAATTATTAAAACAAAAACCACAGCCATGCTAACCTTAGATAAATCGAAGGTTATAGCAAACAATACAAACAACGAAAAGTAACCTAAAAAGTGTTGGTCGGTAATGTTTTTAAAACTAGTTATAACAACTTTATCGGATTTTTGATTTTTATTATAAACCTCGCTTTTTATTCCCACCACACCTAAAACAATTACAATTGTTAACACTATTAAAACCATTGTGTTTAAAACATTAAAAGTTAAGTTATGGTTTAAAATTTCTACCAATAGTTTTACTATTATTAAAAAATACATGGGTATAAATGCCGACAAAAACAGCAAAACATTTTTAAGCGTTGTTTTCATGCTTTAAGTATTTACATAAAATTTAATTTAATAACAACAAAACCCCTAAGCACGCCTAGAGGTTTTGAAAAATATTCTTTATTAATTTAATTATTGCTAGGTTAAAACCCAACAAAAACAACTTCGCCATCGGCACCAGTAGCACCAGTTGCTTTGGCTGAATCAGCTATACCTGTAAACCTTTAAATTTTAAGCCCCAGTTGCTCCGGTTGGACCTTGTGGAATGGTTAGGTTTAAAATAAAGTTAGGGCTTGTGCCAGTTATGCTAGCTTCGGCATCTGTTCCAGGGTCGCCAGTTGTAACTGTGCCAATAGTTAAAGTGATTTCTGGAACTTCGCCAGTAGCACCAGTTGGACCTGTTGGACCCACCTCTCCTTGTGGACCTGTTGGACCTACTTCACCTTGAGCCCCAGTTGCTCCGGTTGGACCAGTTGGACCTATTGGACCTACTTCACCTTGCGGACCGGCTGGACCTACTTCACCCTGAGCACCTGTTGGACCGGTTGGACCCACCTCTCCTTGCGGACCAGTGGCTCCGGTGTTACCTTGCAAACCTTGCAATCCTTGAACACCTTGCGGACCGGTTGCGCCGGTGGCTCCGGTGGCGCCGGTTGGGCCAGTGTTGCCACGAGGAATAAAGAAGTTTAAAACATGGTTTGGACCACCAGTTGAATCAACAACTTGTGCATTTGTTCCAGGTGCAGTTGTTGTGGTTGTTCCAACTGTAATGGTTTCGCTTGCTGGACCTGTTGCACCAGTGGCACCCGTTGCTCCTCTAGGACCAGCTGCACCTATAACACTTCTGCAGTAATTATTGTTACATCTGTTACAACCGCAGTCGCATGAATTATTAAAACACATGATTTCTCCTAAAATAAGTTAAAATAAGTTGTAAGTTAAAGCCGTTTAATTTAACCTACACTTTATATTATGAAAACAATAAAAACTATGTTAATAATAGTTTTAAACAAAACAAACTTAAACAATATTGCACAAAAAAAGCAGACACCAATGTCTGCTTAAATTTTAGTTTATATTAATTACTAGTAAAAAATTATTCCTCTTCTTCAACAATTTCGTCGATTATAACATTATTTTCTGAAACATAATTTTCTTTTTCGGTTGTAAATTTAATAACTTCGGCTAATGTAACATTTGAATAAACCACTTTTGTTTCGCCAGCAGAATATGTTGCATATTCTTCAACACCATAACCGCATTCCGATTTAAATGTTCCACCTGAAACATAAACATTTAGTGGTTCTTGGTAGTTTGTTGACGAATCGATTACAAGTGCACTTCCGGTTGGATTTGCACCATTTCCATTTTTGTTAGGTTCGTGGTAGGTTGTTCCTTTAGCTTCGAATATACAATTTGTTAAACCATGAGTTCCACTTTTTGTGTAATATGCTGTGTAGCCAATAAATGTGCAATTTTTAAAAGTATAACCATATTTTGCTGGTAAATATGCACCAACACCTGTTTTTGTTAAATCAGAATCGCCTAAGTTTTTACCCTCAAACGTACACTTTGTTGCTGAAATAATGCCATTATTATAGGTTCCGTTTGTTGCAATTCCACCCTCGAAGCCAACAAAGTTTAAGTTGTTTAATTGAACATTAAAGTTTGAATTTCCATTACCCAAAACAATAATTCCGTAATTATGGCTTTCAGTTCCTATAGTAGAAGGAGTTGAACTTGAATTTGTTATTCTTACATTAACTTGATGTGTTTGGCTTCCATACACTGCAATGTTGGTTTCTAAGTTTTTACCATTTAAATCAATTGTTACATCAACAATTTTATTTTCGCCACCAATGTTAATACGTTCTAAAGTGTTAACTCCACCTGTAATTGTGTCGGCTAAAACAATTTTGTTTGCATAAGTTAAAGCATCAATTAACCCTTGGCGTGTTTGAATGTTGGCAGTTAAAATTCCGTTGTTTTTAAGTGTGCCATCACCCGATGGTTTAGAATTTAAAACAAAATTTCCGTTGTTAACAATGTTTCCATTATTATTTAAGTTAAACACACCAATATTTAATGTTATACCTTCGTTTATAACAACGTTTTCATTTGCTGGAACACTAATGTTTCCGTTGCAGTAAATTGTTGTGTAGTTTGAATCTAATAAAGTTTCTTTTAATTCTTGATAGTTAGAAACCGTTTTACTAATTCGAGTAATGCTGAATGTTCGAGATGCACTACCACTAATTGTGGTGCTTTTTTCGCTTGCTTTAACAATAACTCTTGCAGTTCCTACATTTATGTTGTTTTTATATTCAACCGTGTATTGGTCGGCATTAACAGTTTGACCATCTAACCTAACAGTAACCGCTGGTGTTTTTTCTGTACCAGAATAAACAGTTGATGTGTAATCTAATGTAATCATGCTTTCGGTTAAAGGTGTTAAAACCGGAGGTTCAGTTTCGCCACAACCACTAAACAAAACCAAGCATGGCAAAATTAACAAACTTAAAAGTAAGTAACTAAACTTTTTTTTCATGCGTAATACTCCTAAATAATTAACTAAAATGTTTTTACTAAATTATTATACTTAAATTTTTGTTTTTTATCTATTAAAAAACATACTTTGTTAAATAAGTGTGCTTAACTAATAAGCTTAAAGTTATTTGTTTTTTTATTGTTTATGATATAATTATTAAAGAGGTAGGGATAAAGGTGAATTTAGTATCGATAATTCCACCTCTTTTTATAATTTCAATACAAAAAAACTAGAGTTTTAAAACCCTAGTTTTTGTTTTTTTATTTAGTTATTAAAATTAAATTTCGTCGTTGGTTTCAGTTTCGGTTGCAAGTTCTTCTTCAATATCTAAACTTTCTTCTTTAATTTCAACTTCTGGTGCTTTATGTTCGGTTTCAACCAAACTTTCGGCAAGTTGTTCTTCGGCTTCTTCGCTTGGTGTAACGGTTACGCTAACAATTTTAGCTCCGCCATTTAACCTCATAACTCTAACACCTTTTGTGTTACGTCCAATAACCGAAATTTCGGTAGATTTAATTCTAATAATGGTTCCATCGTCGGCAATCATCATAATATCGTCGGTGTCGGTAACTTGTTTTAAGTTAACAAGGTTTCCAGTTTGTTCATTAAACACACCTGCTTTAATACCTTTACCTGCACGACCTTGAACACGATATTCGTCTTGTTCGCTACGTTTACCATAGCCAAATTCTGAAATTGTTAACATATATGCTTCTGGTTTAATTACTGCCATATCTACAACAACTTCGTTTTCGTTTAGTTTAATAGATTTAACACCTTGAGTATCACGACCCATAATTCTTACTGCGTTTTCGTGGAATCTAATACATTTACCCTCGGAACTTGCAATAATAATTTCGTCGTTTCCGTTTGTAATATAAACAGAAATAAGTTCGTCGCCCTCAAGAAGTTTAATTGCAATTTTTCCGCCTTTTCTAATGCTTTCAAATTCAGAAACAGCAGTTTTCTTAATTAAACCAAACTTGGTTGCCATTGCTAAATAGCCTTCAGTATCCTTTTTAATAGGAATAATTGTTGTAATACGTTCGCCATTTTCAAGCTGAAGTAGGTTAACAATTGCACGACCTTTGCTTGTGCGTGGTGCTTCTGGAACTTCATATGCTTTAATGCGGTAAACACGACCAGCAGTGCTAAAGCACAACAAATAATCGTGGGTTGAAGTTGTGAAAATACTTTCTACAAAATCTTCTTCTTTAGTGGTGTGTGCAATAATACCTTTTCCACCACGATGTTGACTTTTATATTCAGCAACTGGCATACGTTTTACATAGCCGCCATGAGTAAGCGAAATAACAACATCTTCTTCTTCAATTAAATCTTCAATATCAATGTCGCCATAGTCAGCAGAAATAACCGATTTACGAGGTTCGCTATATTTACTTTTAATTGTAAGAAGGTCGGTTTTAATAATGTTAAGAAGTTTATCTCTGTTTGTTAAAATGCTTTGAAGTTCTTTAATTAATTCATGAACATCAGCTAAATCTTGTTTTAATTTTTCAACCTCTAAACCAGTTAAACGTTGTAATCTCATTTCTAAAATTGCAACTGCTTGTTTTTCGGTTAATAAAAATTTTTCTATTAATTTAGCTTGAGCATCTACTTTATCGGCACTTTCTTTAATTGTTTTAATAACTTCGTCAATGTTTGCTTGAGCAATTACTAAACCTTCTAAAATGTGTGCTTTTGCTTGAGCTTTATCAAGATCAAACTCGGTACGACGAGTTATAACTTCTTCTTGGAAAGTTAAATAGTTTTGTAAAATTTCTTTTAGGTTAATAACCTTAGGAACATTATTAACAAGTGCAAGCATAATAATGCCAAAACTTACTTGAAGTTGTGTGTGTTTATAAAGCGTGTTTAACACAACTTGTGCATTTGCATCGCGTTTAATATCAATAACAATTCTAAGGCCTTGACGGTCGGATTCTTCTTTAATATCAGAAATTCCTTCAATGCGTTTGTTTTTAACAAGGTCGGCAATTTGCATAATAAGTTTTGCTTTGTTAACTTCATATGGAATTTCGGTTACAACAATACGTTCACGTGTGCCATTGTTAAATTCTTCAATTTCACATTTACTTCTAATTAAAAAGCTACCTTTACCTGTGCGATATGCTTGTTTAATTCCTTGACGACCCATAATTAAACCTTTTGTTGGGAAGTCTGGTGCAGGAATATATTGCATTAACTCTTCAATATCAATTTCTGGATTATCAATTAAAGCAACGCAACCATCAATAACTTCGGCTAGGTTATGTGGAGGAATGTTTGTTGCCATACCAACTGCAATACCATTAGAACCATTAACAAGTAGGTTTGGGAAACGTGCTGGTAAAACACTTGGTTGAATTTCCGATTCGTCGAAGTTAGGAACAAAATCAACAGTGTTTTTATCGATGTCGGCAAGCATTTCAGAAGCAACCTTACTTAGTTTTGCTTCGGTATAACGCATTGCTGCCGGAGGGTCGCCATCAACCGAACCAAAGTTTCCGTGTCCATCTACAAGTGGTGCGTTAATTGTAAAATCTTGTGCTAAACGCACTAAAGCATCGTAAACAGCGGTGTCGCCGTGTGGGTGATATTTACCAATAACGTCGCCGACAATTCTGGCACATTTTTTATAAGAATTATTGTTAAACAAATTAAGTTCGCCCATTGCATAAAGAATACGACGATGAACTGGTTTTAAACCATCTCTAACATCAGGAATGGCACGGCTTACGTTAACTGCCATTGCATAAGCAATAAACGATTTTTCTAGTTCGTCTTTAACTTTTAAATCTAATATTCTGGTGTTATCGATAATCTTTTCGTTATCAATAATTTTAACATTATCTTTATCTTTTTCGTTTTCCATTACGATTTTCCTTTTTAATAAATTTAATTTTTTGTCAAAAACTTAAAGTTTTGTGTCAAACACTTTAAATTAATAAACATTAATTAAATGTCTAAGTCCTTAACTAAAGTTGCATTTGCTTCAATGAACTGACGGCGAAGTTCAACATCGTCGCCCATAAGCTTGTTAAATGTTTCTTCGGCTTCTAAGGCATCGTCCATAGTAATTCTAACCAAAATACGGTTTTCTGGATTCATGGTTGTTTCCCAAAGTTGTTCAGCAGTCATTTCACCTAAACCTTTGTAACGTTGAACTTGAATTGATTTTGAGTTTCCAAGTTCTTTTAATTTTTCGTCTTTTTCTTCGTCGGAATAAGCATACTTAATTTCTTTACCACTTTGAATTTTATATAGTGGAGGTTTTGCTGAATAGATGTGGCCATTAGTAATTAATGGTTGCATAAATCTAAAGAAGAATGTAAGCATTAAAATTCTAATATGGCTTCCATCTACGTCGGCATCGGTCATACAAATAATTTTGTCGTAACGAAGTTTGCTTTCGTCGAACTCGCTTCCAACACCACAACCAATTGCTGTAATCATATCTTTAATTACTTGGCTTTCTAAAATTTTGTGTAAGCTTGCTTTTTCTACGTTTAAAATTTTACCACGTAGAGGCATAATTGCTTGGAACTTTCTATCTCTGCCTTGTTTTGCTGTTCCACCCGCAGAGTCGCCCTCTACAAAGTAAATTTCGCTAACCTTAGGGTCCTTACTAGAACAATCGGCAAGTTTACCAGGAAGTGTTGTGCTTTCTAAAATACCTTTGCGACGAGTTGCTTCCCTAACACTGCGTGCAGCTTCACGTGCACGTTTTGCAGTAATACATTTTAAAATAAGTTCACGGCCAACACTTGGGTTTTCTTCTAGATAAGTAGAAAATTTATCTTGCATTGCATCGGACACAATTTTACGCATGTCGGCATTACCAAGTTTTGTTTTTGTTTGACCTTCGAATTGTGGATTCATAAGTTTAACACTTACAATTGCAGTTAAACCTTCACGAATATCTTCGCCACTTAGTTTTTCAGATTCTTTAAGAAGTTTGTTTTGTTTACCATAGTCGTTAATAATTTTTGTTAACGCGTTTTTAAACCCTTCTAAATGGTGCCCACCCTCTTGAGTGTTAATATTGTTTGCATATGAGTTAATAAGTTCGTTATATCCGTTGTTATATTGGAATGCAATTTCAACTTCGTTGGTTGGATTAATTACGTTAATGTAAACAGGTTCGCCAAACAATGTTTCTTTGGTTTTATTTAAATAATCAACAAACTCAACAATACCACCAATATACTGATAGCTTTCTTCTTGAATTTGCTCGCCTCTGTGGTCGGCAACAGTAATTCTAAGCCCTTTATTTAGAAAAGCAATTTCTCTAAAACGGCTTTTTAATTCGTCGTAATTAAACTCGATTGAATCAAAAATTGTTGCGTCTGGCATAAATGTTATGGTTGTTCCGGTTTTATCGGTGTTGCCAGTTACTTCTAGTGGGAATTGAGGAATGCCACGTTTATAAAGTTGGTTATGAATTTTGCCAGCTTGATAAACAGTTACATCAAGCCAATCGGAAAGAGCGTTAACGCAACTTAAACCTACACCATGAAGTCCGCCACTAATTTTGTAGCCCTCGCCACCAAACTTACCACCAGCATGTAGTTTTGTTAAAACAACCTCAACAGCACTTTTACCCTCTTTTTTAATAATTCCGCAAGGAATTCCACGACCATTATCAACAACTGTAACGCTTCCGTTTTTGTTAATAATTACTTCAATGTGGTCGCAATAGCCGGCTAAAGCTTCGTCGATACTGTTATCTACAATTTCGGTAATTAAATGGTGTAAACCACGTAGGTCGGTGCTACCAATATACATACCCGGACGTTTTCTAACAGGTTCTAACCCTTCTAAAATTTGAATATCATTTTCGTCGTACTTAGTGCTTTTTGTTAAATCTTGCTCTGTAAGTTCTGCCATTAATTTTTCCACCTTTAAACAAAAAATTTTTGTTTAAACAGATTTTAACCCATTTAAACAAATTTTAATTTTGATTATTATATCATAAAATATATTTTAAGTATAGTATTTATTAATAATTTTATATATATAATATTATTATATACTATTTAGGGCTCGAAATTTGCGTTATATGACACGAAATACAAAAAATAATGTAGTTACCTAAATATTAAAAGTGATTAGAATTAATGTAAATGTGTTAGTTTTTAAATAACAAACAAAAAAGGTGTTGGCTAACTAAAAAGTTAAACCAACACCTTGTGCTATATGATTAGAGTAAATTTTATAGCTAAATTATTATAGCATTAAACATTAAAATAAGTAAAACATTAAACAACTCTTTTAGATTAAACATTTTTTAATTACTTTAACATTGTTGACTTTAATTTTTTTTAATTTTAAAATAAAAAAGTAAAAGGAACAAAACATGAAAACAGAAGAAAGAGTTATTTTAAATTTTAATTTATACGATAAAGATGTTTATAATTCATATGGCGTAGACGATATGCCACTACTTAACGACGAACTTGCTTACACCATTGAAGAACAAGCAAACAACCACAAAATTAAAACCAACTTAGCAATTAATTTTAAAAAATTTAAAAAATCAACCATTAACGAAGAAGATTTTTTAAATGCTTATCAAAACAGCTTTAACAGCCGCATTAAAACAAAAAAACACGAATTGGCTCGTTGTTTTTCAACTGGCATTATTATGCTTTTAGTTGGAATTTGCATGCTTATGTTTGACGTTTTTGTTGCAGAACCATATTTTAACTATTTCTGGTTTGAATTTTTTAATGTGTTTGCATGGGTGTTTTGCTGGGGTGGCATTGAAGTTTTAACCGTTGAGTTTATTCAAATAAAAATGGAAATAGGAAAACTTAAAAGACTTACTAATGCCGACATTAATTTTTCGTTGGTAGAATCAGTAAATAAAAACACCGAAGAATTGCCAACCAAACCAACCGTAACAGTTAAAAAGAGCGCTAAATTTTAGTGCTCTTTTTTATTTTTATAGTTTATGTTTTTAACACATCAAACAACCATTTAATTTTTTAATAGAAATATTTTTTATTTTTAAGGAAATTGTTTGAAATTATTCAACCGTTACCGATTTTGCAAGACTACGTGGTTTATCGGGATTATTTCCCACATAAAGCGATGTGTGGTAAGCAATTAATTGCATATAAACAACCAAAACTAAAGGCATATAAAATTCGTCGAACTTAGGAAGTTTAATAAATTTATCAAGTTTATTTACTCCATCAAGTTTAAACTGGCTAAATAGCACAACTTTGCCTCCACGGCTAACAACTTCCCAAACATTGCTTAAAGTTTTTTCTTTAATGTGTGGCTGAGTTATAAATGCAAAAACAAAAGTGTTTTGGTCTATTAACGAAATTGTTCCGTGTTTTAGTTCTCCTGCCGGATATGCTTCGGAATGTATATAACTAATTTCTTTAAGTTTTAAACTTGCTTCTAACGCTAAGTTATAGTCTAGCCCTCTACCAATCATGTAAAGACTTTTGCTATTTTTAATTTTTTCCGCCACCTGCTTAGTTTCGGAAAAATCGAGTTCAGAAATTAAATTTGCAATTTCTACCAGTTTTTTACTTTCTTCTAAAACAATTCCCTCGGCATCGGTGTTTAAGGCTTTTAAATAAGCCGAAATAAGGTAAAACATGGCAACTTGGCAATTATATGCCTTTGTGCTTGCAACTGCCACCTCTTTTCCAGCAGAGGTAAATAAACAATAATCAACCTCAAAACAAATTGAACTATTTTTAACATTGGTTATTGCAACTGTTTTAAGCCCATACGCTTTACATAACCTAACAGCTTTAATTGTGTCGGCGGTTTCGCCACTTTGGCTAATAAAAATAGCAAGTGTACTCTTTTTAGGTTTAAAGTTGTTATACCTAAACTCGCTAGCAATTTCAACGTCGGTTTTAATTTCGTTAACATCTTCTAAAATTCGTTTTCCCATAAGCCCCGCATGATAAGCAGTTCCGCAACCAACAATTAAAACATTTTTTAAGTTTTTTACCACTTTTTTAGGTAACGCTTTTTTAATTTTATTAAAGGTGTTATAGTTTACCACTGTGTTTTTAATTGCATTTGGTATTTCGTTAATTTCTTTAAGCATATAGTGGCTATAACCATTAAGTCCGCCACCAACATTTTCTGAAACATTTTTAACAGGCTTTAAAGTTATTAATTCTAATTTATTATTAAAAATTTCAACTTTACCCTTTTCAACCATGCTAAATGTGTTGTTAGGTAAAACAAAAACTTTTTCTGTTTTTCCAATGCTATTTAAATCGGAACAAACCACACCATGGTTTTTACCACACCCAACAACGCAAGGGCTATTTAGTTTTGCTACATAAATTTTATTTGGTTGGCTTATATGCATAACTGCAAGTGCATAGCTACCAACCAATTTATCGCACACACATTTTAAAGTTTGAAGCACATCACCATTATAAAACTTACTAAGCAGTTGTGCCACCACCTCGGTGTCGGTTTCGGAACTAAACTTAACTTGTGATAATTCCTTTTTAAGTTCTAAATAATTTTCAATAATACCATTATGAACCACAATCCAGTTTTTATTTTCGCTAAAATGTGGGTGGCTGTTTACCACACTCGGTTTACCATGTGTTGCCCAGCGTGTATGACCTATTGCTATTTCGCTTTTAGGTTTTAAAGTGTTAATAATTTCTTCTAATTTTTTAATTTCACCTTGTTGTTTAATAATATTAAAACCATTGTTTAATAAAAACACATTATCTTTAAAATTTTTTATATTATCATTTAATTTAAAGTTATAGCTATTAAAAGCAATTCCGGCTGAATCGTAGCCTCTATATTCTAAATTTTTTATTCCGTTTAATGTTTGTGTTAAGGCATTAGAGCCAACATATCCGTAAATTCCACACATAAAAACTCCTAATTTTGGTTTTATAATTGTTTTTATGATGGCGGAATTTTTTTTGCTTTTTATTTTTTTATTTACTTTGATTATTACAACCACTTTTAAACTTATAATTTACTTTGAAAATTGGCTTAAAATAGTGTATAATATAGTAAGTATGGAAATTAAAAGCGTAGAACTTAAAAACTTTAGAAACTACACTTTACAAAAAGTTGGTTTTAAAAGTGGGCTTAATATTTTAGAAGGAAAAAATGCACAAGGAAAAACAAACTTGCTTGAGGCAGTTTTTTTATGTGCTATTGGCAAAAGTCCACGCACCAACAAAGAAAAAGAACTATTAAAATGGAACGAGCAAATGGGCAAAGTTACCATTGAGTTCACAAAAAAATCGGGCACAAAAAAAATTGAACTATATTTGTTTTCAAACCAAAACAAAGCAATAAAAATTAATGGTGTTCCAATTAAAAAACTTGGCGAGCTTATGGGCGAACTTAACGCAATATATTTTTCGCCAGACGAATTAAAGTTGGTTAAAGAAAGCCCCGACGAACGCCGCAGGTTTATGGATATTGATTTATGCCAATTTAATAAAAATTATTTTTATGCTTTAAACAAATATAATAAAATTTTAAACCAACGCAACAAACTTTTAAAAAGTGGAAACTTGCAAAGCATTAAAGAAACAATTTCTATTTGGAACGAACAATTAAGCGAGCAAGCATGCTACATTATTTTAAAACGCCTAGAGTTAATTGATAAACTTAAAGTGTTTGCTGAACGAGCACATTACTACTTAACCGACAACCAAGAAAAAATGGTTTTAAGTTATGTTGGTTTAACCGACACAAGTAAAGAAACTTTAAAACAAAAACTTGTTAAACTTTATGAAACTAGTTTAGAAAAAGATTTAAACTTAGGCTACACAACCGTTGGCCCACACCGCGACGATATTAAAATTATGGTTAACGATGTAGATATTAGGCATTTTGGAAGCCAAGGACAACAACGAAGTTGCGCTTTAAGCCTAAAACTTGCCGAATTAGAGATTTTTAAAAGTAACCTAGGAGAATATCCGGTTTTACTATTAGACGACGTTTTAAGCGAATTAGACGAGTTTAGGCGTGAAAAACTTCTTAAAATTATTAATAACTTTCAAACTTTGCTTACTTGCACTGAATATAATTTAAATTTACCAGCAAATGTTTTAAAGGTTAAAAGTGGCACAGTTGAAAACTAAAAAAATAATTTCACAAAATTTTGCTTTACTTTTTTAGTTGTGTTAATATTAAATATAGTAGTTTTAAAAAATATATAAAAAAAGGAAAACGTGATGTTAAAGCTAGACGAAATTTGGCAAAAAACTTGTAATATACTTCAACACGAAGTTACATCGGCTTCTTACGATTTATGGATTAAATCGTTAGAACCCCTAGATTATTCAGAAGGTGTGTTTTATTTATCTACATCGTCTGAAACTGCAAAACAACGTGTTTTAAAACTTCATGAAGAGCAAATTAGAACTGCTTTAACCGAAGTTGAATCTGAAATTAAAGATTTTAAAGTTTTAGACCCAGACGAAAAAGAAAACTATTTAAACAAACCACAAGTTGAAGAACAAGAGGTTAATAAAGCAACACCTCTTTGCAACTTTAACCCAAAATATACTTTCGATAATTTTGTTGTTGGAAATAGTAATAAATATGTTTATGCTGCAGCACGTGGCGTTGCTGAACACCCATTCGATAAAATTAATCCACTATTTATTTATGGTGGCGCAGGGCTTGGTAAAACCCATTTATTACACTCTATTGGAAACTTTTTAATTAAAAATAATCCAGATTTAAAAATTTTATATGTAACCTGCGAAAAATTTACACGTGATTATGTTGAAAGTTTAAAAAATTCAAACTCTAAAGCAAACACCGAATACCGCGAAAAATATCGTAGTGTAGATGTATTAATGATTGACGATATTCAATTTATTGCAAACAAAACCGGAACACAAGAAGAATTTTTCCACACATTTAACGATTTATATCAAAACCAAAAACAAATTATTATTGCTTCAGACCGACCACCTAAAGAAATTGCTAGCCTAGAAGAAAGGTTAATTAGCCGTTTTAGTATGGGTATTATTCAAGACGTTCAAATTCCGGACTTTGAAACAAGGCTTGCAATTTTACAAAAGAAAGCACAACAAGAACACTATAGCGTTGACGACGATGTTATTAATTTAATTGCCGAACATTGCGACACTAATATTAGAGAACTTGAAGGAATGCTTAGTAAAGTTAGTTTTTATGCAAGTTTGTTAGGAAAACCAAGTGCAACCCTAGAAGACGTTACCGAAGCACTTAAAGACCAAATTTCAACAACTAAACAAAACTTAACTGCCGACCGTATTATTGATTGTGTTTGTAAATACTATAGCATTACAAAAGAAGATATTATTGGAAAACGTAAAAACAAAGAAATTGTTGAACCAAGACAAATTTGTATGTATTTAATTTGCGAAATGCTAGACCTTCCACTAGTTTCAATAGGTCAGTTGTTTGGCGGACGCGACCACACCACAGTTATTCATGCACGTGAAAAAGTTAGCGATTTAATTAAAGAAAACAACCGCATAAAAGTTACTGTTAACGATTTAAAAAGCATGGCAAACAGAACTTAACCACACTAAAAATGTGTAATTGTTTATAACTTTTCTAAGTTGTGCACCAAGTTGTCCACACGGCAAAGTACTACATGTTGTGTTACAAATTTCGACATTTCGTGTTTTAAAACACAATATGGTGTGAAACTAAATAGTTATCCACATTTGCACAGCTATAATAATAATTATAATAATTAACAAATAATAAAAATATTAATCATTGGAGGATAAAATCATGAAACTAATTTGTGATGGACTTGACCTAAGCGATGCTGTTATGAAGGTAATTAAAGCAACAAGTCAAAAAACAACAAACCCTGTTTTGGAAGGAATTAAACTACTTGCTGAAGACGATTGTTTAACACTTAGTGCAACCGACTTAGAGCTTGCTATGGAGAAAAAAATTAAAGCCGAAATTTTTATTGAAGGCGAAACAGTTGTTCCGGGTAAGTTTTTTGCTGAATATATTAAAAAGTTAACAAACGAACAAATTGAACTTAATTGCAACGAAAAAAATATGTTAGCAATTAAATATACCGATAGTTCGGGTAATATTCAAGCGCAAAGTGCTGAAGATTTTCCAGCAATTAAAACCTTAGAAAATGCCGAATATTTTGAAATTAGTTCAAAAGATTTTAAATCGTTAATTACAAAATCGGTTTTCTGTGTTTCAATGGAAGATAGTCGCCCTATTTTAAAAGGTGTTTTATTTGAAGTTGAAGATAAAAAAATAAAAGCTGTTGCCCTAGATGGTTACCGCCTTGCAATGGTTAATAAAGAACTTAAAAATAACACGGCAAATTTCAGTTGTATTGTTCCTGCTAGAAGTTTAAATGAAATTAGTAAACTTTTAGAAGATAGCGACGAAACAATTAAAGTTTATGTTCAAAAGAATTATTTAATGGCCGACATTAACGACACTAAAATTATCACTCGTTTACTTGATGGCGATTTTATTAACTATAAACAAATTATTCCTAGCCAATTTTCAACTGAAATTACAATTAATAAGGCTCAATTAGAAGATGCCCTAGACAGAGCTAGTTTACTTAGCCGCATAGATAAAAACAATTTGGTTAAGTTTGATATTACCGATAAGCTTATGATGCTTAGCAGTAAAAGCGACATTGGCGATATTAAAGAAAACATTACAGTTGCTTTAAATGGTAAAGATTTAACAATTGCATTTAACGTACGTTATTTTAACGAAGCATTACGCGTTATTTCCGATGAATTTATTAAACTAAGTTTTACAACACCAAGTGCGCCTTGTATTATTAAAAGTTCGGAAACTGACGAATATGTTTATTTAATTTTACCTGTTAGAGTTGTTTAATAAAAAATTAAAGAGGTTAACAAAGGTTAATCTCTTTTTTTTATTTATATAATTAAATTGACTATTGTAATTAAAAACTTAGTGTGTTAATATTTAAATATGGAAAAAAAGATTAAAATTTACTCGTGCAGACCAAACAACCTGCCTAGTAATATTGAAATTAAACAACTTAATAATACAAAAATTAACGATTTATTAATTATTGCACTTGCTAAAAAATGTTTTTCTGACCGTGATTTTATTGATAGCATTATAGTTAGTTTACAAGATGGTTCCTATAATCAAATGCTTGGTGCTTTTGATACTGAAACTGGCAATTTAGTGGGCGCTTGTTTACTTATTGATAAGGCAGTTGCAGCCGAACAAAAATATGGAACGGAATTTCCTAAAAATCACACAATGTTTTTAGATTTTTTATTTGTAGACCCGGCTTACCAACATAAACACATTGGAAGTAATTTAATTAACCAAGCATACACCTATTGTGGCGAAAATGGTTTTAAACAAATTGAGTTACTTTGCGAAATTAATAATTCGCTTATGGAAAATGTTTACGATAAAAACGATTTTTTAAGAACAGGTGTTGCAAGCCATAGTAATATTTCAACCACACCACACTATTTTGTTTTTAGTGCAAGTGTAAACCGAAATGTTAGACAGTTTGGAAAAGTTTTATATGCTAGTTTGCTTGATGCTTACAACCTAGACGAAATTAGTTTTTATGATTATAAAGGAATGCTTTTAGATGGACACATTCCGCAAGAAGCATTTAAACTAAAAAACATTACACCACAAACTATTAGAAATATTTTAAATTCTGAAACTTTTAATTTATTTGATGGTGTTTTACAAGATATTATTGATAACAGATTTGCTGTTATGGACGTTACTGAACGTTTAGAAAAAATTTTAAAATTAAAAAAACAAGGTGTTTTACCATATAGTAAAGCAGCCTATAATGGTTTAGGATATAATGGTTGTGCAGTTGATTGTTATTTAACTTCCGATTACACAATGGGACAAGCAAAAGTTGTTAGAGATGTTTTATCTGAAGCAAAAAACCACATGATTAATAGTTATGTGTTAGAGGAATTTAGAAAAAATAATGAAAGAAGTTAAAGTTACAAAACTTAATAGTAATAAACCAGAAGAATGGCTTGAATTTGTTAACATTGGATTAAAAGTTTTTGGTAAACAATTTTACACATTTATTGCAATGTGTGATGGCGACTATAAAAAACTTAAAGATGTTGAAATTAAAGGAAATAAACTTATAGACGATGTTTTGTTTTTAGAAGTTGACGGAAAGCGTGTTGGTGCTGCAATGCTTGCTAAACAACATTCTCTTATGGAAGAAGTTGAACCACGTAAAAAAACATTGTTTTTGCACTATTTAATGGTTTTAGATGGGTGCAGAGGTTGTGGTTATGGAACAACCCTTTTACAAGGTGTTTTAGATTACGCAAAACAAAATGGTTATGAATATGTTGAACTTATTAACACCATAGATTTAAGTAAGTTTAGTGTTGATGGAAATATTTATTTTCAAAACGATTTTACGGCAGTTAACTTTTATGCTCCTAAAAACAGAGTTAGCAATAATTCATACAACATATTTTTTAGAATTGATGTTAATTCGAATGTAAGAAATTTTTCAAGAGCATTATTTAGAAGTTTTGAAAATTTAAAGTTAGCCGAACCTGGGGCTTTAACCGAACTTGTTTTAAAACAAGAATTAGAAAAACAAATTGTTGATGTTTTAAGTGTTACAAAAACTTTAACTAAACAAGAACTAGAACAAATTAGAAATAGCGAGTTGTTTTCTGATTTAACTATAACTTTAAAAAGTTTGCTTTTAAAAAAGACCGACCCTGAACCAGAAATGAGTGTTAGAAATGCAATTAAAGTAAAAGCAATTTTAAAACAACTTTCTCCTACTTTAAAACCAACAACAACGTTAAATCAAGATTTACCTAAAGTTTATCATTTAAAAGCCATTGAACGAATTTTATGTGGTTTTACTGACGAAAGATTGAATAAAGAAACAAAGCGTGAAATTTTAATAGAACAAGCTCGTGTAAAAAGATAAAAATAAACTAAAAAACAAATTAAGTTTAAAAGTAAAACTAAAATTTACAGTTGACATGGCATATTTAAAAAAGTATAATAAATCGTCAACTAAAAATTATAAGCGAGGTTAAACTCGCTTTTATTTAGAAAATTATAAAGGAAGGAACTAACCATGAAAAGAACTTATCAACCTAAGAAAAGACAACGCAGTAAAGTTCACGGATTCCGTGCAAGAATGAAAACTAAAGGTGGCAGACGCGTTTTAGCTCGTCGTAGAAACCGTGGCAGAAAAGAATTATCTGCTTAATTTGTTTAGTTTTAAAATGGCGTAATTAACAGAATATAAAATAAAAATGCCTTTAACGTTTGTTTAAAGGCTTTTATTTTAAATTTAATTAGTTAAATGTTTTTTAATTAATTTAATGATATGTTATACTAATAAAGGCTAGATTAATAAATTATAAATTAATCAATTTGAGAGATTATTTATGCTTAAAAAAGAAAACAGACTAACCAAACGCAAGGAATTTGGTTACATATATAAAAATGGTAAATATGTTTATAACAACTATTTAACACTTATGTATGTTCCAACAAAATTAAAAAATCCGCGCATTGGTTTTTCAATTAGTAAAAAAACAGGTAAAGCTTGGCTTAGAAACAAAATTAAACGACAACTTAGAGATGTTGTTAGAACTTTAACCGAAAGTTTAAACCCAAGTTTTAACTATGTGTTTGTTACTAAACCAGAAATTACAACTTTAAACTATAATCAAATTAAAGATGCAGTTATTAACGTTTTAAATAAAGCAAAGCTAATAAAATGATTGTTTTTAAAATTATATTTTATCCAGTAAAACTGCTTTGTTATGGTTTAATTTATTTTTATAAATTTGTAATTTCGCCACTTCTACCCTCAACTTGCATTTACTACCCAACTTGTTCAAGTTATATGTTACTTGCAATTAAGGAACACGGAGTTTTTAAAGGGATATGGCTTGGAACTAAACGAATTTTTAGGTGTACACCAAAACACACCGGAGGGCTTGATTTGGTTCCGTTAAATATTAAAGGAGACAAAAAATGGATATTT
Source organism: Clostridia bacterium (assembly GCA_017409005.1). Classification (GTDB taxonomy): domain Bacteria; phylum Bacillota; class Clostridia; order Christensenellales; family UBA1242; genus UBA6345. The sequence continues at coordinate 136,447 of JAFQTP010000002.1, read as the reverse complement.
TAAACATTAGCTCGCTAATGCTTGAAGTTGCAAAACCAACTGGAATGTGGGAAAGCATTGTGTTTGGTTTAGAAACTTTAGTTAAAAACTATGGTTTAACCATTATTTTAGTTACACTTGCAATTAAACTTATTATGCTACCATTTGATTTTTATAATAGGTACATAAACAAACGTAATTCAAGCAAAATGGCAGTTATTCAACCAGAACTTGAAAAAATACAAAAAAAATATGGCGCAAACCGTGATGTTTTAAATCAAAAAACAATGGAACTTTATAAAAAACACAACTATAATGTTATGGGAAGTTGTTTAGGAATGTTGCTTAACATGGTTTTAACAATGGTAGTGTTCTTTACATTATTTTCTGGTTTAAACAAAATTGCATCATATAAAATTTATACCGAATATACTACTCTTCAAGCAACTTATGAACAAGTTGTGGGTGGGCAACTTATTGAACAAACCGAAAACGAACAAAAAGTTGTTAAAGTTAAGTTAACCGATGGTTCGGTTGTTGCATTAGACGAAACTAAAGCAAACGAAGCAAATCAAGCTGTTATACAAAAATATGACGAAGTTAAAGAAAGCTTTTTATGGATTAAAAACATTTGGCGTCCAGATACAAACGCAAGTGTAATGCTTAGTTATGATGATTTTATTTCTAACACTAAAATTGATAAGGGCGAAATTAACGAACAAGTTTACTATCAAGTAACAAACCCTATTAGAGCTAAAGAGGATGGCTGGAATGGTTATTATATTTTAATTTTATTATCTGCTGCAACATCTTATTTATCTACACAAGTTAGTGTTTGGTTGGGCAAGGCAAAAGCAAAACGCACAGGCAAACCTTATGTAGATGCAATGAGCCAAAACAAAATTTTAATTTATGTTATGCCTATTGTTATGGCAATGTTTGCATTATTCTATAACGCAATGTTTGCATTATATATGGTAACAGGTTCATTATTTGGTTTAGCAACAAGCCCACTTGTTACAATGCTTGTTGATAAAGTTTATGAAAAAGCAGTAAAAAAAGAAGAAGAAAAAACCAGAGTTTCTTACTCAAGAAAATAATTGGGAGAAATAAAAATGAAAATTGAAGTTAGTGCAAAAACAATTGAAAAAGCCATTGAAGATGGTTTAAAACAACTAAACACAACAATTGAAAATGTTGATGTTAAAGTTCTTTCTGAAGGTGGAATGTTTAAAAAGGCAAAAATTGAAATGACTTTAACAAACGAAACCGAAAAGGCTGTTAAAGCAGAAGCTCCGGCAGAAATTACTGAAGAAACAATTAAAGTTGAAAAATCGGAAGAAGTTTCAAAACCTGTTCCTAAAAAATTAGAACCAGAAGTTGTTGTTGAAAATTTTCCGCAAGAAGAAACAAAAGATGTTAAAGTTGTTTTAGAAGAATTAACTAAAGTAACCGAAAATTTACCTGAAGTTAGCGACGAAGAAAAACAACAACGCAAACAAGAATTAATTAACCAAACAATGGAATTAGCAAAAGCATGGTTAGATGGCTTAGTTTACACCTATAACATTAATGCAACAGTTGAACTTGAACCACGCGAAAACGATGTTTATGCAAACATTGTTGGCGAAAACTTAGGTGTTTTAATTGGATATCATGGCGAAGCAATGGAAGCAATTCAACACTTGCTTAACACTCACCTATACAACAAACTTAAAGGTGCAAAACGAGTGTTTATTGATGTTTCAGGATATCGTGCAAAACGCACCAACGATTTAAAGGAACTTGCACATAAAATTGCTGGCAGAGTTTTAGAAAATAAACGCAGTTATAAACTTGACCCTATGAACAGTTTTGAACGTAGAATTATTCATGAAGAACTTAGCCAAACTAAAAACATTTTAACTCATAGCGAAGGCGAAGAACCTAACAGATATTTAGTTATTGAATATACTGAAGAATAATAAATTAAATAAAAATTAAAGATAGATTATTAAAGTCTATCTTTTTTTATTTTTATAAACTATTAATATATAAAAAATATTTTACTTGAAAATGTGCATTAATTAGAGTACAATAATAATTAGCGAAATAAAGGAAAAATAAGTATGAAATTTATTTTAGGTGTTTTTACTTTTTTTCTATTATTTTTTTAAGGAATTATTAAAATAGTTTTTATGGAAGAAAACAAAACAATTGCAGCCATTTCAACACCAGTTGGAGTTGGCGGAATTAGTGTAATAAGAGTTAGCGGAAAAGAAGCAAAAAACATTGCTTCTAAGGTTTTTTCTGCTTTTAATGTTAAAGAGTTTAATATCGAACCACGAAAAATGTATTTAGGCGATTTTAAAGCTGAACAATTTAACGAAAAATGTATGATGGTTTGGTTTAAAGCACCAAATAGCTATACTGGCGAAGATGTGGTTGAATTTCAGTGTCATGGCGGAACAGTTATTGCAAAAGGTGTGTTAGATGCTTTAATTAATGCTGGTGCGGTTCTAGCAGGACCAGGCGAATTTACTAAACGTGCCTTTATAAATGGCAAACTAACCCTAGACGAAGCCGAAGGTGTTATGGATATGATTAATGCCGAAAGTGAAAGTGAAGTTAGAGCCGGATATAATTTGCTTAAAGGTAATTTAAGTAAAGAAATTAACGAAGTGCAAAACACTCTTACAAAATTAATTGCAAAAATTGAAGTTGTGCTAGACTACCCTGAACACGACTACGAAGAACAAACTGCTGAAGAAACTGAAACTAGTTTAGAAGAAATTAGAAGTAAATTAAACAATATTTTAAAAACTTCTAACACAGGAGCCATTGTTAAAAACGGAAGTAAAGTTTTAATTTTGGGTAAGCCTAATGTTGGAAAAAGCAGTTTGCTTAATGCAATTTTAAACTACGACCGTGCAATTGTTACTTCAATTAAAGGAACCACACGTGATATTTTAGAAGAAACCTACACATATAAGGGTGTTAAGTTTATTTTAACCGACACAGCTGGGCTTCGAGATGCTGAAGACGAGGTTGAAAAAATTGGCGTAGAAAAAGCCAAAGAAGCAATTAATTATGCCGATGTTATTTTGCTTGTGCTTGATTCCACTAATCAGCTAGAGCCAGAAGATAAAGAAATTTTAGATTTTATTGACGATAAAAACACAATTGTTGTAAAAAATAAAACCGACCTAGGAAACACTTTAGATTTATCTAATTTTCATTTTAAACATATTGTTGAAGTTAGTGCCCTAAACAAACGTGGGGTTGAAGAACTTAAACAAACAATTTATAATATGGTTATAGACGAAAATATTATTAATTCTAACCTAATGGTTACAAACATGCGTCATGTTGAAGCTATTAAAAAAGCATTAAACTATGTTGACGATTGTGTTAACGGAATTAATTTAGGTGTTACACTAGATGTTGTTTCAATTGATCTTAAAAACTTATGGCTTGCACTAGGTGAAATTACCGGTAACAACAACAATGAAGAAATTATTAACGAAATTTTTAGTGGTTTTTGCGTTGGTAAATAAAAATAATTGCAAATAAAATTTTATTTGGAGTTTACTATGGATAAAAATCAAACAAATTTAACTTGGGTTGATACAACCAAAGAACATTGTTATGAAATTAACAGGTGGTCTGACAAAAACGAATTAAAAGTTAAAACTGAGGCTAGTTTTGCTGCAGTAGAAAAATTAAACCATTTTTTAAATGCCAGCCCTGAAAACGGATTGGGTGTGTTTTTAATGCGTTATATAAAAAAACAACCAGACGATTATTTTTATAACGATACCCCTGTTAATTTAAACGATAGAAATTCAGTTGAATATGTTGTTAAAACAGCAATGCATAAAGCCGAAGTGGTTGGATTTTTAGCTTTCAGCCATAAATTTGAGCCTAACACTGGTCAGGACGAATATCACATTTTAATGTATGCCGTTAATCCAGAACTACAAGGCAGAGGTTATGCTACTGCCATGTTTAGAGATATTCAACAAAACCCACAACTAATTTTTGGTGTTAATAGTTGCAAGGTTACAATGATGGTTGATGTAGATAACATTGCATGCAGAAAAGTTATTTCTAAATTTGGCGCTGTTGTTGACGAAGAAAAATTGCAAAAAACCATAGCAGCGTTGAAAGGTAGAAAACCAAAAATGGAAGAATTTGTGATGCATGTATATAGACGTCAAATTAGTGAAATTATTGATTCGGTGGTTGCTGAACAAAATTTAAAAAATGGTGCCACAACTAGCACTTTACCAACAACTCCAACCACACCTACAACACCAACTGACGGAAGAAAAAAATAAGGTAGAAAAAATGACATATAATTATGATGCAATTGTAATAGGGTCTGGGCATGCAGGTTGCGAAGCTGCACTTGCCCTAGCCCGTATGAATAACAAAACAATGCTACTTACTTTAAACTTAGATAGCATTGCTTTTTTAGCGTGTAATCCAAGCATTGGCGGAACTGCCAAAGGACACTTGGTTTGCGAGATTGATGCTCTTGGTGGGCAAATGGGAATTAATGCTGATAAAACAACAATTCAACGACGCATGTTAAATAGTTCTAAAGGACCAGCTGTTTGGAGTTTGCGTGCACAAGCCGACAAAGTTATGTATCACACCGAAATGAAAAAAGTTCTTGAAAACACCCCTAACCTTTTTGTTAAGCAAGGCGAAGCAAAAGATATTTTAATTAAAAACAAAAAAGTGGTTGGAGTTAAAACTGTTCAAGGCGACACATATAATGCTAAGGCGGTTGTTGTTTGCACAGGTGTTTATTTAAAGAGTGATGTTATTATTGGTAAGGTTCGACAAAACATTGGGCCTAATGGTTTTGCTCCTGCAAATCATTTAACAAAATCACTTAAAAAACTTGGTTTAACAATTCGTAGATTTAAAACCGGAACACCAGTTAGAGTTCATTCCGATTCAATTAATTATTCTGTTTTAGACGAGCAATGTGGTGAAGATAATATTCAAACATTTAGTTTTATGACAAAAACCCCACCTAAAAATGCCATAAAGTGTTATTTAACATACACAAACGAGCAAACTCATAAGTTAATTTTAGATAACCTAGATAAAGCTCCAATGTATAATGGCGAAATTGTTAGTGAGGGACCACGTTATTGCCCTAGCATTGAAAGTAAGGTTGTAAGGTTTTCCGATAAAAACCAACATCAGTTGTTTTTAGAACCTGAAGCACTATCAACTAAGGAAGTTTATGTTCAAGGTTTTTCAACAAGTATGCCAACCTATTTACAACACGAAATGGTTAAAAGTGTAAAGGGTTTAGAAAATGCATTTATAATGCGTGATGCTTATGCTATTGAATATGATTGCATTGATAGTTTGCAACTTTACCCAACACTTCAATATAAAGAACTTGATGGTTTATATTTTGCTGGACAGGTTAATGGAACAAGTGGTTATGAAGAAGCAGCTGCACAAGGACTTATTGCTGGAATTAATGCTTCGCAATATATTAATAATAAAGAGCCATTTGTTTTAAAACGTAACGAAGCATATATTGGTGTGTTAATTGACGATTTAACAACAAAAGGAACCAACGAGCCATATCGAATGATGACTAGTCGTGCTGAATATAGATTGCAACTAAGGCAAGATAATGCCGACCTAAGATTAACCGAACGTGGCTATGAAATTGGTTTAGTAACTAAACAACGTTATAATGTTTTTAAAAAGAGGGTTAATTTAATTAATAAATTAAAAGCCGAACTTAAAACATTATGTTCCCCAAAACAAGTTGCCGACATGTTTAATGAAAAAGGCGAAACACTACCAAAAGTGGGTATTACTTTAAAAGATATTTTAAAACGTAGTAATATTTTTATTGAAGACTTAGTTAAGTATTTTCCAGAATATTCAAAATATCCTTATAATGTTTTAAAGGAAATTGAAACTGAAGTTAAATATGAGGGATATTTGGCTAAACAAAATATTCAAATTGAACAATCTAAAAAACAAGAAACAACAAATTTACCAGATGGTTTAGATTATTCTAAAATTAAAGGTCTTCGTATTGAAGCTCAACAAAAATTAAATAATGTTAAACCATTAACACTTGGTCAAGCAAGCCGAATTAGTGGTGTTAGCCCGGCTGATATTGCTGTGTTAACTGTTTATTTAAAAACTTTAAAAGATTAAATATTGTTATAAAACCATAACTATGTTTAACTTTATAAATTATTTTTAATTATTTAATTAATTAATAAAAAAAGTGGCTAATTAAAGCCACTTTTTATTTTGTACATTATTTTTATTAATTTAAATCCTTATTAGTTGTAATAACTGGAGTTGCAGATTTGTCGCCACATAAAACAATTAATAAATTTCCAACAATTTCTGCTTTAGATTTATCGGTTAAAGTAACAATGTTTTTCTTTTTTAAATCTTGTAATGCCATTTCAACCATGCTAACAGCACCTTCAACAATAATTTTACGTGCTGCAATAATAGCACTTGCTTGTTGACGTTGTAGCATTGCAGCTGCAATTTCTTGAGCATAAGCAATATGATTTATTCTGGCTTCTAAAACAGTTACACCAACTTTATCTAAACGCTTTTGAACTGATGTTTTTAAATTTTGGTTAACTTCTTCGTTATTATCTCTAAGTGTAATAACATTTTCGCTTGTATCGTCAAATAAGTCGTAAGGATACATTCCAGCTAATTCACGTAAAGCACTTTCGCTTTGTGTTTGAACATAGGTTTCGTAGTTTTCTACATCAAAACTTGCTTGATATGTATCTTCAACTTGCCAAACAACAACTGCACTAATTTCAATAGGATTACCTAAAGCATCGTTTACTTTAATTTTATCAACGTTAAAGTTACGTTTGCGTAAACTCATTTTTCTTTTTAAATAAAATGGATTACACCAGTTTAAGCCAGGAATTCTGCAAGTTCCTTTATATTTTCCAAATAAAGTTAAAACTTTGGCTTCGTTTGGTTGGTTTGTAAAAAATCCTGATAAACAAAACAATGTTGCAAAACCAAAAATGCTTGAAAATATCATTGTAACCGGTTCTTCAATTGATATTGATATAATTCCCAATATTATTGTTAATAGTGCTAATGCTGAAACAACAATTATGCCTGTTTTTAAATTTGCTGTTTTATTTTCAAATTCTTTCATGTTTTCTCCTTTATATGTTTATTGGTTTAAGTTGTTTACTTATAATCTATAGTTATTATAGCATATTAAATTTATATATTGCTACGAAAATATAACTTTTATTTGAATTACTTTTGTTTTGTGATATAATAAATATATATGAACTTAATTTGTATATTATATCAAATTTAACTATTTTTTTGCTAGACGCATAATGTTTTTTTGTTAAAACTAAAACTTAAAATGTTTCACGTGAAACATTGGAGGAATTAAATATGGATTTTAAAACTGAATTAAAACAAGTGTTTTTGAATTATAATATTGAACTTAATGCCGACCAATGTGAGGCATTTGAAAAATATTATAACTTAATTAAAGAATGGAACGAAAAGTTTAATTTAACTACTATACTTGAGCAACATGATGTTATTATAAAACATTTTTTAGATAGCGTTTTAATAATTAACGACTTAAAAGAAAATTCAAAACTTATCGATGTTGGTGCTGGTGCTGGTTTTCCTAGTGTTCCAATTAAAATTATGCGACCAGATTTAGAAGTTGTTATGTTAGATGGTTCTAATAAGCGTATAACTTTTTTAAATGAAGTAATTGCTCAATTAAACCTAAAAAACATTAGCGCTGTTCATGAAAGATGTGAAATTGCGGCACACAAGCCAGAATTTAGAGAAAATTTTGATTATTGTGTTGCTCGTGCCGTTGCAGAATCGAATGTATTATGTGAATATTGTCTGCCTTTTGTTAAATTGTTTGGCTATATGGTTGCATATAAATCACGCAACATAAACGAAGAACTCGGCAATGCAAAAAATGCTATTGAAATTCTTGGTGGTAAATTAACAGATATTAAAAACACATATATTGAAGAAATTGATGCTGAACGCAACCTTGTTTTTATTCAGAAAAAGTTTAAAACTCCTGTTAAATATCCACGTGGTCAAAATAAACCACGCTTAAATCCGCTTAATTAAGCGGTTTTTTGTTTTATTGTTTAGATTTATTATATTTAACACGCGTTTTAATGCTTCCGTAATAGTCTACCTTTTCAATTATTGTATCTTGTTTAAAAAATGTTTCACGTGAAACATTTTTTTTGTTTAACTTCTTTCTATAAATACTTTAAATTCCTTTGTTTTATTTATAATAAATTAAAACTTATTCAAAATTTAATTATTCAGTTTAACAAATATATGGTTATTTTTTTACTCCAAAATGTTTCACGTGAAATATTTTTAATTTTTAACCATAAAGAGTATCGACTGATAAAATTTTCTAATTTTAATCAATAATCGGCTGTTTTTACGGGAAATTGCCCTAAAATTAGCACTTTTAAAATTATTAAAATAAGCCTAAATAAAGCCATAGTTTGCTATTTTTTAAAAATTTTGGACGCATTCTCAGCGGTTTTCGTTTAAAAAGGTGAGGAATTGGTCGTCTTTTTTTTAACCATTTTTTGGTACTTTTAATGTTTTTTAACATAAATTGATTGTCTAGTGTTAAATTAATTAATCTGTAGTTAACTTCAAATTTACTTTAATCAAAATTAAATTGTTTTAAATAATTTAAAAATTAGACTGAGTTAAAATAGTTTTTTATCTTGTGTTAATAAATAATATATTTTACAAAACTTAATTATTAATAAGTAAAATATGTAATAAACCAAAATAGTTAACCTACCCTTAAATAAAATGTTAAATAGCTTATATTGTAAGTTTTTATTTTTTCGGATTAACTTCAGATATATATTATTAATGCTTACTAGTTATATTTAATTATTATTACCCTATTATTTTATAATGTTTTAAATTTATTCAATAATTTTACTGTTCTGTTTGTTATATAAAAAATAAAATGTTTCACGTGAAACATTTTTGATTGTAAAACTATCTTACAAAAAACGTAAATTGTGTAGACGCATATAACATTTTTGCATTTTTTGTAGTATAAATTTAACAAAATTTACAAACATGTAAAATTTAAGTTTTATTTTTAAAAAGTGTTTGCTATAATGATAGTGTTATATATTATTATGTTTATTAATATAAAATAATAGATAAGGACGGAACTTGCGTATGGGTAAAATTATTAGTTTTATAAACCAAAAAGGTGGTGTTGGCAAAACAACAACTTGCGTAAATATGGCTAGTTATTTGGCTGTTATGGGTAAAAAAGTACTTTTGGTTGATATGGACCCTCAAGGAAATGCGACAAGTAGCCTTGGCGTTGATAAAGAATCTGGGTTAAGAACTATTTATAACGTTATTGTAGACGATAATTTACTTGACGAAGTTATTTTAAAGACTAAATTAAACAATTTAGACCTTGTTCCTAGCAATGTAGACCTTGCTGGAGCCGAAATTGAGCTTGTTCAAATGAATAACAGAGAAAAAGTTGTTAAAAAGATACTTCAAACCGTTAAAAATAGCTACGATTTTATTTGTATCGACTGCCCTCCAAGCCTAGGATTGATTACTGTTAATGCCCTAACTGCAAGTGATTCGTTAATTATTCCAATACAGTGCGAATATTTTGCTTTAGAAGGCTTAACACAACTTATGTATACCATTAAGCTAGTTAAAAAACACTTAAATCCAGATATTGATGTTGAAGGTGTTGTTTTAACCATGAAAGACTCTAGAAGTAATTTAGGTAATTCGGTTGCTGCCGATATTAACAAATACTTTAATAATAAAGTATACGACACAATTATTCCACGTAACATTCGTTTAGCTGAAGCTCCTAGTTATGGCGAACCTATTTGCCTATATGACCCTAAATGTAATGGTGCTTTTGCTTATAAAACACTAACCGAAGAATTTTTACGTAGAAATAGGAATAATAGATAGTTTTTAACAATAAGTATGCACTTTTTGACAAAAACTAATAGTTTAACATTTAAAATTTAAAATAAAGGACAATTTTATTATGGAAAATAAAAAAGGTTTAGGCCGTGGGCTTGGTAGTTTATTAGGAATTTTAGACGACGAACCAAAACAAATTAAAAAAGATGAAACAGGAAAAATTAAAGAGATTGATGGCGAGCGTGTTAGTGAAATTGATATTAAATTAATTGATGTTAACCCAAACCAACCTCGTAAAAATTTTGAACCAACTGCCCTTAAGGAACTTTCAGATTCTATTAAATTACATGGCGTTATTCAACCAATTATTGTTAACAAAACTGGCGAGCGTTACATTATTGTTGCCGGTGAACGTAGATTTAGAGCTAGCAAACTTGCTGGTTTAAAGACTATTCCTGCCATTGTTAAAAATTACACCGAACAACAAGTTAAAGAAGTTTCGCTTCTTGAAAACATTCAACGTGAAGATTTAAACCCTGTTGAAGTTGCAAATGCAATGCGTGAACTTTTAGAAATTCATGGTTGGACACAAGATGTTTTAGCCGATAGGCTTGGTAAAAGCCGTTCTGCTGTGGCAAACACTTTAAGGCTTTTAACTCTTCAGCCAGAAGTTTTAGCTTTAATTGAAAGTGGTAAACTAAGTGCAGGTCATGCACGTAGCCTAGTTGTTGTTTCCGACCCAGAAACACAAGTTAAACTTGCTAAACTTGCTGTAACTAAAAAAGTTACAGTTAGAGACCTTGAAAAGGCTGTTAAACAACTTTCAAACCCTCAACCAAAAAAGGTTAAGGTTGAACCAAGTGCTGAACTTAAAGATTTAATTAATTTAATGCAACATAAATTTGCAACAAAAGTTAGCTTTATGGGTAACGATAAAAAAGGAAGAATTTATATTGATTATTATTCTGCCGACGATTTAGAACGCATTTTAGAGTTTTTAAATAGAGAATAGTTTGTTTAATTTATTTAAAACTTCTCATATTACGTTTAAATTAGTGTTTAATGTGTTTTAATGGCTAAATTAAGCCAATTATTAAAAATATTAAACTTAGTTTATTTGTTATTAATTTAAATTAAAAATGAAAACACGGTTAAATTTTGCCGTGTTTTATTTTTTTATTATTTAAATATCGTTAAAACAAATACAAAGTGAGTTTATAGTTATAGTGGTAAACTGGTTAATGTTAATGAAATTAGTTTGTTAACACCTTATTAATTGAAGTTTAAAATATGTTAACAAATAAAAAAGTGATTGGATAAACCAACCACTTTAATTTTTTTATTTAACAATAGTTATAGAACAATGTTAACTTGTGTGCCATCTAACATGGTGTAAGTTACTGCTGCTTCTTCACCACCAGCTTCTGTGCCAGTTCCTTCGCCAGCTTCTTCACCGCTTCCTTCTGTTGAACCTGTGTCGGTTCCTGGAAGTGTGCCTTTACCTAAAACGTCGTCAATTCTGTCTTCTAAAGTTGTTCCAACCCATTCGTTAACATATTTATAAATAAAGTTACTCATTGGGTTAGCTTCCATTGTTGAATTAATGTTTGAAACTCCGCAAATGTTTAATACTGATGCAAGACCTAAGCCAACAACAACAATAATGAAACCTTTTGCAGCACCAAAAACCAAACCTAAAACACGGTTAAGTCCGCTTAAAGCAGAACTTCTGGTTGTTGCTGAATCAAATAATTTAGAAAGTAGTAAAACCGCAAGTTTAATAAGTAACCAAACAGCAATAATTGAAACAATTACTGTGCAAGCATTACCAATTTGTGCAACTGTGTAAGTTTTGCCGAAAACTGTTGTTCCTTCTGGACTAATCCAGCCCCAGTTAACAAGTAAATCTCCAAAAAATTTGTTTGTATCAACAATTTTGTTAATAAGTGCAGTAACTGGTTTTTGAACCATAATTGCAATACCAACAGAAAGCACCGAACTAAAGATTCCTAAAATAGATTCGAATAATCCTTTAGCTAAGCCAATAATTGCAAATAGAACTAATACTACTATAAATACAATATCTACCCAACCCATAATATACCCCTTTAATTGAATAATCTATTAATAATATATCACATAATTATTAAGTTGTCATTATTTAAACGATAAAATTTGTGAAAAACTTAAACATTAACACTTGTTTTAATTTGCGTAATTTTGGCAATACTTTTAAAAGTTTTTAACCAAAACTGGCTGGTTTTACAATTATAAACAAAACAAATGTTTTTATGCTTAATTATTTTATGGTGTAATTGTAAAACCGCTAAATAAAGCCATTAATTGAGGTAACTATGAATGTTTTTAATGTTAACAACCATAACACAAATAAAAGGTTTTCGTTTGCTTTTTGCGAAGCTTTAATAGAAAAAAATGCGGACGAACCCATTTTTTTGTGTGTGGGAAACTCAAATATTGTTGGAGATTTATTTGGACCACTATGCGGAGAACTATTAAAAAAGCAAAATCCGCATTTAAAAGTTTTTGGAACACTTAGTAGTAACATAACAAGCAAAAACTTGCAAAACACCTATAGTTTTATTAAAAACACCTATCCGTTAAACCAGGTTGTTATAATAGATTCGGCACTGGGCGAAGAGGAAGAAGTTGGGCTTGTTAAATTTTTAGAATATGGTTGTTTTCCTGCACATAAATCAAACAATTTGTTAATGGGAAATCTTAGTGTTTTAGGAGTTGTTAATGCTGTGGGAATTAGCAATTTTATGTTTTTAAAAAGTGTTAAATTTAATCAAGTTTTAAAAATGGCAAATTGTTGTGTTCAAGCCATTTTAGAAGGTTTAAAAATTAAAGAAATTTATAAAAATTTGTCCAATAATTTATGCAAGTTAAATGGTTAATTATTTAGGCATGGCATAAAAGTTTAATTTAAAAATTTACGACATTTTTTTCAAGTTTTAATGTGTATTATGTTAATTAATATATAATAAGAATTGTTATATTAGTGTACAATAAAAAATTTTTATGTTAAAATTATTAAGCATTTAAAGATTATTGCGGAGGAATTATTTTGGAAAACAAGAAAAAGAAAGGATTTTCAGGAGTTGTTACACTTATTGTAATTATTCTTGCAGTGTTAGCAGTTTTCCTTTTAGCCGGTCAGGGCGATGCAGGGAAAACAGTTTCGTGGTCTCAGTTTGAAACCATGTTTGAAAACGGCGAAATAGCGGATGTATATTTAACCAATGGTTCGGGTTTGGCTAGAAAAGCAGATAGCGAAATTACCGATAGGGAATGGCCAAAAAGTGCCGACTATAATTTTGAATTTGTTTTTAATGCTCAAATCGAACGCATTTATAATATTGTTGACGAACTTGAAATAAAAAAACAAAAAGCAAATGGAACCATTGCATTAGAACAAGGCGAAACCTTAGAACAATTTGCTGCTTTTAAAGATTTAAATGTTCAAATTATAACCGAACCAGCAAAAGAAAGTTTTTTAAGCACAATTTTACCATATGTTAGCATTTTAATTGTTTTAATTATTGGAATTTTGATGTTCAGAATGCTTAGCGGAAAGGGGCAAGGCGCTGGTGGTGGTTTTGCAAAAAGCAAAGCAAAATTAAACGAAAAAACAAACATTAAGTTTAGCGACATTGCTGGTGCAGAGGAAGAAAAAGAAGAAACTCAAGAAATTGTTGAGTTCTTAAAAAATCCTGCAAAATTTAAAGCGTTGGGAGCAAGAATTCCTAAGGGTGTGCTACTTGTAGGACCTCCAGGAACAGGTAAAACATTGCTTGCCAAAGCAGTTGCAGGCGAAAGTAATGTTCCGTTCTTCTCAATTAGTGGATCAGACTTTGTTGAACTTTATGTTGGTGTTGGTGCAGGTCGTGTAAGAGATTTGTTTGAAACAGCAAAACGTTGCGCACCTTGCATTGTGTTTATAGACGAAATTGACGCAGTGGGTCGTCAGCGTGGAGCAGGTTTAGGTGGAGGCAACGACGAACGTGAACAAACCTTAAACCAACTTCTTGTTGAAATGGACGGCTTTGAAGCAAACGAAGGCATTATTGTGCTTGCAGCAACAAACCGTGCCGATGTTTTAGACCCAGCACTTCTTCGTCCGGGCAGATTTGACCGTCAAATTTATGTTAATGTTCCAGACGTTAAAGGACGTGAAGGCATTATGAAAATTCATGCTAAAAACAAACCTATCGACGAGGAAGTTAACTTTCAAGAAATTGCACGTTTAACCAGTGGTTTTACTGGTGCCGATATTGAAAACTTTTTAAATGAAGCCGCAATTTTGGCAGCACGTGATAACCGCTTAACCATTACAATGGAAGATATTACTGAAGGTATTAACAAAGTTTTAGTTGGACCTCAGAAAAAATCAAAATTAATTACTGAATCAGATAAAAAACTAACTGCATATCACGAAGCAGGCCATGCAATTTTGGCAAAACTTTTAGATTATGGCGATGCTGTTCATGAGGTTTCAATTATTCCTCGTGGTATGGCAGGCGGATTTACTTCAACACGCCCAGAAGACGATAGTTCTTATTTATTCTACAACAAACTTTGCAACAAAATTAGCATGACAATGGGTGGCAGAATTGCCGAAGAAGTTGTGTTTGGCGATGTTACTGCAGGCGCTAGTTCCGATATTTCACATGCAACCGACATTGCTCGCCGTATGGTTACCGAATGGGGTATGAGCGATAAACTTGGTTTTATTAATTACGGAAAATCTACCGAGGTGTTTATTGGCCGTGACTATCAAACCCAAGTTAACTATTCAGAACAAACTGCAGCACTTATCGATGCCGAAGTTAAGGCAATTATGGATAAATGCTATGCAAAAGGCAAAAAGATTTTAACTGATAACCGTAAAATTTTAGACAACATGGCAAACTTGCTTATTGAAAAAGAAACAATTTATGCCGAAGAAGTTGACGCAATTATTAATGGTGCCGACTATAAAGAAGTTGCTAAAAAACTAGATGAAAAAGCAGCTGAATCTAAAAAACGCAATGAAGAACGTAAGAAAAAAGCTGAAGAAGAAAACTTTAAACGTATGCAAGAGTTAAAAATTAAGGCTGCCGAAGCGTTAACCAATGCTGGCGTAATTACTAAACAAGATTACGAAATGATTAAAAACGAAACTTTAACACAAACAAAACCTGTTGAAGACGAAAACAAAACCGAAGCAGAAAAACGTGTTGAAGTTGAAGCTAAAAAAGAACTTTCTGAGGAAATTAAAACCGAAGAAACACTAACTAATTTAAATGCAGAAACAGAAGCAAAAGTTGAACAAACTGCCGAAGTTAAAAAGACTGAAGAAAAACCTTTAAATGCTCCTAAAAAAGCAACTAAAAAACAAACTTCATTAGCTAATAAAGCAGCTTCTGCAAAAACTGCAACAAAAACTACAAGCAAAAAAACAACATCAAAACCAAAAACTAAAACAAACCAAGAAAACCAAGAAGATAAAAAAGATTAATTTGTTTTGACAATTATGGGCTTATATAATAAAATTAACTTTAAGAAACAAATAAAATAAAAGGGTAAAATAATGAAGAAGAAATTAACATTAATTTTAACTATTGTGGCTTGTGTGTTAGTTGGCTTAATTGCTGCAAGTGCAATTACACTTGCGTTAGTTAAATCTAACTTTAACCAAGTTATTGACACCGATAAAATTTCAGGCATAACAGTTTATTTAGATAGTAAAGATAATTATTACGATGCCAACACAAGTGCAGATGTGTTTAACAAAATTAAAGAACTTTATAACGAAGGAACTAAAGAAAGCGTTTTAAGTTCGTTATTTCAAGGTGCTTATTCTGACGAAGCAGAAGCCGAAGTTGTTACAGCAACAACATCTACAAGCACTTTAAAAACACCTGCAGCTGGAACAATCGTTTTAAAAATTAACTTCAGCGAAACCATTAAACTTGTTGTTAATGGTGAAACTATTGAAGATAGTTCAATTTATGGCGACGATAAAGCAATTTACTTTAACACAGTTTACTTTAACGTTGAAAACAACGAAACTTTAACAAAAGTTAGATGCTATATTGTTTCAAACACAAACCAAAATTATAGCTATCGTCAAGTTATGTATGCAACACATCATAGTGCATTATACGATTATTTAAACGACCTTGATTTTCCTGGTTAATAGTTGAAAATAAAAAATAAAAAAGAACGGAAATTAGCCGTTCTTTTTTTGTTATTTAAAATAAAATTAATATTTTTTATGGTTATAAAAATCACCTTTAGCAACATATTCGTTGTAATATTCCGATTTAGAAAGGTCGAATTCGAAAAGCATAATTTCTTGGTGTGTTTTACGTTTAAAATCTGCCCAAATTTTATGAAGAGCAAACACACCCTTATAAAATTCGCGTTCAGGAATTAGTTCTTTTTCTTGAACATACTTATTATTAACAATTAAAAAGAATCTGTAAGAATATAGGTTATCTACGGTTTCTAAATCCATAACACCTTTTTGAATTAAAACCGAAAGTGATTCGCACCATTCTAGGTAGGCAACAATTCCTGCATAGTCGTCGTCTTTGGTTTTTGATTTTTCGAAAATGTCTGTTTCACCTAAACGATATTTATCAAGCTTCATCATAACATCGTGGCAACCCGGAGTTTCAGTAAAAGTTTTGCCATATTCAATAATAAAACTTGCTTGGTTAATATCTTTATCTCGTTTAAATTGAAAGAATAGGGCAACGGCACCAATAAGAGCAGTTGCAATTGTTATAATTTCTGAAATCCTACCTCCCCAAACGTCGTCTAAAAACAATGTTGAGCACAATGCAATAACCAAAAGGCCACAAGATAAAATTGTTAAACTCTTATTTTTTCTCATTTGCAGTCTCCTTTTTGTTTGATTTTTTTTCTTTGTTTAAATTAGCTTTTTGTTCAGTTTTTGTTTGTTTGGTGTCAGATTTTTCTTTTGTTTGTTTTGTTTCTGCTTTTAAATCGCGCTCATGAACCTTTTTAACCTTTTCTTTTTTAACCGGTTCTTTAGGTGTAACATCTTCGGTAACATCGGCTTTTTTTGTTAAATTATTAACCTCATCACGGTTTTCTTTTTTAAGGCGTTTAATAAGCTTTTTATAGTAAGTTTTTTGAACCTTTCTAAGTAGTTTAATAATTTCAGGATTATATGCTCCAACAAACGAAGTGAAAACATCGCCATCGTTATTTAAACAAATGGTTAATGCGGTGCAACAACCTTCACTAACTAAAACTTCGTCGTCTTTTTTAACTTGCAAGTTTAAATCGTTTAATGTTTTAAATTTTTCCATGGTTAAACCCCTTAAACGTTAAATTTAAATAGCATAACGTCGCCATCTTGAACAACATATTCTTTACCTTCAACTCGAACCTTGCCTTTTTCTTTTGCTTTAACAAAGTTTCCGGCTTCAACAATGTCGGCATAACTTACAACTTCGGCTTTAATAAATCCGCGTTCGAAATCGGTGTGAATTTTTCCGGCAGCTTTTGGTGCTTTTGTTCCTTTAGTAATTGTCCATGCTCTAACTTCTTTTTCTCCAGCAGTTAGGTAACTAATTAAACCCAACAAATCGTAGCCAGCAACAATTAGTTTATTAAGTCCGGTTTCTTCTAAACCAAGTTCGGCTTTAAATAGCTCGGCTTCTTCGTCGGAAAGAGAACAAAGTTCTTCTTCAAACTTAGCACAAACTACAACATGTTTTGCGTTTTCGCGTTTAGCAAACTCTTTAACATTTTTAACATAATCAATTTCGTCTTCAGGTGTAGCAATGTTATCGTCTGAAATGTTTGCGCAATAAATAACTGGTTTGCTTGTAATTAAGAAAAAGCTTTTAATAATTTCTTGTTCTTCTTCGTTTGCCGGATAAGCTCTAACTGGTTTTTCGTTTTCAAGTAGAACGTGTAGTTGTTTTAAAATTTCTACTTCTTTTAAAACTTCTTTGTTTCCGGTTTTATAAAGTTTTTCTGCTTTTTCAAGTCGTTTAGTAACAGTTTCTAGGTCGGCTAAAATAAGTTCTAGGTTAATTTCTTCAATATCTCTAATTGGGTCAACGTTTCCATCTACGTGTGTAATGTTAGGGTTGTCGAAACACCTAACAACGTGCACAATTGCATCAACCTCTCTAATGTGGCTTAAAAATTTATTGCCTAATCCTTCGCCCTTAGATGCTCCTTTGACTAATCCTGCAATATCAACAAATTCAATAATGGCAGGGGTTATTTTTTTTGTGTTATACATTTCGCCTAAAACATCTAGCCTAGCATCTGGCACAGCAACAATACCAACGTTTGGCTCAATTGTGCAAAACGGATAGTTCTCGCTTGGAATGCTGTTTTTTGTTATTGCGTTAAATAATGTGCTTTTACCTACGTTTGGTAAACCAACAACTCCTAATTTCATTTAATTCCTCCAAATAAAACCACAAAGGTTTTAAAGTTTTTAATTTAAGCGTTAATAGTATATATTAAAAATTTAATAATTAAAAGTGAATTAACCGGAATTAATATAACTAATTTTAAATATACTAAGTTATAGTTATTTTGTTTTGGAGTTTTAATGGCTATTTGGATTATTATAATATTAGGAATAGTGCAAGGTGCAAGCGAATTTTTGCCTATTAGTTCAAGTGGGCATTTGGTTGTGCTTTATAACATTTTTAATGTTGAGGGCAACACCATTTTGTTAAGTGTTATTTTGCACGTTGCAACTTTGCTTGCGGTTGTGTTTTGCTATTTTAACGATATTATAATGCTTATAAAAAACCCATTTTGCAAAACAAATAAAATGCTGGTTTTGGCAACTTTGCCAACCATTGTTTTGGTTTTAATTTTAAAAAAATTTGTTGAAAGCAGTTTTGGAAACAACTTTGTTATTGTTGGTTTTTTAATTACTGCAGTTGTTTTATCAATTTCACAAATGCTTGAAAACAGGCAAAACAAAAGCACCTTTTGTACAACAAGTGGTAACATTTTGACAAAAACTAGAGACATAACTAATTTAAACATTAATTTCAAACAGGCACTTTTAATAGGAACTGCACAAGGCATTGCGGTGTTTCCAGGCATTAGCCGAAGTGGCTCTACAATTGCAATAGGGCTTATGTGTGGGGTTAATAAATCTGATGTTGCCGACTTTTCGTTTCTGCTTAGTTTACCCATAATTTTGGGTGGCTTGTTGTTTGAACTTATAGATGTGTTTAAAGGTGAAGCAAACTTAAACATTGGTTGGTTTAATTTAAGCGTTGGTTTTTTGTTTAGTTTTATAAGTGGACTTGTTTGTATTAAACTTATGCTTAAATTTGTTAAAAACAAAAAGTTAACATGGTTTAGTGTTTACTTGGTTTTGCTTAGTGTATTTTTAATTTTAAATAAGTTTGTGCTTGGTTGGTTTTAAAAAGAGTTTGTGCAAAATTTAAAACGCACAAACTTTTTGTTTTAATTTAGTTTTAGATGTGTTATTATTTAAAGTACTAATTTATTTAAGGATAAAATCATGAATTTAAAAACCGAAGTATTAAATCAATTAAAAACCATGAATTTAGAAACCAACATTTTGGCTTTTGAAAAAATGTTTGTGCTTTCTAACGATGTTAAAAATGGAGATGTTTGTTTACCATGCTTTCCGCTTGCTAAAGAACTTAAAAAATCGCCAGTTCAAATTGCAACCGATGTTGCAACCGAAATTATGGGTAAGTTGACTAGCACCGGAATTATTGAAAAAGCAGAAGCTGTTAATGGTTATTTAAATATTTTTGCTAAACGTGAAGTTGTTGCAAATCATATTGCCAACGAAATTTTAACCGAGCAAGCCGAGTTTGGTAAAGCAAACACATTTAGTGGAAAAACCGTTGTGCTAGATTATTCTAGTGTTAACCTTGCAAAATATATGCACATAGGTCATTTAAAAACCACCATTATTGGTTTGGTTATGAAAAACATTTGTGAAACCCTTGGTTATAAAACGGTTTCAATTAATTATGTTGGAGACTATGGCACACCATTTGGAAAAATGATTACTGCATTTAAACATTGGGGAAACGAACAAGAGGTTAACGAAAAAGGTGTTGACGCTGTTCAAGACTTATATGTTAAGTTTAACCGCGAAGCCGAGTTAGACGATAGTTTAAACGACGAAGCAAGAATGTGGTTTAAGAAAATTGAAGATGGCGACGAGGAGGCTGTTAAACTTTCTAATTGGATAGTTGAACTTTGCCGTGGCGAAGTTGAAAGGCTTTGTAGCGAACTTGGTGCCGAGTTTGATAGTTGGCGTGGTGAAAGTTACTATAACGATAAAATGCAAGCTGTTGTTGACGAACTTGAAGCTAAAGGTTTAACAAAAATTAGCGAAGGCGCTTTGGTTGTTGACCTAGAGGAATATGGTTTAGGTGTTGCGTTAATTAGAAAAAGCGACGGAACCAGTTTATATTTAACTCGTGATTTAGCTGCAGTTGAAGACCGTTATAATAACTATAACTTCGATAAAGCAATTTATGTAACCGACGTTGCTCAAAAACTACACTTTAAACAACTATTCAAAATTGTTGAACTACTTGGCAAACCTTATGCTGGCAAACTTGAACACTTGGCTTATGGCCGTTATAGTTTGCCAACTGGTAAAATTGCAAGCCGTATGGGTAAACAAGCGCTTCTTAAAGATTTGTTAGAAGCTGGCATTAACAAAAGTAAAGAAATTATGGCTGAACGCGGAACTAAGGTTACCGATGCCGATGCAGTATCTAAACAAGTGGCTGTTGGTGCAATTTCGTTTGAGGCAACAAAATATGAAAAAGTTAAAGATACTGTTTACGACATGGAAGCAAGCCTTAACTTCGATGGCGAAACTTCGCCTTATATGCAATATACATATGCACGTTGTTGCAGCATTTTAGAAAAAGCTAATGTTAATGTAAATTTAGAAAACTTAGATTTTTCTACACTTGCAAACACGCAAGCATATGAACTTATTAAAATTTTAAACAAGTTTCCAAGCACAGTTGTTGAAGCTTACGAAAAACAAGAACCTTGTTTGCTTATTAGGCTACTTATGGACGTTGCAAGCGAGTTTAACAAATTTTACACAAACAACCGCATTATAGATAATGGTGTGGTTAACAACACAAACTTAGCAGTTGTTAACATGGTTAAAATTATTTTTGAAAACGGCTTTAAAATTGTTAATATTCCAGCAATTTCAAAAATGTAAAAACGCCGTTATTTAGGTTTAATTTAAAATAAAAAAGCACTTAAAAATTCAAGTGCTTTTGTTTTTTTTATTAATTAAATTATTTAATAATTCTAATATCCCACATCCAAGGTGTTGTAACGGTTTCGCCTTTAAGTGTTGCCCAAATCATATAAATTTTTGTGATGGTTGTTAAAACAAGTAAACCAATTCCAACAAGTGTGAAAATAATCATTAAGAAATGAACTGCTGCAACTGTTGTTTGAACAAGTGCTCCAACCAAAAGTAGGGTTAAACCAATAAAATCGAAAATGTTAATTTCTAAACCTTCGTTTGCATGGTGTCTAACAAATGGGCTATTAGCATTAATTAACATTGGAATAAAGAACAAAATGTAAGATAGCCAAGCATAACGTTTTGCATCGGCAACATCTTCTTTAACCGAAACTTTGCCATCGGCATTAGAGTCGGCAACTAAAGGCTCTTTAACCTCGGTTTTAACTTCTTTAACCTCTTCAGTTTTTGCAGGTGCAGGTTTTGCAACTTTCTTTTTAACAGATGTTACTTTAACGTCTTCTTTAACTTCTTTAACTTCGTCTGCTTTTTTAGCCATAAAAAATCCTCCTGTAGGCCTGCATATAAATTAAAACTCTGCAAAACCTAATAAAAACCTAAAAAATTAAAACATTTAAATAAATTTAAAATATTTTATGGTTTACAATTAAAGTATATTTAAAAACCGAGGTAAAGTAAAATGTTTTTAAACCAAAATTTTAATCAAGATAAATACATTCCTAGTTTAACCTGCTTGCATTGTGGAAAACTTTTAAATTTTAAAGAAGAACTTTTTAACTATGGTTTATGTGAAAAGTGTTTTAATCGTGAAGTTGACTCTAGAGGCACATTGCATAAAAAATAAAAAAAGAATTACAATCCCACCCTTTCGGCTATTCCTTGTAAAACAAGGCTAATGTAATTCTTATTTAAATAATACACTAAAATTAATGTTTTGTAAACAAAAAAATAAAACCGCTTATTTGGGCGGTTTTTTATTATAGTAAAATATCTGGTTTGTTAATTTGCACACTTCCGTTGCCTGTTACAACAAAAGTTTCGGTGTAGTCTACGCTAATGGTGCCATACATGGTTGAGTTAAATTCTTTTTGATATAGGTCGGCTTTAAATTTTTCTTGATATCTAATGCTTTTAAAATTGCCATACTTATCGCAAACAACGGTTATTTTGCAGCTAATAAATTCGCAAGGTTGAAGTGCTTCTATTGCAGTTTGAAGTGTATATTTTTTATTTGCACAAGCAACTGCAACATTTAGGTCGGCAGTTCCGATGTAGGTTCCTTTAGATTTATCGTAGTAAAAGGTAGAATTTTTAATTGCATTTGCTGAAATATTTAAAAATGTTTGGTTTGTTTCCCATCTATATTTTTCTTTTAGGCTTGCTTTAGACATTGCTGTCCATTTTCTTCCCTCGTAGCCTTTTGTGAAGTAATAGGAATTTGAGCCTTCGGTGTAAAATGCTGATTCATAATCAAAATCGGCAAGGCCTTTTAAAAAATTGCCCACAACATGAAAGTTAAAATAATTTTGTTTGGCGTTTCTTGCTCGGTTAAATTCAAGGTCGATTGTTTCGTTGCTAAGTGTTACGCCAGGTGTGCTGGTTGGTCCGTTAACAATTCCGGTGCCAGAACCAATGGAATGTATGTTTGTAGATTGGTTAAGTTTTTTTTCGGCGTAAGTATACATTTCTACAAAATTCGAAAAATTAACCACACCCCCAGTAACTTGTGAGTTACTTGAAGATGTGGTGTTGCCTGCGTTGTTTGCATTTTCGTTTTTCTGAGTTGTTGAAACATCGTTTGCTGTTTCCTGATTTTCACGATCCATGTTTTCTTGCACTTGCTGGTCGTGTTCTCTATCTAAACGTTCAAGTTCTTTTTGCTTTAGTGTTGCTGAAACACCAAAAATTATGCAAAACAAAACTAGAAATATTATCATAATTATGCTTAATTTTTTACTTGTCATAATTTAAAGCCTTTTTAAGAAAGTTTTTACATAGTAATTTTACATTTTATTTTGTTCTGTGTCAATACCTAAAATTTAGTAATTAACTTTATAAACAAAGTTTGGTGTGTTATTATTATATTGTAGCAAATTTTAATGTTTATGCCACACAAATTCAGCTTATTAATTAATTCAAATAAATTAGGTGTTTTGCTTGTTAATTAATTGATGGTTAAACTGGGAATACAATGGATAAAAAATTACTCGACGAATACTTAGTTAAATTAAAACGAGGCGATAACGAAGCCTTTGACGAAATTTATCACTTAACAAAAAGGGGTGTTTTTTCGCTTACACTAAGTATTGTTAAAAATCCGTATGCCGCCGAAGATATTATGCAAGACACCTATTTAAAAATTAAAGAAAAAATTTTGTATTATAAAGATGGCACTAATGGTTATGCCTGGATTTTAACCATTGCTCGAAACTTAAGTTTAAATTATTTAAACAAAAACAAAAAGGTTGATGTGCTAGACACTTCCGAGCATGAATATTTAATGGCTTCAACCGATAAAAACTTTGTTAAAGACGATATGCCAATTTTTAAAATTGCAAAACAGCATTTAAACGATTTTGAACTTCAGGTTGTGGTGCTTTATGCAGTGTATGGGTATAAACATCGCGAAATTGCCGAACTATTACATAAACCGCTTGGTAGCGTGCTTTGGACGTATAATAATTCAATTAAAAAACTACAAAAGATTTTAAAAAAGGAGGGTAAAGATGAAGCGTAAAAACATTTTAAACAGGCTTAAACTTGAACTTGAAAATAGTTTGCCAGATAGTGCAAACATTATTAACAAAGTAAAAAATGCGAAAGTAGAAAAAGATTTGTCGCCAGTTTACGATGCAATTAATAGTGTAAACGGAACCATGGTGCTAAACACAAAATATAATATTGCTTACATTGCAGGTCTTATGTGTTTAACCATGCTATTATTTACCATGCTTTTAATTTTACTTCCAATTTTTAATGCAATACTATATCCAGAAAAAAACATTGTAACAAAATTTGGTATAGATATTAACCCAAGCATAGATTTAATGCTAGACGAAAACGACCAAGTTGTTTGGGCTTTGGCAAAAAATAAACACGCCGAACTTTTGTTGTGTGGCGAAAATTTAGAAGGTGAACATGTTAAAGATGCAACAAATAAAATAATTAAACTTGCTGCTCGTGCCGGATATTTTTCAACAAAAACTGAAAGCGACATAACAAATGCTGTAATGCTTAGTGCGGTTTCTGAAACCGAAGAAAAACAAAACTTTTTACTAGATTCTATTAAAAGTGATGTTAAAAACTTTTATATGAACAACCAAATTTATGGTGTTGTTTTAACTGAATTTGATTCTAAACAAGAACTTGTAGACCTTGTTTGTTGCCTTGATTACGATTTAACCGACGAACAAAAAATTGCCCTTCAAAACGAGAGCATTAAAAACTTAAATCATAAATTAACCGAAAGTTATACACAATTAAAACGTAGGTTTAGAACCGACTTTATTTTAGAAGAATTTAATAATAAGCTAAACCCAATTAACGAACAATTTAATTCCGAAACAACAAGCATTAAAACAAAACTTACCGAAACGGAAAACAAACTAAACAACTTTGAATCGGTTTGGCTTGCTGAAATTGAAATTTGCAAACAAAAAATTGCCGAATGGACGGCACAAATTGCGGCTTTACAAGAAGCAATTAAATTTGCATTAAATGTTGAAGAAGTTGGCAGATTAAATGCCGAACTTGAAATTAAAAAAGCATTTTTAACTTCAGAGGAAGAAGAACTTGAAAATCGTGAACAAGGAAGTGCCATGTTTAATGCTGAAAAAGATAAGTTAATTAACCTTGTTAACGACTATAAAAATCAAATTAAACAAAAACATCAACAAAGGTTGTCTTCAATTGAAAACATTTTGGGGCAAATTAAAGGTCCTTTTGGCACTTTATATAATAAATTAGAAAACCGAAAATTAGAAATTTTAAAAAATGGTGATAAACAATTTGCCGAGCATTTAAGCCATTTACAAAACTACAACGAATTTTATAATAATTATTCTGATTGGTTAATTAATAGTGCCGAGCAAATTCCAACCATTCAATTAAATTGGAATGAAATTAAACAAAATTGGGAGCAACAATACTTAAATTTTGTGCAATTTTAGTGTCTAATTACAAAATGTTACAAATTTAAACAAAAGTTGTTAAAAAAAATTAAAATTATTTTTAAATTTTCCAATAAAAAAATAGAGATATTTGTTATATTAGTGTTGCAAGATAAAAAAATCTTGCATCCATAAATCCCTTTTAGCCAAAAACATAGAAACGTCAGCTAGTTTTAGTTGGCGTTTTTATGTTGTATAGCTGGTTAAAAATAGTAAAATTTAACACTTAGTGTTAAGTTTTAAGTTGTAATTTAATAGTTTATGGGTTATACTTTTATTAGCAAAATTTTTTTAAAGGTGTAAACCTATGTTTATAAGAATTAATTGTAAAACAAAAAGGGTTAATATTTCCCGTAAGGGATAATTGCTTTGTGCTAACCAAGTTAGCAAACCTTTTTTACATTAATTTTTATAGGAGAAACAAAATGATTGATATTAACTTAATTAGAACAAACCCAGAAGTGGTTAAAGAAAACATTAAAAAGAAATTTCAAGATAGTAAACTTGAATATGTAGATAAAGTTTTAGAACTTGATAAAAAGTGCCGTGCATATAAAGCTGAAGGCGACGAACTTAGAGCCAGCCGCAATAAACTAAGCGGACAAATTGGCTTGCTTATGAAAGAGAAAAAAATAGACGAAGCAAACCAAATTAAAGCACAAGTTGTTAAAAATAACGAGCGCATTGTTGAAATTGAAAAGTTAGAAGCCGATTTAAATGCTGAAATTAAAAAACTTATGATGTTAATTCCTAACATTATTGATGCTAGCGTTCCTGTTGGAAAAGACGATAGCGAAAACGTTGAAATCGAAAAATTTGGCGACCCAGTTGTTCCTGAATTCGAAATTCCTTATCATGCCGATATTTTAGCAAAAATTGGTGGGCTAGATAAAGATAGCGCCGGACGTACTAGTGGCAATGGTTTTTACTATTTAATGGGTGATGCTGCAAGGCTTGTTACAGCCATGATTAACTATGCCAGAGATTACATGATTAACAAAGATTTTACCTATTGCATTCCACCATTCATGATTAGAAGTGATGTTGTTAATGGCGTTATGAGTTTTGCCGAAATGAATGCAATGATGTATAAAATTGAAGGCGAAGATTTGTTTTTAATTGGAACTAGTGAACATAGCATGATTGGTAAATTTAAAGACCAAATTATTAAAGAAGCAGAACTTCCAATTACCATGACATCTTATAGCCCATGTTTCAGAAAAGAGGTTGGGGCACACGGCATTGAAGAACGTGGAATTTATAGGGTTCACCAATTTGAAAAACAAGAAATGATTGTTATTTGTAAACCAGAACACAGCATGGAATGGTATAATAAAATGTGGAGCTACACAGTTGATATTTTCCGTGGCTTAAATATTCCGGTTAGAACTTTAGAATGTTGCAGTGGCGATTTAGCCGATTTAAAAGTTAAAAGCTGCGATGTTGAGGCTTGGAGCCCACGTCAACAAAAATATTTTGAAGTAGGAAGCTGTTCAACTTTGGGCGATGCTCAAGCACGTAGGCTTGGCATTAGGGCAAAGGGTGAAAAGGGAAATTACTACTTACACACATTAAATAACACTGTTTTAGCATCTACTCGTGCATTAATTGCTTTCCTAGAAAACAACTTAAATGCCGATGGTAGCATTAACATTCCTAAGTCTTTACAACCTTACATGGGTGGCAAAACAAAAATTGAAGTAAAAAACAAATAGGATAAATTATGATTACTGAGTTTATTGATATTAAAGAAGTTAACAGAAAGCTTGAAGATAACAATGTTAAATTAATGCTTGATAACGAAAGTGCTTATCGTAGCCAATTATTTACATTAGTTAACACAGCACTTAAACCAAGACGCAAACCAAAAATTATTTTACTTGCAGGACCAAGTTGTGCAGGAAAAACTACAACCGCTCACATTTTAAAGGAAATTTTTGAGCATAAAAAATATAAAGCAATTATTGTTAGCATGGACGACTTTTTCCTTAACCGTGAAGACACACCACTTCTTCCTAATGGTATGAAAGATTTTGATGGTTTAAGAGCGGTTAACCTAAAACAAATGGAAGAATGTTTTAGCAACCTATTTAAAAATGGTTCGGCAGGGTTTCCTCGTTACGACTTTATTACTGGTTTAAACCTACCAGACGAGTATTTTTTAGAATATGATAAACGTACAATTATTATATTTGAAGGTTTACACGTTTTAAACCCAGAACTTATTAAACACTTAGGCACAAACGATGTGTTTAAAGTTTATGTTAGTGCATTAAAAGGATTTAAAAACAGCGAATATTCTAAAATTGGTATTAGGAACTTACGTTTAATTCGTCGTATGATTAGGGACGTTAAACGCCGTGGAAAATCGCCTGAAACAACAATTAAAACATGGCAAAATGTTTGCGAAGCTGAGGACGATTATATTACACCATTTAAAGATTCTGCCGACTTTTTAGTTAACACTACTCACGAATTTGAGTTGGCGCTTTATAAAAACGAGTTTTTTGCAATTGTTGCAAATAACCGTGATGTTGAATTCCAATTTACATTCCTTCGTGCATTCGACGAAAGTTTAAGTTTAGATAAACGTTTACTTCCAGACACATCGCTTATGTGGGAGTTTATTGATAAACCAGAAGTTGAAGAAGCAGCACTAAAAGCTGAAGAAGAAAAAAAATAAACAAAACAACTAAATTTAATTAAAAAATAAAGAACCCACCACATGGGTTCTTTTTTATACCTTATAATTAAAACAACAATAAAAAATTTCCATAAATTGTTTAAAGTAAAACAATTTACAAAAAACATAATCTGGTTTATAATAGAACAAATGTTCTAGTAAAACAAGGAGGGTGCAGTGGCAAGGTTTATTTTACATTCCGATTTAAATAATTTTTATGCCAGTGTTGAATGTTTATATAATCCTAGTTTGCGCAACAAAGCAGTTGCTGTTGTTGGCGATCAAGAAAAACGCCATGGCATTGTTCTTGCAAAAAACTATATTGCAAAAAAATATGGTGTTAAAACTGGCGACACCGTTTGGGAAGCCAAACAAAAATGTTTAGAGGAACTTGTGTGTGTTACGGCTAACTTCGAACGATATTATTATGTTTCAAAGCTGGTTAAGCAAATGTATTTAGAATATACCGACCGAGTTGAAAGTTTTGGAATTGACGAGGCGTGGCTAGATGTTTCAAGGTGTGTTAAATCTTTTGACGAAGCGTTTAAACTTGCCGAAACAATTAGAAAGCGTGTGTTAGAAGAGTTTGGTTTAACTGTTAGCATTGGTGTTAGTTTTAATAAAATTTTTGCAAAGCTTGGCTCCGACCTTAAAAAGCCAAATGCAACAACTTTAATTTCAACCGATAATTTTAAAAATTTAGTTTGGCCTCTTGCGGCAAGCGAACTACTTTATGTTGGGCGTGCCACAACACAAAAACTTGCAAAAGCCGGAATTAATACCATTGGCGATATTGCAAACACTCCTGTTCAAATTTTAAAAAGCATGCTTGGTAAAAATGGCGAGACTTTGCACACCTTTGCTTGTGGTGCCGATTTAACCGAAGTTAAACGTTGGGACGAACTTGACGAAATAAAATCGATAGGAAATTCAACCACGTGCCCACGCAACCTTAAAACTAACGAAGAGGTTAGGGCGGTTATAAGTGTTCTTGCCGAAAGTGTTGCAAGGCGTATGCGTGAAAAAAATTTATGGGCAAACACCGTGTGTTTGTTTATTAAAACCGACGATTTAAAAAGTTTTGATGTTATGCACAAATTAGAATATCCAACAAACTTAGCAAGTGTTGTTGCAACCGAAGCATATAAACTTTTTAAGTTTGATTGGAACAAAACTATTAGGGCTGTGGGCGTTAGAGTTACAAACTTAACCGAAAAACCTTTGCAGTATAATTTGTTTAATTCTGAGCAAAATATGCAAAAAAAGGAAAAGTTTGAAACTGTTATAGATAACCTTAGAGGCAGGTTTGGCTACGATATTATTAAGCGTGGAAGTGTGCTTGCCATTGACGATTTTGACGAAATTAACCCCGAACACGTAACACACACTATTCACCCAGTTAGTTATTTTAAAAACAACAAACTAGGGGATAAGTAACATGTTTCAAACAATAGGTTGTGGGTTTATGACAAAAAACTATGTTTCAGTGCTTGCCGAATTTGACGAACAGGGTAACAAACACCCCAGGCAAATTAAGTTAAACGACCAAGTGTTTGAAATTGATAAAGTGTTAAAAGTGGTTAATGCAGCAAGTTTAAAAGTTGGTGGAATTGGTGAGAGATACACTATTAAAATTGGTTCGCATCAAACTTTTTTGTTTTTCGAAAAAGAAACCGGGCAGTGGTTTGTTGAACTAAAATAAGTGTAAAAAAATTTAAATATAATTTTTAGTTTAGTTGTTTATTTGTTATACTAAGTTAAACAAAAATTACTTGAGGCTAGTTTGGAAAACACAACAAATAAAAAAAGTAAAAAAGTTAATATTGTTAGAATAATGTTGTATGTTTCGGCAGCATTAATTTTGGCTAGCTTTATAATGTGTTTTTTGCCTGTTGTGTATTACACCGATCCTTACACAAAATTAAAAACTGCATTTAGTGGTTTAGATTTAACAAAAGCACTTTACTCTAGTGCACAAGGAACAAAAATGTCGGCTGTAAAATCGCTTTTAGAATCTAGCAAAGCTGGCATGATGGCAAAGGCTATGGCAATTTTATGTCCGGCAAGTTTAGCATATTCGGTTATAATGTTTTTGCTTACACTGCTTGCAACATATAATAAAAAACTAAACAACATTTTTGTGATTGGTGGTTTTTTTGCTGTGTGGACAATTTATTTAATGGCAACTATTAACATGGTTGGTCGCATGGCAGTTGTTAAAGGCGAAAATGTTTTAAACAATTATTCGCTTGGTATTTCGGTGCCGGTGGGTACGGTTTGTGTTTTAGCTGCTTCTATAATTAACATATTTATGGTTTTTATTGAAGAAGCAAAAAGCAATCCGCAAGTTAAAAAACCTACACACATTCCGCCTCCAATGCGCAGGTATTAAAAACTAATAAAACTACAATTTGTAATAATTGTTTTATCAAAATTTAAAAGGGTGTAATAAATGAAATGCGATTTATGTCCACGCAAATGTGGAATTAACAGAAATGAAAGTGTTGGGTTTTGTGGCGTTACAAACACTTTAAAGGTTGCACGTGCGGGGCTTCATTTTTGGGAAGAACCAATAATTTCAGGTTCGTCGGGCAGCGGAACAATTTTCTTTTCGGGGTGCAACTTAAAATGTGTGTATTGTCAAAATTATGATATTTCAAGCGAGGCATTTGGTAAAGAGATAACTATTGAACGTCTTGCTGAAATTTTTAAAGAACTTGAGGAAAAGGGCGCAAACAATATTAATTTAGTAACGCCGTCGCATTATGCAAAACAAATTGTTGAGGCGTTAAAAATATACAGACCAAACATTCCAATTGTTTATAACACTAGTGGTTACGATAGTTTAGAAGTGCTAAAGTTAATGGAAGGCTGGGTTGATGTTTATTTAACCGATTTAAAATATTGTTCAAGCGAACTTAGTAAAAAATATTCTAAAGCCGAAAATTATTTTGAAGTTGCCACATCTGCCATTTTAGAAATGGTTAGGCAACAACCAAACAATGTTTTTGAAAATGGCATGCTTAAAAAAGGTGTTGTTGTTAGACACATGGTGTTGCCAACTCACACACAAGATAGTTTTAAGGTGCTTGATTGGATTAAACAAAATTTAGGCGACGAGGCTTTGGTTAGTGTTATGGGGCAATACACGCCATACTATAACTCTAAAAACTATCCAGAAATTAACCGAAAGCTAAAACCATTAGAATATAAAATGGTGTTAAACCATTGCATTAAACTTGGTTTAACTAATGGGTTTTCGCAAGAACTTGATAGTGCTTCGGAAGAATATATTCCTCCATTTAACCTAGAGGGTGTTTAATTAAATTCTAAATTTTAATAAAAAATAAAAGCAGAGAAACTCTGCTTTTTTGTTTGCTGTTTGGTTAAATTTGTAATAACTGTTTAGCACAATTTGTGTTGATTATTTTCTACCTCTGTTGTTTCTGCGGCTAATAAAATCGGCTTCTTTACGTTCTTGTTCAAGTTTGCCTAGCCAATCTTCTAGGCTTTGGGTAATTTCGTCGGAGTTCATAAACCGACCAACATAATCAACACTATCTATATGTTTAACCATAACTGTGCCACCAGAATTTGTTACTTCAATTAGCATTCTTGCATGGTTTGCCAAAAATTGTGCAGGGCTAACCACTTTGCCATTAACTTCGAGTGTGTCGGGGAAATTGTAAAAACCAAAGTTTTCGTCCCTAGCACCATTAACTTCAAGAGTTTGGTTGTCTGAAAGTTCAACACTTAAAGTTTCAATAGGTGTGTGTTTAAATGCTCCGTTGTTAATTTTAATTATTGTTGCGCCATTTAAACAAGTTCCGCCAGTTGATGGTTGATTTTGTGTAACAGAAATTGTTTTTCGTTGGCATTCCGATAAAACAAGTTCAACGTGCCTTGGGTTTAAAATTGCTTTATCACGTTCTAATTTATTTGTAGATTCTAGTTTGCTATCAAGGTTTGCATAAAGGTTTTGCCCAATTTTAAAAAAGTGAGTGTTGCCTTCAGCCACATCTACACTAATGCCTTTTTGCATATAAAAAAACGGATATACATGACTTTTTTGGTCTATGCGTTTTAAACTTTTAGGTAAAATAATTTTCGAAAAATATTCCGATTTAACATCGTTAAATGCACTAAATTCAATATGGTCTACCTCTGGCAGCGTAATTGTGCGCTGTTTAATTGCTTGTGGTAAAACTTTTACTAAACTAGTATATTTTTCTTGTTTAGAAATTTGTTTTCCGTTAGATAAGGTTTTTATAACTGTGCGTTGTTTTGTTTTTACAATAAAACCTTGTTTTGCTAAAAAATATTCTCTAAATCCCACAAACGTTGCTCCTTATAAAATAACTAAATAAATGTTACTATATAAATTGTGTTTTGTCAATATGCAAAAGTTTAAAATGTTTAACAAAAAACCACGCATGTTGCGTGGGTTTTTAGTGTTTTTAATTAAAAAATGTTTTAAACAATTGAGGTAATAAATTTATAAAATTTTGTAGACGAAACATTTAAATTTAAATAGTAGCAACGGCCATCATATTTGCCATCGTTATATCTAATTAAATTAAATCCGTAATAATCAGGTTTTAATTCAATTAAAAGTTTCGAAAATGGCATATCGGCATAAACGTGTTGGGTGTTATATCTAAATTCTAGCCAATATCCTTTTTGCATGGCATTGGTTGTTTGGTCGTGAAGCGACACGCCAAAAGCCGGAGAAAAATATGATTTATCGGTTAATTGTTTTAATTCTGGTTCAACTAAAGTTTTATCTAGTTTAATTTCTTCGCCATTTCTATAAACAACAATTTCGTCGCAAGAAAAAAGTTGTTCAATAAGTGTTGTTTCTGGCATGATTGTTCCTCCTAAATTAAACAAAAACAAAATTCCGCACAAAAATTTTGAAATCGTGTTTATTATTGGTGTTACCAAAGTGTTAAACATGTTTTTAATCCTTATGTGCTCAATTTTTTTACTTAATAATTTTAGCATAAAAACCTCCAAAGGTTTAGTAAATATTTAAATTTTATTTAATACTTAAATATTTTGGTAATTTTTAGATAAAATATTTGTAGGGTGGTAAAATAAAAAATTTTGTTTAGTGTGGGTAAAAGTGATAAAAATATGTTATGCAAATTAACTATTGCTATTGTTTTTTAAATGTAGTAAAATAAAAACAAGCTAGATTTTAAGCCGAATTTTAAGGATTAAAAATAGTTTCAAAACAAATAAAAAAATGCATAAAAAAGTTTTGCATTTATAACTTTTATTTGATATAATACTTATAGTAATATTACGTGCGATATTTAAACTTATATTTCAAGTTAAATATCAGGGTTAAAATTTAATGAGCAAAACCAAAAAGATATTAATGTTTACAAGTGCAATATTAATGATTGTATCCGGCCTAGTAACCGGAATTTTGTGTTGCTTGGCTATTTTTGACCCAACCAAACTTCAACCAATTATTGAAAAGTTTGTTAACGAAGACGCTTCTAATTACGACAAGGTTGAATCAACCATTCAACTTTTAACTTCAATTTTAACTGCTGGCTCGGTTGTTGGAATTGTGTTTGGCGGAATTAGCATTAGATTTTGCTTATATGCTCCAATTGAGTTTTATCAAAAAAAGAGTGTGGTTTTAACAGTTGCAATAATTTGTACACTTGTTGTTAATCCACTTGTTGGTGCATTATACATTGTGGCTGTTTGCTTGAAAGACGAAAACTTAAAGTTTGAAGGCGAAGAGGAAGAGCAAGCACAAGATGTTGACATTGATAAACTTATGGAAAAAATTGAGAAACTTCAAAAAATGAAAGAACAAAACTTGATTAACGAAGAAGAGTTTAACAAGTTAAAATCTGACATTTTAAAAGGAACTTCATTAGATAAAAAGAGCAAGTAAGTTTACTTGCTTTTTATTATTAAAAAATATTTAAATTTATTTTGGGAACGCTTTTATGAGTAGAAATAAAAAATTGCTTATTTGGGCTGGCGTAATCAATGTTTTGTTTACTGCATTTTTTATTTATGGCATAACGCTAATGCTAAACAACATCGATGGTTTTGCCGATCAGCTTAAAGAAATTTTTTTAACTGAATATGGTTTCACATCTGAAGAAACCGCCGAAATGTTAAACTTAAGTGTAACATCGTTTGTTGGTTCGGCAATTTGCAATGGGCTTTGCGGAATTTCTAACTTTGTGTTTGCATTTATAAATCCAAAATGGTTTATAAAACTTAAATTTGTTAACATTTTAATTGCTGCAGTTAACTTTGCTTCTGGCATGAATTTTATTAGTGCAATTTTAGTTTGTGTTGCTTGTTTTTCAAGAGAAAACCAATATCAACCAGCAACTGGAACATATCAAACACAAATGCAACAACCAATTAAACCACAACAAGGCATGAGCCCCGACCAAATTAGAGAACAGCTAAAACTTAAAGGTATGGCTGAAAAAATTGAGCTTGTTAAACACTTAAAAGCCGAGGGTAGTATTAACGAAGAAGAATATTGTAAGTTAATTGACGAAATTATTACCAATGGAGTTAAGGAATAGTTTGTTTATAAGTTTATAATATATATTATATTACATTATTAATAATCAAATTTAACAATAAAAAAAGAACCGAGATAATTTCGGTTCTTTTTGTTTACATACCTTTTTCACCGCTGCTAGGTGTTGTTGGTGTTGCTCCTTTAGTTGCAACTGGTGTTTCAATTGGTTCAAATCTGTATGTTAATGGAGAGTTTTTGCGTTCTTTTAAAATTCTATTTACTTCGGTAATTATTTTTTTGCGTTGTTCGTCATTTAAATAAGGGTTTGCCGAAGAATATAAATCTGTAAACAATTGGTCAAGATAAGCATCTGCCCTTGGGGTTGTAGATGTTGAATCTAAAATTGTACGAATATAAGCTTTGCTTCCTAAGTTTTTAATATCTGTTTTAGCAGAGGCTAATTGATTTTGAACTTGTTCAAGACGGTCAATTGTGCATAAAACATTTGCAACATACATCGCTTCGTCTTCAGTAATAACTTGCTTGTTTTGTTTAAAATGAGCAATAACATTATCACGCATTTGGAAATATGCAATGTCTTCAGCGTCGTCGTAAAGAGCGCGTTTAGAACGTTTTTTGCCGTTAGGATTATCTTGTTGTTTATTACATAGTTCAATATAAGCCTTTTGTGTGTCCGCATGATATTTTTTTCTCATCATGTTAATCATTAGTGGAGTAAGACCATATTTTTCTAAAAGGGATATTCCTTTTTCTTGTAATTTTTTTGTTGTTTCAATTCGGTCTACAGAACTTTTGTGTCCCATTTTTGAAATGCGGTCGGCTAAACGTTGTTCAAGAACTGGTGCAAGCACTTCTCTTAATTTTGCAATGCCACTATTACGTGCAGCCACTTCTGTTTGAATGTATTCTTCTGGAATATGCACACCTTGTTCAATTTGTTCAAAACATCTTCTAAGTGCGTCTTGATGAACTTCTACGCCATCTTTCCAAAGTTGATAAAGCTGTTTGTCGTTAAAAATTGCTTCAAAAGCTAAACTATATGCTTTTGAGTAAGCTGTGTTTGCAACATGCCCACGCAATTCTTCTAAATATCTTTCGTAACTATGACATTTGCCTGATGCACTTGTTGCAAATAAATCTAATGCTAAAATTTCTTTTTTATTCATAATCCACCTCCGCAAGTTGTTGCCTCGCGTTATTTATTATAATAAGTATAACATATTTATAACAAATGTCAAGAACAAGCCATTTGGCAAATTTGGGCTTGAAATATTTTTTTGTTGTGGTATACTAAAGTTAACAAAAACATTTGTGAGGTGTTTATTATGGCCAAAAAATATGAAGTTCAAGATCAAATTAAATTTGATTCGCTAGAAGCTATGTTTGCTGGATATATTGACCGCAATAAAGGCAAAAAAGCGTCTAACCCAGTAGAATATTGCAGAGGGGTTTCTGAATATACAACTGCAATGGTGGCTTACATGATTGATGCTTTAAAAGGCGAAGATTTATATGCTTTTTTAGCACATTTTGTTCCTAAATTTGTTGCAGAACAAACTCCACAGGGTTCACCAATTGTTGCGGGCTACTATCTAGAAAAAATTAGAGATGGTGTTGTTGAACATTTAAAAGATTCTAAACAATTACGTGCATTTCCATCTAAAGGTGTTAGAATTTCTGATGGTGTAAGACAAACAAAATCGGCATTACTTTTACAAGGAATGAAAGAGAAAGGCTATAAAAACGAACGTGATTATAATGAGCTATCTGAACATTATGTTTTAACAGAAAGAGAACAACAATATGCTGAACATTTTGCAGCACAACTATCTAAAATTGCTCGTGTATCACAATCGGCAACACTAATAGCAAAAACTGATGGTAAAAAGCAATAACATAAATATGTTTAAGAGGACAAAAGTTGTCCTCTTTTTTTACCCATTTTATATGGTTAAAGAATATAAATATAGTGCAAATAAAGCTTTAGAGGTGCTATATGAAAGCAGTAATATTGTGTGGCGGGCTTGCAACCAGAATGTTGCCCATAACAAAAAGTGTGCCCAAAGAAATGATGTCGGTTTTAAACAAACCGGTGTTAGACTATTTAGTTGACGATTTAGTTGAAAACGGAATTACTGATATTTTAATTATTACAAACCGAGGCAAAGAATGTATTGAAAACTATTACGATTTAAATCCAGAATTGGAAGCAAGGCTTTTAAATAGTGGAAAAATTGAACAATTAAGCCAAATTAAACACATTGCAAATAAAGCAAATGTGCATTTTATTAGGCAAATTACACCGCTTGGCACTGGCCATGCATTAAAGCGTGCCGAAAGTTTTGTGGGATTGGAACCATTTTTATTTGTTTATGGTGACGAACTTCTATATAATCCACAAAAGTCGTTGGTAAAGCAACTTTTGGAAGAGTTTAATAAAACAAAACATAGCGTTATTAGTGCAACAACTTGTCCAATTGAGGAAAGTTATAAATACGGAATGTTAAGTTTTAGTGGTAACAAATTAAATCAAATTGTTGAAAAACCAAAAGTGGAAAACTCGCCAAGCAACGTTTGCTTTTTAGGAAATAGTTTGCTTACACCAGACGTGTTTAAATATATTAAAATTAACGATGCTAACGAAACCGGTGTTGTTGATTCGATTAACGATTGTGCGAAGGCTGAAGGTGTTAACATTTGCATGATTGAAGGTGAACGTATTGACGTTGGTAGCAAAGTGGGTTTAATTAAAGCCAACATCTACTATGGGCTTAACGACCCAGAAGTTAAGGACGAACTAAAGGCTTATTTAACTGAGGTTTTAAATAAACTTTAAAAAGCAACAAACTTCGGCAAAATGTTTTAAAACAACAAAAAGTTGTAATTTAATAAAATTTAACTTGTAACTTTAACTTATTTTACAATTGTTGTAAGGAGTTAAGGTTATGGAAAAAGTTGTTAGTAAATTAAAAGTAATAAATTTAAAAAGTGTGTTAAAATTTACATTAATGTTTGTGTTGTTTTTTGTTTGTAGCAAAGCAAGCATTAACCAGGGGTATTTAACACCTTTTTGTTTTGGAACCTACTATGCACTGGTTTTTAAAAGTAAACAAAGTTATTTGGTTAGCATAATGTTTGCTTGTGCTTATTTGCTTGCAAACTTCACTCTTAATGCTGTTTACGAAGTTTTGTGCTTGGTGGGTGTTGCTTTAATTTTTAAATGTTTACACAAATTAATTAAAAAACAAGCACCTAACCTACTTGTTTGTTTTTATGCTTTAGTTGGAAATGCTATAACCATAGTGCTAAATTTGCACAGCCCAAAAGAGTTGGTGTTAAGCATAATTTCGGTTTTGGTTGGGGTTGTGTTTTTATGGTGTGCATTACATATATTTAATTTAAAAGACCGCAATTTAAAAACAAAATTTTCAACCGACGAAATTATTTGCTTTGGGGTAATACTGTGCGTTGTTTCCATGGGTGTTGCCAGTTTAAATGTGTTTAAAATTGAAACATTTAAAATTGTGGGTGTATGTTTAATTTTAACGTTGAGTTATGTGTGTGGAACAAAAGAATTGCTGGTATGTTCGGCACTTTATGGTTTAGGTGTTGGTTTATATTTTTCAAACGCTTCTTATGTTGCCGCTTTTACAATAATGGCACTTTGTGCTATAGGTTTTAAATCAAGCTATAAAGTAATTGCTTGTTTAAGTTTAATTTTGGTTGAGGTGGTGTTTGGTTTGTATTTTGCTTGCTACAACACCTTTACTATTTATAGTTTGGTTAGCGTGGTTGTGGGCGAGTTAATATTTTTATTTATTCCAACAAAAATGCTTAATAATTTAAACGACAAAATTAATGGTCTTACCGAAAACGTGGCAGTTAGAAGCATTATTAATAGAAGTCGCGAAAGTTTGTTTAAACGTATGCGAGAGGTTAGTAATGTGTTTTTAGAAATGGATATGGCTTATAAACAAATGGTGCAAGGAGTGTTGCCTGAAGCCGACGCTAAACGTATGGTTTCCGACGAGGTGTATTCTAAATGTTGCAAAGATTGTCCAAACAAAGCCAAATGTTTTAGGGTTAATGGCGAGCAGTGTCGTGAAGTTTTTAACGATGTTGTTAACATTGGGTTTGAAAAAGGCAAACTAACGCTTCTTGATGTTCCTGAATATTTAACAACAACTTGTATAAAAGCAAATTTAGTTATAACCACTTTAAATGCACTACTTAAAAGTTATAAACACTATGCCATAATGCAAAATAATATGGACGCATCTAAAATTTTGATTGCCGACCAGTTAAAAGGTGTAAGTGGGATTGTTAACACTTTGGCTGAAGAAGTTAATTTAAACATTGTTTACGATTTGGCAAAAGAAGCCAGAATTAAAGAAGAATTGGCTTATAAAAATATTTGTTGTTTGGAAGCTCTTGTTTATAATCAAACCACATCGGTAAACTATGTGTCGCTAATTTTGGCTGAAACTAACATTGATAAAACAAAACTAGAAAAAGTTATTTCAAAAATTGTTGGAACAAAAATGTATGTGGAAAGTGTTTCAAATAGCAGTGTTGCAGGGGCAAAAGAAGTTGTGTTAAAAACAAAGGCTAACTTTGATGTTGTGTTTGGAAGTGCGTCGCAAACTAAAACTGGCAAAGTGCTTAGTGGCGACACTCATTCGTTAATTAAAATTGACGATGGGAAATATATGGTTGCGCTTTGCGATGGTATGGGTAGTGGCGAAGAAGCACACAAGGTTAGCGACCTAACAATTACATTAATCGAAAATTTTTATAAGGCTGGTTTTGAAAACGACATTATTTTAAATAGTGTAAACAAACTTTTAAGTTTAAACAATTCCGAAAGTTTTTCGGCACTTGATGTTTGTGTTTTAGACCTACGAAAAAGTTTAATCGATTTTATTAAACTTGGTTCTCCTTATGGCTATATTAAACACAAAACCGAAACCGAGGTTATTAAAAGTAGTGGGCTTCCTATTGGAGTGCTAGACGAAATGAAACCGCACATAACCAAAAAAGTGTTTTCTGATTTCGATATTATTGTGCTTGTTTCTGATGGTGTTAGCGATGCTTTTGGTGGAGGCGACGAACTTAAAACCTTTATAAACAACCTAACCACCATAAATCCGCAAACTTTAGCCGACGAAGTGCTAGACCATGCAGTTGATTTAGTTAATGGTAATTGTGCCGACGATTTTACTGTGTTGGCAGTTAGAATTTTCCCGGTAGTATAAATAAATAAGCAAAGCAAACTTTAATCTTGGTTTAGGATTAAGGTTTGTTTTTTTGTTTTATTGTGGATAAAGTTTTAAAATTTTTTAATAATTTAATATTTATATATTAAAATTTGAACTTAAACATTTTAATATTGTAAGTTTTGTGTTACAATAAAAGAGAAAACAAGGGTTTCCGCTGTTTTTTGTGGAGCCATAAAATATTTTTAAATTGGTGGATAACTTATGAAGAGCATTGAAAGAACAATTGAAAAGTATAATTTAATTAGCCCTAAAGATAAAATTGGAGTGGCTGTTTCTGGTGGCAAGGATAGCATGTGTTTACTTCATTATTTACACTCAATTTCTAAAGAGCGTGGTTTTGAGTGTATTGCCATAACCATTGACCATAGTTTACGTGAAACAAGCGATGCCGATGCCGAGTTTGTTGTTAACTATTGCAATAAAAACGGAATTAAGGTTTATATGTATAAGGTTAATGCCGAACGTTTAAGCCAAGATAAGGGTTTAAGCATAGAGGCTGCTGCGCGTGAATGCAGATTTCGCATTTTCAAAGCGTTAATTAACAAAAAGGTTATTAACAAAATTGCGTTAGGGCACCACATGCAAGACCAGGCCGAAACAATTTTATTAAACATTTTTAGAGGTAGCGGAATTACTGGTGCTTCTGGAATGGACGTTATTCGCGATGGTGTTTATTTGCGTCCGCTTTTAAACACATCTAAATCAGAAATTATGGCTTACATTAATTCGAACGATATTCCATATGTTGAAGACGAAACTAATGCAAGCAACGATTATTCGCGCAACTTTATTAGAAACATGATTATGCCACTTATTAGAAGCCGTTGGCAAAATGCCGATAGTTCAATTTGCACCTTTGGCGAGTTGTGTAAACTAGACGACGATTATATTTACAGCACCATTAACGATAATGCTGTGGTTTACGAGGGCGATGGCGTTGTTAAAGTTCCGGTAAACTATTTTAGTTATCCGGTTGCTGCTACAAATCGAATTTTAAGAAAAGCGTTTAAGGGCATCGGAATTATGGCCGATATTGAACGTAAGCATTTAAAAATTATTAACAGCTTGGCACTAGAAGCCGAAAATGGTGCTAAAATTACACTACCAAACAAAGTTAGTGTTATTAAGGAATATAACTATATTACCATTACTAATAAAAACTTTACGCCCGAACCAAAAACATGGCCACTAGAACGTGGAAAAATTGATATTCCAAGTTTTGGTATGATTGAAATGCAAGTTACCAGAAAACTTGAAATTGGCGAGTTTAGCCATTTAATGGACTACAATAAAATTCCTAAAAATGCAATTTGGCGTTATAGGAAAGATGGCGATATTTTTGAAAAGTTTGGTGGTGGAACAAAAAGTTTATCAGACTTTTTAATCGACCAAAAAATTCCGGCAAGGCTTAGAACTTTTATTCCGGTTTTGGCAAGCGGAAACGAAATTTTGTGTGTTGCTGGTGTTGAAATTAGCAACAAGGTTAAAGTTGACGAAACCACAAAAACTGCGTGGGGAATTAATGCAGTTAGGTTTTCATAATTAATGTGGGGTATTTATGATTGAAGTAAGCGAAAACTTGAAAGAGTTTGCAAAATTAACTGATGCGGCAGGCTATAAAACCTATTTGGTTGGTGGCTTTGTTCGAAACAGCCTTTTAGGCCTTAGTGTAGACGATGTTGATATTGCTGGTGCAATGCCAGTTGAAGATGTTGAAACCATTTGCGGAATGGCTGGTTTTAAAACTGATGTTATTAATAAAAAATTGGGAACCATTCAAATTGTTAAAGATGGCGACCGTTTTGAATATACTCAGTTTAGGCGTGAGGAATACGACGAAACTGGAACTCATAGCCCAAACCAGGTTGAATTTGTTACCAACCCTAAAGACGACGCTGTTAGGCGCGACTTTACGGTTAATGCTTTTTACTACGATATTTTAGAGGGTAAACTTTTAGACTTTTTTAAAGGTCAAAAAGATTTAAAGCGTAAAAAACTTAAAGCAGTTACTAAACCTGAAACTGTGTTCGACGATGATGGTCTTAGAATTTTAAGACTTATAAGGTTTACATGCGAACTTGGTTTTAATATTGATTCTAAAACATATAGAGTTGCAAAAAAATGTGCCCACAAAGTTAAAGATATTAGCCGTGAGCGTATTTTAAAAGAAATTAAAATAGCGGTTAATGGGGGCTTAAAATATAGGCTAAAAAACGAAACTCATGGCAACGTTATTAAATATTTTAACGACTTAAATTTGTGGCAATATATTTTTGAAGGAAACTTTAAAAACTTTAAAGTTAAACAAAGCGGAAAACTTTATAAAGCTTATTTATTAAGCGATGGAAGTAACCGCTTTACAGCATTTATGTGTTTGGTGCTATATAACTACATAAAAGCAAAAAGCAGCGAAAACAACATTGCTTTTTCGGTTAATCAACTTTTAGGGTTGTCTGGATTAAAAGAATCAAACAAAAACGTGCAAGAAATTTATAATGCTTATTTGTTTGTTCAAAAATTAATGTATTTAACCGATGTTGAAATTACAAGCAATTCTAATTGCATAGCCTACGAAAAATTGCCTTTCAATGTTAAAAACTATTTGCCTTTGGTAAACGAAGATAAAGTTAATAAAATTAAAATTAGAATTATGGAAATGAAAAAATCGAACATTCCGTTTGTTGAAGAAGATTTGGCAATTTCTAATAAGCATTTAATTGAAGAAATAAAAATTAAAGAACAACACGTTTCTAAAATTAGAAGTACACTATTTGAAATGTGTGTTGAGGGCATGATTGTTAACGACCCAGATATTTTAAGTGAACAAGCAAAATTTTTAAATGAAAAATTGCTTAAAATTTTGGCAGACGCAAACAAACGTGCTTTTGAAGAAAAGCGTGCAAAAGATATTGTAAGAAATCAAGAAATTGCAATTAAGCAAGAGGCACTTGAAAATGCACAAACAAAGGCTCTGCTTGAAAGCGAGGCTCCGGTTGAACAAGAAGTTTCAACCGATTCTATTGAAGACTTAAAGGTTAGTAAAAAAGTTGCAATGCAAAGCCCAATTATAACTGAAAGTGGCGAGTTGGAACCTTTAAAGGAACCTGCACCAGAAACTGAAGAGAAAAAACCTGCTAAAAAATCTGCATCCAAAAAAACAACAAAAACTAGTGGGGCTAAGTCTAAAACTGCAACAACTAAAACAACAAAAACTTCAAAGCCTAAAACTGCTAGTGTAAAAACAACTAAAAAAGCACCAGCAAAAACAAAGACAACTGCTAAAAAAGATTAATTTAAAATTTAACAAAACGCTAAAGTTATCTTGGCGTTTTGTTTTTTTTGTTTATACATATTTTTGCCCAAACAAACCAAACTAATTAAAAACATTTAATTAAGTTAAAGGTGTTAAAGATGAACAAAAAAGAAAAATTAACAGATGGTGTAAAAGCAAGTAAGGCTAGTTTAAACAAAACTAAAAGTGGAACAAATAAAAAAAGTGCAACGTTAAAAAACAACACCCAAGTGTTTGATAACACTGGGTTGCAGGGTAAAAGGTCAAAGGTTTTAAAACGAGACAACACCGGCAAACTTTTGGTTGGGCTTAGTGCAATAAGTTTGGTTTTGGTTATGGCGGTTGTGGGTCAGTTTTTTGTTTTAGAAAGTGAGGACCCTAGCAATGTTTTACATAACCAAACTTATATTAATGGTGTTAATGTTGGCGGACTTAGCAGTGCCGAGGCCGAACAAGTGGTTTATAATGTGTTTAAAGAAAAAAGTGAAAACTTTAATTTAAACATTAAATATAAAGACAAAAGTTGGAAGTTTACTAAAGACGATTTTGAGGTTAACAGCCAAATTCACACAATTATTGAAGAGGCTCAAACAAGAAATGCGTTGTTAAATAATTATAGTGAGCAAACCAATAAATTAAAGGAACTTGAAAAAGAAGGTGTTAGTATAAATGTGGCTTTTAAT
The DNA here is from genome assembly GCA_017409005.1 of Clostridia bacterium. Taxonomy (GTDB): domain Bacteria; phylum Bacillota; class Clostridia; order Christensenellales; family UBA1242; genus UBA6345. The sequence continues at coordinate 92,544 of JAFQTP010000002.1, read as the reverse complement.
TACATATTTGTTGGGCTTGATAGCAAAATAGAAAAAATAATTAGCGAAATTGAAGTTAAACCAACTAATAGTGAAATTATTTTTAATCCAGAAAAAGAAAATTGTTTTGAAATTACCGAGCATAAAAATGGATTGAGGGTTAATAAAGAACAACTTTATTTTGATATTAACCAACAATTTAACAAAACTAATAATTTAGAAGTCGAAATTAGCATGCTAGATGTTGAACCAGAAATAACAAAACAAGTAAACCAGCAAAAAACACAATTAATTGCATCATATTCAACACAAGTTGCCGATAGCACCGGAAATCGAAAAAAGAATGTTAGACTTGCCCTAGAGCGTTTTAATGGCAAGGTTGTTAATCCTGGCGAAGAAGTTAGTTTTAATGCAGTAACTGGTCCACATACGCTAGAAAATGGATATAAAAATGCAACTGTTATTTATAATGGTCAGTTTGTAGATGGTGCTGGTGGTGGAGTTTGTCAAGCAAGCACAACGCTTTATAATGCACTACTATTAGCCGATGTTGAAGTGCTAGAAGTTCATAAACACACCTTGCCGGTTAAATATGTTCCGCTTGGTTTAGACGCCATGGTTTCCGATTATGTTGCTGATTTAAAATTTAAAAATAATTACGAAAATCCAATTTATATTCAAACTTTGTGTGATAGCGAAAAGGTTGAGGTTAAACTATATGGTGTTGAAACTGGTAAAACAATTAAAACTCGTAGCGAAACAGTTGCAACACTTCCGCATCTAGGCGATAAAATTATATCTGACGAAAAAGGCGAATATTCCGATAAGGTTTTGTTTAAGGGCGAAAAGTATAGGCTAACTTATCCTAGGGAGGGGTATGAGGCTAAAGCTTATGTAGAATATTACGAAAACGGAAAACTTGTTTCAGAAAAACTTATAAGGCACGAATTTTATAATCCGCAAAACGGAATTGTTATAGAGGGAGCACAAGATGTTCTTGCCGGAATGAACATTATTGAAAGTGATGTTGAGGCACGTGATAGCTTTAATGAATCAGATATGAATAATATGCATCAAAATTTTATACCAACCAATGTATGTCCATAACTTTTATGCGAGTTGGGGTATAAATTTATGCTTTAAAAGTTTAAAAATGTGCACAACTTTGGGTTTTACACATAAATTTGTGGGTAAACACACAAAATTAAAACAAAAATCGAAAATTAAATGTGGATAACTCACCAATTTTTTGTGGATAAGTGGATAAGTTTTGTGAATTTCGACAATTTTTATTCATTTTGGCGTGTATTTATGCAAAATTTAATAAATATTCATAAAAATTTATAATAATTGATGTGTGCAAATGTGGATAACTTATAAAAAGCACGATTTTACGTTTAAAAAGCTAAAAAGTGTGTGAATAAAAATTAGTTAACACTTAAAAAATGGCTTTATTTCGTTGTATACAAAAAATAGACCTGAAATTAATATTATTCAGGTCTATTTTTATTTTATAACAGCATTTAGCTGGAAAGGGAGGGGTATAAGCCAATAAAACTAAAGTTATCCACAGTTATCCACAATGGTTAAAACAGGCGAGCAAACCAAACTTAACTAATGCTTATTGCTTATACACTTCATAGTATGTGGGCAATTAAATAAGTGTTACAAATTATATTAAAAAAAATAAAGTTATAGTTTTTGCTTTATTTGTTTGGTGTAAATGTGGTTTGAGTAGTAAAATTAGTTTGTTAAATTAAGGAGATTAAAATGAATAAAGTTATTATTATGACTGGCGGAAGCAGTGGTATTGGAAAATGTACTGCCGATATGTTTAGAAAAAAAGGAGACTTAGTTTTAAGTTTGGCTAGAGAAGTTGACGAAGAATATCCAGATTTTAGTTATGTTTGTGATGTTTCTAACGAAGAAGAAGTTAAAAACACTATTACATCAATTGGTGAAAAATACGGACACATTGACGTTTTGGTTAACTGTGCAGGTTTTGGTGTTAGTGGTGCTCTTGAATTAATTCCTACCGAAACTTTCCGTAAAATTATGGACGTTAATGTTTTAGGCGTTCACTTGTGTAGCAAGTATAGTTTGCCATACATGAAAAGTGGTGCAAAAATTATTAATATTTCTAGCGCTTGCGGTATTTGGAGCGTTCCGTTTAGAGGAATGTATTGCACAAGTAAGGCTGCTGTGTTGTTTTATTCTTATGCACAACGCATGGAGCTATGCGAAGCAGGTATTGATGTGTGTGCAATTTGCCCTGGAGATGTTAAAAGCAACTTCAGTAAAAATCGTGTAAAAAACTTTGAAACTAACGAGCGTTATGGCGACAGAGTTGAACAAGCTGTTGCGTTTGTTGATAGGCACGAAGAAAAACGTATGCCTCCAGAACGTGTTGCAAACGTTATTGTTAACCAAACCTACAAACGTAAAAGTGCTCCAATGAAAATTGTTAGCCGAAGCTTTAATTTATTTCACTTCTTGCTTCGTTTCTTCCCAGTTAGATTTGAACTATTTATGATTAACAAACTATTTGGTGGTGGAAAACTAAAAAGCAAAAATAAAAAAGTTGAAAAATAATGGTGGGTGATTTATGCAAACTAAAAAACTTATTTTAAAAGTTGTTAGTTGTTTGTTTGGCGTGTTAGCATTTTTATCGATGCTGTTTCCGTTTGTTTTAACCATGACAACACTATATACTGGCGATGTATCAACACATAAACAATCAATCGATTCGTTTTTAGAGTGGGTAGAAGTGTTAAGCCTTAAATTAGATAATTTGTGGGTTTGGCAAATGTCTTATGTTATTATGATAATTTTGCTTGTGTTAATTGGTGTTACAATGGTTTTACTTATTGTGCAAACTTTACTTAACAACAAAATACTTGCAACCATTTTAAAATGGACAACAATTGTATCGATTATTGTTGCAGTTATGTTTATAGTAACATTTGTTGTTGGGTGTGTTCTTCGTTTTGGTTCAACCGAATATAGTTCGTGGGCAGTTTTCCCACATGCAGGTCCGGTTGTTATGGCTGTTTCAGCAATCACAAGTTTTAGTTTTGCACTTAAATCTTAAAATAATAAAAAAGTCCTGATTTAATTAATCGGGGCTTTTTACTTTTGACCGTAGTTTTTGAATTAACTTTTTAGTTAAGTTTATAAGAATAAATATTACTAGTAAAATAATAAATATAGCAATAACAAGTAAGCTGTTGTTTTTAAAAATGGTAGAAATGCCAAGCATAATTAATCCGGCAATAAGGTTGCCTGCAACAACGCTTATTAGGGTTTCGTAAAAATTTAGTCCAAGCATAACAGCAATGCATGTGCCGGTATAAACACCGGTTAATGGAAGTGGTATTGCAACAAACAGCCCAACACCCAACATCTTTTTTAATGTGCCAGTTCCTTTTGTTTTAATTTTGTCTGATTTGGTTTTTATGCGTTCTTCAAATTTACTTGCCAAACTTTTAAACCAGAGGCTACGCTTTAGTGCGTTTAATAGTGGAATAAAAATTAAGGTGATTATGGGAACAACTAAACTGGTTGCTAAAAAACTTGTTAAAAAACTAACCACTGGGCTTAGGGCAGTGGTTCCCCAAATTTGCGTGCTCATGCCAAAGGGTATGGCACCCCTAAGTTCAAAAATGGGTAGCATTGCAATTATAAAGGTTGCAAGCATTGGGTTTCCGCTAAACATATTAATAATTAGTTCTTTTATTGTTTCCGACATTAAACTCACATTTTTTGTCATAAACTTAAATTTATTCAAATTTATAAACAACTACTATTTTAATTATTTTATGTTTTAAAAGCGTGGCTTATACAATTTTTAAAAAACTTAAAATTACTACTTCCGTTTTTTAGTTTAGTGTGCTAGAATGATAACACGCATTTTTACTAGGAGGAAGAAAAATGAATATTTGGAAAGATATACACCCAAAACGTATTACACCTGAACACTTTGTTGCTGTTATTGAAATTGAACAAGGTAGCAAATTAAAATATGAATTAGATAAAGAAACCGGACTTCTTAAAATGGACCGCGTGCTTTATACCAGCACACACTATCCAATGAACTATGGTTTTATTCCTTTAACTTATTGTGGCGACCACGACCCACTAGATGTGTTTGTTTTGTGTAGCCAACCAATTACACACATGTGTTTGGTAGAGTGCTATCCTATTGGTGTTGTAACCATGACCGACAGGGAAGAGAGCGACGAAAAAATTATTGCCATTCCGTTTGGCGACCCACAATATAACAACTATCACGATATTTCCGAACTTCCACAACACATCTTCGACGAACTTATGCACTTCTTGCGAGTTTATAAAGAACTTGAAGATAAAAAGGTTGAAGTTAAAGAACTTGGTGGACGTGAACATGCACTTAAAGCTGTTACCGATGCCATTGAACTTTATAAAGTAAAACGTTTAGAAGGCGAAATTTAGTATAGCAAAAATTAGCACACAGGTTTGTGTGCTTTTTTGTAACAAAATTTTTAAAAACAAAATATATAAGTTTTAGAATTAACATTAAGTTTGTTGGAAATACTTGTTTTAGGAGATTTTGTTATGAGAAATAAAAAGATTTTAAACATTTGTTTGCTTTCGTTTGGGTTGCTTACTTTATTTACTTTTATTTTACCAATTAGTAAATTTGCATTTGTGGGCGAGGAAAGTGGATTTATTAAAGTTATGTTTTATTTGTTTAATTCAATTTTAATTTTAAGTTTGGTTGCGTTAGTTGTTTTTGCAATAATCAACTTATTTCAAGATAATTACAAATATGTTAAAGTTATGGAAATAATGGCACTGCTTGGTTTAATTATGGTGTTTATGGTTGTTTTAATTTTTGCATGTTCTAGTTATGCTCAAATTAAAATTGGATATTTGCTTGTTGCACTAGAAATGTTTGCTTGTGCAAACTTTAGCCAAATGGCAAGGCTAATAAATTCAAGCAAAGAGTTTAAAAGCGGTTTTACACCTAAAAAATGCAGCACACAAACAAACAAAAATAATAACCAGCAAAATGCCGAGGTAAAATTAGAGCACGAAAGTTCTGGTGCTGGTGCAAAATTAAACAATTAATAATAAAATTTGTTTTAGTATAATAAAATGCAGAGTATAAAAACTACCCTGCATTTTATTTTTAATTAATGTAGAAAAATGTGGCAAAATGGCTAACAAAGAAGTTTGTTTTGTTGGCTAATTTAATGGTTGTTTACACAAAATAATTGTAAAAATAAAGTTTATGTGATAATATATATTATATATGGGGGTTTTATAACCCATATTATGGCTAAAGGGCAGAAAAATTTTTAAAATATTAAAAGGACAAAAATGAAAAAATTAGTAAAATTTTTAACATCTACAAAATTTTTATTAGTGTTTACGTTTTTAATTAACGTAGCAATTTTTGTGCTGTTCACTTTTTTTGTTAGCCCTTATGTTTACACTATATGTTCTGTTTTAGCCATTTTAATTTTAGTTGGTTTTATTAACAACGATTACGGAAGTTCGTCTTATAAAATTATGTGGATTGTTATAATTGCTGCACTTCCAGTGTTTGGTGTTACACTATATTTTCAACTAAAAAACAATCATGGCTCTAGAAAACTTAGAAAATATTATCAAAACATTAGTTACACTTCTTATAAAGTGCTAGACCAATCAAGTGAAACCATGGAACAACTTTCTAAGTTCGATGGCGATTCAGCAAATTTATCTAAGTTTTTGTTGAATACTGAAAAATGGCCAGTTTATTCTGATTCAAGCACTACTTATTTAAAAAGTGGCGAAGTTTATTTTGAAGAATTATTTGAAGCAATTAAAGGCGCAAAAAAATATATTTTGCTTGAATATTACATAATTGAATCTGGCAAAATTTGGGAAGAAATGTTCCACTTGCTTAGAATGAAAGCCCGCGAAGGCATTGAAATTAAAATGGTTTACGATGATTTTGGTTGTGCCGATAGGTTTGACGATAAAAAGTTGTTTAAAAAACTTATAAACCACGGCATAGACGCTGTTCCGTTTAATAAGCCTATTCCAACAGTTAGCACATTTTCGCAATATCGTAACCACCGCAAAATTGTGGTTGTAGATGGTCAAGTTGCCTTTACTGGTGGCATTAATGTTGCCGACGAATATGCAAACATTAAGGAAGTTCATGGTCATTGGAAAGATGCCGCAGTTAAAATTACTGGTCCGGCAGTTTGGAGTTTTATTGTTTCGTTCTTTAACAGTTGGCAAGCTGCAACTAAAAAAGTTGTTGACGTAAAAAAATATAAGGTAGATTACGATAAAAATCCTAAAAACAAAGAGTTTGTTCAGCCTTATGCCACTGGTCCAATTAACAAAATTGCTGTTGCACACAACACATTTATGAAAGCAATTACTGCTGCTCAAAAATATATTTACATAACCACTCCATATTTTATTATCGATAGCGAAATGATGCAGGCACTTAAACTTGCTGCACTTAGCGGTGTTGATGTTAGAATTATTATGCCAGGCATACCTGATAAAAAATGGATATTCTATTTAAGTAGGTCGTATTATTCCGAACTTATTAAGTCGGGCGTAAAAATTTATGAATATTCTCCTGGGTTTGTTCATGCAAAAATTGTTGTAACCGACGACACAACTGCAATTGTTGGCTCAACTAACTTCGATTTTAGAAGTTTATATTTACACTTCGAAGCTGGCGTTGTAATTCATAACTCTAAAACAGTTAATGCTGTTAAGCAAGATGTTGATAGCGTTATAGGAAGTAGCCACTTAGTTACACTTAGAGATATTAAACAACGTAAGTGGTACGAAAAAGTTGCAGCGTCGTTCTTAAAATTTTTTGCTCCACTAATGTAATTAACATTTGTAATGTAACAAAAAAATAAAACCACCAAATTGGTGGTTTTTTTAAATCTGTTTTTAATTAAACCCAGTTTTTAGGGTTGGTTGAAGCATTAACGGTTTGCCCACTTAAATGTTTTTTTGCTTTACCAAAATTTATTACCGATGCAACTTGGAAACTAATTCCAAAAAATAATAATCCAATTGCAATACCCATATAAAGCACGCTTTCAATTTTTTGAATGCGCATCCAAACTTCTAAAAATAAACCGCCAGCCAAAAATAACAAGGCAAAAAACTGATACCAGCCAGCTTTTCTTCTTATTTGTTTAATTAAATCGCGACGGCGAAGTAAATTTTGTTGTTTTTTTGAATATAATTGGTTTGCTTCAAAACGTGTCATATTAACTAACTCCAACTTTAAAAGTGTATGTTTGAAAATTTAAATTTATTTTGCATATAAAGTATATATTATTTTACTTTAATTTGCAATACCAAATTTTTAAATAAAAAAAGAAGCTAAACTAATAGCATCTTTAATTAGTTATGGTAGCCGTACGGGGAATCGAACCCCGGATTCCGCCGTGAGAGGGCGACGTCTTAACCGCTTGACCATACGGCCATAAATAAGCATTGTTAGTATATATTAATTTTTTTGTTTTTGCAACACCTTTTTGTTTGTTGGGTTTAAAATTAGTTTTATGTAATAAGTTTAATTTAAATAATTAACTTTTCATTTTTTTTATTTAGTGTTATTATTATTTTGTAATTAATAAATTTTAGGAGTTAACTATGGTAAAAAATAGTAAAGGTATTAAAGCTTTTAGCATTATTTGCTATCTTTTAAGCTTAGCAGCAGTTGGATATTTTGTTTATGTGATGGTTAAATCAAATGGCGATTTTGGTTTAAATATTGGTTTTAACATTGGTTTAATTGTTGCAGCTGTTATGTTTTCTATTGTTGGTGTTGTTTTAAATCCACCAAAAGTTTTAAATTCTAAAAGCTTAAATTTAACATCAGGACTAGTTTTGTTTGGTCTTAGTGGTGTTGCACTTGCTTTTTTAATTTATAATGTTGCAACTGGTTTTGCTTGGGAAACAGCTTTAATTTGCGCAGCAATTATTATTTCTGGTTTATTTTTTGGAACAATTTTACTTAAAATTGCTAAACAAGATATTAATGTAGATGCTCGAATTAAAGCCGAACAAAAAGCTTTAGACGAAAAGAAAGCTCAAGAACGTGCAAGCCTAACCGCATGTCCTTATTGTGGTTGCCGCCTACAACCAACTGTTGAAGTTTGCCCAAATTGCAAATCTAAACTATAAGAGGTTTGTAAATGGCTAAATTGTGGAATAGTTTAAGTTTGTTTATATCTAAATTGCTAGATGTAACAGATATTTGGGGAACCAACGACGAGTTTGAAGCAAAACGTGAAGAAATGATGGATAATTTTAACAATTTCTCAACTCATAGTGGTGGCGGTGGTGCCGATGGTGGTTTTTCTGTTTGGATTCCAATTGCAATTTTTTCAGTAATTTTTGTTGTTGTTACGGTTATTATTATTGTTAGCGTTGTAAAAGCAAAACGTAAAACTAGCGAACTTGCAACTAAGGTTAAAGATAAAATTAAAGAAAACATCGAACACGAAAAAACTAAAGACATTTGTCCATATTGCGGAACACGTTTAAAAGAGGAAGAAAACCGTTGCCCAGGTTGTGGTGCTCAACGAAAATAGTAAAATAAAAAGAACCCAATTTAGGGTTCTTTTTTATTCCTTATTTTGTTTATCAACATCTATTGCAATGGTTGTTGCATCAATTAAGGCTTGGGCTTTGTTTCGTAAACAAGCAATTGTGTTTTTAATAACTGGTTCGTTAAGCCATTCGTAGTTCATGCTTTCAACTTGGTCTAAAGTTTTAAGTGCTAGTTCGGCTTTGTTAAAATCAATAACCAACGAAACATATAAAAATAAATGGTCGGTTTTGTTGCTTTTTGTTTCAATAACATGCCCAAGTGCAAGCCTGCGCAAAATATCAATGCGTTCCATACAATTTTTATAAACTTCAAAATCGTTTAGTTTTGTGTAATCAATAGGGTCGCCTAAAGTTTTTAAAATTTCCTTTTTATTATCTGCCAAATATTTAACCAAGCAAAGGTTTAATATATCAGCTGCAGCAGCATAAGCAAAAGCGGCTTCGCTGTGCATGCCAACAAGTTCAAAAGTGTAACCAGCACATTCGCAATTAAGTGAAAATTTGTTTGGGTCGGCTTTTAAAAATGTTTTATCGGCATAAATTTGTTTAATGGAATTTTTGTTTTGTTCTAAAATTTTAATTTGTTCGTCGCTAAAATTATAAAACGCGGTTCCGCACTTTGGGCAGTATGGGTAGTAGTGAGCATACGATTGTAAATGAGTAAATTCTTTAGAGGTTTTAATTAGTTCAACAATTTGCTCAGCCTCTTTTTTGCTTGCCTCGGTGCAGGTGCCACCACATAGTTTGCATTGTAACATTATTTTTTTCCTATAGTTTAATTTTATCTAACACATAAGGAACAACTTCGTTAATGTTAAGTCTAATTTGTTCCATTGTGTCGCGGTCGCGAAGAGTAACAGTGTTATTTTCTAATGTGTCAAAGTCAACGGTTAAGCAAATTGGAGTTCCAATTTCGTCTTGACGGCGATAACGTTTTCCAATTGAACCTGCTTCGTCGAATGTGCACATAAAATGTTTAGAAAGTTCGTTATAAACTTCACGAGCTTTTTCTGTTTGTTGTTTTTGAAGTGGTAATACTGCAACTTTATATGCTGCAAGTGCTGGGTGGAAGTGCATAACAACGCGAGTTTCGTTTTCAAGTTGTTCTTCGTCGTATGCTTCGCATAAAACTGCAAGCATTAATCTGTCGGCACCAATGCTATATTCAACAACCCATGGCACAAATTTTTCGTTTGTAAATGGGTCTAGGTAAAGCATGCTTTTTCCGCTATATTCTTGGTGGCGGCTAAGGTCGTAGTTTGTGCGGTTATGAATTCCGTTTAGTTCTTGCCAACCCATTGGGTAGAAGTATTGAATATCGCAAGCAGCACGAGCATAGTGTGCAAGTTTATCGTGGTCTTTAAAACGAAGGTGGTCTTTATTAAAACCAATGTTTAACAAAAAGTTGAATGCTTTTTGTTTATATTCTTCGTAGAAATCTTGGTCTTGACCTTCTTTGCAGAAAAGTTGGTGTTCCATTTGCTCGAACTCGATAGTTCTAAAAATAAAGTTACCAGGTGTTACTTCGTTTCTAAAAGCTTTACCAACTTGTGCAATACCAAATGGAACTTTTGCACGCATTGTGCGTTGAACATTTAAAAAGTTAACAAATTCGCCTTGTGCTGTTTCTGGGCGTAAATAAATTTTGTTTTGATTTTCGTCGGTAACACCACGGCTAGTTTCAAACATTAAGTTAAACTGACGAATGTTTGTCCAGTTGTGTTTGCCACATTTTGGGCAAGCAATTTTATGTTCGGCAATAAATGCTTCCATTTGTTCGTTAGTCATGGTGTCTGGGTTAACGTCAATGTTATGTTTTTTAGCATAATCTTCAATTAAGTTGTCGGCACGTCCACGAGTTTTACATTCTTTACAATCCATTTTAGGGTCAGCAAAACTTGCAGTGTGTCCGCTAGCGTCCCAAACACGGCTGTTCATTAAAATTGCAGCGTCAACGCCAAAGGTGTTAGTGTTTTCTTGAACAAATTTTTTCCACCAAGCACGTTTAATGTTATTTTTAATTTCAACACCTACTGGGCCATAATCCCAAGTGTTTCCCATTCCGCCATAAATTTCACTTCCTTGAAAAATTATTCCGCGGTTTTTACATAGGTTAACAACTTTATCCATAGTTGCTTTTGTTTTTACTTCTGTCATTTTTAATTCCTCTTTAATTTTAAGTAAAGTCTATCGTAATTATAACAGCATAGAAGATTAATTTCAATTTAAAGTTTATAAAAAACTTAATTTTTATTTTATAAAGTTTTGTTAAATACTATTAATTAAGTTGTTTTTTGTGCTAAAATACCTAAAGTAATTAAGTGTTTAAATCTAAATTTAACGATTTAAGCATATAAATATTTACATAAGTAGGTGATTTAATGGCTGAAAAAGAAGAAGTAAAAGTTAATAATGCTAATTCTGTTACAACCGAAGTAGAAAACAATGCTATAAAAACAGCAGAAAAATCTACAACAAAAAAATCTACAACTTCCAAATCTGGTGCCAAAAAAACTAGCACTAAAAAAAGCACAACTAAAAAGAGTGGTGCAACAAAAAAAGGTTCTGGTTCTAAGGCAAGTGGTTCGAAAACTACAACCAAAAAAACAACAAAAAAACCACAAGAAAAAAAGGTTGAGGAAACAGTTACAGAAGTAACCGAACCAGTTAAGCCTATTGAGGAAGTAAGTGTAGAAGTTGCAACCGAAAACACAAAAGCATTAACTTCAAATAAACCAAACAAGAAAAAGGTTAAAGACAAAAAGAAAAAGGTAAAAGCGGCAAAAAATATTGAGGCTGGTGCTCAAGAAGAAAAAATTGAAGAAATTAGAAAACCTCGTATTTTAAGCCCAGAAGAAGTTAACCCAAAACTAAAAAAGCAACAAGAACAAAAAGAAAAACAAGAAAAAAAGAAAAGACGCAGAAAAGGTTTTGATATTGAACAAGTTGAACGTTTTGAAGTAACTGCTAAACAAGGGTTAAATGCCGAGCAAGTTCAAAAACGTATTGACGAACATTTAACAAACAAAGTTGAAAATAAAAATGTTAAAACCTATAAAAGCATTTTCTTTGGGAACATTTTTACTTTCTTTAACATGCTTTGCTTTGTTGTGGCAGGTGCATTAATTGCCGTTGGTGCTTGGACAAACTTATTATTTTTAGCAATAATTTTGTGTAATATTGTTATTGGTATTATTCAAGAAATTAGAGCAAAAAAGACTATTGAAAAAATTAGTTTAGTAAGTGCCCCAACAGCAACAGTTGTACGCGACGGACACAAACAAGATATTTCGGTTGACGATGTTGTTATGGACGATGTTATTTTCTTTATAACCGGAAAACAAATTTGTGCCGATTGCCATGTTATTGAAGGCGAAGTTGAAGTAAACGAAAGCTTGTTAACTGGCGAAAGCGTTGCTGTTAAAAAACGTAAAGGCGATGTGCTATATTCAGGTAGTTTTATTTCAAGCGGAAAATGCACTGCTGTTGTAGACCGTGTTGGCGAATTTAGTTACACTGCAAAACTTAGTGCAAAAGCAAAAGAATATAAAAAAGCAAAAAGTGAACTACTTAGAAGTTTAAATTTAATTATTCGTTGCATTGGTATTATTATTATTCCACTTGCAATTTTAATGTTTTACAACAACTATAACGAACTTGGCGTAATTTCGGCAACAGTTAAACAAACCGCAGGGTCAATTATTGGCATGATTCCGGCAGGAATGTTCTTGCTTACTAGCGTTGCTTTGGCTGTTGGCGTTGTTAAACTTGCAACTAAACGTACGCTTGTTCAAGACCTATATAGCATTGAAATGCTGGCTAGAACCGATGTTTTATGCTTAGATAAAACCGGAACCATTACCGATGGAACCATGAAAGTTAACTCAGTTATTCAACTTGCCGATGTAAACCACACAGTTGGCGACATTATGGGAAGTATGTTAACCGCACTAGAAGATAACAACCAAACTTCTCGTGCACTTGCAACACACTTTGGTTATAGCAAAGAGTTTACTAAAGATATTGTTTTACCATTTAGTAGTGCACGCAAACTTAGTGCTGTAACATTTAGAAATGGCGAAACCTATGCTTTTGGTGCACCAGAGTTTGTTTATAAAGAAAAAAATGCCGAAGTAGATAAACTTGTTAAACAATATGCTCAAAAAGGGTTTAGGGTAATTTTACTTGTTAAATGCGATGGTAAAATTGATGGCGATAAATTATCGGCAAAACGTAAACCTGTTGCAATTATTGTTATTGAAGACCACATTCGTGAAGATGCTGCGGCAACACTTCAATGGTTTAAAGATAATGCTGTTCAAGTTAAAATTATTAGCGGTGATAACCCAATTACTGTTAGCGAAGTTAGCAAACGTGTTGGTGTTGAAAATGCCGAAAAATTTATTAGCCTAGAGGGGTTAAACGAGCAGCAAGTTATTGAGGCTGCCGAAACATATACCGTGTTTGGCCGTGTTAGCCCAGAACAAAAAATGATTTTAGTTAAAGCTTTAAAAAATAAAGGACACAAAGTTGCCATGACTGGTGATGGAGTTAACGATATTTTAGCTTTAAAAGAAGCCGATTGCTCAATTGCCATGGCAAGTGGTAGTGAAGCAACCAGAAATGTTAGCCACTTAGTTTTACTTGATAGCAACTTTGCAAGCATGCCTAGCGTTGTTGCCGAAGGTAGAAGGGTTATTAACAACATTCAAAAATCAAGTTCGCTATTCCTTATGAAAACATTCTTTACAATGTTCCTATCAATTTTCTGTTTAATTATGCGAACCGAATATCCATTTAACACACTTCAAATTTTATTACTAGAATATTTTGTTATTGGAATACCATCGTTCTGCTTATCGCTTCAACCTAACAAAGACCCAATTCAAGGTAAGTTCTTATCTAACTTAATTTGTAATAGTTTACCAGGAGCAATAATATTTACAATTAACGTAATTGCATGCTTCTTCATCGACCGCATTGTTGGAACTGACGGACAATTTGTAACAATGGCAAGTTTACTTGTTACATTCTCGGGATTACTTGTTTTATTTAAATTATGTAAACCATTTGATATTTACAGAACATTCTTATATTGTGCAGTAATTGTTTTATGTGCCGCTGCGTTACTTGTAGTTCCTTGGAGTTTCTTTGAGTATGTTCCACTAAATCTACAAAACTCATTGTTTGTATTGTGTTTAGTTCAATTTAGCTACCCACTTTATGCAAACATTGTAAACTTAGTAAACAAACTAAGGTTTTCCTCGAAAAAATCATAAATAAAATATTTAATAAAAAAGACCACGGCTTGTGGTCTTTTTTTGTTGTTGTATGGCAAAAGTAAAAGTTTGTTGGTTTATATTATAAAAAAATTGACCCTTGAAAATTAGATGGCGGGGTAGTATAATTAAATTAATGACAGATTTACAAAAATATTTTCAAGAAATTTCTGGTAAAGATGTTTCTGGCGAAATTGGTAAGTTTAATAATCCACAAGAAATTAAAAACTTTTTAGAGAGTGTTAAAAATGCAAGTGTAACCTCGGTTGCTGAAGGAGCAAGCAAAACTTGCAGTGTATATAATGGTTATGCAATTTTAAAAAGTAAAGAAGTATACAAAAAGCCACACCGCGAAAAGTTTGCCGATTACGATTTGTGTAGGTTTTCCGAGTGGCTAATAAGTAAAGGCGTTATAACACCTAAACTTTATTCGCTTTTTTACGCCGATAAGCATTATTTTGAGGTTTTTGAAAATGTAGAAGGAAGCCAACTATCGGTAACTAGCACCGATGTTATTTTAAAAGGTGCTTTTGGTCCAGACTATAGTGGTCCGGGTCCGTTGGGTTACACATATGAAGAAAAAGTTTTAATGGGAAACTTTATTTATAACTATAACAAAAGGGCTCAAGAAGCCATTTTAAAATTACCAGATTGTGCATTTGACAAACTATTGGAAAATTATAGATTTATGTCAGAAATAGGGTTTGCTTTTATGGATACAAATCCGGGTAACGTTATTGTAACTAATAATGAATTTAAAATTGTTGATATAGAATATAGACAAACATTAACTAATTTTATTGAAAGGCTTGAAATTTTAACTGGTAAAAAGTGCACCATTAGAGATGTTTTTAAAAAGTTAGAAACCAACCCCAAAATATTTAATGTGTTGGGTGGGTTTGACCCTCAAAAATTAAAAGAAGACTTATGTGAAAATTTTGTTTTTGCGTTTTGTTCAAGTTGTTGGTATAAAAAGTTTTTAAATTCAACACAAATTGCCGATTTAATGGAACGCGATGTTAAAGTTTTAAAAAGAGTGGTAGACACACTTTCTCGTGCAGGATTAGATTTTGACCTTGAAAAAAGTAAACCACAAGCCGACCTTTTAGAGGCTTTGGGTGGCGACTATGGAAAATATATGGAAGTGGTTGAATCGCAAATTAAACTATATAATCAAAAAAAGACTATGCGTTAAGCATTAGTCTTTTTTGTTTTTTTAGATTTTACTTTTTTAACTTTAACCTTTTTAGTTTTTTGTTCCTTCTTAACCGTTTCTTTATACATGTCTGTTTTAAAGGTTCCGTCTTCTTTAGCCATTAAATCGGCAAAAGTTCCGTGTTCGCTAATTGAGCCATCTTTTAAATAATAAATATACTCACTTTTTTCTATAATTAATTTATTGTTAGTAACAATTAACATTGTTTTGTTTGCAAAATATTGTTTTAATTTTTCAACAATTTCGGCCTCTAAAACCTCTGGTAAGGAACTTAGTGCTTCGTCGTAAATTACAATGTTAGGATTATGAACAATTAATCTGGCTAAGTTAATAAGTTGTTTTTCGCCATCGCTTAGGTTAACATCAACACCAACCACTTTATTGTATCCGCCAAGGTGTTCAATAAATTCGTTGGCACCAATTAATTCGCAGGCTTTAACACATTCTTCGTAGTCGGCTTTTTTGTTTCCAAACTTAATGTTTGCTAAAATTGTGTCTTGCAACATAAATGTGTTTTGCTGAACAATGCCCACATTTTTATGAATGCTTTTTAGTTTTAACGAATTAATGTTATATTCGTCAAAAAATATGTTTCCATCTTTAAACTGATATAGTCTGCCAATTAATTCAACCAAAGTGCTTTTGCCGGAATTTGCAAGTCCGCAAAGGGTTAATTTTTGACCCACCTTTGCATAAAAACTAACATTGTTTAAAACGTTTTTGGTTTCGTATGCAAACGAAAGGTTTTTAACCGTTATGTTTCCTTTTAAGGTGTGGCTTTTTGCAAAGTTGGCATCAACAATTTTTTCTTCGGCTTCTAAGGTGTTAAACACTTGTTGTAAATTTCCAGTTAAACTAACAAAGCTGTTAAATAACTGAACAAAGTAGTAAAATGGCGTCCAAAGTTGGCCCTGATAACCTATGTAGGCAACATAGGTGGCAAATGTAAATTGATTTTGTGAAATTAGCACAAACGATAAAATAAATATTGCTGCAATGGCTGCATTGTAAACAGTGTCGAACCATAAATGATAACTATCGTTAACACGGCTTAGGGCATACCATTGTTTGTAATTTGATTTAACTTTTCCAATATAGCGGTTTAAGTTTTCTTCTTGTTTGTTAAAAGCATTTAGGGTTGCAACACCGCCAATGTTTTCAACAAGTGCATTATATGCTTGGCTTTGCCCTTCATAATAGGCATTACTACGTTTTGTTGCAACTTTAATAATAAAATAAATACCAATTGCAATAGGAACTATAATTCCAATGCCTAGCAGTGCTAGTAGTGGATTGCTTGCAATTAAAAAAGGAATTACAATGCAAAGCCTTAAGGTGTGTTCAATTAAAGTAAAAATATAAGATGTGTAAAATGATGCAATGTTATCTACATAAGCCGTAGATTTTGCAAGTAAACTGCCTGTTGCGTTTTCGTTAAAATAATCCATTGAAAGTAGGGTTAGTTTATCGTAAACGTCGTTTCTAATTTTGCCAATAATTTCGTAGCCAAACTTATTAATTAAGCGGCTTTTAAAGTAAGCGGCAAAAATGTTTGAAAATTCCAGAACCGCAATTCCAACAACCACCCAAATAAATGCGGTAATTTTTTCGTTTGGAATAACATAGTCGGTTAAATACGAATTAATTTTAGGAGTAGCAATTCCAACAAGCAAACTTAAAATTATAAAAAATACGCAAAGAATAACAATTTTTATGTAAGGCAAAAAGTATTTCATTAATTTAAACACATAGCCTTTGCCAAGTTGTTTGTTTAATTCTTTTGCAAGCGTGTTATTCTGCTTTGCCATTTTCTAGCTCCTCCTTGTGTGTTTTTGCATATTCGGTTGATGTTCCAAAAAACTCAACTTTACCTTGGTTTAGTTTAAGGATATATTTGCAAGCCTTAACATCTTGGTAAGAGTTTGAAAGCATAATTAATGTTTTATCTGGTAAAAGTTTAATAATGTTTTTGCACAAGTGTTTTTTCTCGTCGTCGCTGTAACCATGTGCAAAATCGTCTAAAACATAAAATGGGCTATCTTTTAAAATTGCACGACAAAGCGAAAGCCTTAGTTTGTAGGTTCCTAAACTATTTCCGCCATCGTTTAGAACATAGTTTAAACCATTATTAACCTGAAGCAAAACTTCGTCGGTGTAGGTTTTCTTTAAAACCTCGGCAATGCGTTCGTCGGTGGCGTTGCAACCGGAATAGGTTAAGTTTTGTTTTAAACTTATGTTAAATAGTGTTGGGTTTTGCATGTGGTAGCTAAACAAATCACGCAAGTTTTTAATTTGTAGGTTTTTAACATCGGTTTCGTCAATTTTAACATCGCCGTTGTTATAAGGCAAAATTCGCATTAATGCTTTAATTAATGCAGTTTTTCCGCTACTACTTCCGCCCACAATGCCAAGTGTTGTGCCTGGTGGAAGTTCGAAGTTTATGTTGTTTAAAACAATTTTATCGTCTATGTAAAGTTTTAAGCGGTTAACTTGAAGTGTGTGATTTTCTTTAACATTTAAAATTTCTGGGTTCTCAATTTCAATAATGTCGTTTGGTTTTTCTAAAAATGCTTGTAGTTTGCGATTTTTTAAAATGCAAAGTTTTGCGTTTGCAATATCTGAAACAATGGTTGTAATGTAGTTAAGCAGTGTAACAACAAAGGTTGTAAACACTAAAAATTGTCCAATACTAATTTCGTGGTTAATTGCCAAAATTCCACCAATAACTAACGAAATTACGTAAGTTGTTTTTTTAATGATGTTAAAAATTAAACTATAGTGGTTTGAAAGTTGGTTTTTTTCAACAAGCGATGTTGTGTATTCAACATTGCGCTTTTTAAAACGTTGCTTACTAAATGTTGTGGTGTTAAAAAGCTTTAATGCTTTCATGCCCTCAAGGTTTTCTTGTGTAACCGACCTTAGTTGGGCGTTTTGTTCTCTAATGGTTAGTTCGGCGTTATATAGTTTTTTAATGTAAACAATACAAAATGCTAAAAGTATTGGTGCCGAAATTAATGGAACAATAAGCAAAAGTGGGTTAATGCCTGAAAGTGTGGTTATTGACATAACAATGTAAAACAAGTCCATGGTTATGGCAGGAATGTAAACATAATAAAAATCGCCTATGCCAGTAATATCGTCTTTAAGTAGGTTAAACAGTTCGCCGCTGTTGTAGTTTTGATTATGGTCGCAAAACTTTCTAAAGGCTTTGCTTCTAATTTGAACTCGGTTTTTCGACCTAAACAAAACACTTAGTGTGCCTTGAAAATATTTTGAAACATTAATAACAACCAAAATTAAAAAGAATGTTATTGATAGGCTAACAACAAGTTTTAAACTTCCACGTTCGCCAAAATTTCCGTTTAAGAAAAACTGGAAATAACTTGTTGTGCTAATTTCTTTATCTGGCTGAAAATTTAAGCCGGCGTCTATAATTAACGATTGAATAGTGTTATATGCAAAATCACAAAATACAATAATAATTTTAAAAATGTTTAAAATCATTAAATAAAAAAAATCGGTTTTTGTGTTTTCTAGCACAAATTTAATATCTTTTTTAAAGTTTGACATTTTTATCCCTTGCGTAAATTTAATCATGCTCACTATATCACATTTTTAAAAATTAAACAAAGCAATAAAATAATATTAACCAAAATAGCAAATATTAAAAAATAAGATAAACAAAAAACAAAACTTAAAATTTGTTTCATTTGTTGCATATAAATTACTTAGGGGTAAGTTGTGCCGTTTTTAACTTTTAGATGGTTGTTATTTAACAAAAATTTATGTAGAAAAATGGCGAAACAATGTGATTTTTGCTTTAAGTTATTAAAATTATGTGCTAAAATAAAAGCGTAAAATGTGGTTTTGGCAAAATTTTGTGTTTTTTTAAGCAATTTTAACCAAAAACCAAACTTAAAAATAGGAGATGTGTATGGATCCAATTTACTATGGCTATATTGCCGTTGGCGTTGCGCTTGTTGGCTTTGTTGCAATGCTAACAATTAAAATTGTTAAAAACAGAAAACGTAAAAAACAAGAAGAAGCCATCGAAAAAGAGAAAACCGAAAAGAACTTGGAAATTATTGACGATGTTAGATACACCGCAGAAACAAACCCAGTAGAAGAACAAACTGGCGATGTTAATGTTACACATTTACAAGGCGACATTGTGTTAAATCAAAACACCCCTGTAACTGTTGACAAAAATGGTCAAATTAAACCAGGTAAATATATTTTAATTTCTACCGATGCAAATACTTCTTCATTTAACATTAGAGTTGGCATTTATGTTAGAGAATATAAACACAACCAAGAAATTGTTTTAGCTGAAGGCGACACAATTTGTTCTGTTTCTGGTTCGGTTATTTTAAGATAGGGTAAAGGAGCTAAAGTATGGGATTATTCAGTTTTACAAAAAGTCAATTATTAAAAAGTTTAGAGTGGACAGATGATAGCAAAAACACTTTAGTTTACAAATATCCTATGGACGGCCGTCAAATTATGATGGGAAGTAAACTAACAGTTAGAGAAAGCCAAGTTGCAGTTTTTGTTAACAAAGGCAAACTTGCCGATGTTTTTGAACCAGGCATTCATAAACTAACAACATCTAATCTACCATTTTTAACAAAACTTTTAAGTTTACCATTTGGTTTTAATTCACCATTTACTTCAGATGTTTATTTTATTAACACAAAACAATTCACAAACATTAAATGGGGCACAAGCAACCCAATTACCATGCGTGATAAAGAGTTTGGCACAATTAGAATTAGAAGTTATGGTACATATGCATTTAAAGTTTCCGACCCAGCAGTGTTTTTAAAAGAACTTTTCGGAACAAACTCAACATTTAAAACCGAAGATATTACAAGTTATTTAAAAAGCATGTTAGTAGCAAGCATTTCCGATACTATTGCTGAATCAAAAATTTCGGCTTTAGACCTTGCTTGCAACTTACTTGAATTTAACAAAGTTGCTCAAGGCAATGTTAATGCCGAATTTAACAAACTTGGTTTAACACTAACAAATTTAGTTATTGAAAACATTTCTTTCCCAGAAGAAGTTGAAAAAGCAATTGATACTCGTAGTTCTATGGGTGTTATGGCTGATAAAATGGATACTTTTGTTAAATACCAAGCAGCACATGCAATGCGTGAAAGTGCAAACAATCCAAACGGCAACAACATGGCTGGCATGGGTATGAGTTTAGGTGCTGGTGCAGCAATGGGCAACATTTTAAACAAAAGCCTAGAAGTTGTTGATAGTGCTAAAAAACAATGTCCAGATTGCGGAACACAACTTAAACAAAGTGCAAAGTTCTGCCCAGAATGCGGACATAAATTTGCTAGCACAGCTAAAAAACATTGCATTTTCTGTAATGCCGAAATTAACGCAAAAGCAAAATTCTGCCCAGAATGTGGTAAAAACCAAAACGTTACTCGTGTTTGCAAACATTGCAACACCGAAAACACTGGTAAAGGCAAATTCTGTGCTAATTGCGGAGAAAAACTTTAATAACATTTAGTGGGTTATTAAAACAAAATAATAAAAAGTAAAAACGCCCATTGTTTGGGCGTTTTTTAATTTAAGAGGGGTATATGGAAAACTTAACCAGCAAGTGCGAAAGTTGCGGATATTCTATGGTGTTTAACCCAGATGTGCAAGCACTTAGTTGCTCGCATTGTGGAGGAACAAAAGCCATTATTTCGGTTGGTGGAACACAAAAACGAGAATATAACACACTTAGCACATTAAGTAAAAATGCTAATGCAAAAGCAGTGTTTGAATGTGATGGTTGTGGTGCAAAAACCAATGTTAACGAAAACAGCGTTTCAGGTGTTTGCCCATATTGTGGCTCAAGTAATTTGCATAAACTAGAGCAAACAATCGATTTTAAGCCAGATGGAATTGTTCCGTTTAGCATTACAAAAGAAAAAGCACGCGAAAGTTATAAACAATGGATTAAAACCAGAAAGTTTGTTCCAAACAAACTAAAAAGCAGTGCTAAAATTAATAAAATGGAAGGATACTATTTCCCATGTTGGAATTTTGATTTTAATGTAAACACTAGTTATTCTGGTGTGGGTTTAGAACGCCATACACGCACAGTAAGAAGACGTGGGCCAAATGGAAAAACTATAACCGACCATGAAACATATTACACCAGGCACCCATTTTCAGGTAAACGTTTCGACGAGTTTGCCAACGAGGCAACAGTTGCAAGCAACCATGTTAACGACCTTGAACTTGCACAGCTAGGACGTTATGGAATTAGTGATAATTTAAAGGTTTATAACACAGCATATCTGCTTGGTTTTTTAAGTTCCGAGTTTTCAATTAATTTGCATGATGGTTTAAAAAATGCAAAATCTAATGCCGAACGAACTATTGAAGAAAGGGCAAAAGATTCGCATAATTACGATGGTTATGCAAGTTTTAGCATGACAAACGACTATAGCAACATTAAGTGGCAATACATTTATTTGCCTGTTTGGATTTGTAATTTTAAATATCAGAAAAAAGACTATCGCTTTTTAGTTAATGGATTTACAGGTCATGTAACCGGAAAAGTTCCACGTTCTGGTTGGAAAATTTTTGGTTTGGTTATGGGCATACTGCTTGGAGTTGCAGCAATTGCATTTGGTGTTTATACAGCATCGCAATCAGGTGGTTTTTAAAAATTTTAAATTGGGTATAAAACGAACAAACAAGTTAAGTTTGTTCGTTTTTTGTGTTTTTATACAATGTGCACATTTTAAAAGGTTGCACAACAGGGCAAAATGTTTGCATGTTTTGTTAGGATATACCTAATTTTTTTAATAAAACAAAAAGGCAAAATGTTTTTTTAGTAATTTTTAGTTTTGTATGCAAAAACATGAATAATTATAAAAAATATGAATATTTTGTTTAACAATTAAATATTTATTTGTTATATTATAAGTAATTTAAGCGAAAATTTAAGGTTTTTGCGTTTTTTGTAGGGGTGGCAATATGCGTGATACAGTAACATATTCAACAGCAAAAGTTGCAGTAAGTGAATTTTTAGAAAGGGAATTTTCGGAATTTCCTAAAAAACTGCACGCGCAATTTCTAAACTTTTTTTCAGAACTTGCAACCTACGAAGAAGAGGGCGAAAAACTTAGACCTAACATTGTGTTTACAAACAATGTTGATTACGTTACAAAAACAATTCCAGATTGCTTCCGTATTGCAATGTTTACCGACCCAATTACAGAGGTTAAGTTTAACTATCGAATTAAAAAACTTGCACCATTTTGCAAACATGGTTGGATGATTTTTGTTAACATTAAAGAAACAGAAATAACTTATGGTATTTGGAAAGCTTTAAATAGCATTAAAGAAGAAAACTTAACAAAGCTTATTTTTAACAATGCCGTTTTAAAAGAAAGGGTAGATAAAGTTGAACTTGTGCATGTTGAACCAATTAACAACTACACAATTAATTTAAATAGTTTAAAGGGCGAACAATTAAGTATTAACAACACTCTAGACGAAACAAAAATTACTGATTGGGAATCGGAAATTAAACAATTTGTTGATGCTAGTTTTTCTAAACTTAGAACTACAACAAAAAAATTACAAGAAATTAAAACAATGTACGAAAACGTGTTTGATTCGGTGTTTAAAACCATTCATGGAGCGCTTTGCGTTGTTGTTGATAAAGATTACGAAGATAACGGATTTTTTAGCGATGGTGTTTGGCTAAAAGAACCAATTAGTTTTAGTAAATTATTTTTACGTAGCAAAACTTATAACGAAAGCAAACTAACCGCATTCTGCGAACTATTTATGGATATGCTTGATTACGATGGTATTGTTGTGGTAGATAATGCCGGACGTATTAGGGCGTATAACGTTTTTGTTGAAAGTAACACACGTAACATGAATGTTATTGGTGGTGCTCGTAAACGTGCTGCCTACACTGTTATTAACTCACGTAGAAAACGTATTGTTGGTGTTTACTTCCAAAGCCACGATGGCGAAATGTTTTATAAACCAATCAAAAAGTAACTTGTTATAAATTTTACTTAAAAAATTTGCAGTTGAAGTTTTAGTTCAACTGCAATTTTCTTCAAATTTTAAATTTTTTGCAAAACTCGCATTTGCTCAAACATTGCAAAATTTAAAATTTTAACATTATAAAATTTCGTATATAACTGCAAATTTAAAATCGTAAAATTTATAACTGCGTTACCAAGTTTATTATAAAGGTTCGCTTATGCTACCTATTAAATAGGCATTCGCTCAAACAAATGTAAAAACATTTTATTTGAATATGCCTATTAAAAAAATCGACTTTAAAATTTAAAATCGTAAAATTTATAACTGCGTTACTAAGTTTATTATAAAGGTTCGCTTATGCTACCATACTTATAAAACACTGGCTTATGCTACCTAAAATGAAAGTTGTTTGTTTTTAATTTTAGTAATGCATTTTACTTAAACATTATAAACATTTTAATTGTTATTATCTTGAAGTGTCTGTTGGTGTTAGCAAATGCTGGTTAAATAATAAATTTGCAAATTTTAGTTTAATTTAAGTTTTATTATTTTAATAATAAAAAAATATGTGATATAGTAAAAATACGAAAACGTAAATTCAAGGAGAATTTATTTTGGCTAAAGAAAAAAAGGTTCAACCAGAACCTAAACAAATTAAAACTATTTCTAAAATTGGTGCACCGGCAACCGACGATTACGACAAAACAAAATATGTTAAAGTAAAAGATAGCGCCGGCAACGAAGTTATTAAAGAAAAGGGCTATAAAGGTTTAAAGAAAACTTTTAAATTTTACCGCAAATACATTGGTTTGTTTTTGCTAATTATTGCTCTTAGTTTGCTTGGCAGCGGTGTTTCGGTTTTATCACCAATTTTTGAGGGTAATTTAGTAGACCAATTTACACAATTTAATGTTAAAAAGATTTTAGAGCTTGCTGTTTGGTTGTTTACTGTGCAAGTTCTTGCTCAAATGGTTTACACCGTGTGGTATATTGTTTTAATTAAGTTAAACCGCAATATTAAAATAGATATTAAGCACGAACTTGTAACTAGTTTAACATCACTTGAAACACAAAATTTTGATAAAACAAACTCTGGCGTGTTTATTTCACGTATTAACAAAGATGCCAACGAACTTGCTAGTTTTTATAACAACGTTGTAGATTGTTTGGCAGATATTTTAAGTAATGTTGGGTTTGTTATTTACATTGGCTTTTTAAATATTTGGGTGTTCTTATTTATTTTAGTTTACATTTCAGTAATATTTATAATTGAAAACTTCCGTATTAAAGCGTGGTTTAAAAACCGTAAACGCTGGAAAGAAGCCGACGAAAAGGTTGTTGGTGCTTATGGCGAAATTGTGCGTGGCGTTAGAGATGTTAAGGTTTTAAACTTAAAAGAAAGTGTTATTAATAAAGCCGAAACCCTACAAAACGAAGCAATTAGAATTTCGCAAAAATTTGATATGACAAACATGTGGTGGCGTAGAGCAAGTTCGTTTTCTACATCGCTACTTGATTTAGCGTTTATTGCTTTTAGTGTTATGCTTGTTGTTAATGGATTAATGCCACTAAGCACAATGCTAGTTGTTTATATTTATATGGGGCGTGTTCGCGGACTTATTAACTATGTTATAAATGTTAAACAGCACTTTGTAGATGGCGAACTTGCCGCACAACGTGTGTTCGAAATTTTAGAAAGTACAACCTACCCACGCGAAACGTTTGGAAATGTAGAGTTAAATAATTTTCAAGGAAACATTAAATTTAACAAAGTTCATTTTGGTTATTCAAACGACGAAATGCTATTTAAAAACATGAGTTTCGATATTAATGCCGGACAAACGGTTGCCATTGTTGGAAAAAGCGGACAAGGTAAAAGCACAATTTTAAGTTTAATAGATAAACTTTATAAAGTGCAAAAAGGCGAAATTACCATAGATGGTGTTAACGTTAACGATTTAACCGAAAAAAGTTTACGTGATAACATTTCAATTGTTATGCAAATACCATATATTTTTAACACAACCATAATGGAAAACTTGCAGTTTGTTAAACCAAATGCAACCAAAGAAGAAATTTACGAAGCTTGCAAGCAAGCACAAATTCACGATTTTATTATGGAGCAACCAAAGCAATATGAAAGCATGATTGGCGAAAACGGAGTGGTTTTAAGTGGTGGACAACGCCAAAGACTTGCAATTGCTAGGGCTCTACTTAAAAACAGCAAGGTTATTTTATTCGACGAAGCAACTAGCGCTTTAGATAATCAAAGCCAAGGCAAAATTAAAAAAGTTATTGATAATTTAAAACGCACCCACACAATTGTTATTGTTGCACACAGACTTTCAACTGTTGTTGATTGCGATAAAATTATTGTTATCGATAAAAACAAAGTTATTGCCGAGGGCACACACAAATACTTAATGCGTAATTGCGAGGTTTATAACACTTTATATAAAACTGAGGAAAATTCCGAGGAAGAAGAGAAAAAACAACAGGCATAAATGCTGTTAATTAATAAAAAAGAAGATTGAATTGCAATCTTCTTTTTGTTTTTATTTTTAATTTGTTCCCATGCCATCTGGTTTTTTTAAAGTGGCAGCAACGTGGGCAGGAATTAAATCGGTTTTACCTTTGTTTTTTGTGTAGTAAATACCAAGTTTAATTCCGTGTTGCAACTGAACGCCAAATGCTTTTTTATATGCCACAAGTGGGCGTGTTAGTTCGTGTTTGGTTTGCTCTAAATATTCGTCGTATTTTTTATAACAACCAGCCATTATTTCAGATAGCTCGTGCACTGATTTTGTGCGGTATCCGGTGCCATATTTTAATAAGTTTTCTAAAATGGCATAATATTCGGTGGCAATGGCATCAAAATTGCTAATTGCTTGATTTCTAATTTCAACAAGTGCAGTTAATTTTTCAATAATTTTATCGGCGTCTTTAAGTGCACCTAAACTAATTTGCTTACTTAAACTAAGTGCTTCGGCTTGCAGTTGTTTTATTTGTTGTGGTGTTTTTCCGCCACCCTTTTTATAGGTTTTGGCTTTTGCTATAAAAGTTTTAATTCGTCCGTAAATCATTAACTTTTTCCTTTTTTATTACATTAAAAGTTTAGCATATTAATGTTTGGTTTGCAATACCTAAAATACAGCTAAAAAAACCACCCAATTTAGGGTGGTCTTAATTATTTTTTATTTAAACTGGTTTAATTATTTTTACCTTTTAAGTTTAAATATTCGTTAATTGGTTTGCAAGGTGTTTGGTTATATAGCACATACAAATGGTGCAAACTTCTTGATGCCGAAATATATAGGTTTTGATATTCAAATTCTGAATTATAGTTTGCTTGGCTTGCGTCTGGAATAATTACGCAATCAAACTCTAAGCCTTTACTTTGAAAACTTGGAACAACCACAAGCCCATTTGGTAATGTTAGGCTGGTTGCAGTAATTGTTTCAACTGGCAAGTGCGGTTTTAGTAGGTTAACATAATAATCACATTCTTCTTGGTCTTTAGTAATTATTGCAATGTTTTTATATTCTTTGTGTTTAACCTCTTCTAAAATTGCTTTAATTTGATTTACAAAATGTTCTTCGCTTTCAGTTTTTAAAATTGTTGGTGTGTTTCCACCTTTTCTAACCATAACCACATCTTGGCGGTTACCAATTAAATTGCAAAGTTCGCCAATTTCTTCACTGGTTCGGTAGCAGCGGTTAATAGTTAAATACATTGAGTTATCAAACAAACTATGTAGTTGTTCAATGGCTTGTTTGCTCTCGCGTGGGCACATACTTTGTCCGTAATCGCCTAAAATGGTTTTTGAGCAAGGATATAAAATGTTTAAAACTCTAAACTGCATTGGGCTGTAGTCTTGCATTTCGTCTACAACCAAATGTTGTATGCTTGTAAAACTACTAAGTCCGTTTAAATGGTTGTCTATTAGCATAAGCGGAAATGCGTCTTCATATTTAATTTTGCCTTTGTGTTTTGCAAACGTAAATCCACGTTTTGCTAAAAAGTCGGAATATAGGGTTTGAGTTAGGTTTTTAGGGGTCATGTATTTTAAATAGCGTTCAATTGCTAAGTTTGTTTTATATTCGCTATATTCAAAATCCCATAATGCACTTTTAACAGCCAACTGACCTTTAATTTTGTTTTTAATTTGCCAGAATGGAAGGTCGGCATATTGTTTATAAATTTCAATAATGCTTTCTTTTTCCATAACAAAATTTTCTTTAACAAAATCGGTTAGTTTTAAATAATTTAGTAAGTTATTTTTTAAAAAGTTTTCAAGGTCGGCAATAATGTCAATCGAGTTTTTATATGAAATGTCGGGTGTTAACTTTCTTAACTTTAAAATACGTTCATATTGCTCGGCTTTGTTTTCAACCTGTTGTTTTTGTTCGTAGTAATAATCGTTAATAATGCGGTCGAAGTTAATGCTTTTAATGTTTTCTTCACCCATTTCTGGTAGCACATTCGAAATGTAGTCTTCAAACACGGTGTTAGGCGAAAGTATTTGAATGTTGCGTGAGTTTAAAATGTTGCGTTGCCTATAAAGTAAAAACGCAATTCGGTGTAGGGCAATGCTTGTTTTTCCGCTTCCTGCCACACCTTGCACAATAACGTTGGTTTTATATGGTAGCCTAATAATGTTGTTTTGTTCCTTTTGAATGGTGGCAACCACATTTTTCATTTTTTCGCTTGTGTTATGCGAAAGGGCTTCTTGCAAAATTTCGTCGTCAATTTTTAAACTTGAATTAATTATGTATTGAAGTTTGCCTTTTTCAATTTTTATTTGGTTTTTAGAAAGAAGGTCAACTTGTGTTTTTTCGTCGAGCACTTCATATTCGGCAGGGCCAACTTCGTAGTCGTAAAACAAACTTGAAATTGGAGCACGCCAGTCTAAAATAAATGGGGCAGGGGGTTCGTTAAAACCTGTTAAGCCAATGTAAAGTTCTTGTTCTTTATCTTTTTCTTTAATTCTTATTTTGCCGTAATATGGACTATCTAACATTTTTTCCATATTCCTATGCATTCTAAACACAACCATATAATCGTCTATCGTTTGGTCAAATATGGTTTTGTTCAAGGCTTTTTCTACGTCGTCCATATCGGTAATGGAGTCCCAGAATTCTGCCTGATTTTTAAGTCCTTTATCTTTGTAGTATTCTTTTTCTTCTTGCAAAATTTTTAGTTTGTTCTGCACAGCAAGCAAGGTTTCATCTAGCACTTTTGTTTCATGTTTTATTTCTTCGCTACTCATATCCACCTCTCTACTATTAAATTTTAGGACTAAAAAAAGTACTAAAAACCTCAAAATACCGATTTTTTTGACATTTTTAGCACGAAAATTAGCGAAGTCAGTTTATCACACGAAACTATGACTGTCAATAAAAAAATTAAGTTTGTTAAGCAAAATTGTACATATACTAACAATGGTGAAACATTTGTTTTTATTTTATTGGCTAATTTAACCAAAAATGTTATAATTTACGAAAAGATAGAGAAATGGGAAATTGATTAATGGAGATATTGTTATGAAGAAAAAACATAGTGCGTTGCTTTCTTTAGGCTTAGCCTTAACATCAATATTTACACTTGTTGGATGTGGAGAAGATCCACCACCTGAAAACCCTATACCACCAGTACCGGTAATAACCGACACTTGGGACGGGTCTTCCGATAAAAGTTGGTATGTTGAAGCAAATCCACAAGATTTATATGTTTTCGAAACCGCCGAGCAGTTAGCAGGGCTTGCAGAGATTGTTAATGAAGGTGTTAATTTTAATGGTGTTACTATAACACTTAGCAATCACCTAAATTTAGCAGGTTTTAACTGGAACGTTGTTGCAACTTCAACAAGGTCGGGAAAAAACTTTGAAGGTAATAGTTTTGCTGGAACTTTTGATGGAACAAACAAAATAATTAGTGGTTTAACAATTGCCGAAGCTGCGAGCAACCAAGCAGTTGGTTTATTTGGCACGGTTACTGGCACTATAAAAAACCTAGAAATCAAAACTTCAACAATAACAACCGAAAGCAAAAACGTAGGTTTTGTTGCTGGGCTTGTTAGCGGCGGAACCATTGATAACTGCAAAGTTAATTCCGATTGTTCGCTTACTGCGCCCGACGGAGCTGGCGGAATTGCAGGTAGAATTCTGGTTTCCGGAACTATTACAAATTCAGCCAATAATGCAACAATTACAGTAACAGAAACAGCAGGCGGAATTGTTGGAAAAGCATATTATAGTCAACCAGAAAAATTAATAACTATCTCTAATTGTGTAAACAATGGAAACATTAGTGCTGGTTATGCTGCGGGTGGCATTGTTGGGCTTTCAGCCGCAGATGTTAAAAATTGTGTTAATAATGGCATTATTAATGCAACTAGTTCAGGAGGCTCTTGTGAGGCTGGTGGTATAGTTGCCGAACAAGTTAGTTGTGGCAATATTGAAAACAACACAAATGCCGGTCAAATTAATGTTGTAGGTGGTACAACTGCGGGCGGAATTATTGGTTTTGTTAGATATAATACGTCTGTAGCGGATTATGCTCGTAGTGAAACAATTATTATTGCAAACAACGCTAACACAGCAAACATTATTGCTGAAAATAGTACTTTAGGTGCGGGTGGAATTGTAGGAACAATTTATAATCAAGCCGTAGTTACTGAAAACATAAACAGCTGTGCAGTTGTAACTGGTGGAACTTTTGCTGGTGGTATTGTTGGTGGGCTTCAAGAGGCGGCAGGTAATGTTAAATTAGAAAATCAAGTTATTTCTGTAACCCAAAACACCTATAGTTTAAATACGGTTATAACCGGAGCTTGCACACATTGCGTTGCATATGCAAACGACCCTAGTCATGTTGTTGAAAACAACACACAAGCTTAATTATTTAAATGTAAAAACACTCTTATTTGGAGTGTTTTTTGTGTGTTTATATGCTTTGAAAATTTTGAAGAAAATGGTAATATATAAAGTATAAATTTTTTAGGAGTGCAACATGAAAAACTATATTATTGTTCATGGCAGTTTCGGAAGCCCTCAAGAAAACTGGTTTCCTTGGCTAAGTGAAAATATTATAAGGGGGGGTATGAATGCCTAGTGCCACAATTTCCAATTAACGCAGAGCAAAACTATACTAATTGGAAGGCTTTGTTTAATAATTTAAAACAAGAAGGCAAAATTAATGAAGATACAATTATTATTGCACACTCCATTGCACCAATTTTTGTTGTTAAATGGGTGGCAGAAACAAACACAAAAATTAACAAATTAATTAGTGTGAGTGGTTTTAATAATCATAAACTAATTAAAGAGTTCGACGATGTAAATTTTTCGTTTTTTATCGATCAAAATTTAGAGTTTGAAAACTTTATAACATTGTGTGAAAATCGCATTTGTTTTGTTTCCGACAACGACCCATATATTCCGCTAAACAAACTTAACGAATTTGTTAATTTAGTTAATGGGCAAAAGGTGTTTGTAAAAGATGCGGGTCATTTTAACAAAAGTGCTGGATATTTAGAATTTCCACAAATTTTAGAATTTATTTAAATCAAAACAAACAACTAATTTTTGTTTTTGCATTGACTTAGAAAACTTTTAATGATATATTAGTAAGCAGTTAAATAAAAACTTTGAAGATGTGTAAGTAGCCATTGTTTTTCATATAAGGAAGGTTGGTCGCCGACTGAGAGCCAACTATGTTCAGAACATTGTGTGAATTTCAGCATTGGAGTTGCCCACGAGAAACTAAGTGTGTGCCGGATAAAAACCGTAAAAATTACTAACAAGGCTTTTGTGAAAATTACAAAAGCGAAATTAGGTGGTACAACGTTTAAAATTAAAACGTCCTATGTTTAGGGCGTTTTTTGTTTTTAAAAAAGGAGAGTAAAATGTTACAAAAAATTGAAGAAGTAAAAAAGCAATTTGCACTAGATGTTGATGCTGTTGTAACCCCAAAAGACTTAGAAGAACTAAGGCTTAAATATATGGGTAAAAAAGGCTTAATTACAGGTTTAATGCCAATGCTTAAAGATGTTCCAAACGAGCAAAAACGTGAAATGGGCATGAAAATTAATGGGGTTAAAACCGAAATTGAAAATGCACTTGCAAGTTTAACCGAAAGCCTAGAGGCTAAGCGTGTTGCCGAGCAAATTAATAATGCCGAAAAAATTGATATAACACTTCCGGTTGAAACTGGCGTTGGTTCGCTTCATCCACGCACAATTATTCAAAAAGAAGTTGAAGATGTGTTTATTTCTATGGGGTTTGTGGTTGACATGGGTAACGAAGTTGAAACTGAATTTAACAACTTCGATGCAGTAAATGTTCCTGCAACACACCCTGCACGTGATGTTCAAGATACATTCTGGTTAAACAATGGTCAAGTTTTAAAAACACACACTTCTGCTGGGCAAAACCGCATTTTAAGTAAGTATAAAGGAACCTGTAAAGTTGTGTTCCCAGGTAGATGTTTCAGAAACGAAGCACTAGATGCTGGGCACGAAAACACATTCTTCCAAATGGAAGGTGTTATTGTTGACGAAAACGTTAGCGTTGCAAATTTAATTTATTTCATGAAAGAAATGCTTTCTAAAGTATTTAAAAAAGAGGTTGAGGTAAGGCTTAGACCAGGTTTCTTCCCATTTACCGAACCAAGTTTTGAAATGGACGTTAAGTGCCCATTCTGTGGTGGAAGTGGTTGTTCAACTTGTGGTGGAAGTGGCTGGATTGAACTTTGCCCATGCGGAATGATTCACCCAAATGTTTTAAAAATGGCAGGCATCGACCCAGAAAAATATAGTGGTTGTGCATTTGGTTTAGGTTTTGATAGGTTGGTTATGATTAAATCTGGATTAAACGATATTAGGGCTTTAAATAGCGGAAACTTAAAAATTTTAAAACCTTTCAAACTAAACATTTAAGGAGATAATAATGAGAATTTCTATTAATTGGATTAAAGATTTTGTTAACCTAGATGGCATTGAAACTGAAGAGCTTATTAAACGTTTTAATTTGGCCACAGCCGAAATTGAAGATGTTTATAATATGGGCGAGAGCACAAAACAGGTTGTTCTTGCAAAAATTGTTAAAATTGAAAATCACCCTAAAAGCGACCATTTACATATTTTGCAAGTTGACGATGGCTTAGATAATTTAACACAAGTTGTTTGTGGTGCACCAAATGTGCGTGAAGGCATGGTTACTGCATTTGCACGTGTTGGTGGCATGGTTAATGGCTATAAAATTGGAAAAGCAAAATTGGTTGGCGTTGAAAGTTTTGGTATGTGTTGTTCCGAGCAAGAATTGGGAATCGGCTCAGATAACAGCGGAATTATGGATATTACAACAACAGCAAAAATGGGAACACTTTTAAGTGAAATTTACCCAATTAACGACGTTGTTTTTGAAATTGATAATAAAAGTTTAACAAACCGCCCAGACCTTTGGGGACACTATGGCATTGCACGTGAGTTTGCCGCAATATTTGGTCGTGAACTAAAACCATTGCAAACAGAAGACTTATCAGCTTACGATAAATTAGATAAATTAA
The DNA here is from genome assembly GCA_017409005.1 of Clostridia bacterium. Taxonomy (GTDB): domain Bacteria; phylum Bacillota; class Clostridia; order Christensenellales; family UBA1242; genus UBA6345. The sequence goes on along the minus strand of JAFQTP010000002.1, from coordinate 59,850 downwards.
ACATTAAAGTTGAAAGTAAAAATTGTTATCGTTATAGTGGAATTGCGGTTGAAAATGTTACTGAAACACGCAGCCCTATGGAAATGAAAATAAGGCTTAATTACTGCGGAATGCGTGATATTAACTTGCTTGCCGACATGACAAACTATTTAATGTTAGAACTAGGCCAACCAATGCATGCGTTCGACCACAAAATTGTTAATGGCATTACTGTTGTAGAGCCCCAAACCGATGTTGATATGCTAACCCTAGAGGGCGAAACACACAAAGTTCCTGCCGGAAGTTTGGTTATTTGCGACGACAACCGCGAACCTGTTGCTATTGCAGGTATTAAAGGCGGATTAAAATCAGGTATTACCGACCAAACAAATTCGTTGCTTTTAGAAAGTGCAGTGTTCGATGCTGTTGCAATTAGAAAAACCGTTAAAAAAATTGGTTTATCAACCGATGCATCTGTTCGTTACGAAAAAAGCTTAGACCCCGAAACCACACCTGTTGCAATTGCAAGACTTGTTAAAATTTTAAAAGAAATTGATGGCGGAATTAAAGTTAGCAGTGCACTAACCGATGTTTATAATTTTAAATATCCTAAACACGAAATTACCATTAGTTACAACTTTTTAAATAAACGTAGTGGCGTTAATTTGCCAAAAGAAAAAGTAAACGCAATTTTAACCGCTCTTGGTTTTGAACTTAGCGTTAAAGGCGAAGAAGTTAGTGTTAAAGTTCCTTCTTGGCGTGGAACAAAAGATGTTTCAATTAAAGAAGATTTAGTTGAAGAAGTTTTACGTATGTATGGCTACGACAATATTGTTCCTGAAAGTATGAGTTTTAATTTACAGCCTGTTGAACAAAGTAAAGAGCACACCTTGGAATATAAAACAAAAAGGTTGCTTGCCGAAAAATATGGTGTTAGCGAAGTTCATTCTTACATTTGGAACTATGCTGATTTCAATAAAGCTAATGGCATTGAAAGCGAAAGTTATTTAAGTTTGTTAGACACATCTAATAGTGGTCAATCTGGCATTAGAAGCAAATTAACTCCAACACTTTTAAAATTTGCAAGCGAAAACAAAAACAACTTTGAAACTATTAAAATGTGCGAAATTGGACGCACAGTTAGTGGCTTAAACGAAAACAAAATTGCAAATGAAGAACACATTTTATCAATTGTTTTATTAAGTTCTGTAAAATCTGAAAAAGACCTTTATTTCGAGCTTAAAACAATGTTAGAAAACATTTGCGAATCGCTAGTTAAAACAAAAATTGAATATGTAGATGGCGTTACACAAAACTATTATCACCCAGTTAACTCAAACCTAATTAAAGTGGCCGAAGAGGTTATTGGTGAAATGGGCGTTGCGCACCCTAAAATTAAAGAAAATATTTGCCCAAAACACAACTTGGTGTGTTTAGAACTTAACTTTGCTAAGTTATGTGAAGCACCAGAGGTTAAAACAACAAGGGCAAAAGTTAGCAAATATCAAAGCGTAGATCTTGATTTTACTTTCCTTGTTCCAAATGGCGTTAGTTATGCAAGTTTACAAAACATTATTTCAACTTACAAAACAAAACTTAACATGGAATATAGTTTAAAAGATATTTATGTTAACGAACAACAAAACCCAGAACATAAAAGTTTTACCTTTAATTTTGTTATTGGTGCAATGGACCGCACATTAGAGGCTAAGGATATTGAAAAATTCTCAAATAATTTAATTGAGCATTTTAAAACAAACGGAATTAATTTAAAAGGTTAATTAAAAAAATAAACACCCAAAACTAAGTTGGGTGTTTTTTGTGTTTAAAATTTAGTAAAATCCGCCTAATATTGTGCTTTTTTTGAATAAAACCAAGTAAAAACAAAAACAATATAATTAAATATATATAATAAATAAATTATATTTACGCGTTTATTTAGTTTGTTCTTTAATTTTTTTTTGTTAAAATACAAATATTCAAAGGAAAAAATTACAACAATTAAAAAGTTGGTGAATATTATGATGAAAAAATGGAAAACATTATCGGTATTTATTTTAGGTGCACTTGCTAGCATCTTTTTTGTGGGCTGTTCATGTTCTGAAAAAGATGTTAACCCTACTAAAATTTCGGTAAACATTGCAGAATCTTATACTTTTGTTGGCGAAACAACATCGGTTACTTATAACATTGAACCAGTTGATTCAACAAACACTAAAGTTGAAGTTTCGGTTAACAAGCCAGATGTTGTTGAACTAAGCCAAACCAGTTTTAATGCGGCTTCAGGCAAACTTACTTTAACTGGCAAAACGGTTGACACAGAGGGAGTTAGTGTAACTTTTTCAATTAGTGGCACAAATTTAAAAACTTCAACACTTGTAAAAGTTATGCCAGACCCTGTTAAACTAAACACTATTTCGGGGGTTGCTTATTCAGAAGCGCAAAATGCAATTGTGTTCCGCAGTGTTCCGCACACAACAAACTATGTGGTTAACATTAACGGAACCGAATATCCAGTAACCGACCCATCAACTTCGTCTTTAGAGCATTTTGTTTCGTTGCCAATTGGAACTAGCGATGTTCCACTTGTAACTAACATCGAAAATGTTGTTAAAGTTAAAGCATTGGGCGATGTTATGAACTTTACTGATGGCGACTATAGTTTAGAATATAAATTTTTAAAATATGCACCGGTTACAAACGTTACAGCAGTTAATGGCGTTGTTAGTTGGGACGCACACGATAAGGCACCACTTTATTTAATTAAAGTAAATGGTGTTCAGCAAGTTGCTTATGCAAGCACAAACTCGTTCACAATTCCTAACCCACAAGCTGGCGAATATATTATTGAAGTTGCAGCAGCAAGTAATGCTTCGGTTAACGATTGTTTTATGTTTAAATCGGAATATTCTGAACCTTATACCATTACAAAACTTGCAACTCCGGTGTTAACCTTACAAAACGATAATAAGGTTGACGAGGTTATAACCAATTCGTTTATAACTTTCCCAGAAATTTTAGGTGCACGTGGCTATAAGGTTACAATTAGCCCAGCACTTACAAGTGGCTCGGAATTTGAAATAACCGAAAACAAATTTGAAATTACTAACGAGTTTGCAGTTGATACTAATTATGAAATTCAAGTGTTGCCAGTTGGCGACGTTGCAACCACCATTGAGGGCGAAAGCTCAACAATTTTGGTTAAACGTATTGGTGCGGTTTCGAATTTTGCAATTTCAAACAACGTTTTAACATTTGATGGTATTAGTGCTTCTGGCGGATATGAAGTTGTGTTAAACGATGGAACAACATCTAAAACCATTTCAACACAATTAACTTCAGTAAATTTAGCAGAAGAGTGCAGTGCTGTTGGCACTTATAGTATTTCGGTTAGAGCACTTGGTTTAATTACTGAAACATTAAACAACGCAAACGGCGAAACAGTTAGTTCTGGTTTAACCATAACAAAATTAAACAATGTTAACATTACTGCAGTTAAAAACGATGCAACTGTTACATGGAATGCTGTTGATGGAACAAACACATATGCGGTTTATTTAAACGATAGTTATGTTAGCAATGCAAGCTCAACAAGTTACACCCTTTCAGTTAACGATGCAGGAGAGCATAATGTTAAAGTTGTTGCTATTGGTGATGGAACAACAACAATTACTAGTGGTTTAAATAATGCAACCGCATTTAACTTTAAAAAATTAGAAGCAATTTCTAACTTTACAATTGAAAACGACTCGTTAAAGTTTACGGGAGTTACTGGTGCTTTAGATTATTCGGTTAAAGTAAATAATTCGGCATACAGATTAATTGGTAATAATCCTGAAGCAGGTTATGCGCTTTTAGATGTTATTGATGGCACCAATCAAATTTATGTTATTTCGGTTGGCGATGGTGTTAGAAACATTTCGTCAAGCCCTGCAAACCTTTCGGTTACAAGATTAGCCGCTCCTACAAACCTACGCACTGAAAATGGTGTGCTTACATGGGACGCTGTAGAAGGTAATAAATATAAAATTTTTGTTGGCGATAATGTTGATGGTGTTGAGCAAACAACAAACACCTTTACCGCAATTAATGTTGTTAACGAACAAGTTGTTGTAAAAGTTAAAGCAATTCCTGCTGAAGGTAATTATATTAGCAGTGCATTCACAACAAAAACAGTTGTTAAACTACCAACAGTTAACGTTGAGTCGGTTTTAACTAGTTTAATTGATGTAAGCGATACACTTAGCAACTATAAACTTGTTTGGGGTGCAGTTGCAAACGCAAGCAAATATAACATTGAAATAAAAAATACAACCGAAACATACAATTACGAACCAACAACAACAGAAGTTAATTTGCCAGAAACTTATGCTGCCGGCGATTATGCTGTTAAACTTGTTGCTGTTGGAACAACAAACACCGATGGTGTTGGATATGTTACAAGTGAAGTTACAAACTTTAATTTCAGAAAATTAGGTACTCCTAAAAATGTAACGGTTAAAAATAACCACTTAGTTTGGGCACCTGCCACAGGCGATAGTCCTGCAGGATATACACTTGAAATTACATATAACGAAGAAACAACCTACGTAAATGTTGGACAAGAAACAAGTTATTTGTTTAACCCAGAAAACTATAAGTTAGACATGATTTCTGTTCGAGTTAGAAGCGTTGGTGATAATGCTAGTTTGGTTACTGGCGAATATGCAACAACCTATGTTTTAAGCCGTGCTCAAACAATTACAGGTTTGGCAATTAAAGATGGTGTTGTGGTTTGGGATACATATTCAGTTGCAAGTGCAACATATCAAGTGTATGCAACAACCACACCAGATGTTGAAACAAGTTACACATTATATGGCTCAACAATTACTAAAGGCGAAAATATTGCTTGTGAAATTAGTGGTTTAGAAGCTGAAGTTAAATATACAATTAAAGTTGTTGCTGTTGTTGAAGGAAAATTAAATAGCGAGGCAAGCACAACTTTAAACATTACAAAACTTGCCACTGTTGCAAACTTCAGAAATGTTGATGGCGAAATAAATTGGGATTCGGTTGCAAATGCAACAGCATATGTTATAACCGATTCAAACTATAACGTTAAAAAACTTAATGCGCCTCAAACTTTTGTTGATTTTGCAGATTTTGGTTCTTCAAATCCAGGAAATTACACATTTAAAATTTATGCTGTGGGTAGCGTAAGCGAAAGTGCAGATGGTTATATTAACAGCCAAGTTGTTGATTCGGGCTTAACAATAACAATTTTGGCAAGTGCAACTGGTGCAAGCATTTCAGACAATGTTTTAACTATTTTAAACACAAACGATGTTTTACCTGTTGGATATTATATTGAGGTAACTCATGAAGATGGCGGAGTTGAAGAATACACCGCTTTATGTGGCGAAGGTGGCACTACAGTTATTGAACTTAAAGATTGGACCTTTACACATGGCGCCGGAATTTATCAAATTACAATTTATTCGCTAGGTGATGGCGAAAACACAATTGATAATTGGAATAGACCATTAAAATTAGAAGGCATTACTAAAATTGACGGAAACAGCCTAGGCTTAAAAATTATGGGTGGCGAAATTGTTTGGAATGCCGATGTTAACAAAAAATTTGATGTTTATGTTAATGGTGTTTTAACACTTGAAAATCTAGAAACCAACAAAGCAACTTTAACAAACCTTGAAAAAGGTGTTGAATATAGTATTCAAATTGTTGGTAAACAAAACGGACAAATTAACAGTGCTTTAAGTAGTGCTTTAAAAGTTACAAAACTTCCAGATGTTACAAACTTTAAAATTAATCAAAATGTGTTAACTCCAGAAACTGGTTTATCGGAATATTACTTTAGTTGGGATAGTTTGTTAAGTTCAGATTACGACACAACTAAACTACGTTTTGAAGTTGTTCCAGTAACCAGCCTTGAACCATTTAATGGAGTTGTTGAAGGAAACGTTAACACACTTATGTTTGCTTATAACGACACAACTCCTAAAACACTTCAGTTTAACATTAGAATGTTAGGTTCTGAACTTGAAGAAACTGCAGGATATATAACTGGCGAAACATTAACAAACCCACTAGATGTAACCATTTTAAAATCGCTTGTGTTTACAAGTTATAACCGCGAAACTAACACAATTAATTTTACAAACGAAAACACAAATGCAAGTGGTATTAAAATTGCTTACTATAATGCCGGAACAGGCGAATATGCTTATACCGAAACAATTTTAGGAACTGCAACAAGTTATGTTGTAACTTGCCCAGCCGATATGCCTGAAGGTATTTACGATGTTTACTTTAATTGTTTGGGTGATATTAATAACAACATTTTAATGAGTTCTACTTCAGCTTTAACATATCATACTTTAGAGTTTTTACAACAAGCAATAAATGTTAGAACTGAAAACGGATTTGTTAAGTGGACATACGAAGGTTCGTTAGGAACAGCATATCAAGTTTATATAGATGGTGTGTTGTTAACCTACACAACAACCGAACCTCCAGCAGAAGAGGGTGCCGAGCCGGTTATTACAACTCACACAACCTTTGAAACTTGCGACGATACTTCTGCAATTAATAATGCTATAACCGATACGGAAGTTCACGAAATTTATATTAAAGTTATTAAAGAAGGTGCAATTGATAGTAGACCTTCTGAAACCATGACAATTCAAAAACTTGCACCTACAACCGATGCTAAACTAGATTATTGGATGCTTTGGTGGTCTAGTGTAACAAATGCAGAAGGTTATGTAATTTACTGCTCTAATGCCGATTCTAACTTACTATTTGCCGAAGATTTCAGATATAATGCCGAACTTGGTGGATTATATTTAGATGGTGCTGATGCTGGCGAGGTTGGAACAACACTTCCAACAACCATTCCTTCTGGTGTATACGGATTTTATGTTGTGCCAGTTGGTAATAGCGTTGATTACACAGAACATGGTTATTTAACTGGTTCAACAGGAAACATTGTTCCAGTTCAAATTTTACCAAACACAACCGGAATGAGCGTTACTGATGGTATTATTACATGGCAACCAGTTTCAGGGGCAATGTTCTATTTGGTTGAAATTGTAAAAGGTCAAACATACAACTCTGGCACATATGTTAACGACATTGGAATGTTAATTCCTCAGTGCAGTTTAGAAGACGAGTCTTATGCGGCTGGTTGGTATACAGTTAAAGTTACAGCAATGGGTAATGGTGTAACTAGTTTAGATAGTTCTAGCCTAGATGTTAGAACCATTACAGTTTATAAATCTCCAACCCCTAATAGTTATGACTATAAAGTTAGAGATGGTTTTATTAGTTGGGAAGTTCCTTTTGGCGACGACGCTGACGAATATATTAAACTTATTTTAGAAGGAACATCTTACGACGCTAATGCAATTTTGGCAGCAGCACAAGGAAATAGCGAACTATCTTCTATGGAACTTGTTCATAACCTTTCACATTTTAGATGTTTAGAAGTAACAATAAACAATAAACTTTTCCAAAATCAAAAACCTGCAAGCATAGCACTTAATAAGGCAGGCGATGCATTAGTTTATAGCTACGACTTTAATTTTACAAACATTGTAAACCCATACACAGTTTCGTTAAGATTTATTGGTGGAAGTAGCATGCTTAACGAAGAAGGCGGTGGAGAAGGTGGTGGCGAAGAAAATCCAGAAGGTGGCGAAGAAAACCCGGTTGAGGCTAGTGTTAATATTGGAACTATTTCAAACAGAGTTCTAGAAGAAATTGGTGCTGGCGATGGTTCTGACGGAGGAATGGAAGGCGAAAACCCTGAAGGCGAAGGTGGCGAAGAAATTATTCCAGAAACGACATATTCAGTGGTTAGTAGCGACTATTCAAAAACAATTACCGGATATAAATTATCTGCTCCACAAACACCAATGACACCATATAAAACAATGGTTTACAACGACCACTTATACTTTGGTTTAGTAGATGCAGGCTCATTTAGTGTTAGATATTTAATTACAGCAACAGCAGTAAATCCTGAAAAAGCAAACAAAACTTTAGAAATTAACTCAACTAATGCAAGCAAATATGCCGCAACAGTTGCAGATTCTGTTGGCGGAGCAAGCAATTCGGTTTACAAAGTTCCAGTTGCCGACATTGGTATTGAAAGAGGATTTGTTTACATTATCACAGTTAGAGCAATGGGAACTAAAGATAGCGGAACTAACACAACTGGCGTATACTTTACAAGTTTATATGACCATAGTTGTAGTGTAGAAATGTTAGGAACACCAAATGTTTCAATTAGTAATGGCGACATAGCATTTGCTAATAGTGCTACAGCAGTTAGCCAAGAATTAAGAATTTGGAGTGTTGGAATTGGCGAAACATTTGATAAATCGAAATCAAATGAAGATGCTGGCTTATATGCTGAACAAATTTCTATTACATCTGATCAAGTAGAAAATATTTCATTCTTAACTTTAGGCTCAGACGGATTCTTTAAATATACATTATCAGATAACCCATTATTCCCAGTTCCTGGTGCATATTACGTTAGTTGCGAGGCTATGGGTAATGGCGTGGAAAAAATTTCTTCTGGTCAATCAACCAAATTGTTAGTATATAAATTTGATAAAGTAGAAAACTTAACAATTAATGGCGGTGTGTTCTCGTGGAAAGCGCAAACATATCAAATTGATGCAGACGAAAGTGTTGAGGCTTTACACTATGTTGTAACAATTATCAGACAATTGGTTGGCGACATAGAGGGCACTTCACTTGAAACCATAACAATGTATATTGCAGCTGAAACTATTAAAGATGGCGATTATTGCTTCTTTGATTTACCATCGCTAGATTTCCCTGCTGTTAACGAAGACGGTGCTAGATATGAATATGCTTTACAAGTTGCTGCTTGTGGAACACAAAATTCTGAAGAAAACACCTTAGATTACACAACAGTTACTGGTGATTCAGTTCAAACTGCCCAGTTCTATAAACGTTTACTATCTCCTATAACTGTAGAAATGGTAAATGGAACATTGCGTTGGACCAACGTAGATGATGCAGCAAAATATGAAGTTTATAAACTAGATGTTCTTCTAGAAGGTGAAGGTGGCGAAGGCGAAGAGTTGCCAGAATATGGTATTGTAACCGATAACAACTATCGTCAACTTGTGTTTAATGCTTCTGATTTTGCAACAAACAAAGTGTTTAGTTTACGTGTTCGTGCAATTCCTGGAATATTATCAACACAATATTTAAACGGCGAATTTAGCCCAGAAGTTTTATGTAAAAAATTAGAAGTTCCTAATTTGCGTGTTGCAGATGGTATTATTAAGTGGAATAACACTGATTTAAATTATGCTATTGCAACCGGAACAAAAATTAAAATTACACAACTTGAAACCGAAACATCAACCACAGGAACAGTTGTTTACGAAAATTCTAACTTGCCAATTGCCAATGCGTTTAACACTGACACCGGTTTAGATTTAAGTGTTCTTTCTGAACAAATTGGTTTAAACTTAGGTTCGGGTTATTATAAAGTTGAAGTTGGCTACTTGGGTTCAAACGGATACTATAATCAAGTTATTGAACCAGATGTTCCAGAGGGCGGAGGAGATAGTGGCTCTGGCGAAGTTCCTCCAGAAGGTGGCGAAAACACAAACCCTGAGGGTGGTGGCGAAAACAACGGCGAAAATTCAGGAGAAGAGTCTGGCGGCGAAACTCCTATTGAGGCTGGTGTTAACATTGCAAATTCTTCTAATAGAGTTTTAGAGGGAGAAGTTGTTGATGGCGAAGTTGACGAACCAGAAAATCCTGAAGATGGCTCTGGCGAAGAACTTCCAGAAGACGGCACAGGCGAAGTTCCTCCAGAAGGTGGCTCAGAAGGCTCAGAAGGAAGCGGTGGAACTGAAACAGAACCTGAAGTTTTAAGTTACTGCTGGTTTAGTTCAGACTATGCTTCTATGGTGGTTTATAAACTTGAAACACCTCAAGCTGAACTTTATATTACTGAAGACCAAGAAAACCCTGCAAACTACATTGCTGTTAAACTTTTAGAAAATGCTGCATATTATCAGTTTACAGTGGTTAAATATAGTGAGTCTACAGCTGTTAGAACACATACATTCGAAAAAATTGATGTAGACGCTACAACTGACGAAACTTACTATGAACGATATACTGATGGCAGTGGAACAGAATATTTATTATTTAATGTTCAAGCTGTTGCCGATTATGATGCATTATATCCAGATCATTCACACTTATTTGGTCAAGAATTCTCAATTTATGTAAGAGCATTTAGTTACGATGCACTTTGCACAGATACACATACCAAACTTTATACAATTAGTGATAAGAGTAATGAAGTTGCTGTTGAAGTTCCAATTACTCCAACACGCTTATCTGTAGATACCGGAACAGGTTTAATTACATGGAAAAATTACTCTAACAACACTAAAACAAGAATTAAAGTTTATTATAACGAATCTGCCGAACCTGTTTATTATTCGGTTGACCCAGGTGTAAATAGCTTTAAGCTTGAAACAATTGGTACATTTAAAGTTAGTGTGTTAAGTTACATAACCACAGCTAACAGCCTAGAAATAACTTCGGCTTACACCGATGAGGTTGAGGGCGATTTCAAAATATTTGCTAGTGGTAGTGGAACGGAGTTAGATCCATATATGCTATCTGCCCCAGATCATATTTTAAATATTGAATACTATTTAGATAGTTACTTCAAATTTAAAAATGATATTGCCATGACAAGTTCTAGCCTAGAATTTGTTGAAGGCTTTATAGTTGGTAGAGATGGCGGAGCATTTAACGGAACCCTAGATGGTGATGGACATAAACTAACAAATGTATATTATAAATACAACTCAAATTATATCGCATTTATTAAAGAAATTGGAACACGTGGTGTTGTTAAAAACTTAAGCATCGGAATTAAAACTCCAGCTTCAAACTCATATTACGTTGCTCAAATGGCAGGTATAACAATTACCAACCGCGGAACAATTTCAGGTGTTACAACATTACCATTAACAGTTGTTGGTGGCGATGGCGAAATTACCTACACAACACTTTCTGGCGGACAATTAATTGCTGGTATTGCTATTGATAACTACGGAACAATTACTAACACCATAAACAACATGAACATTTCTTATTACGGTAGTGGTGGCCAAAGCATGAGCACACGTGTTGCAGGCATTGCAGTAAACAATTACAACACTGTTACAATGTGTGGAAACACAGGTGGCTTAAAAGGCACATTAGTTGGTGGTGTTGTTAACCAAAACTTAGGTGCAATTTCAAAATCTTATAACTTAGGTTCAATTGTTGCAACTTCTAACCTTGAAACAATTCAAGCACTTGCTGGTGGTATTGCTGTTAGAAATACCACAACAACATTTAGTTCAACAACTTACACCGGCTCAATTGAATATTGTTACTCAATTGTTTCTAACATTACTTTAACAATGAAGAGCGGTAGTCAATATCAAGGATACGCTGCTGGTATTGTTGCTGATAGTGCTATTGGAACATTAAAGGGCTGTTATGTTGCTGTTACATCAACTGGTGCAATTAGTGCAAGCAACGGCACTGTAGGTATGTTTGTTGGTGTTGACAACAGAAAGAGCGAAAGCAATTATGTTGGAAACTTCTATGTTTCGGCAGTAACAATAAATCTGTTAGGTAACGACGAAAACGTTATAATTGCTACAAAATCTAGCGATAAAACAGCGTTAACAGCTTCGTTATATGAGGCATATCCTGATGTTTATAGCCAAGATATTAACTCTATAAACAACGGATACCCTGTGTTTGCTTGGCAAATAAATGCTTAAATTTATTTGGTAAAACTAAGCATAATGCATATAATATTAATAGTTTAAAATTTTAAAGCGTGGAGATTAGATTTCCACGTTTTAAAATTTAATTTAAGTGATGGTAAAACATGGGAAGAAATATTTACAAAAGAGAAAATAAGGTAGTTAAATATACTTTTATAGTTATAAGAAACATTTGTTTGGCTTTTTAATTGCACTTGTTGCAGCATTTGCATTAGGTTATAAATTTTTAAACATTTTAACTGGGTCCATGACCCCAACAATGCCTGTTAACACAGTTGTAATTATTAAACAAATAGATATGGAAGACGTTGAAGTTGGCGACGTTGTAACATTTAAAGTTGGCGATAGCAATGTTACCCACCGTGTTGTTGAAAAAGACGATAGCGGACGCAACATTGTTTTAAAAACTCAAGGTGATGCAGCCGAAAACCAAGGTTCACGCGAAACCGTTACAAAAGAAAACTATGTTGGCACAGTTATTTACTATGTTAAAGACTTGGGCGTGTTATTAGAACTTATTAAAGAAAACATTATAATTATTGTTGTATGCATAGTTTTAGCATTGTTTATTGTAACTTATAGTTAAAAATGTTTTTGCAAATAATAAAAGTAGGTATAGGAAACTATGCCTACTTTTGTTGTTTAGTTACACATATAATCGCTTTACAAAAAACGCAATTTTCCGTAAAATTAAAATAAGGATAAGTGCGTGCAAAAAAACATGGTATATTCAAATAATAAATCTATTTTTAATAATCGATTTTTCGTGTTTATGTGCTCCGTGGCATTACTTTTGGTTGTTGCCATTGGGGTAACTTTTGCGTGGCTTTCAGATATTATAACTAACACCGGCGATGCTACTATTGGTGAAGTGGCCATTGAAATTTATAATAACGGCACCAAAATTAATGGAGAGGTTGCCGAAGATGGCAGTTATGTTGCGGGTGTTCCGGTTGCTGTTACATTTGGTGCCGATAAATCTAGCGTAAGTGTTGATTTAAGCGTTAAAAATGTGGGCACAATTCCGGGCATTGTTAAATGCTTTATTGCTATAACCGACGACCAAGGTCCGCACAACCACTACACCGATTTAGAAGGTGCACAATGGATTATTCAAACAAATCAAGTTGGCATTACTCAAAATAATTGGGTTACATTATACGACGACCCAGCCATTTCTGACCAATACTTTTTTAATTCGTTTTTAAACGAACAGCTAGAGGCTAATGCAAGTAAAAACATTATTTCTTCGGTTACTCCGGTGGCAGATGGCTTTGAAGAGCAAACAATATACATCTTTATTCGTGCCGAAATTGTGGCTTATTCTGGTAATGCTTATCAGGTTGATACAGCCGAAAATCCGGTTGCCGATAAAGATAAACCTTTTGGCGTTTTAACTGCCGAATTTTTAGAACAATGGACTGCATGGAAGCTTGTTTAATATAAAATTTGTTTGCAAAAATTTTAAAATTGCAAATTTTATATCTGCACTTGCCAAGTATTAAAATGGGTGTTTATTTTTATAAAAATTTACAACAGAATATATTAAAAATTAAAATTACAAGATGGCAATTTATAATAAAAATTTAATAGCAAAACTTATTAATAATGTTAATTAACATAAATAAAACAATTTTAATAATTGTTTAAAAAATAAAAACAACAAAGGAGGAGCAAAGTGGAAAATAGTGTTTATGATTATAACCATTTAGGAAACAGATTTAACAAAGTTGTTTCGTTGCTTATTATTGTTGTTTTGTGTTTTTTAATTTTCTACTTTGTAACTTCGGCATGGTTTGGCGAAAGCGAAGTTGCCACAAAGGTTTACATTGTGGGCGATATTGACCTAGAAGTTGAAACAACTTTAGAATTTCCTAAAGATTTGCTAGAACCAAATAAATTTTATGATAATATGCCAACAACCATAACTTGTGCTCCTTACACCGATGATGCCTACATTAAAGTTAGGCTTCAAACCGATTATCAGGTAGATGGGCACCATGTTATGTTTCCAGTGTTACATGTTACGCCTGAACACGAGGCAAACGGCGAGCAAAGTTGGATATATTCTGAAAAAGATGATTGTTATTATTATGTGGGCTACATAACCCCAGATATTACTGCAACTTTCAACACTGGCATAGTTATTACAAACGACATTGATAATATTGATAAAAGTCAACCAGTGCACATAACATTAACTGTTTATGCAATTCAACGTTATTACAGCGCCTATGCTTTTGAGGAAGAATGGGCAAATAATGCTCCAGATGCTTGGCGTGAAGCAATAAGAAAATATGATGTTAGAGATTGTAAAGGGTGTTCAACTGTTGTTGTGGGCGCCGATACTCCGTGCCCAGAGTGTGGAAGTTTGCAAAATTCAATAGATTAAGTTTTAAATATAATGTAAAATAACAACAGGAGGGAAAATGGAAAAAAAGCAAAATAGTGTATTGCTAAATTCGCAACGAATAGTAATTATTATTTTAAGTGTTCTACTGCTTATGACGCTGGTTGCCGGTGTTACTTTTGCGTGGTATACACGTATTGTTTCCGAAATGCTTGGCATTTCGCTTTCTCACCCTGTAGAAATTTATATTACCGATACTTTAAATGTTCCGCAAGGTGGTTCGGTTACACTACCTCTTGAAGAAGCAAAAATTTTACCTGGAACAAAAATTAACATGAAACTAGGCTTTGTTATGGGTAAAGAGGACAGACCTTCCTCACCCGCTTATGTTAGGGTTAAACTTCAAATAACTTCTAATGCTTTAACCGATATGGGTGGCGATATTATTAGCGATGGTCTTATCGATTTTGGCGACGGAAAAACCACACCAAGCCCAGTTTCGTCTGATTGGGTTGAAGTTGATTTTGGCGAAGAAGACGGCGGAAAATGGTGGGTGTTTAGCGAAAATGTTAATGGTCAAGTTTTGGCTAGAACCGCTTACAATGGTGAAGAGCACACCTTTGTTGATGGCAAAATTAGAATAAGCACAAAACTAACAAATATTTTTGCAAATAAAGATATTAACATTGATTATATTGTTAGTGCAATTCAAACTATGAACGTAGAAAACCCATTGCTTAATTATAGTAACCCAACATGGGGCAAACTTGCCGACGATGAACTATAAGCAAAAGTTATAATTAAAAACGTAAATAAAACACACTTAATTTTAAGTGTGTTTTTTATTTCTTTGTCATGAATAAATAGTTTTAAAATTGTGAAAAATTAAAGTATATGTGTTGTGTAATTACACACAATTAAAACACTTTATTATTTATATTTTTTTAAAATATTTTTAACTTTTAAAGGACAATTTAAATGGCTGAAAATAAAAAGCAATCACTTAAAACAAGTGGCATAAAAAACACTGAAAAATCCAATTTAAAAACGGGTAAAAACAACAAACAAAAACACAGCGAAAAACCAACTGAAAAAAGCAACAATGTTGTTATTTCTAAAACAAAAAGAAATGCCTTTATTTGGGTGTTTTGTGCAGTTTTAACACTAATGGTTGTTAGTACCACATTAAACATTGTTTTAGGCGTTAAAATTAATGCATTTAACTTAAACCAAAATCAAACATTTTTAATGCCACTTGGTGTAGATGTTTCAAACAATGGCAGTGCAACAAAATCGGTTACAATGCTAAGTAATATTGTTGGTGGAGTTTCATACCCACAACAGGTTAGCATAAGTGGTGCTAATAATAGTTCGCAAGTGGTTAGAGCAAGGGCTATAGTAACAAACCATTTAGGAGAAGTTTTTAACGCACAAATTGTTCCTGAAACTGGTTGGGAAGCTGGTGTAGATGGTTATGTTTATTTTAATGGGGTGTTGAATGCTGGCGATGTTAATGTTTTAACAAAACAAATAACCCTGCCTAGTGGATTTATAACCTTAGAAGGTTGTGAAAAAAACCATGTTTTAACTTTTGTTGTAGAAAGTTTAAATTATGATGATGGTTATGCTGGTTTAATTTGGGAAGGTGCACCAACTTTATGGGCTGAAACCTATGGCTTTGGCAGTAACTCTTAAATAGTAAAAGTGCAGGTTAAACAAAAAATTTTGTATCTAATAAACTAATATTATTTAAATAAGTTTATTTTAGGGAATTTCATTTTACTAAAATTTAAAAATTTAATATACTATTATAAGTAATATGTGTAACTATGCCTAGTTTTAGCTAGTGGGAGAAACATGAAATTATCTAAAGAACTAAACAAATACACAAGCTTAATAATAGTTTTAAGTGTTCTGTTGGCCATTTCGTTGGTTGCAGGCGCAACTTTTGCGTGGTTTGCTAGTTCTGAGCGTGAAGTTACAACCATTACTTTAGGCGACCCAGTTGTTGTTAACATTGCCGCCGATAATCAGGGAAACATTTTGGCAGATGGTGCTGAATTGCCGTTTGTTATTAATAACGAATACTTATTGCCGGGCATGCGTATTAACACTTTTGCTGCTGTAAAATTCCAACAAAGTTATACTCCAGCACTTTTACGTGTTAAATTAAATGTTTCGGTTGAGGGCTCTAATGCAACCAGCGAAGAAATTGCACTGCTTGCCGAGGAGTTAAATAAACAAGTTTGGCAAAAAGCACAATGGAACGGCGAAAGCTATCCTTGGATTTGCGATTCAGAAACAGGTTGGTGGTATTACACCGAAACCAAAGCCAACCAAGTTGATGGCGATGTTAAAAGTTCTATTGTTGCCGCAATTGATTGTGAAACCGGACCAATAATTAGTTTTTTAAATCCGTTTGAGGCTGATCAATATTTGTTACTTCCAACATCAATTGATAATCGTTATTCAACAGCAAAGGTAACTTTCTGGTTTTCAGTTCAAGCTGTTCAAGCGTTAATTCCTACTAACGAAGAAGACCCAACCGGAGAATATATTGTTACAACAATTAGAAATGTTGAAACTGTGTTCCAAGAAGCATTTGCTGGTTCAGATAGTAACTACGACCCTAACGAATAAAATTAATTAAGGGCATTCTTGCCCAAATAAAAAAATTAAGGATAAATTTATGGCAGAAGATAAAGAGGAGAAAAAGGTTAGTCCTAGTGCCGAAAGTTCGGCACAATCTTCGTCTGCCAAAAATTCAGATAGTTCTAAAAAAATAGAAGTTCAGTTTGCCGAAACTGACGAAATTGGCAAACAAAAAAATAAAAATAACGTTACACCACCTGGTAAAATTAATAAAATAAAAATCGAGCAAATCATGAAAGACCTTATGGCTGAAGATGAGCACGATTTAGAAAAAATTAACAAAGATGTTAAAGATTCGCAAAACAACGAAAAAGAAGAAGTTGGGCATCGTGATAAAGATGGTAACTTAATTTCTAGGTCGGACCGAATTGCCAAGAAAAACGAGCAGTTAATGGACGACGTTTTCCGTTACAGCCGTCAGCAAACTCGCGATAAAGCAATGATTAAGCAAGAGGCTGTTAATGTTGTTTTAACAGTTGTTTTATTTTTAATGCTTGTTGTTGTTTTAAGTTTGGGTGTTTATTTATATTTGCAAAAAGTAACCTCTTACGACGAAGATTATATTCGAGTAAGTGTTAGCATGACAAATAAAGATATTTTTTACGATACCGAAGTTTCGGGCGATTTAATTCCTAAAACTGTTAGCCCTGGCGATAAGTTTAAACTAAACATTGTTGCACGCAACAGTAACAACATTATGGGCGACACCGACGAACAAGATTGGACCAGTATTTATGTTAGGTTTAAAATAACGTTAATTATAGATGGTATTTCTTACGACGACTTTATTTACATTGAACCAGATAGCGAAATTTGGCAAAGGTACAATAAGGAAATAGAAGATAAATATCCTACCAGCGAAAACGACCCAACGCCGGTTGTAACCGAAGACGACGGATACTATTATTGTCGTTTAATATTGCTTCCTAACCAAGAAGTTACTGTTATTGACTGGTTGAGGTTTAGCGAGGTTTACATAACCGAGTTGGTTGGCGGAAACGATGCGGTTTTAAAAGTGCAAATTGAAGCGCTAGAATCTATACCAAACATTTTAAAGAACCGCGAAATTTGGGCAAAAGCTCCGCAAGATTGGGTTTTATATATGACCGACCCTGCAAACTTTCCAGATGTTGAAGTGCCTGAAACTAGGCCAGATACAACGGTTAATGTTTGGTGGATAATTTTATTTATTGCAGTTTCAATTTTACTTTGCGTTTTAATTGTGTTTGTTGTAACACACAAGAAAAAGGATAAACGCAAACTTGCCGATTTAAGCCGAACATTAAATCAAAATAGGGCAAAAACCAACGACGAATTAAAGCGTGAGCAACTAGAAAAGTTAAATGCAAAGAAAAAAGAAAACAATAAAGATGTTAACGCAGATAAAAACTAAATAAAAAAACAATTAATTCACACAATAAAATTAAAGTTTTGTTTGTTTAAATATTTAAGGAGGTAGAAATGAAGTTTAAGAAAAAATTAAATACTTTTTTAAGTGCAATTTTAGTGTTTTTTGCCTCCTTTGCATTAACAGGCTGTGCCGATGGTTGGGGGGCTTGGTTTAAACCCGACCTTGAGGCTGTTACGGTTTTACTTAACTCCGACCAAACAACACTTAGTTGGCAAGCAGTTACAAATGCTGAAGAATATTTGGTTTATTCGAACGAGCAGTTGGCTGCCATAGTTGTTAACAAGGCAGGAGTAAACACCTATAACTTTAGTTCGCTTTTAAAAGAAAATATTAGTGTTTATAAGTTTTACATTGTTGCAACATCGGAAGGCTATAACGATAGTGCAAAAAGTAATGTTGTAACATATTTAAACAGCACCAACGAAACAAGCGTTGTTTCAAGTGCAGTTGTTAGCAACAACAATTTAAACATTGTTACAAACCTAACCATTGGCAGCAACATTTTAAGCTGGGACCAAGTTGTGGGTGCGCAACAATATTATGTGTTTATGTATTCTAACACACTAGGCGAACGCATTATTGAAACAAAAGTTAATGCTTTCGATTTTACCGAATATGTTTCAGAAGACCAAGTTGTTATGTTTAGAGTTGGTGTAAAAAATGAAGAAGATGTTATTTTGATGTCGCTTCCAATTTACCACAACACTTGCACCCTTCAACCAACATACAACAATAAATATTTTTATCTTGATGGCGTTTTGGGCGACCACTATATTACAAGTCAGGAAGAACTTAACACTATTGTTTATTATGCTTTTGTTTATAAAATTGAAGAACTTCCAGTATATTTTTCAAACGATTACATGAATGAAATTGTTAACACTTATGGTCCAGAAGCACAATATTACGATTATGTTTCTGGCACATATAAAATTAGGCAATTCAACCACTTAATTAAAGCAATTAGTGCAGCATGCAATAGTTACACCGAAAGTTGTGATTACGACACAAGCTTAGGCGATGTTACTGAAGACGATTATTATAAAAAAGATTTTAAAATTAAGTTTAAATATAATAGTGGTTTTGAGCCAACAAATTCCATGGAAAAACTTAGAACTCAAAACAAGTTTGACACCCCTTATTATGAGCGTGTATCTTACGAAAAACGTAGTTCCGATTTTAACGATTTTGCAAGCGATAAACAACCATTAGTTGAATATGTTTCAACTGCCGAACAACTATATCATGTGGTTGAAAGTGGGGCAACACCGCTATTTAAAACAACAACAAATAATTCGGCTTACACCATTTACAACAAAGCAAAACAAGTTTTACGTGAAATTGTTTGCGACGACATGACAACCTACGAAAAGGTTTTAAGCATTTTCGATTATATTTGTTATAACACTGTGTACGACGATGAAATTGTAGATTATAATGACGAAACCCCAAGTTTTGCAAGCTACACATGTTTTTATTTAGAAGGCGTGTTTAACGATGGTTTGGCTGTTTGTGATGGTTTTAGTAAAGCATTTGCACTTCTTTGCAACATGGAGGGCATTGATGCTTATCGTATTACTGGTGAAGTTAGTGGTGGCCTTCATGCTTGGAACAAAGTTAAAATTGATGGAAACTGGTATGTTGTAGATATTACTTGGACAGTTTCTTCAACCAGCGAAAACGATTTTACAACTGGTGGCGAAGCAGTTAATTTTAACAACACCGAGTTTTTAAGTTATAAATATTTTTTAGTGTCAGATAATTTTGTTAAAGATACACACTTTGCTTCTAACACTAAATTAAATAACTCGTTAGCAGCATTAAACGAATATTACTATTACTATAACCAAACCTACGACGGCACAAACAATTTAATTATTAGTTCCGATGCCGAATTTGAAAGTTTAATTAACTATATGTTAACCAACAAACTTTACACATTTGAAATTGCTTTTGATGATAACTATATTTGTTCGCCATCAATTTTTAATTCAACGCACGATGCCGATTTAACTGCAGCTTGCTTAAATGTTAAAGCCGCATGCGAAATTAGCAATTCAAACATTTTAACAATTGGTTATATGCACAAAAAAATTAGTGCAAATTTAACTGGCACAACCTATAGTTTAACTTTAATTAACCTGCCAGAAGCAATTAAAAATGCATAAAATAATTAATAAAATAATAAGCCCTTAAAAGTTTAAGTTTAAGGGCTTTTTTATTGCACTTAAAAAACGCATAAAAGTTAAATTTTACCACAAAATATAAAAAAATATGTTTAAGGTAAAATTATGGAATTAACAAAAAATTTAACTGCCAATTTAAACAAAATAAAACAAAGTTTTGGTGGTAGTTCAGATGTTATTATAAAGCAATTTAAGTGTGATTTTTTAAGTTGTGCTTTAGTTTATTTAAAGGGCATGGCCGACGTTGTAAGTTTATCCGATTTTGTTACTAGACCAATGCAGGAAGCAAAAAATTTGCCCAAGCAAAACCCATATTTATATGTTGTTAACAACATAATTAATTTTCCGGAAATAACCGAACAAACAAATTTGTCTGAATTGGTTACACAAATAACAAAAGGTAAAGCAGTGTTACTATTTAATGGGCACAGCATGGCATATTTGCTTGAACTAGATAGCCCTAAAGAACGCAGTTTAACCGAGCCGCCAACAAGTGCAGTTTTAAAAGGACCTCGTGAAGGTTTTAACGAAAATTTAAAAACAAACATTGCCGTTATTAGAAAAATTTTTTCAACCAATCAATTAAAAACCGAAATGCTAACTATTGGAAAAATTACAACCACACAAGTGTGTGTTATGTATTTAGGTAATGTTGCCGATAAAACCATTGTTAAACAAATTGTTAATAAACTACAAAAAATTAATATAGATGGCGTTATTGATAGTTATTATGTTTTAGAGTTTTTAAAACCGCGCCAACAAAGCATGTTTAAACAACTTGGCACAACCGAAAAACCAGATATTGCCTGTGCAAAAATGCTAGAGGGTAAAATTGTGGTTTTAGTAGATGGTTCGCCACTTGTAATAACGTTGCCGTTTGTTTTGCTTGAAGATTTTCAAGCCGCCGACGATTATTATAATATTAGTGCGCATGCAACATTTGTAAGGGTTTTAAGGGTGGTTAGTTGCTTAATAACAATGCTTTTGCCGGGGCTATATATTGCAATGCAAATGTTTCATTATAAAGCCATTCCACTAAAATTTTTAATAACCATGGTTAACTCAACACAAGGGTTGCCATTAACGCCAGTAACCGAAATTTTGTTTGTTTTGGTTCTATTTGAAATTTTGTACGAGGCAAGCCTAAGAATGCCAGAATATTTAGGAATTGCATTATCAGTAGTTGGAGCATTAATTTTGGGAGATACTGCCGTTAAAGCAGGTATTATTTCGCCACCGGCGGTTATGATTGTGGCACTTAGTGGCATAACCCTTTACACTATTCCCGACCAAGCTCAGCAACTAAGTTTGCTTAGGTTTTTGTTTACACTTGCGGGGTCAACACTGGGGTTTTATGGGTTAATTGTTTTAAGCATATTTTTTGTTATGTATTTAAACGATTTTGATAATTATAAAGCACCATATTTAAGTCCGCTTTCGCCATATGTTAAAACCGATTTTAAAGATAGTTTTATAAAACAATCGTTACCTAAAATGGAGTTTAGACCCAAAACATTTAACAACAAAAATTTTAGGAGGCTTAGGTAATGACTAAAAAAATTACAGGCATTCAGTGTGGGTTGCTACTTTGCTTAACAACAATTAGTTTAAAATTTTTAGCTTTTCCATCGGTGTTTGCAAACTATGCTGGTAAAGATGTTTATTTTTCCGTGCTTATTGGGTTGATGCTTGATTTTAGTTTTGTGCTTATAATGCTTTGGGTGTTAAAACAAAACCCACACCTAACATTTTTTGAACTTATTAAACGTGCGTTTGGAAAAGTGGTTGCAAGTGTGCTGTTGGTTTGTTTATTTTTATATTTCTTTTTTAGAGGGGTGTTAGTTGTTAAAGAAATTCATAATTACTTTAACGAAACCCTTTTTGAAAACATTGAATGGTTAATGTTTGTTATTCCGCTTTTTGCACTTATTGCCTTCATGATGCTTAAAGATTTTAGAACTTTCGGCCGAACGGTTCAGTTTTTTATGCCTCTAATTGCGCTTGCGTTGTTGTTTACCATTTTGGTGCCAGCATCGGAAGCTGATTTTTCAAACATTTTGCCTGTGTTTGAATATGGTGTTAAAAACACGTTTAATGCAGTGTTAAGGTGTTCGTTTATTTTTGGTGACTATTTAATTTTGTTTGTGCTTATGGGAAAAATAAAATTTACACCTGATGCACCCAAAAAAGTTTTAACTTGTGTTGTAATTACTTACACACTTGTAATTTTGTTTTATATTGTTTTTGCTAGTGTGTTTGGCGATGTTGGTATTAATCATTCACTTGCTCTTAGCGACCTATTATTATACACAAGCATAATAACCGAAACAGGCACAATTAACTGGATTAACATTATTATTTGGTTAATAATTTTGTTTTTAGAAGTTGGGTTAATGTTTTTAAGTGCAAGCAAAACTTTAACTGAGGCTTTTAACTTTAAAAACCGCTATATTCCAACTGTTTTAATTTGTGTGTTATTATTTATTTCAATAGTTTATTTATATTTAAACCTAATTAGGGCAATTGAAATTGTTACAAGTTTATGGTTTTCAATTAGTGTAATTGCGTTTCAGGTTATGCTACCTATTTTAAGTGTGATTGCCACATTAAAATTAAGGGGTAAAAACAAAGTTACATTAAGGCAAGTTTATAATCAAAGTGTAGTAAAATATCAATTAACAAATATTGTTCCGTCAAATTGTAAAACAGTTTTTTCAAACAAAAAAATAAAACAAGTTAAAAACAAAAAGCCTAGTAAAATAAACAAAGAGGTGCAAAATGCTTAAATTTATTAAAAGGCATAGGTTGGTTGTAACCTTTTTATGTGTGGCAATTTTGCTAACTCCATTTTCTATTAGTAAGCCTGCCGAAAGCGACAGGATGGCAGTTGTTACTAGTGTTGGTATTGATAAAACCGAACAAGGCATTGAAGTTTCGGTTAATACAATTGTTCCTAATAGTGGGCAGGCAGGAGGTGGTGGCGGAACCGATGGCACGGTAAAAACAGTTAGTGCAACCGGCACAAACGTAAGCACTGCTTTTGCAAACATAACACTTGTGCTAGGCAAGTTTCCGGGGCTAGCACATTGCGATTCGATTATTTTAAATAAAAACTTGTTTGAAGAAAATGTTTTAGAGTATTTAGATTTTTTTATTAGAACAAACAATTTAACATCTAATGCAGCAATAATGGTTGCACAAAACACAGCAAAAGAGGTTGTTGAAACCGCAGCCTCGCAAAAAGGTTTGAGGGCTGTTTCGGTTAGTGAAATTTTGCTTTTAAACACTGAATATGCTTTATCTAAAGCTTCTAATATTGATGAATTTTACTTAAACACATTTTCACCATCTAAAACATCTATGTTACCACTAATTACTGTTGGCGATAGTGGAAAATCCAACCCTGATGTTGATGGCGGTGTGGCACAAACAGCTTTAAATACAAATGCTGATAAAAGTGTTCAAAGTGATAGTGGCTCTAGCCAAAGTTCGGGTTCTAGTAAAAGTTTAAAAAGTGGAGCAAATAACTCGGCGAAAAACAACAGCACTAGCACGCCACAAAAAGCGGAAGAAAGTGGTAGTGGCAATGGGTCGCCTGAAAAAATAATTAAAAACGAAGGTAAAGGTGTTATTGTTAAAAATGGTAAAATTGTTGCCACCATTATTGGCGACGAAATGAATGGTTTAAATTTGCTTAGTTTAGATACTAAACGTGGGCACATTCAAATAAAAAATGTTAACACGCCAGAGTTTTCTAATGCAAATTTAACATTTGAAATATTTAACAAAAAAACTAGTTACAGCGGCAAGTTTGTTAACGGAAAGCCTGTGTTTGATTTTGATATTGATTTGGTTTTAAAACTAGAAGAGGCAACACAAAAAACATCTAACATAAAAGCCTTAACAACAACAAAAAACTATGTTGAAGGTGTGGTTAAAACAAAACTGTATCAAACCGCCGAAAACAGCATTTCTAAACTTATTAACACCGCTAAAGCTAACAATGCCGATGTGTTTGAGATTTACGATTATTTTAATAAATTTCATAATTCTGAATGGAAACAATTTTTAAATACGCTTGAAAATAAAGACGATTATTTGAATTATGTAACATTTACTTTGTCGTTAAAATTGCAGGGCAAAATTTAGCGAAAAGTGCCTAAACTTGGGTTAGATTGTAATAAACAAAACAAACTTAAACAACATAAAACTATATTTCTTTTAATGTTTTAATTTAGGGGTTATAGTAAATTTAACGGAGGAAGGAATGAAAAAGGTTTTGTTTACTTGGGCGGTTTGTATGCTTATTAGTAGTGCGGTGTTGTTTGGTGGTTGTGCATTTATTAAAGTTAGGGGTAAAACATTTACACTTGAAAGTGCAAAAATTGACTACGCTGGGCAAGATACCCCTAATTTGGCACAAATTGAAAACGAACGGCTAAATGTTGTTAACGCTTATAAAAATTTTAATTTGTCTTTTTTTAATTCCAACATGGTAACACTTATAAACGGAACTAGTGTTTATTATTATCAAGATGGCAACGAGGTTAGGCTATACACAAACGAAGCCAGAACCGAAAAGTATTTTGAGGGCGATAAAAATTTTAAAATTAGGGTTCAGCAAGATAAGGTTGTAATAAGTTATTATGGCGATGTTAACAACACAACAAAAAACTACGTTTACATTCTGGTTTTTACCGAACAAGAGGTTTAAATAAAACACACATGACTAAACAACATGTGTGTTTTTTATAAAAATAAAGGTGTTTATAAAAGCTTGTTGTAAATATATTAAATAATAGTGTTAAATTTATACTTGATAATTTGTTTTTTATTTGCTATAATACACTCGTAATTAATAATTATATTAATTGCCAACTTGCTTTAAATTATTTTAAAGCCGATTAAGACCATAAGGAGGTAATTTATGAACAGATACGAGTTGTTAACTATTTTCTCTGCTACTTTAACCGACGAAGAAAAAGAAACCGTTGTTAAAAAGTATACAGACTTAGTTGAAAATAACAATGGTAAACTTGTAGGCATTAACAAATGGGGCGTTAAAAAATTAGCTTACCCTATTAACTACAAGAAAGAAGGTTACTACGTTTTATTCGAATTCGATGCAGAACCTGCTTTACCACAACGCATTAACGAACTTATGAACATTGACGAAGCTGTTATGCGTAGTTTATGCTTAAAAAAAGAAGCATAATTAAAACAAATTTTTAAGGATAAAATTATGAATAAAGTTATTTTAATTGGAAACTTAACCAAAGACCCTGAAATTTCAACCACAACAAACGGCGTTTCAGTTTGTCGTTTTGCTTTAGCTGTAACTCGTCGTTACACAAATGCTAGTGGCGAACGTGAAGCAGATTTTGTTAACATTGTTGTTTGGCGTGCTTTGGCAGAAAATTGCCACAAGTTTTTAAAGAAGGGTAGTAAAGCAGCTGTTGTTGGAACACTTCAAAGCCGTGCATACGATGCTCCAGACGGAACAAAACGTTATGTTACCGAAGTTGTTGCCGACGAAGTTGAATTCATTAGCACCAGAAATTCTGAAGGTGCTGAACCTAGAAGAGAAGACGAAGAGGTTACTAAACTAGAACCTATTGACGATAACGATCTTCCTTTCTAATAATTAAATAAATAAAGGAGTTTTATAATGAGCGAAGAAAAATTAGAAAACGTTATGGCTGAAGATAAAGCCGTTGCACCTAAACGCTTCAAGAAAACTTCTAGAAAAAAAGTTTGCAACTTTTGCGTAGAAAAAACTGAATACATTGATTATAAAGATGTTAATAAACTACGTAGATATATTACAGAAAAAGGCAAAATTGTTCCTAGAAGACAAACTGGCACATGTGCAAAACATCAACGTGAATTAACAACTGCTATTAAACGTGCACGTTTCATGGCATTAATTCCATATGTTGGAGACTAATTAATACATAAAAACAACCTAGTTTAGGTTGTTTTTTTAATTTAATAAATAATTAAAGTTGTAAAAAAAATAAAAAGCACCCAAATCTGGGTGCTTTTTTATTCGTTCTAATTATAGAATAGAACCTAATCTTAAAATATGTTTGCTGAAAATCATTAAGATTAAGTCAAGAACATAAACAATGTTCCAGCCGAAAACTAAACGTAGGATACCAGCAACAATGTGTCCGTCTTTAAAACGTGTAATAACGCCGCAAAGCCAGTTTGTTGGAGGAATGATAGCTAAAATTAAGCTAACAACGTATCCAAGTCCGAAATAATCAGATTTTTTTGCCATATTTAATTTCTCCTTTTTTCCTTATTACTAATATATTACATGAATTTGGTTTTTAAGAAAAATATTTTTATCGAATTTTATAAAAATTATGCAAAATTAATATAATTTTGTTTTTGTTTGTTTTCAATTTGTTTAGTTTTTTGATAATATACAAACATGGAAGTAAAACAAATTGTAAGCAAGTTACTAGAATCTAACACTTATGTGGTTTCTAATAACAATAAATCAATAATTATAGATGCTGGGGCAGAAATCGAAAATGTTTTGCCTCAAACTATTGGAACAAAAGTTGAAGCAGTTTTATTAACTCATTTACACTTCGACCACTGTTATAATTTGCTTAGCTATGTTAATCAGTTTAATTGCCCAGTTTATGTTTTTAATACCGATTTTGTTGGGCTTAATCCGTTTACACTAGCTAGCATGTTTGGAAAGTTAACGTTGCCTAAAAATTGCTATAAAAGTTTGCAGGGCGTAACCAAACTTAACTTGGCAGGTTTGACGGTTGAATGTTTTCACACACCAGGGCACAGCCTAGATAGCATGAGCTTTAAAATTAACGATTGTTTGTTTTCGGGCGACACATTGTTTTATAATTCTATTGGTCGAACCGACTTAGAAACTTCTAATAGGCTTAATATGCTTCAAAGCCTAGAATTGTTAAAAGGTGTTACTTTTAATGTGTGTTATAGTGGGCACGGAAAAAGTTCAACATATGCCGAGCAACAAGAAAACATTAAATATTTTTTACTAGAACTTTAATTAATAAAACAAATTATCCATAAACTATTGTGGATAATTTTTTGTTTGATTATGTTTACCAAAACTTGGCGGCTATGCTACAATTTAAGTGTTTTAAGGAATTACATTAAATGGCAAAAAAATACGATTACGACGAACTTGAAAAACAAGGACTGACCGATGTTCATGTAGATGGCGAGTTAATAGGTGGTTTTGCTTCCGATAAAGAAATTAATGCAAACTATAAGTTTCGCATTAAAAACCCTATCGGAAAATTTTTTGCCAATTTATTTTGGGCGCTTGTGGCGGTGTTTGTTCCGTTCATTGTGCTTGTTTGGCATGGAACAGTTATTAAAGGTAAGCGCAATTTACGCAGTTTAAAAAAGAGCGGTGCAGTGGTTGTTCCAAATCATGTGCTATATTTAGATTGCTTAATTGCTGCTCAGTGTGTGTATCCTAAAAAACTTTACTACCACGTTTTAGAACGTAGCATGAAAGTTAAGGGTTTAAGTTTTATTATGAAAAGTTTGGGTGCAATGCCAATTCCAACTAAACCAAGCGCAAAGCGTGCATTCATGACAGAAACAAACCAAATTTTAAAAGAGGGTAATTTTGTTTGTGTTTATCCTGAGGCTGCGTGTTGGCCATACTACGAAAAAATTAGACCATTTAAAACCGGTGCTTTTCACTTTGCGGTTAAAAACAATGTTCCAATTGTTCCTATTTGCATAAACTTTAGGCAAAATAGGGGTTACTTTAAAAAGTTTAAAGTTAAAGCAAAAATGGTTACGGTGCACATTGGTAAGCCAATTTACGCAAAACCGGAACTTGAATTTAACGAGGCTGTAACTGAACTACTCAACCGCTCGCACCAAACACTTACTAAAATGAACCATTGGTTTAAAGTTATAGATGCGGCTTCGGTTAAAGAAAACGAAGCTTTTGCTGAACGTAAAATTTTTGTTAAAAAGCATGAATATAAGGAACTTAAAAACGAAAAGAAAGAAATTAAATCGGCAAAAAAGCAAACAAAAAAAGAAAGCAAGAAAAATAAAAAACAAGCAAAATAAATTGCTTGTTTTTTTGTTTTTTTAATTGGTTTGTTTTGCTTGTCCGCTAACGAGTGTTGAATAGTTTTCAATCATAACTTCTTTTGGTGGAAAACCAAACATGCTAATTGCTTCGTCAATGCTAAGTTCGGTGTCGCGAGAAAGCACTTGTTTTAAGGTTGTAACAATTTTTTGTTCTTCTTGATTTGCAATTTCAATTTGTTCAGGTGTGCCTGATTTTTTAATTTCTCTAATTTTTTGAAGTTTACTTGCTAGTTCCATAGATGCAAGTTGGGCAAAAATGTATCTTGCTTCAAACAGTGGTTCAAATTTTTGAGTTTCAATTTGTTCAACACATTTTTGTAGGTCGGCATCAGAAATAATATGCGAATATTGTGCTTTTAAACTTGCTAGTTTTTTAAGTTTTTCTTGTGGTGGAATGTTTTCAGCCATTGTGCTTACAATAAAATATTGTAAAACACAAAGTCTGGCTTTTTCAACACATAAGTTAATTCTGCTTTTTCTAATTTCGCTTGCAAGCTTTTCGTTGCCAGTTTTAAGTTCTAAAAAGTGCAACGAAAGTTCGTCAATCATAACCGGAACAAATTCGCCCATTGCAGGGTCGGCAAAAGGTTTGCCAGTTAAAAAATGTTTGCTATGAGCATGTCCATATTCGTGTGGGGAAGATAACGCATCTCTAATATCCGACTTGTTTTCTAAAAATATCCATGCTTTAACAATTTGTCCGTTATCAACAATGTGGCCACAACCAGCACGCGGTTTGTCTTGCCTAGCGTGCTCAGGAACTACTGATTGGTCGTAGGTTACAATTTGTTTAAGTCGTTTACTGGCATCGGCAAGGGGCATTGCTGGGCACAAACTATCAAGCCATTCATAAAATTTAACAGTTTCGTTGTGCACTTGGTCGGGGTTGTAATTAAAGTCAAACATGCTTTTGTTTATATTAATTTTTTTAGTATCAATGTGGGCAAGTTTAAAAAACACAGGATAAAGTGTCATGAAATAATTTTTTTCATTTTCTCTAACGCAAAATTGTCTAAAGCCCTCGTTGTGCACAATATTTATAATTCGTTGTTCAAGTGGCAAATTGTTGTTTGTTTGGTTTTGCATAATGCTCCTCACAATATTTATTATAATAATTATATCATGTTTAAGTGTAATTTGCAATAATTGTAAAACGCCCCTAAATTTGTGGAAAATTTTAAAAAATTGGGTATTGACAACACGCGTGGTGGGGTGTATAATACAAGTGCATTTTAAGGAATTAAAATGTTTTTCCATTTTTCATTCTACCTATTTTTAATAATTAGGTAACAAAAAACACGCATAAACTCCACAGCGTGTTTTTTGTTTTTTTATTTTAAATTATTTTATAAATAAACTTATTCGTGTTAAAATAAGTTGTTATGCAATTTAAATTACTTCAGTTTTACAAAGTTTTATCAAACTTTTCAACAAGTTTAATAAGTGCATTTGTTCCGCTTTTAATTTATCAACAAACTGGTTTGGTATATTTGGCGGTGCTTTATTTGGTTGTGCAAAATGCCAGCAATGTTTTGTTTAACATTGTTTTAAAAAAGTGGCTATACGAAAAACCACAACTAATGTTAATGCTTAGAATTGTTCCAATAATAATTATGCAAGTGCTTCTAATATTTTTAGATGTTGCACCTGTTTGGGCTGGCATTGGTTGCGGTATTTTTACTGGGCTTAACTATGCACTAAAATATATGCCGTCCGACATCATTTTTGCATATGCAACACCGCCTAATGCAAGTTCTAAACTTCTTGCATTTTCAAGGCTTAGCGAGGAAATTGGCTACGTTGCAGCAGGTGTTTTAGGTGGCTTGTTTTTAGACTATATTGATTACACCATTGTAATTGCAATCAGCTTGTCGCTTTATTTTGTTGCAAGTTTACCACTTGTTGTGTTTTATATTAAAAACCGCAAACAACAAAACTTTAATGCCGAACACGTTTCAAATGCCCATGTGCACTACGAAACCAAAGTGCAAGATGGCAGAGGTAAAAAAGTTTGCAAAAAAATGTGGTGGGGATATTTTATTGAATATGCTTTAATGAGTGGTGTTGATGCTTTTTATGCTGTGTTTGGTTTTTTAGTTTATTTAAGTTCTGGTTCGTTTTTACTTTCAGGAATTTTAAACTCGGTGTTTGATACTCTTTATGGTTGCTCAACCATGGTTGTTAGCAAACTTGACGAAAAATTTGATATAACAAAAGTTTCGTCAGTGGCAATTTGTTTAATGGGTGTTGTTGGCATTGTGCTTAGTTTAACTGCCGGAACAACACTAAGTTTTGTGCTTTACGAAGTGGTGGCAATTTTGTGGCCATTTGCAACAATTTTTGTGCACCAACACATGCTTATGAAAGCCAAAATTTTGGGTATGAGCAACGATGTTACCTATGCAAAACAACTTGGCACGGTTGCCGGAAACACAGTGTTTTTTGCCTTTGGCTTTATTTCGGTTGTGGCAATAGGTATAAGCTCGGCACTTGCAACAATTGGCTGTGGAATATTTACTCCAATCAACGAGGAAAAAACACGCCAATCACTTGTTGACTATTTAGAAAATAATGAAATTGCCGACCAAAACAACTAAAAGGTTTGCTTTTAAAAATTGTTTCATGTTAAAGTTATATGAAACAATTTTTTTATTGAATGAAAGGTGCGAAAAATATGCAGTTAAAACTATTAAATTTTCATAAAATGCTTGCCAACTTTTCAACAAACTTGGTTGGCGGTTTTATACCTTTAATTATTTATAGACAAACACAAAGTTTACTTTTGTCGGTTGGCTATTTGTTTGTTATGTACATTGTTAACTATTTGTTTAACTTGTTGTTCCGCAAACAATACGAAAAACGCCCACAACTATTTTTGCTACTTCGTGCAATTCCAATTTTAGGATATTCGCTTGCAGTTATTTTAATTGATGTAAGTTTTGTTTGGGGAATTATTTTAGTAACAATTTTCTATGCTCTTAACATGAGTATTAAAGGCAATTCTAACGAAATTATTTTAAACTATTCGGTTTCTAGCAACGAAAAATCTGGCAGTTTAGGATTAACCCGTGTGTTTGAACAAATGGGAAACATTGTTGCAGTTATTGCAGGCGGTTTGTTTTTAGACTATTTAGAAACCTATGTTTTAATTATTATTGCCATGAGCATTTATTTAATTAGTTGCATTCCACTTTTAATTTTCTACATTCGTTCACGCAAATCTAAAGGCTTTAATGCCGAAATGGTTTCTAATGCTGTTATTTCGTTTTCACAAAATGAAGACCGCACTAAACGTGGTAAAAAACTTTCAAATGCAGTGCTACTTCGTTATGGGTTCGTTTACTTTTTAGTTGCATTTCTAGATGTGTTCTGCACACTTTACAACATTTACGTTTACGTAAACCTAGGTCAGTTTGCGGTTGCAGGTTATTTAAATGCTGTTTATAATGGTTGCTTTGCACTTGGAAGTTATTTAGTTACAATTGTTAGCGCTAAATACGACACAACAATTTTTTCGGCTGTGTGTTTAATTATTAATGGCATTTGTGCAGCAATAACACCATTTATTAACAACATTATTGTAACTTACATTATGTTTGGCATTATTGGCGTTTTGTATCCATTCTATTCGTTGTTCTTAATTGAGCGTATGCTTGCAAAAACCCGAATTTTGGGTGTTTCAAACCGAGCAATTTTTGCTCGCGACGACGCCACTGCATTAGGTAAATCGTTCTGCTTAATTTTTGCATTGTTTGGCACCGTTGTTCCGGCATTTATTGCAATGGGTGTAGGGCTTGCTTCGTGTGGGGCGTTCCTGCCAAGCAACGAAGAAAAAACCAGAAAAATGATGGTTAACTACTTAGAGGGTAGGTAAGTTAAAATACATAATAAATATTAAAAACACCAGCAAATAAAAACTGGTGTTTTTTTGTTAATATTTTACACTAAACAAATAAGCGAATTTTGTAAGTTATTAATTAGTTTACTTGCTATTTATTTGTTAAAAAATGGGTAGTGTGTTAAAATAAAACAATCTTTAAGTAAGGAAGAAAATAATATGGAAAAACTTTTTGCAGTGTCTTCAGATTCCACTTGCGACCTTTATGCAAACGAAATTAAAGAACTTAATGTTCATTTTGTTCCGCTTGTTTACACAATGGATAAAGGTGGAAATGTTACCGAGCACGAAGACAACTTTAAATCCTATAACGAATATGTTAGTTATTTTAACGACCTTAGAGCTGGCGGAGTTGCAAAAACTAGCATGCTTAACTATGCTGCACACCTAGAGCATTTTACTAAAATGGCAGAAGCAGGTGTTAAAAATGCAATTCACTTCACAATTAGCTATGCACTAAGTCCAACAGTAGATAACGCAAAAAAAGCAGTTGAAGAAGTTAAACAAACCCACCCAGATTTTAATTGTTTGTGCGTTGAAAGCCACACAACAACCATTGGGCAAGGTATGCTTGTTAAAATTGCTTGCGACATGCGTGATAAAGGTAAAACTTTAGAAGAAACTTTTGAATATGTTGAAAACTATAAACACAAAATTCAACATTTTATTATTGCCGATAGTTTAATGTATTTGCGTCGTGGTGGAAGGGTTGGCAGTGCCAAAGCAATTGTTGGCACAATGCTAAACATTAAACCAATTTTAACTTTTACCAAAGAGGGTAAACTTGAAAAATACAAACAAGCAAGTGGCATGAAAACTGCAATTAAAACTATTGTGGACGAGTTCGCTAAATATACACTAAACAAAACCTATCCTAAAGTTATTGTTGTTCACACCGATAACGTTCCAATGGCAGAACTTTTAGCAAAAAGCCTAGAAGAAAAATATAATGTTGAAACCGAAATTCGCATTATGGGTCCGGTTATTGGTGCACACGTTGGTCCTAACAGTTTGGCATATGGATTCCTATCGGAAGAAGAACGTCCAGTTTAATTTTAACTTCATTTAGTTTATGCAATGCTCAACCTCTACTTGTCATTTTGAGCGAAACGCAGTGCAGCCGAAAAATCTAAAAACGTTGGTTTATGCAACCACGAGATACTTCGGCTACGCTCAGTATGACACCGTGGTTGCCGGTATTACCACTCAGCCTCTACTATGTCATTTTGAGCGGAGCAAAGCGAAGCCGAAAAATCTAAAAACATTGGTTTATGCAACCACGAGATACTTCGACTACGCTCAGTATGACACCGTGGTTGCCGGTATTGCCACTCAGCCTCTACTTGTCATTTTGAGCGGAGCGTAAGCGAAGCCGAAAAATCTAAAAACATGTGCTTGAAAAATCTAAAACAAAAATTTACACAAGGAAGCAAATATAATGGTAAAATTAATAATCGACTCGCCAGCATGTGCGAGCAAACAATTTGTTGAAGAAAACAACATAACAGTGGTGCATTTATCTAGCATGCTAGATGGTGTAACACGCCAAGAGGGTTTTGAAGAAGATTGGTTAGAATTTTTTGAAGCGGTTAAAACGTCTTCCGATTTCCCTAAAACAAGTTTGCCAAGCCCTGAACAATTTTTAGAAGCGTTTGCAACTGCAAACGATGGCGACGATATTTTGGTTATAACAATTTCTAAAAGTTTAAGTGGCACATTTAATGCTGCAAACGTTGCGCGTGAAATGTATGCTCACCCAGAAAAAGTTTTTGTTGTTGATAGCAACCAATGCTGTCAAAGCGAACTGCTTTTAGTTGAAGAATGTGTTGAACTAATCAAGCAAGGTTTAACTGGCAAAGAGGTTTACGAAAAGGCGTTAGAAATTGCAACTAAAACACGCATTGAGTTTGTTCCTACCACAATGGAATATTTGCGTAGGGGCGGACGCATAAGCCTGCTTTCAGCAACTTTTGCAAGCGTTTTAAACATTAAACCAATTTTAAGTTTTAAAAATGGTGTTTTAACTTGTGCCAAAAAATGCCTAGGCATTGGAAAGGCTTTAAACGAAATGGTTAAAAACATTCCTACAAATTTAAAAAAGATTTATGTTTGCTATATTCACGAATCAGAAGTGTTGCAACATTTAATTGATAAAGTTAACGCTGCGCTAAAAACAAACATTATGGAAGCTAAAAAAATTGGTCCGGTTGTTGGTAGTCATATTGGCATTGGTGCTGTGGGGTTGGCAACATTAGAGAACTACTCATAACAAAAAATTATTTGCCCTTTTGCAAATTTACTTCAAAATTAAAAGATTTAACTTCTGTCGCACAGCTAAGTGTTGCTCAGTCGTTAAATCTTTTTCTTTTTTGTAACTTTATCAAAAAATCAAATAATTTATTTTCTTTAATAATTTTGAAAGAACGTTTAACATAAAGTTAATAAACAACAAAAAGAACTAATTTTACATAACTTGGGCAAAGCCCTGCAAACAAATGTAAATTAGTTCTTTTTTATATGCTAGTTTTATGTATCGATTTCAAAATTAAAATTCAAAAATTTTGTTATTTCGCCGTTTAGTTTAAAAGGGGTTGCTTCCGCTTTATTTAAAATTGTTTGCTAGTGGTTGTATAAACCAACGTTTAGATTTTTCGACTACGCTTACGCTTCGCTCAAAATGACATGGTATAAATTGAGCGTTCTCAGATTTTTCGGCTTCGCTTACGCTTCGCTCAAAATGACAGAGTAGAGGCTGACGTTTTACATGTTACATTCACTTGTCATACTAAATGCCGCTGTTCTAAGCCTTTTCGACTACACGCATTTACTATTTGCATTCACTTGTCATACTAAATGCCGCTGTTCTAAGCCTTTTCGACTACACGCATTTACTATTTGCATTCACTTGTCATACTGAGCGTAGTCGAAGTATCTAGCAAATGCTAAAGTGCAACCACGGTGTCATGTTAACTGCAACCACGATGTCATACTGAGCAATGTCGAAGTATCTCGTGGTTGCATAAACCAACACATAAGTTACACGTTATTAGATTTTTAACAAAAACTTTTAAATTCGGTTAGAGTGTTAATTATGTTATGTAAAACCATTTGCATAATAACAAGTTGGCGGTTAATGTTTGCAATGTTTACAAGCCTGCTTAGTTTAATTAACCCTTTCATGCTTTCGTGTGCGTGGGTTAATGTTTGTTTTAATTCTTGGCAAAAGTTTTTATTACTTTGTGTGTGGCTTGGGTTCAAGTGTTCGGCATTAGGGTTGTTTGTTAATTGTTTAATAATGTTTTTTGTTGTTTGCCTAAGCACAAACACTTGTGTGTTTAAATTACTAATGGTGTTTTTTGTTGTTTGGTTTGGGGCATTTTGCTTTAAAGCATTTAAACTTTGTTCCAACTCGGTTAAGTGGTGTAGTGTGAAACGTGCGGCTTGAACACTTAAACCCCTAACACTTTGCGTGTGTGCGGGTGAAGCAGAAAAACCAATAATGTCAACGTCTGGAACCAAGTGTTTTACTTTAACCCTATTATCAAATGGATTAAGACGATGTGAATTATCGGTGTTTAAACTTGTGGTATTTTGGTTGCTAGGGGTGTTTTGCTGTTGCATTAAAACAAAATCGGAAGTAAGGTCTTCAAAAAATGCCATAAATCGGTTGTCTGGCAACATGTCGGAGCAACTAAATTGACCTAGGTCAATATTAAAATCGTGCTCGTAGTTTAATGTGTTTGCGTTATTTCTAAAAAATATTGAATTCATGTTTGCTACCTCATAAAAATTAACTATTAATTAACTATGAAGTTTGGGTACTTTTGGTTAATTAGGGACGCACATTTTAATATTGTGCCATGCTAGCCCATGCTTTGTCATTACACCATAATTGCCGGTATTACCGCATTAGCCACTACCATGTCATTTTGAGCGGAGCGTTAGCGAAGTCGAAAAAGCTAAAAACGTTGGTTTGTGCAACCACGAGATACTTCGACTTTGCTCAGTATGACACCGTGGTTGCACTTAACATAACACCGTGGTTGTACTTTGGCATTTGCTAGATACTTCGACCCTGCTCAGTATGACAAGCAAATGCAACTGGCAAAACGTTCAACCTCTACATGTCATTTTGAGCGAAGCGTAAGCGTAGTCGAAAAATCTGAGAACGTTGGTTCATGTAACCACGAGATACTTCGACCTTGCTCAGTATGACACCGTGGTTGTACTTTAGCATTTGCTAGATACTTCGACCCTGCTCAGTATGACAAGTAAATGCAACTGGCAAAACGTTCAACCTCTACCATGTCATTTTGAGCGAAACGCAGTGCAGTCTAAAAATCTAATAACGTTGTTTTATGCAACCACGAGATACTTCGACTACGCTCAGTATGACCCCGTGGTTGCCAGTATTACCGCATTAGCCTCTACTTGTCATTTTGAGCGAAGCGAAGCGAAGTCGAAAAATCTAATAACGTTGGTTCATGCAACCAAATTTTACAAAATCGCACCCAAAACTATATGGTTAAATCGCACAAAAATTAAAAATTATATTAAAATATTTATAATTTTTTAAGCCTAAAATAAAACTAAAAATGTTTAAGCAATAAAATTTTTGCTTTATTTCAAAACTTTTTCCAATAATTGGGTGGGGTATTTTGTTGGTTTATTATTTATAATAAAACTAGAATATTGCTTCAATTTAGTTTACTTGAAATCAAAAATTCGATATAATTCTTGTAGAAATCCAAAAAAAATACATAGGAGAAGAGTAAAATGGATAAATTAAAAAAATTGAATGGGAGTATGATTGCTGCAATCGTGTTAAGCGTTTTGCTTATCATGAGCGTAACAGCAGGCGCAACCTTAGCGTGGTTTGCTAGCCGTGATAGTGCATCAACCAGCCTAACCATGGGTGAAGCTGTTGTTGTAACCATCGGTGAAGATTACAAACAAGGCAATGGTGTTTTGGCTATGAACCTTCCGGTTTCTGAAGGTGGTTTGTTACCAGGTATGTCAGTTACTCCAAACATCAAAGTTCAGTTACAACAAAGTAACACAAACGCATTACTTCGTGCTAGATTCTTAACAACCGTTGAGTATCCTGAAGCGTATGTTGATGCAGCTTATTCAGACACAACAAAATATGTTGGTGCTGCAGGTTCTGAAACTCCTGGTTTTGCTGGTCGTGTTTTAGATGAAAAAGAAATTACTGGTTATGAATATAACGCAGATGGCAACCTAAAACTAGACGCATCTGGTAAACCAATTCCAATTTATGGTACTGGATATGCATACAACGTTTTTGCTGGTCCAATTAACTACGACTACTACGATAGCATGGGTAGATTAATTAATGCTGGTGCAGACAAAACATTAAACACAGCAGACGATACTTACTACACAGAAGTTGGCACAAACCACACAATTTCAAAATGGTTAAGCCGTGTTGAAGTACGTGACGAAATTGTTAACTTAATCGAAGAAGGTGGAAGTTTCACAATTAGTGGTGTTCAAATTCCAGTTACAGCAGCAAATGCTGCAGAACTTGAAATCCGTCAACGTGGTGTTGACTTAACAAACGCAATCAACCGCGTTCTTGCAGGTCAACGTGGCTATGGTATCGACCCTTCAACTGGTGCTCCAGTGTTAAACGAAACCGTTGGTGTAAAATACACACGTCGTGTTGCCGATGGTTGGGCATATCGTGATGCAGACCAAGCTTGGTATTACTTAGGTAGCCAAACAAATGGTTTTGTATTAGAAAATCAAACTGGTGTTGACGAAACTGTTACAACAACACAAGTTGCAAAAGATATTGCATGGTATTCAGAAGAAACAGCTGGTAACTTAACAGTTATGCAACCACACTACACAACTTTAGGTTATGATAGCAACCCATATAAAACAGAATTAGATGCTCAAGATGACGATAAAAATCGTAACTACTTAGGTGGTGCTGCAACCGATGCTAACATGGATGTTGTTGCAAACGAAATTGCAGTATTAAACCAAGCAACAATGGCTTCCATTGATTTAAGTGCAGGAAATGTTTCAATCGATTTCTTAACAAGAAGATTCGTTTTACCAACCTTTATTAATAACAACTATGCTAAAGCAAAAGTTACTTTCACATTCACAGTTGAGGCAGTTCAAGACTATTTAGTTGACCCTCTTCAAGAATCAACTTCTGCTGCAGACCGTTTACCAAACAACTTAGTAAACGCAATTATCGTATTTAACAATGCTTTCCCACAAGCATTATCAACCGACACAAGTCAAGTTCAAAGAACAATTGAAGCTACTGGTGCAGTTACAAACGTAGTTCCTGGTGGTGGTATTCCTTCAAGTGTTAACTGGGATGCAGCTGCTGGTACAATTGTTACTTCTGGTGATACAGCATTAAAATATACTGGTAACCAAGTAACTGGTGCTCTATATTCTTACGGATATTTAGCAGATAGCATTATTTCTGGTGCTGATGGTTGGACATATGATTCTAGCATTACTGCTACACCTAGTGTAGGTTCAGGTACTGTTGGTGGAACAGGTGGTGTAAAAACAACAATTAAAGGTTTTACTACTAAAGTAGACGACTATGGCGATAAAGTTGCAGACTACACAACAGCAGCTGATTATGTTCGTGGAACAGCAAGCTCAATTGGTATTGCACCATATATTGATGCTCAACAAGGAACAGCTGGTACTGACGAAACTTGGCCAGCCACTGGTGCTTAATAGCTAATTAAGTTATTAACTAACATTTTTACAAAAGATAAAAGAGTGTGATTAAGTTCACACTCTTTTTTTATCTTTTTTGCATTATTACCTAATTATGCCATTTTGAGCGGAGCGTTAGCGCAGTCGAAAAATCTGAAAACGTGCAGTTTATACCATGTCATTTTGAGCGAAGCGTAAGCGAAGTCGAAAAATCTCTAAACAATTAGCATTTGCTAGATACTTCGACCTTGCTCAGTATGACACCGTGGTTGCACTTAACATGATGCCGTGTTTGCACTTAACATAACGCCGTGGGTTGCACTTAGGCACTAACAATAAAATGCAATAATTCAACAAAAACTAAATAGTAAACATGTTTCCAATTTGTGTATAATGTACTTATAGTTTGACATATTTTTATTATAATATTAAAATTAAGTATAGTTAAAGGTGTGGGCTCAAATGCAAAAAACAAAAAATAAAAGCACTAATAAATTTATCAGTTTAATATTTGTTTTGTTGTGTACCATAATTTTAGCCGGTTGTGCAAGCGTAGACTACTCGCGTTTTGTATATCCCGATGGTACTGTTTCCGACCGTATTGTTGTTGAAATTAGCGACGAGGCGTTTAACCATTGCAACATAACAAAAGCCAACTTATATCAAGAAATTGTACGCGATTTAGACAACAACTATTTATTACCAATTCGTACTTTTCGTGATAGTTATTTACCTGTTCGCACCGCCGAAATGACCGATATTGAATATTTAGAGGCTATCGATAAAGTTCGAAATGGTATTATTTGCGATGTTAGGCTAGTAGGTGAGCAAATTATTTGCGACGTTACTTTTGCTAGTTCCGAGGTGTTTAACATTTATTATTCAAGCATTAATAGTTCTTCCGATTCAACCGAAACAGAAGAAGAAAATAACGGAATTGAATTTAGAG
This sequence comes from Clostridia bacterium, assembly GCA_017409005.1. GTDB lineage: Bacteria > Bacillota > Clostridia > Christensenellales > UBA1242 > UBA6345. The sequence continues at coordinate 19,726 of JAFQTP010000002.1, read as the reverse complement.
AAAGCACATTTTTTGATAGTTATGTTCAAAGTTCCGAAAATGCTTTTGCAGTTTTAAAAACCGACTATTTAAAGCAGTTTATTAACAAATATAAAGCATATTTTTCGGGCGAATATGATTTTAACGACCTAACTTTAACACAAGAATATGCTAGCCCTAATGTTGACATTTATTCTAATGCAACCGAAACCGAAACCGTGCAAGGCATTAAAATGCATCATTGGGAAATTGACCCAAATAATCTTGATTTTAAGTTAGAGTTTTACACTGTTACTCCGCATACTTCAAGCTGGTATATTTTGGGCTTGGTTATAACCTTTATGGTAACATTTTTTGTTTGGGGATATATTAGGCGTAAAAAACAAGCCGAAGCCGAAAACCAACCACCAGATTTTCCGATTGAATTAAAGTAGACTAAATTGTGCTTTAAGCACAAAACTTTTTGCAATTTGGGGGTTTTATTTAAACCACCTATATGATACAATAAATATGCAATCTGTAATGTATAACTTGTTCTGTCATTTTGAGCGAAGCGTAAGCGAAGTCGAAAAATCTAAAAACGTGCAGTTTATACCATGTCATTTTGAGCGAAGCTTTAGCGAAGTCGAAAAATCTAAAAACGTTGGTTTATGCAACCACGAGATACTTCGACGTTGCTTTAGAACTGACACCGTGGTTGCCAGTATTACCACTCAGCCACTACTTGTCATTTTGAGCGAAACGTAGTGCAGTCGAAAAATCTGAGAACGTTAGCATTTGCTAGATACTTCGACCTTGCTCAGTATGACAAGCAAATGCTTTATAGTAAATATTCGCAGTCGAAAAATCTGAGAACGTTGGTTTATGCAACCACGAGATACTTCGACCTTGCTTTAGAACTGACACCGTGGTTGCCAGTATTACCACTCAGCCACTACTTGTCATTTTGAGCGAAACGTAGTGCAGTCGAAAAATCTGAGAACGTTAGCATTTGCTAGATACTTCGACGTTGCTCAGTATGACAAGCAAATGCTTTATAGTAAATATTCGCAGTCGAAAAATCTAAAAAGAGAAAACTATGACATATTATGTGTATATTTTAACAAATCAAACCAACACAACATTATATATAGGTGTTACAAACAACTTGCAACGTAGGCTATTTGAACATAAAAATAAACTTGTTGATGGTTTTACAAAAAAATATAACATAAACAAACTAATTTATTTTGAAAGTACAAACGATGTTGAATCAGCTATTGCTCGTGAAAAACAACTTAAAGGCTGGACAAGACAAAAAAAGAACAATTTAATTGCAACTACAAACCCAAGCTGGAATGAAATTAAAATTTAAAACCAATAAGGAACCATGTTATGGAAGAAAGGTATTTTTTTGATAAACGAGTTATGAAAAAAATTTTAATAAAATATGGCTCAATATTTTTATGTTTGGTGCCAATTTTGCTGGTTGTTAACCACTTTTTAAACCAGCATTTAAAATTTTGGTTAACAGTTTTAATTGATATAACTATTGTGCTTTTAGCACTTTTGGTGGTAGAATTAGTTATTAACCACATAAAACGCAAAAAAGAAGAAAAGGAAAACGATTTTGTTGTTGTTAAAGCCAAAGAAATTAAAGCAAAACGCAACAAAAACAGCGAGGATAAATAATGAGTACAAAAGTTAAAGAACGTGTTTTACCGCACAGCATAGAGGCCGAACAAAGTGTTTTAGGCTGTGTGCTTATCGACCAAGATGCCAGCATGAATATTTTATCGGAACTTAAGGGCGACGACTTTTATGTTGAGGCACACCGCATTATTTTTGATGCAATGTATAATGTTTATTCGCATAACTCGCCAGTAGACTTTGTTACTCTTACCGACGAACTTGAAAAAACAAACATGCTTGAAAGTGTTGGTGGTGCCGAATATATTGCAACGCTAACTAACATTGTGCCATCTAGCAGCAACTATAAGCATTATTCCGACATTGTTAAACGTAATGGTGTTTTGCGTAAATTAATTAATGCATCTAACAACATTATTAACAACTGTTTCGAAGCACAAAGTATGCAAGATGCAATTACTTTTGCAGAAAAAAGTATTTTCGATATTTCACAAAACGAAGACCGTAGTAGTTTGCTACACATTAAAACTGCAACTGGCGAAGTTTTAGAAAAATTTGAAAAAATTCAGAAAGACCGCGATAGTTTGCGTGGTCTGCCAACCGGAATTTTTGGTTTAGATAAAATTACTAACGGACTTCAAAATTCCGACCTTATTTTAATTGCTGCACGTCCGGGTGTTGGTAAAACCAGTTTAGCCATGAACATTGTTAACAACGCAGCCATTAAAAAAGGAGCAAGCGTTGCGGTGTTTAACCTTGAAATGCCACGTGTGCAACTTGCACAACGTTCTATTTGCTCACTTGCCTTTGTCAGCATGGAAAAGGCTTTAAAAGGCGAATTAACCGTGCCAGAATGGAAAGCTTTGTGGGCTGCTAGCGATAAGTTAAACAAAGCAAAAATATTTGTTGACGATTCAAGTTTAAACACTCCAGTAGATATTTTAAGTAAATGCCGAAGGTTAAAAGCCGAACATGGCTTAGACCTTGTTATGATTGACTACTTGCAACTTATGAGTTCAGGAAATAAAAGCAAAGATGGCAACCGTCAGCAAGAAGTTGCCGACATGAGCCGTGGGCTTAAAATTATGGCTAGGGAACTTAATGTTCCGGTTATTGTGCTAAGTCAGTTAAGCCGTGCTGTTGAAAGCCGTCAGGGCAAAGTTCCGGTACTTTCCGACCTTAGAGAGTCTGGTGCAATTGAGCAAGATGCCGATATTGTTATGTTTATTCATAAGCCCGACCTACCTGCCGATGCGCCAGAAGAACTTAAGAAAAACCCTATTTGCGAAATTATTATTGCTAAACATCGTAATGGTGCACTTGGCGAAGTTAAAGTTAAATGGGTTGGCAACATTACAACCTTTGTTAACCTAGAGCGTGATGCTAACGAGCAAAGTTTAGACGAACTTGCTCCACCGCCAATTCCTAACGATTCGGCAATTGACGAAAGTTTGCCAGAAATTGTGCCACTAGACGATAGCGACATTACCGACATTTTTTAATAACTAAGTAAAAATAAAAAAACAAAGCGTTATTTTTTGGCTTTGTTTTTTTGTTAAACATTTTGAATTTGTGTGGCATATAAAATATGTGATAATTGTTTAAAATAAAGCATATTGTTTAATTGCAAAAAAAAAATTAATATTGTAAAATATAGTGTATGACAAGCATTAGTGAACTAGGTAGACGTGAAAATTACGTCGGAGAAAAATTTTTAATAGAAAATTATAAGGACATTCAAAAAAACATTCTAAAAACAAGTAATGTGCTTAAAAACTATGGTGTTAGCACATCACTTAAAGACGTTGTTGTAAAAAATTATTTCGACACCGACGATTTATATTTTAGAAAACTTGGTATTAACATTAGTGTTAACATTTATAAAGGTCGTCCTTATGCCGATTTAGTTGTTAGATACGATAGCGAACAAGAGCGTATCCAATTTATTTCCGATATTCCAGATACATATATTAAAAAAATTGGAAAAAAAGACGCAATTAGCAAGCATTTTGAATATATTGCAACTGCCATTGGCGAACTTATGCCTAGCGGAATTGGTGTTGAACCAATTGAAGTTGTTAAACTTTTAAAACTAAAACTTTCAATTAAGAAAAAACGTGAACGTTATCGTGTTATTCACTCTAATGGATTAAAAGTTATTTTAAGTTTTGAACAAAGTGTTTATGCTAATGCTAAACGCAACAAAGTTAAACTAAACATTTTAGAGTTAAGGCTAGATAGCCCACACGAAACAGCTCCGCTTTTCGAAAAATTTTTGCAAGAACTAAGGCTTGCTGAAGTTAGAATGATTAAAACAAAACATAGTGATTTGTTTATTGGTCAAGATTATTTAGATATTTAAATTTTATTAGGTCGCTTTAAAAAAGTGGCCTATTTTGCTGACAAAATGGCTTTAAGGAGTTTATATGCTAAACAAGAAAAAACAGATTTTGCGTTACACTTTAAACGTTTTAACAATTTTAATAGGAACATTTTTAATGGGTATTGCTTTTAGCGTGTTCCTTTCGCCAAACAATATTTCACCCACAGGGTTTTCCGGAATTGCTTCGCTAATTTCTAATTTTGCGGCAAGCAAAGGCGTTAACATAAATGCTTCGCTATTATACATGGGAATGAACTTAATTTTGTTTTTAATTGCCTTTAAAAGCATGGGCAAAGAGTTTATTATTCTTTCAGTAATTGGTGTTTTAAGCTTTTCGCTTTCAATGTTTGTGTGTGAATTTATTAAAATCGATGTTGGTTCCGACCTTTTACTTTGCGCTTTATATGGCGGTTTGTTTATGGGGTTTGGTGCAGGGCTAGTTATTAGAAGTGGTGGTTCAACTGGTGGTGGCGATACTATTGCTTGCATGTTAAAACATCACAATGCCAAAGTTACCCAAGGGCAAGTTATTGTTGCAATTGATGTTGTAATAATGACGGTTAGTTGTTTTATTTATGGAATTAACTATGGGCTATATGCTCTTATAACTTGTGTAATTATGGGATATGTTTGCGACACAACCATTAATGGTGTTAAGGCTGCACGCGCGTTCTATATTATAACCGATAAATCAGACGAACTAAGTAAAGCAATTATGGAAAACGTAAATCGTGGTGTAACCGAATTAAAAGCAACTGGAATGTATCAAAAAACCGAACATAACATGCTTTTGTGTATTGTTACACGTAACCAAGTTGCGGCATTAAAACGCACCGTTAAAGATGTTGATTCTAAAGCTTTTATGTATTCGGTTAATGTAACCGAGGCGCTTGGTGTTGGATTTGACCCATTAGAAAAAAAGAACAATAAAAAGGTGGGCGAGTTAGATAACAGCGGCTCTAAATCTGCAAACGTTGAAAATGCTGAAAGCAATAAAGCTGAAAATATTTTAAATCCGGAAAGTAGTGCCGACAAGTTAAACAATTAAAAGTTAATATAAAAAAATAGTAAAAACAAAAAAATCTCATAAGTATTTATGAGATTTTTTATTTAAACAAATAGGTTTTTTGGCGTTAACATTTTTTGCTTTTAATGTTTTAAATGTGCACCACAATTTGGGCATTTTAACGATTTTGCTTTGCTAATGGTTCCGCAATATGGGCAAGTTTTTAATGCGTCGTTTTGTTGAAGTTTGCTGTTTTCAAGTTTTTGTTTTTCAACTTCAAGTTTTAATTTTTCAACTTCAAGTTCTTTTTCTGCTAGTTCGGCGTTTTTGCGTTTATCATTGTCGTCATCGTCGTAACCATCGTCAACATCAATATCTTCAACATAGTCAACATCAGGCAGTTCTTTGGATTTTGTAAACAAAATAATAATAAATGCAACTAAACACACAGCCGCAAGTGCAAAACAAACAATAACATCTGTTAAATCAGTAAGCGTTTCTGGGTTGTTTATGTAAACTTCTTCGCTATCGTCAACACTAAACGAAATTTTATTAACCGATTCTGGGGTGTTGCTATATTTATAGGTGTATGTTTTAAGAGTATATTCTTGGCCAGATAAAAACTTGTCAAGTTCTATTGTTATAGGTAGTTTTTGTAAAGTTTGTTCGTTATCTAAATATATTTTAATGGTAACATTTTCTAGGTCTTCTTCCGAATTATTAACTAGTTTTCCGCTAAATCTAACAGAGTAGTCGTCGGTATATAGTTCAGAAGAAACTGATTGTACTCTAACTTCCTCGCTAACATAAATTAAAGGTAGGTCTTCTGGTTCAATAACGGCTGAAAAACCCAAACCTATAAATGCACACAAAAATACAAACACAAAACTAAGAACAATTAGTTTTTTTATTTTACCCATTTTTAAAATCCCTTATTTTATTTTAATTTATTATAGCAACAAAATAATTTAAAGTAAATTTATTATTAATCATACTTTTTAATGTTTTGTAATATTAATTATAAGTAAACTATTTTAGGTGGATATATGTTTAAAGTAATTAAGCTAAAACCGATTATTGTGTTTGTTGCATTAGTTTTAATTGGAATGTTTGCATGCGTGGGTATTAGCCATGTTTCGGCTAACGCTAATGTTGAAAAATTAAATTACACCATTGTGCTTGATGCTGGGCATGGCGGAATTGATGGCGGTTGCGTTGGTGTTACTTCTAAAATAACCGAAGCCGAAATTAATTTAGATGTTACGTTCAAACTAAAAAGCATGCTTGAAAATTTTGGATTTAATGTTGTGCTAACAAGGCAAAATTCCGAGGGGCTTTATAGTTTAACATCTAAAAATAAGAAACTAGACGACATGCAAAAACGAAAACAAATTATTGAAAAAGCAAACCCAAACATGGTGGTTAGTGTGCACATGAATAGTTATGTTGATTCAAGCCAACATGGTGCTCAAACATTTTATCAGGTGGGAAGCGAGCAAGGTGAAATATTGGCAAGCACTATTCAAACCGAACTAATTAAAAATATGCAACAGGCTCGTGAGTTTGCAAATCATACCAACCTATATATTTTGCAGTGCACAACTGCGCCATCGGTTGTTGTTGAAGGTGGCTTTTTAAGCAATGCAACCGACGAGCAACTTCTTATAACTAGCGAATATCAAAACAAAATGGCATATTCAATTTTTTGCGGAATTTTAAAATATTTTGAAGTGGTTAGTTCTAGGTAGAAAATTTAAATAATTGAGCTAAATATGAAATTGTTGTTTGCCATTTAAAAAGCAAGCGGTGTAATGATGTAACTTTTTTTGTATTATCCCAAATATTTATTTGTTAAAAATTGTTGAATAGTATATAATCTTTTTGTTTAAAAATTACCCACATTTTGTTGGGCTAAAATTACTAAACATTTAAATGGTTATTTACTTAATTTATTTGCATATTTGTTAACAAAAAGGGTGGGTTTTATGACAATAAGTACAGATATTATTAATAATCAAACACAACTTTCTTTAAAAGTAAACAAGGCTGTTGTTGACTATATTAAACGTAATCGCATTCAAAACGGACGCGTTGCAACAATTAAAACAAACGAATTATTAAATGTGGCTTTTCAAAGTGTGGGCATTGCTGGCGAAATTTTAGCAACACCAGAGGCTAAAGTGGCTATTAGCAACTCGGTTAAAACTTGCATTTCTGTTTTAGAGGAAGTTGGGGCAATTGAACCTGCTAGCCAAACACCACATAGTTTTGCTGAATATTTGCAACTTAAAAAAGATAGTCGTGCACTTGCACACAAGCCTATTCATGGTAAAGCATTTGCCTATCATGCAGCACCTGATTTTTCAAGAAAAGTGTCGGCTTTAAAAACAAACGAAATTATTGAGTGTTCAGATGTTGTTGGTGTAGATTTAGATGGACACACTGTTTCAGTGCTTGCTGTTAAAAATGTTAGTTTCGATAAAATTAAATTTTGCAACGATATGTTTAACTACACAAAGTTTGCTGATTATATTGGTTGCTTTAACGAAGAAACTAATAAAGTTGATTTTGTTTCAACTGCCGACGAACGTAAAGTTTTCTTTAGTTCGGCAAGGCAACATGTGCTACCTGAAAAACGTGAAATAATTAACTTATATTATTTGGTTAATTTATCCGACTATAAAAAATTGTTTGCTCCAGAATTTGAACAAACACAAGTTCAAACAATTTTAAGTTTGCGTGCTGCAACACAAACAAGGTCTAGTTTATCAACCGAAAAATTAAGTTTAGCAAATGCACACAAGTATGTTTAATAAAAGCGGCTTCTGCCGTTTTTATTTTTTAAAACACTTGATTTTAACTTTGGTTTAGTATATATTTTTATTGTTGACTTTTTAAGTGCTTTGCTTAAAAAAGTGAAACCATTTAATTCTACTTTTGTATGGAATGTGAATGTTAATTAAATTAAAGTTAGTTTAAATTGTAGTTATTAAATATGCTGAGATGTCAGAGTGCACGCTCACATTCAACTAATATGCTTATAAATTTAAAATTAAATTTATTTCGCTTGAAAGTTGATGTTCGCTTTACCCCAAAACTTATCGCTTTGCTTCTTAATGTTTTGGGGACCCCTTAAACATTCAACCACTCTAATGTGGAACGTGAATGTTAATTAAATTAAAGTTAGTTTAAATTGAAAGTTTTAAATATGCTGAGATGTCAGAGTGGTCGAATGTGTCGGTCTCGAAAACCGATGTACCGCAAGGTACCGAGGGTTCAAATCCCCCTCTCAGCGCCAATTAAAGATAGGGCGGGTAGTTAAAACTTGCTCTATTTTTTTAATGTTTTTTGCAATGGTGGATTTGAACCAAAGTTCAAACTTCTGTTGGAGCCATACCGCATCTAAAGTGCTCCCGGCTTTGGCTACAAACTTACCACGGGCAAGTTGTGCTTAACGCGTCGCCCCCCCTCTCAGCGCCAATTAAAACAGAGTAACTAAAACCTGTTTTTTTAATTAAACTTTTTAAAACATTTAATTAAAATAACTGCTTGTGTTATACTTTGTGTATGGATAACTTAAATAAAATTTACGATAGTTTACAACTTAAATATGGCGATAAAAGTTTAAATGCAATTTACGGAGGAGGTTGCACTAACAACGCAAAAGTATGTTTGGTGTTTATGAATCCAACGGCGCGAAATATTGCAAGCGCTAAAAATTGGCAGGGTATAAGGGCACAATGGCTTGGCGTTAAACCAATTTGGCAGTTTTTGTGCGATGTGGGTTTGTTTTGTGCTGAATTAAATGCCGAAATTCAAACTAAAAAACCTGCCGATTGGACTCCTGAGTTTTGCAAAAAGGTTTATGCCGAGGTTAAACGAAACAATGTTTACATAACCAATCTTGCAAAGTGCACGCAGCTTGATGCAAGGCACTTGCTAGATAGTGTTTATTTGGAATATCTAGAGCCTTTAAAACAAGAAATTGCAATGGTTAATCCTGATAAGGTTTTGTTGTTTGGAAATCAAGTTTCAAGCATTGTTTTAAACCAAAAAATAACGGTGTCAACTTGTAGAAAACAACAATTTAATTTGTTAATAAACAAAAAAAGTTATAATGCCTATGCAGTGTTTTATCCGGTTGGAAATGGCAGGTTTAACATTGGTAAGTGCATAGAAGATGTTAAATATATTTTAAATGAGCAATATAAAACAAAAACAACAGATACTCAAATTTTAAATTTTCATAAAAATCGTATTGCCTTTATAAAATTAAGCAACAACAAAATTGTTTATTTGAAAAATAGCGAGAAATCGCATTTGGAATGGGCAACTGAATTAGGTGTTTCCGAGTTAGAATTTGAAGGGCTAGTTAGAGGATATTATTATAATAATAAAATGGTGTTTTACAGGGGTAATTTTGAAACAGATGCCGTGCTTGAAAACCAAGCCAAAATACTAGCAAAACAAATTAAACTTGAGTTGGGATTAACTGAACCTGCCGAGGTTTGGTGTGGACACATTGTTGGTAAAGTTGGTTCACTTTGGCAACCAAAAACATTTATTGAAACAATTTAAAAAATAAAAAACACGCTTAATTTGCGTGTTTTTTTGTGTTTAAATTAAACTTTGCTAAATTGGCTGTTATATAAGTTATAGTAGAATCCTTTTTTAGCAAGCAACTCTTTATGAGTGCCTTGTTCAATAATGTTACCTTTATTCATAACCAAAATTAAATCGGAGTTAACAATGGTTGAAAGCCTATGTGCAACAACAAAACTTGTTCTGCCTTTCATCATGGTGTTAAATGCTTCTTGAATAAAGTGTTCGGTACGAGTATCAATGTTAGAAGTTGCTTCGTCTAAAATTAACATTGGTGGTTTTGTAAGCATAATTCTTGCAATACAAATTAATTGTTTTTGTCCTTGTGAAAGGTTGTCGCCACCCTCTGAAACAATTGTGTCGTAACCTTTTTCTAGGGTTTGAATATAGTCGTGAGCATGTGCTAGTTTTGCAGCTTTAATAACTTCTTCGTCGGTTGCGTCTGGTTTTCCATATTTAATGTTGTCTTTAATGCTTGCGTTAAATAGCCATGTATCTTGTAAAACCATGCCATATTTATCGCGTAAACTTGCACGAGTAATTTTTGTAATTTGTTTATCTGAAACCAAAATATCGCCACTATTTAAATCGTAGAAACGCATAAGTAGGTTAATCATTGTACTTTTTCCGCAACCGGTTGGTCCTACAATTGCAACTTTTTGACCTTGTTTAATTGAAACGTTAAGGTTTTGAATAAGTTTTTGGCTTGGTACATAACTAAAGTATGCATTTTTAATTTCAACTTCGCCATTGCAAGTTTCTAACACTTCGTTATCGGCATCGGAAACTTCGTCTTCAATATCTAACACATTAACCACACGACGTGCTGATGCGTAAGATGCTTGTAAGTCGCTAAACACATCGGAAATTTCGTTAAACGGACGCATATATTTGTTTGCGTAGTTAAGCATAACCGAAATGTTACCAACAGTCATAATGCCGTTAATTGCGTTAGAAGCACCCATAATTGCAACAACGGCATAAATAATTCCGTTAATAAATCTGGTGCAAGGGTTTGTTAAGCTGGAATAGAACATTGCATTTTCGCTTTGATAAGCAAGTTCTTGGTTAATTTTATCAAATTTGGCAATTGAACGGTCTTCGTAATTAAACGATTTAACAATGCGTTGGTTACCTAATAGTTCAAGAACAACGCCTGAAGCGTCGCCAAGTGTTTTTGCTTGTTTGCGGAAATACTTGTCGGCTTTAAATGCAATGTATGCGGTAACAAACACAGAAATAGGTGTTAGGGCAATAATAATTAACGAAATTTTAATATCAATTGTAAACATTACAAAAATTGTCATGAAAATTGAAATTCCTGCATCAAAAATGGTTGTAATGCCTTCTAAAAATCCGTTTGAAATTTCGTCTACGTCGTTAATCATGCGGCTTTGTAAGTCGCCGTGGCTACTGCCATCAATAAATTTAAGTGGAACACGATTAAACTTTTTAAATAGTCCAATACGCATAGAACGGTCGGTTTTAAAACTTAAAATGTTGTCGGCATAAATGGTTAACCATCTAAAGAATGCAAATCCCACCGAAACTAATGTTAAATAAAGTATGGTGGTTTGCAGTGCAGCAAAATCTACTTGGTCTGGACCAACAATTAAGTCGATTGCTTGACCAGATAAAATTGGAATATATAGTTCTAAAACCGAGTTAATAAGTGCATAAAGTAAGCATAAAAACAAATGAACTAAGTGCGGTTTTAAATATTTTGTTAATTTTGATAAAACTTTTTGTTTTTTAGGACGTGCAAATTTTTCAATTTTTGCACCATCTTCTTTTAAAATTACTTGTGCATCGGCGATGTGTTGTTTTTTGCTTTCTGAAGCATAACCTAAGTCGGTACGTTTGTCGGTTAAAACCGGTGTTGGAACCTCAACGCCTTTAACTGGTTGAATTTTTTCTGGGTTGTTAAAACCAGGTGCGGGAAGTTTTGAAATTTCTTTTTGAAGTTCTCTATATTCTTTGTTTTTGTATTTTTCTTTCTGAGGTTTTTCGTGTTTTGGTGCTGCTTGAATTTCGGTTAGAATATTCGAGCGTTTTTGCTTTTTATCTTTCTCTTCCATAAAAACCTCCTACTTAGTTTGTGAGTTGTAAATTTCTTGATAAACTTTACAACTTTCCATTAGTTGTTCGTGTGTGCCATGGCCAACAATGTTACCTTTATCCATAACAATAATTTGGTCGGCGTTTCTAATTGTGTTTACACGTTGTGAAACTATAAACACTGTCATATTGTTTGTGTTTTTCTTAATTGCAGCACGCAAATTTGCGTCGGTTTGGAAGTCAAGTGCGCTAGCACTATCGTCCATAATTAAAATTTCTGGGCTTCCAACAAGTGCACGAGCAATTGTTAAACGTTGACGTTGTCCACCAGAAAAGTTTTTACCGCCGGCTTGAACTTTGTGGTCAAGTTTGGTTGGAAGTTCTTTTACAAAGTCTTCGCCTTGTGCGGTTTTAATTGCTTTAAAAATTTCTTCGTCGGTTGCATCTGGTTTTCGCCATTGCATGTTTTCGCGAAGTGAACCAGTAAATAACACTGATTTTTGAGGAACAATTCCCATAATGCTACGTAAATATGCCACATTATATTCTTTAACATCTTTTCCTCTAACTTTAACGGTTCCGTTTGTTGTGTCGTAAAATCTAGGAATTAAGTTTACAACACTACTTTTACCGCTTCCGGTTCCGCCAATAATACCAATGGTTTCGCCGGGCTTAACTTTTAAGTTTAATTTGTTTACTGCATTTTTTGCGGTGTTAGGATATGCAAAGTCTACACCATCAAACTCAACTTCATATTCATATTCTCCAACATCGGTTGAATCGTCTATGGTAATCATGCCGCTTTCGGCTTTAGGACTTCTAATGCTTGGTTTTGTGTTGAACACTTCGTTAATACGCTTGCCACAGTTTAATGCTTTAATAAGTGCAACAACAATGTTTGCAAGTGTAATTAACGACATCGAAATTTGGCTTAGGTAGTTAATAAATGCAATAATTTGACCTTGTGTTAAACTGCCAACGTTTACTTGAATTCCACCAAACCATAAAACTGCAACAATTGCAAAGTTAATTACGGTTGCTGTAAGTGGGTTAAGTAGCGATGATACTGCTGCAACTTTAATTGAACTTTTACTTAATTTTTGAGTTGCTTTTTCAAAACGTTTTTCTTCGTAATCTTGCTTATTAAACGATCTAATTACGCGGCTACCTTGTAAGTTTTCACGAGTTATGTTAGAAACATTATCTAAGTTTTTCTGTGTGCGGTCGTACATTGGAACAGTGCCACGCATAATCCAAACAATAATTCCTAACACAATTGGAATAACAATTAAGAACACTAACGATAGTTTAATATCAATTGCCATTGCCATAATCATTGAGCCAATTAGCAAAAATGGTGTTCTGGTAACCATTCTAATAACCATGGAAATTGCTTGTTGAATACGAGTTATGTCGTGTGTTAAGCGGTTGTTTATGGTTGCGGTGCTATATTTATCTAGCTCCGAATGTGAAAGAGTGTTAATTTTTTTATATAAATCCATTCTTATATTCGAACCTATGCCAATGCTTGCTTTGGCTGCAAATTTTTGACATATAATTGCAACAACAATACCAACAACGTTTAAAGCTATTACAATAGCTCCGTAAGTCATAACGTGTTTTATATCGCGGTTTGCAACACCAACGTCAATCATTGACGATATAAGTAAAGGAATAATTAATTCGGTTACTGTTTCAATTAACTTAAAACTAGGGCCCAAAATTAATTCTTTCATATACTTTTTAAAGTATTTTCCAAAATTTTTCATATGTTCACCTTTTTAATTTTGTCGTTACTAATAGTTATTTTAGCAGTATTAAAAAAATAAAGAAACCAAAACCACCAAAAAGTTGAATAAAATATGTAATATTTTAAATATTTATTTTTTGATTTTCACAAAATAAAAACATGAGGTTAAAATCTGGTTGTAAGTTTTGTTATGGAATAGGAAATTTGGGTTATAGTGTTGTTAGTCAAACCATAACCAACTTTTTTATGTTTTTCGGAACCAGCGTTTTAAAGGTTTCGGGCTCGCTTATTGGGGTTGCAATTGCACTATCTACCATTTGGGACGCCCTTTGCGACCCTATTGTTGGTTATGTTTCCGACAACAAAGTTTTAAAAGGGTTTGGCAATCGAGACGGGTATATTTTAATTGGAACAATTGGTGTTAGTTTAGTTAATTTGTTTATATGGTTTGTTCCACTTAGTTTGCCAGAGTGGGCAAAATTTTTGTGGGTGCTAATGGCACTTATTTTAAACGAAACTTTTTGCACTCTTTATTCAACTCCGTATGGTGCGTTGGGTGGTGATTTAACTTCTGATTATAACGACCGCACAATTATTCAAATTTATAAAACAATATTTTTTATTTTGGGAATGATTTTGCCTAGCGTTTTACTTCAAATTTTTTTGCCGTCAACTCCACAATTTCCGCAAGGGCAATTAAATCCACTGGGCTATAAAAAAATTGCGTTTGTGTGTAGTTTAATTATGCTAGTGTGTGGGTTAATTTGTGTGTTTGGAACACTTAAATTATCAAAAGAAAAACTAAAAACATTCACTCGTTCAAAATTGGCAAAATTTTCCTTTAAATCGTTGTTTTTTGGTTTTACAAAGGGGCTAAAAAATAAACAACAACGCATAGTTGTTTTTGGTTATTCGCTATCAATGGTTAGTGCGGCAATTTTAACTAGTGTTGGCTTACATTTTTTTACCTATTGTTTTAACTATAGTTCGCTAAAAATAACGGTGTTGTTAGTGTCGCTTTTACTTGGTATGGTTATAAGCCAACCATTTTGGTATAAACTTAGTTTAATGCAAGATAAAAAGCCGGCACTTTTAACTGGGCTTTTGGTTGCAATTTGTGGCGTTATTGCAATAATGATTACATACATATTAAGGTTTTTAATTTTTCAAGCAACATTTTACATTATTTTATTTTCAATTTTTGTAGTTGGTTTTGGTGCTGGAACACTTTATAGCTTACCAACTAGCATGTATTTAGACGTGGTTAGTTATTCTGAAAGTAACGCAGAAACTAAAGAAAACAACGGTGCAACAAACCAAAGTTTTTTAACGTTTTCATATAATATTGCAAACGCTATGGCTCTTTTAATTATTGGTGTGTTATTAGATTTAATTAAATTTAACCCAAACCAAACATCACAACCAAGGTCGGTTCAAACGGGAATTGCAATAATTTTGTTTTTAGGGGTCTTAATTAGTTTAATTGGTTCGTTTGTAATTTTTTATAGCTATAAACTAAAACAAAAACATTTTGAAACTGAGGCAAAACTTGAGTAGGTGTAAGTATATATAAAATTAAAAAATTAAATATTTAACTATTTATTAATTGAAAAAAACAGGCAAGTGTGTTAACATTAGTAAGCAAATTTAAAATTATTAATTTAAGGATTTTTATATGAAACTTACAAGTAAAGAATTGCGTGAAAAATGGTTAAATTTTTATAAAGAACGCGGACACGTTGATATTGGTGCAGTGTCATTAATTGGTGATGGAACAACTGGTGTTATGTTTAACGTTGCGGGCATGCAACCATTAATGCCATATTTGTTAGGCGCTAAACACGAAAAGGGCACAAGGCTTTGCAATGTTCAAGGTTGTGTTAGAACTATCGATATCGAGTCGGTGGGCGATGAAAGCCATTTCACATTTTTTGAAATGATGGGAAACTGGAGTTTGGGCGATTATTTTAAAAAAGAAAAAACTCAGTGGACATTCGATTTTTTAACTAAAGAACTTGGTTTTAGCAAAGAAAAACTTTGTTGCTCGGTGTTTGAAGGCGACGAAAATGCCCCACGCGACGAAGAAACTGCAAACCTTTTAAAGCAAATTGGCATTAAATCAGAAAATATTTTCTATCTGCCAAAAAGTGATAACTGGTGGGAACTTGAAGGAACAGTTGGCACACCATGTGGTCCAGATAACGAATGGTTTTATCCTCGCCACGATAATCCATGTGGTCCAAATTGCGATATTACTTGCGAATGTGGCAGATGGGTTGAAATTGGTAACGACGTTTATATGCAATATAAAAAACTTGATGGCGGAAAATACTGCGAACTTGAAAATAAAAATGTTGACACAGGTTTTGGCTTTGAACGTTTGCTTATGTACATTAATGGTTTAACCGATGGCTACATGATTGACATTTTTAAACCAGTAATTACTTATTTAGAAAATGCTTGCGGTTTAAGTTATTCAGAAAATGCTGAAGCTAGAAAGGCAATGCGTATTATTGCTGATCACATGCGCACAAGCGTTATGCTTATTGGCGACGAAAAGGGCATTGTGCCTTCTAATGTTGGTGCAGGCTATATTTTGCGCAGATTAATGCGTAGAGCAATTAGGTATGCTAAACAATTAAACTTAACAAGTGAAAACCTAATTAAAGTTGCAAAAATTTATATTGAAGAAATTTATAACGAAGCTTATCCGCTTTTAACTGAAAAAGAAGACTATATTCTTGCTGAACTAAATAAAGAAATGGATAAATTCAACAAGGCTTTAGAACAAGGTTTAAAAGAGTTTGATAAAGTTATTTTTGGTATTGAACGCCATAAAGAATTTGCTAAACAAAAAGGCGAAGAAGTTAAAAACGAAATTGGTGGCAAAGCAGCATTTAGGCTTTACGACACATTTGGTTTCCCACTTGAATTAACCATTGAACTTGCTTCCGAGCGTGGATATTCGGTTGATGAAAATGGCTTTAAATTGGCGTTTGAGGAACATCAGGCTAAATCAAAAGCGGTGCCTCAAGGTGCATTTAAAAGTGGTTTGCAAGACGAAAGCGAACAAACCACAAAATATCATACAGCAACACACTTACTAAACGCTGCGTTAAAACAAGTGTTGGGTCCAAGTTGCCATCAGGCTGGTTCAAACATTACTCCAGAGCGTTTAAGGTTCGACTTCCCATGCGATCATAAATTAACCGAAGAAGAACTAACTAAACTAGAAGAAATTGTTAATGGTTGGATTAAACAAGAACTTGCGGTTACTAAAGAGGAAATGAAAAAAGAACGTGCAGTTGAAATTGGCGCCGAACATCAGTTTATCGAACGTTATCCAGATGTGGTAACAGTTTATTCAATTGGCGAGGTTTCAAAAGAAATTTGCACAGGCCCACACGTAGAAAACACTAAAGTGCTTGGAACCTTTAAAATTCAAAAAGAAGAAAGTAGCAGTGCTGGTGTTAGACGTATAAAGGCTGTTTTAAAGTAAAAAATAGTTAAAACAAGAACGAATTTTGCGTTCTTGTTTTTTGTTTTTGATTTTAAGTTATTGACCGTATTATATTTTTAATATATAATGTAGTTAACGAACTAGGCTTTTTGTGCCTAAATTTGTTAATCCTAGGTTGAAAAGGGGAAAATAAATGAAAATTGTTAAGGGAGTTGCAATCTACACACTTTTAATTTTAGGAGCATTAGCAGTTTTTGCAATGTTGCTTGTTGGCTGCATGTTCATGTTTCCTAATTTTGATGTGTTCGGTTGGAAAGTTATTTTTAAAAGTAACGAAAAAGCATTAACTTATGGCGCTAAATCGGCAAGTTACGCTGTTGATAGTGGAGAATATTATACCGTTAACATCGATGCCGGAATGCATAGCGTATACATTCATCAATGGGCAAATCAAGGCATTTTAGAAAGTGAAATTGATTATGTTTATGTAGAAAAAGTTGATGACATGTTTGGTTTGTATACTGGCGAATATAATAACCAATTAATTAAACCAGAAGATTCCGAAGCTGCTGCTAAAAATGTTATTAACATCAAATTGGGCGGAATTAATGGCGCTGTTATGGGTAGAAAAAGTAGACTAGATGTTTACTTGCCATGTATTGCTGGTGGTTATAATTTAAAAATCAAAACTACAACAGGTTCAATTAATATTAATGGTGCTGCAACAAAAACTGATAACTTAAACGTTACTGGTTTAGAAGTTTCTACAACAACTGGTAATTTCAGTTGGTCAGATGTAAGAACAAGTGCAATTAATAATGCTGGCGATAGCAATATTTATACTGGCTCAAAAGTAGACTCCATTGATACAAGCGATAAAGATTATAAAAAAGAACAATACGAAAGATTTGTTTTCTTAAATAATTTCAGAGCATCAACAGTTTCAGGAAATCTTGATTTTTCATTGGCTTATGCAGATGCTATTCAAACATCAATTGCTCCAACAACCGCTGGCGGTGTTAGCATGTACGATGTTTTAGGTGGCAAGTTTGCTAACAACGATGCAGGCCTTGCAAATTGGTTAAATAGTTTAGGAAACGATGAAGAATCTGGGTTTTATGTAGACGTTGAACGTGGAGATGTTAAATTCTCTAAAGTAATTGCTCCTAAATTTAACGTTGTTGGAACCGATGTTTTAATCGAAGCTAAAAATATAACATCTTTAAGTAATTTCTACTTTAACGTTCCTAATGGAGTGTTTAAAATTGAAGAATTAGAAAGTCCTCTTAGCACAATTATTACAAACAATATTGATGTTAATTTAACAAAATCTAATGGCGAACTTTCAATTACAACAACTTATGGAAACATTGCTATTGGCACAATTAACCAAAATGCAAGTTTATCTTCAACTCACGGAAACATTACTGTAGATAAAGCATATGCTTCAATTAGCGCAATTAGTGAATATGGCGATATTAACGTAAAAGCATTCCGTAGCAAAGGATATTTAAAAAATAAACACGGCAAAATTAATGCTGCATTTGATATTGCTTGGTATAGAAGCAACACTGCTTCAATTAAAGCAACATCAGGAAACTTTACACAAAAATTTGAAATGTATAATGAAGATGGCTCAATTACAGCAACAAACCTTGTTTTTGAAACAAGCATTGTAAACAAAGGCGGAAATGTTACAGCAACATTCTACGAAATGGCAAATAACAAAGATGCAAACAACTATGTTTCACACAGTATTTCACTAGATGGTGGAAGTGCAAACGTTCAAATTTCTAGCTTAGAAGCGTTTAAATTTAAAGGCAAAGGCGGAATTAGCGGACAAATTGGCGGAACAAACCTTGTTGCTAGCGACGAGTTTGTTAGAATTTTAGTTCCTAACGAAGGTAGCCCAGAAGCATCACTTGCACATCTAGAGGCAGTTGCAACAAATGCAAACATTGCATTCTCTGCATATTTCTACGAAGCGCCTCAAGCATAATTTGTTCTAGATAAAATATTAAAAATAAAACAAGCCCAAGTGGCTTGTTTTTTTGTTGTAAAACTTGTCATGGTTAAATATATTTATTGTTAATTTATTAAATTAATTAGCATATATAATATATATAATGCGAGGGAACATATGAAATATAACGATTATCCACTTCCAACGCCAGAGCTTGTAAATGTTTTAAATCAAGAGTATAAATCGATTGTTAAAGTTAAAAGTTTAAATGTTTGCAAGGTTGGTGTTTTGGAACAAAAAAGCAAATTAACGCAGCTTTACATATATTTATTAGAGCAACAAAATTGTTTAAACAATTTAAAAAAACTCAATAAAAATATAGAGTTAAAATTTAATATACAAAACCACTTAAACATTTTAGAGGGGTTGGGTGTTGAGGTTTTAAGTGTAAAAACGCAAAACAACTTAAAAACTTGCTTTGCTGATTTTTTGAAAACCGAGGCTGAAATTTTAAAACTTTTAATGTTTCTAATTTTGCTAGATAACCTTAGTTTTAATAAGGAAAAATTAACCCAAATTTTAACCGAACAACTCGAAACTTTTAATGCTGTTGTTAATGCTTAATTATAAAACATCAAACATTAATATTGGCTTTATTGTGTAATTTTTAACATTAAATAAATGTTTTTTACAAACACGTGGGTGTGTGTTTGGGGCTTTCGAAAAATATTTTAAAAAAAGTGTAAAAAAGTTTCAAAAAAGTGTTGACTTGGGTTCGTGTATATAGTAAACTAGCAATGCGTTCAACCGAAAGGAAGAATGCGAAGCACAATGAAAATAGAATACAGATAAAAAGACCATAAAGAAAGTAACAAGGTAAGAACAATCATACCTGT
>JAFQTP010000001.1 GCA_017409005.1 Clostridia bacterium | reverse complement strand
ACCATTGCTGGTGGCAATAGCAGAGGGGAAACACCTGTTCCCATTCCGAACACAGAAGTGAAGACCTCTAACGCCAAGAATACTAGTTTGGTAACGAACTGGAAATATAGGTAGCTGCCAGCTTTCCATTATTGAAGAACCGCAAGGTTCTTCTTTTTTTTCCTTTTTTGCGAAGATTTTTATTTACTGCTATTGATATTGTTGTTTATTTGTTATATACTAAATATATAATAGAAATATGGTGTTTTTTGTTGAACTTTGTCAAATTAGGCTAATATTGACAAAATTGCGAAAAACTGCTATAATTCTTGTATAATAATTATTACGTGCATTGATTTACCCAAAATAAAAGGGAGATAAGGAATATGAAGAAGTTTTTAATTTATTTAGTTGTTATCCTTGTAGCTGTAAGCGTTGGCTTTACAGTGTTCTACTTGGTTCGCGACAACGAAACAATCTCAATATCTACTTCAAACATCTACATGCGTGATGGCGAAAGTATTGACGACTTAGAAATTTTGTATGAAAACAAAAAGTCGTTTTCTGACTATGAAGTAATTTCTAGCGACGAAAGCATTGCGTCATACGATAAAGAAACTGGTTTGCTTACTGCAAATTCTGGTGGTATTGCAACAATCACTTTCAGAACATCTAACGAAAAATTCCGTAACTTATCTTGTCAAGTTTATGTTGGTGATGGTAGCATTACAAGCCCTTATTATATTCGTAGTGCACAAGACCTTAGAGAAATTGGTGCAGTTCAAAAAGACGGACAAAAATATAAATACGAACTAGATAAGTGCTATAAACTAATTAACAACATTAACCTTGCTGAAGGTTACACTGGAACAGGTTATTGGATTCCTATTGGTGTTAGTTCGGCCGATGGCTTTACCGGAAACTTTGATGGTAATGGTTACACAATTAGCAACATCAATGTAAATAAAGCTGAATATGTTAATGAGGTTAATAAACTAGAAAACTTTGAAGCAGAAGTTACTGGTTATGCAGATTATATTAATGCTGGTTTATTTAGCAAAATTGGTCAAGGTGGCCGTGTTTGCAATTTAAAAATTAACAACTTTAACTTAGAAGGAAGTTACACACACAATGCTGTTTTAGGAAATGTTGGTGTTGTTGCAGGTGTTAACGAAGGAACAATTGAACGTGTTGAAATTATTTCTGGAAACATCAGTGCTACAAACGTTTCTACAGTTGGTGGTGTTGTTGGTTCAAATAATTCTACTGAATATTCTTACACTGGCGTAGACGAAGGCGGACAAGAAACAAACGAATATGTAAGATACACAGCAAGAATTGATAGAGTTGCAGCAAATGTTAACTTAGGCATTGTTGCTAACTACACCGAAGGCACAATTGCAGGTGCATCAGATATTGTTGGTGGACTAACAGGAATAAACCATGGTGGAATTGTAATTTATTCTTATGCTACTGGCGATGTTTACTTAAACGATAACACAACCTACTATGGTGGAATTGTTGGTTATAACACATATAAAACATTTACACAATCTAGCAATGCTTACCAATATGATTATGTTGGGGCACACATTAAAGATACTTATTCTGTTATGAGACTTAGAAAGGTTAATACCATTCCAGACACAGCAAAAGTTGGTGGAATTGTTGGTTTTAACCAAGATAAAGCTCCTTTAGACCTAGACATTAACGAAGGAACTGGTTCAGACGATGCTGGTTTTGTTAATAAAGTTATTGGTAACTACTATTTGGCAGATTCATTAAACTATGTTGAAGCTAACACATCGGTTGTAGATCCAGATACAAATTCTTCTGAAATTATTACAACAAACTTTGTTGGTTGTGGCAGATATCAATTTGATGGCACCGACACCGATTATGAAGATACAGCCTATGTTATTCAAGGCAAAACTTCAGACGAGTTAAAAAAGAAAACAACATTTAAATCACACGTTGAAAACGAACTTGTTCAACAACAAAACACAGGCGTTTACACAAGTGTTTCAAGAGTTGTTTCTTGGAAATTCGATACAATTTGGAGTTTTGATAACGATTTAAATAATGGTTATCCAATTTTAAATTTTGCTAATATTGAAGTTTCTGACGATTTATTCACAATTACTGATGGAACAACAATTAAAACTATTGCAGAATTACAAAACATGAAATTAGATGGCCACTACATGCTTGCAAACGATTTAACTTTTGCCGATAGTGATATTTGGACCCCAATTGGAACAATTAAAAATCCATTTACCGGAAGTTTAAAATCGGGTGCTTACTACGACGAAAACAATATTAAACACTATTATAAAATTACAAACATTAAAACATCAGAGTCTCGTGATTTAACTGAAATTGAAAAAGAAGAACAACTTTCATATGCTGGTTTGTTTGGTGTTATGGGTAGTGGCTCGGCAGTTGAAAACATTACTTTAGTAAATCCACTATTTGCAAACGGAACAGTTGTTGGCGGAATTGCTGCAACAAACGGTTTCACATCTTCAGCAACAGGTGCTGGAACAACAACCATTGGTGGTTCAATTGAAAATTGCCACATTATTGGTGGAACTTTAAGGGCAACCTTAAGCGTAGGTGGAATTGCTGGTGATAACTATGGTTCAATTGATAACTGCTCAGTTTCACTTCAAGCATTAACCGACGAATCAATTAATGCTGTTCAAATTACATTAAGCACACCATCTGGCGGAAGTGCTGGTGGTATTGCTGGTAAAAACATAAACACAATTACAACCGTTAAAGTTTTAGACGGAACAACCGTTCTTGCAACAGGAAGTAATGGCTTAGTTAATGTTGGTGGAATTGCTGGTTATAACAGTGGATCAATTATTAGTGCTATGGCTGTTGGTTCTGAAATTAGCACATCTGCAACAATTGATGGCTTAAAAGGAAATGCTGGTGGACTTGTTGGTGATAACAGCGGAATAATTTCAAGCGGTTTATCACAAGTTGAAGTTTATGCCCCAACCGATAAAGATACCAATGCTGGTGGAATTGTTGGTTCTGTTACAGGACAATCTGATATTGATAACTGCTTAGTTGGCGGCGGAAATGTTACTGGTAAAAATGCTGGTGGTATTGCTGGTTATGTTAGCTATTCTAAAGGTGCTGAAAGCGTTTATGATTTAAAAATTACTCAAGAAGCTCCTGGATATTCTTTAGGTGCTGACGATGTAGACACAATTTATGGCTGCGGAGTTTCAAGCGGAGTGCCTGTTAAAGGTGTTAGAGTTGGCGGACTTGCTGCAGTTATTAACAATGGTATTATTAGTCATTCTTATACACAAGCTTCTTTACAAGGAAGCGAAAGCGGAGCTGTTAAAGGCGGATTTGCAGCAGACTTAAACTTAAATAACAATTCTGGTCAAGTTGGAATTATTATTTCTTGCTACACATTCTGCTCATTCGACGGAAACGGCACAAATTACTCAATTACTGAAAAAGAAATTTTACAAGACCCAGCATTTGGAAAAGACAAAGTGTTTGGCGTTGATATTTCAAGAACAGCTGGTTATTGCTTTAACTATGCTTATTTAAGAGAAAAAGATGGCGCTAAAGACCCAGTTCTAGACGACGTGTTCCTAAATGGTGTTGGTAAAGTTTGGAATGGTATTGTTGGATTCTTTGATAAAGATAGCGAAAACAATGCATTAATCGATCCAAATGGCGTAAACAAAGAAAGCACTCTAAAAGGTTCAGATAAAATTGCTGATCACTTAGTTAACAGAGGTATTACAACTGGAAATGGTTGGAAACACAATTCTGGAAACTTACCAACAAGGTCAACTTTAGATGATTTACAAAATGCAATTAACAACAAATTCTCAAGAATTAGAAGAGTAATTATTCCAGACCATGTAAAAGTTACAAGAAATGGTATTGAATTAGTTAATAACGCTGAAGTTACAGAAGGCGACGTGTTAATTGTTACTTACACAACAACCGAAAAATATTCTGTAACTAAATTCACAATTGACGATGTTGCTCAAGAAAACGAATGTAAATATGTTGTTGGCGACACAGATGTTGTTATTGAATATGCTGAAAAACTTACACACTACGATGTTGAAGTTAAAGAAACACAAAATGGTTCAGTAAGCGTTGGTGCTCCTTACATTAAAGAAAACACAACTGTTCAAATTATTGTTGCACCAGCTGAAAACTATGTGCTTAACACATTAAAGGTTACCGATGCAGATGGTAAAGCTGTTACAGTTAACGCCGATAACACATTTGTTATGCCAAGCAAAAAAGTTGTTATTGAGGCTACATTTAAATTAACATACACATTAACCATTCCTGAACGCGTTACTGTTACAAACGCAAACGGCGACGCTGTTACAGCTGGAACCAGAGTTACTGCAGGTGCAGAATTTACAGTTGTAGCAACCCCAGAAGAAGGTTATGTGTTAAATACACTAACAGTTAAAACTGTTGAAGATACCCCTCAAGAAGTTGCACTTACCGATAACAAATTTACAATGCCTGAAAAAGATGTTGTAATTGAAGTTAGTTTCTTACGTAACGGAACTGCAACAAAAGCAGAAAATGTTACACTTTATAACGAAACAAACGAAGTTATTTCCGGAACAATTTTAGAGGGTACACTAGTTAAAATTGAAGTTACTCCAGAAACAAACTATATTGTTGATACAATTACAATTTCAACAACTCCAAGCGGTGCTTCAGTTGTTGTAAATGAAGATGGCACATTTACAATGCCAGACGAAGATATTACAATTTCGGTTTCATACACACAAACTTACGCTTTAACAATTCCTGCTGGGGTTACAGTTAAAAAAGGCGAAACAACCTTAACTGCAACCGACAGAGTTGTTGCTGGCGACGAACTTACCATCACTTATGAACTTACCGATGGCTACAAACTAAAAACATTTACTGTTAATGGTGGTTCAATTATTGATAATAAGTTCACAGTTAGTGGTGATGTTGTAATTGTTTTCGAACAAGAATTAGATGAAGCGGTTACTGAATAATTAAAACTAATAAAAAAGACTAGCAAAATGCTGGTCTTTTTTTTGTGCTGTTTGCACATATAGATTTGTTGTAGACAAAAGTAAAGTAATAATATAAAGCTTAATTTTGAAAGAAAAAGCGGTTTAAAACCTTAAAACCGCTTTTAGTGCCTAAAACATATTGTTTATAACAAATTATATGTGTGGGTTATAAACTAGTGTTGTTTAGTGCTATTAAGTTAGTAAAAAATTAAAAATTATTCTTGAGGAGCGTTTTTAGCTTTTTCAAATTCTGCTAAAACAGCTTTGTTTAATTCTTCACGAGTTGGAGTGTTTAGTGGGTGAGCAACGTCTTTATATTGACCATCTGGAGTTTTGCGGCTAGGCATTGCAACAAAATAACCTTGGTTGCCTTCTAAAACTTTGATGTCGTGAATTACAAAGCAATCGTCAATAACAATTGAAGCAACTGCTTTTAGTTTGCTATCATCTTTTTGGATTAAGCGAATACGAATGTCATTAATTTTCAATTTTGTGTACCATCCTTGTTTGTAATTACTCAAATTTTAGCATGTATTATAACTTTGCACAACTTTTTTTATATTGTTTTCATATATTATTTTATGGATAAACATTTAAAAATTATTGAAAATAGGGTGTTTTTTGTGGGCGTTGGTGGCGTTAGTATGAGCGCACTTGCAACACTTTGTAATAGCCTTGGCATTAAAGTTGCTGGTAGCGATATTATTAAAACGCCCGAAACCATAAAACTTGAAAAGTTATTTAATGTGTATTATGAGCACAATAAAACTAACATAATTAATTTTAAACCAAATTTGGTTGTTTATACTGGTGCTATTAAATTAGATAATCCTGAACTTAAATTTGCCACCCAACATGGCATAAGAATTATGGAACGTTCTAAGTTTTTGGGTGAGGTGTGCAAGCACTATAAAAATGTTATTGCTGTTGCCGGAACTCATGGCAAAACCACCACAACTTCCATGATTGCTGAAATATTTATTAAAGCCAACCTAAACCCAACAGTTCATGTTGGCGGTGATGTTGTTAATTTGGGTGGAAATTTAGTTGTTGGTGGAAGTCAGTTTTTTATTACTGAAGCGTGCGAATATAAAAAAAGTTTCGAGCACATTAAAAGTAAGGTGGCTGTTGTTACCAACATAGAAGCCGACCACATGGATTGTTATTCTGGTTTTTCAGACTTACAAAACTCGTTTGTAAATTTTATAAATAATTCTAAAACATGTGTTATAAATTATGATAATAATGTTATAGAAACTATACAAACAAAAAATATAACTTTGATAAACTCCGTTAATGGATACAATATAAAAAACATTAAAAAGTGTGGAGTTGGGTTTAGGTTTGATGTGTTTGAACATGGCGTTTATTTAGGCAATTTTAAAATTAACGTTATGGGAAAATATAATATAACAAATGCATTATTTGCAATTGCTGTGGCAAGGCATTTTAATATAAAACCAACCATTATTTACGATGCTCTTTACAATTTTAAAGGAGTTATGCGTCGTAACGAAAAATTAGGTAAAGTTAATGGAACAATTGTTTATGCCGATTATTGCCACCACCCAACCGAAATTAAAAATTCGATTATGGCGTTTAAGCAACACTATAAAAATATTTTATGTGTGTTTCAACCTCATACTTATTCTCGCACAAAAACTTTAATGACCGAGTTTTCAACTTGTTTTAAAGGTGTAAAAAAATTGGTTTTGTTTAAAACCTATGCAGCAAGGGAGGAGTTTGACCCCAACGCAACTGAAACGTCAATGTTTAAAAAGGTTAAAAACAAAAATAAATGTGTTGTTTTAATAAAGGAAGAGTTAATAAAACTTATACACGCCGAAAGTTTAAATTATAATGCTATAATTGTGCTTGGTGCAGGCGATGTTTATTGGATAATAAAAAATGGCTTAAAGTTTGATTAATTATTTTATTTTTAATGTGTTAAATTATTACTTACTTTAAGTTAAAATTAAAAAAATTGTGTTGACATAGGCTATATTTAAATATATAATAGAAAGGCAATTATTAAAAAATATAGAGGTATATAGTCATGAAACAAAACACACATCCAAATTATCATGAAGTAGAAGTTGTATGTGCTTGTGGTGAAAAATTCAAAACTAAATCTACTTATAACGGCAATGTTGTAAAAGTTGATATTTGCAGCAAATGCCATCCATATTACACTGGAAAATCTAAAGTAGTTGACACCGCTGGTAGAGTAGAAAAATTCAAAAAACGTTACAACTTGGATTAATTTGATATCAAAAAAATATAGGCAGCCCCTATATTTTTTTTGGTTAATTTAAAGGTTAATAATGAAGTTAATTGATGCAAAAAAAGAGTTTAATGATATATTAAAACAAAATGGTGTAGAAGATGTTAATAACAATGTTACACAACTTTTTTTGCATGCACTTAATTTAACAAGGACACAACTAATTTTAAAAACTGAGTTGACTTTTGAGGAGTATAGCAAGGTTAAAAGATTAGTCAAAAAGCGTGCTTTACGCTATCCGCTTCAATACATTATTAAACAAGTTGAGTTTTTAGGTAACACAATTACAGTTAATAAAAATGTGTTAATACCGCGTAACGAAACCGAACAACTTGCTCAAATGGTTGCAAGCGTTGCAAATGATAAACAAGTGCTTGATTTATGCACAGGCAGTGGCTGCATTGGGCTAGGAATAAAGGCAAATTCTACAGCCGAAGTTACACTAAGCGATGTTAGCGAAAAGGCACTAAAGGTTGCCAGAAAAAACGCAAAACTAAATGGGTTAAACGTTAAAATTGTTAAGTCGGATTTGTTTTTAAACATTAAGGGCAAATTTGATATTATTGTATCAAATCCACCATATATTAAAACCAAAGATTTAATTTCATTACAACCTGAAGTTAAGTTTGAGCCAGAACTTGCACTTGATGGCATGGCCGACGGATATTATTTTTATAAAAAGATTATTGAGGAAGCACCAAAGTTTTTAAATAAGTTTGGCGAAATATATTTTGAAGTGGGTGTTGGGCAGGCTAAAACCATTGCAAAACTATTGTCAAAACACTTCGAGTGTATTAGAATAGTTAAGGATTATTACAATAAAGAAAGAATTGTTTGTGCAAAATTAAAAGGATAAATTTATGTTAGATAAGTTAAAAGCATATAAAATCAGATATGACGAAATTAATAAAGAAATTGTTAAACCAGAAGTTATATCTGACAATAAGTTATATAAAAAATTAACACAAGAATATACACACCTATCACCAATTGTTGAACTTTATGAAGTGTATAACAAAACTGTTAACGACATTAAACTTGCCGAGGAACTAATTTCGGTTGAGTCTGACCCAGAAATGCTAACAATGCTTCATGAAGAAGTTTACGAAAATAAAGATAAATTAAACAAACTAACAGAAGAAGCAAAAATTATGCTACTTCCAGTTGATGAAAACGACGATAAAAACGTTATTATGGAAATTCGTGGTGGCGCTGGTGGAGAAGAGGCAAGTTTGTTTGGTGCCGTGCTATTCAGAATGTATACACGTTTTGCTGAGCGTAATCGTTGGAAAGTTGAAGTTATTGATATGAACGAAACCGAACTTGGCGGAGTTAAAGAAGCAAGCTTTTTAATTAAAGGTAATGGCGCTTACCGCAAACTTAAATTTGAAAGTGGAGTGCATCGTGTTCAACGTGTTCCTGAAACCGAAAGCCAAGGCCGCATTCACACTTCAACCACAACTGTTGCAGTGCTTCCAGAGCAGGAAGACGTTGATATTAACATCGACGAAAAAGATTTAAAAATTGACACATATCGTAGTTCGGGTGCTGGCGGACAACACGTTAACAAAACCGAAAGCGCTATTAGAATTACACACTTACCAACAGGAATTGTTGTTTCGTGTCAAGACGAACGTAGCCAAATTAAAAACCGCGAACGTGCAATGAGTGTTTTAAAAAGCAAACTTTACGACTTTTATCAATCGCAAGCCGACGAAGAATATGCTAAAAACCGCCGTACACAAGTAGGAACAGGTGATAGAAGCGAGCGTATTAGAACTTATAACTATCCACAAGGTAGGCTTACCGACCACCGCATTAACTACACAGTTTATAACCTAGATGCGTTTTTAGATGGCGACATTCAAGACCTTATTGATAACCTAACTCTTGCAGACCAAAAAGCAAAACTAGAAAATCAAGGAAATTAATAAAAAGAACGATTTTTAATCGTTCTTTTTGTTTTAAAGTGGGCTAAAACTTGCAATTAGCTTGGTGGGTGTTGTATAATAAATTATTAAACGAGGGTTTAATTTAAGTTATGGAAATTTTAGAAAGTGTTAACAACTTAATAGAAAAAAATAAAGCAAAAGTTAAGTTTGCTAATTTTAACGACGAAACAATTGTGTTAGCACACGAACTTCTTAACGATAAATGCCAAAATTCAGAACTTTTTATAACTGAAGGGATGTGGGCAATTCCTAAAATTTTGTTTAATAAATGCAAGGTTGAAGCCTTTATTTTTTGCCCAGAGTGCATTAAAAGCGAAAGCGGGCTGGAAGCGGTTAAAACTTTTATTAATAAAACCAAAGTTTATGTTATTAGCCAAAAAGTTTTAAATAGGCTTACTAAACGAAACGACGATAACGGAATTTATTGCATTGTTAAAATGCCAGAATATGATGTTAACGAAATTTTAAGCAAACCTAAAAGTGTTGTTTGTGTTCTTGACGGAATTGAAAAACCGGGCAACATTGGCACCATTTTGCGTACTGCCGATGCAACTCAAATTGACCTTGTTATGGTTGTTAACAGACGTGCAAAAGTTACTAACACACTTTGTGTTAAGGGTAGCATGGGCGGAATTTTTAATGTTCCAATTAAAACTTATGCTAGTGTTAAAGATTGTTGGCGAGAGTTAACCAACAATGGCTACACAATTTATTTAGCCGACACTCGTGCCGAAACCGACTATTTTAATTTTAAATACGATAACAAAGTTGCCCTAGTTATGGGTAGTGAACGTTATGGAATTAGTAATGATTGGTATGAGGGAAATAATAAGTTATTAAAATTAAAAATGCTTGGTCAGTGCGATAGCCTTAATGTGGGCGTTGCAACAAGCGTTTTACTTTACGACATTAAAATGAAACAATTAGGAGAATAAAATGAAAAAAATTATTTTAACCGGCGATCGTCCAACAGGCAGGCTACACATTGGCCACTATGTTGGAAGTTTAAAAAACCGTGTTCAAATGCAAAATGCTGGCGATTTTGACGAAATGTATGTTATGATTGCCGACGCTCAGGCTTTGGGCGATAACCACGATAATATTCAAAAAATTAGAGATAATATTGTTGAGGTTGCAATGGACTATATGTCTTGCGGCCTTGACCCAAACAAAATTACATTGTTTATTCAAAGTGAAGTTCCGGAACTAACCGAACTAACATTTTACTACATGAACTTAGTAACTTTAAGTAGGCTAACACGTAATCCAACTGTTAAAGAAGAAATTAAACTTCGCAATTTTGAAACAAGTTTGCCAGTTGGGTTTGTAACATATCCAATTAGCCAAGCAGCCGATATTACTGCTTTTGGTGCAAATGTTGTTCCTGTTGGCGACGACCAACTTCCAATGATTGAACAAACACGTGAAATTGTTAGAAGTTTTAACAATTTATATGGCGAAACTTTGGTTGAACCAACTGCAGTACTTCCTAAAAACGAAGTTTGCCGTAGGCTTCCGGGCACCGATGGCAATGCTAAAATGAGCAAAAGTTTGGGCAACTGCATTTACCTTGCCGACGACGAAAAAACAGTTAATCAAAAGGTTATGAGCATGTATACCGACCCTAACCACATTAAGGTTTCCGACCCAGGCAAGGTTGAGGGCAACGTTGTGTTTACCTATTTAGATGCATTTTCAACTGAAGAACAAATTAAAAAGTATGCGCCAGAATATAATAACCTACAAGAAATTAAAGACCATTACACTCGTGGCGGACTTGGCGATGTTAAAGTTAAATGCCTACTTGCTGCAATTTTAAACGAAGAACTTGCTCCAATTAGAGAACGTCGTGCATATCTTGAAGAACACAAAAACGAAGTTTACGATGCGTTGTTTAATGGAAGCGATAAAGCACGCAAGACTGCACAAAAAACTTTAGAAAAAGTTAAAAAAGCAATGGGTATTAACTACCGCGAAATTTTAAAGAAATAAAAATTAAAAGATAGGCTATTGCCTATCTTTTTTATTGTTATTTTTAACGACCACAACCGCAGCTGCTGCAACCACAACTATTACAACCGCAACTATTATTGCAGCCGCAACTGCTGTTGCTAATTAAATTACCATTAGAAAGTGTTAAAAGTAGAAGCAATAAAAAGTTTGTGTTGTTGTTAAGTTCGGTGTTGGTTGCTCCAGCAAAAATTGAAAGTAGTAACACAAGTAGCACGTTGTTTGAAAAATTCATTTTTTCCCTCCATTTTACAAAATTTGATATTATTAACTAATATGTTACGTTTAATTTTTTTGTTAAATAACTTTAAAAGGTTATACAATTTTAATAATCATTAAAGTTTGAAGGAAATTATTAGTTATGAAAAATGTTATTATGCTTGAGCAAAAACAAAAAGAAGTGTTAAGTGAATATATGCCCAACGATGCAACTATTAAAAAATTGGCAGATTTTTTTACAATGTTTTCCGATTCTACGCGCGTTAAAATTATTACTGCACTTTGTTTAGGCAAAATGTGTGTTAACGATTTGTCGGTTACTCTAAACATTAATCAAACAACAGTTAGCCATCAGTTAAAGTTTTTAAAAACCTTTGGTGCTGTTAGTTCTGAGCGCGATGGAAAACTTATTTACTATTCAATAAAAAACGACACCATCAACGATGTTATGCTAAATGGTGTTAATTATTTGCTGCAAGCGTAAAACTAAATTGAAAAATTAATTTGTTGTGATATAATAAAACCAATGAATAAATATATTGAATCAATTAAACAACGTGTTAAAAACTTGCCGTTAAACCCTGGCGTTTACATTATGAGGGACGAGGCGGGCACAATAATTTATATAGGAAAGGCTAAACATTTAAAAAACCGAGTTAGCCAGTATTTTTTGAACACCCAAAAACAACACAAAGTGCAGTTAATGGCCGATAGTGTTAAAACTTTTGATTATATTATTACTAATTCCGAACTCGAGGCTTTAAACCTAGAAGCCAACCTAATTAAAAAGCATCAGCCATTTTACAACATTTTGTTGAAAGACGGCAAGGCACACCCATTTTTAAAAATTGATTTAAAACAAGATTTTCCAGTTGTTGAAATAACTAGAAAACTAAAAAAAGATGGTGCTAAATATTTTGGACCATATTTTGGGGCAGTTAATGCTAAAGATTTACTTCATTTAATTAACACAACTTTCTCGCTTAAAACTTGCCACCTAAATTTAAATAACGGGAAGCAGGCAAAACGTGAATGTTTAAATTATCATATGGGCTTGTGTTATGCACCATGCGTAGGCAAAATTAGCAAACAAAATTACAGAAAAGAAATAGATAAAGTTATTGCTTTTTTAAATGGTGATGTTAGTTATGCTAAGCAAATGTTGCAAGAAAAAATGCAACTTTGTGCCGAAACCGAAAATTTTGAAAAAGCCATTGTTTACCGCAACAACTTAAATTTAGTTAACAACCTATCAAGCAAACTTATAACCGAACTTAATAGTTTTGCCGATATTGATGTGTTTGGATATTTTACAAATGGTGTTGCAACAGTTATTTCGGTGTTGGTTGTTCGTGCTGGCAAAATTATGGGGCTAAACAACTTTAATGTGGTTGATTTAACAAACAACATGGAAGAAAACTTAACTAACTTTATTTCGCAATATTATCCGTCAAATTCATATCCGCCTGCCGAGATTGTGTTGCCAGTTAATTTGGGTGAAGTTGTAGAGAATTTTGTTAACCAGTTTGGCAAAAAGGTTAAAATAACAATTCCTAAAATTGGCGTTCGAAAAAAACTTTTAACCATGGCAGAAGTTAATGCTCACGAATATTTAGAAAAAAACATTGAAAAAGAAAAGTTAAACGAACTTAAAACCATTGGTGCTGTAAAACTATTACAAAAACATTTAAACTTGCCAGAACTTCCAATGCGAATTGAGGGGTTTGATATTTCAAACATAAGCGGAACCAACATGGTTGCAAGCATGGTTGTGTTTACAAATGGTAGCCCAAACTATGCACATTACCGCAAATTTAAAATTAAAACGGTTGTGGGGCAGAACAACGATTTTGAGTGTATGCGTGAAGTTTTAACGCGTAGAATTAACGAATTAAAAACTTCTAGCGATGTAAGTTTTTCTACACGTCCAAACTTAATTTTAATTGATGGTGGAAAAGGGCAGTTAAGTTTTGCTTATTCGGTGTTAACCGATAGTGGCATAAATATTCCAATGATTTCGCTTGCCGAAAAGTTTGAAGAAGTGTTTAAACCAGGGGTGTCGGAAAGCGTTGTTTTAAGCCGCGACGACTATGCTTTAAAGCTTTTGCAACGTGTTAGAGACGAAAGCCACCGTTTTGCCATAACATTCCATCGAAACTTGCGAAACAAAAATATGTTGGTTAGCGAACTAAGCAAAATTAATTTAATTGGTAAAACCAAAGAAATGGCTTTGCTTAGCCACTTTAGAGATATTAATAAAATTAAAAATGCAAGCATAGAAGAACTTATGGAAGTTGATGGTATAAGTAAAAAACTTGCACAAAACATTTACGATTATTTTCATAAAAATTAACAAATAATTAAACCTTTGAATAAATATATTCAGAGGTTTTTATGTTTTTTAAGTTAAAGCGAATTGTTAAAAATGGTAAAGTGTTAAAAAATGAAAGTTTAAAAAAACACACAAGTTTCAAAATTGGCGGAAAGGCAAAGTTTTTTGTTGAACCTGCAGACATTGCCGAACTTATTGATTTAATGGAATATTTAAATGCTAAAAATATAAAACATTATGTTCTGGGTAATGGCACAAATGTTTTAGTTTGCGACGAGGGGTTTAATGGTGTTATTGTAAGCACAAAACAATTAAACTCAGTTAGGCTTAATTCCGACTATGTTCAGGCGTTTTGTGGTGCAACATTAAACGAGGTTTGCAAATTTTATTCCGACCATAACATGGCAGGGTTTGAAGATGCGTTTGGCATTCCGGGCAGTGTGGGTGGCGCAGTTAGAATGAATGCCAGTGCCTACCAATTTGAAATGGGTAAAATGGTTGCTGGCGTGTTTGCTTTGGTTAATGGAAAAATTAGTTATTTTACAAACGAAGAGTGCAAGTTTAAGTATAGGAATAGTGCGTTTAATAATGCAATTATTATTAGTGTAGATTTAATTAAAACAACAATGCCATGCAACCACGAGCGTATGCACTACATTTTAAATTTGCGTAAAACATTTCAGCCATTAAACATGCCAAGTGCTGGTAGTGTTTTTAAACGAAATTTGGGTGAGCCAGTTAGCAAAATTATTGACGAACTTGGTTTAAAAGGGTTTAATGTTGGTGGCGCAAAAGTTAGTGAAAAACACGCGGGTTTTATTGTTAATTGCAATAATGCCACAGCTAAAGATGTAAAAAAATTAATTGAAATAATTAAAAAAGAAGTTTATTTAAAACATAAAATTGTTTTAGAAGAAGAAATTAAATTTATTGAAAACTAGTAAAAAACTAATTTTACCAATTTTTTAATTGCAAATTTGGTTATAATTCAATTTTAAAATAAAAGTTAATATGTTATAATTGTTGAAACATTAAAATTTACATAAAATTATATTTTATGTATTTTTTTAAGTTTGTTTTAGTTGTTTAAGGATTTTTAATGAAACTAATTGGCGATTATCATACACACACACATTATTCCGATGGCGTTAGTTCTATTGAAGAAAATGTGGTTAGTGCAATTAATAAAGGTTTAAAACAGGTGGCCATAACCGACCATTCTTTTTCGCATATGGCGCACGGAATAACCTTAAAATCTTATGCCGAACAACGTAAAATTATTGAGGAACTTAAAGTTAAATATCCACAAATCGAAATTTTGCATGGTGTTGAAAGTAATTTGTGTGGTTTAGATGGAACTATTGATGTTAGCCCAGAAAAGCGTTCCGAGTTTGATGTGTTGGTGGTGGGGTATCACTACACCTATAAACCAAATGGACTTAAAAACTTTTTTGGTTTTTGGCTTCCAAGTGTGCTTCATTTAAACACTAAAAACAAAATTCAAAAAAATACCGAAGCATATATTAAAGCCATTGAAAATAATAAGGTAGATATTATTGCACATTTAAACTATGGCATTAAGGTTGACCCTGTTAAAATTGCTGAAGTGGCTGCTAAACACGAAACATATATTGAACTTAATTTAAAGCACATGCTATTTTCTGATGAGCAAATTAACCAAATGGTTAAAACAGGTGTTAAGTTTATTATTAGTTCCGATGCACATCACTACACAAATGTAGGTAAAAACAATGTTGCCTTTGCTTTAATTGAAAGGCTTAACATTCCACATAACCAAGTGGTAAATTTAAACGATGTTCCAAAATTTAAAAATTATAATTTAAACCAAAAATATTAAGGAGGTTGTTATGTCTTTTGCACTTGATGCTAAACGCGAAGTTTTAAAAGTTCAAATTAAAAGCGATTGTTGTGCTATTGCTTATTTAAGTGCTGTTATTAAAGGCGCAGGGCAGTTGTCGCTTTCAAACGGAAAACATGCCATTGCAATTCATACCGACACTCCTGAACTATTTGATGTTGTTAACGCAATTATTAAACAATATTATGGCGAAGAGTGTTCGCTGTGTTTGGCTGAAGAAAACTTAGGTTTTAAAATTATTAAATATAAAATAACCATTCCTAGTTCGGTTGCCGAACGCGTGTTGTTTGATTGCGGAATTATGGAAGTAGATAATCAAAACAGCGTAACATTTGTTAACGGAATAAAACCTTTTGTTATTGCCGACGAATGCTGCAAAATCAGTTATATTAGAGGTGCATTTCTTAGTTGTGCAACTTCTAATATTGTAATAAAAAAATACGATAACGAAACAAAAAGTAACAGCGGATATCATTTAGAGTTTGTGTTTAATTTCGAACAAACAGCATACGACTTTTGTAAATTACTTGAAAGTTTTGGTATTAATGCCAAAACCACAGTAAGAAAAAATAATCCGTTGGTGTACATTAAAGAATATCAGGTTATTTGCGATATTTTGGCACTTGTTGGTGCTAACAAAGCGGTTTTAGAACTTCAAAACGAAGCTGCTATTAGAGATTTACGAAACAATGTTAACCGCCAAACAAATTGCTTAAATGCAAACCTAAACAAAATGGTTCAAGCAAGCGTTAAGCAACTTGCGGCAATTAATTTAATTAAAGAAACAATTGGGCTTGAAAGTTTAGAAGAAAGTTTGCAAGAACTTTGCTTAATTAGGCTTGCAAACCCAGAAGAACCGCTTGAAAAACTACGTCAGTTATATTCCGAGCCGGTTTCTAAAAGTGGAATTAACCACAGATTTAGCAAAATTTTAAAAATTGCAGAACAAATTAAAAATAACAAGGAGTAATTAATGGGCAATTTTGTGCATTTACATGTTCACACCGAATATAGTTTGTTAGATGGTGCAGCCAGAATTAAAAAACTTGCAAAAGTAGCAAAAGAGTATGGCATGCCAGCTGTTGCTATTACCGACCACGGAAACATGTATGGCTCAGTTGCCTTTTTTGACGCCTGCGAAGCAAACGAAATTAAAGCAATTTTTGGTTGCGAGTTTTACATGTGCGACGATTTAACCGTTAAACAAGGAAAAACAAAACTTAACCACTTAGTGCTTCTTGCTAAAGACGAAGTTGGTTATCATAACCTTTGTAAACTAAACACCATTGCTTTTGAAGAGGGCTACTATTATAAACCACGTATCGACCAAAAAGCATTAGAGGCACACAGCGAAGGGTTGGTTTGTTTAAGTGCCTGCCTTGCTGGCGATATTCCTCAACTAATTTTGCAACGTCGCTACGACGAAGCAGAAGAACTAGTTTTATGGTATAAAAATTTGTTTAAAGACGATTTTTATTTAGAACTTCAAAACCATAACCTAGAAGAACAAATTATTGTTAACGAAAAATTACGTGAGTTTTCTAAAAAACATGGCATTAAAACCGTTGCAACTAACGACGTACATTATATTTATAAAGACGATGCTGAGGTGCAAGACGTTTTAATGTGCGTTCAAATGCAAAAAACTTTAGACGACCCCGATCGCATGAAATTTCCTAACGACGAGTTTTATTTTAAAACTGCCGAGGAAATGGCGCAAATTTTCCCTAACGACCCAGAAGCCTTAGAAACCACTTTAGAAATTGCAGATAAATGTAATTTTAAGTTAACCTATGGTAACTATATGTATCCTAAATATAAACCAGTTACTGGACAAGAACCTAAGGACTATTTTAGGGATTTAATTGAGGCTGGTTTAAAGAAAAAATATAAACAAGAAACCAAAGAAATTAGAGACCGTATTGAATACGAAATTGAAACAATTTCAAGGCTTGGTTATGTTGAATATTATTTAATTGTGTGGGATTATATTAATGCTGCACGTGAACGTGGCATTTCAGTAGGCCCTGGTCGTGGTTCGGGTGTTGGTAGCATTGTTGCCTATCTTATGGGCATTACCGACGTAGACCCAATTAGATATGGCTTGTTCTTTGAGCGTTTCTTAAACCCAGAACGTGTTAGTGCACCCGACTTTGATATCGACTTCGAAGATTCTCGCCGTGGCGAAGTTTTTGAATATGTTAAAGAAAAATATGGTGTAGAAAAAATTTGTAAAATTATAACCTTTGGAACTATGGCTGCAAAAAACGCGCTTAAAGATGTTGCCAGAGTTTTAAGAGTGCCTTATGCCGAAATAGATAGGGTTACAAAAGCAATTCCTAATAGTGTGCGTAGGCCTAACATTATTGCAAAAGTGTTTGGCATTGGACGCAAAGAAGGCGAACCAGACGAAAGTGTTCCGGAAATTGTTGAAATGTATAACACCAACCCAGATATTAAAAAGGTTGCCGATGTTGCATATAAACTAGAAGATATGCCACGTCAAACAGGTATTCATGCTTGTGGTGTTATTATTGGTGGCGATGTTTTAGATAAACATATTCCACTTGCAAAAAACGGAGATATTATAACTAGTCAATATGTTGGTGGTGAGCTTGAACACTTAGGCCTTTTAAAAATGGACTTTTTAGGACTAAGAAACTTATCCGATATTAAGCAAGCCGTTGAAATGATTAAAGAAAACCATGGGGTAACAATCGACTTTGCCGAAATTGGCACAGACGACCCAGAAGTTTTTAAACTTATTTCAACAGGTAACACAAAAGCTATTTTCCAAATTGAAAGTTCCGGATTTCAAAAGTTCATGCGCGAACTTCAACCAACCTGCCTAGAAGATATTATTGCGGGTGTGTCGCTATATAGGCCTGGTCCAATGGATAGTATTCCTATGTTCGTTAAAAACAAACACAACCCAGAGGGTATTACCTACATTAGCCCAGTTATGGAACCAATTTTAAGCGTTACCTATGGCTGTATTGTTTATCAAGAGCAAGTTATGAAAATAGTTCAAGACCTTGCCGGATACACTTTAGGTCGTGCAGATAGCGTTAGAAAAATGATGGGTAAGAAAAAATTAAAAGACCTTCAAGCCGAACGTGAAGTTTTCTTGAATGGTTGCCCATCAATTAAAGGAAAGCCTGCCGTAGATGGTGTTTTAAAACGTGGCGTAGATAAAGATGTTGCAAACAAACTTTGGGACGAAATGGAAAAGTTTGGTTCCTATGCGTTTAACAAATCGCACGCGGCAGCTTATGCACACGTAACTTACCAAACAGCATATTTAAAAACATATTACGAATCAGAGTTTTTAACAGCAGTTTTAAATAACCGCATTACAAACATTGAAGAAATTAAAAACTATGTAACATATGCTAAAGAAGAAAAAATTGAAATTTTGCCACCAGACATTAACAAATCGAAAACAATGTTTAGTTGCGATAAGTCTGGAGCAATTAGGTTTGGTTTGGCAGCACTTAAAGGTGTTGGCATTAACGTAATTGACACTATTATTGCCGAGCGTGAAGCTAATGGCGAATTTAAAAATATTGTAGATTTTGTTAACCGCTTTGATGGAACAGTGTTAAACAAACGCTGTATGGAAAGTTTAATTTTAAGTGGAGCATTCGATTGCTTTAAAGTTAAACGTTCGCAATTAATGCAAGTTTACACCACGCTTTTAGATAGAGCAAACTCCGACCGCAAAACACGTGCAAGTGGTCAATTTAGTTTGTTCGACGATTTACTTAAAACCGATGTTGTTAACGATATTACATATCCAAACATTCCAGAGTTTGATGAGCAAACAAAACTTAAATTAGAAAAAGAAGTGGTTGGTGTTTATATTTCTGGGCACCCACTAAGCAACTACACAAATAAGTTTGCCGAATATAATTTAACAGCCGATATGCTTCAAATTGAAACTGAGGAAGAGGGTATGCCAGAAGATTCGGAAGAAGAAGAGGCTGCCTACGAAGGCTTAACCGATGGAATGGAAGTTACTTGTGGTGGAATTATTGTTGAAATTAAAAAATTACTATCTAAACGCGACAAAAAAGAGATGGCTTTTGTCAAAATAGAGGATTTATATGGTGTGGTTGAATTAATGTTCTTCCCACAAGCTTACACTAAATTTAAAAATCAACTTAACCCAGATTCGCTTGTAACCATTCATGGAAAACTAAGCATTAGAAGTGGTGAGAAACCAGTTGTTATGGTAGATAATGTTACACCTTGGGATTTAAGCAAAGAAAAAACTGAAGAGGTTAAAATTAAAACATTATATTTAAAATATGATGTTAGCAACATTTCGCTTCATGACGATATTTACAAAACACTATCTAACTACCCAGGTTTTAGCCCAGTTGTGGTTGTAGATTTAAACAATAAGCCATTTAAACTTAACTTAAAAGTTAACGCAAATAGTTTTTTAATTAACGAACTTCATGCGTTTATTTCAGACGAATTTATTAAACTAAAATAATTAAGCACATAAAATAATTTGTTAAATATTATTTATATGTTAAAATTTGTTAGAGGAATTAATTATGATTAAAATTGCAGTTTTATGTAGTGGTGGCGATTGCCAAGGCATGAATGCCTGCATTCAAACCATTGTTAACATGGCAAGTGTTCATGGAATAATGGTTATGGGCGTAAGGCGTGGCTACCAAGGATTAATGGAAAACGATTTTGTTGAATTAACACGCGAGAGTGTTGCAAACATTGGGCACTTGGGTGGTTGCTTTTTAAAGGTTGCTCGTTCCGAGGAGTTTAAAAAGCCAGAAGGTGTTAAACTAGGGCACGATAACTTAGTTAAAAACAGAATTGATTATTTAATTGTTATTGGCGGAAATGGAAGTTATCGTGGAGCAATTGAACTAAGTGAACTTGGAACTAAAGTTATTGCAATTCCAGGCACCATTGACAACGATTTGTTTTATACCGACCGCACTTTAGGTTTTGACACAGCAGTAAACAATGCCGTTTCAACAATTGATAACATTAGGCAAACAATGGAGGCAAACGACCGTGGTTTTATTGCTGAGGTTATGGGACGCGAATGCGGGCACATTGCATTAAATGTTGCAGCTGCAGTTGGTGCACACTCTTGTGCAGTTAAAGAAGTTCCGGTTGAAATTTCAGATGTGGTTTCCGATGTAAAACAATGTTTAAGCAAAGGCATTAAAAGCCCAGTGGTTGTAATTTCGGAAGCGTGCGAGTTTACCGCAAACGATGTTAAAGAGGCTATTGAAAAAGAATGTGGCATTGAATGTCGTTCAAGTGTTGTTGGATATGTTCAACGTGGTGGAGCCCCTAGTGTTATGGATAGGTTGCTTGCAATTCAAAGTGGAGTTATGGCAATTGAACTTATTTATAAGGGCATTTATAATGTTGCGTTAGGCATTAGAAATAATAATGTTTTTTATATGAAACTTGATGAAGTTTATGAACTTGATAACGAATTTAATAAGGTTTTATATAGGCAATTACGCAACTTGCACAACTTAAAATAAAAAACAAAAGATATAACTTTTTAGGTTATATCTTTTTTTATTAAAAACATTAATTATAACTAAGGCTATTCGTCAAATTCGCTGGGTTGGTTTTGTGCGTTAGAATAGTTTTCCATTTGGCTTTGTGGTGGGTATGCCATGTTTTGTGGTGGAACATGGTTAGCTTGATAGTAATTTGGCATTTGCGTTTCGCTATTTAAATTTGGGTGATTGCTAATGCCATTAAAAGTTGGGTTTGCCATTTGGCTAACTTCGGCGCTTGAGGCTTGTTTTTTCTTGCTAAGCAATAAATTTTTATCAGTTGAACGCTTGCCATCAATTTTTAGTTTGCCATGTCCTTTAATTAAAGCAAACACAAGCCAAATAGAACTAAGTCCAATTAAAGCATAAACAATTCGGCTAAACACATTTGCTTGTGAACCAAACAAACCTGCAACATAGTCGTATTGTAAAACGCCAATGCAAAACCAGTTTATTGAACCGGCTAAAGTAAGTAAAAAACAAATTAACGAAATCATAACTAAAAAATCCTTTTTTAATTATTATTTGTTAATTAAGTTTTGTTTATTCAAAAAAATAAAAACACTGGAATTAACCAATGTTTTCTAAAACTAATTTTTCAAAATTTACACTTTCAACAAAATCTTCTGTGAAAAAGCGTGTACTTTTGTAAACAGTAAAATCAATAATGTGTTTATCTAACACCACAGGGGTTGGAATATCTAGTTTGTAAGCAATTTCTCTAACATATTCTTCAAAAATATGATAATCATAGTTTTCAACTCTTATTTCAGTTGATTTTAATGTTTTGCTTTCGGTTACTAATTTTGCCCAAATACGCATTGTTTTTTCTACCTTTTTGTTTTTGAATAATTAAAATATACATCAAAAAAAATTATTAATCAACTGTTTGACAAACAAGATTAAATTATATATAATTATGCGGTAATAAATAAGGGACAGCCAAATTATGGGTTGTCTTTAAAATTTATGATTTGCCAGCCGGCTTATTTTTTTTAATAAAATTTAGGCTTTTAACATAAAATATGGCTTGTGCAAATATATATTACTTTTGTAAATAAAACAAAATTTTGCTAGTATGTTTAGGAGGAAAAAATTATGGCAAACGAAGAATTTTTAACTAAAGAAGGTTATAAGGAACTTGAAGAAAGACTTGATTACCTAAAAAGAGTTGCAAGGGTAGAAGTTGCAAACAAAATTGAAGTTGCTCGTAGTTTTGGTGATATTAGCGAAAACTCTGAATACGATGCTGCTAGAGAAGAAGAAGCATTAGTTGCTCAAGAAATTTTAGATATTGAAGAAACTTTAAGAAACGCTAAAATCATTAACAAACTTAAAATCGACACAAGCACAATTGGTGTTGGTAACACAGTTGTTGTAGACGACCTTGAATTTAATGAAGAACTAACATTTAAAATTATGGGTAGTTTCGAAGCAGACCCAACAAAAGGTTTAATTTCAAACGAAAGCCCACTTGGAAATGCTTTATTAGGCGCTAAAAAAGGCGACACAGTTGAAGTTGTTACTCCTGCTGGAAAAGCAAGATATAAAATTAAAGCAATTAAAGCTTAATTAAAGTTAAAAATAAAAACACTTGGAAAAACCAAGTGTTTTTTGTTTTGTTTATTAGTTTATTTTTGTTCTTCTTTAGTTTCTTCTGCGTTTGCAGTGGTTGTTGATTGTTTGATTTTTGTTGGTTTAACAAAAATGAAAACAAGTAGTGCAATTGCCATAAACACACAAGCGTATGGGAAGTAAGCGTTGTAACCTAACCAGTCCATAACAAATCCA
The DNA here is from genome assembly GCA_017409005.1 of Clostridia bacterium. Taxonomy (GTDB): domain Bacteria; phylum Bacillota; class Clostridia; order Christensenellales; family UBA1242; genus UBA6345. The sequence continues at coordinate 129,156 of JAFQTP010000001.1, read as the reverse complement.
ATAATAATTGGTGTAATGCTTTGTGCAATTTGGCTTGCAGCATAGTAATAACCAGTAAATTTACCTAGGTTTTTGTTTGAACTAAGCTCAACAAACATTGGGTAAGAGTTTACATTTATAATTGCCCAGCCAACACCAGCAACTGCAAATAATAAAATTAAAACAATTCCAAAACTTTTAACAAATGTTGCAGCAAACAAACTAACAATCATAAGTCCTAAACCTAAAACAATGCTATATTTGCGGCCAATTTTATCACATAACCAACCAGAAGGAATAAATGCAATTAAACTTGCTATTGCAAGCACGCTGGTTGCAAGCCCCCAACTGTTTGTTTGAAGTACGTTTTTAGCATATAAACTACCAAATGTTTCAACAGCATTAAATGCAAAATACCATAAGAACACGCTAAAAATTAAAATCCAAAGGTTGCTTTTATCACGTTTTGAAAGTGGAGCATCGTCGGTTACAACATTTTCTGTTTCGGTTAAAAGTTCGCCCTCGGCAAGTTCGGCTTGAAGAACAGGGTCTTTAGCAAGTTTTGCTTCGTTGATTTTTAATACCAAAACAACTAAAGCAACAATCATTAAAAAGCTAACAATTAAAAATGGCCAAAGTGTTAAATCGCGTTGTAAACTAACACCATCTTCAAGTTTTTTAGTAAACACCATGGTTAGAAGTGCGCCAATAATTGCGCCCACATAACCAACAAAGTTAACAATTGCGTTTGCGCGTGAACGAAGTGGTTTTGGTGTAATATCTGGCATTAAAGCAACACTTGGACTACGATAAATGTTCATAGCAATTAAAATTAAGCCCATCATAATTGCAACGCCGACCAAACTATTTTTAATGTATAGGAAAGGAATGAAAGGGAATGCAATTAAAGCAAAAACGGTACCCACAATAATGTATGGCATGCGCTTTCCAATTTTTGTGTTTGTTCGGTCGGAAATTGTGCCGAAAAGTGGCAACATAAATAATGCTAAAATATTATCTAGTGCCATAATAATTCCAATTAAATAATTATAATCGCCATCTCCGTAAGTGGATTTTAGCAATTCTTCTAAAAACATTGGGCAATAGTAATTGTAAACTTGCCACAACATTAAAATTGTGAAGAATGCAAAACCTAGGTAGAAGGTGCGTTTTTTGTTAAGTTTTAACATAACTCCTCCAAACTAAATTTGTTTACAAAAACATTGTAACATTTTGTAAAATTTTGACAAAACAAATATCCAAAAAAATTGAAATATATAAACGTTAGTATTTAATTTGTTAGTGTTAGAAAACATTATTATTTGGTAATTAAAAATTATTGTGCTAAAATAATTAAGATGGAATTTGATAATTTATATTCTAAAACAGAATTAAAACATATTGTTAATAACGATTTGTTTGAAAATATGCTTAATCATGCTTACTTGCTTTGTGGGCAAGACGAGGTGCTGCTTAACTACTTGGCAAAACAATTTGCCAAACATGTTTTATGCTCTGGTGGCGGTTGTGGTGCTTGCCCAACATGCAATAAAATTGAAAAAGGTGTTCATAGCGATGTTCTTGTTTACCCTAAAGATATAAAAAAGGGTTTAGTTGTTGAAGACGTTTCCGAAATTGTTGAAAAAGCCTATGTTCAACCAATGGAAGCTCATAAAAAAATATTTATTTTAAATAATTTCGATATTTCAACATCACAAGCACAAAACAAACTTTTAAAAACATTAGAAGAACCTCCGGTTTCAAGCATGTTTATTTTAACTTCAACAAATCCATCAAATATTTTAAACACAATAAAAAGCAGGTCTAAAACAGTTAATATTCCGCTGTTAGATGGAAACCAAGTTGAAACATTTATTTTACATAATTCAAATTTAAAACTTAGGGAAGCAAAACTTTATGTTTCGTCTAGTCAGGGTAATTTAACAAAAGCACTTAAAATTGTTAACGATTCCGATTTTATTAAAATTAAGGAACTATGTTTTAACATTGCACTAAAACTTAATTCTAGTGGCGAAATTTTGCGTTATTCAAGCAAAGTTATTGAATATAAAGATAGAGTTCAGGAAATTTTAGACGAATTAAGTTTAATTTTACTTGATATTTTATATGTAAAATCAAACTTGCCTAATCGTGTATTAAACACCGATAAAATTAACGATTATAACGCTTCTAACTTTAGTGTTAAAGCACTAAAACTTGTTTATGGCAAGGTGTTAGAAGCACAAAATAAACTAAAAAGTAACTGCAACATAAATGCTGTTGTTGACGGATTTTTAATTGGTATGTTGGAGGTTAAACATAAATGGAAGTAGTAGGAATTAAATTTAAAAATAATTGTAAAACATATTATTTTTCGCCAAACGGACTTAAACTTAATGTTGGCGATAAAGTGGTGGTTGAAACACCAAACGGAAACACTTTGGCAGAAGTTAGCGAGGCTAACAAACAAATTAACCCAGAAACACTTGTTGCACCACTTGCAAACGTTGTTAGGCGTGCAACAAATTCAGATATTAAAACCATGGAAAAACTAGAATCTAGGCGTGAAGAAGTTTTAAAAACCACAAAAGAACTTATTTTAAAGCATGAACTAGATATGAAACTTGTTGATTGCGAGTTTACTTTAGATGGTCAAAAAATTGTTATTACCTATGTGTGCGAGGATAGGGTTGATTTTAGAGAACTTGTTAAAGATTTGGCAAGCAAACTAAAAAGTCGCATTGAACTTAAACAAATTGGTATTAGAGACCAAGCTAAAGTTGTTGGTGGCATTGGCAATTGTGGCGAAGTTTGCTGCTGTGCTAGGTATTTAAACAACTTCGATAAAGTTTCAATTAAAATGGCAAAAACACAAAACTTAAGTTTGAATCCAACAAAAATTAGTGGTGTTTGTGGTAGATTAATGTGTTGCCTAAGTTACGAAAACGAGGGGTATGCCGATTTAGCAAAACAAATGCCAAAAATTAATTCTAAAGTTAAAACACCTGATGGTAATGGAACTGTTGTTTACAATAATATTTTAAAAAAGATGAGCGATGTTAAAATGGATGGCGACGATGCTGTTATTAAAACATATGCTTTAAAAGATATTAAATTTGATGGCAAAATTGAAGAAATTGAGCCTGATTACACTAACGTTAACTTTGTTATGGAATCTGATTCAAGTTCCGATTTTAGGCTTGATTTTGAAGCTAAAACCGAACAAACTAACGAAAAATTAGAAAATGTTAATGTTGAAAATAAAAAACCAGAACAAAGCGAAAATAAAGATAAAAACTTTAAACCAAACAAAAAGAAAAAATTTAAAAAACATTTTAAAAAGAATAATAACAAACAAAATGCTTAAACCAAACGAACGTTTAGACGATTTGCAATTTAATAACTTATTTATAATTCAAAACCCTAATTTATATTGCTTTACTTCCGATGCTGTTGAACTATGTAATTTTATTAAATGTGGGGCTAAAGACCGCATTGTAGATTTGTGTAGTGGCAGTGGAGTTATTGGTATTTTGGCTCAAGCTAAAACTAAAGCAAAACAAGTTTATTTAGTTGAATTGCAAGAAGAACTTGCTTCCATGAGCAAACGTAGTGTTAACTATAATAAACTAACAAATGTTGAGGTTATAAATGCACCACTTCAAAACATACATAAACAAATTGGTGATGGTTTTGAAGTTGTTGTGTGCAATCCGCCATATAAAATAAACAATGGCGGCGAAATTTCAGAAAAGCGTGAAATTGCAATTTGTAAACACGAAATAACGGTTACGCTAGAAGAAATTGTGTGTGAAGCAAGTAAACTGCTTAAATTTGGCGGAAAGTTTTACACAGTTAACAAAGAAGAACGTTTAACCGACCTGTTTTGTTTAATGCGTAAATATGGCATAGAGCCAAAAGTTTTAAAAATAAGAAAAAGCACAAAGGGTGCTAACATAATTTTAGTTGAAGGAAAAAAAGGAGCAAAAAGCGGATTAAAAATCCAAGTATAACATGCTTTATTTAGTAGGAACGCCAATTGGCAATTTAAAAGAATTTAATAACTATGCGGTAGAAATTTTAAACAAAGTTGATTATATTTTGTGTGAAGATACCAGAACTAGCAGTGTGCTACTTAACCACTACCAAATAAAAAAACCGCTAAAAAGCTATCATAAATTTAACGAACGCGAAATGCTTAACAAAATTGTGGACGATTTAAAAAGTGGTAAAGATGTTGCACTTATTTCTGATGCAGGCATGCCGGCAGTTTCCGACCCCGGCAATATTTTGGTTAACGAAGTAAAACAACAAAATTTAGAATACACAGTTGTTTCTGGTCCATGTGCGCTAATTAATGCTTTCATTTTAAGCGGATATAGTGCGCCATTTACTTTTATTGGGTTTTTGCCTGAAAAAAATAAAGATGTAACAAATTTGCTAATGCAATATAAAAATGTGCAATCAACATTAATTTTTTATGTTTCTTGCCATAATATTGAAAAGGATTTTAACACACTTTTAAATGTTTTTGGTGATAGGGAAGTGTGTGTGGTTAGGGAAATAACCAAAATGTTTGAAGAAAAAACTTTTACAACTTTAAAACAAGGTTATAGTGGCGATAAGCGTGGCGAATTTGTGTTGGTTTTAAATAATAATATTCAGGATAACGAACTTAACACTCTTTCGGTTAAAGAACATTTATTACACTACATTAATCAAGGTTTTTCTAAGCAAGATGCAATTAAATTTGTTTGTGCCGATCGTGGTTTAAAAAAATCGGAAGTATATAAAGTTGCAATCGATTTATAACAACAAAAAACACCTAAAACTAGGTGTTTTTTATTTTTTGTTTAGTTCATTATCTTGTTTTTCTAATTTTCTTAAAATATCTTCTGGTGTTAAAAATGTTGTTCGCGGTGTTACATAGGTTTTTAAACTGTGTTTGTCGGCATATTTAGAAATAATAAGCTCACGATATAGTGGGCGTGCCGCTTTAAAAAATTCAACCAGTCTGCTTTCGCGAACATGGTCGTTTAAAACATTATATCCGTCGGTAAATAACTGAAACACGTCCATATATGAAACCATGTGTTCAATTGTTTTCCATGTTCTGGCATGATATAGGTTTGGTGGAAAATTTTTGTTTGAACTTGTAATGTAATTATGGTTGGGATTAAAACATATTGCTCGTGTGCCCAATTTTGCAGTGTTTAAGCAAGTTTTTTCTTGGTCGTCAATTAAAACATCTACACCATATTTTTGGCAGAATAAATGTTTGTTTTTACAACCTAAAATTAGCGAATCATACATTACACCAAATTTATCTAAAAGTTCAAGTGTTGAACCTTTTAACATGGTTGGTCTGTTTGATAAAAACACAATTTCGTGCCCCTGATTAAAAAACGAGTTAATAACATCTATAGAATCTTTAAATGCAACATATTTTGATGGGTTTAAAAATGGGAAAAGGTTTTTAATGCTTGGCTTTGTTGGGTGTTTTTCAACCTTATCATATTTCAATTCAGTATCTTCTAAACTACCTAAATGTTGGCGATTGTTTAAAAATCTGTAAATTATTGAGTTGTTTGTAAACACTGTGTTGTCAATGTCAATTGCAATTTTCATGTAATCATTGTAACACACTTTTTACTAAAAATAAAGATGCTATTTTTTAAATTACTTTACAAATTAAACACGCTGCTACAACTCCTAATAAATTGCTTATTATTGCAACTGGTATACCATAAGAAAATTTTTTAACTTTAGTGCCAGAAAAATAAACAGCAGTAATATAAAAAATTGCTTCGCTACTTCCGACAATAGCACAACCTGCACGAGCCAAATATGAATCTACGCCATAAGTTGAAAAAATGTTTTCAAGCACAGCCAAACTACCACACCCTGAAAATGGCTTTAATAAAATAAGTTCGCTAAGTTCGGTTGGAATGCCTAGTATGTTAAATAGTGGTGCAAGAAGTTTTCCCATTATTGTGCTTAAACCACTAACTGAAAAAAGTTCTATTGCAATAAAAATTGCAACAATGTAAGGAAAACTTGTTAAAACTAAATCAAAACTGGTTTTTGCTCCGTAAACAAAACTTGAATAAGCATTTTTTCGTTTTATTACTGAATAGATTATTAACAAAATTATTAAAATTGGAATAATGTAAGAACTTATCATTATTTCACCTTTTTAAACACTGGTGTTTGCTTTGATAGTTCGGTTGTATTTTTACGTTGTTTTAATTTGCTTTTAAGTTTTTCACACAACTTGCACATAACAACACCGCTAACCGTGCTAACAGTGGTTGCAATAAGTGTTGGAAAAATTATGTCGTTTGGGTTTAAACTTCCGGCAGCAACCCTAAGTCCAATTACCGTTGTTGGTAAAATTTCGAGGCTAGAGGTGTTTAAAATCATAAGCATAAGCATGCCAGCGGTTGCAACATCGCTTCCTTTATCCATGCCATTAATGGCGTTTATTGCACTAGGTGTGCAAGCGTTGCCCATGCCAAGCATGTTGCTGGTTAGGTTAACTGCAATTTGGTTTTTAACTTCTGGGTTGGTTTTGCCAAACAATTTGTTAATTATTGGGCTTAAAAGTTTGGCAATTTTATTATTTAAGCCTGTATCTTCAACAATTTTTAAAATGCCTAGCCACACAGCGTAAATAGCCCAAAGTTTAAGGGCTAAACTAATTGCTTTTTCCGAACCTGTTAAAATGGTTGAAAATGCAATATCGACATTATTAAAAAGCATAATGCCCAAGCCAACAATCATAAAACTAATCCAAACTGCATTCATAAACTTGTCCTTTTTTAATTTTATAAATAATATGAGGTCTTTTTTTTAATTATGCTTAATGCAGTTGCACTAATTTGGATTTACAACATTTAAATTGTGTGTTATCATAATTAGGTAAAAACTTTTAAGGAAAAGTGCGTAAATATGAATAAAAATTATTATATTACAACAGCCATTGCTTACACATCTGGTAAGCCACACATTGGCAACATTTACGAAATTATTTTAAGTGATAGTATTGCACGTTTTAAACGCTTTGAAGGCTACAACGTGTTTTTTCAAACTGGAACCGACGAGCATGGTCAAAAAATTGAAGAAAAAGCAACTGCTAAAGGTTTAACCCCAAAACAATTTGTTGACGATGTTGCAGGTGTTATTAAACGTTTGTGGGATAAAGCAAATATTTCATACGATAAATTTATTAGAACCACCGACGATGACCACGAAAAACAAGTTCAAAAAATATTTAATAAACTTTTTGACCAAGGTGATATTTATTTGGGTAGTTACGAGGGACTTTATTGCACACCATGCGAATCGTTTTGGACAGAATCACAATTAGTTGATGGTAAATGCCCAGATTGCGGACGTGAAGTTAAAAAGGCAAAAGAAGAAGCATATTTCTTTAAAATGAGTAAATATGCCGATAAACTTATTCAGTATTATAACGAACACCCAGATTTTATTGCCCCTGTTTCAAGAAAAAATGAAATGGTTAACAACTTTTTAAGTAAAGGACTTCAAGATTTGTGTGTTTCACGCACAAGCTTTAAATGGGGCGTTCCTGTTAACTTTAACACAAAACACGTTGTTTATGTTTGGTTAGATGCTTTAACAAACTACATTACAGGTCTTGGCTACGATGTTGATGGAAATAATAAAGAAAACTTTGAAAAATTCTGGCCTGCTGATTTACATGTTATTGGTAAAGATATTGTTAGATTCCACGTTATTTATTGGCCAATTTTCTTAATGGCTCTAGGTTTACCTCTTCCTAAAAAGGTTTATGGCCATGGTTGGCTACTTCAAGATGGCGAAAAAATGAGTAAATCGAAAGGAAATGTGTTGTACTTCGACGATTTGGCAGATGTTTTTGGTGCTGACGCTGTTAGATACTATGTTTTAAACGAAATGGGTATGGAAAACGATGGTCTTGTTGGTTGGGAACTTATGACCGACCGCATTAATTCGGATTTGGCAAATGTTTATGGAAACCTTGTTAGCCGAACCATTGCAATGGTTAACAAATATTTTAAAGGCGAAGTTGAAAATAGAGTTGTAACTTTAACACCAGAAGCCGATGCTAGTTTAAAAGAAACTGCTAAACAAACTTACGAAAAAGTTAAAAAACACATGGACAACCTAAAAATTGCCGATGCAACCAGTGAAGTTTTGGCATTGTTTAAACGTGCAAATAAATACATCGACGAAACTTGCCCTTGGGTGCTTGCTAAAAACCCAGAAAACGAAAAATATTTAGAAAATGTTTTATATAATTTGTGTGAAACAATTATTATTGGAACAAGTTTACTTGAACCATTTATGCCTGAAACAGCTCAAAAAGTTGCCGATATGTTTAACACAAAACTACGCACAGTTGAACAAATTTGCGAGTTTGGTGTTGAAAAAGAATATCATGTAACCGAAAAACCAGAAGTTTTATTCCCAAGGTTCGATTTAAAAGAAGTTTTAAAGAAGGCTGAAGAAATTAAAGCTGAACAAATTAAAGAGTTCAATAAAGAAAATGGCGTAAAAGTTGAAGAGAAAAAAGAAAGTAAACCAACAATTGAATTTGATGCTTTCGAAAAAGTTGAATTAAAAGTTGGAACAATTACCGATAGTGTTAAGGTTGAGGGAAGCGATAAACTTCTTAAAAACACTGTTAAACTAGGAAACGAAGTTCGAACCATTGTTAGTGGTATTGCAAAAACCTATAAACCAGAAGATATTATTGGTAAACAAGTTGTTGTTGTAACAAACCTTGCTCCACGCAAATTAAAAGGTATTTTAAGCGAGGGCATGATTTTGTGTGCTTACGACGATAACACTGGCGATTTAGCTTTAGTTAGCCCAATTTCAAACTTTAAAGATGGTTGTGAAGTTAGCTAATGGAAAAACTTATTGACACACATTGCCACTTAAACGACGATTATTTTTGGGGCAATGCCGAAGAATATATTAATAATTTTGAAAATGATAACCTACAATATGCTTTTGTTGTGGGTTATGATTTTGTTTCAAGCAAGCGTGCTTTAGAACTTGCCGAAAAGCATGAAAATGTTTATGCAATAATTGGTATGCATCCATCAGACGCCGAAAAATGGAATGTTGAGTTTGAGGAGTTTTTAACTAATAATTTACCAAATAAAAAAGTTTTGGCGTTAGGCGAAATTGGGTTGGATTATCATTACGAAAACTTTAGTAAACAAACTCAAAAACAAGTGTTTATAAAACAACTTGAAATTGCAAACAAACTGGGTGTTCCAATTGTTATTCACGAACGCGATGCTGTTGGCGATGTTGTTGATATTTTAAGGCAAAATAAACATTTAATTAATAATGGCGGTGTGGTTCATTGCTTTAACGAAAGTGTTGAAACATACAAAATTTATAAAGGTTTTGGTTTAAAATTTTCGTTTGGTGGAGCAATAACCTTTAAAAATTCGAAAAATGCACCAAAGCTGTTAGCTGAAGTTGATGTAAAAGATATCTTGCTTGAAACCGATTGCCCATATTTAACTCCTGAACCTCTTAGGGGGAAAGAGCGAAATCAACCTAAAAACGTGTTTTTGGTTGCAAAAAAGATTGCTGAAATTAAAAATATGGATTTAAACGAATTAATTAAACAAACAAATAAAAATGTGCTTAGTGTGTTTACAAAATTAAAGGAAATTTAATGGAAGAAAAGTTAAACATAAAATTTAATAAAAGTTTTGGACAAAACTTTATTTTTGACACAAATTTACTTAAAGCCATTGTTGCAGATGGTGGTGTTAATAAGCAAACCGAAGTTTTAGAAATTGGCACTGGTGCCGCAACATTAACCAAGGAAATTGGGTTGCAAGCAAAAAAGGTTGTTAGCTACGAAATTGATAAAAATTTAGAACCAACAATTTTAAATACGCTTGCAAATAGCACAAATGTTAAAGTTGTGTTTCAAGATATAATGAAAGAAAGCATTGAAAACATTGAAAATAATTTTGAGGGTGAATATGTTATGGTTGCTAATTTGCCATATTACATTACAACCCCAATAATTTTTAAATTCCTGGAAAATGCGACTAGGCTTAAAACTATGGTTATAATGGTTCAAAAAGAAGTTGCCGAGCGTTTAGTTGCAAAACATAACACCGAGGAATATGGGGCAATTACGGCGGTTATAAACGCCATTGCCGATACTAAAATAACCAGAATAGTTAAACGAAATATGTTTATTCCAGCACCAAATGTTGATAGTGCTGTTGTTAGAATTGATTTTAATAAACAAAAATATGAAATAAACAATTATAACAATTTAAGTAAACTAATTAAGGCAGCCTTTCATATGCGCCGTAAAACGCTGGTTAATAATTTAAAAAGCAGTTTTAATTTAGATAAAACCAAAATTGACGAAGCGTTTATTAAGTTAAACCTATCGCCATCGGTTAGAGGCGAGGCGTTAAGCCCAGAACAATTTGTTTTGCTATCTAATTTATTGTTTAATTAAAAGAATGTAAAAACAGATGAACAAAATAAAAAAAGAACGGAATTTTCCGTTCTTTTTATTTTTTACTTAATTAGCTAATCCAAGGAACATCGTTTTCTGGGTCGGTGTCGCCATCTTCTTCTGGCTCAGCAGGAACGTGTCCATCAGCAAAAACTCCAACAAATTCCGATTTTTGTTCGCTAGCTTGTAAGTCGGTGCGGTTTAAATAGTAGTTAGCTTCGCCTCCGCCATTTGGAGTATATTGTGCAAAGTAATAAACATTTCGTCCGTCGTAGTCAAACACGATGTTAGTTTTAGTTTCAGAACTATTTACTTTTAAAGTTTTTTCGTTTGTTTCAACTGTTTTAACTTGAGGGGTTATTGCAGTTACATCAATGTAGTTAATAACTGTTCCTTCAAAGAAGAATAGGGTTGAACCATAAAGTCCAACAGGAACAACTGCAGTTGAACCAGTGTAAATTGTTTTTGTTGTTTTTGTGTTATTTACAACAGAAATTAAAATAATGTTATTTGAACTATCAACTGCAACCATGTCGGCACCAACATAATTTTCGCTGTTAGCGTTTAACATGTATGAATATGTGTAGCTCACATTAGAAATTTCGGTTTCTCTAGTAGCATTGTGAGATCTTTCGCTTGCTAAAGTGTATTTGCAAAGGGTTGCAATGCTTGAACCACTTCTTGTGCGGTTGTAATATAAGCAACCATTTTTTGCTTCGGTAATGGCATATGTGTTACCATTGGTTGCCACTTTTTCTTCTTTGCTTGTTCCAAGTTTAACTCTTGCAAAATAGTTTCCACCAAGTCCGCCAAGATTATCGTCGGCAGTAATGTCTCTGGTGTAGTAAACATAGTTGTTAACGCCGTCAATTGTTGATGTTGAATTGTAATAGTTGTCGGTAGGAATGTGTTTGTCGGTTTTAATTAGTCCTGCAGATGTAACATTGTTAGCCATAACTGTTGTTTCTGGCTTTTTAGCATCGGCATTAATGCTAATTAATTTTGTTCCGTCTAACATAACAACATAAACTTTTCCGTCTAATTCAAACATTGTCCAGTTTAAACTTAATAATGTTTGGTCTGTTGTGTAAAGAACTTTATTGTCGGTTCCGTTAATGTTTGCACGGCAAATATTGCTTCTAACATTAAGAAGGTTGCCATATTCGTCTACTTGCATGTTTGGTGTTGCGTAATAAATGTAACTTCCAAAAATATAAAAACATGCATTTTCGGTTCCAACAATTTGAGGAATTACAACTTCAGATTTTTCTAGGAATCCATCTGAATTGTGAGCAATTGCATTGTTAGAAAGTTTAACACGATAAATCGAACCAATTACTTGGTTTCCCCAAACATTATCTTTGTCTTTAACTAAACCTTCGTACGATTTAAATCCATTTACGTAATATAAATAATCGCCTTTGGTTACAGCAAGTCCGCCATTTGATATTGTTGCAGATTCTGCTGATGGGGAATCTTTTAAACCCTTATCCCCACAACCTGTTAAAATAAAGGTTGTTGAAATAAAAAGTGCTACAATTAATAATAAAAACTTTTTCATTTCTTCTCCAAGATAAATAAAAATTATGCTACATAACATATTATCAAAATTAAGTTATATAGTCAATTATATATTTAAATATATAAATAAACTAAGCGTTATTATTTTAACAATATTTACAATTTTTTGCATTCAAATTTTAGTGTTTATTTTAATTATTTACACATAAATTTGTTATAAACATTAACACAACAAAAACAAAGCAGGGTTTATTTGCTTTGTTTTTTGCTTTTATTTAACTTTGAGTTAATTATTTTTTAAGTTAAATTGCATCAATTAAAACGCTTTCGCCAGTTAGTGCGTCCTGATACATAACCCAATATCCACCATCTTGCGGATTATTTATATCGGTTGGCAACCACTGGCTGTAACTATCTAGGCCATTTGGTGCAGTGTTTGCATATGTGCCAGGTACGCCATAACAAATATATTTTAGAGTTATATCTTCGTAAATTAGCCCTAAAACATAAAAGTTTCCATCGTTTTCGTAATCAATTTTAACCCATTTGCTGTTTGGTATTAGTTCTTCTAAACTAGATTCTGCAGGGTAAGAACTAAACAAATTTTCAACTTGTTCTGCTATTGTTTCAAAAAATGTTTCGTTTGGTTCAAGTTCTAAGTTTTCAAGTTCTTCTTCCATAATAGTTTTGTGATTTAACACTTTAGAAATACTATTACAAACATCATATGCGTTGTGGCTATCGAGTGTTTCCGAATCGAAATTTAAGTTTTGGGTGGCATTAGTTATGGTGTTTGATATGTTGTTATCTGAGTTTTCGTGTTCGGTTTCAGCAATAAATTTATCAACAACTTCGTCTGCATCAGATAAATCAAACATTTCGTCTAAATTAATTTCTTTTTTATTAATTTCTGTTTTGCTAACTTGATTTTTTAATATTGATAAATTTTCAATAATTTCTTCTTTTAGTTCGTTTCGGTTGTCGCTACCCCAAATTAACGGAATAACTTTGTCTGGTTTGTCTAAAACCAACACGCAACTAATTGGTTCGTTTAAATTTAGGGCGTTTAGTTTAAAATTGTAGGTGCTGTTGTTAATTAGATTAATGTTTTGTTTAAAAACTTGTTTTTTATTTTGTGCCAACCCAAGCACTAGGTTGGGCGAGTTTGAAACGTTAAAAGTTTTCAATGAACCAAAAACGCCACCATCTATGTTTGTTAGAGTTAAAATTGCACTGCCATTAAAATTAGAACTTTTAGAGTTGTTTAAAACAATGGTTTTTTTATAAGTTGACATATTGCCTCCCAAAGTAAAAATGTTACTTATAATATATATTATTTTGTAAGCAAGAAGTTTAATAACAAATGCAAATTTTGCTCGAGTATAATAGAATATTGTCGAACAAGTTTGTTTTAAAGTTAAAATAAGTTTAAAACGCCTTTATTTCGATGGTTTTGCATTAAAAATTGCAATAAACTTTAGTTTTTAACTAGGTTTTTACGCGGAAATTTATAAAGGTTTAATAAAACTAAAAAATATCAATTATTTTATGTTTTTTAAGTTTTAAAATTAAAATTAAAATATTTTCGACATTTTTATAATAGTTTTTGTTTTTTATGCTTTTAAGTGTCATAATTTTATCTTAATTTAAAATGAGTTGAATGTTGTTTAATGTTATACTGGCTTTGTTCACTCGCTTTGCACTTTGGTGCGAAACGAATTAAGTAAATTAAAAATTTAATGGTTTGCTTATGTGCACAATAAATTTAAAAACGAGGATTAATATTTTATGGAAACCACACTAAAAAAAGTTGTTTTAGTAGATAACAACGAAGCCATGCGTGAAAGCATTAAAAAGCAAATTACTAACGATAAAATTGAAATTGTGGCTGATTTTTCGGAGGCAGTTAAGGCAATTAACTATATTAAGGAAAATGAAGTTGATGTTATTGTAACCGATATTGTTTTACCCAACATTGATGGTTACGAATTTTTAGAAGCAATTAACAAACTAGGTTTAATTAACAAACCTAAAATTTTAATATTGTCGGCACTTAGTAATGATAATTTTGTTAATAAAGCACTAAATTATGGAGCGGATTATTACATGGTTAAACCATGCGATGTAAACCTTTTAAAAACTAGAATTTTAGAGCTTACACAAAAAGTGCCTGACCAAAACATTGTTACAAACATTAAAACTGTTAAACCACGTAATAAACAATTAGAAGAAAAAATTACAAATATTTTTATAACAGTAGGCATTCCTGCGCACATTAAAGGCTATCAATTTTTGCGTGAAGCCATTAAAATGGCTATTGATAACCCCGAAATTATTAACAGTATTACTAAAAAACTATATCCTAGCATTGCCGAGCGTTTCGAAACCACGGCTTCTAAGGTTGAACGTGCAATTAGGCACGCCATTGAAGTTGCTTGGAATAGGGGCAAAATTGAAAATATTAATGCGTTGTTTGGCATTAGAGTTTATTCAAATAACGAAAAACCAACAAATGGCGAATTTATTGCTTTAGTTGCCGACAAAATGCTTATTGAAGGTGCATAATTTATAGCATAAAAATTTTAAAAACTTACAAAAAATAATGTATAAAAATGATTTACAAGACTATAATATCTAACTATAATAGTTAACGTTAAGCCGAGCTAATACATACACTAGGTTTAATACAACTAATTAGTTAGGAGAAAATTTAAAACATGGTAAAAAAACAAACCTACGTTAAGTGCCCAAGATGTGAACTAAACTACATCTTAAAAAAAGATAAATATTGTGAAGTTTGCAAACAAGAAATGAAAGCAGGCGCAATAGATGACGACGAACTTGAAGTTTACGACGAACTTGAACTTTGTCCTGTTTGCCGTGTTAACTATATTAACGAGGGCGAAACAATGTGTTCTTCTTGCTTAGAAGAAAGTTTGGCTATTAATAAAGACGACGAAGACCCAGATTGGCGTGAATATGTTGACAAGGACGATGAAGATGATGATTTAGACCTTCTTCCAACTGCCGATGCCGATGACGAAATTGACGAAGAGCTTGATTCTACATTTGCTAAAGACCTAGATGCCGACTTCAAAGACGACTTTGACGATGTTGAAGATTTAGACGATGACTTGGCTGATGAGTTAGACGATTTAGATTTAGACCTTGACGACGACGATGCTGACGACGAGGACGACGAAGACGATTATGAAGATGACGATGCTGACGACGAGGACGACGAAGATTAATAAATAAAAAACAAAAGGCGTTTTATTAGCGCCTTTTTTTGTTTAGAATAAAAAAGGTAAAATTTGTTAATAATATTAGTAACTAAAAATAAAGAGGTTTATAATGACTAATGCTGAAAAGTTACAAAATGTTAAAGATGAAATTTTTAATTTAAAAGGTAAAAATTTAAAACTGGTTGTAAATAAAGGGCGTAAAAAAATTATTAAGTTTACTGGAATTATTGAAAGCGTTTATCCTAGCATGTTTATAATTAAACCGCATGAGAATGTGGATTTAGACCGCACAAGTTATTCTTATAATGATGTGTTGTGTGGCGACATAAGTTACAAAATTTAAAGTATGGCAATTTTAATTTAATTGTCATATTTTTTTTGGTTCGCCAGTACACTAATAACGTAAATTAAATTTGTGGGGGAATTTTTTATGGCAATCGAACCAAATTATGAAAGGGTGGTTAGCAGTGAACGAAAGAAACTTGGTGTAACACAAGCGGTTATTGAGTGCAGGCTGCCAGCCAACGATTCAAACGAAATTGCAAAAATTTTGTGTGCAAATGCTAAAAGTTTTATTTTAAGCTCCGAGGCTTCAGATGGAGAAATTAATTTTAGTGGTAATGTTAACTTTCAGGTTATTTACGAAAGTGTTGGCGCCGATGTTAATGGGTTAGATTACACTGCCGATTTTAAAGATAAATTTTTAAACGGCGAAATAGCATCTGGCATGGTGCCAATTGTAACTAGTTCGGTTGTTGATGTTAACACTAGTAAAAATGCACAAGATATTAAGGTTGTTGCAATTGTTGAAATTTGTGTAGAAGTAATTAAAACAACAGAGGTTAATGCTTTAACTGGAGCAACTGGAAACAATGTGTTTTTTAATACCGATACATTAAAAACTTCTAATTTTGTTGGCGTGCTTTCTAACAAGTTTGATTCTACATACGATATTGAAATTAAAGATAATGTTGAACGTGTTTTAGAAGTTACTTGTTCGCCTTACATTGAAAGTGTTGTGCCTCAAAACCAATTTGCAAAAGTTGTGGGTGGAGCCAACATTGATATTTGTTATGTTACTAGTGGCGAGCAAAGCATGCTTAGAACACATCAAACAAAAGTAACTTTTCAAGAAGAAGTTGCGCTAGAAAACTTAACTGAATTAAGTTGCATTCAAAGCAGTTTAAACATTAATAATTCGCTAATTAAAATTACAACTAACATCGATTCCGAATATGCAATTGTTAACTTAAATTTGCCATACGAATATTTAGGCTATGCTTTTAACGAAAACGAAATTGAAGTGGTTGACGACATTTTTTCTACCGAAAACTTTTTAAAGGTTAACACAACAGGGTTTAACACTTTAGTTTGTGGTGGGCACCTAAATTTAGAAAATAAAGTTACAGGAAACGTAGAAAGCGAAGACCGCACAATGGACGAAGTGCTTGGCACATGTTGTAACACAGTTACTCTTGCAACAAGTTTTATTGATAATGGTAATTTAATTTTAGAAGGCGTTGCAAGCACAACAGTTTTGTATTTTAATAAAGAAAGCAACAACACCTATTCTATGGTTGTAGAAATGCCTTTTTCAATTAGCGAAAGCACAAACGATTTATCAGATAGTTTTGTTCCGGTTGTAAACCTTTCACTTGGCGAGGTTAGCGCAAAAGTTAAACGTGGCAAAGATTTAGACGTTAGTGCAACACTATTTGTTTATGCCGACTTTTATAATACTCAAGCTGAAGCAGTTATTTCGGAAGTTGGTGTAATGGAAGAAAAGCCGGAAAACGAAAGTGTGTTAACAATTTATGTTGTTAAACCAAACGAAACTATTTGGGAAATTGCTAAACAATTAAATATTAGTCCCGATAGTTTATTAGAACAAAATCCTGATGTTCAACTTCCGCTTATTGGTGGTGAAAAATTAATTGTATACCGCCAAAAAGAAGCATTATTTTAATAGTTATTGCCAATAACCCACTATTTTTAGACACTTAATTACATTTTAAGTGTCTTTTTTGTGTTTTATGATAAATTACGCATTACTATAATTTAAAAGTTTTACCAATAATTTAACTAGGTTTTGCGAGGTTAATTATGAAAAAATTTTTAAGCATGGTTATGTTATTGTTTTGTGGTTTAACTTGTTTTATGGGGTGTGGTAAAAATGAAGACCAAAGTTATTTGCGTATACATATTAGGGCTAACAGCAATTTAAGCGTTGACCAAAACATTAAGTATTTGGTTAAAGACGAAGTTGTTAATTTTTTGGCCCCATTAATTTCAGACGCTACAAGTTTTGAAGATGTTAAACAAATGCTTGAAAATAGCAAACTTGAAATTGAAAGTGTGTGTAACAATGTTTTAAAAAATAATGGTTTTTGTTACACGGCAAATGCTAAAATTGCTACCGAATATTTTCCAACTAGGGCATATGGACAACATGTTTTACGGTCGGATTTTTACGACGCTTTAATTATTGAACTTGGCAATGCTAGTGGCGATAATTGGTGGTGTGTTATTTATCCTCCATTATGTTTTTTAAATGCTACTGAACTCAATTCTTCTAACATTAAATATAAAAGCAAGTTGATTGAAATTGTTAATAACTTTTTTGATTAAATGTTTTTAGTTTGGTTAACACTTAAATGTTTGTGGAGGAATTTATGAAAAATTTAAAAATTTTAAGTTCGGTTGTAATTAGCGTTTGTTTATTAATTTTGTTTGGGGTTTTTACTTGTGTCTATAACTTTTTTGTGGCTCCGCCTGAACCGCTAATTGTTTCGGCAAGTGCTCCCGACTATGCAGAAATTCAACGTAGGCTAAAAGACTGGGGATACTACGATGGCGAAATTACGGGTGTTAACGATTATGAAACCAAGCAAGCAATAATGTATTTTCAGCGTGTTCATAATATTTCTGAAACTGGCGAAGTTGATTACGAAACCGCTAGCGCAATTGGGGTTAGTTTAAACTCGCAAAATTCTAACGATTTATATTTGCTTGCAAAGTGTATTCATGCCGAGGCACGAGGCGAAGTGTATGTGGGCAAAGTTGCTGTTGGTGCTGTTATTTTAAACAGGGTTGCTAGCCCAGATTTTCCTAACACGATTTATGGTGTAATTTATCAGCCGTGGGCGTTTACTGCGGTGCACGATGGTCAAATTAATTTAGAACCCAATGCCGAGGCTTATCAGGCTGCGCAAGACGCATTAAGTGGTTGGGACCCTAGCTATGGCAGTTTATATTATTATAATCCAGATGTTGCTACCTCTAGTTGGATTTGGACTCGAACTCCGGTTGTAACAATTGGTAAGCATGTGTTTGCTGTTTAAGGAGGCGTAATGAAAAATAAAGGGCTTATTATAACAATGTGGATAACGCTTGGTGTAACCATGCTTTCAATGCTTGCGGCATTAATTGTTTTTATAATTACAACAAACACATATTCAACACAACTAGAAAATTTATATAAACGTAGTTTTTACGAACTTAGTTCAAATATTAACGATTTAGAAGTTGACATGAGTAAATTAGTTGCAGTTAACGACGATAACACTAAACGAGAGGTTTTAACAAACATATACAATAGTTGCACAATGGCAAACAGCAACATTTCTAATTTGCCAGTTAGCAATAACAAAATTGAAAAGGTTAATAGTTTTATTAACACATTAGGTGGATATGCCTATAGTTTGCTTACTAAGGTTAATGAAAAACAAGAGTTTAGTGAATATGACTATGCAACTATTGAGGAGTTGCACGAACTTAGTTTAACTTTAATGGCAGAATATAATCAGTATATTTCAACATTAAAATTTGATTATAAAATTATTAACGATGTAGATTATTCCGATGGTGATAATTCAAGTTATAATGCAGGTTTTGCGTCGTCTACAGCAAGCAAGGTTCCAACTTTAATTTACGATGGTCCATTTTCCGATTCGGTGTTAAATAAAGAAATTAAAGGGCTTGGAACTACAGAAATTACAGCTTCCGATGCCGAAATGATTATTGTTGAAAAAATGGGTTATTTAGGAATTGGCAGTGTTAATTACGAGGGTGAAAGCGTTGGTGATTTTTACACCTATAATTTTACTGTTAATTTTGGCAATGTTAACATGTATGTTCAAGTTACAAAACTTGGTGGAGTTATTGTAGATGTTACTGGTTATGGTGCTGGAGGAACTAAAAATTTAACGAGTTTACAGGCAATTATGCTGGCAGAAGATTTTGCCACACATTTAGGGTATGAAAACTTAAATCAAATTTGGTATGCTGAAAACGAAAATGTTATGTATGTTAATCTTGCTCCAATAATAAATGGCGTTATATATTATTCCGATTTGGTAAAAGTTAAAGTTGATAAAACTTTGGGCTTGGTTGTTGCGTTAGAAGGAAAAAACTATTGTTATAACCACACTGCCAGAGAATTAAGCGCCCCACAAATAACATTTGATACTGCACAAAGTAATTTAAGTAAGGCATTAAATGTTACGGAACGCAATTTAGCATTAATTCCGAATAAGTTTGTTGGCGAAACTTTAACATACGAATTTATTTGTACTTGGAAAGATTACACTTACTATGTTTATGTAGATGTTGAAACTGGTGAGGAGGTTAATATTTTGCGTGTTATTAAAACAACTTCTGGTGATTTAATTATTTAATAAAAAAACTGTTAAACACTAATTTTTACAAAAAGGTGTAAAAATGTCGAATTTTTTACGATTTTGTTGCCAAACAACCATAATTTTAATATAATTTACGATAAGGAGTAAGTTATGAATAAAGAGTGGGACGAAAGTACGCTTTCTTCGCTAAGGATACACGAACTTAGGGATTTAGCGCGCAAAATTGGTGTTAAGTGCCCAACTGCACTTAAAAAAGAAGATTTAATTACACAATCTATGCAAATATTAAATGGCGAAACCGAGCCATATAAGGCAAAAGATAAAAAAGGGCGTCCAAGTAAAAGTGAAAATCAAATGAACACTTTAATGGAATTTTTTATGCCTGATAAATTAGAACTAAATTCTAGTGTTAATTATGCAGACGACACTTTTAACTTTGCTGTTGAAATGCCTGCGGTTGAATATAATGCTGGCGAAAACGAAGAAGTTGAAGGGTTGGTTGAAATAACTGCTAATGGGGTAGGCATTTTACGTGTTAGTGGTTACGAAACAAGCGAAAACGACGTGTATATTCATGAAATGTTTTTAATTAACAACAAGCTTTCTAGTGGCGATTATGTTAAAGCTTATGCAAAAACAATTGTTTCTGGTAGGCCTAGGGCTGTTACAAAAATTATTAGTGTAAACCAAGGTTTGCCAACAGGTAACATGTTTAAAAGCGTAAACATTAACGACCTAACACTGCAAATGGGCGAAAATGCTTTAATTTTGGCTTCTAACAGCCAAAACGAATTGGGCAAGGTAAGTTTTAACAAAATAACAAATGGTGTTAAATTTTACGTTTCTGCCTACGAAAAAGAGGCTTTAACTGGTTCTGACACAAAAATTTATGCTTGTGTTAATCCTTATAAGGGTTATAAGGATATTTATTGTTGCTATAACATGGCATTTAACCATGCAAAGTTGTTGGCAAAACAAAACAATGTTTCAATGGTTATAAACAATTTTAGTGCGTTTTTTAGGGCAATTGAAAATTTGCTTTGCGGCAAAGTTGACAACGCAGTTAAACTAGCAAATGCGGTTAAAGAAGAAATTTTAAAAACATTAAACGAACTTAAACAAAATGGCATTGTTGTTATTATGTTTGATTCAATTAATTTAGAACCTCACATTAAAAATTTTGTTCAGTTTGAGCTTAATAATGTTGTTGATTATTTTAGGTTTATATAATAATTAATATAATAAGATTTAAATTAATTAACATATTTAAATACACTATAAAATAAACATAAAAAAGTTATCCAAAACGGATAACTTTTTTTGTTTGATATTATCTGAATTTCAAGTGGCGACGTATTACAATAAATACAACAATTAATGCAACAACAACTACCGAAACAACAACAATAATAATAATTGCGGTTGTGTTAAGTGGTTCGTCTTTTGTAACTTTATATGAATTTATTAGTTTATTGTCGGCACTATATATCTGAATCCAATATTCTAAATTTTCGGTTAGTAAAACAGTTGAAATTGCATTCGGACTTTCAGAATTAATGTGAATAACAGGTTTTCCTGTAATTGCAATATAACTTTCACCAACTTGGTCGTAAATAATTTTTGGGTTGTAAGTAATGGTTATATCTTTTGTTGTAGAAGTTCCAAATTCTTGGCTACTATAAATGTAAGGAATTTCATTATTAACCCACACTTGGAAACTAAACTCAACATCTTGATTTAATGCGTCGTTAAATTGACTTAGTGTAATAGTGTAGTTGCCAACGCCTACTGTTGCAGGACTAATCCACAATTCTTTTAAGTTTGTTAAAGTGTGTGTTATATCTGAATTTTGTTTTAAAATTGACACTACTTTAAAGTTTGCGTTTTGTGGAACACTAAAGCATGGCAGAGCAATTCTTTGGTTAATAATTGTGAAGCAGTATTTTGTTGTTACCGATTCATTTTGTGTAATGTATGTTGAAATAATTACTTCATAGTATCCGTGTTGGTTAAATTTATAAGCATAGAAGCTGGTTCCAACACGTTCTGGTGTTATAGGAGCTCCGTTTAAGGTGGCTGAAATTGTTGGGTCTGAGAAATATAAGTAACGGTTTGTAATTTCTAAAACAACATCGCTATTAAAAATTTGATTGTTAATAGGTTCTGCGTTGTTTATTGTAAATAACACATTATTTACTAAGTTAATAACTAATTCGCTGTTAGCGCCAAAATATTGAATGTTTCCAGCCAAATCATATAGTTTAAACTTATGAATACCTGCGGTTTTAATTGTTAATTTGTTAAATTCAGCAGAATCACTGTAAATTGTTCTAACAAAATTATCATTAAAATAGTAGTCTAGGTAAATTAAATTTCCTCTTAATTCGGTGTAGTTATATGCACCTAGGTTGTAAGCTTTCCATGTTAAATCTAGTTGGCTAACATTTGTTGTAACAATTCCGCCGTTAAGGGTTATTTCTGAAATATTTCCTTGGTTGTCGGTAGGGTAGGTTGCTTTAATATTAGTAAATCCTAAACCCTCATTGGTTAACTCGTTAACAAATATGATTTCGATATAGCGTTCGTAACCATAGTTGCTGGAACCGTAAATTTTATAGGTTTTCTTAATTAAAGTGTTAGTTCCTGCACTTTCGCCACCATCAGAACCTTCTTCTTCGCCCTCGGTTTGTGCCTCTGGTTCTTCATCTGGTGTTGAATCTGAAATTAAAGTATATTCAATACCTTTGTTTTTGTTTGCTCTAAGTTCAATATATTTTTCTGAGCCTTGTGGGTTGTTGAAACTTGCTTGAGCATAGTATCTATATAAAACTTTTTCAACATCGTCAATAGTTATTGTGCTTGTTTTAGGAGATGGACGTAAAATTGTTTCAACACCATTATTAATTGCAACAACGTCGTAAACAACAATTTCGCCTGAAACAAGTTTAAAGTAAATGTTGTATGCTGAATCGGAATATCCTAGGCTGCTTGAGATGCTTGCTGTGTAGGTTCCAGATAATCCAACTTCATATCCGTTAGGAATGTTGTTAATTGTTTCTGTAACCTGTTTTCCGCTTGCATCAATATATGTTCTTATTAAGTTAACATTTCCAGAATAAGCGTCAGTGTTTTCCCAGTTAACGGTAAAGTTTTCGGTATGAATTGTTGGTTCTAATGAATTTTTAGAAGTTATTAAACTTCCACCTGAAAGGTTGCGTAAAATAATTTCTGGTAAAGTTTTGTTAATTGCAAAGTTATATTGTGTTGGAGTGTATCCTTCGGTTCCTGCTAATTTATCAACAGTTAAAGTAACTTGGAATTGTTTTATTGTGTCTTTTGCGTTATTTTGGAAAATTAATGTTCTAACTCCATCAACAACGCTTTGTTCAGTAATTCCTACATTGTGATAATTGTTCATTTCAACTTTAACATATGAACCATCTTCAGTGCGTTCTTTTACAACAAATGAATATAAATTAGTTTGATATTGAACGGTTACATTGTTTGCAGTGTGTGTAACATTGGCACCGGTTGTTCCGTCGTAGTTAGGAACGTCTGAGTCATATACAACTGAATTACCATTAAATAAAACTAAATTAACATCGTTAACGCCAAGACCTTTATATTCAACACTTTCTCTGCCAAATATATCAATTAGTTTAAATTTAAATTCACCTAAACCAAAAGTATATGATCTGCCTTGTAGGCTTGCACCGGTTGAATATGATTTTACAATTGTATTTCCAAGTGAGTCTTGCGATTGTTCAATCCAAGCACCATCGGTAAATTTCCATGCGTGGAATTCCTTAATGTATGTGCTATCGGTGTCGGCAGGAATTGTAACCGTAAATTGAGTGCCAGATTCCGATGTAGGTGGCAACAATTTTAATGGTTCACCAGGAACTCGATAAGTAATAACATAGTTTTCGCTTAAACGGTTAACAAATGTTATTGTTACTCTAAATCCTGATGGGGTGTTTGCTTTAGTAAATTCTAATGTTTCGTTAATTAAATTTAAAAATGATGTCCAGTTGTTAGAATCATTTCTGTCGTTAGGGTTGTTTGTAATTGTTTTAGGCGTGCCTAGTGCACTGCTTTCAATAATACATTTATAGAAGTAGTCGTTTTTAGCGTTTCCTAAATAATCAATTGCAATAAATTCTAAACTATCACCTAAAAGTTCAATGCTATTTTGAATGGTATCGTTGCTTTCAAATGGAATTTCAGCTTGAATGCTGTCTGTTCCTTCAACAAGGGCAGGATTATAACAATATGTAATAATGTTGCGGTCGTTAATAGGGTCTGGATTATAATAAATTGCATAAACTTGATAGTTTCCAGCTTCGTCGCGTTCAACAACTTCGTAATATCCTCTGCCTTGGCGGAATGCGATGTTGGCATCAATTGGTTCGCCTGTAAGTCCACCATAGCTTACTTGTTCAAACGAAGCGTTACTTTCTGAGAAGCGAAGGTGATTAGTGTTTCCCTCGGCATAATAGTTTTCGTCGTCTGGAGTAAATGTTTTGTAGTATTCAGGGAAGTCGCAATCAGCGTTTTTGCCCACTAATTTTCTAACAAATAGTGCAGTTGAATCTAATGGACCGCCTAATGTTTGATTTTGAATAAATTTAAAGTTGTTATTAACAGCAAAGAAGTAGTTGTCCATTCTAGAACTATCTAAACTTGAACTTGCTGCAAATTTTTGATTATCAAGTGTAATTAAACTTTGATAGTTATATTGTGGTTTAATTCGGTCTAAAGTAATTGTGAATGTACGTGTAAAGTAGTTAACTTGACTGCCATCTTCTAAAGTAATTAAGTAATCGCCTTCATCACCAATATATTGTAGTGTTATGGTGTAGGTAATGTTTTGCGATTTTGATTGTAAATAATCTCTTGTCTGACCTGTTCCACCTAAATAGGTTTTTCCATCATTCTGATAATCTTGTTCATCAAAAATTGTTAAAACATAATATCCGGTTGTGGTTGGTAATCCACTAGAACTATCAATTCCATCTGGAACAAATTTTAAAATGTTAGAATCTTGTCCGCCAGAGAATATTGTAGAGGTAGAATTTCCAACGGTTTTATTAACAATAATTGCATCTGGATTAACTTCTGCACGATATTTATCGTCATTCTTTCTAAATCTAAAGCGTAATGAATCGTTGTTTAAGCTGTTAAATTTTAAATTTTCGCTTGTAGTAGATGTAATTGTTAACAATTGGTCGGTGCGGTTTGCATCGTTATATTTTGTTAAGTATTCGCCGGTTGGGCTTTCGTGTGATAATACAAAACTGAATTCGTAAGAGTTGTTATATTGATTTTCAATTGATGCATTAATTTCTCCGCTTAACAAATCGCCACGATTATCTGAGCGGTCATATAATTTAACGGTGTATTGTCCTTCTTTAACAAATTTTAAAGTTCTATATCCATCGTTATTTGAAAGTGTTACATAATTATAGTTAATAACCTCTTCTAATCCTGTGTTGTTAAATACAACGGTGTCTTTTCCGTTTAATGTATGTAAAATGTTGTATCTTAATTGGAAGTTAAACGAGTTGTCAGAAGAAATAGTAGATAAATATGTGAAATCAGTTGTACCATCGGTGGCTTTGCTAATTGTTACTCTAGAATTATATTTATCTAAAGGTAAGTAGAAATTAACAGGAAGTTTATTACTATCAAAAATTGTAGAACCTGCATAAGCTAAATATTGTTGAATTTGTAGGGCGGTGTAGTATGTGTCGTATTGTCCCATTTGGTTAACTTTTGAAAAGTTAAATATAATACCTGAACCGGTTTCGTAAAGCATTTCGCTTCTGCTTGATTGGTAGATGTGAGTATCTTCAATATTTGTATCAATTTCAATAATTCCGTTTCTGTCAACATAGAAAACATAATATCTTACAACACTATCATATTCATAAGCTTCTTCGTTTCCGCTTGCCTCATATTCTCTTCTAATTACATACATACCTTCTTTTGAGTATGTTTGTGAGCCTTCACCGCTAACAGGATTTAAAATATTTGAAACAACTCTATCAGTTTGACCAGCTTCAGACACTTTGTCGTCAGATAGTGTTACGGCGCGATTTAAAATTGTTGCAGTTTTGCTAAATGGGTAGGTTGGGTAAGGTATGCCATTTTCAATGTTTGTGTTATATTCGGTTAAATAGTTTGTTTCGCCTGTTAAAATTGTATTAACAGTTTCGTAACTTTCTGGAGCAAAATCGTAGAACGAATATGTTACGCTTTTAACATAATAATCGCTGCCTTCTTCTCCAGGGAAATATGTAAACCTTAATTGTTTAGCACTTGTTGTTTTGTTTTTCAAATAACTACCAACATTGTTATCGGTTATTTGCCCAAACACGCCATAAGCCATTCCTTGCGCGTTATCTAAATTCATTTCAACATAGCTTCCGCTAATGTTGCTTTTTGCAATGTTTGTTGCACTTCTTAAGTGTGAGGCATCGGTAATGGTGTAGGTGTAAACTTTTCCGTCACCAGCAAAGAATAAATCAACTTGGCTTGTTAGCCCATTTGTTGTAGGATATAAAGTTACACCGCTTTGGAAAGTAGAACCTTCTAATGTTATGTTGTTTGCATCTTGATTAGCGGTAAATCTTGTAATTGGAACACATAGATAATATTTACTAGGGTCAATTCTTTTAAATAAACTTGGTTCATTTAAAATAATGTGTTCTAATTTTTTGTTTTGAATAGATTCATTTTCTATAACAGCATCAACTTTGATGCTTTTATAATTTCCCCAAGTTAATGTTGCTTTTTTGTTAACAATGTTATATGGATTATCAATTTCTTGAACTCCCTCTGTTTCTGCGTCGGAGTCAATAATAACATAAGGTTTTGTTAGGTCGTAAATGATATATTTTGTTGCAGTGTTTCCTGCTTCATCTGAAATTTCAAATAGGTAAATATAACTTTTGTCTTCAACAAATGCGTTTTCGGTTGAAATAATTCCTGATGCAATAGATGAATAATCTAACGAATAATCAACACCACTACTCATGTTTGTTGGGTCTATAATATAATCGGTTTCAACATAAATATCAGATAAAAACGAAATACTGTTTCCAACATTTTCGTTGTAAGCAAATGGAATTTTATAGTATGTTGTTGTAATTGCTGCGCCACTATCTTTTTGAGAGTAGGTTAGTGTAAATGGTTGGTTTATAATGGTTGATCCATTAAAGTTAACTTCGTTTGTGTCGGTTACTAATCCGTAGCCAGTAGCATTGCCATTACCGTCTTTACGTTGATAAATTGGTTGAATTAAAATATCGCTAATTGGTGTAGTGTCAACGGTAAAGCTTGTTTCAACATAAACATCTCTAGTTGTTGAGTAATAAAGTCTAATTAAATATTTTCCGTTTCCACCATTACCAATTACGCTACCCTTGGTATAAGCACTTGAACTAATTAATCCGCCATCAAAGTTATATTGGAAATATTCTGCTGTAATTGGGGCTTGGAAGTAGTTTCCGTCTTGCCAACTAGCAGTTACGCCCGAGTTTATAAACGAATTGTTTTTAATAATGTTGTCAGGTGTTTGTTCGGTTGACTTATACATTGTTATTTCAGGTGTAGAGTTGTCAATTTGGAAAATGAATGCTTGTTTATGTACATATTCTGCACCTTGAACTTGAGTAAGTGTTGGGTGAGAATAACGTTCAAACGAATAATTAATAATAACTTCGTAATATCCGGTTTCGTCTAGGTTTGTATCTTTAGTAATATACCCACTTTGTTTAACTTCGCTAAAAGTTGAGTCTTTATAAATTTTATAAGTTGACAAAGGTTGAGAGCCTGAATATGTAAATGTGCTGTAATAATCAAAGTATAATGGAGCTAAGTTTGTAACAGGGTAGTTAGTAAATGTTTTTAAAGGATTTGTAACTTCTGTTGGGTCTGCGCCATCTACGCCAGGAATTGTAAATGTATCGGCATTTTTAAAACCATGGGTAATGTAGTCATAAGAATTATTTATGCCACAAAGTTGATTTGTTACGTCGGCTTGAACTAAAACTTGATTATTTTCTTTTTGTTTTAGCTCGGTGCTACCATTTTTACTAAAGTAAAGCTTAACACCAAAAATATGTAACTTATATTGGCCTTTTGCAATTAAGTTTTGTTCGTATTTAGGTTCGTTGGCGTCGTAGGCCAAAATATTTTCTATTACTTCATATTTATTGGTTAAACCATCAGAAAGTTTTAATAAATATTTTATTGTGAACGAATAAGAACCAAGGTCGTCGAAATAAATTGATGTAAAGTATTCGCCGTTTGCATTTCCAACAATGTTTGAAATAGTTTCAACACTATTTCCACCATAGTTTGTTGTTTTTGTTAGAGTTAATGTTCCTAATTTTGTGTTAGGGTCAACTGCAAAACTTGAAGTAACTGATTCAGTGTCTTTATTTTTTTCTCTGGTATAAGAAACATTAAATCTTGCAGCGTCAATGTTTAGTTTTGTTAAATTTGCATTTGTGTAGTTGTAATAGTATTGTTTAACATTTGTTGCATCTAAATTGCCTTCGGTTGCGTTTTCAAATTGAGGGTAGTTATTGTATTTAGATTGGTCTAGCAAATAGAATTTAAATGTATAAGTATTTTTTTGAGAAATCTTACCATCTTTAACATACATATAGTCAAATTGAAACTCGTATAACCCCTCGGCAGATTGAGTTTTGTCTGAAGTTAGTGGTTTTGCATCGAAGTAATCAAACCAGTAGTAAGCAGGGGAGTTGGTTCCCGGAAGTTTATCTGATGCATCATAGTATTCAATTTTTTGATTGATGCCATGGTCGCTGGTAAGTAGGTTTCCGTTTAAACGAACATAAACTTCTAAGTATGTAAGGTAAAGTTCTTCGTTAAATGCACCAAAACTTATATAAAGGTTTTTAACTTGCTGAAGTGAACTGGCGTTGCTTATAAAGTTCTTTTCTGCTCCATAGTTATAAAGCATTACATGTTGGTTAGCAGTAATTGTTTCTAGTGTGCCGTTATAGAACTCTTCAGTGGTTGTGTATGTAAAGTTTTCGTTAACAAACGCACTAGCGTTACGGTTCACAACCCCCACTTTAAACGGAATGCCTTCAACAAGTGCTTCGGCTTGTGTTTCATTAACTGGTCGCTTATAAAACGCGGTTCCAAAAAAACAGCCCAACACTAAAAGTGCGGCAATAATGATTGATATGTTTAAAACTTTAGTCCAACTCAATTTTTTCATAAGTTACTCCTATGGTGTGTTTCCATTTTTCATAAGTAGAAGTGTAATTTATAAAATTAGCACAATTCTACAATTACTTAATAAATTTTAGCATACCAAAATTTTTTTGCCAAATAATATATATTATAATTTAATATAATTTATTTAAACTTTTCTTACACTATTAGAATTAGTTAATAACAAATAAAATATGTAAAAATTGCCACAATGCTTATGTTCTTAAGTAAAAAAGAAAAAACAGCAAAGTTAATTGCTGTTTTTTTGTTAAATTAAATATCAAAATTTCCAAAATCAGAATTTCCAAATGTTCCTGCACCATTTCCGGTTGCGGTTCCTGCGTTAAGAACTTTTTTGTTACGTTCTTTAATGTCGTAATAAATTGCAGCTTCGTCTAGTGATTTAGGAATAACAAATTCGTCCTCTGGTGGCCTCATATCGTAGAATTTTTGAGCTGCAGGTAAGTAACTTGGAGTTGTTAAAATTTTAATTGGATGTTGACGTAAAATTGAAACGATCATTTTATCTTTTAGGCTTCCTAACTCGTTAGGGTAAATTAACGGACGGCTATCTAAGTTAACGCTAGTTGTTGTTGTGCTTTGTTCGTCTTTTTTGCCCTTTGAAGATGTTGTGCTTTCAGTTTCAACGGTAATGGTTCCGCAACGTTTACTAAACTCTTCTTGAGTTTGTGGGTCGTTCGAACCAATGTAAACGTGAATGTTACAGTTATCTTTAATTGTTGCTGCAACTTTTTCGTCGTATTTGATAGAAAGTTGGGCATATGATTGAAGCATAAGCAAGAAGAAAATTTTTCTTGAACGTGCAACGGTAATCATTGTGTCAAAACCTTGAATTGCAGGCATATTTGCAAACTCGTCTAGAATGTAGTAAACGGTACGTTTAAGTGCACCGCCATTGTTGTTTGCAACGTTAACCAAAATTTTATATAGCTGGCTAATAAACATACTTGCAATTGAATGTCGAGTAACTTTTTCGTCTGGAATTTTAATAAATAGGGCAGTTGGCTGATCGGTAAATGTTTTTAAATCCATTTCATTAGTGTGTGTTGCATAGCAAACACCTAGGTCGCTAAATAGGTTTAATCTATCCGAAACAATACCCATATACGATTTTTTGGTGTTATCGGCGTTAGTAATAACTTGGTTTGCAAGCTGTGTTGCTTGGCTAAGTGGATCACGGCCAGCAAAATAATCGGTTAAACTTTTCATTGGGTTAAATGGGTCGTTATCCTTTAAGTTTGCAATTTTTGCAAGGTTATAGAAGTTAAATTTTTCTTTTGTCATGCCAAGTTCTGGTTTTTCACTATCCTCAAGCATTGCAAGCATAATTGCTAAAATAAAGTCTTTTGCACCACTTTCCCAAATTGGGTCTGATTTACTTAAAACTGGGCAAAGTGTCATTGCAATATCTTTTAAATCTTCCATAGCTTCGGTTTTAAGCTGTTGGCGTAAACCACTAATTTGTGCCTTTACTGTGGCCATATCTGCAAATGCAACGCCATTAAATTCATACCATTCCGAATAGTAAGCATTGCTTGCTAAACGCAAATTAGGGTAGTTGCGAGGGTCGTCGCCACGATGGATTAAAATTTCTTTTTCTAAATTTCTTGCACGTTCGTTAAATTCAAACGGACGAGTCATTGGGTTCCAGCATGTGCTGTTAAATGGGTCTTTTAAGTCAAAAACAATAACCCTGTAACCAGATTTTCTAAGTTTGTTGCTATGAAAGTCATACAACTCACCTTTAGGGTCGGTAATAACTAAGCATGGTTTAGCTTTAGATTCACTATAAACTTGAATTGTTGGGTTAACAAATTGTGTGGTTTTACCTGTACCGGTTGTACCAATAACAAGAGTATGAATTGGTTTATACATATTAATGTGCATTTTCGAACCACTTGCTTCAGCTCTAATTAACACGCCCACGTTGTCGGTGGTTTTTAACCTATCCCATGTGGTATACATAAAGTCTTTATTGGTTCTAAGTTCTTCTTCGGTAACCCAGTGCGAATCGTAATATTTCTTTAAGCCATTTTTGGTTTTAACTTTTGCACCACCACTTGAGCCCGAGTCGCCTTTCATAAGTTTTGAAAGTAGTAATAAAACTACAAGCAATGCGCCAACGCTAACAATTGCAACAAAAGTTGAGTCAAAAAATAAGCCGGGGTCTAGTGTTATAGAGTTGTAGGTTATAATTGAAGTTGCAATATATGCAACAGCCACAACAGCAATAATTAAAAATATTCCCGTTAGCATTTTTGAAACAATACGTTCGGCTAGCGATTTTTTCTTTTTGTCGTCATCCATAAATTTCACCTTGTGTTTTTATTTGAAAGTTTGATTGCATGTTTTAAGTTAAATGCAAAACAAATTTTCATACATACAATAATAGTATATAAATATATTTCAATTTTTACAAACAATTTTAAAACATTTTAACTCTAAAAATGTTATTAATAATTTTTTTTAAATTTTGTTTAAAACGCTTGGATAAACTTAATTAATTATGCTAACATTAACGTAAGATGTAACAAAATGTGGAGGGATAATTATGCAAATGTTTTTATTGCAAGTTGCACAAAGAGTTATGGGCCTAATTAGTGGCGTTAGCATGCTAGGGGAAGAGATTACCGATGTTAAAGGATTTTATGGAAGTGTCTTTGAACCAGTTGTTGAAATTTTAGATGCAATGCTTGTTCCAATTTTAATTTTAATTGGTACTGCTGGTTCTATTTATGCAATTATTCTTGGTGTAAACTTTAGTAAGGCTGAAAGTTCAGATAAACGTGAAGAAGCTAAAAAACGTATGATTAATGCAATCATTGGTTTGGTTGTAACAATCTTACTATTAATCTTATTAAAACTATTTACAGCAAATGCTGAAGCAATTGCTCAATGGATTATGAGTTTTGGTCCTGAAGATGCTGCTGCTGGAACAACATCGATTAAATGGAAACTATAAAAAAAGAGGCACATTGGTGCCTCTTTTTTTGTTCTTTTTTTAATATATTTAACTTAAAATGTGTTTTAAATATATTCCTTTGTTAAGGCATATTTTGCTATTTATGAAGATTAAAATGTTTTAGTAATTTTTGGAGTACTAAGTTGTTGTTATTGTTGTTTTAATTTTGTTGTTTTAGAGTTTGTTTGTTGGGTTGGATTTTGTTTAACTTAGTTAATTTAAAATTTGAAAATAAAGCAACTAGTTGAGTTTTCTACTTTAATGCAGTTGATATAATAAATTTGCTGCATTTGCAAATTATATATATAAAATATAAAATTGTTGAACAATTTATATCATTTTATTGATTTTTGGCAATTTATGTTGTAAAATTGAACTATAAAATTGCTTGGTGCGAGCGTATATGCCAAGCAAATATGCTTTAAAACAAAAGCAAAACCTATTTGGGAGGAAAGGATTTATGCATTTTGCTTCAATGTCGTTAGGAATTTTAGATTTCTTAATTGAATGGCTAACAACCTTTTTAATTTGGTTAATTGGCTGGGTTTTTGATTTAATTTTCCTACTTTTTGCCGACTTACTATTTAGTGTTGGTACAGCACTTTTAGAAATTGTTGACATGATTCAATTAATTTTCAGAAAATTAAGTGGATTGGATACATACTGGGTTGTTCAAGGAAGCAATTCAACAAAGTATGAGGGGGTTGACCCTTTACTAGCATTGATGACTAATGACGATGTTATACAAATTTTGGTTACTTTAACATTAGTTTCTGTTGTTATGGTTATTGTTGCTGCTATTATTAAAATTATTCAATCAGAATTTTCAAGTGAAGGGGCTAAAAATAGTAAAGGGGCTATATTTGGCACAGCTTTAAAAAGCTTATTGCTATTTTTCTTGGTTCCTGTTTGCTGTATTGGTGGAGTAGGAATTAGCAACGCTTTACTTAAAACTATAGATAGGGCTACAAATCTTTCTACTGGTCAGGCAACTTTGGGTTCATCAATATTTGTTTCTGCTGCATCAAACTGCAACAGAGTTCGAAGTGGTGGTAATTGGGCGGCTGGATCAAATTATTTAACTTCGGTTGGGTTCACTGGTGAGGTAAATGATACAAACCGTGAAGCCGTTGCTGATTTAATTGATATGGCGTTTAAAGATAACACCTTGGAAGGTGGAACATTGCTTGCTGGCGTTTTAAATGGAACCATAACAGGTTTAGCTGAAAGTTCAGTAAACCTTTTAAATGGATTAGCCAAGGCACAGGGTAGTATTGTTATGCCTGGTCAGTATTTTTACCAAAGCAATGGTATTGTAGATATGTATTACAACATTAAGGAAATGAACTTTATTACATATATTGGTGCTGCATTACTTGCTGCCATGACAATGTTAAATGTATCGTTTGGTATGATAATGCGTTTATTTAATGCGGTTATCTTGTTTGTTATTTCACCTCCAGTAGTTGCATTAATGCCTTTAAAATCAGATGCATTTACTTCTTGGAGACGTAAATTTGTTGGTCAAGTGCTTGCAGCATATGGAACAATTGTTGCATTAAACTTGTTATTTATTATTTTACCAGTTGTTGATAGTATTAAATTATTTGCTCCTTTAGGTGGAGTTGGTGGTTCATTTGATGCAGGCTTCGATTTTAATGGAATTAATAGCTTTGTTTCAATATTATTCACATTAACTGGCTTATTCATGATTAAAGATATAACTAAAATGATTTCCGAAATGGTAGGGGCCGATGATGCCGCAGCATCTGGTGCAGGTATGGCTCAAAAAGTTGGTTCAACTGTTGGAAAAATTGGCGCTATTGGTATTGGTGGCGTTGCAGGTATGGCCGGTAAAGGTGTGGGTGCAATGCTTACAAAAATGGGACATGCAAATGCGGGTGCTGCATTTGGTAATATGGGTAACAAATTATTCCAAAATGCAAAAGGAACATTAGGTGCTGCTGCAAATAAAGGTATTGGATCTATTACCGGTGGTGCAATTAAAGGTAAATTTAGTGAAGAAACTGACTACGATAAAGCTATGGCTGCTAAAGATGAAAAAGAAACAGCAAAGAAAAAACGTCTAGAAAGTGGCGAGTTAACAATGGGTGATTATCTAGGCGCAAAAGCAAAAGAAACCGGAGAAGCTATTGGAAATAGTAAATGGGGACAATGGAACAAAAAAGTGTTTGTTGACCCAGTAAATAAGGGAAGACATGCTATTCAAAGAGTTGCAGGTACTGTTGCGGCAGGTACGGTTGGTGCTGTTGATGGTTTAATTACCGGAAATCATGGTTCAAAAATTAACAAAGCAAAAATCGAGGCCGGAATGTATGCTAGAGATGCTTGGAATGGTGGTAAGAGTGGTGCAGTAACGGGCGGATTGTTTGATGTTAGAGAACTGATGGGCGATGGTGGTGCTGGTCAAAGGAAAGAAGAGCGAACAAA
This sequence comes from Clostridia bacterium, assembly GCA_017409005.1. GTDB lineage: Bacteria > Bacillota > Clostridia > Christensenellales > UBA1242 > UBA6345. The sequence continues at coordinate 94,569 of JAFQTP010000001.1, read as the reverse complement.
TGCTGCTGGAAACCAAGCTTTAGATAATGCAGCTAAAAAACTTAATGATGCTTCTCAAGCAATTATAGATGCGTTAAGTGGTAAAGGGTTTGATAGTGGTTTTAGTGGATTAACAAGCACGCAAAGTTTATCACAATTAGAAGCAATGATTAGGGCTCTTGAGGGTATTGAATCTAAGTCTGATGTTCAAAAAGACTTGCTAGATAGATTAACCTCCGCGAAAGGATTGGCTGCAAATGGAAAATCTGGAAATACAATTCAAGAATACCTAAGTTCACAAACATATGGAGATAGTAAAGTGGATTTAGCAGGTGCTATAGAAGGTATTAGAACCGAAGCAAATGCTGTGGTTTCAGGAGATATAGCTGTTAATGTTTCTGGAACTGTTAAAACTGAACAAAATGTTAACGATATGGCTGAAAAACTTGTTGCTGCCATGAACCCAACAATGGATAAAACAAGTGAAGGATTTAAACTGCTTGTTGAGAAAATGGCTAAACGTCTTGAAGAGTCTACAAAAGCTGAGCTTGAAAAGATGAAGGAAGAAATAAAATAACAAAAAAGAACTCGAAATTCGAGTTCTTTTTTGTTGTTTAGAGGTATAGTGGGTTAAAATAAATAGATAAAACAACCATAAAAAATAATTAGATATAATTAATTAAAACCTTTTTATTTTATTTTGTTTAATTTATTATTTATTATATACTATAGTATATGAGTTAAAATTTAGCATAAATTTTATTTATTATGTAAATTAAACTAAAATTTAGAGGTGAAACATGAAGTTTATTCCTAGAAAGAGTAAGGTTAAAACCGAGGTCTATCGTGGCGTTTCAATATTAGACGTTATTTTAATGATTCTTGGTGTAATTTCTACTATCTTAATTTTTATTAGTAACTTGCCATATAAATGGTATATTGGCCTTAGTTTTGCATCGTTTTGGTGCATGCTTTTTGTGCCGGTTTCTGATGGTATTAAACTATACTATTCCATTGTGTTAATGTTTAAGTTTTTAGCGTATAAAAAAGAATATTTTAAAGACCCTAAAAACAAAAATGACGACATTAGACGTATTATTCCATTTATGGGTGTTTCAACCGATAAATTTATTAGTTTTGGTGAATATTATGGAATGGTTATTCAAGTACATCCAATGGAATTTGGTATGATGGATAACGAAAAACAAGAAATGACTCTGAATACATTTGCACAGGCATTTTCTCGTTTGGGTAAAAACCAAAAATTAAGCATAGTAAAGGTTAAAAAGCCCCTAGTTTTAGACGAATTGGTTAACTTTGAAGATGCTAAATATAACACCCTTATGGATATGGCGGATCGTGGGCTTTATGGTAGTGCAGAGTTAGAAGCACGAAGCCCTGTTTTTGAAGAACGATTACGTGCAATTAACTTGCTTAATAACGATAATAAGGTTTTAATGAATTTCTACTATATGGTAATTTATGATACCGATAGAGAACTGCTTGAAAGTACTGTTAATGGTATTGTTGCAACACTTTTAAGTTCGCAAACACCAATTGCAACCGATATTGTTACTGGTGACGAACTTTTAGTTTTCTTAAAAAGTACATTTGACGATAACTTCGATCAACGTGAACTTGCCATTATGAACGCAGAAGAAAAAATTAAATGGGCAACACCAAACAAAGTTAAATTTAAAATTAACACAACAAACATTGATGATCGTGCATATCGTACTTTCACAATTACCGACTATCCGTTAGAAGTTGCAAATGCGTGGTTATTCCCAATTTTTCAATTGGATAATTGTCGTGTGGTGGTAAATATTACACCAGTTGATAAGTTTAAGGCGGAAAAAACCCTAGATAAATCCTTAATGGAAATGGAAATTAGAATGGGTAAGGTATTTAGAGAGTCAGAAAAAATTGAAGCTCAAACCCACTACGATTCTTTACGTGAACTGCTTGCAAGCCTAAAAACAAACAACGAAAACATTTATAACACAAACATTCATATTACCGCTGAAGAAGGCGTTAAAAAAGAGGTTAGAGCGGTTTTAAAACAATATGGCTTTAAATATGCTGAAAACTTTGGTCGTCAAATTAACGCATTTGTTAGTGCTAACATTTCAAGATTGGATGCACTTTCTGAATATGAACGTGGCATTCACACATCAAGTTTATGTGCATGTTTCCCATTTATTTCATCTGAACTTAAAGACGTTAATGGTTTCTATTTGGGTTATAACCAATATCCTGTGTTTGTAAACTTCTTTACTCGTAACAACGAGCGTGTTAACTCAAACATGATGATTATTGGTAAATCTGGTGGTGGTAAATCGTTCGCAACAAAAACATTGCTTACAAACTTTGCTGCCGACAACACTCGTGTATTTATTCTCGACCCAGAAAACGAGTATGAAATTTTGTGTAATAACTTAAACGGAAAAATGATTGACGTTGCGTCGTCGCAATTAGGTATTTTTAACCCATTCCACATTTATCCATCGCTTGAAGCCGAGGAAGGTGCAGTAGACGATACGTTTAATGCTCACTTGCAATTCCTAGAAAACTTCTTTAAAGTTATTTTGCAAGGTATTAACACCGACGCTTTTGAAACATTAAACTCAATTATCGTTGACCTATATCGCGAGAAAAACATTGGTCCAGAAACTGCAATTATTAAGTTAAAACCTGAAGATTTTCCAATCTTCGATGACCTTATGAAACTTGTTAATTCAAGGCTTCAAACCGAAAAAGAACCATATGTTGTTCGTAACCTACAAACAGTTAAAACATATATCGAAAAATTTGCTACAGGTGGCCGAAACTCGAACCTTTGGAATGGTCCAACATCAATTTCCACAAACGAAAACTTTATCTGTTTTAACTTCCGTACTCTTCTTGCAAACGATAACGATTTAATTGCAAATGCGCAAATGTTACTTGTATTTAAATATTTAAATAACGAAATTATTAAAAACCGTGATTTTAACTTAAAATACTTTAACGATCCAACACTTAAAGAAGAAGAACACCGCCGTGTTATTGTATGTGTAGACGAAGCGCACGTATTCATTAATAAAAAATTCCCAGTTGCGTTAAACTTCTTACTGCAAATGGCTAAACGTATTCGTAAATATTACGGAATGCAAATCATTATTACCCAAAATATTAAAGACTTCGTTGGTTCGCCTGAAATTGCTCAACAATCAACAGCTATTATCAATGCCTGCCAATATTCTTTAATTTTTGCATTATCACCTAACGATATGACCGACCTACTTGAACTGTATAAAAATGCTGGTGGTATTAACGATGAGGAACGTGATCAGATTGTTACTGCAAAACGTGGACAAGCATTCATGATTACTAGTGCAATGCGTCGTACAAGTGTTCAAATTGAAGCGCTTCCAGTTGTTAGAACAATCTTTGAACAAAAACAAAACAGAGCATAATAATTAAAAACGTGTGCAAATTATTGCATACGTTTTTGTTTTTTAATGTATTAAACCGAATTTGTAATTATAAATTGCAAAAAATATAATAGTGAATATTTATGCTTAAAATGTGCAAAATTTGACTATTTTTACGCTATTTTAACGTATTTTTAGGAATTTTATATTGAAAATATAACATTTATGTGATAAAATTAAAGCAATAATGAAAAAGGTGGATTTATAAATGGCAAAAAAAGTTGTTATAAAAGATGCACATGGGGTTGTGAGAACAGCTAAAGCACAGTTAACTATTAATAAAACTGTTTTGGCTGAGATTTTGAAAAAACCACTATGTGACCCAGAAATTCATAGCGCTGAAGCAATGGCTGAGGCTGTTGTTAGTGGTGCTGAAACACTTCAAACTCCTGAAGCTGATGCTCAAATTGAAACATTGGCAACTGGTTCAATTGAGGGTGTGAAACTTGAAGATATTTTTAGACTATCGTCTCATAGTAGAGCATTGGTAAGATATGAAGAAGTTGTTCGAGGATATTTTGGCGCTATATACGATGAAGAAATGACAGATAAGATGGAGGCTGAAATCTTTGTTGAGGTTGCAACTGTTGATGGTGTTAAACAATATGATTTGAAACCTGAATTTGAGTGGGCTAGAAAATATTTGAATGCTGACCAAATTAAAAAAGGACAAATTAAATTAGAAGATTTAATTTTAAGTGTAGAAAGTAAAATTAAAACTGTTGACAGAACAAATATCGATTCTTTCCATGCTAAATTAGTAGAAGCGGCAAAAGGCAATGAGGCATTGACTAAATTCTTGACTGATGAATTAGATTCGAAAGGTATTGCTGAGGCTTTTGGAACCGGCTTGCAACAATATTCTGAGTATGTTAACGTGCCGGTGCCTGTTCTTGCAATGCATGCAGTGATGGCAAGTGGTGCATTAGAGTGTATAACAATTAAAACAAAAAAAGATGGAACACAAGAGATTTCATTAACTAAAGAGTCTAAATATGAACGAATTTTAGAAGATTTAAGAAGTAAAGGGCAGGGAGCTTTGGCTGATCTTATTGTTTCTGTTATTGGAATTGATAAGGTTGGTGGGGTTATTACTCGTGTTGAACCTACAAATGATAAATTTGCTGTCATGAGGGGACCTCTGTTGCCACTACTTATTGATCAGGCAAAAAATAAAGCTGTTGTTGACGCTATTAGTGTTGAACCTGAAGTTTTAAATGCAACAATGAATTTAATTGCATTTAAAGAAGAATATTCTAGAAGGCAAATTGCAAACCAGACTGCACGTGATAACTATGTAAATACAGAAACACAAAATTATATGACTACTGCAGGAAAGGAAGCTGAAGGTGAATTTATTAGAGAATATGAAGCTGCTGAAATTGCTGCAAAATTAGCATACTTCAGAGACTATTTAAATAAACGTAGAAGAACAATTATTACAGAATATTTAGATACTCGAAATGATATCCGCGAGGCTGAGAAGGCTTCAATTATAAACAAGTTTATTAATCGTGGAAATGATGATTACTTTAATGAAGTTCTTGATATGTTAATTAATAACTTTAAAGTTCTTGCTAATATGCAAAAAAGAGCGGCGGCTGAGGCTAGAGTTTTATCAGGCTCAACAGCTTATGCTGCATATAAACTTAAGGAAAAAGAAATTTTAGAGTTTAATAGTGCTCTACTACAAATGGTTGAGCAACGAGAGAAAGCAGCGGCTTTAATTATGGTTGCAAACGAAGTTAAATTTAAACAATTTGGCGAAAGAGAAAAAACTGAAGTTTCAACTAAAGATATCTATGACATTTCTAGAGGAATTGTTAGTATTCAAAATGAAATTTCTACAACGGATGTTAGTATTATACAAAACACTAAAGCAATGTTTATTGAAAATTTAAGAATTAAAGCTTTAGAGTTAACAAAAGAAAAAAGAGCAACCCTTGATCCTTCTTCTAGAAAGCTTAAAAACTTTGATGCCTATCTTCTATCCGCTATTAAATCTTTAGAAGATTTTAGTAAAACAAAAAAAGATGGAAGTTTTGACTTTGCTGCTTTCGAAGCAAAGTTTGAGTCGGTCTATGAAAAGTTGATGCTTAAGGTTGGCGAAATTTTTGAAGTAAAAGCATTTGGGGACACTGCAAAAAGTGCTGCTGAAGCTGAAACAGCGAAATTAAAAGAGTTAAGAGAAAAATTTGCTGGTTTAGATAAAAAAGGACTTGAGGATGCATTAAAAGAAATTATTGCCAATGATGAAACTTTTAATAATTTTATCACTGGGAAAATTTCAATAGATAAAGTGTCTGAAGCTCTTGGACCAAAAGGACAGTTTATTGTTGCACAATTTAGGACATTGGCAAAATTACATGCCCAAGTTGTTAATAGGGAAAATTTACAAAACGCAGAACAAGAATTACATAATGCGAAAGTTATTTACCAACAATCTGTTAGAAATAATCAATTATCTGATAGTAAAATAAGATTACAAGAAACTATTGAAAAAGTTTCGAATCTTGAATCACTGCTTGCACAAATAAAGGAACTTATAGAGGTTGTACAATCTACTGACTATAGTAAATATTTTAGTAAAGATATGTTCCCGGGAATTTCCAAAGTTGATTACGAGAAGTTAATTAAGAAGGGAGACATTGAAAAACTAGTTAATAAAAGTGAACTTGAAAAAATTTTAAATAGCAAAGGAATTGTTGTTAAACACGCAAAGAAGGCAAAAACTTTTGTTGAATATTTACAAGGACTACAAAGAGATATTGAGGATAATATTCTTGAATTAAAAGAAAATGCAAAAAACTCGTATGACATTATTGAAGTTCAAGTGCCAGAAACCGGGGCTCATAGATTAGTGGTTATTGATAATCCTAGAAGAGAAATTGCAATTCAAAATGAAGGATATGTTGCTGATGGTAAAAAACATGCTATTGATGGTTCTGACCAGGTTGTTTCGCCATTGGCAATTGAAATTGCTGATGCAAGAAAAGTTTTATTTAATCCTAAAAGTTCAAAGAAAGAAATAGAAGCAGCTAAAGCAACTATTGCAAAATTAGCTGATATTACCGACGAAACAGAACGCACAACAATTATAAGAGATGTTATTAGAATTGAAAAATTCGATAACATTATGGAGATTAGCAACGGTGGCAACACACCATCTATTCAAGGAGCTAATTTTGTTGCAACTCTTAATGAGGATGGTATGTCGCACGATGTTGAAATCGTGGTTTCAGAGGTTGAAATTATGGCTATTACAGAAAGCAGACCTATTTTCTCTGCTGCGCCAACAGCTGGACCTACAACAGGACCTACAACCGGTCCTACAACCGGTCCTACAACAGGACCTACAACTGGTCCAACAACCGGACCTACAACTGGTCCTACAACTGGTCCTACAACCGGTCCTACAACCGGTCCAACAACCGGTCCAACAACCGGTCCAACAACCGGTCCAACAACCGGTCCAACAACCGGTCCTACAACCGGTCCTACAACAGGACCTACAACTGGTCCTACAACTGGACCTACAACTGGTCCAACAACCGGACCTACAACCGGTCCTACAACCGGTCCTACAACAGGACCTACAACAGGACCTACAACAGGACCTACAACTGGTCCAACAACCGGACCTACAACTGGTCCTACAACTGGTCCTACAACCGGTCCTACAACCGGTCCAACAACCGGTCCAACAACAGGACCTACAACCGGTCCTATTACTCCACCAGTAGATGAAGAGGAAAACATTGTTGAAACATTTGTTGTAAATACTAATAGGCTAAATATTATAAGACAATTTGAACTTACTCATGAAAAACTTGGTAAAAGGATATTAAACCCTGCAGCTCCAGTTACTGCAGATCTACCTTCAAAAGAAGATATTGTTAAGGAATTAACCGATTGTGTTTCTGAATTGTTAGAGCTTAAAGGATTAAACTTAACAGATGCTGAAAAAGATGCTTTAGCAATAGGCGATGTTCCTGAAAGAGTTGCTGATGTTATTTCCGAAATTGACTTAAATTCAAGAATTGAATTGTTTAAAATTAAGGATAAATTACCAAAAGAAGATGCTGCTAGAACTGCATTTATTGAAGATGCTGTGGCCTTCTCTGTAGAAGATGAAACCTTTGTCGACGATACTGAAAAAGCTGCTGCAGAGGATAGATTAAGAACAAGGTTTGGTCATGATTTAGATGGTATTGAAACATTAAAAGACCCTACTTTGGCTGATATGGCAAAACCTGCAAAAGAAAAATCCCCTAAATATACTGAAAAGGCTTGTGATGATGCTATCAAGGCAGCAGGAAAACGTATTAAGAAACTTAAAGAAAGCATTGCAGAAACTTCAGCAAAAATAAAAGCCCAAGCTATAAAGCAAAAACAAGATTCATTGTTACGTGCGGGATATGCTAAATATCTTGCTGAAAAATTAGGGTATACTGCTGGTATGGATTTCTCTGGTTTGACAACTTTAGAAGAAGATGGTGCTGACGCAGGAGAACTAGCTGTAGATGAAAAAATTGTATTGAAATTTTTAAGTGGTTTAGGTAAAGCTCATTACGATGAGGCTTCTGGAAAATTATATACAATTACAGCTTCTGGAAATAAATACTTTATTGAAGATGAGATTTATAGCATGGCAGCTAATGATGCTGGAACAAATCGTAGACAAAAAGTTTTACATAAACATTTACACACTATTGCAACAAGAGAAGTTATGCAAAAAGGTGCTGATCTAATTGGACAAGTATTAACTGAAAATGGCTGCGAAATTAACGAAAGAAATATTGAATTATTATTATCCAATAATCTTAAAATAGTAAAAGATGGTGTGGAAACTGTGGTTGAAATTCCTAGAGAGTTGAATGAATTAGTTGCAGAACAACAAAGAACAATTAATGATTCGATGGGTAGAACAATGTAACCTAACAGAATATAAAGGAGAACTATAATGGCGAATAATGTAAACATGTATAAATTTGAAGTTATTGAAGGCATTATTAAAGCAATTGATTTCAAAACTAAAGAAGAAGTTGTTGAGCTTGCTAGAAAAATGATGGAATCAGCACAAAGCAATCCAAAATATTCTGCTGCTGTTAAAAAAGCATTTAAGGAAGCTTATGAAGAATTAAGTGCCGACGATTTAACTTTAGAAAACCTTTTTGAAATTAAAAACATGCTAGATTAATTTCATGAATATTAAAATGCAGTTAAGGGGTAAACCTTAGCTGCATTTTTTGTTTTAAAGTTGAAGGATAATAAATTTTATAATTAAATAAGTTAAATGGCTTAATCAATAAAACATTTTAATTTAGTTAAATTGACTATTAATAGTTTAATGTGTTAAATTAAATGTGATAAAAGGAGATTAACCTTATGAACCACTATTACGACGATTATGTTGTTAAACGTAAATTGTTTGGATACAAACTTGTTGATAGGGACAACAAAGAACTTAACTTTGTTGGTGCTAACGTAACTGTTAAAGTAAACGGCAGGGGTATTATGTTTTTTAAAAACAGAGAACCCATAACTCCATATTTAAAAGGTGTTGAAGTTTTAAGTGAGGACGTTGTTGAAGGAATTACTGAAGACGGAACTAGATATATGGTAAACCTAAAAACTGGTCGTGCAACACGTGGTTATAAACATATGTTTTCCAATTTTGTGTGTGGCGACGATGGTGTGTTATACTTTTTAAGTCCCGACCTAAAAATGATGCAAACACAATTTTTAGCCGAGTTCGATACACTTAAAAGTTCTAAAATGTTTGGCTCGTTAAGACTTACACCATTTAACGGGATTATTGTTAAAAACATTTACGGAAAGTTTGGTGTTATTAATGCCATAACTGGTGCAAACATGGTTCCGTTTGTTTTTGATAATCCTAACATTAAATTAACACAAATTAAATTTATTGATAAAAACAATAATATGATGGTGTTATATGAAGCGGTTTGCAAAGGTCGTGCATTAGTGCTTGACGATAAAGGAAATATTCTTCTAGATACAACACCTGAGCAGCTTCCTAAAAAATATAACAATAATTTATTTATTGCTTTTGATAAATCTAAAAACCGCTCGGTTGCATACAGATATAGCCCAGTAAGCAACAAATTAATTAGGTTTGGAACTTACACAAATGAAGTTATGGAACATGTTGTTTATAAAGGCAAACATTACATTATAACCAAAGATTCGAACAAAAAACTAGGACTTGTTGACAAAAACAACAATGTTTTAATTGAAAACAAACACGATAACATTGCTTTAAGGTTGGTTGATAAAAAACCATTTATTGAAGTTAAACATAAAGATAGTGCGGGAAACACTGTTGGACTTTACGACCCAGAAAATGGTAAGTTTGTGCTTCCACCAATATATAGGGAAATTCATTACACCGTTAGTGCTGAAGCACAAGCAGGGCTTTACAAGTTTTTTGTTAAAGATAAAAGTGGACACTGGGGCGTTGTTAACAGCAAGAACAAAATTGAACTTCCGTTTATGTATACTTATGCTTCAAGTTTTGCTAAAGACGCAAGATATATTGATAAACTTGATTGCTTAGTTAAAGAAGTTACCATTAAAGATTTAGATGGGCACGAATATAAATTAGATATTCATGCTAAAAAATTGATTTTACCTTTTATAAATGAAAAGGCAACAACCAAACAACATGCACATGATTTAAAAGTTCAAAAAAGTCCGCAGCATAAACATATGCTTAAAGACACTCAACGCCGAATTGAGGCAGGACAACTTTTAGATGGTGAAGTTAAAGGGATTGAATTAAACGGAAAGCAAATTTCGGCACATCAACTAAATCAGCTTATGAAAAGCAAGGGTGGACGTGGTAGACACATGCACTAAAATTAATATAAAAAAGACCCAGCAATTAGTTGGGTCTTTTTTTGTTTATAAATAAATTTAATTAGGCTTTGTTTGCACTGTTAAACACGGTAGTCATTTTATTTTTAACAACTTCAGTAACATATTTTTTGCCTTGTTTTAAATATTCACGCATATCAACAGTTTCAGGCTTTGTGGTTAAAATTTCACGAACACCTGCTGTAAACGAAATTCTTAGGTCGCTATCAACATTAACTTTAACAACGTTATGTTTAGTTGTTGCTTCACGAAGCATTTCTTCTGGAATGCCGTTTGCTCCTTTTAGTGTTGCACCATATTGCTCGGCAAGTTTAACCATGTTTTGAGGAATTGAACTAGCACCATGCAAAACTAAAGGGAAGTTAGGAAGTTGTTTTTCAATTTCACTTAAAATATCAAACCTTAGCTTTGCCTCGCCACTAAATTTGTGTGTGCCATGGCTTGTGCCAATTGCAATTGCCAAACTATCAACACCAGTACGTTCAACAAATTCTTTTGCTTGAAGAGGGTTGGTGTATTTTGCGTCGTCGGCAGAAGCACTAACTTCGTCTTCAACACCAGCCAAAACGCCTAGTTCGGCTTCAACTGTAACACCTTTTGAATGTGCATATTCAACAACTTGTTTTGTAAGAGCAATATTTTCTTCAAAACTTAAATGGCTTGCATCAATCATAACATTGGTAAACCCATGGTCAACTGCGTTTTTGCAATCTTCAAAAGTTTTGCCGTGGTCTAGGTTTAAAATAACTTGTAAGTTTTTTGTTTTTGCTTTAACCATTGCTTCAATTGCTTCAATTCCGGCATATTTAATTGCACCAGTGCTGCACTGAACAATAACTGGGCTGTTAAGTTCGGTTGCAGCATCTAAAATTGCCGATAGTGTTTCAAGGTTAACAAAGTTAAAGGCTCCAATTGCATAATTGTTTTTAATTGCGTCTGAAAATAATTTTTTTGAATTTTGTAATCCCATTATAAACTCCTTTTTGTTAGTTTAATTTTAAAGTATTAATTTTTTATTAGCAATTAAATTTAACTAATTACAAAAAATTATTGAAAAATGCACCATTTACTGGTAAAATAAATGTAGAGTAATATACTATAAATAATATTATTATTTATTTTTTTAAGGGGAACGTTATGAAAATAGGATTTATTATTCCACTTTTAGATGAATATGATGTAGAGAAAAACTACGAAACACTTTCAAAGGCTTGCCTAGATTGTGGTGTGCAATTTGATGTTATTTTTGCACTTAACTCAAAGCTAAATGCTGTGTTTACAAAAATTAGAAATGTTTATGTTGAAAACAAAAGCGTTAAAGCATTTATGGTAGACAGACCAGTAGACCACCATAAGCTTATTACACTTGCAATGGAAAAATGCGAAGAGTATGATGCAACCATTATTTATTCTGGCAAAGAAGAAATTAATGGCGACGTTATTAAAGCATTTATAACAAGTTATGAAGCAGGAAACAAAATTGTTTACCTTAAAAAAGTTTATCGTGGATTTAAAAAACTTGTTGTTGGCTTTAAATCGATGTTTTATAAACTTGGAATTAAACTTTTGGGCGTATTTAAAGATGTTAATGCCGAAAACGATATTCAGTTGTTAGATTCCGATGTCGTTAAAACAATTAATCAGTTGCCTGGCAAAAACCGCCAGTTAAGAACCCTAGATTCACTTTTATATTACACAACTGATATTATTCACTTAGAAGTAGACTCTAAAGAAGTTATTAATGCTAACTACACAGCAAAAGATAAATCGTATGTTCAAAATGCTGCAGTTGCTTATTCAAGTTTGGGTGTTGGCTGCGTTGCATTAGTGCTAACAATTTTGGCACTTAGTTTGTGGAACTGGCATTATTTAATTCATATTGCACTTTGGTTTACTTTTGCAATTGGACTTGTATTATTTTTGGTGTTCAACACCAGAAAAACTTTAACCCACAGGGCTGGAGCATATGTTGAACCAAGCGAATTTGTGTCGTTAAAAGATAAAATTGAATATTACAACATGTAATTAATTTTGTATTACTATTTTGTCCTTTAATAGTAATGCATTGATTACTGTTAAAGGGGCAAGATTATGGATTTTTTTAATAATCAGGGTGATAACTCTAAACAAAATGAAGACTTGCTTGATGCCATTATGGAACAACAAAAAAAACGGGAGAAAAAACACAACGTTAAAAAGGGATATTTGTTAAATAAAAGCGTTGGAACAGTTTCTAATCCGTTTGACGAAGATAAAAAATTAGAAGACGACGAACCTCTTGGCGACGAGCGAGAATTTAAACATAAACCAGTTGACAGCAACGAACCTGTGTTTGTTGTTGGCAACCGCTACTCATCTAAAAAACAACTAAGTTCAAAGGCAAAACTTGCCATTGTTCTTTCTGTTGTTTTGGGTTTGGTTTTAATTGCAGCAACTTTTTGTATGGTGTTCTTTTTAACTAAACACAAAATTGAAATAGTTTGTTCTAGCCGCGAAGGAGTGGTTTTGCTTGACGAACGTGGCAAAGAAATTGAAACAATTTCGCTTAGAATGTATGAAAGCACAAAATTTAAAGTTGAAGTTAAAGTAAATTATTCGCAGTCGGAAGTTGAAGTTTGGTATAACAACAAACTTTTAACTGGAACTTCTGCACAAGATAAATATGGCTATTACACTATTAAATACACTGGAGAAACAAACGAACTTAGAATTACCGGTGTTGTTGAAAATGATTATGATGTGAAATTTGATTCAAATTCAAACTTCGATTATCGAGTGCTTAAAACTGATGGTGCAACCGAAATTGTAGATGGTAAAACTTTAACAAATTTTTACGGTAACAAAATTACTTTTACTTTATATGATTCAGTAAATGGATTAGTGTTACCTCAACATTTAGCATGTGTTTACGATAATGGTGTGTTATTAAATCCAAATGAACATGGCGAATATGAATTAAACTATAACCAAAACCATAATGTAACAAGTTATTTTCATAGCCCATTTGAATGGTTTATTATTAACACAACATATAAAGAAGGTAACATTAACGAAGTTGATAAACACGAAGTTGTTGGCCTTAGCGATTTAGGTAAAAATCAGAGCATAATTAAACTTCCTCAAAAACAAAACGATGAGCAATTAACTTATAACTTTGTTGTGAATTCTTACTATAGAAATGTTTCTGAAGTAATTATTTCTAATGCTCTTACATTTACTCCAAGCTTATTCGATCATTTTACTGATTTACAAACCATAACAGTTTCAGACCCAAGCAGCGCATATAACACATATTATAGCGATAATGGCTTGCTTTACTATAAAGAAGCCCAAGCAACAATAAGTGGACTTGCTCGTTCTATAACTGTTACTAACAATTTAGTAAAAATTCCTATGGGATACGGCAAAAAATTGGCTGCAGGCTCTAGGGTTTTAACTGTTAACCCAGATGTTATTGCAACAGGGGCTATTTATAGGTTGAATTACATTACAACGCTTTATTTGGGTCCAAACGTTTCGGTTATTCAACCACTTGCACTTAGCGGTGTTTCAAGCGAACTTTCATTAAGTGTTAGGTTGCAAAACAACACAAGCGATAATTTTACAATTGAAAATAACATTGTTTATAACAAAGCAAAAACTTTAATTGTTAATGCACAATTAGCAAGTGGAGAAGTTACAATTGCAAGTGGTGTTGCTGTTTCGGAAAATGCATTTAGTTGTTCAAACGTAACTGCCGTTACATTTGCTGGAACTTCAACTGCAATTGGTGCTAGTGCATTTGCTATTATGCCCAAATTGGAAACCATTGTTGTAAGCAGCAATATTGGCGAATTAGCCCAAAATATTTTGTTTGGTTGCAATTCACTAAAAACAATTGATTTACGCAATGTTACAGGTGTTATTTCTATTAATGACAATGCTGTTATTGATTGGAGTAATATTAAACTTGTGGTTGTAGATGAAAACCTAGAGGCATACAGAACTCAAAATGCAACAAAACCTTATGCAAATTGTTTTGTAAGCGTTTCAGAATTTGACGCTGCATAAAATTTATATTTAATTAGAACTTAAAAATTTCGTAATATTGCGGTTTTTAAGTTCTTTTTTGTTTAAAATGCTAATTAATATTAGTTGCTTAAAACACCTAAATATTGTTATAATAATTTTAGGTTTAAAACTTAAAAACCTAACAAATTGTTTTTTAAACAAATTTATAATTTCTTTGGAGGGAAAAATGAAAAACAACGAAATTAGAGTTGGTATTAATGGTTTTGGCCGTATTGGCAGAATTATTTTAAGACTAACAAAAAGATTTCCAAACATTAAAGTAGTGGGAATTAACGACCCATTTACCGACATCAACTATGCAAAGTATATGCTAGAATACGATACTGTTCATGGCAAATATGATGGTACAGTTGAAGTTAAGGGCGACACACTTGTTGTTGATGGAAATCCTATTAAATTCTTTGCTGAAATGGACCCAGCAAACATTGATTGGAAAGGTTGTGGTGCAGAATATATTTGCGAAGCAACTGGTAAATTCACTAAAGCAGAAGATGCTAGAAAACACTTAGTTGGCGGAGCTAAAAAAGTTATTATTACTGCTCCTGGAAAAGAATGCCCAATGTTTGTTGTTGGTTGCAACGAAGATAAATATACTAAAGATATGGACGTTGTTTCCAATGCAAGTTGCACAACAAACTGCTTGGCTCCAATTGCTAAAATTTTAAACGATGCTTATGGCATTGAAGAAGGTTTAATGACAACCGTTCACTCAATTACTGCAACACAATTAACAGTTGATGGTTCAAGTAAAAAGGATTGGCGTGGTGGACGTGCTGCAAGTGCAAACATTATTCCATCATCAACTGGTGCTGCAAAAGCTGTTGGCGTTGTTTTACCAGAACTTAATGGTAAACTTACTGGTATGAGTTTCCGTGTTCCAACTGTTGACGTTTCTGTTGTTGATTTAACAGTTAGACTATCTAAACCAACCACTTACGACGATATTAAAGCAACAGTTAAAAAATATGCTGAAACAAGCCTAAAAGGTATTGTTGGTTACACCGAAGATAGCGTTGTTTCGTCAGATTTTATTGGCGATATGCATGCTAGCACATTCGATGCTGGTGCAGGCATTATGCTAAGCCCAACTTTTGTTAAAGTTGTTTCTTGGTACGATAACGAACTTGGTTATTCAACACAAGTGCTTCGTTTAGTTAGCCACATGGCAGAAGTTGATAACAAATAATTGTTAACTTTGTTAATAAAAAAGCAGAACACTTTGTTCTGCTTTTTTGTTGTGTTTTGTTTATTAAAGTTTTACTTATTTTAAATAATGTTGTATCCTTTTACTAAAGGAAAATTAATGAAAAATAAAAATATATTATTATTAATTTTAATATGTTGTGCATGTTTAGTTTCGTCGTTTTTTTGTTTTAACGGAAATGCAGTTTTTGCTGAAAGTGCCAGTGTTTCAAACAATCCAGTTTTAACTAGTTCTGAAATTCCAACATTTTATAATAACGATTATGCTAATTTAAACCACATAACATCGGTAAAAGACCAAGATTCTTATGGTATGTGTTGGGCGTTTTCGGTTATTTCGTGTGCTGAAACCGATGCAATTAAAAATCATGGTGCAAGTAATAGTTTAAATTTATCGGAATGGCATTTGGGCTACTTTTTATATCACGGAGCACGTGAGGGCACAAACGATGTGGTTTTGCCTGGCAATGTTGAGTATTACAATTGTGGTGGAAACGAAATGTTTGCTGCATTTGTTTTGTCGAGTTGGATTGGTTTTGCGCCCGAAGATGTTGCACCATATTCAACATTAATTTCAAATCCAGACGCAACTATTAGTGCAGATAAAATGCACGAAAATACATATGTTTTAGATAATATTTACACATTTCCAAGTTCCGCCACCTCAGATGTTAAAGAGGCTATTTTAACATATGGTTCGGTAGTAACATCATATTATAGTAGTTCTAGGTTTTTAAATAGTGCTAATTATGCACAATATTGTTCATATCCTTACAGTGCCGACCATTCGGTTACGGTTGTTGGTTGGGACGATAACTATCCTAAAGAAAAGTTTTCGAACAGCTATGGTACACCAACAAATGATGGGGCTTGGCTAATTAAAAATAGCTGGGGAACTGAATGGGGATTAAATGGCTATTTTTGGCTTTCTTATGAAGATGCAACAATCGATTATTTTGCGGCTGTTGATATTGTTCCTAGTTCTAGCTACGATAATTTGTATCAGCACGATGGTGGTGTTTCACCAATGTGTTTCACATCAAGTTTATCGCCAATGGCAAATGTTTTTATATCGGAAAAAGACGAGCTTTTAACACATGTTGGTGTTAGCACATATGATACCGACATAGTTCAAAGTAGTTACGATTATACAATTAAAATTTATAAAAATCCCTCAAGTTTAGATGCTTCGGTTAGTGGTTTTACTTTTAACAATTTAGTTTATACTCAAACGGGTTCAATAACTGCTGCAGGTTATTCTAATATAAAACTAGATACAGGAGTTCCGTTAAAACAAGGAGATGTGTTTGTTGTTAGTGTTGATTCAGAGGCAATAATAGGAACCGATGGTTATTGGGTTGATAGTGATGGTTCAAACACCATAACAATATCTAATGCACAAGTTTCAAAATATCAAACCTATTATTATGATTCAAATAATAATATTTGGTATGATGCCGGCGACGACGATTTAACAATTTGTAACACTGTGTTTAATGCTAGAATTAAGGCAATAACAAGTTTTGGCGAAGCTGAACTTAAAACAAACCCAACCATGGAAACCATTAAATATGGTAAAAAACTAAACTCTACTAGCTTAACTGGGGGTGTGGTAAAAAACACACTAACTGGGCTAGATGTAGAGGGTGTTTGGAGTTTTGTTAATCCAAACATTGTTCCACTAAATGGTGATGCTGTTGAAGTAAAATTTACGCCAACAGCAAGTTATTATTCGGTAATTACAACAACAATTGTTGCAAGTGTTAAAGAAACCGAACTTTTAGTTAGTGTATCAACTCCAAAAACAATTTATGCTGCTGGAGAAGAGGTTGTTATAACGGTTTCAATTAAAAATCCAAACAACGCTTTGCTTTCCGATTTTGGCGAACGAACCCTAACTTATAGTGTTATGGGTGGAGCAGAACAAGAAATTTTAAATAACCGATTTGTTATCCCATATAGTGTTAGTGGTGGAAACGAAATAACAATTAAATTCAACTGTTTGGGTGTTCAAAATAAATATGAATCAAAAACCATAACACATGTAATAAGTATTAGTTATAATTTGGAACTTGTGCAGTTGCCGTCGGTTACAAGTGTTTCTTATGGGTTGGCATTAAATTCTGCCACTTTAACTGGTGGTGTTGTTGCTGATGCTTATTCAAAAGAACCATTAGATGGTGTTTGGAGTTTTGTTTTTTCAACAATAGTTCCGCAATCAACAACAAATCAATTAATTAAATTTGTTCCAACAAATTCTAATTATTCAGAATTAAACACAACAATTTTAGTTAATGTTGAGCCAGTGGAAGCAACCATAGAATTAACTATTTCAAAAACCGAGTTTAATGTTGGCGACACTATTAATGTTGATGTTACATTAAAAAATAAAAATAATAATTCTTTGCAAGATTTTGGCACAGTAAAGCTTTATTATTTGCTAAATAATGATAGTAAAACTTTAATTAACGGAACAAGTTTTGTTGTAACCAACGAAATGGCTGGCAAAAGCATAAGTGTTATTGCCGAAGCTGATGAGGTAAGTGGAAAATATACATCAACTCAAAAATCTGTAACTGCAACAATTTTAGAAGTTGAACATTCTGAAAACACTGAATTACCACCTAGCGAACCAAACAACGATAATAACCCAAATAATGGTAACAACGAGTTACCTGAAAACGGAGGTTCCGATAATACAGAGCTTGAAAACGGGGGTTCGCAACCAGATTCTAATAACAATTACGAAACAGAAAACAACACAAACAATAACTCTGAAGGTTCTGTTGATGTTAAATTAGCCCTAATTGTTGTGTCGGTTGTGTTTGGAGTTCCTGTTTTAGGCATGATAATTTCTTTAATTTGTAAACGTAAAAGATACTAAAAAACACCACATTAAGTGGTGCTTTTTTAGTGCTTATTAAATAACATATATACCTTTTTTACAGATGTGTCGGTTCCAATTTTAAAACCAAAACTTTTTGCGTCGGCTATAAGAGTTTCAATTTTTTGTTCTGGAGTAAGGGCTGCAATTGAAGCATATTCTTCAATTTCCATAAAACAACCATCTAAACCTTCGGCAGTGCCAACAATAATTGTTTTTTCGCCTAGAACATAAAACGCATTTTGTTGTTTTAATGTTACCCAGTTATTAAGTTTTGCTAAATTTAAAATTTTAACTGCTGTGTTGCAATCGGCAACTTGAGTTGTAACTTTTTCTTCGCTAATAACATTGCCTGCAGCATCTAAAACTTTATTTTTAAATAATAACGAACTTTTAACATCGCTTGAGTGTTTTGTTTTAAAACTTCTAACAATAACACTTGAATCTAAAAGTTGTTTATATGTGGCTGTTTTAATTTCGTTTTCGCGTAGAGTTGTAAAATAATAGTCGGCTCCGGTAAATTCGTCCTTTTCGGTGTAACCAAGGCTAACTAATTTTTGTTTTACATTATTAATATTTTCAAAAACTTGAACTGTAATTTCGGTTTGTCCCATTAGTCCTCCTAATTAATTGTTTTTAAAATTATAACACCTAAATTATAGGTAAGTCTAATTTTTGTTTTATAAAATTAAATATTGTGTTTTTAAAACAAATAAAAATTGCTGTTGAATTTGATTTAAAGTGTGTTATACTTATGTGTATTTATTAGGAGATAGTTTATGAAATGTCCAGTTTGTGGTGCTAAAATGGTTGATGGCAAAATTTGCAAATATTGTAATGTTACTAACGAACAAGTTTTATCATCTAGCAACAAAGAAGCCAAACGTGCTTTAAAAGAAAACAGAAAACAAGATGTTTGCTACACAACAAATTTACCTAAAGATGTTAACAAAACCAAATTAACTTTGTTTACAATTTTTTTGGGCTGGTTTGGTGTTGGTAATTTTTACGTTGGCAAAACCTTAAAAGGCATTTATTGTGCTGTTAGTTTTGGTATTGCAATTTTATTTTCGGCACTACGTTTAGTTATTACTAATTCGTGGGGCACAGCAATGCTATATATAGTTGGCTATGGCTGGCAAATTGCTGGTTATTTATTTATGGTAAATATGCTTATGTGGGCATTTGATATTTGCGGATTAATTTTTAAAACATATAAAGTTCCTGTGGTGCTAGGCGAAAGTGAAGTAACCATGAAACACCACAGCATTAAAAGGAAAGTAAAATAAATGAAAACAGTTGTTGTGGGAATGAGTGGTGGTGTAGATAGTTCTGTTGCTGCAGCGCTACTTAAAGAGCAAGGATATAACGTAATAGGTTTATTTATGCACAATTGGGAAGAGGACGATGAAGATGGTTGTTGCACCGCTGCCCAAGATTGGGAAGATGTTAGGCGTGTTTGTAATAAATTAAACATTCCGTATTATTCAGTTAATTTTGCTAAAGAATATATGGATAGAGTGTTTAGTTATTTTTTAGAAGAATATGCCGCAGGTCGCACACCAAACCCAGATGTGCTTTGTAACCGTGAAATTAAGTTTGGTCCATTTTTAGAATATGCACTAAGTTTGGGCGCCGACTATATTGCAACAGGGCATTATTGCGATATTGAGCATAGTGCAGATGGCAACCATTATTTGCTTAAAGC
This sequence comes from Clostridia bacterium, assembly GCA_017409005.1. Classification (GTDB taxonomy): domain Bacteria; phylum Bacillota; class Clostridia; order Christensenellales; family UBA1242; genus UBA6345. The sequence goes on along the minus strand of JAFQTP010000001.1, from coordinate 74,348 downwards.
AGCAGACCAAAACAAAGACCAAACATACTTTTTAAATCAACTTAGTCAAAAGCAACTAGAACATGTGTTATTTCCACTTGGCAAAATGGAAAAACCAGAGGTTAGAAAAATTGCTGAAAAATATGGTTTTATTACTGCAACAAAAAAAGATAGCACAGGAATTTGCTTTATTGGAGAACGCAAATTTAGAGAGTTTTTGAAAAACTTTATTCCTGCAAAACGTGGTAAAATTATAGACCTAAATGGTAAGCAGGTTGGCATGCACGATGGTGTTATGTATTACACACTTGGTCAGCGCCGTGGTTTAAATATTGGTGGTGTTAGCGGAACTGATGGTGGACGTTGGTTTGTTGTTGATAAAAATGTTAAAACAAACGAACTAATTGTTAGCCAAGGCGACGAAAAACCACTTTATTCAAAAGCGCTAATTAGTTACAAAATTAACTGGATTCCGGGCACGCCTAAACAAAGCGAATTTACTTGCAATGCAAAGTTTAGGTATCGACAACCAGAACAAGAAGTAAATGTAAAACTTGAAAATAGCGGAAAAGTTTACGTTAGTTTTAAAGAACCTCAAAGGGCGGTAACACCAGGTCAGTTTGTTGTTTTTTATAGTGATAATAAATGCTTGGGTGGCGGAATTATTGAAGAGGTTATAAAATAAAAAATTAAAGTTAGGTTAATGCCTAGCTTTTTTAAAGTTTATTGCTGTAAATTTAGGTGTGTTAATATATTAAAAGTTAAACATATTAATTGACAAACATATGCTAAAAGTTTAAACTAAAATTACCATAAAGAGTGTGTGAGGGACAGCCCCTATGACCACACAGCAACCTAGTTAAAAACCAAGGTGCTAAAGGCTGAGCGATGGAATAAAAATAGCAAAACAAAATCCCATCGCATATGGGATTTTTTTAGTTCTTTATGGCAAAATAAATTTAAGGAGAAAACTATGAAAATTTTAACAAGTGAATCGGTTAACGTAGGGCATCCAGATAAAACCTGTGATGTTATTGCAGATTGTTTTTTAGACGAAGCTTTGCGTTCCGATCCAAAATCACAAATGGCTGTTGAGTGTGCCATAAAAAACAATAAATTATTTATTTACGGCGAAGCAACCACAAAAAGTAACATAAACTATGAACTTATTGCCAAAAAGGTGCTACATTATGTTGGATATAACGAAAACGAGTTTGAAATTATAAAAGAAGTTTCAAGCCAATCGCCAGATATTAATGAGGCAGTAGATAAAGAAGTAGTTACCGCAAACGACCAAGGAATTATTTATGGATATGCGTGCTCCGACACACCAGAACTTATGCCGCTTCCAATTATGCTTGCACATAAACTAATGCGAGTATACGAAAATTTTAGGCTAACAAACCATAACTTTTTTGCCGATGCTAAAAGCCAAGTTAGTGTTGAATATGACGATGAAAATCCAGTTAGAATTCACACCATTTTACTTGCAGTTTCGCATAGTGATAAATTAGGTTTAACCGAGGTTAGAAATATAATATTTAAAAATGTTGTTGAACCGATTTTAAAGGAATATAAAACTTTAAGCATTAACCCTCAAATTTTAATTAATGCGGGTGGCAAATTTACTGTGTGGGGAAGCTACAGCGATAGTGGGTGTGTAGGCAGAAAAATTGTTGTAGATACTTACGGTGGTGTTGGCAGAGTTGGCGGCGGTTGTTTTAGTTCTAAAAATTCAACAAAGGTAGATAGAAGTGCTGCATATTATTTAAGATATGTTGCCAAGAATATTGTTGCAAATGGGCTGGCAAAAAAAGTTGAACTTCAAATAAGTTATGGTTTTGGTTTAACCGAACCAATTAGTTTAAACATTAACACTTTTGGTACCGAAACATTACCGCTAAACAAAATTTATGAAATTGTTAATTGTAACTTTGATTTCCATCCGCAAAGCATGATTAACGAACTTGGGTTAAACAAACCTATTTATGCTCAAACTGCTTGCTATGGGCACTTTGGCCGCGATTTTAGTTGGGAGAAAATTAAAAAACTAAAAATGTAAAACATTAAATTTAAAACAATAAAAAGTGGTGGCTTTTTATTGTTTTGTTTTTTTTAAGTTTTAAAGTATAATAACAATTAGTTATGAAACTTACAATTAAGCAAGATGTTAGTGAAATATTAGAAATTAAAAAGTCAAAATTTATTGGCTATGCGTTTTTTTGTGAAAATGTTGAAACTGCAAATAATTATTTAAAACAACTTAGAAATGAACACAAAAAAGCCACCCATGTTTGTTTTGCTTATGTTATAAATTCAAACGAAAAGGCAAGCGACGATGGTGAACCTCAAGGAACTGCTGGTTTACCTATTTTAGAAATTATAAAAAAACGCAAACTAACAAATGTGTTAATTGTTGTTGTAAGATATTTTGGCGGAATTAAACTTGGCGCAGGTGGGCTTGTTAGAGCATATGGCGAAAGTGCAACTTTAGCATTAAATAGTGCCGCCACCACAAATTTAACTGAAGCCTCCGAGTTTAGTTTAACACTTAACTATGGCGAAGAAAGTGTTTTAAACTCGTTGAAAAATAATGGTGATATATATAACTTAAAGTTTGAGTATTCCGATAAAATTAGCATAACATTTTTAGCGGACGAAAACTTAGAAGTGTTAAAAACATTAAAAGTTACAAAAGGTGAAACAAAATTAATTAGGGTGTAAACAATTGGCAACTATTACAAAAATTGAAGCACAAGCAAAAAATAAAGGCAGAGTTAATATTTTTTTAGATGGCGAGTTTAGGCTGGGTTGTTCGTTAGAACTTGTACTTACACACCATTTAAAAGAGGGTGTTGAAATATCTGAACTAACACTCGACGAACTTGTTTTTGAAAACGAAAAAAGTGTGGCACTAACAAAGGCGGTTACACTAATTGGTAAAAATTTAAAAACTAAAAGCCAATTAAAAAAATATTTAACCGAAAAAGGCTATAGCGAACAAATTGTTAACTATGTTTTAGAAAAACTTAGCGAATATAATTATATAAATGACGAAAATTATGCTAGAATATATGTTAGAAGTGTTAAAAATAAATATGGTAAAATAAAAATTAAAAACGAACTTAAACTTAAAGGAATATCTGAAAAAATTATTGACGATGTGCTTTCAGAGTTTGAATCGGAAGAAGATGTTATTTTAACCCTTGCAAATAAATATTTAAAAGGTAAAGAGGCTAGTTTCGAAAATTTAAACAAACTTTATAGGTTTTTACTATCTAAGGGGTTTGAATATGAAGAAGTTAGTCGAGTTATTAAAAATTTTAAGGAGAACTAATTATGCTATCGGTTGGAGTAGATTCGTTAGATATTGTTAGAATGCAAAAGTTTGTTGAAAACGAAAGGTTTTTAAATAAATTTTTTACTGAATATGAGGTTAGATATTGCAACCTAACAGTTAATCGCACAATGCGTTTAGCAGGGCTATATTGTGCTAAAGAAGCATTTTTAAAAGCACTTGGCATTGGCATTGGTGGCGGAATACCACTATGTGAAATTGAAGTTAACCATAACAAGAGTGGAAAACCATATTTAAAACTAAGCGACGCAGCAAAAAAAGTTGTTAACATTATGGGTTTTAAAGAGTGGGATATTAATATAACTCACACTCACACAACTTCTACCGCTGTTTGTGTGCTTTCATAAAAAGAGTTTTAATAACTCTTTTTTAAAACGAAACAATTATTTATTAAAGGTGTAAAATGGATAAAGTTAAAAGTGATTTACATGTTCATTTAGATTTTAATATTAACAAGCAAGCCGTTAAACATGTTTTAAGTTTAGCTGAGGCTAATGGGGTTAAAGCAATTTGTTTGCTAGAACACAACGAACTTAATTTATATAAAAAAGGTGGAGTTTTACAAGAACTTATTAAAACTGGCGAATTAGAGCAAGTTTATTCTGGAAAACTTGTTCCGGGTTGCGAAGTTACTTGCGTGGTTAACAACACACATCCAACAAAATATGCGTTTAATTTTAATAATTACACAATTCATTTAACGCTTTTAAATTTTGATATTGAAAAAGCTGAAAGTTTAAAGTGGTTTAGTAAAAAATATCAAAATAAAATTTTTAAACAAGACGTTAAAAACATTATTAAAGCACTTAAAAAAGTTAAACTTGAACCCCCTAAAAAAGATTATTTTGTGTTTGAAAAAAGTGTTCATAAACAAGTTTGGGAATTTATGCACAAAGACCCAAAACGTCAGGCTAAATACGAGCAAGTGCTTGGCAAATTTGAAAGTTCTTCAGATTTTATTAGAATTATTTTTGAAGACCCTAATAGTAAACTATGGTTTAAACAAGCACGTGCACCATACTTAACGGAAGTTATTGATTATGCACGTAAAATTGGTGCTAGAATTTATATTTCGCACCCTTGCCACATGAACAAAAAGTTTCCAACCACAAATTATTTAGATGCACTTTTAAATGTTGATGCTGGTTATTCTTTTCCGTTTGATGGCATTGAAACCAAATATTTCTTAAATTCGGTTATGGATACAAAGGTGTTAGAGGACTATGCTTTGGAACACAATCTAGAAATGTCTGGCGGAACCGACTATCAGTATTTGGTTAGCGAACGCAACCCTGAGGGTAAAATGTACTTATTAAACAATGGCGAGCGAACCTATTTTGTTCCAGTTCCGGGAACAATGATAAAAACTTTGTTAGAAACCAGGAATGGCGATTTGCTACTTAACGAAAAGTTTATTGATAGGCTTTCTGATTTAAGAGAACAAAAGCGTTTTAGTAAATAAATTGTTATTTAGTTAATATAATTGTTTAACATTAAAAATAAAAAGCGGGAAATAGCCGGCTTTTTATTTTTTTATTAATAATTATTAATTGTTTGCACAACTTAAAATAAAGTAAATTTTTGTTAGGTGCAAAATGAGTGGGGAATATGGTTATAAACTAAAAAATATGGTTAATAATTTAAAAGGTAACACAGCTGTTTGTAAACAAATAGAAAGTTTAAAACATACAATAAGTAACACCGATTACTGCACAAATGCTATAAATTTCTATAATAGAAATGCTAAGTGGTTGGTTAATATGGCTGAAGAAAATATTAGTACTGTTGCCGATTTAAATAACTATGTTAACTGGATTAGTAATGAATAATTTTGAAATTAAACGTGGAGAAGTGTATTATGCCGATTTAAGCCCAGTTGTTGGAAGCGAACAAGGTGGAATTAGGCCGGTTTTAATTGTGCAAAACAATGTGGGAAATAAATTTAGTCCCACAATTATTGCTGCTGCAATAACAAGCCAAATAAATAAAGCAAAAATTCCTACGCACATCGAACTAAAAAGTTCGGAGGTTGGTTTGCCTAAGGATTCGGTGGTTTTGCTTGAGCAACTTCGAACACTTGATAAACGCAGGCTGAAAGAAAAAGTTGGAAGCGTTGATGTTCTTAAAATGAAAATGGTAGATAACGCACTTTTAGTTAGTTTGGGCTTTTTAGAATAATAATATATATAAAACGGCTAAGTATCGCCGTTTTTTTATTATCAAAAAAAAATTAAAATTGGGTATTGAAATTGCCTTTAAATGGTGTTATACTTTTTGTGTAAAAAATTTAAGGCGGTAAATTTATGGCACTATTTGGACAAGAAAAAGTGGATAATGTTTATAAAGATTATTTTGACTATGTTTATAACGAAATGCTTAAACTTAACGAATACATGAAAAAGAATGGGGTTCAAACAACAGTGTTTTCTCCAGGTCAACTTGCACGCGTTAAATATGCAAGTGAATGTGATAAAATTGACCCTCGTGCAATTTTGGCAATTAAAGTTCAAGTTACAAACATGGTTAAATACGCGAACGAGCATTTGTATGTTCCAGAACCAGACCAAAACATCATTTTAATGTATATGATTGATAATAAAAACTTTATGCGTGGTGGAGATTTTAAAAATGATGTTGATCGTGGATATGTTGAAAAATTAAAAGCAGCAATTAATCAGTTCTTACCAAATCCAGAACATATTAAACAAAAAGCAAAAATTAATACAAACCCTGACGTGATTGATAAAATGTTATCAGCAAAAGGTAAAAGAAAACCTGTAAGTAATGATAATGAAGACAGAAGTCAAAACGACAACCAACGCTATCGCAAGGGTTTAACATATACATTTAAAAGCAAAGATAGGTTTGTTGAACCTAACAAAGAAACTTTAGAAGCGCTATTATTATTTTTAGAAGCCGAAAGAGAACTTTACACAATGGGTGTTGGTGGAGTTGAACATGTTGACAACCAAAATCCAACCCAAAATTATGGCGATCGTTTAATTGTTAAAACAATTGAGGTTATTGAAGCTTACAAAAATGCTCCTTGCATAAAAGTTGAAAACGATTTAAGCATTAGACAAAAAGCATTAGAAAATGTTGAGCGTATTAAATCTTACTTGGGAAAAGGCTCACATCTAGACGCACTATATGCATCATTTAACGATGCAAGAAAACGTGGAGCCATGAAAGGAATCGTAACTAAGGCTATTGGCAGAGGTCAAGCAGCACTTGCAGTTTTAACTGAAAAAGGGATTAAACTAGAAGATGTTTTATTGGAATCTACTCCAATTGACGAGGCTTTGCGTAAAAAAGTTGAAAAAATGAGATAAAACATTGATAGTAGCATAGAAATTTGCAAATTTGCATATTGACTATGCTACTATTTTTTGTTATAATATGCTAAGAAATATTACGCATGTAATGTTTCTAAAAAATAAAAAACATTTAACTTTATGTTGGGGTGGCACATAAAGGAGGTATAAAATGGCAATTATTTCAATTACACAAACTGAAGCTAATGAACTTAAAAAAGCAATAAAAGAAATTAGTGTTTTAACACACATTTCTATTACTGAACTTAATAGTTATATTGCAGCCAAACAAATTCCTGACAATGTTAAGGACGCTTTGGAAACTATTTTTGGTGAAAACAGAGGTGGAATACTTCGTAAAAGACCTTTGGCCGACATCAATAATAGTCCAAAACTTCGTGCTGGTAAAATTAAAACTGCCGATGTAGCAAGTCTTTATTCTGCAATTTTAAAAAACAAACAAAGAGAAAGTGCAACTCCAGTTGTTATGCACACAACTGCATTAACTGCTGATGAAGTTAAAACTATTAAAGATTTAATTAAAAAACTTGAAAAATATATTGCCGATCTTCAAGATTTGCGTGCAAGGCTTGAACTTGATCCTCGTGCACTTGGAACATCTGCCGATAAAGCGAGATTGGCTGACGAAAAACGTGCAACAACACGTATGATTGGTGCGGCAGCTAGGGCAGAAGGTATTTTAAGGCTTGCTTTAGAAGGCGAGATGGCTGAAGATGTTTATAATTGGGTGTTTAACACTGTTAATGCAAAAGGTAAAAAGGGAGATCAATTAGAAGGGTCGTTAGATAGTTTTTATGGTGTTGTTCATGCAACAACAACTGCTCCTGATTCAACATTACTTTCAAAAGGAAATGAAACTCATAAACTAATTAACGAACTTGGTAGGTCATATGGCAGAGGAATTGTTTCTACTCCAACAGTAACTACTACAACAACTCCTACTACAACTACAACAACTCCAACCACAACAACTACTACTCCTACAACAACTACTACACCAACAACAAGTACTACTCCTACTACAACAACTACCCCTACAACTTCTACAACACCAACTACTAGTACAACTCCTACAACAAGTACCACACCTACAACTAGTACAACTCCAACTACATCAACTACACCAACAACAAGTACTACACCTACAACTTCTACCACTCCTACAACAAGTACAACACCTACAATTCCAACTCCAACAATGCCAACTGGTCCTAAAAGACGTACTAAATATAAAACAGTTCATGTTGGTGTAATGGGTAAATTTGGCAGATGGGTAGGCAGACATTGGTTATTACTTTCAACAGTTGCTTTAGCTGGTGCTGTGGCACTTTCTACATTAATTCCAGGTGTTGGAACTGCTATTGCTGGACCTGTGTTAGAGTTTGCTTCTTATAACATATGGGCAACAGCAGGAATTGCAGTTGGTGCAAACGTTGTTAACATGATTTTTGGACGTAAAGCTCGTAGGGCATCTAGAAACAAAGCTAGATTTTTACACAGACAAAAACAAGTTGAAAAGAAATTTGCTGAAATGGATAAATACAAAGAAGAAATTGCTAAACGTGAAAAACAATTAGAAATTTTAAAATCTGATCCAAATGCAAACAGAAAGAAAATTGAAAAACTATTAAAAGAAATTAAAAGCTATGATGCAAAAGTAACTAAAAACTACGAATGGATTGGTAAACAACTTCAAGAAAAACCACCATGTGGTAAAGTTAGAGGCTTCTTTAGAAGAATTGGTGGCTTGTTTGGTGGACAAACAATGCGTTACTATGCCGACCAATATAGAACTGTTCGTTCTGGTAAACCTGACGAATTAGAACTTGAAGGTAACTTAAGCGAACAAATTTTCCGTTTCAACATGGAACGTAGAGATTTAATTGAAGGAACAAGAAAACGTGAAGCTGACTATGTTTCAAGACGTGCAATTGCAAGTAGCCATGGTGCTACAATTGTTGAATCATGGTTTACAGCACATCATGCAAGAATGGGAACAATTCGCGGAAGTGTTAAAGCGATTGATATTCTTGATGGCGACAGACACGATATGGGTGAAATTGCAAAAGACCTTCATGAAGGGGCAGTTGCTAGAGGCGACTTTAGCATGGACGATTACTTTGCATATCGTAGTGGTGCAACCACTGTTCCTGTAAGTTTTGATCATGCAAAAGGTGCACACACTGTTGAACGTATTTTGACAACTCGTGCGTCAAGCAAGGGTAGATCAGGAACTACTACAGGTGTTTACACTGGTGATAGTTCTGTTCTTGTAAAACACTTTAAAAATAAAAATTCTAAAAAGGCAGTTACAGCTCCTATTGTTGAGGGCGACCCAACTGAAGGTTTGACTGAGTTAACCGATGGTGTTGCAAACCCTATTGTAACAACCGCAACTCCTGCTCCTACTGTAATTGACCCTACAGACAGAAGCAGATGGTCTATGTAACTAAATTAAAAACAAAAAACGAAAGCAATTTAGCTTTCGTTTTTTTATGTTTGTTATTGTTTATAATGTTTAAAATGTAATATTAAATTTCATATGCATTTATGTAAATTTGTTTGTTTTGTTTATATGCTTCAACATTTGGGTCTAGGGTAATTGCCATGTCAACATATAGTAGGGCATTAGCATAGTCTTTTAAATTAAAATATCCAATTGAAATTAGGTTGTAGTTATATGCTTTATTATTCCATTCTTGTTCTCTTGCGGTAATTACGTCGTTTTCAATTGCCATACATTTTTTTACATGTGCAATACCTAGTTCGCTATCGTTTAATTGAGTTATAAGTAATTGACCTAATTCACCATGAAAAACTTTACAATAATCGCATTTTGACAAAGCTTCGTAGCAATAGTTACGTGCTTTTTGATAGTCTTGTTGCATATTTGCACTTTTAATTAAAATTTTATAAGCAAAGCAAATGTCGTGTGTCCAAGCTTTCTTTTCAGTTAAAAGTTGTTTTGCAGTTTTTTCGGCATTCTCAAATTCTTTAGCGTTAACATATTCCTCGGCAAGTAGACCTAAATAACGTGTGTCGTGTTTTTCTTCTTTAACTGCACGTTCTAAAAGTGTTTTATAGCTTCTTGGTTTTTTGTTGTCGGGGTAGTGTCGAAGGAATATACCATCTAATTTTGTTTGCTTAATTTTTTGATTTGGGTCCTTTTGAACAATATATTCATGAATAATCCATTTCCAACTAAAGCTATGGCGGTCATGAATTTTAGAATAGTCAAAAATGTTTGGAGTGTCGTTTGGGCTGCCTGCGTTGTGCCAATAGCGGTAAACACCTTGGTTTGTGTCGGGTTCCCATTTTTCTTCTAATATTTGTCTCCAGCCTGGGTCGAAAAGTTCGTCTAGGTCGGTGCAAACACAAATGTCGGCATCTTTAGGCACAAGTTTTAAACTTTCGTTTCGGGCCCTGTCAAAACGCCAAGGTCTAATCAATTTTTCTTTAACTTTAACGCCATTTGCCTCTAAAATTTCTTTAGTGTTATCTGAGCATGTTGGGTCAAGCAAAACATAAATTTCGTCGGCCTCGCTCATGTTTTTTGCCCATTGCTCGGCAAATTTTGCTTCGTTATTGGCAATGGCATATACAACAACTTTATATTTACTCATAATTTATCTCCGTTTTTTTATTGTAACACAATGTTTAGTAATTTTAAAAATGTTTATTATGTTTAAAACAAATTTTTAGTTGTTGACAAACTTATTGGGTTGTTGTATTATTAAAGCAGTTTAATATTAAAAGGCGTTTTAAAAAAGGACACGTTTATTTTTAATTAGTTGCACTACAGAGAACTAGCGGTTGCTGAGAAGCTAGTAGCAAAATAAAATAAATATCACCTTTATAGCTTGGTTTTTGAATTTTAGTAGGGAGCCACGTAAAGTTCTACGTTAGTGAACAGTGTGTGTTAGCACATGTTGTTATAAATGGTAATAATGCTTGTGGCATTGTTTTTGTAACAATGTACGCAAGTTTTTTTTGTATTTTAGCGTTATTTTAAGTTAAACTAAAAAATTTAAGGAGAAAAATAATGTATAAAAAGGTTGATGCAAATTTAAACTTTCCAAATGTTGAACAAGAAGTTTTAAATTTTTGGAAAGCAAACGATGTAAAAAAACAATGTATGAACCACAACAAGGGCTCTAAACGTTTTAACTTTTACGAAGGCCCTCCAACAGCAAATGGTGTGCCACACTCTGGCCACGTTTTAACACGTGTTTTAAAAGATGTGTTTACACGCTATAAATCTATGCAAGGCTATTTTGTTCCACGTAAGGGTGGTTGGGATACCCACGGACTTCCAGTTGAACTTTCGGTTGAAAAAGAACTAGGAATTTCTGGAAAACAACAAATTGAAGAATATGGCATTGAAAAATTTATTAAACGTTGCAAAGATAACGTTTGGAAATATGTTGATATTTGGAAAGAGTTTTCCGACCGTGTTGGTTATTTTGTTAACATGGAAGACGATTATTACGTAACCTACTACGATAGCTATATCGAAAGTGTTTGGTGGGCTTTAAAAGAAATGGATAAAAAGGGCCTACTTTATAAAGGTTACAAAATTTTGCCTAGTTGCCCACGTTGCGGAACAGCACTTTCTTCACACGAACTTGCACAAGGCTACGAAGACCGCAAAGATACAACTGTTGTTGCAAAATTTAAAGTTTCAAACGAAAATAACACCTACTTTTTGGCTTGGACAACTACACCTTGGACACTTCCTTCAAACATTGCACTTTGCGTTAATGCCGATGAAGACTACGTTAAAGTAAGTTTTGAAGGTAACTACTATATTTTAGCTGAAGCACTTGTAAAAAATCATTTTAAAGAAAATTATGAAGTGGTTGAAACGTTTAAAGGTAAAACTTTAGAATATAAAAAATATGAGCCACTATTTGGTTTTGTAGATAAAAAAGAAGCTGAAAAAGGATACTATGTAACTTGCGATAGTTATGTTACATTAACCGACGGAACTGGAATTGTTCACATTGCACCTGCATTTGGTGAAGACGACTCGAATGTTGGCAGAAAATATGGTTTACCATTTATTCAATTGGTTGATAAATTTGGTAAATTTACTGAAAATTGTGGCAAATATTCTAATCAGTTTGTTTTTGATAAAAACGACGAGATTGTTGAAGATTTAGCTCAAGAAAATAAGGTGTTTAAAACACAAAAACACGTTCATAGCTATCCACATTGCTGGCGTTGCCACAGCCCACTTATTTATTTTGCACGTTCAAGCTGGTTTGTAAAAACCACCGAACTTAGGGCTAAAATGGTTAAAAACAATAACACAGTTAACTGGCTTCCAGACAACGTTAAAAACGGACGTATGGGCAACTTTTTGGAAAACAACATCGATTGGTGCCTAAGCCGCGACCGCTATTGGGGAACACCACTTCCTGTTTGGCTTTGCGAGTGCGGACATCACCATGTTGTTGGCAGTAAAGCAGAACTTCAAAAACTTGGTAATGTTGGCGAAATTGAACTACATAAACCATATGTAGATGAAGTTACAATAAAATGTGAAAAATGTGGAAAGCAAATGCACCGCGAACCAGAAGTTATTGACTGCTGGTTTGACTCGGGAAGTATGCCTTTTGCTCAACATCATTATCCGTTTGAAAATAAGGAACTTTTTGAAGAGAGTTTTCCTGCTCAATTTATTAGTGAGGGGATTGACCAAACTCGTGGGTGGTTCTATTCGCTTCAAGCAATTTCAACTGCATTATTTGATAAAAGTCCATATGAAACATGCATTGCAAACGGAATGGTTGTAGACGACCAAGGACGTAAATTAAGTAAAAGTTTAGGTAACTACATTCCTCCAATGGAAATGCTTTCTAAAATGGGTGCCGACCCAATTCGTTGGACATTCTATACCGGCAGCCAACCATGGGGAAATTTAATTTTAACTGAAAACACAGTTACTGAAAGCCAAAAGAAATATTTTGGTACCCTTTGGAACACTTATGCATTCTTTGTGCTTTATGCCGAAATTGATAAATTTGACCCAACTAAATATAGCCTAGCTGATTGCAAACTATCGGTTATGGATAAATGGGTTTTAAGCGAACTAAATAAATTAATTAAATATGTTTGCTCGGAACTAGATAAATTCCACGTAACCGAAAGCAGTAGGGCAATGGAAGATTTTATTGATAAAGTTTCTAACTGGTATGTTCGTTTAGGTCGTAAGCGTTATTGGGGCGAAGAATTTACCGAAGACAAAAAGGCAGCCTATGTAACACTTTACACAGTTCTTACAACCTACGCAAAACTATCGGCACCATTTACTCCGTTTATGAGCGAAACAATTTATCAAAACCTTGTTCGTGGATTTAATGCCGATGCACCAGTAAGTGTTCATTTGTGCAACTATCCAGAAGTTAACGAAAGTTTAGTTAACGAAAAACTTAGCGAACAAATGGCTTTAGTTTATGCTTACACCGAACTAGGACGTAGTGCACGTAACTTAAGCGGAATTAAAAATCGTCAACCTTTAAACGAACTATATTTAACCGACGCAAACAACAAAACAACCTTAACAAAAGAACTTGTTCAAATTTTAAAAGACGAGTTAAATGTTAAAGATGTTAAACAACACGAAGATTTAAGTAAGTTTGTTAATTACACATTAAAACCACAACTTAAAACATTAGGACCTAAATATGGTAAAAAACTTAATGCTATTCGTGAGTTTTTAAGCACTTGTGATGCATTAAAAGTTGTTGAAACTGTTGAAAAGGGCGAAGTGTTTAAAGTTGAGCTAGATGGCGACCAAGTTGAATTTAGTAAAGACGACCTACTAATTTCGGTTAGTCAAAAAGAAGGTTATGCTAGTGCAACCGATGGCAACATTGCTGTTATTTTAGACACACATTTAACAAACGAACTTGTGGAAGAAGGTATTTATAGAGAATTTGTTTCTAAAGTTCAAAATTTGCGTAAAAGTTCTAACTATGTTGTAACTGATAGAATTTATATTGAGGTTAGTGGCGATAAAGATTTAGAAGCATTAGTATTAAAATTTGAAAAACAAGTTAAACAAGACGTTTTGGCATTAAGTGTTAAAGTTGGTGAAAACGGCGAATTTAGTGAAGAGTTTAACTTAAATGATAAATTATTAAAAGTTAGCATTAAACGTTAATTAACAAAATAAAAAGTGGAGGTTTCTCCACTTTTTTGTTTCCAATTTAAGGCATATTATAATTAATAATTTGCTTAAAGCATGTGTTTTTGTTAAACTAATTTTAGGAGATTTAGTTATGTTAAATGTTATTTACGAAGATAATCATATTTTGGTTGTAATTAAACCACAAAACGTTCCAACTCAAGAAGATAGCTCTGGCGATAAAGATATGTTAACTTTGGTTAAAGAATATATTAAAGAAAAATATGATAAACCAGGCAATGTTTATGTTGGGCTTGTGCATAGGTTAGATAGACCTACAGGTGGTGTTATGGTGTTTGCAAAAACAAGTAAAGCTGCTGCAAGGTTAACCGAAGCAATTAAAAGCAACGAAATAACAAAAACATATTTAACAATTGTTAATGGTGTGCCAAAAGTTAAAAAGCAAAAACTTGTTAACTATTTAAAAAAGAATGAGAAAACCAACATTGTTAGCGTTGTGGGGCCAGCTGTTAGTGGTGCTAAATATGCAGAATTAAATTACGAAACTTTAAGTAGTTTAAATGGAACAAGTTTGCTTAGTGTTAATTTAATTACTGGACGAAGCCATCAAATTAGGGCACAACTTAGCCACATGGGTAACCATATTTACAACGATTTTAAATATGGCTCAAAAACAAAAGGAAACCTAATGCTTTGGGCTTATAAACTAGTTTTATTGCACCCAACAACAAAGCAAAAAATGACATTTACAGTTTTTCCGGAACTTGTTGGTGCGTGGAAAACATACGAAAACACGCTTGCAAATTTGAAATAAAATTCGCGAAGTTTACAATGCATAGAATGACATATGTTCATAAGAATGTATGCTGATTTTATAGGGAGATAAGATTTTATGAAAAATTATCAATTACGAGAAGACGAAGTTGTTTTATATAAGGGGAATGTAACATTAGTAGATAAACAAATAATAGCACAATTAATTTTAACAAATTTAAATATTATTTTTATATCTAATGAAAATGAAGATGTTAATGTTTTAAGTTATCCTGCAGATAATATTAAAATGTATCAAGGTGTTCCGCAAATAAAAGTAAAAGGAAATAATGTTGAAATTTACCTATTGTCTACAGAAATTGAATTAAAATTTGACTCTAAAATAGAATTACACAAATTTGATAGTGCGGCGTTAAAATTGTTAACTGGCAAAACTGCTGCAGAAAGATGTGCCGATAAAGTAAAAACCGCAATAAATAAAGGTTACGAATTTGCAGATGAAACACTTGGTATTGAATCAAAACAAATGGTTGGAAATGCTATAAAAAATGGGAGTGCAAAAAAATCGGCAAATGTGGTTAGTGGAATTTTTGGAAAATTCAAAAAATAAAAAAGAGCGAAATAATCGCTCTTTTTGTTTTTTATCACCCTTTTATAAGTGTTTAATTATTTAATTAATGCTTTTAATAAATTCCGTGGTCGTTTGCAAGTTTATTGGGGTTTGGAAGTTCGTCTTCGTCGGTAACTAGGCAGGTTGTTGTAAGCATAATGGCTGCCACGCTGCACGCGTTGCTAAATGCGGTTAGTGTTACTTTTGTTGGGTCGATTATACCATTTTCAATTAGGTCTACATAGGTGTTGTTAAGTGCGTCGTATCCAAATGTTGGGCTAGGGTTGTTTAAAATTTCGTTGGTTACAACTCCGCCATTAACACCTGCATTTTCGGCAATTTGATTGATTGGCGCACTAAGTGCTTTTAGTACAATTTGTGCTCCAGTTTTTTCGTCGCCAGTTAGTGTTTCAATGTGTTTTAAAAGGGCGGGTATACATTTAATTAGTGCAACACCACCACCTGCAACAATACCTTGTTGAGTTGCACTTTTAGTTGCCGAAATAGCATCTTCAATTCTAAGTTTTTTCTCTTGCATTTCAGGCTCGGTTGTTGAACCCACACAAATAACGGCAATTCCGCCAGTTAATTTTGCAAGACGTTCGGTTAATTTTTCTTTATCAAAATCGGTTTCTGCAAGTGCAATTTGTGCCTTTATTTTGCTAATTTGGCTTTCAATTTGTTCTTTTTTGCCCATTCCGCCAGAAATAACGCAACTATCTTTACTAACTTTTATGCTTTTTGCTTGCCCCAGCATATCAAAACTAAAGTTATTAAGTGTTAAACCCAATTCTTCGCTTATAACTGTTCCGCCAGTTAAAATGGCAATGTCTTGCATAAAACCTTTGCGTTTGTCGCCATAAGCAGGCGATTTAACTGCAACGCAATTTAGGTTGCCTCGTAACTTATTTAAAACAATGGTTGCAAGCACTTCGTTTTCAATTTCGTCGGCAATAATAAGTAGGGGCAGGTTTTTATTGCTTGCTTCTTCTAGTAGTGGCAAAAGTTCTTTAATGTTGCTAATTTTGTTTTCGCACAAAAGTATGTATGCGTTTTCTAAATTGGCTTCTAGTGTTTCTGGATTGGTTACCATGTAAGGAGATAAATATCCGCGGTCAAATTGCATTCCTTCAACAACTTTGAGTTCTGTTTTAAAAGTTTTGCCGTCTTCAACGGTAATAACTCCGTTATTTCCAACTTTGTTAAATGCCTCGGCTAAAAGATTACCAATTTCAGTATCGCCAGCACTAATTGAAGCAACTTGAAAAATTTCGGTGTTGTTTTTAACTGGTTTGCTTAAAGTTTTTAAGTGATTACAAACAACATCGCAAGCACCTAAAATTCCTTTTTTTAAAATTATTGGGTTCGCACCAGCGGTGTAGTTTTTAATGCCTTCACACACCATGCTTTCGGCTAAAACACATGCGGTGGTTGTGCCGTCGCCAGCAACGTCGTTTGTTTTAATGCTAACTTCTTTAATTAAGCTTGCGCCCATGTTTTCAAACTTATCTTTTAACACAATTTCTTTGGCAATGGTTACACCATCGTTAGTAATTAGTGGGGTTGCAAATTTTCGGTCTAAAACGACGTTACGGCCTTTAGGCCCAAGTGTTACCTTAACAGTGTTTGCAAGTTTTTTTACACCAGCTTCTAATTTTTTTATTGCTTCAAATCCGTTTAAAATTTCTTTTGCCATAATTAATCCTCCAAAACTGCCAAAATATCGGCTTGTTTAATAAGCAAGTAGGTTTTATTTTCAATTTTAAATTCGCTTGTGGCATATTTATTAAACAAAACTTTGTCGCCCTTTTTAACCACAATGTTAGTTTGTTCGCCGTCAATTAATCCGCCTGCGCCAACTTCTAAAATAGTGGCAATGTTTGGTTTATCTTTAGCAATGCTTGGCAAAACAATTCCGGTTTCGTTTTTAACCTCTAGTTCTTGCAATAAAATTTTATCGAATAAGGGTTTAATTTTCATGGTTTAACCTCCATAAACTAATAGTATTTTAATTTTACAATTTTTAACCTAAATTTATAATTTAACAACAAAGCGAATAAAAGTTTAAATTAATAATTTTTAACAATTTTTGTTGAATTATCAAGTTTAGTTAAATTTTGCAATATACATAAAGTAAAACACAGGTTTTTAAGGAATTCAATTTTCTATGTCAAAAAATGATTTACGTTATAGCGATACTAAATTAATTAAAACAAAAAAGCCAAAATCTAAAAAACATGGACTTTTTGTGTTTTGTTTGCTTTGTGTTTTGTTGGTTATATTTTTTGCAACTGGCTTGGGCGACGCTTTAAAAGTGAACTCTTTTCCGTTTTTGTTTAAAGGTGAAACGTTGTCAATTTCAGAACATAACTACTATGCTGTGTTAATGGGCGAGTATCAAACAAAATCGGAAGCGCAAGGAGTGGCAAGTGGTGTTAGCGTGTTGGGTGCTGGTGCCTATGTGTGGGAAGTTAACAATAAGTTTTTAGTTGTTGGTAATGTTTATAAAACAAAATCCGATGCCGAAGCAGTGCTTAAAAACATTAGCGGAAACAACTATAATGTTAGTGTTATGGAAATTAAATATAATAAACTAACAATTAAATCAGATAAACTTGAGGACGAGCAAGAGGCAGAACTATTAAATGCTGTTAAGTTTTTAGATGACTTGTATAATAGTGTTTACGATTATTCAATTAAATTTGATAAATCCGAAATTGTTGCAACTGTTGTTAGCAGCGAACTTAACACTATAAAGGGCGAACTTAAGGTTTGGGCAAGTAAACTCGACGCAATTAATTCTTATGCTGTAACAAATCAGGGTTTGGCAATTAAAAACACTTTTTTAACATTAATTGAAGAACTTGATGCTTGTGTGTTAAAGGTTATAAACGGAACTAGTGTTAATAAAGATTTAAAATATTTAGTAACAAGTGTTGCTGTTGAAAAATATAATTTATATAACAATTTAAAAACGTTATAAGTTGCAATAAATGGCGGTTTTACAACAATTTTGGTAAAACTGCTTTTTATGTTTTAAAATCAGTTTAAAAAAACTAAAAAATATAGTAATATTTAAATATGAAAAAATTTTGGATTGGCTTTGCGGTTAAAGTTTCGGCAATAGTTTTAATGTTGGTTATAGATTTACTTACAAAACTATATTTTCAAAACTATTTCGAAGCGGGTGGGGCAGACATTACTTTAATAGAAAATGTTTTAGGTGTAACCTACACAATTAACACAGGTGCGGCTTTTGGCATTTTTGGAAATAACACAGTTATGTTGTGTATTTTTACTGTGCTGTTTTTGCTTGTTTTTTCGTTTATCGATTTTTACTATAAAAGTTCAAATGGTTGGTATATTGCAGGGTTTTCATTAATTTTAGGTGGAGCTCTTGGCAATTTTTACGATAGAATTGTTTTGGGTGGGGTTAGAGATTTTATTGAACTAAAATTTATTGATTTTCCTATTTTTAATTTTGCCGATGTGTTTTTAACCGTTGGTGTTATTTGCTACATAATTTACTTGGTTTTTTATGAATTTAATAAACCTAAAAAAGAAGTTACCGATATTACCGAGGACGAAAAAGATGGAGTTTAAAATTAGTGCCGAGCAAGCAAAAACTAGGTTAGATGCATTTTTGTTTGAATCAGACCAAAGTTTTACACGTTCGCATTATAAAAACTTAATAGACGAAGGTCATGTTTTAGTTAACGGAAAACAAGTTAAGGCAGGCTATAGTTTAAAGGTTGGCGACCACATTGAAGTTGAAATGCTTCCGCCAAAACCACTTGAAACAAAAGCTGAAAACATACCATTAAACATTGTTTATGAAGATGCCGATTTGGCTGTTATTAACAAGCCTAAAGGAATGGTTGTTCACCCGGCAAATGGAAACTGGGAGGGCACAATGGTTAATGCTCTTTTGCACCACATTAAAGATTTAAGCGGTATTAATGGTGTTATTAGGCCAGGTATTGTGCACAGGCTAGATAAAGACACAACAGGATTATTAGTTGTTGCTAAAAACGATTTTGCTCATGTTGAACTAAGCAAACAAATTGCGGAAAAAACTTGTAAGCGTGTTTATTTGGCGTTACTTAACGGAAATTTACCAAACGACCAGGGTGTTATTAAAAACAATTTAGGTCGCGACAATAAAAACAGACTTAGGTTTGCAGTTGTAGAAACTGGTGGTAAGTATGCCGAAACTCATTACACCATTGTAAAACGTTTTAAAGAATATTGTTTGGTTCAGTTTGAATTAAAAACGGGTCGAACACATCAAATTAGAGTTCATGCAAAGCATTTAAACCACCCAATTGTTGGCGACGACCTTTATGGTGGAAAAAGCAAGTTTAAAACCGATGGGCAAATGCTTCATGCACACAAATTAAGTTTTGTTCACCCAAAAACAAATAAAGTAATGGAATTTACCGCCGATTTACCTGATTATTTTCAAAAAATATTAAAAAACTTGCAAGAAATTTAAAGTTTAAGTGTTTACATAAGATAATTTATAATGTTAATATATTTATGTAAAAAGTGAGGGGAAGTATGTCTAATTTTGGATTTAGGTCGTTTGCAAATGTGCTTGCTTACATTGCAGTTATTTTGGTTGGAGCGGCACTACTAGTTCAAGCGCTTCTTGGCGATGGAATGGTTGCTTACGTGTTTAAAACTATTGCCGATGTTTTGGCTTATGTTATGCTTGCAATTTCAAGTTTTTCATATGCTAAAAGCCGCCGCAGTGTGGTTTATATTATAATTTGGATTGTGGCAGTTGCATTAATTGCTGTTTCTTACATTATTCATTAATTAGCTAAAATTAGTAACAAAACTTTTGTTGCTAATTTTTTTTATAAATGTTAATATTTGGGTATGGAATTTGATTTTAAAAAATTATTTAAAAACAAGTTTTTTTTAATTGGGCTTGTTTTAACAATTTTAATATTTGTTTGTGTTGCACTTGCAAGGCTTAGTATGGTGTTTTATGTTATAACTTGCTTTTTAGGAGCGGCGCTTTGCTTTATGCTTGCTGTTTACTATGTGTTAAAAACAAGGGAAGTTAAATCTGATAATAAAGCCGATTTAATTCCGTTAACTCATGAGGAGCGTGAAAAAGTTAACAGGCACAAACGTTTTGGCAATATGAACAATGTTTTAAAAGTTATTTTGTTTGCTTGTGCTGGTGTTGCTTTTATAGTTTTTGGCATTAAAATGATTTAAATTGTAGCCACAAAGTTGGCTACTTTTTTTGTTTTTATGTGTTTTTTTACAAAAACTATTTATTTTTTAGTGTCGTATTGCATTGCAAAAAAATGTTAAAAGTGTTAAAATTACTGGTAGTTAAATTTTTAAGGAGAAACTATGGATTACAAGATTAAAAAACTAGAAAAAAGCATGGTGCAAATTAATTTAACTTTATCTAAAGCAGAATGGGATAAAGAAGTTGAAGAAGCTTACAACAAAAACAAAGGTAAATTTAAAGTTGAAGGTTTCCGTCAAGGTAAAGCACCAAGAAGAGTTATTGAAAAAATGTATGGCGAAAATGTTTTCTATGAAGAAGCATTAAGCGAAGGTTTTTATAAAGCTTACATGGAAATTTTAAATAAAGAAAAAGGTTTAGAACCTGTTGATGCTCCTAACCTAAGCGTTAAAAAGATGGACGAAAACGGCGTTGAACTTGAAGCTCAAGTTGTAACAAAACCAGAAGTTAAAGTTAACAAATATAAAGGTTTTGGCGTTGAAGTTGAAACTAAAAAGGTTTCTAAAAAAGATGTTGATGCAGAACTTGAAAAAGCAAGACAACAACATGCTCGCATGGTTGAAGTTGAACGCGAAGTTAAAGTTGGTGATGTTGCAAACATTAATTTCTCAGGTTCAATTGATGGCGTTAAATTTGAAGGTGGCACAGGCGAAAATTACGATTTAGAAATTGGTAGCCACAGCTTTATTGAAGGCTTTGAAGACCAACTTGTTGGCTTAAAAGCAGGCGAAGATAAAGATGTTAATGTTACATTCCCAGCCGACTATCATGCAACCGAACTTGCTGGTAAACCTGCTGTGTTTGCTTGCCATGTTAATTCTGTTAAAGAAAAACAACTTCCAGAACTTAACGACGAATTTGCTTCAAACGTTTCTGAATATGAAACTTTGGCTGAATACACTAAAGAAGTTGAAGAACACCTTCAACATCATTTAGATGAACACGCAAAAGTTGATGCAGAAAATAAAATTATGGATTTAATTTTAGAAAACACCCAAGTTGAAATTCCTGATGTTATGGTTGAAAACGAACTTAACGAAATTATGCGTGATATGGAATAT
This sequence comes from Clostridia bacterium, assembly GCA_017409005.1. Classification (GTDB taxonomy): domain Bacteria; phylum Bacillota; class Clostridia; order Christensenellales; family UBA1242; genus UBA6345. Next base: position 52,806 of record JAFQTP010000001.1, on the reverse strand, counting down.
AGGCTTATGTATCAAGGATTAACTTTAGATGCATATTGCAACTATATGAAAACAACTGTTGAAGAATTAAAAGAATCTAGACGTGAAAGCGCTGCTAAATCTGTTAAAATTCGTTTGGCTTTAAGTTATATTCTTGAAAAAGAAAAATTAACCATTACAGATAAAGAAGTTGACGCAAGAATTAAAGAAATGGCAAAAAATTCAACAAAACCACTAAAAGAATTTAAAGCTAATTTACCAGAAGAAAGAATAAATTATATTAAAAACGAAATACTTATGAATAAACTTTTAGCTTTCTTACTTGAAAACAACGCTAAAAAAAGTAAATAGTTAAATTCAAATAAACTAAAGAAATTGTTTGTTTATAGTTTAAAATTAATTTATTTTGGAGGCTTAAATTATGGTAGTACCTTATGTTATTGACCAAACAAGCACTGGCGAACGCAGTTATGATATTTATTCCAGACTGCTTGAAGACCGCATTATTTTTATTACTGGCGAAATTGACGATAATGTTGCAAACACAGTTGTTGCACAACTTATTTACCTAGAAGGTAAAAATGCAGATAAAGACATTTCGTTATATATTAACAGCCCAGGCGGAAGCATTAGTGCAGGCATGGCAATTTACGACACAATGAAATATATTAAATGTGATGTTTCAACAATTTGTGTTGGGCTTGCTGCATCTATGGGAGCATTTTTACTTGCTGCCGGAACTAAAGGTAAAAGAATGTGTTTACCAAACAGTGAAGTTATGATTCATCAACCACTAAGTGGTGTTCAAGGTCAGGTTACAGACATTCAAATTACTGCTAAACATGTTCAAAAAATTAAAGATAAAATGACAAAAATGTTAGCAGAAAATTGCGGACAACCACTAGATAAAGTTGCTGCCGATGTTGAACGTGATAATTGGATGGATGCAAACGAAGCTAAAGCTTATGGTTTAGTTGATAAAGTTATTGAAAAAAGATAATTTTTCTAAAGATAAAATTAGACGTATTAGCACCAAACCTAGTTTGGTGCTTGTCTTATTTTTTATAAAATAGGAGATTTATGAAAAAAGAAACCAATATGTTTTGTTCTTTTTGCGGAAAGAACGCTGTTGAAACAAAAAAATTAATTTCTAGTCCAGATGGTTTAAGTTTTATTTGCGACGAGTGTATTAGCACTTGCAAAGATATTTTGTTAGAAGATGAAAAACTTTCAGAGTCTGATAAAATAGACCTTCCAACACCAGAAGTTATTAAACAAATTTTAGACGATTACGTTATTGGCCAAGACGATGCTAAACGTGTTTTGTCGGTAGCCGTTTATAATCACTATAAACGCATTAACTACAACATTGATGCTAAAAACAAAACCGATGGTGTAGATTTAATTGATATCGACAAAAGCAATGTGCTTTTAATTGGTCCAACCGGAAGCGGTAAAACTTTGCTTGCAAAAACGCTTGCTCGCATTTTAAAGGTTCCGTTTGCTCAAGCCGATGCAACAACGTTAACTGAAGCTGGCTATGTTGGTGAAGACGTTGAAAATATTTTATTAAAACTAATTCAAAATGCAAATTACGATATTAAAAAGGCCGAACGCGGAATAATTTATATTGATGAAATTGATAAAATAACTAAAAAATCGGAAAACAGAAGTATAACGCGTGATGTTTCAGGCGAGGGGGTTCAACAAGCACTTTTAAAAATTATTGAGGGTACTGTTGCGTCGGTTCCTCCACAAGGGGGACGTAAACACCCACACCAAGAGCTTTTACAAATTGACACATCTAACATTTTGTTTATTTGTGGTGGTGCATTTGTTGGGCTTAAAAATATTATTGAAAAACGCACAAATGTTTCGTCGCTTGGGTTTAATTCAGAACTTTCTGAATCTGAAACACAAAGCACAGGTGTTGTGTTGAAAAAAATTCAGCCGCAAGACTTAATTAAGTTTGGTTTAATTCCAGAGTTTGTGGGCAGACTTCCTATTGTTGTGGGCTTAGACGATTTAAACGAAGATGCGTTGGTTGAAATTATGCAAAAACCTAAAAACGCCATTACAAAACAATATAAAGAAATGTTTAAAATTGATGGGGTTGAACTTGTGTTTGAGCCAGATGCTGTTAGAGCAGTTGCTAAAAAAGCAATAAGGCTAAAAACCGGAGCAAGAGGGCTTAGAACAATTTTAGAAAATTGCATGCTAGACTTAATGTTTTTAACTCCGTCCGATAAAAACATTGAAAAGGTTGTTATAACCCAAAAAACAATTGATAACGATTGCGAGCCAGAAATTGTTAGAAAAAATGTTAAATCTGAAAATAAAAAAACCGAAAAACCTGCTTAAACCATTAGCAGGTTTTTTGTTTTAAAGTTTTAATAATTTGCAAAAAAACATGGTTTTATGTTAATATTTATGTATGGCAAAAGTTTTGGTTATTTCCGATACTCACGGAAACAAAGAACAACTTAAAACATTAATTTCCGAAAATGAGTTTACTCATATTATTTTTTGTGGCGACATGATTAAAGACCTAGACGAAATTAATCACCCAAACATTATTAAGGTTAAGGGTAATTGGGACGAATGGGTTATAGATAGGGTTAACACTTTTGAAGAAGAAGTTGTTATTGAGGGGGTTAAAATTTTTGTAACTCATGGGCATAAATACGATGTTAAGCGTGGGCTTGGTGGCTTAATTAGAAGAATTGAGGGTAAAGGCTTTAAACTTGTTTGCTATGGGCACACTCATGTGCAAGACTGGGAAGTTGTTAACGATATTGGTTATTTAAATCCGGGTGCTTTTTCTTACTTTAAAGGTGGCAAGCACACCTTTGCCGTGGTTGAAATTGAAGATGGAAAAATTATTGTAAATATGTAAAATAATTTAAAATAATTTGTTGACAAGCACATACTTTAATGATATTATATTATTGCTTTTGTAAAGCCGGGCCGGGAATTAATGCGGGTGTAGCTCAATGGTAGAGCTCTAGCCTTCCAAGCTAGCTACGTGGGTTCGATTCCCATCACCCGCTCCAATTTTAGTTAGGGTTAAGCTTAAGCTAAAAACCTGCCTTTGATTGTGCGCCAGTAGCTCAGCTGGATAGAGCATCGCCCTTCTAAGGCGAGGGTCAGGGGTTCGAATCCCTTCTGGCGTACCAATAACTATGGTGGATATAGTTCAGTTGGCTAGAACGCTAGATTGTGGCTCTAGAGGTCGTGGGTTCAAGTCCCACTATTCACCCCATTATTTTAACATTACCTATTGGGGTGTAGCCAAGCGGTAAGGCACGAGACTTTGACTCTCGCATGCGTAGGTTCAAATCCTGCCACCCCAGCCATTTAATTATGGCCCATTAGCTCAGTTGGTAGAGCACATGACTTTTAATCATGGTGTCCCGCGTTCGAATCGCGGATGGGTCACCAAAAATTCGGTTAGAAATTTCTAACCGATTTTTTTATTGATTTTTACTTTTTTTATGTTAATATATAATTAACATGTGTTAATGGAGGGCTAGTTATGGCATGTCTGGCAATGCACTTGGCAATTGGTAAAAAATATTTGCAAAACCATAAAACCGAAAACGAGTCTGAATTTTTAGATGGAACTTTAGCGCCAGATTTGGCTAACGATAAAATTGCTTCGCATTTTGGCGAAAATAAAAAGCCAACCACTGTTAGAGAACTTTTAGAGTTTAAAATGGATATTGTTAAAGCTGCAAACACAATTAATTTAGATTCTAGTTTTGCACGTGCCGAGTTTTTACATCTTATTTGCGATGATATTTTTTATAGATTTGTTTATTCTGAAGAACTTGAAAAATGGACTCCAATTGAAGTAAAACAAGCAATGTACGACGACTACGATTTTGTTACTTACTACATTTTAAATAAATATAATATTGAACTTCCCAAATCTTTAGTTCATTTAGCAAACAACAAACAGGGGAAATCACAATTTTTTAGTGCCGAAGCAATTGATAGGTTTGTTGATGTTGTTGCAAGTGTTGATTTATTTGATTCTAAAAAACAAATTTTAACCGATTTGCCTAGCTTTAGAAACAATTTAATTAAACAGTTAAACTTGGTTAAAAAACCACAATTAAAAGTAAAGTAAAAAATAAAAAACCGCCTAAACCAAGGCGGTTTTTTTGTTAGTTATTTTTGTTTTGCTACTTTTAAAACTTCAATTAAATTTTCAAATTTAACAACTTGTGGGTGGCTTTTAGCTTCTTCGTAAGGCATAACGTGGTTGCCAACTAAAAATGCTTCCATTCCAAATTGAGTTGCTGTAATATAGTCTTCAAGTTCGTTGTTTCCAACCATAATGCAATCAGAGGCTTGCAAGTTAAATTTAGTTAAAACTTCTTCAAAATATTTAGGATTTGGTTTTGAGAAGTGAGATGTTTCGTAAGTTGTTACCCAGTCAAAATCGGAAAGAGTTAATCCCGATTCGGTCCAGCCTAGTCTGGTTTCAACAGCAAACCTAGGAAAGAATGGGTTTGTTGTTAATAAAACATAATCAAAGTTTTGTTTACACCAATCTATAATTTGCTTAATTTGTTTGTTTGGTGTTGAAATTTCTTTAATTCCATCGTAGTTGTTGTTATAAAAATCGTTAAAAACATTTAAAATTGTAGTTAAATCTTGATTTGTGTAAATTTCGGCCATTGTGTTTTCAAACACTTGCTGATTGGTTTTACTTCCGTCGTTTTTATACATTGCTTTAATGGCTTTGTTTAGTTGTGCCACAAATTGTTCGTGGTTATATCCTAAAGCGGCAACTCGTTTTGTGATGCGTTTAAAATATTCGTGTTCAAAAGTTTTTTGGTCAAATTGAATTATTGTTGCATCTAAATCAAATAATATTGCTTTTTTCATGCTTTTAACCTTTAAATGTTCCTTTATGTTTGCGCATTTGCTCATATAACATATACGATTTTTTGCAGGAGTAGTCTGGGGTGTGGGTAATGCCTAAAGTATCTACTAATTGGCATAAAAATTTGAATTTTTTAGGTTTAGGTAAGTCTTTAATTGTTGGAACTTCTTTCATGTTTATAAAAGCACCGTCAAGCCCTTCAACAAATGAAAGAGATAAAACAATTTCGCCTTTTTTATAAAAATATTTTTGTTGTTGAAAACTTATCCAGTTGGTAAAGTTTGCAGTACGTAAAATATAAAGCATTTCGGTTGCACTTGAAATTTTTGTTGTTGAAACCTCTTCACTTAAAACTTGATTAAACTTGTTAAAGTATTTGTGTTTGTGCACTAAATATGATTTTTGAATGCCAACCACATCTTCGTAAATGCTTCTAACAATAACGCTGGTATTAATTAAATCGTTATATTTTGTTGATTTCACTAGTTTGTTAGGAATGTTTGTAAAATAAATGTCTTCACAAACAAAATATCCGGTTCGTTCAAACCCCGCATTGGCAAGTTTAAGTTCAATTAAATCACGGCTTTCTAAAGTGTTAATTGTTACGTCGGTTTTTCTCATATAAAAACTCCTTATAAACACCTAAGTTTAGCATATTTTAAAAGTTTTAACAAATGTAAATTATTTATAATGGTTGTATAAATAAAAAAGATGTAAAAAATGTTTACAAATTTTTAAAATTTATTGACAACCATCTTTTAATGTTGTAGTATATTAGAGCATTAACTTATGCGGACGTGGCGGAACTGGCAGACGCGCTAGACTTAGGCTCTAGTTGGAAACAGTGGGGGTTCAAGTCCCTTCGTCCGCACCATATCGTCGGAGCAAGACATAATTATGTTCTTGCTCTTTTTTTGTCGCAAGAACATGTGGCTGTCTGCTCCTCCTCACCCCAAAACTTATCGCGTTGCTCCTTAATGTTTTGGGGACCCCAAGTAAAGCTATCGGTATACGATTTTTTTTGTTTTTTTACTTAAACTAATATTGCTTATGTTAATTGCATACATATATTTGACAATTTTCGACAAATAATAATATTATTATATCGTTATGTTATTTGATTTAGCACATTCGTTATATGTTGTAATTTCAACTGTAATAACCATAGTAATTTTAATATTAGCAACAATTTATTTAAAAGAACAAAAACAAAAAGATGTGTTCTTAAAATTTTTTGCAATTATAACTGTTATTTTGCATTATAGCGGTTTATGGGTTGATTTTTTAAGCACTGGAACTGCCGAAGCAGGGTCGGCGCTGTTGTTTGCGGTGTATCCTTGCCATGTTTGTATGTGGCTTTTGGTGGCAAGCGCATTTATTAAAAATCGTAAAACAATTGGGTATAGGTTTGTAACAGAATTTACATTTTATTTAGGAATTGTTGGTGGTGTTTTAGGAATTGCTTTAAACTTTAACTATATGGGTAACCCAACACTTGCCGATTGGAGTGTTTTACAAGGGTTACTTAGCCACTCAACGTTAATTATTGGGTGTGTTTGGTTGCTTTGTGGCAAATATATAAAAATTAGGGTGTTTAACACAATTAGCATTTTGCTTGGAATGAGCCTACTTTTAATTGATGGTGTTTTTGTTAACACATTGTTTGAATATTGTAAAATTGGTTCAGTTAACTCAATGTATTTGCTTGAACCACCAGTTGCATCAATGCCGTGGTTTAACACTGCTTTTATGGGAGTTTTGGCAATTGTTGTTGGCTTTTTAATTACTGCAACATACGAGCAAATTGCACTTCCTAAAGAAGATAGATGGTATTCGCATTTGGCATATTGGTATAATAAGAAATATAAAAAGAAAACAAAAACAGAAAAAGAGGAAGAGTAGTTATGAGAGATTTTTTAATTAAACTATTTAGAGAAACCGAAGTTGTGCTTGAAATTAAACTGTTTTCAATTTGGCACTTTATGTATATATTTTTAATTGTAGGGTTAACAATTGGATTGGCATTTTTACTTAAAAATAAATCTGAAAATGCAAAAGATTTCACCTTAAAACTTTTGGCTTATTTAATTCCAGCAATTTACATTGCCGATTTCTTTATAATGCCACTTTCACGCGAGTCAGGCGAAATAGATTTAGATAAACTTCCATTCCACATTTGCACACTTATGGGTTGTTTTGTTCCATTTGCTCAATTCAACAAAAAGTTTAAACCAATTAAACATGTTATTGTGGTTTTAAGTTTAGTTGCAAGTTTAATGTATATTACATATCCTGGTTCGGCATTAGGCGGAATTTCAACTTTTAGTTATAAAGTTGTGCAAACTTTTGTGTTCCACGGAATGCTATTTAGTTGGGGATTTTTAAATCTTGCTTGGGGCAGGGTTAAACTAACATGGAAAAACATTTGGATGGAACTTGTTGCACTTTGCATAATTGCACTTTGGGCAACGTTTGGAAATGCTACATTTAGTAGTGAACAACATAGCTTCGATTGGTTCTTTATTACCGGAAGCACATTCCCATTTGTGCCAACACCACTTATGCCATTTACTGTTATTGCAGCTATTTTTGGTATGTGCGCAATTATTTATGGCATTTATTTTGGAACTATTAAAGTTATGGAAAAAATTGCTTTAAAACGTGGAGTTGTTGTTGCAACTGAGGTTGAAAAATCAGAACAAAACACCACAACTGAAGAAAAATAAAAATAGTAATTAAAAGATTGGTTTATATACCAGTCTTTTTTTATTTATAAAAAAAATATGGTGCTTAATTTTAAATGCAATTTTTTTTTAGTTATGTTAATATTAAAGGTAGGGTGCTAATGCGCCTAAAAAAGTTTTGAAGGTTTTTTATGGAGCAAAACGGAGATATTTTATATAAACAAATTAAAGGTGTTGCACAAGTGATTGCTAAAATTTTGTTTAAGCGTGATAGTTTTGATTATGTTTTACCTGAAAATGGCAACTATTCAGAAACCGATAATTTGTTTATTGAACTTAATAAAATGTTAGACGAAAACAAAATTAATGCTGCTGAAGATAAACTTTTTTCTGTAATTAATCCGCAAAGCATGGCACATATGCAAATTGCATTAAATTTCTATCAAAAGTTAGCTTCAAAAACAAAGGCTGAACTTGAAGAAAACAATTTTTCGCTAGAAGAAGTTGAACAAGGTTTTTTTGATGTTTTAAAACTTTATAACATTAAGATTGAAAGGAAATAAAGGAAAATTTATGGACTTACAAAAGATTGAAAAAAAGATTATAAAATTAATAAAACGAGCAAGTAAAATTTATTTTGGTAAAGATTTTGTTGAGGTTGAAGAGCGACACAAACACCCAATGGACGATGTTACTAATAACGATATTAACACACAAGAATTTATTAGGGCGGGGCTACTTAAACTAATTCCTAATAGTTGTTTTATTGGTGAAGAAGGTAGCGATTTAACCGACAACGATTATTGTTGGATTTTAGACCCAATTGATGGAACTCGAAACTATAAAAAAAGTGTTCCGCTTTATGGTACTCAACTTGCTTTGCAATATAAAAAAGAAACTGTGTTGTCGGTTGTGTATTTCCCAACAATTAAGGAACTTTATGTTGCAAATAGTGAGGGTGTTACTCTAAATGGTAAACCAATTAAATTATCTAATATAACTCAAATTGATTGGTCGGTGGTTTGTTTAAGCAACATAACCGATATAACAAGTAAAACACAAGCAGAAATTCAAGTTAAACTTATGAAATATTTGCGTAGTGTTAGGTTGTTTGGTTGTATGGCATATAACTTTGCTATTGTTGCAAGGGGAAAGATGGACGCACTTGTTGTGTTTGGAAACACTCCGTGGGATTTTGAACCCGGTAAATTTTTAATTGAGAAGTGCGGTGGCGAAGTTTACTTTAACAAAAAATACGATATGTATATTGGTGGAAATAAAGAATTAGTTAAAAATATTAAAGAAGTGTTAGAGGTTTAATTTAACCTCTAACTTTTTTATTTAAAATGTGTCAAAATGGCAAAATTTTTGCCATAAATAAAAATAATTTAAAACTTGTTTGCTTCATATTAATTTTTAATATATACTTTTAAGTGTTAATAGAAATATTAATTAGGAGATTTTTTATGGATAAGAAAACAATTAGAGATATTGATGTTTATAACAAAAAAGTGTTGCTTCGCGTGGATTTTAATGTTCCACTTAAAGATGGTGTTATTACTGATGATAACCGCATTAAAGAAGAACTTCCAACCATTAAATATTTATTAGATAATGGTGCAAGTGTTATTGTAATGAGCCACCTTGGACGTCCTGAAGGCGAAGTTAATTTAAAATATAGCTTAAAACCAACTGCGGTAAGACTTTCGGAATATTTGGCAAAAGAAGTTAAGTTTGCCGAAGATTGCATTGGCGAAGACGCTGCTAAAATGGCAAAAGAACTTGAATCTGGACAAGTGTTAATGCTTGAAAACTTACGTTTTTATGCAGAGGAAGAAGAAAATGAAAAAACTTTCTGCGAAAAACTTGCTGCACTTGCCGATATTTATGTTAACGATGCGTTTGGAACAGCACATCGTAAACACGCTTCAACCTATGGTGTTGCAAAAATGCTTCCTAATGCAGTAGGTTTTTTAATTGAAAAAGAACTTAAAATGATTGTTGATACAATTAACGACCCAAAACGCCCATTTGTTGGAATTTTGGGTGGTGCTAAAGTTAGCGATAAAATTACCATTGTAGAAAGTTTGCTTAACAAAGTAGATACTTTAATTGTTGGCGGAGCAATGGCTTATACATTTCTTGCCGCTCAAAACTATAATTTAGGCAATAGCCGTGTTGAACGTGATATGATTGCAGAGGCTCAACGTTTACTTGCACTTGCTCAAGAAAAAAATGTTGAAATTATGCTTCCTTGCGACCACGTTGTTACAAACAACTTCGAAAACCCAACCGTTGTTAAAAACACGGTTAATGCAAACATTCCTAACGATATGCTAGGTATGGATATTGGCAAACAAACTGTTAAACTTTATAAAAAAGCAGTTAAAAAAGCAAAAACAGTTATTTGGAATGGACCTATGGGTGTGTTTGAAAACAAAACATTCGAAAACGGGACAAAACAAGTTGCTAAAGCACTTGCAAAAACAAAAGCAACCACAATTATTGGTGGTGGCGATAGTGCTGCAGCAGTTATTAAATTTGGCTATGCTAAAAAAATTACTCACATTTCAACTGGTGGCGGAGCAAGTTTAAAACTATTTGAAGGAAAAGTTTTGCCTGCTGTTGATGTTATTGAAAATAAATAGGGGATAAAGGGTTAACATGAAATATTTAATTGGAAACCATAAAATGAATTTAAGTGGTAGCGAACTTACTGCTTACTTTAAAGAACTTAAAAAAGTTGCTAAGCAAAGCGAAAATTATGTTGGCGTTTGTGTTCCGTATGTGTATTTGCCACTTGCAAACAAAATGTGCAAAAAGTCAAAAGTGCATTTTGGTTCACAAAACATGTATTTTCAACCAAAAGGTGCTTTCACTGGCGAAATTAGTGCAAACATGTTAAAAGAATTTAACACCGAACTTGTAATTTTGGGACACAGCGAACGTCGTGCACTTTTTGGTGAAACCGACGAGCTTATTAATCAAAAATTAATTACAACCTTAAAAGAGGGTTTTACACCAATTTTATGTATTGGTGAAACTAAAGAAGAGCGTGAATCTAAGCAAACAAACAAAGTGTTAAAAAAACAACTAGTTGGTGCACTTAAGGGTGTAGAGGCTAGCGCACTAAACAAAATGTTTTTTGCTTACGAACCTGTTTGGGCAATTGGCACAGGAATTAGTGCAACCAAACAAGATGCCGAAAAAACCATTAAACACGTTAAAGAAACCATTGCAAAACTTTACGATTTAACAAATTTAGATAATATTATTGTTTTGTATGGTGGTAGTTTAAACAGTAAAAATGTTAACGACATTTTAAGCCAACCACACATTGATGGCGGTTTAATTGGTGGCGCAAGCTTAAAAGTTGACGAGTTTAAAAAACTTATTGATTACAAAGGATAATAATAATTAAAATAAAACTTGGGTAACCCCAAGTTTTTATCTTTTTTAGGCTTAAATTGGTTAATTTAGCCGTAATTTAACTTAAAATATTGACTAGATGGGTGTTTTTAAGTTAAAATTATACTAATAACTATGTGTAAAAGGTTAAAAGGGAAACAATAATGAACGGATTAATGTTAAATATGTTTAGTGCTATGTTTAGCAAGTTATATAATTCAATTCGTGGGTTGGCACCAGTAACTAAAGGGCTTATTATGTTTGTTTTGGTTTTTGGTGCGTTTATGTGCTTCATTTTTGCTGTTAAAGGAAGTAAAAAAGATAAACTAATTAAAAACTGGTTTTTGTTTTTTGTGTTTATTGCATTAGTTGTTTTTGCTGTTGCTTTTGCCTTTATGATTTAATTAAAACTAAAAAACTTTTAAAAACACGCAATTATGCGTGTTTTTTTGTTTGCTTTTTCTTGCTTGAAAGTGGTGTGTATGATATAATTTATTTGCAAAATTGATTATATTTATTTTTTGTTTGGAGGCAACATGAAATTATTTAATTTATTATTAAACGATGTAGCAAAACCAATTCCTGATTGGATTAGTAAATCGTTTCCAATTATCCAAACCATTTTAATTGTTTTAGTTGCTTTAGCTGCAGTTGTTATTATTGTTGCTGCTTTGCTAACAACTTCAAACCCTGATGGTGGAAATAATGTTATAACCGGAACTAACGATAGCTACTACATGCAACACAAAGGTGGCAGTAAGGAAGGCAGACTTAAAAAGGCAATTGTTATTAGCGCCATTGTTATTTTTGTTTTAACTTTACTATACTTTATTTCATTTGGTATTTACACAGGTTTCAACGTTTAATAACATTTTTTGGCTCTTAAATTCATTTAGGAGCCTTTTTAATTAATTTTTATAGGAAAAAATATGGATAAACAAAAAGTTTTAAATCAAATTGAAGTTAATAAATTAGCAAATTTGCCTTACGAGTTTATAATTGCACAACTTTGTGTTTTAAACAATAAACCTTTTGAGGAAGTTAAAAGTTTATTAGACCAACTTATTGCCAATGGCGATTTTAAAATAAAAAAAGATGGCGAAGAAGATGCTTTTTCTGAGTTTGATAATCGCAAACTTAGCCCTTACGACCAAATGGTTGAAGAAGCCGAAGAAATGCTTGCACGCAAAGATAAAAAACGTAATGCTAAAATTAAAGCGTTTAAACTTCAAGGTAAAATTCAGGGTACAAAAAGCGATTTTGCGTTCCTTGTTCCGTTTGATAGTATGTACGACGATGTGTTTATTGCTGGTAAAGACCTTAACGGTGCAATTAACAACGATACTGTTGTTGCCGAAGTTAAACGTGAACGTGATGGCAAACGCCTAGAGGGTAAAGTTATTCAAATTTTAGAGCGTGGCAACGAGCGTGTTGTTGGTAAAATATTCTTATCTAAGGGCAATGCAATGGTTATGCCAGACGATGTTAAGTTTGGTAAAGATATTATGGTTCCAATTTCTAAAGTTTTGGGTGCTAACCATGGCGATAAGGTTGTTGTTAAAATTGATAACTATTCAAACAAGAAAAACCCTACTGGTCAGGTTATTGAAGTTTTAGGTGCACCTAACAAAATTGAAACCGAAGTTAAGGCAATTATTAGAAGCTACGATTTATATGAAGAATTTCCTAAAAAGGTTATTGAGTTTGCAAACACAATGCCAGAGGAAGTTGATAAAAGTAAATATGCGCATCGCCGCGATTTAACTGCACTTAGATGCTTTACTATCGATGGCGAAGATAGCCGCGATTTAGACGACGCTATTTCAATTTCTAAAAACAAAAACGGAACCTATAAACTTGGTGTTCACATTGCCGATGTTGGCGAATATGTTAAAATGAATAATCCTCTAGATAAAGAGGCATTTAAACGTGGAACTAGTGTTTATTTTCCTAATTTGGTTTTGCCAATGCTTCCTCGCAATTTAAGTAATGGAATTTGTAGTTTAAACGAAAATGTTGATAGGCTCGCTCTTTCGGTGTTTATGGATATTAATAATAACGGCGAATGTGTTAACCACGAAATTTGTGAAAGTATTATTAACAGCAAAAAGCGTTTTACTTACACAACCGTAACAAAAATTTTAGATGGCGACGAACTTACTCGTGAAGAAAACAGTGAGTTTGTTCAAGACTTACTTGATATGAACGAACTTAGCCACATTTTAATTAAAATGCGTGAAAAACGTGGCGCAATTGATTTTGACATTCCAGAAGTTAAAATTACATTAAACGAACTAGGCGATGTTTTAGATGTTAAAAAAGCACCTAGAGAAGATAGCCACAGGCTTATTGAAAGTTTTATGATTGCTGCAAACGAAGCAATTGCAACACATTATAAGGAAATTAAAGCACCATTTGTTTATCGTATTCACGAAACGCCAGACGCCGAAAAAATGGCAAACTTTATTCGTATGGCAACAAGTATGGGAGTTAAAACAACTGCAAACCCAGAAAGTGTTGCACCATTAGACCTACAAAAAATTTTAGAGCAAGTTAAAGAGTTAGATGCAAGCTACATGTTAAATCGCATTTGTTTGCGTAGCATGAAAAAGGCTAAATATAGTCCAGATTGCATTGGACACTATGGTATTGCAAGTGTTAGGTATTGCCACTTCACATCGCCAATTAGACGTTATCCAGATTTAACAATTCACCGCATTATTAAAGCCGATTTAAGAGGTGAATTAACTGGTAAAGTGCTAACTGAGCAACGTCAGTTTGTTGTGGCAAGTTCAATGCACTCGTCCGATAGGGAACAAGCTGCTGAAAAAGTTGAGCGTGATGTAGATGACCTATATCGTGTGTTCTACATGACACACCACATTGGCGAGGAGTTTGAAGGAAAAATTAGTGGTGTTACCAATTTTGGTATATTTGTTGAACTTGAAAACACAGTTGAAGGAATGGTTAGAATTTCAGACCTTCCACGCGATAGTTATGAATATGACGAAGCAAACTTCGAACTTCGTGGCATGAAAGAAAAATATGTTATTGGCAAAACAGTTAAAGTTAAATGTGTTAGAGCCGATATTTTATCTCGCGAAGTAGATTTTGTGTTAATTTAATAAAAATTGTAAAAATTTATAAAATTTTACTAAAAACAATACCTCTTTTTTAAGTTTTAAGCCAAAAAAAATTTAAAAAGGGGTATTGTATTATTTTTAGAATGTGCTATAATAAGGATGTGAAATTTCCTTGTTAGCCAGTTTTACTGCATTTTTTATGCTTAAAAACAGGTGTAAGCAAATCACAAGGAGACAAAATGAAAATTGTATCAACTAATCGAAAGGCCTATCACGATTATTTTGTGGAAGATACTTACGAGGCAGGCATTTGTTTAGAGGGTAGCGAAGTTAAAAGCATTAGGGCAGGAAACTGCAATTTAAAAGATTCCTTTATTTTAATTGATAAAAATAGAGAAATTGTTATTAAAAACATGTATGTTAAACCCTACGAAAAATCTTCGGCGTTTACCCCAGACGAACGCAGAGACCATAAGCTTCTTATGCACAAAAAAGAAATTGAAAAATTGCTTTCAAAGGTTCAGGTTAAAGGCTACACTTTAATTCCAACAAAGTTATATTTTAAAAATTCGCTTGTTAAAGTTGAAGTTGGGCTTTGCAAAGGTAAACAAAACTTTGATAAAAAAGAAACTTTAAAGCAAAAAGATATTAAACGTGATTTGGAAAGAACTTTAAAAAATTACAAAAACTAACCACATTCACCCTTATGGGGGCGTAATGGTTTCGACGGGATTGTAAAGGTTAGGCTAAGCATGTCGTAGGCTCGTCTACGTTAAAACGGAAACTTAAAATTTAAATGCAGAACAAAAAACTGTATTAGCTGCTGCGTAACTTAAAGCTAGTAGCTCGTTCTAGTAAGCATGCCTACGGGCTTACATAGGGCGCCATTTTAGTAGGGAACTAATTTAAATTTTGCCAAAGGGTTTAAGTTAGAACATATTTGGCTAGTTAAACTTATATTTGTTAATTTTTTTAGGTTTAATGAAAACGCTCAAATTAACTAAACATGTAGAAAGGTTTAAAATTTCTTTTTCGGACGCGGGTTCAACTCCCGCCGCTTCCACCAATAAACATTTTAGGGTGGATATAAACAATTAACCACGGAGGATTAATATGTTAGAAGTATTAAACGTAGTTTTAGATGTGCTAGGAATTTTAGCAATTGTTTGTTTAGGAGCCTTTGTTGTTGTTTTAATTGGCGACCTTATTTTATCAACTTTCGATGGACACGAAGGTGTGTTTTTTCATAAAACTAGAAAAACTGGAACAACACAAGCCTACAATCCAACTCCAGTAAGGGAGGAAGAACCTCAACAAGCACTTCAACAAAAACCAACTGTTATTCCTTACTATCAAGAAATGGAACAACGTGATATTGAAGCGCAAGAAAACAAAAAACAACCAGAAGTTGTTTCTTCTGTAGACTTCGAAAAAGCAGCAGAAGAACAAAAAATGCTTCAAAGCCGTGCAATGATTAAAGAGCCAGTTAGAAAACCTGCTCCAGAGCCAAAACCTCAACCTGTTTTTTCTGAGGTTGACGACGAGGAAGACGATAACGAACTTGCCGATGCAATTAAAGAAACAACTCAAATTGCACTTAACCAAATTGCACTAGAAAGCGAACTTAAAAAACAACAAGCCGAGCTTGAACGTAATCGCCGTGAAGAAGAAGAAAATCGTAAACGTGCTGAACAAGCTCGCCGTGAAGCTGAAGAAGAAAGACGTCGTGCTGAAGAGGCTAGAATTGCTGCTGAAGAAGAAGCAAAACGTATTGCTGAACAAGCAAGAATTGCAGCTGGTGAAGAGGCTAGACGCCGCGACGAGGAAGCACGCCGTGCTAAACAACAACAAAAAGAAAAAGCTCAAGCTAAAAAAGAAGATGCTAGCGTTAAACAATTAAAGAAACTTCGTGAAGATATTTTCACACTTCGTAGGTCTGCATTTATGGATTTACAAGAAGTTAAAGATACCGATTATGCTAACGAAATGAAACAAACAAAGCGTGAATATAATCGTGCAATGAAAGAAAAACTTAAAGAACTTGACGAACTAAAACTTACACACGAACAACTAGACCGCGAAAAACAAGAACTACTTAAATATAAAGAAGTTGCACTTCGCAGAGAATCTGAACTTGAACGCGTTGAAAAAGAAAATGCTGAACTTCAAAAATATAAACAAGCAGCTAAAGAACGTGCATTAGAGTTAGACCGTATTTCGGTTGAAAATGCTGAACTTAAAAAATATAAACGTGCTGCCGAAGAAAATGCTGGCGAACTAGACCGTATTGTACAAGAAAAAGCACAACTTGCTAAAGAAGTTGAAGAACTTAAACAAATTCAAGAATCTGCGGGTAAAAAACCATATTACACTAAAGAATACTACTTGAAAAAACTTGATAGCTTAAATGCTGAACTTAAAGAAGTTGAAAAAGATTTACGTGCAAACAAACGTGAATTTGTTCCACTACAACGCATTAAAAAATCGTATGAACGCGACCAAGAAAAACTACGCCGCAAAGAAGCAATTGTTGCAAAGCAAAAAGTTGCAATTTATGGCGTAAAAAGTTCTGCTAACATCGACCCTAAACGTAAAGAAAAACTTGACGAAGATGTTAAACAATTAAACGAACTTAAAGAAAGTGTGTTCCACTGCGACCAAGTTTTAAAACAAAACAAAGACCGTTATCCAGTGCTTGAAAAAGCAAACAAACTTTTAACAAAAACTTACGACCGATTAATGGCTGATATCGAAAATGTTAAAGCTGCAATTGCTTGGTACGACGAAAACGAAGGTAAATAAAAAATTAAAACACCAACATTTGTTGGTGTTTTTTTGTTGCTATTTAATTAATAACTTTTTATTTACTTTTATAAATAGGTTTATTTTGTTAAAATAGAGGTAAAGATTTGTTTAGGAGCTTAATTTGGGATTATTTAGTAAAAAACCAAAACGTCCAGCACTAGTGTTGGGTGGCGGTGCAACCAGAGGGCTTGCACATATTGGTGCAATTAAGGCATTTGAAGAACACGGAATTAATTTTGATTATGTTGTTGGAACCAGCGTTGGAAGTATTATTGCAGCTTTTTATGCCGCTGGTGTAACAAGCGAACAAATGATTAGTTTTGTTAAAACATTAAATGTTAAAGATATTAAAACCGGAATTATTCCGCTTGTTCCATCTAAAACCGATGGTATTCAAAATTTAGTTAAAAAATACTTGGGTGATATTAATATCGAGGATTTAAAACGTAAGTTTTGTGCTGTTGCTGTAGATATTAAAACCGGTCAAGAAATTCATTTTACAAGTGGAAATTTGTCAAAAATTGTTGCCGGAAGTTGTTCGGTTCCGGGCGTGTTTTTGCCGGTTAAATATAATGGATATGTTTTGCATGATGGTGGGCTAAGTAACAACATTCCTAGCAATGTGCCAGCACTTGTGTTTAATTGTGATAGTGTTATTGCTATTGATGTTAACAGCACTCGTGGTTATGGCACCGATAGCGATAAACTGGTTGATACTTTAATGGCTAGCATGCGAATTATGATGAAAAGCAACAGCTTAAAGGGCTATTTAAACAGCGATATTATTATTCAACCAGACCTTAAACGTTTTAAATCTACAAAACTAAATTCCATAGACGAAATGATTGAAGAGGGCTATAAAGCCACAATTTTTCAAATGGAAAAAATTAAAGCAATTTTAAATGGAAAGGTAAAGCCTGAAAAACCTAAAAAAATAAAATTAAAAAAGCACATTATTTAATGAGTAAAAAAACAATTTCAAAACTAATGCTTTATGTTAGTTTTGTAGTTACTATGTTAATAAGTTTATGTTTTTCGCTAGAACTTGAAACATTGTTTATGCTAAAACCAAACCTAAACCAAATTAACACTAATGCACTTGAAGTTCATTTTGTTGATGTTGGGCAGGGTGATGCTATTTTAATTAAGTGCGGTAATACTAATGTTATTATAGATTCTGGCGAACAAACACACGAAAAACGATTGTTAAATTATATTAACAATATATTTTTTCGTAATAATAAAACTAAAGAATTTGATTATGCAATTCTAACACATTCCGATTCAGACCACTCGGGAAACATGTTAAAAATTTTAAATACATATAAAGTTAAAAATTTTGTACGTCCTAAAATTTATGCATCTGGTTTAGAAAGTGTTAGTGAGCAAGCACTTTACGTTAATACCACAACCTATGCCGAGTTAATTACAAAGTTATTTGAACTTGAAAATAGCAACAAAACAAAAATAATATATGCTGAAATGGGCATGTGTATAACTGATAATAATTTAAATATGAACATATTGGCACCTGTTAAAAGCTATTATAGTTCAACAAACCAATATTCAACTGTTGTAATGCTTGAAAAATATGGTACAAAGTTTATGTTTACTGGCGATGCAACAATCGAAAACGAACTTGAAATTATAAATAATAATAGCGCAAGTTTAATTGATGTTGATGTTTTAAAACTAGGTCATCACGGTAGCAGCACATCTACAAGTTTAAGTTTTTTGCAAGCAACCAGTCCAAGCTTGGCAGTTGTTTCGGCAGGGCTTAATAATTCCGAAAACCACCCAAGCACACAAGTTTTAAACAACATTGAAACCTATAATTTGCAGTCAAACACAACAACTAGGGTTATGCAAACGCCACTGCTTGGAAACATTTTGTGCTATGTTAACCCAAATTCTGAGTTGAAAACCACAACTATTGCAAGCGTTGATAACTATTTATTTTTAAGTTGGTGGGTAATTATGGTGCTTGTTTTGGTGTTAACTAGTGTGGTTGTGTTTTTGCCAATTTTAGTAAAGTGGCTTAAAGTAGGCAAAACTTCAAAATTATAAAAATATAACATTAAAGTTATGAAAATAACACTATTAAAAAATGCAAACAAAATTTTGCATTTTTTTAATTTTTTTTAAGGTTTGTATATTGTAACTAAAAACAAACAACCATATCTAGTATTTTGTTTTTTTCTTTGACACAAGATATTGTGTGTGTTAAAGTTTTGATAACGACACATTGGGTCACCCAAAAATCGTTTTAAATTAACATAGGGAGAAAATGAAATGGTAACACAAGTATATAAGCGCAATGGCGACAAACAAAATTTTGATGCAAACAAAATTGCTGAAGCAATATTTAAAGCAGCAAAAGCATGTGGTGGTGAAGACGAAACAAGAGCAAACGAACTAGCCGACGAAGTTGTTGCAATTATCAACGAAAAATACGATGGCAAAATTCCAACCGTTGAAGATATTCAAAACGTTGTTGAAAAGGTGTTAATCGAAAACAGACATGCACAAACCGCTAAGGCTTATATTTTATATAGAGAAAAACGTAATGCTTCAAGGCAAGATAATGCTTTAATTGGTGCAACAATTAGCATGTTTAATAAATATTTGAACGACGAAGATTGGTTAATTAAAGAAAATGCAAACACATCTTATTCGGTTGCAGGCCTTAACAACTACGTTAGAGAAAGTTTTACTAAACATTATTGGTTAAACGAAATTTATCCTACCGAAGTTGCTGAAGCTCACAAAAGTGGTGCAATTCATTTACACGACTTAGGCTTCTTTGGTGCTTATTGTGCAGGTTGGGACCTTCGTCAATTGCTTATGGAAGGTTTTCAAGGTTGTCCTGGTAAGGTTGCTTCTAAACCACCTAAACACTTACGTAGCTTTTTAGGTATTATTGTTAATGCAACTTTCACAACATCTGGCGAAACCGCAGGTGCACAAGCATGGAGTAGTTTCGACACATATTGTGCTCCGTTTGTAAGACACGATGGTTTAACATACGAGCAAGTTAAACAATGCATTCAAGAATTTTTGTTTAACTTAAACGTTCCAACTCGTGTTGGTTTCCAATGCCCATTTAGCAATATTACATTAGATATTAAAGTTCCTAGAACACTTAAAGACCAACCAGTTGTTATTGGTGGCGAATTCCTAGATACAACCTATGGCGATTATCAAGCTGAAATGGATATGATTAACAAAGCATTCTGCGAAGTTATGACAGCAGGCGATGCAAATGGTCGTGTATTCACATTCCCAGTTCCAACAATTAACGTTACAAGCGAATTTGAATGGGATAGCGACGTTGTTAATGCCATTATGGATATGACTTGCAAATATGGCACACCATATTTTGCTAACTACATTAACTCAGATTTAAGCCCAGAAGACGCTGTTTCTATGTGTTGTAGGCTTAGACTTGATGTTAGGGAACTACGTAAACGTGGTGGCGGATTGTTTGGTTCAAACCCATTAACAGGTAGTATTGGTGTTGTAACCATTAACTTGCCACGCTTAGGTTATTTAACAAAAACTAAAGAAGAGTTTTTTCAAGAACTTGATAAACTTTGCGACATTGCAAAAACAAGCTTAGAAATTAAACGTAAAATTGTTGAGCAACAAAGCGACCGTGGATTATATCCTTATGCTTGCTTCTACTTAAAAAGCGTTAAACAACGCACAGGCGGATATTGGAGCAACCACTTTAACACCATTGGAATTAACGGCATGAACGAATGCCTACTAAACTTTATGGGTAAAGATTTGGCTAGTGAAGAGGGTCAAAAATTTGCAATTGAAATTATGCACCATATGCGTGCTAAACTTCAAGATTATCAAGAAGAAACTGGTAATATTTATAACCTAGAAGCTACTCCAGCTGAAGGTACTGCAACTCGTTTTGCTAAAATGGATAAAAAACGCTTCCCAGATATTATTACTGCAGGTTCTGAACAACACCCAATTTACACAAACAGTGCACAACTTCCTGTTGAATATACCGACGATATTTTTAAAACTGTTGAACTTCAAGACGAAATTCAATCGTTGTTTACAGGCGGAACAGTTTTACACTTCTATTTAGGTGAAAAAATTGAAGATAGAGAAACTGCAAAAGCATTAATTAGAAAAATATTTACAACTTCTAAAATGCCATACATTTCTTTAACTCCAACATTTAGCGTTTGCCCAACTCATGGCTATATTGCTGGCGAACACTTTGAATGTCCAGAATGTAAAGCTAAAACCGAAGTATGGAGCCGTGTTGTTGGATATTTACGTTGCATTGATTCGTTTAACGATGGTAAACACGAAGAATATTTGCGTCGTAAAAAATATGTTATTCGTCCAGAGCAAATTGTTGCTAAAAAAGAAGCAAAAGCTTAAGTTGTTAACATTTTAAATAAAAAGTTTTATAAAGCCCCAATCTGAACGGGGCTTTATTTAAAATATGGAGGCAAAATGGAAATTAGCGGACTAATTAAAAACTCGTTTGTAGACTATCCTAAAAACATTGCTTGTGTTGTGTTTACGGCAGGGTGCAACATGAATTGTTGGTATTGCCATAACCACGATTTAATATCGGAAACAAAAGGCGAAATTGACGAAGAATATGTTTTTAGTTTGTTAGAAGAACGCAAAAAGTTTTTAGATGGTGTGGTTATAACTGGAGGCGAGCCAACTTTGCAACCAGATTTAACTGAGTTTATTAAAAAAATTAAATCCATTGGTTTAAAGGTTAAGTTAGACACAAACGGAACTAATTTATCTGTTGTAAAAAATTTGGTTAATGCTGGGCTTTTAGATTATATTGCCATGGATGTTAAAGCACCTTTAAGTAAATATAGCGTAATTACTTCTGTGCCTAATATTCAAGAAATTAAAGATAGCATTGAATATATTAAAAATTGTGGGGTAGACTACGAGTTTCGAACCACTTTTGCACCAAATTTAACTTCCGACGATATAAAACAATTGGTTAAAGATATTGGGTTTGTTAAAAATTATGCTTTGCAACAATATAGAAAACCAGAACACATTGTTAAAGAAATTTTAAAACCTCACTTGCCAAGCGAATTAAATGCTTTAAAAGAAGAACTTGGTGGTTTGGTTAACAATTTTATTATAAGAAACATATAAAGCCTAAAACTTAGGCTTTATTTTTTTATTTGAATGACGTTTAAAGTTATTAATTAAATTTGGAAAATAAAATAAAATACTATATAATAATATAAATCATAAAATGCGAAATGTGTTTATTGTTTTATAAACTTAAAAGGAGCAAAAATGGTTAGTAACATCTGCATGGTTGGCTTGCTTAAAACCTATACTAAAAATGTTGCCAAATGCGTTGCCGACGCACTTGAAATGTTTTATGCCGATGTTAGGGAACTTATGGAGTTCGATTTAATTAATTTGGCTGAAGCAAGCAAAATTGCAGGGCTAGATTACATTGAAAAACAAGAATGTAACAAAATTAAAACACTTGCAACTTATGAAAACACAATTTTTACGCTAGATTATTTAAGTTTAAATAACGAAAAAAATTTAGAGAATGTAAAAACTGGTTGCTTACTTATTTATTTAAAACTTGGGGCAACATATTTTAACAAACTTTTAAAGCGAGAGGATATTCCTAACAGCGAAGAAATTTTGTTAAAAACCATGCACACCGAGCACAGCAAACTACTTTCGGAATATGCCGATGTGGTTGTTGAAGTAAATAACGATAAACAAAATGTAACAAATTTAATTTTAAATAAAATAGAGGAATATTATGAGAACAGATAATTTATGTGTTAACGCATTACGAATTTTATCGATGGATACAATTAACAATGCAAAAAGTGGACACCCAGGCATTGCATTAGGCGCAGCTCCAATTTTATATTCGCTTTATACTAAAGTGCTAAAAGTTACACCAAAATCACCAAAACATATTTTGCGTGATAGGTTTGTTTTGTCGGCAGGGCATGGCTCGGCACTTTTATATGCCACACTTTATAGTTGCGGTTTTAATTATACTATTGAAGATTTAAAAGGTTTCCGCGCATTAAACACTCGTTGTCCAGGGCACCCAGAAGCCGACGAAAATAATGCTATCGATGCTTCAACAGGTCCTCTAGGTCAGGGCGTTGCAAATGCTGTTGGTTTGGCTATTGCCGAAAAACATATGGAAGCACTTTTTAACAAACCAGATTTTAAACTTTTTGATAACCACACCTATTGCTTAGTTGGCGATGGTTGCTTAATGGAAGGCATTTCGCACGAGGCGTTAAGCCTTGCGGGCACACTTAAATTAAACAATTTAATTGTTATTTACGACGATAACAGCATTTCGCTAGATGGCAAAACCGATATGGCGTTTAAACAAGATACCGAAATGGTGTTTAAAGGTTATGGCTTTAACGTTATAAAAGTTAAAGATGGCAACAATGTAGATAAAATTACTAAAGCCATAAATAAGGCTAAATTAAGCCTAAAACCAACACTTGTCATGGTTAAAACAACCATTGGTTATGGTTCAAGTTTGGCAGGAAACCACAAAGTTCATGGTGCACCGCTTGGCGAAGACGAAACACTTAAACTACGCACAAAACTTGGCGTTGTTGGTGAGCCATTTATGCTTAACGACAAAGCAAAAGAAGTGTTTGATGGATTAAAACCACACTACGAACAAATTAATGAAGAATTTGAAGAAAAACTAAAAACTTATAAAAAGAACTATCCAAACGACTATCGTAGTTTAAATGCTTATTTAAAAAATGATTTTTCAGATGTTGATAAATATTTATCTAAACTTGAAAATAAAAAGGTTTCAACACGTGTGGCTAGTGGCGAAATTTTAAATGTTATTGCCGACAATTATTCAAACCTTATTGGTGGTTGTGCCGATGTTGCAAGCAGCACAAAAGCAAAAATTTATAGTTCAAACTTCCACGAAACTCCTGCCGGACGAAACATTATGTTTGGTGTTAGGGAGCATGCTATGAGCGCAATTGGCAATGGTATTGCAAGTTTTGGTGGACTTACACCATTTGTTTCAACTTTTATGGCATTTACCGATTACTTAAAGGGTGGTTTAAGAATGAGTGCATTAACCAACACTCGCATTCTATATGTGTTAACCCACGATTCGTTAATGGTGGGCAAAGATGGTCCAACACATCAACCAATTGAGCAAATGGCAATGCTACGTAGTCAACCAAACACTTATGTGTTTAGGCCTGCCGATTTAACCGAAACAGCAGCAGCATATTCGGTTGCATTAAACTTAAATGCTCCATCTTGCTTAGCATTAACCAGACAAGACCTTGAGCCACTTAATTCTAGTTTTGAAAAAGCAAAACAAGGTGCTTATGTTGTAAAAGATGAAGGCAAAAAACTTGACGCAATTTTAATTGCAACAGGTAGCGAAGTTCAAACAGCTTTAGAAGTTGCAACCGAACTTGAGGCTAGCGGATTAGGTGTTAGAGTTGTTAGTATGCCTTGCATGGAAGTGTTCGACGAACAACCAGAAGCGTATAAAAAAGAAGTTTTAAATAGGGAAGTTCCTACTTTTGCAATTGAACTTAGTTCCGATCTAAGTTTTTATAAATACATTGCAACTGGCGATGTTATTGGCGTTAGCGCATTTGCAAAAAGCGGCGACCCAGCCGATGTTTTAAAAGATGCAAAAATGGACGTTAAAAGCATTGTTACACGCATTAAAAAACAACTTAAAGTTAAATAACAAAAACAAGGCAAACGCCTTGTTTTTTTGTTTGCCAACAAACTTACAAAACAATTGAAAAAAAGCCAAATTTAGGTTATACTAAATTTAGACTGAATTTTAATTTAAGGATTTTTATGGAAAACAAAAGAAATTTTTATGCTGAATATAATGAATACTATAAAAATGTTGAAGCTAAAGAGGTTGACGTTAAGGTAATTCCAACAAACAAAAATAGTTTACCTTTTCCTTATTTGCCATATACCGACGATATTGACGATGAAAGGCTTAAAGGTGTGCTTTTAACAATTAGTAATAACGACGAATTATTTTTGCTTGCAACACCTAAGTTTGACGATAACAACACTTTAACAAAATATAACAAAGTTGGTGCGGTTTGCCGCATTGAATGTGTTAATGCTAAAGACAAAGGTGGTGTTAACTACATTTGCAATGTTTTATATTTTGCAAGCATTGAAGAACTTAATGTTGTAGATGGTGCAGAAGTTGCACACGTTGTTCCGATTACAACACAAAATGCTGATACCGAAAACACAAAACTACTGCTTGAAAAGGTAAAAAATTTATATTTAAATTATGTTAGTTATTCAAACCGCAAAATTAGCATCGATTTAATTAACTACATAAAAACTAATGCCGATCCAAACGTTGTGGTTAGTTTAATTGTAGTAACATCTGATTTAACAATTAAAGAACAATATGGTTTGCAAGCCGAAGTTAACATGGAAGCAAAACTTGAAAATCTAATTATTTTAGTTAATAAAATGTTTAGCATGGAAGCATTAAACAAACGCATTGACGAAAAAATTAGAAAAGAAAACGAAAAACGCCAAAAAGAAATGTATATTAAAGAAAAAATAAAATACTTAAACGAAGAAATTGGCGAAGAAAACGAATTTAACGAAATTGAACAAAAAATTAAAGAATGTGGAATGCCACAAAAAACTGAGGAATATGCTTTAGCACAACTTAGAAAACTTGCCAAAACACCAACAATGGCTGCCGACTATAATGTGCTTAAAAATTATTTAGATACCATTGTAGATTTGCCTTGGAATAAGTCTACAACCGACAACACCGATATTAAACACGCAAAACAAGTGTTAGATGCCGAGCATTTTGGGCTAAATAAGGTTAAAAACCGCATTCTAGAGTATTTGGCCGTGCTTAACCTTAACGATAAGGTTTCGGGTCAAATTTTGTGTTTGGTGGGTGCACCGGGCGTGGGGAAAACTAGCATTGCAAAATCGGTTGCAAATGCGTTAGGTCGTAAATTTGTTAAACTAACCCTTGGTGGTGTACACGACGAAAGCGAAATTAGAGGACATCGCAAAACTTTTGTTGGTGCAATGGTTGGAAAAATTATTCATAACATTAAATTAAGTGGTGTAAACAACCCAGTGTTTTTACTAGACGAAATTGATAAAATTACATCGGATATTCATGGCGACCCAGCAAGCGCACTTTTAGAGGTTTTAGACCCACAACAAAATAGTTCGTTTAGGGATAATTTTTTAGAAGTTCCGTTCGACCTTAGCAAAGTTATTTTTATTGCAACAGCAAACTATGCTAATCAAATTCCGGCGCCACTTCTAGACCGTATGGAAATTATTAATGTAGATAGTTACACAGCACCAGAAAAAGTTCAAATTGCTAAAAACTATTTACTGCCAAAGCAACTTAAAGCAAACGGAATTAAAGATGGCTCGCTTGTTTTAGACGACGAAGTTATTTTAAGCATTATTAACAACTACACATACGAAGCAGGTGTTAGAAGTTTAGAACGTTTAATTGCAAAAATTTGTCGTCAACTTGCTGTTAAAATTGTTGAAAATCCGGCACTTAATTTGCCATGGGTGGTAACCGACAAAATGCTTCCTAGTATTTTAAACGAAGCACCTGTTACAAACCATGGTGTTCGAAAATTTCCAGAAGTGGGTGTGGGATATGGCCTTGGCTGGAGCCCATATGGTGGCAGCATTTTAACTTTAGAAGGCATTTCAATTAAAGGCAAGGGCAACTTGGTTATAACCGGAAACTTAAAAGATGTTATGAAAGAAAGTTGCCAAATTGCACACACAGTTGCAAAAAAATATGTGTTAAAAAACATTAAAAATCCGGTCGATTTTACAAAGCTAGACCTTCATATTAATGCTTGCGAGGGTGGTGTTCAAAAAGATGGGCCAAGTGCAGGTGTGGTTTTGGCACTTGTTATTTATAGTGTTTTAACAAACAAAAAAATATCTAACAAGTTTGCCATGACAGGCGAAATTAGTTTAACTGGGCAAGTTTATGCCATTGGTGGGCTGCGCGAAAAACTTTATGCTTGTGTTCAAAACAACATTTCCGATGTTATAGTGCCATTAGAAAATAAAAAAGATATTAAGTTTATTCCTAAGGAAATAACCGAAAAACTAAACATACACTATGTTTCAAATTTCCAAGAAGTTTTAAATTTAACAATAATTGGTGGTAAAAATGAAAATAACCAAAAGTAATTTTGTAACAAGTGTTGCAAACCCTAAAAATATTTTAATAGACGATAAAAATCAAATTGCTTTTGTAGGGCGTAGTAATGTGGGTAAAAGCAGTTTAATTAACATGCTAGTTAACAATTCTAAACTTTGCAAAACATCGGCAACACCAGGCCGAACAAGGTTAATTAACTATTTTTTAATTAACGATAGCTTTTATTTTGTAGACCTTCCGGGTTATGGATATGCACAAGCAACAAAACAAGATGTTTATGGCTGGCAAAGTTTAATTGAACCATATTTAATTAACAACGAAAAGTTAAAAGTTGTTTGTGCTTTAATTGATGTTAGACACGAACCAACCGAGCAAGATAAACAAATGATTAACTATTTGCACTACTATCAATTACCATTTATTATTGTTGCAACAAAATGCGATAAACTTCCTAAAAGCAAGGTTAAGCCAGCATTAACAAAACTAGCAAATAGTTTAAAAGTTGGGGTTAAAGATGTTTATGGTATTAGCAACGAAACAAGGTTTGGCAAAGACGAACTTCTTACCAAATTTGAGCAATTTTTAGCCGAGTAAATCGTTTTAATAAAAACACGCTTTAAAGGCGTGTTTTTTTGTGCTAAAGAAGTGAACAAATTAATTTTTAAATCATATACTAAACTATACAGGCATAATTTTGTAGGAGGTAAAAGTTAATATGTCATTTTATTCAGGAAGCAGAAATTCTTTTTGCCCAGGACCAATAACTGGCAACCCATTAAATGGCTTGTGTGAAAAAGCGTGTATTCATGCTAAAAAAGTGTTTGATGCGTGCTTAAGACAAATGCAAGAAACTAATGTACAAGTAACAGTTTCTAATTACATACCAGAAAATCCGGTTCAACCATTAACATTTGTTAGTGTGAATTGTGTTGCAACAGGTGTAACTATTAACGATTTAGTTGTAGACCGTTTTGACGATAAACCATGTTTTGCTAGGGTTAGTGGCACGGTTATTGTTCCAGTTGAAATTAGATATACCGATGCAAATGGGGTGGCGGGTGTTGCAACAGCCGAAATTCCGGTTAACACTGATGTTGTTTTATATGTGCCACAACCAAGCGTGGTTCCGTTTAGTATAGAAGCATTTGCAAGTTGTTTAAGCCCAGATGGCCAGTATGTAGGCGATAATGTTTTCAGTTTGGATTTTTGTTTGTCAATTATTTTGCGTGTTGTGGTAGAGGCCGAAATTTTGGTTCCAACTTATGGTTATTGTCCAATACCGCCTTGTCAAGAATTTACTCAAGACGCATGCTCGGGCTTTTTTGATTTGCCACTATATCCAGCGCAACAACCAGTTTGTAACGCGAACTAAAAAATAAAAAACATATATTATTAAAGCATTAATGTGAGTAGCATTAGTGCTTTTTTTATAAATTGATTTAGTTAAAATAACCATAAAATTAAAGTTGGGTATTGAAACCCTTATTAATATATAGTAAAATATTAGTAATATAAGGAGTTTGGCATGAACTTTACACCATTAACCGACGAACATAATAAAGATTTATGTGCTTTAGAAAGCACCATTTTAATGCTAAAAATTGCAAACATGCAATATAGACGCGCACAAGAATGTTGTTCGGAAGGAACAATTAGATATTTTTCAGAAAAAAATGATGTATACGCTGAACTTCGCGAGGGCATATACTCAGAAATTTGGGAAGATTATTATTTAGACGAACTTAATTTTAGTAAGCGACTAGAACTTTCAAAAAATAGCTTATGGCGTAAGTTTCAACGCGAATTTCCTGAATGTAAGTTAAGTTTTGACGAAGTGTTTATTGATGGTGAATGCGTTTATGAGCCATTTAAACAAGCTCAACAAAACGTTATAATGGGTAAAGCTGAGGCAACCGAAAAAATGGCTGATTTGACCGAACTTTATGCGGCTTTTCAATCCGACTATATTAACTACTATGAATTTTTAAATTTTAAAACTTTGCTTTTTCAAATTAATGCACAAGTTACTGAAAGTGGCACAAAGCCTTGGCTTGAACCTACATTAGATGGTAAAGTTGCATATGTTCCTATTTGGGCAGTTGAAGAATTTTTTGATTCGGCACAAACCATGGCAAAACAAGTTAAAAAAGATTATGTTAAATTTGGTGTTAAATATGTAAAGGCTCAACGTAACACCGAAAAACACCCAGATAACCCAGAACTTAAAGTTGTTTTTGAAAATTGCCAAGCCGAGCATGCTATGTATGCTTCTAGGGTAGATAATTTAGAGGATATGGTTTTAGAAGGCGACCACATTTACGAGCGTGTGGGTGCAAGAACTCAAAAATGGGCAACTGTTGAAATTGGAAGCGTAATTTTTGAAAAAATTAGAGAGTTTTTTACTGATATTCCAGACGAAGTTAAAACCTTAACTCCTACCGATACATTAATTTTAAGTTTAAAATCGGAAATTGCAAACATGGTTCATGCTGGCATTTTGGAACTGCCAACCATGGAGGCAAGTTTGGTGTTGGGTATGTATGCAGGGGTTGATTGCAAACTAGAATTAAGCAACTATGAATATTCTAAAAAGGTTATTGCAACGCTTCTTGAAAACTTAAAAGATAATGTTCCAGAAAGGTTAAGGCTTTTAGAAGAAAATAAAACCGCAACACCTAAAAAGATTGCTGAAAATAATCATGTTATTATGCAAATTGAAGATTGTGCAAAAGCAATTCACTACATAAGTTTTGAAACTCCGTTTGGCGAAGTTAAAATTAAAAACGGAAAACTTGTAAATGTTAAAACTGGTCAAGTTTATGATGTTAGCGAGTTAGATAAATATAGGGTTGTTGATGGCAAAGTTGTTTTAAATGAATTGCAACCAGGTCAAACT
This sequence comes from Clostridia bacterium, assembly GCA_017409005.1. Lineage (GTDB taxonomy): Bacteria > Bacillota > Clostridia > Christensenellales > UBA1242 > UBA6345. The sequence goes on along the minus strand of JAFQTP010000001.1, from coordinate 22,832 downwards.
CATTTACAAAACCAAGGAATAATTGGAGGTAAAAAATAATGCCTATCGATGTTAAAAAAACAGCATATTGGCAACTAAACAGCCGTTTAGTTGTTGCAAATAATGTTAATTATGGTTTATTTAGAGTTATGGCACAGGAACGCCGTGCCGACGACGCCGAAGCCAGAGGCGAAATTCAAGTTGGTGGTTACACAAGCGAATGGTTTAGGCGTAAACGTGATGCTTTTGCCGAGCACCGAAACATTATTCTTGAAAAAAATGGGCAAGCCTTAAACTATTTAATTAATGGCTATAAGCAAAGTTATGAAGAAGCCGAAAAAGTTTTTGCTGTTGAATTACAAGGTGTTTCAACTAAAAAGTTTGACGATATTGTTTTCGATGGCGAACTGATTGATGCCGATGTTATTGCTGAATATAATAGACAAGCAACACAAGAACCTATTGTGGGTGAAGATGGTGTTGTGCGTCAACCTAAAGCACCACTAGTTGAAGCATTTTATAATTACACCGAAAAACGCGGAACTTATAAAATTGCAGAAAGTGTAGGGCATGTTTATGGTAACATTTGTGCCGATATTGACTATCGTGGATATCAAAATTTGTTAACCAGAAAAAATGTAACCGACGAAGTTAAAGTTGTTGATAGCACATTTGTAACTGAATTTTACGAATTTGCAAAAGCAATTCCAGCAACATATAAAGCCGAGCTTATTAAAACACAAGTGCAATTAAACAAGCTTTTAAAGCAGTTAAAAAAGGATCCCGAAAATGCCGAACTACAAGCGTTAGTTGCAGGGCATGAAGTAACTGTTGAGTTTTGCCAAGATGTTATTGAGCGTAGCGACTATTTGGTTATGATGTCAAAAATTTTAAAAGAACGCATGGATTCTGTTAATAAAGAACCATATGGCATTAGAGATAAGGTTGTTGAAACGTTGGCAGATTTTGTGTTTATGGTTCCGTCGGTATCTAAAGGCGTTGAAAGCAAACCACAATATTCTACAATGTATATGGGAACCTATGAAATTACAAATTTAATTAATTGTGTTAAAGAGTTTCCAGAAGCTGCGGTGTTTACACAATATTTAAGTTCTAAAGTTCAGCTTGCAACAATTATGCCAGCAGCTAATTTTGAACAAAGTAAAATTATGATGGAATTTTTAAAAGAATTGCATGCAATGAATGTTCAAACTTTAAAACAAGGTGCCGAAGCACAAGGCGTTAGTGTTTCTGATGCTGAGGTTAAAGTTCAAGCAACAAAACCAGAAATTGCAAGATTTTTACAATTTGAAACACCACTTGGAAGGGTGTGGTTCGATGGCGAAAATTGTGTTAATGTTAAAACCGGAGAAATAATTTCGTATGCCGAAATTTGCAAATATGTTTTAAACCCAAATGACGGTAAATTATATTATTTAAAAACCGATCAACAAATAAAGCCAGGAACTGTTACACTTGTTAACACCGAGCCACAAACACCAGGGCAAACGGATGGAATGGGTAAAAATTAATAATAATTTACTTAACACAAAAAAGCACCAAACTAGGTGCTTTTTTTCGTGTTTGCATAACACTTTGCATAGTAGTAAAATTTTTGAAATTTTGTGCGTGATTATGCCGATTATTAAAAATTAAATTAACACATTATTATTAACTTTGTTTGTTAAAATTTTTTTAATTTGCTACAATAAAAAAGTTAAGGGAGAGGTTATGAAAATTTTTGCAATATCCGATTTGCATTTAAGTATTAATAGCGATAAGCCAATGAACATTTTTGGACCTGTGTGGGACGGATATCTAGATAAAATTAAAAATAGTTGGAACCGCGTTCAAGACGACGATGTTGTTTTAATTGCTGGCGACCATTCGTGGGCAATGAAAATGGCAGATGCTTTGCCAGACCTAGATTATATTTCTAACCTTGGCAAAGGGCACAAGGTAATAATTAAAGGCAACCACGATTATTGGTGGAGCAGCATTAGTGCGCTAAGGCGTGAACTTCCTTTAAAAATGTATGCACTACAAAACGATGCAGTTAAAATTGGTGATTATATTTTTTGTGGAAGCAGGGGATGGACTGTTCCGGAACTAACACACAAAACACCCGACGACGAAAAAATTTATAAACGTGAAGTTATTAGAATGGAACTTAGTTTGCAAGATGCTAAACGTCTGCAAACCAACAACGAAAAAATTATTGTGTTAACACACTATCCACCATTTAACAGTAAAATTGAAGATAGCGATTTTACTAAACTATTTGAAAAATATAACATTGAAACGGTTGTTTACGGACACTTGCATTCATACGATAAAAAGCAACAAATTATAACACATAAAAACAATGTTAAATATTATTTAACTAGCTGTGATTTAATTGGTAACGAACTAATTGAAATTAAATAGATTAATTAAACAAATAATGCCAAGGTTTTCTTGGCAAGTTGTGCTGATGTAGCTTAGTTGGCAAAGCACTCGATTCGTAATCGAAAGACCGAGGGTTCAAATCCCTCCATCAGCTCCAATAATTATAAGGTGGGCACATGAAACAAAATTTAAAATTGATTGTTTTTTCCGATTTGCATTATGCTCCAGTTAGACCAGTTAATAATGGCTCTAGAATAGATCGTAAATTAACCGATTTAGCACTTCCAATTTTAGATAAACTTATTCCAGAAATTAATAACATTAAGCCAGATGTTTCAATTTTTTGTGGCGATTATGTTGAAGATTTTAATAATCAGGAAGAAGATATTAAAAATTTAACTTTTATTTGGAATAAATTAAAAGAAATTAAAGTTCCGTTTTATGGTTGTGTAGGCAATCACGATTTAAGAAGCATGCAACACCGAACACAGGTTGAACAAATTTTAGGGTATAATCATTCAACATTTTCGTTTGATGTAAACGGATATCATTTAATTGTGCTAGGAACTGAAGTTGATAATAGTAAAGGTTGTTCCGATGGCGGAATTTTAAAAACTCAATTTATTTCGGAATCAGATTTAAAGTGGTTAGAACAAGATTTAAATAAAACAAATTGTCCATGTTTAATTTTTACACATTTTGGTTTGGCAACTGATTCAATGAAAGGTAATTGGTGGTTTCACGACAACCCAGACCATGCAGTTTTAGGAAATGCCGAAAAGGTTAAACAAATTATAATTAAGTCTAACAAAGTTTTAGCGGTGTTTAGTGGGCACCAGCATTGGACTAAAAAACTTGTTGAAAACGGAATAACTTACTATGTTGTTGGCTCTTTAACTGAAGATATATATCAAAATGGAACTCCAGATGGTGTTTATTTTGAAGTTGAAGTTGAGAACAATAAAGTGAAAGTAATTGAAAAACATATAAAACTATAAAGGAAACATTTTATGTTAGAAGTTTTAAACACTTTAGAAGAGCAAAGTCAATTTGCACTTTTATATCAAATTGTTAGTGATGAAGTGGTTGAACTTTCAACCGATAACCAAAACTATGTTATTGCTAGAAACAAAAAATCAAACCCGGTTTGGGTGTGGACGGTTAACAACATTTCAAAACAAAAACAACTAGAAGTTATGGCTGAAATGGAAAAATTTGTGCTTGATTCGGAAACTAAATTTACTTGCAAAAAAGAGTTTTACGAAAATTTAAAAGCAAACAAATTTAAACTTTTAACCAATCGTTATTTCGAAATGGGCACATATTATTGCAATAAAACCATAAAACCTAAAAATGTGTTGGGTGAGTGTGTTCTTGCAAAAAAATCTGATGTCGAAATGCTTGCCACCTATTATGCTGAATTTGTTTTTGAAATCGATAAAAAAGAAGTACCAAAAACAGAGGCAGAAGCACATGTTTTAGAATTGCTTGAAAAGAAAGAACTTTACGTTTGGAAAAACGAGAATAAAAAAATTGTTTGCATGGCAGTGTTAAGAACTACTGGTAAGTTTGCTAGAATAAATCGTGTTTACACTGTTAAAGACGAACGAAACAAATCGTATGCTAAGGCTCTTGTTTGTGCTTTAACCGACAAAGCCATTCAAATGGGATATGTTGCTCAACTTTACACCGACTTAAACTATCCGGCTTCAAACAAAGCATATATGGCTGTTGGTTATACTAGCACTGGCTTTTTAATTAATTTTTCATGCAAAAAAGAGGGCACACCAATGACTTACCTTGAAATTGTTGAACATGTTGAAAACATTGTTAAACCACAAGCCGAAAGTTTTACTGCTAAAATGCCAGGCAGAATGCAAGACTGGAGTGGGCACACGCAACTTGTTAGAAAATTTGCTTTAGAATTTGCAAGTAAACGTAAGGCCGATTTAGAAGTGGTTGAGCTTGCGGCACTTTTGCACGATTACGCAAGGTATGTTGATTACGAACATTATAGTAAAATTCATGCCGAAATGGGTGCCGAGTTTGCAAACCAAATTTTAACCGAATGCGGCTACGACCAAAACAAAATTAAAGCAATTTGTTTGGCAATTAAAAACCACGACCAACCAAATCAAGCCGAACTTAACGCATTAGAGGGTGTTTGTTTGGCAGATGCCGATGGTTATGTTCATATTATTAACTTTTTTGAAATATATAATACTTTTAGACTTGTAAAAAAACCAGCAACAACAAAACAATCGCTTGAAATATTACTTGAAAAAGTAAGAGTTTCTTACAATAAACTTAGCGATTGGGGTAAAAAGTTTGCTGAAAGCAAATATAAACAAGCAGTTACTTACATTGAACAAGCAATAGAATGTTATGTTGATTAATATCTTAAAAACAACATTATAGGATACGCTATGAAAAAAATTGATTATGTTATTGAACTTGAAAGTGTTAACGATATTGAAAACATTTTAAAATACTTGGGAGAAAAACATAATAACGAATTTGATAAAATGTTTTTCCGTGGGCAAAAGGACGAATCGTGGCCATTAATTCCATCGGTTGAGCGTAGTCATAAAACCAAGGAACCTAAAATTAGGGCAAACAACGCCGACGAACTTTTTAGGGGAATTGCAAAACTTCAGCACACAGGAAGGCCAACTAGGTTTTTAGATTATACGTCCGATTTATTTGTTGCGTTATTTTTTGCTTGCGAAGATGCCGAAACTTGCGAGGTTGAAACCAATGGCAGTTTATATGCAACTTGGTATGATTATAGGCCTGAAAACAATTTAGATGTTTCAAGTGTGTGTTGGTTAACACAACTTAAAAAGCCTGTTAAAATTAAAGACTTTTGCAAAAAACATTTAACTAATGAATACGATGATGTTCAAGATTACATTTCGTGTTTAATTTCGTTTATTAACAATGGTTTTATTGTTAAACCTAGCGATGAGTTTTATAACGAGGCTTTAAGCCACAACCCAAACATTTTTGCACAACGTGGCTGTTTTTATATTCCTGGAAACAGGTTAGATAGCGAAATAACATCAATTAAAAATTTTGATAATGTTAAAATATTGCCTAAAATTGAACTTACAAGTTATATTTTAACAAATCCAAAATACACAACTAAATTTATAATTCCTAATGGAATTAAAAAAGATATTTTAAATTATTTAAAAACCCAAAAAAATATAACTCGACAAACTTTGTTTTTTGAGTGGTACGGTAACAAAAAATAAAATAGTTAAATTAAAAATTAATTTAAAGGGTGCTAATTGGCACTCTTTTTTTGTGCATAAATAATATTCAATGTTTTAACGCTATTAGGTTACCACTTTTAACCACCAATGTTTTAAATTTTTAATCACTAAAATTTATGCGTTTTTGCATAAATATACTTTTATTTGGTCAAATTAACCATAAAATGGGGTCAATATACATTAAAAAATGTATAAAAATTTAATAAAAGTGTGTTTAGGTGGTTAAAAGTGGTTGTAAGTGGTTAAAAATTTGTGTATAATTATGTTGTAAACTTGAATAAGGAGAAATAAGATGTTCTTTGGCGAGTATTCTCATGCTCTAGATGAAAAGGGCAGAATAAGAATTCCTTCAAAGTTAAAAGCAGGCTTAACCGAATATGTTGCAACTAAGGGAGTTAACAATTGCATCTATATTTTTAATAAGTCTTACTTTGAAACCGAGTTCTTAGAAAGCATTAATAGAATTTCGGCATATTCTTTAACTGGTCAAAACGCAGTTAGAGCAATTTTGAGTTCAACATTCGAAATTGAAGAAGATAATCAAGGACGTTTTGTTTTACCAGCAAGTTTAAAAGAGTTTGCAGGAATTACCAAAAACGTTGTTTCCGTTGGTGTGGGGAAACGTATTGAAGTTTGGAATGAAGAAACTTGGAAAGAATATAATAGCAAAACAAGTTTCGCCGATGCCATTAAAGAATTAAATGGCAGTGCAAATTAAAATGGAAAAACATTGTTTTAATCACACACCGGTTCTGCTTAACGAATGTATAGATGGCTTAAACATTAAACCTAACGGAATTTATGTTGATGGCACAATGGGTGGAGCAGGCCATAGTTTACGCATTGTGGAGAAATTAAAAAGCGGTAAACTAATTGGAATAGACAAAGACGACACCGCCTTGTCGGTTTGTAAAGAAAGGCTTAAAGATTTTAAAAATGTTGTTTTTGTTAAATCGGACTTTAAAAACTTTAAAAATGTGGTAGAAAACCTAAACATTAATGGTGTTGACGGAATTTTACTAGACCTTGGCGTTTCAAGCCACCAAATAGACACCCCAGAACGTGGGTTTTCATATAGGTTTGATGGCGAACTTGATATGCGCATGGATAAAACGCAAAGTTTAACAGCTTTCGATGTGGTTAACACTTATTCAGAGGCTGACCTTGCTAAAATAATTTATTTATATGGCGAGGAAAACTTTTCAAGAAGCATTGCTCGAAAAATTGTGGAGGTTCGTAGAGCGGAGCCAATTAAAACAACCATGCAATTAAAAGAAGTTGTTGAAAGCGCAATTCCTAAAAAGTTTCATGGCGCAGGAAGCCCTTGTAAAAAAACTTTTCAGGCAATTAGAATTGAGGTTAATTCTGAACTTGATGGTTTAGATACTGTTATTTACGATATGGTTGAAAAACTAAACAAGGGCGGAAGGTTGGCAATTATAACATTCCATAGTTTGGAAGATAGAATTGTTAAAAATGTTTTTAAAGAACTTAGCACAAATTGCATTTGCGATAAATCAATTCCGGTTTGTGTTTGTAATCATAAGGCAAGCGTTAGTTTAGTTAATCGTAAGCCAATTATTGCAACAAACACCGAACTTAAAGAAAACAAACGCAGTTCAAGTGCAAAATTAAGAATAGTGGAAAAACTTTAAATTTTTTAGGAGGTAAAAGTTATGGCAAGTTATAAACGTGTTATGTTAACCGAACGTGAAACACCTGTGGCGCAAAATCCACAAGCTGTGCAAAACGATGTTAACGCGCAATTAAACAAATTTGATACAACTTACACCTCTAAAAAATTAAATGATTTATATAATCAGTTTGATTCAATAACTTTTAACGATGTTAATAATGCAACAATTGTTAAAGAAAATGTTATGGTTCAAACTGGGGCACAAGTAAGCTTTAAAACTGCAGTTTATTTAACAACTGCTGTAATTGTTACTTTGCTACTTGCATTTTTAGCAATTTACAACATTTTTGTAATAAACGGATTAAATTCAAACATACAATTATTGCAAGAAGATGTTGCAGTTGCCGAGGCTCAGTTTAATAATTTAAATAATCAAAACAATTTAACTGAGGAAGAGCTAAAACAACTAATTAAAAATTCGTTAAAAGGTAATTACGACGACATTACCGATAACGGATTTGCAAGTGTTGCTTTGCTTGAAACCAACCCAACCGGAAATTATGACATAGACACAAATTGGTTTGACCAATTCTGCACCTTCTTAAGTAATTTGTTTGGGGGCTAAAAGTTGTGTATAACAACTCAATATATAGTTTACAAAAGAGATTATTAGCAGTGTTTTTGCTTATAATCTCTATTTTTTTTGCTTTAATTATAAGGTTGTTTGTTTTGCAAATTGTTAAAAGTAATTGGTTAACTGCAAAAGCTGCCAGCCAGTGGACGCGTGATTTGCCTATTAATGCAAAACGTGGAACAATTACCGACACAAATGGTGCAACCTTAGCCGAAAGTTATTCTAGCTATGATGTTTATGTTAGGGCTAGCATGGTTACCGAGCCTGTTAAAGTGGCTAAGTTACTTAGCCAAGTTATTGGGCTAAATTATGAAGATACTTTTAAAAAAGTTACAAACACCACTGTTAGCGAAAGTTTAATTAAACTACAGTTAGATAATACTCTTGCACAAAAACTAATTAGTGCAAACTTAAAAGGCATAATGCTTTCTGAAAATAATAAACGATATTATCCGTATGGCGATTTACTTACACAAGTTTTAGGGTTTACCACAATAGACAATGTTGGGCAAGCTGGCATAGAACTTTATGCCGAAAAATATTTGCAAGGTGTTAAAGGTTATGCTTTAGAAGAAAGCGATGTAAATGGTGTTAAAATTGATAATTCGCTTAGTACATATATTCCAGCGGTTGATGGTTGCAACGTTAAACTTACAATTGATGTAAACATTCAGCAAATTGTTGAAAATGCGCTTCAAGTTTTGTGTGAAGAGCAAAAACCAAAAACTGCAACAGCAATTGTAATGAACCCCAACACTGGCGAAATTGTTGCCATGAGTAGCAAACCTAGTTTTGATTTAAACAATCCACCGCGCAATAATGTTTCAGAACTATTAAGTAGTGTAAAAAATCTTAGTGTTGTAGATGTTTACGAACCAGGTTCAACATTTAAAGTGTTAACAACTGCAACTGCTATTGAGGAAGGTGTAACAACGCCAACCGAAGGTTTTTACGACCCAGGTTACCGAATTGTTGATGGTGAAAAAATTAAGTGTTGGAAGTTAATTGGGCATGGACAACAAACCATGACCGATGGGCTTTGCAACAGCTGTAATAGTGTGTTTGTTGATTTGGCATTAAGGCTTGGCACAAACACCATGTATGAATATTTTGAAAAGTATGGTTTTGGAAACACTTTGGGTGTTGACTTTTTAGGTGAAGCAAGTGGAATTTTAATGAACAAGCAAAGTGCTAAAAAAGTTGACCTTGCTCGCATGGGGTTTGGGCAGGCAGTGGCTGTTAGTCCGCTTCAGTTAATTAGTGCAATTTGCAGTGTTTTAAATGGTGGCAAACTTTATAAACCATTTTTTATAAGTGAAATAACCGATGTTAATAATAATTTAGTTGCTAGAACAACTCCAACCGTTTTAAACAAAACAATAAGCGAACAAACAAGTGCAACCATAAGGGAAATGCTTGAAGCGGTTGTAACAAAAAGTAATGCAATTAATGCATTTATTCCAGGTTACCGTGTAAGCGGAAAAACTGGAACAAGTCAAAAATATGAAAACGGAAAAATTGTTCCTAAATATGTTTCAAGTTTTGTTGGGGCGTATCCGGCAAATAACCCCGAGTATGTTGTTTTAGTTATTGCCGACGAACCAAGTTCAGGAAATTATTTTGGTTCGGTTGTTGCAACTCCATATGCAAAACTAATTTTTGAGGGGATTATAAATTACAAGCAAGATGCTCCAACCGAAGATGTTGAAGCCGATAAGTTAAAGTTAGAAAAAAACATTCAAGTTCCAAATTTAGTGGGGCTTAGTTTAACTGAAGCTGTTAGTAAACTTAGTGCGTTAGGTTTGCAATATGAAGTGGCTGGCGAGGGCGAAATTGTGTTAGAACAAACACCACCGCCACAAACCCATGTGTTTAAAAATTCAATTGTAATTTTAACAACATAACTTAGTGTAATTTAAAATAAAATGTAGAATGTTGATGGTTCTGCATTTTATTTTTTGTCGTAATTTGTAACACTAATAACCATGTTGGTTTAAGTGTATTATTATATATAAAAAGTAGTGCCGAGGTAGTTTATGGAACTTAGCAATTTAATTAAAAACTTAAATGTGGTTAAGTTTGTTGGGAATAATAATCCAAACATTTTGGGAGTTGCATTTAACTCGAAACAAGTTAAAAAGGGTTATGTTTTTGTTTGTTTAACTGGAAGTAAAACAGATGGTGTTAACTATGTGTTAGAAGCAATTAATAATGGTGCTGTTGCTTGTGTTGCGGAGCAAGAACTGAGTTTAAAGGTTCCGTTGGTTGTGGTTAAAAATGCCAGGGTTTCACTTAGCCTAATGTGTAAGCAATTTTATGGTAATGCATGTGATAATTTAAAAATTATTATGGTAACAGGCACAAACGGCAAAACTAGTGTTTGTTATTTAATAAATTCAATACTTAAGTATAATAACTTCAAATGTGCATTAATTGGCACAAATGGTATATTTTATGACAACAAGCAATTATATTACGGATTAACCACGCCAGATCCAACTGAACTGCATTACTACTTTAACGAATTAAAAAACATGGGTGTTACCCATGTTGTTATGGAGGCAAGTGCACATGCAATTAAATTAAATAAACTTGTGGGCATTAAAGCCGAGCAAATAATTTTTACTAATTTAACTGAAGAACATTTAGATTACTTTTATAGCATGGAAGAATATTCTAACACAAAACTTAATTTTATAAATGCCTCAAATTGTAATTTGGCAATTACAAATGTTGACGATGGTTATGGTGTTAAAGTTTTAAAAAGTGGTGTTCAAACTTTGTCGTATGGTTTAGTAAATCCTGCCGATACGTTTGCTTTAAACATAACAAACAAAATTTCCGGATTAGAGTTTTGTGTTAATGTTATGGACGAAATTATAAACATCAAAAGCAGTTTGTGTGGGCTATATAATGTATACAATTTAATGGCTGCAATAACAAGTGCGCATTGTTTGGGTGTTAAACCAAATGTTATTAAAAAGGGTATTGAAAATTTATCTTGCATACCAGGTAGGTTTAATAAATATTTTTTAGATTTAAACAAATTGGTTGTTGTTGATTTTGCTCACACACCAGATGGTTTTTTAAAACTTTTAAGCGAGGTTAAAACTTTTAGGCGTGGCAAAATTATTACCATGTTTGGTTGTGTTGGTTATAGTGATAGTTTAAAGCGAAAGCACATGGCAGAAGTTGCAAGCAAATTCTCAGACGAAATTATTTTAACAACCGACAACCCAAATTTTGTAAAGTTTGCAGATATTTGCCAAGATGTTTTAAAGGGGGTTAGTGTGCCGTGCACACAAATTGAAAACAGAGCCGAGGCAATAAAACATGCAATGTTTAATTTAAAGGAAAACGATACTTTATTAATTTTGGGTAAAGGTGCCGAAACCAGTAATTTAATAAATGGAATAAAAGTTCCGCATTCCGATTTGGCAGAGGTTGAATATAACATTCAAAATTTTTATAACGTAAAAAAAGGAGATTGCATTGACACAAGCATTATATAGTTTTTTAATCGGATTTTTTTTGTGCGTGCTTTTGGCACCTTTAATTATTAAACTTATAAACAAATTAAAAGGTGGACAACCCATTTTAAATTATGTTGAGGCTCACGTAAACAAATCTGGCACACCCACCATGGGAGGCATAATTTTTTTAGTTGGGGCAGTTGTTTGCTTTTTATGTTTTGTAAATGCCAACAACCAACTTGCACTTGTTAGCTTGGCTTGCATGCTAAGTTATGGGTTGCTTGGTTTTTTAGATGATTTTATTAAGGTTAAGTTTAAACATAATTTGGGTTTAAAAGCATATCAAAAAGTTATTGGACAAGTTGGTTTAGCAGTGCTTATGGGTGTGTTTATTTATTTGAACACGTTTGTTGGCAGTGGTGTTTTAATTCCGTTTACAAATTTAGAAGTTAATTTTGGTTGGGGAATAATTCCGTTTGTTGTGTTTGTGTTTTTGGCAACAACAAATGCTGTTAATTTAACCGATGGGCTTGATGGGCTTGCCGGTGGTGTTAGTTTTGTGTTTTTTGTAGGATTTTTAATTATTTTAAATAACCACATTTTAGGGTTGGAGTATGCAGGTGAAAATCCAGCACTAATTGCCGAGCTTAAAAGTGTGCTTAGTTTAGTTGGTGGTGTGGCGGGAAGTTTGCTTGCATTTTTATGTTTTAACTGCCACCCAGCAAAGGTGTTTATGGGCGACACCGGCTCGCTTGCTCTTGGTGGTTTTGTTGCTGCAATTTGCTCGGTTACAAAAATGTATTTGCTAGTTCCAATAATGGGATTAATGTTTGTACTTTCGGCAGTAAGTGTAATTGTGCAAGTGTTATATTTTAAAGCAACTAAAAAACGAATTTTTTTAATGGCGCCGCTTCATCATCACTTCGAAAAAAAAGGTTGTTATGAAACAAAAATTGTTGCCATATATATAATTATAACCTTAGTGCTTTGTGCCACTGTAATTGCATTGTGGAATTAAGGAGAACAACATGTTTAAATATAAAAATGTTTTAATTTACGGATATTCTATTTCTGGAAAGGCTGTTGAACGTGTTTTAATTGATTTAGATGTTAATTATAAAATCTACGACGACAACATGCGTTTAGGCGGCGGAAAATATTTGTTTAATTTGAAAAAGTCGGAACTACTTAATTTCGATTTAATTGTTTTATCGCCAGGGGTTTCAATTTTTAATAAGCATGTTAAGTTTGCCGAAAGTGCCGGAATTAGAGTGATTTCGGAACTTGAGTTTGGCTATTTAATGTGCCCATATCCAATAATTGCAATAACTGGAACTAATGGTAAAACCACAGTAACAAAAATGCTTGAACATGTTTTAAACTTAAGCGGATTAAATGTTAAAGCCCTAGGAAATGTTGGCGAGCCACTAACACAGGTTGTAAACTATAAAAAACTTGATTTTGTTGTGTGTGAAGTTAGTTCGTTTCAGTTGGAGGCAACGTATAAATTTAAGCCATATATTGGCGTGCTACTTAACATAGATTCCGACCACTTAGATAGGCACAAAACTTTTGAAAACTATGTTAACTTGAAAATAGATATGTTTAAAAATTGTAATGCTGAAAATCATGCCATAATAAATGCTGATTCCACAATTTTAAACAATTTTAAAAATAGTCTTGTAAATAAAGTTGTTTTAAATCAAAATTGCAAACTTGAAAAGGATAACATTATGTTTGGCAAAGAAAAAGTTTGCAAGTTAACAGACCTTAGTTTTAATACATATTTAGATAACATTTTAAGTGTTGTTGCTGTTTTAAAAATTGTGGGTGTTGAAAACGAAAAAATTGTTATGGGTATTAACACTTTTAAAAACCTAAATCATAGGCTTGAGTTTGTTGATAAAATTAACGGAATTAGTTTTTATAACGATAGTAAAGCAACAAATCCACATGCAACATTAGGTGCAGTAAAACAACTTAAAAACGAAAACAACATAACTCTTTTGCTTGGCGGTAAAGATAAAAATTTAGATTTTGAAAGTTTAATTAACAAACTTCCTAACAACATAACAAAAATTGTTGCTTTTGGTGAGTCGCGCAAAAAAATTAATAAGTTTAGCAAACTTAAAATTGAAACCATAATGTGTTCAAATTTAAAAACTGCAGTGCTAACAGCATTTAAACAAACCAAAAGTGGAGGAGTGGTGTTGTTGTCGCCTGCGTGTGCTAGTTTCGACGAGTTTTCTAGCTATGCCGAACGTGGAACATTTTTTAAAAATGTTGTGGGAGAATTAAAAGTTTTAAACTATTCAACAAGTGCAAATGGTGAAGTATGCTAAAAGTTTTTAAAAAAAATTGGTTGCTAGTAAGTTTGGTTTTTTTGCTAATTACACTTGGCATGGTTTTTATTTATAGTGCTTCTAGCTATAGTGCGGCGGTTAGGTACAACGATAGTTTTTATTTTGTTAAAAAACAATTAGTTGGTTTTTTAATGGGGCTTGTGGTAATGTTGTTTTTTATTAACTTCAACTATCACAAATTTTTAAAACTTAAATGGGCTGTTGTGGCTGTGTCGTTAATTTTGCTTGTGTTGGTTTTTATACCAGGACTTGGTAAAAGCAACTATGGCGCAAACCGCTGGATTACCATTGGTGGGTTTAGTTTGCAAAGCAGCGAGGTTGCAAAGTTTGGGTTTGTGATTTTTAGTGCATGTTATTTGTCAAAAAACTATCAAAAAACAAAAACTTTTTGGGGCGTGGTTCCCATTATGGCAGTTGGCGGTGTTATTTGTTTGTTAATTTTACTTGAGCCAAACTTAAGTGTAACATTGTGTGTTGGCATGGTTATGCTTATTATGCTTGTGGTTGGTGGCATGAGGGCAAAACACTTTTTAATAATTTTAATTCCTATTGCGTGTTTGGTTCCAATTTTAATTATTATGGAACCATATAGGCTTCAACGTTTGGTTGCATTTATCGACCCTTGGGCAAGCCCTAAGGAAGAGGGGTTTCAATTAATTCAAAGTTTATATGCACTTGGCAGTGGTGGTTTGTTTGGTGTTGGTCTTTTTAACTCTAGGCAAAAATATTTGTTCTTGCCATTTTCTGAATCCGATTTCATTTTTAGCATAATTGGTGAAGAACTTGGCTTTGTGGGTTGTGTGTTGGTAATTACAATTTATGCTGTTGTTATTTGGAAAGGTGTTAAAATTGCAATTAATGCTTCCGATAGATTGGGCTGTTATTTGGCAAGCGGAATAACTAGCATAATTGCTGTGCAACTACTTATTAACATTGCGGTTGTAACCGGTAGCATTCCGCCCACAGGAATACCACTGCCGTTTATGAGTGCTGGCGGCACGAGTTTAATGGTGTTTATGGGCGCTGTTGGCATTTTACTTAACATTTCAAAAGGGGAAGAACAAAACTTAAATAGAGTTAATGTTTTTAAAAAGTTAAAAGTAAAACAAAATAAAAAAGTTTTAAAAGGGGCAAACTAAAATTGCCTCTTTTTTATTTATACATATAAATAAGTTTGACAAAAGTTGCCGGGGGGGGGTAGTATTAGATTAAGGTGTTAAAACTTTAGTTTTAATCAAAAAATAAGGGAGAATAAAAATGGCAAAAGATAAAAACAAAAAACCTTTTAATGTTTTAAGCAAAAAAGGTTTTGCAACACTTGCACTTGCTGGTGTTATGGTTGCTAGTCCATTTATGCTTGTTGGTTGCGGCGAAGCTGGTCCGGCAGGTAAAGATGGTGCAACTGGTGCTACTGGAGCAACCGGTGCGGCAGGTAAAAGTGCTTACGAACTTGCAGTTGATGCTGGTTTTGAGGGAACACTTCAAGAGTGGCTAGATAGTTTAAAAGGAAGTGCGGGTAATAGTGTAGTATCTGTTATAAAAACTGCTACAAATGGTTTAGTTGATACTTACACAATTACTTTTAGCGATGGAACTACAACAACATTTGATGTAACAAATGGTGCTGATGGTGGAATTGGTCCACAAGGCCCAGAAGGTACACAAGGAGTGTCAGGTGTATCTAGTTATACACACATTAAATATGCTAATGTTTTACCAGATGAAAATAGTGATATTTTGACAAGTGGCACGGGCGATTATATTGGTATTTATACTGGAACATCGGAACAAGCTCCTACAAATTTTAATGATTATACTTGGCATAAAATTAAGGGTGAAGATGGTGCTCCTGGAACATCTAAATATGTATGGATTAAGTATTCCGATACAATGCCTGACTCTAACGAAGATATAAAAGATTCGGTTGGTGATTATATTGGTGTTTATTCGGGCGATAGTGCAACTGCGCCAACTGATTATGCGGCATATACTTGGAGTAAAATAAAAGGAAGAGATGGTGGCTCTACAGCAACAACACAAAGTGCATGGGCAAATAAAAGTGCAGTGTTTGTTGGTGATAGCATAACAGCAGGTTCTGGGACAACTGCAGGCAACAGATATTGGGAATTACTTGAAGATTATTTGCAATTAGGCAATGTTACCGACATGGGAATAGGTGGTTCTTGCATTAGTGTTACTAGTGATTACGGAACACAATATAATCCTTTGTCTACAAGATATAATAGTATTCCTGAAGCCGATTTAATACAAATTTTTATGGGAACAAACGACTATGGCCACGATACGCCACTAGGAACAATTGCTGATACTACTGATATTTCTTTTTATGGTGCATTAAATGTAATTATTCCTGCGCTTCAAACAAAATATCCTGAAAGCAGAATTGTGTTTGTAACACCTCTTCACAGATATGGTGCTAATGGTTTAACTTATGATTACACAGAAAATGGAGCAGGAAATACATTAAAAGATTATGTAGATGCAATTAAAGAAGTGTGTGAGAGGTATTCGGTGCCTGTAATTGATTTGTTTACAATTAGCGGAATAAATCCTGCAATTGCAGATGTTAAAACCGCATATATGCCAGATGGAATTCACCCAAACGATGCAGGTCATGAACTAATTGCAAACTTAATGGCAAACCATTTAGAGTTGTTTGCAACTGATAGGGAAAATGTGGAAACTGCACCAGAGCAAGGCGGAGATACTTCTGGTGATGAGGAAAACAATAACGAGGGCAGTGAAGGTGGTTCCGGTAGTGAAAGTGGTGGAGAAGAAAATGAAAATCCTAGTGAGAGCATTTGGAAAGAAATTGGCTTTGATATGGGTAATTTGTTTAGCAACGCTTCTGACACACAACAAAGCAGAATATCCATTAAACAAAATGTTTATTTAACAAAAGGACAACAACTTGCACTTTTAAATAGCACAAACCACAAATATTTCTTATATAAACAAACAAGTGAAACCAGAACGGTTGTAAGTGCTGGTGAGGCAACTGCAATTATGACAGAATGGCGAACCACTCCTTATTATGTTACTACCGATGGTTGGTATGGTGTTGTTGTTGCTACAAATGATAACTCTAATTTTGATAGCAGTACTATTTCTACTCAAACATTGGAAGATTATATAACAATAGAAACAGAAAATGTTGTGAATGGTGATATTTCGACATTTAATTTTGTTTTGGGAAACAAATATGTTAATGAAGGTGTAAATCTTAAGCATAGGGTTACTATAAATAAAAACATTTTCCTTGTGGCAGGCACAACAATTTCGTTAGTAACACCTGCAAATTATAAATTTGCAATCTATACTCAAAGTGACGAAACTTTAGTGTCAACACCTCAAGGCTCAGGGCTTTTATCAGGTGGTTTTATAACTACAACATTCACTGTGGAAAGCAATGGATATTATGGAATAGTGCTTGCTAAAGTTGACGATGCTGAATTCGATTTTACATCTGAAAGTGATAGTGCAGCAACCTATATTCTGATTGTAAATGAATAATTTAATGTAAGTTTAAACAATAAAAAAGAACAGAAAAACCTGTTCTTTTTTTGTTTGGAAAAACTATTTATATAAGTAACATATAACATAGGTTTTTCCATAAAATGTAATATCTATTAATTTGGAGAGTTTATGGATTCATTTTATATTAAGGGTGGCACACCGTTAAATGGAAAGTTAAAAGTGCCAACGGCAAAAAATGCGTTGTTGCCAATTTTGGCATGTTCAATTATGTGCAGCGGGGTTGTAACTATTCCGGAGTGCACAAAATTTTCTGATGTTAAATATATGGCTAATATTTTGGCTTCGTTAGGCGCAAAAACCAAGTTTGAAGATGACACATTAATTATTGATTCTGGCACTGCCGACAAGTTTTTTATTTCCGACGAATACACCAAAAAAGTTAGGTCTTCAATTTTTATGCTGGGTCCGTTAGTGGCAAGATTTAAACAAGCAAAAGTTGCATATCCGGGTGGGTGCAACATTGGCACACGTCCTATTGATTTACATATTAAAGGGTTAGAGGCGTTAAATGTTAAAATAGAAGAACGCCATGGCTACATTTATTGTGATGCTAAAAACATTTCGCCAGGCGAGGTGCACCTCGATTTTCCGTCGGTGGGCGCAACCGAAAACATAATTATGGCAAGTGTTTTGTTAAATGGCACAACAAAAATTTATAATGCTGCAAAAGAACCTGAAATTGAAGATTTGCAAAATTTTATTAATGCAATGGGCGGTTGCGTTAGGGGTGCAGGAACTAGCACAATAGAAATTGTTGGCGTAAAAAAATTGCATAGCGTTTGCTATACTCCAATTTCCGACCGGATTATTGCTGGAACCTATTTAATTGCGTGTGCTTGTGCAGGTGGAAAAGTTGCTTTAACCAATGTAAATTCGACATTTAACACCGCTTTAATTGCTAAACTTAAACAAAGCGGTTGCAATATTAAAACAAAAAATGATAATATAATTATTGAGGTAGGACGTCGCCCAAAAAGCATTTCAAAAATTGAAACCATGCCTTATCCGGGTTTTCCAACCGACTTACAAAGCCAAATGTTAACACTTCAAACGTTGTGTAGGGGCACAAGTGTAATTGTTGAAAACTTGTTTGAAACACGTTTTAAAATTTACACCGAACTAACCAAAATGGGTGCCGACATTATTGTTAAGGATAGAATGGCTTTTGTTAAAGGGGTTAAAACTCTTTATGGTGCAGCGGTTACCGCACCAGATTTACGAAGTGGTGCAGGGCTTGTTATTGCCGGTGTTTGTGCTGAGGGGTACACCACCATTAACGATGTTTACCACATAGACCGAGGTTATTTAAACATTGAAACCGATTTAAATAATTTGGGTGCCGAAATTAAAAGAATTAAGTAAGGGTTAAAATGAAGAACGCAAGGTTATTTATTATTTTAGGAGTGTTCGTTTTCTTAACGGCAATAATAGTGCTGTGTTCAACTGTGTTCACACTTAACACGGTTGAAATTGGTTGGCTATCAACAACAAAAGTGTTAAGTGGCACAACCAACAGCAAATTAATTGAAAGCGCCGAGTTAAAAAAAGGCGAAAGCATTTTTTTACTTGATAAACAACATTACAAACAAAACCTTGAAAAAAACAATCCTTACCTAAAAGTTATTAATCTTGAAATTAAATTTCCAAATAAATTAAAAGTTACTGTTGTAGAACGTGAAGAACTTTATGCTTTAAAAGTTGTTAACACCAAAAGTTCTAGCGGATATAGCTATGTTTATTTAGATTACGACCTAAAAGTTTTAAAAATAACCGATAGTCAAGTTTTGCCAAATCAACAAAATCCAGCAATTTTAACAATTCAAAATTTAAACTATTCTGTAAACGATTTTTCGGCAGGTGAGTTTACTAATATGCCAGTTGCCGAAATGCTTACGTCAATTGGTTCAATGCTTTCAAGCACTGGTTATACAAACACTTTAACAAAAGCACTTCTTAAAACTGTTGATGTTAACTTTGATGTTAGCACAACCATTAACATTCAAACCACCTATGGGCTAAATTTAAAACTTATTAATGCAACCGAAAACACATCGCAAAAAATGTTAAAAGCACTTAGTGTGTATGAGTATTATCATAATTCGCACCCAGAAATTAATGCTGGCGACATAACCGTGTTTGAACAAAACGGCGAAATAAGGGCAACTGGTCCAAATGTTAACTAAAAACCACTTTTGTGGTTTTTTTGTTTTAAAAAATTTGTTTTAATTTGTAAATTAATTTTAATTACTAAAATTACCAGTTATTTTAAGCCTAAATTTTAAGGTTTTGGGTTTGACTTATGGTTACTTTAATTATATAATTATCATATAAAAATGTGGGCTATGCCCAATTTTGTTTGTAAGGGGTAAAAGTGAAAGAATATTTTAACTTTTTAGGGTTTAAAATTAATACTAAAAAATTTATGATAAGCCTAGGCGTTTTTGCTTTTGTTGTGCTAGTGCTTTTAATTGTTGATATGCTTTTTTTAGAGGTTAGTTGGTATGGCTTCTTAACTGGTTTAGCATTTTTGCTTGCAGTTGTAATATCTAGCGAACTAATGCCAGAACGTGGCCTAAAAAAAGATTTTTCTTACGATCTTATTTGGTGGATTTTTCCACTTTCTATTATTGGTGCCAGAGTTGCATTTGTTGTTAACAACATTCACTTATTCGATTCATTTTGGGAAATGTGTGCCATTTGGAATGGCGGTCAGTCAATTTATGGTGGTGTTATTGGCGGAATTGTTGGTTTGGTTATTTGTTGTTTAATAAAAAAACAAAACCCAATTTGCGCAATGGATTGCGTTGCTCCAGTTTTAATTTTAGGGCAGGCAATTGGCCGTTGGGGAAACTTTATTAATATGGAAGTTTATGGTTGGGAAATTACCAATAAAGCACTTCAATGGTTTCCGTTTGGCGTAAAAGTTAATGGCACATGGCACCTAGCAACTTTCTTTTATGAAAGCGTGCTTGATTTTGCTGGATTTTTCTTACTATTATTTTTACTTCGTAAAACCAATAAAAAAGGCGTTGTAACCCTAACATGGTTTGCATACTATGGCTTTATAAGGTTCTTTTTGGAACAACTTCGTGAAGAAAAATACATTATGTATATTCCTGGAACAAACCTACAATGGAGTACAATTACCAGCATAATTATGTTTTCTATTGGTGCAATTGGATTAATTGCAATTTTGGTTAAAAGCATTATTGATAAAAAGAAAGGTTTAAGTTTAGAAACTTCTGTGTCTTATGCCGCAGAAAAAACTGAACAATCAAAACCTGAAACCGAGGTTAAAGAAAATGATTTAACTGAAGTTGAAAATAAAGTTGAAACAAAAAACAAAAAATCAACAAAACAAAATGTTGAATCAAAATCTAAAATCACTAAAAAATAGTTTTTGCCGAGGTTTACTTGAAAAAACTTACACTTTTTAACATAATTAATTCAATACTTGCAGTGGCTTACATAACACTGTTAATTGTTCAACGTTATAAGCCATTTGCAGGCATGCCACTTGCAGATTATTGGTTTCCAACTTTGTGCATGGCACTTGGATTATCTTTGGTTTGTAAGGCAATAATTTTTAAAAGCGATAGTGCAACGTGGTTTGGCACCTATTTAATTTTAAATGGTGCAACATTATTTGCTTCGTTTTATATGCCTTTAAACTACACAACATTGTGGCCAACTTTGGTTAGTTCGGCTGCACTAAGTTCGTTAATTGTGGGAGTTTTCTTTAGAGATTGGTTACACTATAAAATTGCTGCATTTTTAGCAATTATTTGTGTTTCGTTTTACTTATATGCGTTCAAAGTTTTGGCACTTGGTTGGTTTTTGCTAACATTTTTTGGAACAGTTGTGTTTGCTGTGTTTGTTGGCAGTTTAATTCCAGAACGTTTTTACTTGAACAAAAAGGAGAAATAATGGCTAAGTTTAACATCGATAAAAAGGGGTATAACACCGAAGAGGTTGACGAATATATCAATAAAATGTACCTAAAGTATGAAGATAAACTATCCGAACAAAAGGATAGGGTTGTTGCACTGAAAGGTGAGGTTGATTCGTTAAACGAAAAACTATCTAAATATGTTAATAAAGACGAGCAAATTAGCAAGGCTTTAATTTATGCTGTTGAAAAAGCAGAACAAATTGAAACCAATGCAAAAAATGTTTATAACCTAGAAATTAAACGTATTAATGCACTATATTCAAGGTGGGAAGAACTTTTACTTGAAGTTGAAAAACATTGTCCGCAAGTTAACAAAAATGGCTACATAAATTCGCTTATGGAAGATTTTAGAGAAAGTGTTGCCGAGGTTAGTAAAACTGGACTTACTTTAAACACTAAAAATATTAAAGACGAACTAAAACGTAATTCCGATGATTTTATTAGAAACATTTTAAATAAAATGGATTATGTGGTTAACTCTAAACCAATTGCAATTGCCGAAACTAAGCCAAAAGCAAAAAAAGAGAAGGTTGAACCTGCTTCAGTTAAGCCAGAACCCACTAAAGAGGTTAAAAAAGCTGAAAAAGTTGCAGTAAAACTACCAATAAAACCTGCTAAAGCTGAAACATTAAATGCTGAACAACCAGAAATTAAAAAAGCTCCAGAAGCAAAAAGTTATAGTACAATTAGTTCAATTAACGAAAGGTTAAAACATTTAAATTTAATTTCAAAGGTTCCAACTAAAACACCAAATGTTGTTAAGCATCAAAGTTTGGCTGAAAAATATTTAAATTCCGACGACGACTTAGAGCAAAATGCTTATTCTAAAAACTTTACCAAGAAAAAACTTGAAAAAGGGAAGTCGCCATTTAACTATATGGAATATCCTGAGCCAAACGAAAGTGGCTTTGATTTAAAAGATGCTTTAAACCCTAAAGAAGACCTAGACGAAATTATGAAAGCCTTTGATTTCTTTGGAGAAGAATAAACGTAGGAGATAAAATATGAAACGTAAAAAAGTTTTTCAACTTGTTGTTTGTTGCGTGGCATTTGCACTTGCATTAACGCTTATTGTTGGCGGTCTTGTTATTGCCTAAACAAAAACAAAAAGTTTAAATAATAAAATTCGTCTGCATGCATGTAGGCGATTTTTTATTTGTAAAAACAAATCTTGTTAACAAACACAAATAATTGTAATATTGGTTCCATTTTAATTATGATTATATACTTAATAATAAATTAATATAATAATATACTGTCTAACTTGCTTACACGCCTAGTACAAACAATTTGTGTTTAATAAAAATTTTCAATAAAAATATAAAAATTTTACTTAAAATATATGGTTAAAATAACCAAAAACAACATAAAAAGTGCGAACTCCGGGCTCAGTGTTCGTTATTTTAGAAAAAAATTTTAAAAATATTTAAAAAAAAGTGTTGACTTGGGTTCGTGTATATAGTAAACTAGCAATGCGTTCAACCGAAAGGAAGAATGCGAAGCACAATGAAAATAGAATACAGATAAAAAGACCATAAAGAAAGTAACAAGGTAAGAACAATCATACCTGT